>CP148074.1:0-1200000 GCA_037482215.1 Pseudomonas mendocina
GTGGAACTTTGGCAGCAGTGCGTCGAGCTTTTGCGTGATGAGCTGCCGGCTCAACAATTCAACACTTGGATTCGCCCGCTGCAGGTAGACGCAGAAGGCGGTGAGCTTCGCGTGTACGCACCTAACCGCTTCGTGCTTGACTGGGTTAACGAGAAGTACCTTGGGCGTTTGCTTGAGTTACTCACAGAACGCAGTGGTGGGATGGTGCCTTCGCTCTCCTTATTAATAGGAAGCAAACGTAGCAGTGCGCCGCGTCCTGCTATCACGCCTACTCCTCCCCCAGTAGTAGCTGCTCCTGTCCCCCCTGCTCCTGTGCCGCCGGTTGTCGATGATGTGCCTGTGGATATTTCCTCCCCAGAGCCATCACGAGCCAGCTTCGACTCTATGGCAGGTTCAACAGCTGCTCCGCAACCGGCGCGCACTGAACGTACAGTCCAGGTAGAAGGTGGGCTTAAGCACACCAGTTATCTCAACCGTACGTTTACCTTTGATAACTTTGTTGAAGGTAAGTCCAACCAATTGGCGCGTGCTGCTGCCTGGCAAGTCGCTGATAACCCGAAACATGGTTATAACCCACTGTTTCTGTACGGTGGCGTAGGCTTGGGTAAAACGCACTTGATGCATGCTGTGGGTAACCACCTGCTGCAGAAGAACCCGAATGCAAAGGTGGTGTACCTGCATTCCGAGCGTTTTGTCGCGGACATGGTTAAAGCGCTGCAACTTAATGCTATCAACGAGTTCAAGCGGTTCTACCGTTCGGTAGATGCGTTGCTGATTGACGATATTCAATTTTTCGCCAAAAAAGAGCGTTCTCAGGAGGAGTTTTTCCACACCTTCAACGCACTGCTTGAAGGCGGCCAACAGGTAATTCTCACCAGTGACCGCTACCCGAAAGAAATTGAGGGGTTGGAAGAACGCCTGAAATCCCGTTTTGGTTGGGGCCTCACGGTCGCCGTAGAGCCGCCAGAGCTGGAAACCCGTGTCGCCATTTTGATGAAGAAAGCGGATCAGGCGAAAGTAGAGCTGCCTCATGATGCAGCCTTCTTCATTGCCCAGCGTATTCGTTCCAACGTTCGTGAGTTGGAAGGCGCGCTCAAACGTGTCATCGCGCACTCGCACTTCATGGGCCGTGACATTACCATCGAGCTTATTCGTGAGTCGCTCAAAGACTTGCTGGCTTTGCAGGACAAGTTAGTCAGTATCGACAATATTCAGCGCACTGTGGCTGAGTATTACAAGATCAAGATTTCTGATCTGTTGTCCAAGCGTCGTTCCCGCTCTGTAGCTCGGCCACGCCAAGTTGCGATGGCTTTGTCTAAAGAGCTGACCAACCACAGTTTGCCCGAAATTGGCGATGCCTTTGGTGGTCGCGACCACACCACGGTCTTGCATGCATGCCGTAAGATTGCTGAACTTAAAGAATCTGACGCGGATATCCGCGAAGATTACAAGAACCTACTGCGTACACTGACAACCTAATTACGCAATTCCACTAGGCAAGGGACTAGACCATGCATTTCACAATTCAACGCGAAGCCTTGTTGAAACCTCTGCAACTGGTCGCAGGCGTCGTGGAACGCCGCCAGACCTTGCCGGTACTGTCTAACGTACTGTTGGTCGTCGAAGGCCAACAGTTGTCGTTGACAGGTACCGATCTGGAAGTCGAGCTGGTTGGCCGCGTGACTCTCGAAGAGCCGGCTGAATCTGGCGAGATCACTGTACCGGCTCGCAAGCTGATGGATATCTGCAAAAGCCTGCCGACCGATGTGCTGATTGACATCCGTATTGAAGACCAGAAGCTGCTGGTTAAAGCAGGTCGTAGCCGTTTTACCCTGTCCACTCTGCCAGCCAATGACTTCCCGACCGTTGAAGAAGGGCCGGGCTCACTGACTTTCAACCTGGTGCAAAGCAAGTTGCGTCGACTGATTGAGCGCACAAGCTTTGCCATGGCTCAGCAAGACGTCCGTTATTACCTTAATGGTATGTTGCTGGAAGTTCAGACCGGTGTGCTTCGCGCTGTATCTACTGATGGTCACCGTTTGGCAATGTGCTCGATGGATGCTGATATCCAGCAGGTCGAACGCCATCAGGTCATTGTTCCACGTAAAGGTATCCTCGAACTCGCTCGCTTGCTGACTGAACAAGACGGCATGGTTAGCATCGTGCTTGGGCAACATCACATTCGTGCCACCACTGGTGAATTCACGTTCACCTCTAAGTTGGTCGATGGAAAATTCCCTGATTACGAGCGTGTATTGCCTCGTGGCGGCGACAAACTCGTGGTTGCTGATCGTCAGGGGCTGCGTGAGGCCTTCAGCCGTACCGCTATTCTTTCTAACGAAAAGTATCGTGGTATCCGCCTGCAATTGGAGTCGGGTCTGCTTAAGATCCAGGCTAACAACCCTGAGCAGGAAGAAGCTGAGGAAGAAATCGCCGTTGATTACAACGGTAGCGCGCTGGAGATCGGCTTCAACGTCAGCTATCTGTTAGATGTGTTGAGCGTTATGACCACTGAGCAGGTTCGTCTCATTCTGTCTGATGCCAACAGCAGTGCCCTGCTGCAGGAAGCAGGTAATGACGATTCCTCTTATGTTGTGATGCCAATGCGTTTGTAATTTGCATCAAGGTAGAAAGGTTGTACTGATGGATACTCCGTAATCAGCACAACATCTAAGGCGAGCCAAACAGGTGATGTATAGTCCCTGCTCGGCTCGCCTTTTTATTTGTCGCTCGTTGGCTTACGCTCACTATCATTTACCCATGTCTGGTTGTTAATGGCACTTACACGTTTCACAGTTACCGCTTTGCGCAATTTGCAGCCTGTAACGCTCACACCTTCTCAGCGCATTAACATCCTTTCCGGTGATAACGGCAGCGGGAAGACCAGTGTTCTCGAAGCGATACATTTGCTGGGGCTTGCTCGTTCATTCCGCAGCACCCGCCTTATGCCTGTGATTCAACATGACCAACCGGCTTGCACGGTATTTGGCCAAGTGCTCATGGCGGATGGTCGGCAAACTAATCTTGGCATCTCGCGGGATCGGCAAGGTGAGTTTCAGATTCGTATCGATGGTCAGAATGCTCGTAGTGCATCTCAACTGGCCGAAGCTTTGCCTTTACAGCTGATAAATCCCGATAGTTTTCGGCTTTTAGAAGGCGCGCCGAAAATACGTAGGCAGTTTCTGGATTGGGGTGTGTTCCACGTGGAACACAGATTTCTTTCTGCGTGGCAGCGTTTGCAGAAGGCCCTACGTCAGCGGAACTCATGGCTCCGGCATGGTACACTTGACGCTGCTTCACAGGCAGCTTGGGACCGTGAATTGTGTCTGGCCAGCGATGAAATTGATGGCTATCGGCGCGCTTATATTCAGGCTCTCAAACCTGTCTTTGAAAAGACATTAAGCGAGTTGGTCGAGCTTGATGGTCTGACCCTCAGTTATTACAGAGGTTGGGATAAGGATCGAGCACTGAGTGACGTGCTCTCCTCTACGCTCCTCCGTGATCAACAGATTGGTCATACACAAGCAGGCCCACAGCGTGCAGATCTTCGTTTGAGATTAGGCCAACATAACGCTGCCGAAATCCTCTCTCGAGGACAGCAGAAATTAGTAGTGTGTGCCTTGCGTATTGCGCAAGGGCATTTGTTGAATCAGGCCAAGCACGGCCAATGTATTTATCTGGTCGACGACTTACCGTCTGAGCTGGATGAACACCACCGACGTGCATTGTGTCGATTGTTAGAAGACTTGCACTGCCAGGTATTTATTACCTGTGTAGATCATGAATTGTTGAGGGAAGGCTGGCGCACGGATACGCCAGTTGCCATGTTCCACGTGGAACATGGTGGTATCACCCAGACCCACGACCACCGGGAGTGAAGGCATGAGCGACAACCAAACGTACGACTCCAATAATATTAAGGTCCTCAAGGGCCTGGACGCCGTACGCAAACGACCTGGTATGTACATCGGTGATACTGACGATGGCAGTGGTCTGCACCACATGGTGTTCGAGGTGGTCGATAACTCGATTGACGAAGCTCTGGCAGGCCATTGCAGTGAAATCGTTATCACTATCCACCCGGACGAATCCATCACTGTTCGCGATAATGGCCGTGGTATTCCGGTCGATATCCACAAGGATGAAGGGGTTTCTGCTGCTGAAGTCATCATGACCGTGCTGCACGCAGGCGGTAAGTTCGATGACAACAGTTATAAGGTTTCCGGTGGCCTCCACGGCGTAGGTGTTTCCGTAGTAAACGCCCTGTCGAAAGAGCTGGTGATGACCATTCGCCGTGCGGGCAAAATCTGGGAACAGACCTACCACCATGGCGTACCCCAAGCCCCTATCGCTCCGGTTGGCGATAGTGAGACAACGGGTACACAGATCCACTTCAAACCCTCTGAAGAGACGTTTGCCAACATTCAGTTCAGCTGGGACATCCTGGCTAAACGCCTGCGTGAATTGTCGTTCCTCAACTCGGGTGTCGGCATCCTGCTGCGCGATGAGCGCACGGGCAAAGAGGAGATGTTCAAGTACGAGGGTGGTTTGCGTGCGTTTGTTGAGTTCCTCAACCAGAACAAAACAGCCGTAAACCAAGTCTTCCACTTCAATGTACAGCGCGATGACGGCCTGGGCGTTGAAGTTGCACTGCAGTGGAATGACAGCTTCAATGAGAACCTGCTCTGCTTCACCAACAACATTCCGCAGCGTGATGGTGGTACTCACCTGGCGGGCTTCCGCTCTGCCCTCACCCGCCATCTGAACAACTATATCGAGCAGGAAGGTCTGGCTAAGAAGCACAAGATTTCCACCACTGGCGATGATGCCCGTGAAGGCCTGACCGCAATTATTTCGGTGAAAGTACCGGACCCGAAATTCAGTTCACAAACCAAAGATAAGCTGGTCTCTTCCGAGGTTAAGACAGCGGTAGAACAGGAAATGGGCAAATATTTTGCTGACTTCCTGCTGGAAAACCCTAACGAAGCCAAAGCTGTTGTCGGGAAGATGATCGATGCTGCACGTGCCCGTGAAGCGGCTCGTAAAGCCCGTGAAATGACTCGCCGCAAAGGCGCTCTGGATATCGCTGGCCTGCCAGGCAAACTGGCTGACTGCCAAGAGAAAGACCCAGCTCTTTCTGAACTCTACATCGTGGAGGGTGACTCCGCGGGCGGTTCTGCTAAACAGGGTCGTAACCGCAAGACACAAGCCATTCTGCCGCTTAAGGGCAAGATCCTTAACGTTGAGAAGGCTCGCTTTGACAAGATGCTCTCCTCCCAGGAAGTCGGCACCCTGATCACTGCACTGGGGTGTGGTATTGGGCGTGAGGAGTACAACATCGACAAGCTGCGTTACCACAACATCATCATCATGACCGATGCTGACGTTGACGGTTCGCACATTCGTACTCTGCTGTTGACCTTCTTCTTCCGTCAAATGCCAGAGCTGATTGAGCGTGGTTACATCTACATTGCTCAGCCTCCACTGTACAAAGTGAAGAAAGGCAAGCAGGAGCAGTACATCAAGGACGACGAGGCCATGGAAGAATACATGACCCAATCAGCCCTTGAGGATGCCAGCCTGCATGTCAACGAAAGTGCGCCAGGCTTGTCTGGTGGTGCATTGGAAAGTCTGGTGAACGAGTTCCGGGGTGTGATGAAAACGCTCAAGCGTTTGTCACGCCTCTACCCGATTGAGCTCACTGAGCACTTCGTTTATCTGGATCGCGTTGAGCCTGAACAGCTGGCTGACAAGTCCCATATGGACGCTTGGTTGGGTAAACTCGATGTGCGCTTGAAGGATCTGGAGAAGTCCGGCTTGGTTTATAAAACCAAGTTGCGAGAAGACCAAGAACGCCACCTGTGGCTGCCGGAAGTTGAGCTGATTTCCCATGGTGTTTCCAGCTTCATCACCTTTAACCGTGATTTCTTCTCCAGCAACGACTATCGCACTGTGACGACACTGGGCAGTAAGTTGAACAACCTGCTCGAAGACGGCGCCTTTGTTCAGCGTGGTGAGCGCAAGAAGCACGTCAGCAGCTTTAAAGAGGCACTTGAGTGGCTGATGACTGAAAGCACCAAACGCCACACCATCCAGCGCTATAAAGGCCTTGGTGAGATGAACCCTGAGCAGCTGTGGGAAACTACAATGGATCCTGAAGTTCGCCGTATGCTCAAAGTACGGATTGAAGATGCGATCGCAGCTGACCAGATCTTCAACACCTTGATGGGGGATGCTGTAGAACCCCGCCGTGACTTCATTGAGACCAACGCCTTGGCAGTGTCCAACTTGGACTTCTGATCCGCAAATAGCGTTACACATAAAAAGCCCGGCTCTATGCCGGGTTTTTTATGTGTGTGATAGCTTGATGCCCAGTAGCGTGCATCACATAGCGACCTGGGCTGATAGATGTTCCACGTGAAACACCCCCACCCTTTTCACAAATATATTGCGAGCAATGGAGTTATTTGTGCGTTTAAAAGTGATTTCTCTGGTTGCCATGCTGATGGGGCTAATAGCCGCTGCAATGGTTGCGGCTGTAATTTACTTCCCTGTCCTAAATACTAACCATGGAGCAACCTATCGAATTACGGCGCCACATAGTTTTGTTTGTTACGGGATTGTCCTGCTGGTGGCGCTGTTTGCTTTGTTGGCAGATAAACTCCGTGCGGATATCGCGAGTAGGCTGAGCCTCCTACCTATTCTTATGATCGCTGGTGTTCTGGTGTACACCCATAACCTTTCTGAGGAGGGAGAGCTTTGGGCCGCGCGCCAAACAGCGTTTGATGCACCAGGTTGGGCGGTGACGGATCAGGATGGTTACTGGAGTAAGTATGTCGAGTATGTGGGGCAAGATCACCGCAGCTTTTACGAGACATGGGGCGCTGATTTTCATTTCAATGATGTTCCGCTTTTCCGCAATAACATCTGGAGCAGCAGCAAGGCTCAAGCTGAAGCTTTGTTAGTAGGAGCAGGGCAAGCCATCAGCTATTCGCGCGATGGTGTATTTGTCGCAATGAGTGCTTTGGCTATGCAGGTAGCGATGGCTTTACTTCTTATAGTGAGGTCGATACTGATACGACGTGGTCGTGACAAGGATTAAAAATTAGATGTTCATGTGGAACAACGTGTTTTTAAGGCAATAAAAAACGGGTCGCTAGACCCGTTTTTTGGGTTCTATTAACCCTAATGCTAAGCCTGCACCAATGCGTTGCGGCCTCTGTTCTTAGCTTCGTATAACGCGGTGTCAGCTTTGACCAGTATGGATTTAACGTCTTCATCCATGGGACTGATAAAGCTAAATATGCCTGCGCTGAAGGTCAGTGGGATAACGTCGCTACCGACTCTAGCAGGGTTATTCATCAAGCTTGTGCGTAGCTCAGTGAGAATGTCGTAAGAGCCCTTCGCGTCAGTACCGTGCAAAATGATTAAAAACTCTTCTCCGCCATAACGCCCTACCCGATCGGTACTACGAAGGCGTTGCTGTAAATGCTGGGTGAAATGACACAGAACGCTATCTCCGACGAGATGCCCATAGCGGTCGTTGATCTGTTTGAAGTAATCAATATCGACCATGGCAATCGAGAGAGGCACACCTGTTCGCCGGCTTCTCGATAAATCCTCATCCAGCTGCTTAAGGATCGACAGTCGATTACTGATGCCTGTGAGTGGGTCGTGCAAAGCCATCTGCTTCAAGTCGGCCTCAATACGTTCTCGAGAAAGCAGAACGAGTCCGAATGACAGCATGATGATCGTGACAGCTCCAATGGCAATGGAGATGGTCTGTCGCAAGTTGCTCACGTCGTAATTCATTTCAACCGGAGATCCCGAAAGAATGACGATAGCTCTGATGCCCAAACCGATAAGGCTGGTACCGCATCCAATCAGCAGCACCCAATGTGCTCTTCCTCCCGGTAAGGCATAGCGCAAGCTATAGCGCATGATGAACCCGCACTGTGTTAACAGAATGAGGCTAGAAACAAGCTGCCTGGGCTCTTGGGTATTTATCAGAATGGTGAGCAACGAGCATTGTATGAGCGGAAACGCGAAAGCCAATTTCAAGGGGTTGCTCTCCTGATAAGCGGAATACTGACTAGGTAGAAAGCCAAGGCGGCTGAAAGCAATGTATTGGACAGTGCATAGCTGACCCAGAGCGGCGCATATCCAAATGAAGTAAAACCGATATAGGCCAGTGCATGGGAAAGCATCCCCAGACCAATCGTAAGAGTGCCGTCACGACGGTTGAATTGGCCGGCGAGAATCAGGCAAATACCCGTAATTATCGCAACCAGAGCCATCGAGCCAAAAAGCGTTTGAGTGTGTGCAATCATTTTATTGGTTTAACTGCTTCTATGAATTGCGTTAGTTAGGAAGGTCTGCGGAGCGAATTTATTCAAATTATTGGATGGTGCGAGTCACTACCAATGATAGGCGTTGATGTACGTTAGTCTATATCTCTATATGCGATTCTCTGCCGTATTTGTAGAAACTGAAACTTCTCCAGCTCTAGGAGCAATTGTAAACAGATGGCTAAGAGGCCCTTCTGCACGAGTAGCGACATAACAGCTAAGCAAGGAAAGGCTCAGTGATATCAGCGCAAATCTGGTATGCGAGCTAATCAAGCATCTCGTTATGGATTAAAAATATGCAGCGGCCACGTAGCTCTGATCAGACCTACGAGATAGGTTTGATATCTGAAAGTGTCACTATTACTTCCTTGTTGAATGCGCGGCTTGAATAAAGCCCTGAGCCGAGTCTGAGTGGACATTTTTGGGCTGCATCAGAGCTAACGCATTTTTAAGGACGTGTAATCTACAGGCAGGAGATTCTTAACCAGAACAGGGGCTAGGGGCTGGATCAAAACATTTAATCAGATAAGAGTTTGATGAAGTTAATGTGCGTCGAGTGACTGTGAAAATCACTGTTTTGCATACTCGATTAAGACCCCGTTACCCATCCGGGGTCTCAATCGATATAGAGATTGAAAAAAGTCGTTTAGTGCGTTTTTTGACCGAGTTTTAACGCGTTAAGAATAGTGAAGTGTAGGTCTGTCTGGTCAGTTAACCCGGTCACATTGGCTGCTTGTGGACCGTAAGCGGCAATCCGCAGCTGGGTTCCGGTATGTTCCTGGGATGAGTAGTTGGAGGTGCCGTAGCTGACTGCCATTTGTGCGCCGTCTTTAGTGATCAGCGTCTGGGTCAGGCCTGGTGCCCTAGCCTTTACAGGAATGATCTGGCTGGAGTGAGCATGGTCCGCTGTGACGATAACCAATGTGTTGCCATCGGCTCTGGCAAACTCAAGCGCGACCTGAACAGCCTCGTCGAGATCGACTGTCTCTCCAATCTGCCCACAAGGGTTAGCGGCATGATCCTGTTTGTCGATGGAGGCGCCTTCAACTTGCAAGAAGAAGCCATTGCGATTGTCTTTCAGCAGGCTGATAGCCTTATCAGTCATCTGCGCCAGCGTGGGGGTTGATGCTGGACGGTCTTTATTGATCTCACAGGTGACAGGCGCTGCTGTTATGTTGCCGTTATAACTGGCTTTTGGGCCGACCCAGCGTGTAGGCATGTTACCTGTGCTGAACAGTCCGAGCAGAGGCTGCTTCTGGTTAGCGCTACGAACGCGCTTCAGTGAGTCTGCATCTTCAACTAACACGAAACCGCGGGCGAGCGCTTGCTCACGCAATGTCTTACCAGCCCACTGCCCTGCTTTTGCGGCTTCCGCGAAACTCTTGGAACCACCGCCGAGGGTAACGTCTGGACGGGTGTTAAGCAGTTGTTCGCTGATGGAACCCAGGCCGCCGTTCTCCAGTGCATTGGTCGGACAGGTGCTGGTTGTCGACGATGGGCTGTAACAGCTGCGATTTGTGACATGTGCGTACAGTGCCGCTGGAGTAGCGTCTTGGATTTCAGCTGTGGAAACATTACCCGTAGCCAGCCCACGCTCTTTAGCCAGCACCAGCAGGCTCTTGTGCGGTTGCTCATGGATATCCACACCGATGGCGCCATTATAGGTTTTGACGCCGCTGGCCCAGGCTGTGGCGGAGGCAGCCGAGTCGGTAACGTAGTCCGGTTTGCCGGTTTCTTTGTCCAAGGCGTAGTGAGTGTACTGACCCGTCAGCGGCAGAGCGTCGATGCCTTTGAAGTAACCACCAGCCCCTTCTGCATAGTTACGCGCCAGGGTGATCTCCGAGTCACCCATGCCATCGCCAATCAACAGAATTACGTTCTTGGCTTTGTGATCCGAGAGGGATTTTTTCAGTGCTTTGGTTAGGTCACCATCAAGGCGACGAGCACCGGCATACTCGCTGATATCGCCACGGGCTTGTCGATTTAACAAGCTTTGTTGGTCTTTTTGGCCACTGGCAAAAGCGGGGGCAGCAAAGGAAAAGATGGCGCTGGATATGGCAAGGGAAAGCGCGAGTGGGGCTGCTTTAGTCATCTGAAAATTCCTTTTGCAGATTGGGGAGGGAGGATCAGCTTTCAGCCGGGCAGGATTGTCGTTATCCAAGGCTTGAAGATCTGAGCATCACCCTAAAGCGCTTCTATGACCTTGCGGTTACAAGTGGGCGTGCGTGACTGTTTGGGGCGCGAGGGGCGTTGTGATTATTTGCGCCTGAAGAAGGCTTATGAGTTCGGAGTAATGCAGGTTCAATTCGAACAGCGCTCTGACGCTGAGTTAGAATTTTTGAAAAAATGAGCCAGCAGCAGCCACATTGATCGGGCGCTGCTGGTTTGCGGGGGATATCAGACAGTCTCTGGTGCTTGTGCAACAGCGTCCGGCGCCAGGGAACCCATCTCGATTTGGGCCTGGCGGACCCACTCGTAAGCGCGGTCATTCAGTTCGGCAATCGCCCGTGGGCCGGTACCTTCGGCATGCATCAGTGGGCCGATGACCACCTGAATGGTGCCCGGCTTTTTGCTCCAGCCTTCTTTCGGCCAGAACTCACCAGCGTTGTGGGCGATTGGCAGCACTGGCAGGTTGGCATTCACCGCCAGTGAGGCGCCACCACGGCTGAATTTGCCCATTTGTCCCGGCGGCAAGCGGGTGCCTTCTGGGAATACCAGTACCCAGCAGCCTTGCTTGAGGCATTCGTCGCCCTGCTTCGCCAATTGTTTGAGTGCTGCCTTGGGGTTACTGCGGTCAATGGCAATGGGCTTAAGCATGGCCATGGCCCAGCCGAAGAACGGCACGTACAGTAATTCGCGCTTGATCACTTGGCTCAGGGGCTCAAACAGGGCTGACAGGTAGAAGGTTTCCCACGTGCTCTGATGGTTGGCGAGGATCACACAGGGTTGCTGCGGGATATTTTCCAAACCTTTCACTTCATAGCGGATACCGACAAACACTTTGGTAAGCCATACCGCGCAGGTGCACCAGGCCTGGTTGATAAAACGATAGCGGGCACGAAATGGCAGCAGCGGAGCAATAAATACGCTGATGGTGCACCAGATAAGCGAGCTGGAGGCCAGCAAAAAGTAGAAAACAACCGTTCTTAGGGTCTGCACTATCGACATAGGAGCGTTTACCGTCACAGGCAGCGCCTGTAATTCTTATAGGTTGAGTAGGTGATCGGCGATTGCCGCCAGATCATCGAAGATCAGCGTACCAGCTGGCAATGGTTTGACCAGCGTGCGCTCACCTTTGCCTGTTTTAACCAGTACCGGCTGACAGGCGGCAGCCAGTGCTGCTTTGATATCGCTGCTGCTGTCACCGACAAACCACACGCCATCAAGCGCTACGTCATAGTGCGCGGCAATCTGCTGGAGCATGCCGGGCTTGGGTTTGCGGCAGTCGCAGCCATCATCCGGGCCGTGCGGGCAATACACGATCAGCCCCACTTCGCCGCCCTGCTCCGCTACCAGATCGCGCAGACGCTGGTGCATGGCTTCGAGGGTGCTGAGGGGGTAATAACCCCGGGCAATGCCGGACTGGTTGGTGGCCACAGCAACGGTCCAGCCTGCCTTAGACAGACGAGCAATCGCTTCAATGGAACCCGCTATGGGAATCCACTCACCCAGGCTCTTAATGTAGTCGTCGGAGTCATGATTGATGACGCCGTCGCGGTCGAGAATCAGC
Organism: Pseudomonas mendocina; assembly: GCA_037482215.1. Classification (NCBI taxonomy): domain Bacteria; kingdom Pseudomonadati; phylum Pseudomonadota; class Gammaproteobacteria; order Pseudomonadales; family Pseudomonadaceae; genus Ectopseudomonas; species Ectopseudomonas mendocina. The sequence continues at coordinate 12,079 of CP148074.1, forward strand.
AGTTTCATGGGCCAATCCGTAACCGACAACGCCCATGCGCTGCCGGGAAAATGAAACGGTGGGCCTAGCCAGTGCCAGGCCCACCTTGCGCTCAGGCCTTAGCCCAGTACCGAGATATCGGCTACACCGAGGAACAGGCCGCGCAGTTTGGCCAGCAGCGCGTAGCGGTTGCTACGCACGGTTGGGTCTTCTGCGTTGACCATCACCCCTTCAAAGAACGCATCCACCGGCTCACGCAGGCTGGCCAACTGAGTCAGCGCCTGGCTGTACTCGCGGGCAGCAGCCAACGGTTTAACCGCTTGCTCAGCCTTCTGGATGGCGGCGTTGAGGGTGAACTCGTTGGGGTTGTCGAAATGATGAGCCTCAACGGTGTCCGGCACCTTGCCTTCAGCTTTGCTCAGCAGGTTGGATACACGCTTGTTGGCGGCAGCCAGTGCTTCGGCTTGCGGCAGTGCGCGGAACACCTGAACAGCCTTAACGCGCTGGTCAAAGTCCAACGGCGAGGTTGGGCTGACAGCACGTACCGCTTGGTACACGGATACATCGACACCTTCATCTTCATAACGCGCACGCAGACGGTCGAAGATAAAGTCTTGTACCTGGGCAGCCAGACCCGCTGATTTGACCTTGGTGCCGTACTGCTCAATGGCGAATTCAATGGCCGCCACGATGTTCAGGTCGAGTTTTTTCTCGATCAGGATGCGCAGTACGCCCAGCGCAGCACGGCGCAGTGCATATGGGTCTTTGCTGCCGGTTGGGAGCATGCCGATACCGAAGATACCGACCAGGGTGTCCAGCTTGTCAGCCAGTGCCACAGCTGCACCGGTCAACGTTTCTGGCAGCTCGGCACCTGCACCGCGTGGCATGTACTGTTCGTTCAGGGCCAGGGCGACATCTTCCGGCTCGCCGTCGTGCTTGGCGTAGTAGTAACCGGCAATGCCTTGCATTTCCGGGAACTCGCCGACCATTTCACTGGCCAGGTCGCACTTGCTGAGGATACCGGCACGGGCTGCACGGTCGGCGTCGCCACCGATGCGCTCGGCGATAAAACCGGCCAGCGCGGAAATACGTTGAGCCTTGTCGTAGACCGTACCCAGCTGGGCCTGGAACACCACATTGGCCAGACGCTGGTTGAAGGTTTCCAGCTTCTGCTTCTTGTCCTGATTGAAGAAGAACTCGGCGTCGGTCAGGCGCGGGCGTACGACTTTCTCGTTACCCTCAACAATCTGAGTCGGGTCCTTGCTCTCGATGTTGGCCACGGTGATAAAGCGCGGCAGCAGCTTGTTGTTGGCATCCAGCAGGCAGAAATATTTCTGGTTGTCCTGCATGGTGCTGATCAGGGCTTCTTGCGGCACTTCAAGGAAGCGCTCTTCGAAGGTGCAGACCAGCGGAACCGGCCACTCAACCAGTGCGGTCACTTCATCCAGCAGCGCCGGAGGCACGATGGCTTTGCCGTTTTGCTCGGCAGCCAGCTGCTCAACGCGGGCGATGATTTGCTTGCGACGCTCGGCGAAGTCGGCAATCACATAAGCGCTGCGCAGGTCTTCGGCGTAGTTGGCCGGTGCAGTGATATTCACTTCGTGGTTGGCATGGAAGCGATGGCCACGGGAGGTGCGGCCGGCTTTTTGCGCTAGGATCTCGCAGTCGATCACGTCGTTGCCGAACAGCATCACCAGCCATTGGCTCGGGCGCACGAATTCAGTTTTGCGCGCACCCCAACGCATGCGCTTCGGAATCGGCAGGTCGTTCAGAGAGTCTTCAACAATCTGCGGCAGCAGAGCGGCAGCAGGCTGACCCTTGATGGTCTGGCTGAACTTCAGCTTTGGGCCGCTCTGGTCGATTTCGCTCAGCTCAACACCGCACTTCTTGGCGAAGCCCAGAGCTGCCTGAGTCGGGTTGCCGTCTTTGTCGAAGGCAGCCTGCACAGGCGGGCCGTCGAGGCTGAGGGTGCGGTCAGGTTGTTGTGTGGCCAGTTGCTCAACCAGCACGGCCAGGCGGCGCGGTGCGGCATAAACACGGGCTTTGCTGTAGTTCAGACCTGCGGTTTTCAGGCCTTTTTCGATGCCGCCGAGGAAGGCTTCACCGAGGGATTTCAGGGCTTTGGGTGGCAGCTCTTCGGTGCCCAGCTCTACCAGAAAATCTTGCGCACTCATTCTGCTGCCTCCAGCTTGGCCAATACTTCATCACGCAGGTCCGGGGCTGCCAGCGGGAAGCCCAGCTTGCGGCGTGCCTGCAGGTAGCTCTGTGCCACTGCACGGGCCAGCGCACGGACACGCAGGATGTACTGCTGGCGAGCGGTCACGGAAATCGCGCGACGGGCGTCCAGCAGGTTGAAGGTGTGGGATGCCTTGAGCACCATCTCGTAGGTCGGCAGCGGCAGTTCCAGCTCGATCAGGCGGTTGGCTTCGGACTCGTAGAAGTCGAACAGCTCAAACAGTTTGTCGACGTTGGCGTGCTCGAAGTTGTAAGTGGACTGCTCCACTTCGTTCTGGTGGAACACGTCGCCGTAGGTCACCTTGCCGAACGGGCCGTCAGTCCAGACCAGGTCGTAGACCGAATCCACGCCCTGCAGGTACATGGCCAGACGCTCAAGGCCATAAGTGATTTCGCCGGTAACCGGGTAGCATTCGATGCCGCCAACCTGCTGGAAGTAGGTGAACTGAGTCACTTCCATGCCATTGAGCCAGATTTCCCAACCCAAGCCCCAGGCACCGAGGGTCGGCGATTCCCAGTTGTCTTCGACGAAGCGGATGTCGTGAACCAGCGGATCAATACCAATGGCTTTCAGCGAGCCCAGGTACAGCTCCTGGAAGTTTTCCGGGTTCGGCTTCAGTACCACTTGGAACTGATAGTAGTGTTGCAGGCGGTTCGGGTTTTCACCGTAGCGGCCGTCAGCAGGACGGCGCGATGGCTGCACATAGGCAGCGTTCCAGGTTTCCGGGCCGATGGCGCGCAGAAACGTAGCAGTGTGGAAAGTGCCGGCGCCTACTTCCATGTCGTAAGGTTGCAACACGACGCAACCCTGCTCGGCCCAGTACTGTTGCAGGGCGAGGATCAAGTCTTGGAAGGTGCGCACGGCAGGCGTAGTCTGGCTCACAAATTTCACCCGTACATTGGCGGCTTGAGAAAGTCCGCCAGTATACCGAAGGACAAGGAAAGCCGCATGCCGCGCTGTTTCTGGTGTAACGAAGATCCCCTGTATATCGCCTACCACGACACAGAATGGGGCGTCCCCGAACGTGATCCTCAGGCCCTTTTCGAGATGCTGTTGCTGGAAGGGTTTCAGGCGGGGCTGTCGTGGATAACCGTGCTGAAGAAGCGCGAACGCTACCGTGAGGTGCTGTTTGGCTTTGATATAGAGCGCTTGGCTGCACTGAGTGATGAGTACATCGAAACCCTCATGCAAGACCCCGGCATCATCCGCAACCGCCTCAAACTCAAAGCCGTCCGTCAGAACGCTCAGGCATGGCTGCGTTTGCAAGATCCGGCGGAGCTTCTGTGGTCATTCGTTGGTGGCGAGCCCAAGATCAACCATTTCAGCCTTCCGGCCCAAGTCCCTGCTGTAACGCCGGAGGCAGAGGCCATGAGCAAAGCGCTGAAAAAGGCCGGTTTTACCTTTGTTGGGCCGACCATTTGTTACGCCTTTATGCAGGCCACCGGCATGGTCATGGATCACACCACGGACTGTGATCGCTATCCACATTTGTCCAGCAATTGAGCAGCCATTGAGCGGCAAGGTTACAATGCAGCCCTTTTGAATGTGCAGGAGTGATCTGTGGAGAAGCTCAAAGGTGCCTTGGTTGTTGGCTTCTTGCGTTTGTTCGCATTGTTGCCTTGGCGTGCCGTCCAAGCAGTGGGCGCCGCCATTGGTTGGCTGATGTGGAAACTGCCGAACCGTTCACGGGATGTGGCCAGCATCAACCTGCGCAAATGCTTCCCGGAGCTGAGCGAGGCTGAGCACCAGCAGCTGTTGGGCAGATCGCTGAAAGATATTGGCCGGACCCTGACGGAAAGCGCCTGTGCCTGGATTTGGCCTGCGCAGAAGTCCATTAACCTGGTCAAAGAGGTTGAGGGGCTGGAGGTGCTGCACGAAGCACTGGCCAGTGGCAAAGGTGTCGTCGGCATCACCAGTCACTTGGGCAATTGGGAAGTGCTCAACCACTTCTATTGCGCCCAATGCAAACCGATCATTTTTTACCGTCCACCCAAGCTCAAGGCTGTGGATGATCTGCTGCGTGAGCAGCGTGTACAGATGGGTAACCGTGTAGCCCCTTCCACTAAGGAAGGCATTCTCAGCGTCATTAAAGAAGTGCGTAAAGGTGGTGCTGTGGGCATTCCGGCTGACCCTGAGCCGAGCCGCTCTGCCGGGGTGTTTGTGCCGTTTCTTGGCACTCAAGCGCTGACCAGTAAGTTTGTGGCGGGCATGCTCAGCGGCGGTAAAGCCCGTGGTGTTTTCCTGCATGCTTTGCGCCTGCCGGATGGCTCCGGCTTCAAAGTCATCCTTGAAGCCGCGCCAGAGCAGATGTACAGCACCGATGCTGAAGAGTCCGTTGCGGGTATGAGCAAGGTGGTCGAGCGCTATGTGCGCGAGTACCCGAGCCAGTATATGTGGAGCATGAAGCGCTTTAAGAAGCGCCCTGAAGGCGAAGCCAAGTGGTACTAAGCCTTGGGGCTAAGTACGCCTCCACGGTTGATGCCTGAAAGTATGAATGAGATCCGCTTGCAGGGCGGGTCTCGCCTCGACTAGTCTGGTGCAACTCAACTGCACCGGGCCAGTCATGGACAACTCCCGCCAGCACCCGCGAACACCCATAAAAATGCGGCTGCGGATTGATCACCCAACCCATGGTGAACTCATGGTCACCACGCGGGATATTTCCGAATGCGGTGTCTATGTCCTGATGGACCAGGCTCAGGATCTGCTTCAGGTCGGTGAGCGGGTTCGCGGACAGGTGCAAGGTTTGCCGATTGAGGCGCCGATTCTCACACTAGAAGTGGTGCGCACCGAGCCTTTAGGGGTTGGCCTGCGTTACGTGTGAGTGCTTTCAGAGAGCCTGTTTGTCCAGACGCTTGAGAAACACCGTCATTTCCTTTTCTGACTGCTTGTCGCCCTTCTCCTGAGCCGCCTCCAGCCCACGGCTCCAGGCGCTGCGCGCGTCGTCGTAGCGCTCCAGTTTGTTCAGCGCTTGGCCCAGCAGCTTCCAGGCAGCGGAATATTTGGGGTCAAAATCAACACACCGCTGCAAGTGCTCAGCCGCCAACGCCAGGCTTCCCTCGTCTAAGCAGGCCTTGCCAAGGCCGAAGCGCAACAGTGCGTTGTCCATGCCTTTAGCCAGCATCTTTTCCAGGGCTTCACGGCTCATGTACAGCTCCTTAGAAGAAGGTCAGGCCAACCTGGAACAGGCGCTCGGCGTCACGAATGTGCTTCTTATCCACAAGGAACAGAATGACATGGTCACCGGACTCGATGACGGTGTCGTCGTGGGCGATCAGCACTTCGTCATTACGGATGATTGCACCAATCGTGGTTCCTGGCGGCAGGTCGATGCGTTCGATGGCGCGGCCCACCACCTTGCTTGATTTGGCGTCGCCGTGGGCAATCACCTCGATGGCTTCGGCAGCGCCACGGCGCAGTGAGTGCACGCTTTCAATGTCGCCGCGACGCACATGAGTCAGCAGAGTGCCGATGGTGGCCAACTGCGGGCTGATGGCGATGTCGATTTGGCCGCCTTGCACCAGGTCCACGTAGGCCGGGTTGTTAATCAGGGTCATCACCTTGCCTGCGCCCAGGCGCTTGGCGAGCAGAGAGGACATGATGTTGGCTTCGTCGTCGTTGGTCAGCGCGAGGAATATATCGGCGTCGCTGATGTTCTCCTCTACCAGCAGGTCGCGGTCAGAGGCACTGCCCTGAAGCACGATGGTGCTGTCGAGTGTTTCCGAGAGGTAGCGGCAACGGGCCGGGTTCATCTCGATGATCTTCACCTGATAACGGCTTTCGATGGCCTCAGCCAGACGCTCGCCGATCTGTCCGCCACCGGCAATCACCACGGTTTTGTAGCTGTCTTCAAGGCGACGCATTTCGCTCATCACTGCGCGGATGTGAGCCTTGGCAGCAATGAAGAAGACTTCGTCGTCCGCTTCGATGATGGTGTCGCCCTTGGGCATGATCGCCCTGTTACGGCGGAAGATGGCCGCGACACGGGTGTCGACGTTGGGCATGTGCTCGCGGATCTGTTTGAGCTGTTGGCCTACCAGTGGGCCGCCGTAGTAGGCGCGCACCGCCACCAGCTGCGCCTTGCCTTCGGCAAAGTCGAGTACCTGCAAAGCGCCGGGGTATTCGATCAGGCGTTTGATGTAGTTGGTGACCACCTGCTCCGGGCTGATCAGCACGTCCACCGGGATCGCTTCGTTATCGAACAGGCCGCTGCGGGTCAGGTAGGCCGCTTCACGCACACGGGCAATTTTGGTCGGGGTGCGGAACAGGGTGTAGGCCACCTGACAGGCGATCATGTTGACTTCGTCGCTGTTGGTCACCGCGACCAGCATGTCGGCATCATCGGCACCCGCTTGGCGCAGGACCGTTGGGAACGAACCCTTACCCTGTACCGTACGGATATCCAGGCGGTCACCGAGGTCGCGCAGGCGATCACCGTCGGTATCGACCACGGTGATGTCGTTGGCCTCGCTGGCCAGGTGTTCCGCCAAGGTGCCGCCAACCTGGCCAGCACCGAGAATGATGATCTTCATGCAGTCTGTTCCTTAGCCGCGTGGTGTGGCCGCGATTTTCATCAGCTTGGCATAGTAGAAGCCATCATGGCCGTCTACTTGTGGGAATAATTGCCGTCCATGGGTGGTTTTGATCCCGAACTGGCCAGCAATATCCAGCTCCCGTGCGCCCGGTGTGCGGGCCAAAAATGCGCCAATGTTGTCACTGTTTTCGGCAGGCATCACTGAGCACGTGGCATACACAAGAATGCCCCCGACATCGAGTGTTTGCCAGATGGTGTCGAGCAATTCGCCCTGCAACTGTGCCAACGCCGGAATATCGTCGGCCTGGCGGGTCAGTTTGATGTCCGGATGGCGGCGGATCACGCCGGTGGCCGAACAGGGCGCATCGAGCAGGATGCGCTGGAATGGCACACCATCCCACCAGGTGGCAATGTCACGGCCGTCAGCAGCGATCAGTTCGGCACTGAGGTTAAGGCGTTGCAGGTTTTCGCTGACGCGCTGCAGGCGCTTCTCTTCCAGATCCAGCGCCACTACACCTTTGAGTTTGGGTTCGCTTTCGAGGATATGGCAGGTCTTGCCGCCGGGGGCGCAGCAGGCATCCAGAACGCGCTGGTTAGGCGCCAGTTGCAGCAGCTCAGCAGCCAGTTGCGCCGCTTCATCCTGCACGCTGACGCGGCCTTCGGCGAAGCCCGGCAGGGTGGTCACGTCACAGGCCTGAAGCAGGCGAATGCCGTCTGCGCTGAACTGGCAAGGCTGGGCTTCGATACCAGACTGATGCAGCTCGGCGAGGTAGGCGTCGCGGCTGTTGCGCAGACGGTTGACCCGCAGAATCAGCGGCGGATGGCCGTTGTTGGCAGCGCAGATGGCTTCCCAGTGCTCCGGCCACTGCGCTTTGAGGGCCTTTTGCAGCCAGCGCGGGTGGGCGGTGTGCAGTACCGGGTCGCGATCCAGCTCGGCGATGATTTGCTCACCGTCGCGCTGGGCATTGCGCAGCACGGCATTGAGCAGGCCTTTGAGGGACGACTTTTTCAGCTTATCCACACAGGCCACTGTCTCGCCAATCGCGGCGTGGGCCGGAATGCGCGTGTAGAACAGCTGATACAGGCCCACCAGCAGCAGCGCTTCGACGTCGCGGTCAGCCGCCTTGAATGGCTTTTGCAGCAGTTTGCCCGCGATCAAGCTCAGGCGTGGTTCCCAACGTGCGGTGCCGAAGGCCAGGTCTTGGGTGAGGCCGCGATCGCGGACTTCCACCTTATCCAGTAGCGGCGGCAAGCTGGTGCCCAGTGACGCTTTGCCATTGAGTACGGCGGCCAGGGCGCGGGCGGCGGCTAAACGTGGACTCATGCGCCGAGCACCAGCCCCGGTGCGAACTGCTCGCGGCGGCTGTTGAACAGGTCAGAGAAGTTCAGCGCCTTGCCGCCGGGCAGCTGCAGGCGGGTCAGACGCAGGGCGCCCTCGCCACAGGCTACGGTCAGGCCTTGTTTGTCTGCATTGAGGATGGTGCCGGGGGTACCGCTACCCTCGCCTGCTTCGGCGGCGTGAATCTTCACAGCTTCACCTTGCAGGGTGCTGTGGCAGATCGGCCAAGGATGGAAGGCGCGAACCAGTCGTTCCAGCTCAACTGCTGGGCGCGACCAATCGACACGGGCTTCGTCCTTGTTCAGCTTGTGGGCGTAGGTGGCCAGGCTGTCGTCCTGCACTTCACCTTTCAGGCTACCGTCGGCGAGGCCGCTGATGGCTTCGATCACGGCTTTAGGGCCGAGTGTGGCCAGGCGATCATGCAATGTACCGCCGGTGTCTGTAGCGCTGATCGGCGTTGTGACTTTGAGCAGCATCGGGCCGGTGTCCAAGCCCGCTTCCATTTGCATTACGGTGACGCCGGACTCCGCATCACCGGCTTCGACGGCGCGTTGGATTGGCGCGGCGCCACGCCAGCGTGGCAGCAACGAAGCATGGCTGTTGATGCAGCCCAGACGCGGCGTATCCAGTACGACCTGCGGCAGGATCAGGCCATAGGCAACCACCACCATCAGGTCCGGCTTAAGCGCCGCCAGCTCCGCCTGTGCATCAGGGTCGCGGAGGGTCAGCGGTTGGTACACGGGAATACCGTGTTGCACAGCCAGTTGCTTGACTGGGCTTGGGGTCAGCTTCTGACCACGTCCGGCAGGACGGTCCGGCTGGCTGTAAACAGCGATGATCTGGTGTGGCGTGTCGAGCAAGGCCTTGAGGTGCTCGGCGGCAAACTCGGGGGTGCCGGCAAAGACAATGCGCAGTGGCTCGGTCATGTTCGGGTCTCTTGCATAGAAAAAAGGCTTGCCGCAGCAAGCCTTTGGATGTGGCATCAGCCGTTGAGGCGATGCTGTTTTTCCAGCTTCTTCTTGATCCGGTCGCGCTTAAGGTTGGACAGGTAATCAACAAAGAGCTTGCCGTTGAGGTGGTCGCACTCGTGTTGGATGCACACGGCGAGCAGGCCTTCGGCGATCAGCTCGAACGGCTGGCCATCGCGGTCAAGGGCCTTGATTTTGACTTTCTGCGGACGGTCAACGTTCTCGTAGAAGCCAGGAACGGACAGGCAGCCTTCCTGATACTGGTCCATCTGATCGGTCAGCGGTTCGAACTCCGGGTTGATAAACACACGGGGTTCGTTCTTTTCTTCAGACAGGTCCATCACCACAACACGTTTGTGTACGTTGACCTGGGTTGCGGCCAAGCCGATGCCCGGGGCGTCATACATGGTTTCAAACATGTCGTCGATCAGTTGACGCAAGGCGTCATCGACCACCTCCACAGGCTTGGCGATGGTGCGCAAGCGAGGGTCGGGAAATTCGAGGATATTAAGAATCGCCATGGCGTTTGTGATGCACTTGTGGAATATAGATAAAATCCGCTGCTAAGATGGGACGCAGCAACCAAAAAAACGGCTTCACGCCGCAGCACGACTGATTATCGCGGCGCTAGGGCGATCTACGTGAAGACACATAATAAAGGGATTCACCGCATGAGGAAATCACTACTGGCCGTGCTGCTGCTTGCCGCAAGTGGCCTAGTTCAGGCCGCAGTGCAACTCAAAGACGGCCATCCGGACCATTACACCGTGGTTCGGGGCGACACGCTCTGGGACATTTCGGGGAAGTTTCTAACTCAACCCTGGAAATGGCCGGAGATCTGGCATGCCAACCCTCAGGTCAAGAACCCTCACCTGATCTACCCTGGTGATCAGCTTAGTCTGGTTTACGTTGATGGCCAACCGCGCATCATGCTTAACCGGGGTGAGTCCCGCGGCACCATCAAGCTTTCGCCACAGGTCCGCAGCACGCCAATGGCAGAAGCAATTCCAACCATCCCGCTGGAGGCTATCAACAGCTTCCTGCTGGTCAACCGCATTGTAGACACGCCTGAGCAGTTCGACCGTGCCCCGTACATCGTGGCTGGTAATGCCGAGCGTGTGGTCAGTGGCGCCGGTGACCGGGTCTATGCCCGTGGTCAATTTGATGCCAGTGCTCCGATATACGGCATCTTCCGTCAGGGTAAAACCTACCTCGATCCGGACACCAAAGAGTTCCTCGGCATCAACGCTGACGACATCGGTTCCGGTGAAGTTGTTGCGACTGAAGGTGATGTTGGCACACTGCAGCTGACCCGTTCGACTCAGGAAGTGCGTCTGGCTGACCGTCTGTTCCCAACTGAAGAGCGTCCAATCAATTCCACATTCATGCCGAGTGAGCCGGAAGGCGAGATCAATGGCCTGATTCTGGATGTGCCCCGTGGCGTGACTCAGGTCGGTCAGTTTGATGTGGTCACCATCAACAAGGGCCTGCGTGATGGTCTGAAGGAAGGCAACGTTCTGGCTATCCTGAAAACCGGTGAAACGGTGCGCGACCGCGTGACCGGTGACGCCGTGAAGATTCCAGACGAGCAGGCTGGTCTGCTGATGGTCTTCCGCACCTACGACAAGCTGAGTTATGGCTTAGTTTTGCGAGCGACTCGCCAATTGGCGATTATGGATAAGGTGACAAATCCATAATGTTTTAAGCTGAAAAGCCCCGTAAATGCGGGGCTTTTTATTGCCCGCATGTTTTTGCCGCTATGCGGCTCTGGTCAAGGATGATCATATGCAGGCCTCCAATCTTTCCCCTGCTGAACTCGAAGCCCGTCTACGTTTGCACGGCCTGCCCGAAATGGGGCCGAAACGGATTCGTAAGTTATTCACAGCCTTCGATAGCGCATCTGCCGCGTTAAGTGCCCCAGCCAGTGCCTGGCGTGCGCTGGGTTTGCCGCAGAGCAGTTGTGATGCCCGGCGCAGCCCGCAGGTGCGCGAACAGGCCGCTGCAGCGCTGCTGTGGCTGGAGGGTGAGCGCCATCATGTACTGTGCTGGGATGATCCGTGCTACCCGGCGCTGCTGGCTGAGCTAAGTGATGCCCCACCGTTGCTGTTTGTTGCTGGTGAGTCCTGCATTCTGGAGCAGCCCCAGCTGGCCATGGTCGGCAGCCGCAATGCGTCGAAACCGGGGCTGGATACCGCGCACAGCTTCGCCCGCAGCCTGGCTGCCGGAGGCTTTGTTATTACCAGTGGTTTGGCGCTGGGTGTGGATGGTGCCGCGCATCAAGGGGCTTTGGATGCAGGTGGTAAGACGGTTGCCGTATTGGGCACTGGCCTGCAGCGCATCTACCCGGCGCGGCATAAGCGGTTGGCTGCTGAAATTGTTGAGCGTGGTGGGGCACTGGTGTCGGAGCTGCCGCTGGACTGCCCACCCCATGCGAGCAACTTTCCCCGTCGCAATCGAATCATCAGTGGTCTTTCACTGGGTGTCTTGGTGGTTGAGGCCAGCCCGGCCAGCGGCTCGCTGATCACCGCCCGCCTGGCCGCGGAACAAGGCCGTGAGGTGTATGCGATCCCAGGCTCGATCCACCATCCCGGCGCCAAGGGTTGTCATCAACTGTTGCGTGAAGGCGCCACGTTGGTGGAGAGCATCGAAGACATCATGCAGGCATTGCGTGGTTGGCAACGTGTACCGACAGTGACTCAAACGCCCACACAGTTGCCGCTCATGCAAACGCCCATGAACCCTGTATTGAGCCTGCTACATGCTGCTCCCCACAGCAGTGAGGCGCTTGCTTTGAGTTTGGGGATAAGTCTCAGTGAGGTGCTGGTGCAGCTCACCGAGCTGGAATTGGAGGGGCTGGTTGTTTGTGAATCGGGGTTGTGGATGGGTTGCGGGCAGCCGACGCGCTGATCTGAAAGCCGATGACCTGCTGGGACGGATGCCCCGGCGCGGGTAAACTGCGCCGGTGTTTTTGCGGAGTACGTGCAATGGCCAGCAACTGGCAGATTCAACAAGCAGCGCAGGTTATCCGGGCTGGCGGCGTGATCGCTTATCCGACTGAGGCGGTATGGGGCTTGGGCTGCGATCCGTGGGATGGTCTTGCTGTGGAGCGCCTGCTGGCGCTGAAAAACCGCCCAGAACACAAAGGGGTGATTCTGGTCGCGGCAGATATCGACCAGTTCGATTTCATTCTCGATGGTTTACCGGATGTTTGGATTCAGCGTCTTGAAGGCAGCTGGCCGGGGCCGAACACTTGGCTGGTGCCGCACCAGAACCTGCTGCCGGAGTGGATCACCGGTGAGCACGACAGTGTGGCCCTGCGTGTGACCGATCACCCGCTGGTGCAGGCGTTGTGTCGTCACACCGGGCCGATCGTATCCACCTCCGCCAACCCAGCTGGGCGCCCTTCTGCCCGCAGCCGCCTGCGGGTGGAACAATACTTCCCGCGTCAGCTAGATATGGTGCTCGGTGGCAGCCTCGGCGGGCGCAAGAACCCCAGCCTGATCCGCGACCTGGCCACTGGCGACGTCATCAGACCGTCCTGACCCCGTAGGGTCAGGCGTCAGGTTACGGCAGAAGGATGGTTGAGCCGGTGGTTTGCCGGGCGCTCAGGGCGCTTTGGGCAAGGCCGGCTTCTTTCAATGCGTAACGGTTGCTGATATCCACCTGCAGCTTACCGCTGCCGATCATGTCAAACAGCTCGTCAGCCATGCTGCGCAGGCGCTGTGGGGTATCGGCATAACCAGCCAGATTCGGGCGGGTGACGAACAGCGAGCCCTTCTGGGTGAGGATGCCCAGGTTGACGCCGGTTACCGCGCCGGAGGCATTGCCGAAGCTGACCAGCAGGCCGCGTGGTACCACGCAGTCCAGCGAGGTTTCCCAGGTGTCCTTACCGACGCCGTCATACACCACTTGGCATTTCTTGCCGTCAGTTAATTCCAGCACGCGCTGGGCGACATTCTCATGGCTGTAGTTGATGGTGGCCCAAGCACCGAGCTGTTTGGCGCGCTCAGCTTTTTCATCGGTACTGACCGTGCCGATCAGCTTAACGCCCAGGGCTTTGGCCCACTGGCAGGCCAAGGAGCCGACGCCACCGGCGGCAGCATGAAACAGGATGGTTTCGCCGCCTTTAAGGTCGTAGCACTGGCGCAGCAGGTATTGCACGGTGAGGCCCTTAAGCATCACCGCAGCGGCCTGCTCGAAGCTTACTGAGTCCGGCAGTTTCACCAGGTTATCAGCCGGCAGTACGTGCAGCTCGCTGTAAGAGCCCTGCGGGCCGGTGGCGTAGGCCACGCGATCCCCCACTTTGAAGTCGGTGACGGCTGAGCCGATAGCCTCGACTACACCAGCCCCTTCACTGCCCAGTGCCGAGGGCAAGCTACCTGTGGAGTACAGGCCGCTGCGGAAATAGGTGTCGATAAAGTTGAGGCCGATGGACTTGTTTTGCACCCGTACTTCGGTTGGCTGCGGTTCGCGCGGCTCGTAATCAACATACTCGAGTACTTCCGGGCCGCCGTGCTGGCTGAATTGAATGCGCTTGGCCATGGTCAATCCTTCGTGTGCAATTGCTGTAAAGAAGCGCTCAAGAGCGCGGATATGCGTCTATCCAATCGCCTTCATTGACGGACGTCAACTGCTGGGGCCAGACGGCAGATGCTATGCTTGCCGCCAATTTCGTTACCCGCACTGCCAGCGGGTCACTTAGTCCTGTTCAAGGTGCTGCCGTGAGTAATCGTACCGAGGCTGTAAAAGCCTATTTGCTAGACCTGCAAGACCGCATCTGCACTGCCCTGCAAGCTGAGGATGGCGGTGCTGAGTTTTTTGAGGAGTCGTGGGAGCGTCCGGCTGGCGGCGGTGGCCGCACGCGGGTGATTGAGAATGGCGCGCTGATCGAAAAGGGCGGCGTCAACTTCTCCCACGTGTTTGGTGACAGCCTGCCGCCATCGGCCAGTGCGCACCGTCCTGAACTGGCGGGCCGTGGCTTTCAGGCCATGGGCGTGTCGCTGGTGATCCACCCGGAAAACCCCTATGTGCCGACTTCCCACGCTAACGTGCGCTTTTTCAGCGCCGAAAAAGAAGGCGAAGAGCCGGTGTGGTGGTTCGGTGGTGGTTTCGACCTGACGCCTTACTACGCCAATGAAGAAGACTGCGTGTACTGGCACCAGGTGGCGTTCGATGCATGCAAGCCGTTTGGCGATGACGTCTACCCGAAATTTAAGGCCTGGTGTGATCGCTACTTCCACCTCAAGCACCGTGGCGAGCCGCGTGGCATTGGCGGTTTGTTTTTCGATGACCTGAATGAGTGGGACTTCGACACCAGTTTTGCCTTTATGCGCGCTATTGGTGACGCCTACATCAAGGCCTACCTGCCAATTGTGCAGCGCCGCAAGCTGACGCCTTATGGAGAGCGTGAGCGCGAGTTCCAGGCCTATCGCCGTGGCCGTTACGTTGAGTTCAACCTGGTGTTCGACCGGGGCACCCTATTCGGTCTGCAATCCGGTGGCCGTACAGAGTCCATTCTGATGTCGTTGCCGCCTCACGTTCGTTGGGGTTACGACTGGAAGCCAGAGGCAGGTAGCGAAGAAGCCCGCCTTACGGAGTATTTCCTTCAGGACCGTGACTGGCTCAAACTTCAGGGCTAAGTTGCACCACGCTGATTCGGGGCCATTTGGCCCCGTTTTGCTGTCCCCCGGTTTTGGCTTTAAGGATTTTCCATGGATCGCTACGCTGTTTTCGGCAACCCCATCGGTCATAGCAAGTCACCGCTTATCCACCGGCAGTTTGCTGACCAGACGGGTGAGGACCTCAGTTACGAAGCGCTGCTGGCGCCGCTGGACGACTTTTCCGGGTTTGCCCAAGCGTTCTTCCGCGATGGCCAGGGTGCCAATGTCACCGTGCCGTTCAAGGAGCAAGCCTTTGCTCTGGCCAACAGCCTGACCCCACGTGCGCAGCGCGCAGGCGCTGTTAATACGCTGAAGAAACTCCGCGACGGCAGCCTGCTTGGCGACAACACCGATGGCGCCGGTCTGGTTCGCGATCTGCGGGTGAATAACGCAGTTACCCTTAAAGGCCAGCGCATCCTGCTGCTCGGTGCTGGCGGTGCCGTACGTGGCGTGTTGCAGCCTCTGCTGGCTGAGCAGCCGCAGTCATTGGTGATTGCCAACCGGACAGTAGAAAAGGCCGAGCAACTGGCCAGTGAGTTCGCTGATTTGGGCCCGGTGGTTGCCAGTGGTTTCGATTGGATAGACGCGCCGGTCGATCTGATCATCAACGGTACTTCGGCGAGTCTGGCGGGCGAGCTGCCGCCGATTGCCCCGAGCCTGATCAAACCGGGCCATACCGTGTGCTACGACATGATGTACGGCAAGGACATGACCGCCTTTAACCGCTGGGCCACTGAGCACGGCGCGGCAAGGACTTTGGATGGTCTGGGTATGTTGGTCGAGCAGGCTGCAGAAGCTTTCTTCGTCTGGCGTGATGTCCGTCCAACGAGCCAGATCGTGCTGGCTGAGCTGCGCCGTTTGCTGGCGCTGAGCTGAGTTATTGATCGCGGGCGTGGGTTCTCCACGCCCCACCTCCTCTCTTTTTTCCGCAAATGATGTAAGGGGATTTGTGCTGAAAATCGGCATAAACAGCCCTAACTTTCTGACGAAATCACTCTTTCGGCTGCTTCCTCAGGCTGAGCACTGAAGTACTCTCTCACGCGTATGTACAAGGATGTCTTGTATTGAGTCGCTCACAAAAATAATAAAGGAGCACCCGTTATGCGTCCCTTCGCGTTCTTCCGCCCATTGATGCTATTGCTTGTGACTGCCACTGTGTCGATCCAATCGGCATTGGCGATCACCCCTCAGGAACAGGTTCAGGTACAGGCCAGTCGGGCTACCAGCAGCCTGATGATGTTGCGTGGTGAGGGTTTCCAGTCCCGTCAGCTGGAAACACTTGAAGCCGATCTGAGTGCCCTGAACAAAGCGGTTGCTGAGCTGCCACAGGGTAGCGAGGGCTTGAACAAAGCCCATGCAGAGTTGGTTAAACAGATTCGTCTGGGACTGTCCTTCGGCCCCAATGAAGAAGACATGCCGTGGCGCTATCCCTCCGATCTGAGCCTGGCTCTGCTGGCTGTGCTGTCTGAGGCCCGCAAGTTGGCTGAGCCCGGCCAAAGTGAGTTGGCGGCGCAGGTGGAATATTTGTCGGTGCAATACATGAGCCGCTCCTATCTGGGCAGTTTTGAAACGGCCCGCGAACAGCCGGATACCTACCTCGGCCAAGATGAGCGGAAAATTGTGCCAGCCGTGGATGAAGAGCTGAAAAAACTCTCAGTGAAAGATAACCCTGAGCTGAATAAGTTGATTACCCGGTGGGATTACCTGCGTGCGGCACTGGTCGACCTGAACAGCCAGAGCAATACCTTGCAAAGTGCATCAGGCCGGCCGTTTGCACCGTTGACGGTGTACCGCCATACGCGTTCCTTCACCAATCAGTGGATGGCCAAGTACTAATGGGTTGCGGCGTTTCAGGCGGTAGCGGGCGCTGATTGGCGATAGTGTGCTGCCGGGGATTTGGGGGCGTTCGCGGCTGAAGCCGATCCTGTGGTGAGCGGTGCTGTAGGATCGGTTTCAGCCGCGAGTCTGGCTCAGGCAGCGGCGCTTTTGTTGCGGATGCACACCGGGCCGGAACGCTCGACGACAACCTGCTCCACCTCTTTACGCAGGCCCAGCAGGAAACCGGCTTCAGCCACAACAAACAACGGGCCGATGGCCAAGCCCATGATGTCATCAACAAACGCAGGCTTACGGCCTTCGTAGTAGTGGCCGACAAACTGAATGATCCAGCCCACCACGAACAGGCCGATTCCGCTCGCAAGCCATACGGCGGTGCTTTGCACAGCGGCGACGGCGCCTGCCCAGAGGGATAAGAGCAGCAACGCAACCATCACCAGACCCAGTTGCCGGTCCAGCCGCAGGTAGAACAGACTGGCTATTGCGACAACGACCGCCGCCGGTGACAACCAAAGACCAGCGATGTCGAATCCCGGACGGGACAGCAGAATGGCCACCGCCAGCACAATCATCGGAATGCCGATAAAGTGGCTGATGATATTGCGTTGATCGCGGTGGTAAGCCGCGTATTGAGCCAGATGATCAACCAGAGTTTTCATAATTATTCTCCTCAGGTGGTACAGGCCTTCAGCATGAATAAGCCAGCAGCCCTGTACTGTCGCCTAGCCGACAAACTGTGAGTCAGCGATGAATGACATACAGCGGTATCAAACCTGCTTGCTTCAAGGTAATTGGTTTAGCAGTTTGCCCAAGGCTTTGCAGCAGGCCTTGATCAGCCTCGCCCAGGTGCAGCATCTGGAGGTGGGGCAGGTGCTGTTTCGGCGCGGTGACAAACCCTGTGGGCTGTATGCGGTGGTCGAAGGTGGCGTGCGTGTGGGCGCCGTTAGTAGCAGCGGCAAAGAGGCGTTGCTGAGCCGTGTTGAACCGCCCTATTGGCTGGGGGAAATCTCTCTGTTTGACGGCCAGCCACGTACACACGATGTATTCGCCGACAGTGCCACGACGCTGCTGTGGATAAGTCAAAGCAAGCTGCTCGCCCTGCTTGATCAGGAGCCCCGCTACTGGCGGGATTTCGCACTGCTGATGAGCCAGAAGTTACGCCAGACCTTTGTCCATCTGGAGGACATGAGCCTATTGCCTGCGCCCATTCGCCTGGCAAGGCGCCTGTTGGCGATAGCCAACAACTACGGCGAAGGCGGCCAGCCTCGCTTGTTGATTAGCCTGCCTCAAGAGCAGCTGGCGTTGATGCTGGCAATCTCCCGCCAGACCACCAATCAGATCCTCCGGGAGCTGGAGAGTCAGGGTATTCTGCGCTTGAATTACGCGGAGATCGAAATCGTCGATCTGAAGCGACTGCAACAGGCTGCTCAACTCTGAACCCCGGCTGTGTCAGGGCGTCTATCCGTTATCGCCCACACAGTGGTGGAGAATTGTTTTTTCATGTCTTTTTCTGATTACAACCCTGCTCCCCTGCCTCCGGTATTGTCCGGCCCCCTGCTACGCCTTATGCAGCCACAGCGGCTGGTGCTGTGGTTGGTCGGGCGCGAACCACTAAACCTGACCCTGCAACTGGTTGTGGATAAGCAAAGCCAACGCCATCCGTTGCAAGGCGAGTGTTGCCAGGTTGTTCAAATTGGTGAGCGGGCCTTTATCCATCTGATTGACCTGCAACTGGATACAGCCTTGCCAGAGGATGTGCAGATCGACTACGACCTGCTCATCAACTTGCCGGAAGTGGGTGAACAAGGTATTGCCGAGTGGGCGCCGCATCTCCTCTATGAAGGGGCGCACACTCCGAATTTTGTTCTGCGTAAGCGCATCGACCACATGCTGCATGGCTCTTGCCGCAAACCCCATCACTCATCCCCGGATGGCTTGCTGTGTGTGGATAACCTGCTGGCCGAGCCCCATACGCCTGAGCAGCGTCCAGCGCTGCTGATGATGAGCGGTGACCAGATTTACGCCGATGATGTGGCAGGGCCCATGCTGTTTGCCATTCACCAGGTTATCGAACGTTTGGGGCTGTTTGGGGAGCACCTGCACGGTGCCATTGTGGATAACAGTGATGAGCTGTATGTGCACCCCGCTGGGTATTACGATCGCCCGCAATTACTGCCGGATACAGCAAACAACGATGGGATTTCCAAGCGCTTTTTCGGGGGTGTGAAAAAGCCGATTTTCACCAGCAGCAATGCCGATAACCATCTGGTCACCTGTGCCGAAGTGCTCGCCATGTACCTCTTGGTCTGGTCGCCGATGCCCTGGACGTTGTTGGATTATTCGCAGCCTACGCTGACTGAGAAAGAGCAAGAGCGTTATCAGAAGGAACGTGTGCGCATTGATGCATTCCGCCTGGGGCTGGATAAAGTCGCACGGGCCCTGGCGCACATGCCAACGCTGATGATCTTCGATGACCATGACATCACCGATGACTGGAACCTCTCTGCGCAATGGGAGCTGACCGCTTACGGTCATGCGTTTTCACGGCGCATTATTGGCAACGGTCTGATCGGTTACATGCTGTGCCAGGCGTGGGGCAACAAGCCTGAGGCCTTTGCCGGTCTGCTGGAGATTTTCAAGGAGATGATGGCAGGCCGAGATGAGCGCAATTTCTATGATTGTGAACAACAGGACACACTGATCCAGCGTTTTCACCAGTTTCACAACTGGCACTATGTGCTGCCGACAACACCGGCCTTAGTGGTGCTGGATACCCGCACCCGGCGCTGGCGCAGCGAATACAAACTCAAGCGTCCGTCTGGGTTGATTGATTGGGAGGGGCTTAGCGAGTTTCAGCAGGACCTGCTTGATCATCCGTCGGCCATTATCGTCTCACCGGCACCCATGTTTGGCGTGAAGCTGATTGAGACGGTACAGAGAATCTTCACCTGGGCCGGTCACCCACTGATGGTGGATGCGGAAAACTGGATGGCTCACCGCGGTGCTGCACAGGTGATGCTGAATATCTTCCGCCATTCACGCACGCCTGGTAACTACGTGATTCTCTCCGGCGATGTGCATTACTCATTCGTCTATGAAGTGCACATCCGCTACCGCCAGAGCGGCCCGAGAATCTGGCAGATCACCAGCAGCGGCATCAAAAACGAGTTTCCCCGGCGCTTGCTGGACTGGTTCGACCGGCTTAATCGCTGGCTGTACTCGCCGCGCTCACCGCTGAACTGGCTGACCAAGCGCCGCGATATGGAAGTCAAACCGCGCATTCCTTCCCGCAGCCGTTCAGGCGAGCGTTTGTGGAACGGCTCGGGCATTGGTCAGGTGTTCTTTAATGAGAAGGGCCAGCCTTGCGGCATCTACCAAATCAATGCTGATGGCTCGCCCACAGTTTCATTTGAGGACAACCGTGACGAGGCTAATGAGGCCAAGTCACTTGCGCAGGCTGAGTAAGGCTTTGCCGTGATCGCTATGGTATCGCCCGGACTGAGGTGCAGAGCAATGATCCGGGCGTTCACTTTGCGAGATGGGTTTTCAGAGTGAAAAAACTCAAACCCGCCAAAAGGTAGGGGAATTATCACTTATTCATATAAATCAATAAGTTAGATTAGTTGGCAAGTTCCTTGCTCCTGTCTTGATGGGCAATCAGCATCAGCCCGTACAAAAACAATAACCGACAGGATGCTCACCTGATGAAACGTATTAAGGTCATCATTCCGATCCCTATGGATCAGGCCGGTGCTGATAATCGCGCCAGCCAGCTACCCGCTCACCTGATTCTCCCTGGTTTTCACCCCGAATTCGTTCCCGTAGCCCGCGGCGCTTCGCTGGCTGATTCTGCGTTTGATGTACTGCTGATGGATTTCTCCGTGGTCCAGGCTGGCATTCGTGCAGAAGAGGAAGGCTACGATGCCGTATGCATCGACACCGTCAGCGACTCAGGCCTGGCTGCCCTGCGCTCTCGCCTGAATATTCCGGTCATCGCACCGGGTATGGCCGCGTTCCACATGGCTTGCATGCTGGGCAAGAAGTTCAGCGTTATCACCATGTGGGATGAGTGGTTCCCGCTCTACGAAAAGACCCTCACCGAATACCAACTGTGGCCCCGTGTGGCGTCGCTGCGCTCAATCAACACGCGCCCGGATCTGAAAGAGCTGCTGGCTGGTAAGGAAGAAGTGGTCTTCGCCAAGCTGGAAGCCGAAGCACGCAAAGCCATGGAAGAAGATGGCGCCGACGTGATCGTCCTCGGCTCCACCACCATGCACCAGTCGCACGCCTATCTGAGCGAGCGTCTACCGATCCCGGTAATCAACCCCGGCCAGGTTTCCTACAAGCTCTGTGAATTGATGTTGTCACTCGGTTTGAAACAGAGCCGCAAAGCCTATCCCGCTCCGCAAGCGCCCAATGATGCGGCTTACCACGCATTTACTGGCCTTTGACTGACGCTCGATTGAGAGGAATTACGCATGTCCCGTTTGACCCGCGCACAACTGATTGAACTGGCTGAGCAGAAATACTTTGCCAACGTCGACAAGAAGAACATGGCTGATGTGTTGGCCTGCATGCATGACGACGTGGCCTTCACCATCCAGACCGACAACCTGACCCATCCGGGTGTGGCTGGCGTTGAAAAGATGTTCGACAACCTCTTCGCCAACTTCGATGAGATCTGGCACGGCGATTTCGAGACTGCTGCCGACGAAGAAACTCAAACCGTCTGCTCCCGTTTCAATGTTTACCTGAAAGACCCGCAAGGCAATGAAACCCGTCTGCGTAACTGCAACTTCTGGTATGTCGAAGACGGCCGCTTCAAACGTGTATTCGTCTTCATGAGTGGTGAAAACGTGCTCCGCTGATGTGCTTCCGGGCCGGCAACGGCCCGTTTTTTTCCTGAAAGCAAGGCTCACGACATGACACAAAATAATAAGAACCCTGGTGAAAACACTTATCCTCATCTGTTTTCGCCGCTGCGAATTGGCAACATCACTGTTCGTAACCGCTTGATGCAAACGGCCCACGCAAAGGGCTTCCATTCTGGCGCAGGCCTGACCAATAACCGTGATATTTACTACCAGGCTGAGCGCGCTAAAGGCGGCATTGGTCTGATCGTCACCGGCGCCCGCCACACCCACCCGACCTCAACTGGCCCCAATCGTTGCCTGGCTCGCGGTAACCGCGAAGAGATCATTGAGCGCGACGCCGAGATGGTGCGGGCGGTGCATGAGTTCGGCGGCCGCATCATTGCCCAGATCATCCACTTTGGCCCGCAGGGTCGCAGCGGTGCACTGGACGATTACCGTGAGCTGTGGGGCCCTTCCACCATGAAGTCCCCCGCTTATAACGAGTGGGCGCGGGAAATGACCCGTGAGCAGATGCGTGAAGTCTCCGAGCACTTTGCTCTGACTGCACTCAACTCCAAAGCCGCGGGATTTGATGGCGTGGAGCTGCATTTCTCCCACGGCTATTTGCACCAACAATTCCTTTCATTCGTCTACAACAAGCGTACGGATGAATACGGCGGCACGCTGGATAACATCGTGCGCTTCCCGATTGAAACCATGCAGGCGGTGCGCGATGCCGTCGGCCCGGATTTTGTTGTCGGCATTCGCGTGTCCATGGACGAGTGCAGCGTCGATGGCATGAAGGCCGATGTGGCCACCGAAATGACCTGCAAGCTCGTGGAAACCGGCCTGATTGATTACGTCAGCGCCACTGCGGGCACCTACGCGGCTCACGCAGACCAGATTCCGCCGGGCGATTACGCTGAAAACTGGCTGGTGGACGATGGCGCCCGCCTGCGCAAAGCGGTCAAAGCCATTCGTGATATCCCAGTGTTTATCGTGGGTCACATTGTTGACCCGGCTAAGGCCGAATCGCTGGTAGCGGAAGGCGCTGCGGACATGATCGCCATGACCCGCACGCAGATTGCCGATCCAGAGTTTGCGAATAAGCTGCTGCAAGGCCGTGAAGACGAAATCAACCATTGCATCCGCTGCAATCAGGCCTGTATTGCTCGCTTGATGGCGGGTAATGCCATCTCTTGTGTGGTTAACCCGGCAGCCGGACGCGAACAACGCTTTGGTAGCCATACCTTCAAGCCAGCCAGCGTAGCCGCCAAATGGTTGGTTGTGGGCGGTGGCCCGGCGGGTATGCGTTCTGCGCTGGAGCTGGCCCGTCGCGGGCATTCCGTACGCCTGGTCGAGGCCAGCGACAAGCTGGGCGGCCAGATCAATCTGGCGGCAAAACTACCGCGTCGTCACAAGTTTGGCTTTATCCCTCGCGACCTTGAGCGCCAGCTGCGTAAGGCCGGTGTCGAGATCAGCCTGAATACGCGTCTGAGCGCTGACGAAATCGTTGCGGCGAAAGCCGATGGCGTGATCATCGCCACCGGTTCCACACCACTCAAGACAGCCTTCACCTCGACCCGCCCTGCAGTGGATCGCGTGCCAGGCACTGAGCAAGACAACGTATTCAGCGTGGTCGAAGTGCTGCAAGGCACGGCGCAGCTGGGCAAACGTGTGGTGCTGTTCGATGAGGATGGTGGTCGTTACGCCCTGGGTACAGCCGAGTACCTGCTCGACCGTGGCCATGACGTGCACATCATCAGCCGCTTTATTTCCCTGTCACCGAACCTGGCCCTGACCCTCGATTTGCCGGTGAATTACCGTCACGTCTTCGCCAAAGGCCTGCGTTACACCCTCAACAGCTGGGTGCGCCGTATCGACGGTGGCAAGGCACAGATCTTCAACCTGTTCACCGATCAGGACGAGGCTGTGTTGGAAGCCGACAGCTTCATCATCGCCGCTGGGCATCGCTCGGTGGACGACTTGTACCAGCAGCTGCAAGGCCGTGTGGACAAGCTGTATTGCATCGGTGATGCGCGCCTGCCGCGTCCGCTGCAAGACAGCATCTACGAAGCCATGCTGGCCGGTCGAGAAATCCTCGATGACCCGAATCGCTTTATTGAACAAGGCGAGCTGGAAGGCTTTGACCTTCAGTGGCGAGAGACCTTGATTAGCAGCGCCCAATAAGAAAATTTCCTGTCTGATTGATGAGACAAAGACCATGACCGTAGAGCGTTATCCCCACCTGTTCGAGCCGTTGAAGATCGGCAATATCACCGTGCGCAACCGCATCATGCAGTCTGCACATGCCATGTCGTTCAACTCGCCGGATGGCTTGACCAACAACCGTGATATTCACTATCACGTGG
Source organism: Pseudomonas mendocina (assembly GCA_037482215.1). Classification (NCBI taxonomy): domain Bacteria; kingdom Pseudomonadati; phylum Pseudomonadota; class Gammaproteobacteria; order Pseudomonadales; family Pseudomonadaceae; genus Ectopseudomonas; species Ectopseudomonas mendocina. The sequence goes on from CP148074.1 coordinate 35,856, forward strand.
CCCGCGCCAAAGGTGGTATCGGCCTGATGATTACGGGCAACCGCCTGATTCATCCGACCTCCAACACCTTCTGCCGGGGATACTCCTACGGTTATCGTCCGGAAATGGTTGAACGCGACCGGGCGCTAACAGATGCGGTGCATGAGTACGGCTCGCACATCATTGCCCAGCTCAACCACTTTGGTGTGATGGGCGAAACCCATGCGATGGATGACTACCGTGTGCTGTGGTCGTCCTCCAACATTAAGTCTCCGGTGTTCGGTGAAATGGCCAAGGCCATGGAGCGCTCGGACATGGACGAGATCGTCGAAGGCTGGGTGCGTTCAGCGCGCTACTCGAAAGAGGCCGGTTTTGACGGTGTTGAAGTGCACCTGGCTCACAGCTACCTGCTGCATCAGTTCATTTCGCCGCTGTTCAACAAACGTACTGATGAGTACGGCGGCAGCTTTGAAAACCGCATGCGCTTCCCGCTGGAAGTGATCCGCGCGGTGCGTGAAGAAGTCGGCAAAGACTTCGTCGTTGGTATCCGTATGAGTGCTGACGAAATGGTTCCGGGCGGCATGGAAGTGCAGGACTGGATCAAAGTCGCACAAACCGTCGAAGCCACTGGCGACATCGACTATGTGATGACCACCGCAGGTGTTTACCAGTCCGCCACTTACATCATGCCGCCGTACGACGTACCGAATGGCTGGCTGGCTGACCCGGTTGCGCGCCTGAAGCGCTCGGTCAACATTCCGGTGTTCGTGGTATCCGGTATCGGCAGCGCGGGCGAAGCGGAAGCGATTCTGGCCCGTGGCGACGCTGACATGGTGGCCATGACCCGTGCTCAGATCGCTGACCCGGAATTTGCCAAGAAAACCAAAGAAGGCCGTGAAGATGAGATCTATCACTGCCTGCGTTGTAACCAAGGCTGCGTAGGGCGGCTGTTCCAAGGCACCTCCATGACCTGCCAGATCAACCCCGGTACTGGTCGTGAAGAAGTCTTTGGCGTGCAGACCCTGAAACTGGCTCCGGCGCAGAAGCACTGGGTTGTGGTCGGTGGTGGCCCTGCCGGTATGAAGGCTGCAGAAGGTCTGGCCAAGCGCGGCCATCGCGTGACCCTGTTGGAGAAATCCAACGAGTTGGGCGGCCAGGTTAACTACGTGATTCGTATGCCACGCCGCGACTCCTTCGCCTGGATCACCGAAGACCTCAAGGTGCACATGGCCAAGGCGGGTGTCACTGTTCGCCTGAACCACACGGCGACCGTAGATTCAGTCAAAGCCCTTGCGCCGGACGGTGTAATCGTGGCCACCGGGTCTTTGCCGGATCGCAGCGGCTACTCCGACGTGAACCCGCTGGTGGATCAGGTGCCGGGTATCGACGCCGATCACGTCTTCACCGCTCTGGATGTGCTGGATCATCCGGAAAAACTCGGCAAGCGCGTGCTGGTCATCGACGATGAAGGCACCCGTTATTCTGCCGGTATCACTGAGAAGCTGGTTGAGAACGGCCATCAGGTTCACGTGCTGACTCGCTGGAACGCACTGTTCCACAAACTGGGCGTGACCTTGGATCAGCCGATTGTGTACGCCAACCTGTTTGCTCAGGGACTGACTTACACCCTGAACGCCTGGGTCAGCCAGATTCGCGGCGGCGATGTGGATATCTTCAACCTGTATACCGCTGATGAAGAAACCCTGAGCGGCTTCGACAGCATCGTTCTGTGCATCCGTCACCTGCCTCAACAGCAGCTGTATTTCGACCTGAAAGATGCGCTGCCGAATGTTCACCGTGTGGGTGACTGCGTGACGCCGCGCCGTACCGACCACGCTATTTTCGAAGGCTTCCTGGCGGGCCGCGAGATCTTCGACAACTGGCAGCGTTATATCGAACCTGGTGCGATCGAGCAGTTCAACGGCCCGCTGTCCCGTGAGGCGTTTGAATAAAAAGCGTTTTCCCTGATGTGCACTGCCAAGGATGGCTTTTTTTGTATGCAAAAATACGACTGGTAATCCCTGATTGCCGGTCGTTTTGTTTTTAGAGTTGTGTGAATTTGTGTTTTTCAGTGCATTTTAGTGAATAAATTGCATGCAAAGCGTTGACTGGCACCAAGGTGCTGGTTATAAATTGTATGCAATCTAAGAGCGCTGTTAATGAGGCTCCTGACCTGAACGTTGACTGATTAGGAACAGGTACATGCTGGAAACACGCCATATCGACTACTTGCGTAGCACCCTTGGTCAGGAGTCCGTTCTGACTGACGACGCGTCCCGTCGCTACTTTTCCACAGACTTGAGTTTCCAGCCTGAAGCCGTGGCTGCGGCGGTGCTCAAGCCTACCTCTGTAGAGGCTTTGGCACAGGCTGCCGCTTATTGTCATGAGCACGATATTGCCTTGGTGCCACGCGGTGGTGGAATGTCCTACACCCGCGGTTATGTGCCGACCCGCGAGCACAGCGTGCTGATTGATATGCGCGGACTGAACCAAATTCTGGAGATCAACGAGCAGGATATGTACGTGCGCGTACAGACTGGCTGCACCTGGAGTGATCTCTATGAGGCCCTGAAAGCCAAAGGTCTGCGCACCCCTTACTACGGCCCGCTGTCCGGAATGTATGCAACGGTGGGCGGTGCCCTGTCGCAAAACAGCCTGTTCCATGGCTCGGGCATCCACCACACCGCAGCGGAAAGCTGCCTGGGGCTGAAAGTCGTATTGGCTGACGGGCAGATTGTGCAGACAGGATCGTCCGCACACCGGCACAGCAACGGTTTTTACCGCCATTTCGGCCCGGACCTGACTGGCCTGTTCACGGCGGATACCGGCGCATTCGGCCTGAAGGTCGAAGCTTGCCTGCGCCTGATCAAAATGCCGCCTGCAACCCTGTGCGCCTCCTATGGCTTTGAAACCCTCGAAGCCATGCTGCAAGCGCAAACCGCTATCGCACGCGAAGGCATTGCCAGCGAGTGCTATGGCTTCGATCCGTTCTACAACGCCGGTTTTGAAGACAAGGGCTTCACCCTGAAGGAAGGCCTGTCAGTGCTGGCTGATGTGGCCAGCTCAGGTAAGAGCTTATTCAGCGGCCTGAAGAACGCGGTGAAGATGGCAACCCAGGGCAAGAAAGTCCTGAACAACATCAATTATTCGCTGCATATCGCCGTGGACGGCCCGACCGACGAGGCCGCAGCGAGCATGCTGATGATTGCTGAGAACATCGTCAGCGAAAATGGTGGCGCGCCGATTGGTAATGCCATTCCGTTGGCCTTCCGTTCTCAGCCTTTCGGCGGTGTGCGCACCATTCTGTTGGGCAGCCAAGGCGAAGTGTGGATTCCGGTGCATGGCTTCTTCCCGCTGTCCCGTGCAGTGGATGCGGCGTTGACCACCGAGCGCTACTTTGCTGAGCACGCCGCGCTGATGAGCACCTACAACATCAAATACTCCTACCTCACCTGCTTCTCCGGTGCCGAGTTCGTGATCGAACCGAGCCTGTATTGGTTCGATGAGCTGGGCGAGTTCCGCCTTGATCTGATTGAGCCGGAATACCGCAAAGAATGGGGTGCGATACCGGCTGATCCGAAGACCCGCGAAGTTGCACTGAAGCTGCGTGAAGGTCTGCGCGAGTTGTACTTCAAGCTCGGTGCCTGTCACCTGCAACTGGGCAAGTACTATCCGTACCAAGAATCCATCGGCAATGCTGCCACTGGCCAGCTGTTGCAGAAGGTGAAGCGCGTGGTGGACGAAAAGGGGCTGATGAACCCCGGCTCATTGGGCTTGGAGTAAGGCCATGACGGTTAAGAAGACTTATGTGGACGTTGCAGATGGGCAAATCCATCTGCGATACGTCAGTGGCAATGGCACAGTTCCCACGGTGTTTCTGCATCAAACCGCCAGTTCTTCAGCCATGTATCAGGCAGTGATGGAGCAGCTTGCGGACCTGGCGCCGCTGTACGCCTTGGATACACCTGGTTTCGGCGGTTCTTACCGGCCGCCCGTGGTGCCAACCACCGCGTATTACGTGGAAAGCCTGATGCAGGCCATTGATGCCCTGGGCATTGATCAGTTCAACCTGTTTGGCCACCACACCGGGGCTGCCCTGGCTTGCGAGTTGGCCGCTAAGCACCCCCAACGGGTGCGTAAATTGGCCATTCTGGGTCCGGTGCAGCTGACAGAAGAAGAGCGCAGCCTGTGGCGTGACAGTGCGGTTAAGCCTCTGAATATCGACGCCCAGGCCACCCACTTCAATGAGGTGTGGCAGCGCGTTACCCATCTGGATCAGCAACCTATTGAGTACCCGCCTTCTGTGGCGCTGGCGACCCGCGAAGCGATCGACACACTGATCGCCGGTGACCGCTGGCATGAAGCCTACGCGGCGGTGTTCAACCAAGACTTCCCGGCATATCTGGCGCAGGTTAAATGCCCGCTGCTAATGATTTGCGGTGAAGCGGATGTGCTCTACCCCTACTTCCAGCGTGCTCGTGAAGCGCGGCCGGATGCGCAGGTGCTGGAGCTCAAAGCCGGTGCGTATGTGTTGGATCAGGAGCCCATGTACATGGCGCAAGTGATCCGAGGGTTTTTCCACTAGGCAGGGTGTTTCGACAACGGCGGTTCGAAGACGAGGTAAAAACAATGCAAACAATAAATGACACCACTTCGCAGTATCGTCATGACGTACTGGTTCAGATGACCCACGATGAAGAAGCGCGTCAGGACTTCGTGCGCTGCTTCAAGCTGTATCTGGCCCAGAACGTTTCTCCCGGCAACAAAAAGGTCTTTGAAGACAAGGTCGAGCCGCAACTGAAGGCATCGGGCAAGGCCCAGAGCCTGGTTGAGATCGACCGTCTGATGAAGAAGCAAGAGTACTATCAGTTCTGGAGCAGCCTGCAGCGCTGCAGCCAGGAAATGATGTGGAACTCGGTGCAGATTCCGGTGCAGCGTCAGTTACCAAAACTGGTTGAGAAAGCCAGCGCAGCACAGGCCAAACCGAAACTGGGCAGCCTCAAACTGAACCCGGATCTGAAAACCCCGGACTACCACACCGCAATCGATATTCACTGCATGCCAGGCGGCTACCACTCAGAGTTCTGCCAGGATGACGTGGCGGCAGGTGCGGTTTACGACCGTGCTGTGTATGTCTACGCCATGGGCCGTATGGGCCCGCTGAACGACGACATCGGGGCATCCACAGCTAAGTGGCTGAAGGAGAACTACCCGGACTTCCAGCCCAAGCGCATCCTGGATCTGGGCTGCACCGTGGGTCACTCCACACTGGCCTGGGCTGAGTTCTACCCAGAGGCTGAGATTTACGCCATCGACGTCGGTGCTCCGGTGCTGCGTTATGCCCATGCCCGTGCTGAATCACTGGGTGTGAAGGTTCACTTCATTCAGATGAATGCGGAGTTCCTGGATTTCCCGGATGATCACTTCGATGTGGTCAATGGCAGCATCCTGATTCACGAAACCTCGAAGAAAGCCGCGCGCAATATCTTCAAAGAGTGCCATCGCGTACTGCGCGAAGGTGGCGTGATGCTTCATGGCGAAACACCGCCCTACAAGGATCTGCCGCCCTACGATGCCTTTATGCTCGACTGGGATACCCGTAACAACAACGAGCCCTTCTGGCGCGGCAGCCACCTGATCGATCCGTTCAGCGATTGCGTCGAGGCGGGCTTCAGCAAAGACAAAGTCTTTGAAATCCTGGCGCCGAGCGCCTTTGAGGCAAAACTCAGCCAGCGCTACACCCATGTTTTCCAAGGCGGTGACTTTGGTGGCGGCGGTCAGTGGTATGTGTATGGAGCGTGGAAATAATGACTGTGCAAAATGAAGCGGTACTGCCCAAGAAGGCCAAGGGCGCACGTCCTTACTTCTTTGAAGACCCCACCCAAGACAAGCTCCTGGCCATGCTCATGGGGCTGGTGGGTGAAGTCTCGGTGTTGTCCGACCGCGTGGATACGCTTGAGCGCTTGCTGGTGAGCAAAGGCACGCTGCCAGAGGGTAGTGTGGACAGCTACGTGGCCGATGCGTCGGTCCGTGATCAGCGCGACGCCAAGCGTGAGCAACTGCTGCGCAACGTCCTGCGCATCATCGCTCAGGATCACGAGGACCCGGATGCAGGCAAGCCGAACGATGACTCCTATCTGTCGGTTGTGACCCAAGTCGAGCAGTAACCGCTCGTAGCAGTACAAAGGCCGGCCTGATCAGTGTGTAGTCGATCAGGTCGGCCTTTTTGTTTTCAGGACGCGGCGCTCTGCTGTAGGAGCAGCTTTAGCCGCGAACAAGATTTTCAGCCAAACCACAGATGCTAGGTGGCTCACACAGGTGTTTTACGGATAAAGCCGTTCCCACAAGGTGGGGTAGTTTTCCGTCGAAGCAGACTTTTCCTGTGTATTGCTTGCCCCTCCTCACTATCGAATAGCATCGTCTCGCTACCTTCCTGAAGGAGGACATGGAATGTCCGCAGCTAACTACTTTCACAGCCACAGCTTGCGCCGTGGGCGACATAGTGAGTTTGGTCGCATTTATCTGCTAACCGTTGCCGTTGATAAGCGTTTGCCGATATTGGCCAATTTTGCAGTAGGGCGTTTATTGGTTGATGAATTGCGTTCTGCCACGGACCAAGGCGTGGTTGATTCATTGGCTTGGGTGATCATGCCGGATCATTGGCATTGGTTGGTTTCATTAAGGGAGCCTGCCTTGGCGGTGTTGATGCAGCGTGTTAAAGGACGTAGCGCTCGCTTTATTAATCAAGCATTGGGTCGTCAGGGACGTTTGTGGCAGACGGGGTATCACGAGCGGGCATTGCGCCGTGAGGAGGATGTTCAATCTGTAGCCCGTTATCTGGTGGCTAATCCTTTGAGGGCAGGTTTAGTCCAACATGTTGGTGAGTATCCGTTGTGGGATGCAGTTTGGCTTTAATTGAGGATGAGTTGGGTGAGCCCGCTGCGGGTAACTATTGCGCCACGAATGAGATGCTTTAGCGGCGAACAACTAGTTGCAGCCAAACTGAAAAAGTTAAGCGGCCACTCGAGCGCTTTCACGGCTAAAGCCGTTCCCACAGGGTGCACGGCGCTTTGTTGTAGGAGTGGCTTTAGCCGCGAACAAGAGCTTGCAGCCAAACCGTAGAAGTTAGGTGGCTCACTCGGTCGCTTTCACGGCTAAAGCCGTTCCCACAGGGTGCGCGGTGCGTTGTTGTAGGAGCGGCTTTAGCCGCGAATAAGATTTTCAGCCAAACCGTAGAAGTTAGTTGGCTCACTCGGTCGCTTTCGCAGCTCAGGCTGCTTCCATAGCGGTTCACTGCGACCGCATCAACCTCACCACCCAACGCAGGTGGGCGCTGAATGTGACCACGGCAGTGTGCGGGTCCCCTTCGAGTAAGGTTTCATGAATCTGCCGGTAGTTGTCCAGGTATCGTTCCCACGAGTCGCCCGGCACGATGTTGGCCAGAAACAATGAATAAAAGCGAACCTCGGGGCGGCGGTAGAACAGCTCAAGAAAACTATTGCCTGCCAAACCATGCAGTTTGACGTGGTACTGATACAGCGCTCGTACAAAGGCGAAGGGTTCGCGGGCATGGCCGGCTGTTTCAATTTCCTTGAAGGCCTCTACCAAAACGGCGTGATTATCCTGCTGCTTGAGCTTAGGCGCAGCGAGGCGAATACCTAACACCAGTATCGCTTCGGAAAACTCAAGAAACTCCACCAGGTCTTCGAGGCTGAGTTGGCGGATGCGGGCGCCACGGTTTGGCAGTAGCTCAACTACGCCGTCACCTGCCAGCTTTTGCAGCGCCTCACGGATCGGTGCACGGCTGACATTGAATTGTTCTGCCAGATCAGCCGCAACCAGGCGCTGCCCTTGAGAAAAACGCCCCTCCATGATCCCTTCAAGAATGCCGTTAACTGCTTTATCAACTAACGAGCTTTCGGCGTCATCCCCGTTGTAGGTCATGTAATTATCTCTGGCAGTTGAAATCTTGAAGGGGCGTATTCTCGCACATCCATTTTCACTTCAGCAGTGCTGTAGCGCGTCGCTGAAGTTGTCTGAGAGCAAGGCTATTTCAAACTGAAAATTTGATTTCAGAGTGAGTTTAGATATGTGCATGATTTTATATAACTTGATGAAATTAATAGAGTTTTTGTTTGTGGCCTAATACTTGCTCTCTGGCGAAGACAATAATTATTCGATGGATATATTCCAGTCATGCCCGCCAGTGAAGTATTGATCGTTTCAGGCAGTCACTCAGCAGATAGCCAGTCAGCGCGTTTGGCTGAGTACCTTAAAAACCGCCTGATGGTCTTAGATATCAGCAGCGCTTGTGATGTAAAACTGCATGATTTGGGCAGCGATCCACTGCCGCTATGGCAGGAGGGCATGACCTACCCACATGCTGATGCTGTAGCTAATGCAGACGCCATTATCCTGATCTCCCCGGAGTGGCACGGCATGGCAACCCCCGCGCTGAAAAACTGGTTCCTGTTTATGGATCTGGACTGGTTGGCCCACAAGCCCGTCTTGTTGTGCGGCGTGTCGGGTGGCGCTGGTGGTCTTTATCCCGTGCTTTCATTCAAGAATTTCCGCCCTAACTACATGCCGGACCACTTGGTGATCCGTGATGTGCAGGCTGTTGTCAGCGCAGATGAGGCGAGTCCTGAGATTATCAAGAGCCGCAAGCGTATCGATCACACATTGCTTCTGCTGCAGGCCTACATTCAGGGGTTCTCCTGTATTCGCAGCGCATTGCCGGAAAAGATTCCCGCCTTTCAATACGGCTTTTAAGAACAAGAACTACCGCTAATAACAAAGAGGGTGCGTTAATGAAGTTCGGTATTTTTCTCCCCAACGGCAGCAACGGATACATTCCTTCGAAAGGAAGTCCGGTGTATCTGCCCACCTTTGAGCACAACAAGCAAATCACCCTGGAAGCTGAGCGCCAGGGCCTCGATTTTGTTTTGTCGATGATGAAGTTCAAAGGCTTCGGGGGTGAAACCGGATACTGGGATTCCTGCCTTGAAACCTTCACGCTGATGGCAGGCCTGGCAGCGGTGACTGACCGTATTGGTCTGTTCCCAACCGTGACTGTTCTGGCACGTCATCCGGCGGTTGTAGCGCGCATGGTGGCTACCATTGACGACATCAGTGGCGGTCGTTGTGGCCTTAACGTGGTGACGGGCTGGAACCGTCCTGAATACACCCAAATGGGTGTGTGGCCGGGCGATGATTACTACGGTCGTCGTTATGAGTTCGCAGCTGACTACCTGTCACTGGTGAAGAAGTTCTGGACCGAAGAGTCGGTCACTTACAAGAGCCCGTTCTTCGATGTGAAGGATTGCGTGGTCAATCCACGTCCGGGTCGCCAGATTCCAATCGTATGCGCGGGCCAATCCCCGGCTGGTCTGGCGTTCACGGCTCAGCACGGTGATCACAGCTTCATCATGGCGGAGAAATCTGCGCTGAAATCTGCTTGCGATCTGATGCGCAGTGAAGCATCTAAAACCGGTCGCAAAGTTGGTATTTATGCACTGTTCCAGCTGGTGCTGGCCGAGACCGATGCTGAAGCGCAGGCGCAATGTGAAGCCATTGTTGCGGGTGCTGATCAGGGTGCAATTGCCAATATTCTGGCCAGTGCGGCGCTGGACTCCAATCCAGGTGGTACCGCTGACCGCATGCTGACCGGCCTTGAGCGTAACTTTGAAGACGGCAACCTGGCCTTTATGGGAATGCCGGTTATCCACGGCTCGCCTGCAACGGTTGCCAGCAAAATCGACGATATTGCCGCTGAGACTGGCGTGGACGGCATCCTGTTCAGCATCCCTGACTTTGTTCCGAGCATTCGTATGTTCGGTGAAAAAGTGATGCCAAAACTGACCTGCTAATCGACAGCCAGACGCGGGGCTTTCGGGCCCCGCAGTACCGTTTTGGGAGTGAGTTACCCTATGCCGTTCCACTTGCTGCTGTGTGCCGTTATTCCACCAATATTGTGGGGAACCACTTACTGGCTCACCACTGAAGTTCTGTGGACGGAGCGTCCGCTCACCACGGCGATGATTCGTTTGTTGGTGCCTGGTCTGATTCTGCTTTGTCTGGTGCGTTATTGGCCGCGTCCGCAGCACTGGCGGCCGTTGTTGGTCGTCAGCTTGTTGTGCATGGGGTTGATGCATGCCTGCCTGTTCTACAGCGCGTCACGCTTAGCGGGGCCACTGGCTGCCTTGTTGGTGTGTACTCAGCCACTGCTGGTATGGATGTTGGCCTGGGTACTATTCAGGCAGCGCACCAGTTGGATTATTAGCTGTGGTGCAATTCTGGGGTTCTTTGGCATCACGCTGGTACTGATCGCGCCAAGCCGTATGCACTGGGACATGCCAGCGGCCATTGCAGCACTGTTGGCATCTGCCAGCATGGGCCTGGGTACGTTGTTGATGAAACGCTGGAAGTTGGACATCCCACCTTTGCCATTCGTGGGTTGGCAGCTCCTGCTCGGTGGTCTGATGGTGCTGCCGTTTGCTGGCTGGTTTGAATTTCCATTGCCAATGCCAACGCTGAAAGAGGCGTCTGGTTATGCCTTCCTAACGTTGATGGGGACGTTGCTGCCCTACTACCTGTGGTTTAAGGCACTGCCGCGGCTCGATCCGGTGCAGTTATCCGTCTTCATCTTGCTGAGCCCGCTGACGGCGATCTGTATTGGCTTTTTACTGCTGGGCCAAGCACTCACGTTGTGGCAGGTCATCGGTGCAGTCGTGGTGTTCGCCGGCATCTTAATTAGCCAGTTAAAAGTGCCTGCTCCGGCTCGTCAGTAACACAGTTTTCCCACCCTGCCAGCGCGCTCGCTGTTCCCCATGACAGAGGCTGGCAGGGCTTTTTACACATTAGGATGGGTGATTGGTAGCGCCCGTTTTGCGTTCAAGTGCTTCAAGCGCAACAGTCCAGTCGTTAGCGTCGAGAAAACCCAAGACATCGAGTGAGTCGGGCTCAGCTGTTTCTGTGAAGAACAGTGAGGTGCCATAGGCCGGACGTTCACTGTCATAACCCAGCGCTTGCTCGAACTTTGAAATGCAGCTGCTGTGGGTAACCAGAATCAGGTTTTTACCCGGTGCTTTGTACTTAAGGGCATCTTCCAGCATGTTTTCCCGGCACTTAAACAGCCAATCTTTGTCGGTGCCTGCGTCGTCAAACACGATGGACTCGGTTTGGGCCGTGCGGGTCAGTGGGCTGTTATAGATATCGGCATTATCCAGGCCGAGCTGGTTGAAGCTTTCGGCCAGATCGTGCCCGACAGAAACTGATCTTGAGGTGACACCCTCATTACCCTGCAGGCAGGGATAGTCTTCCTTGTCGCAGCGCTCCAGATGCCGGAGCAAAACAATCACGTTACCGTCTTCCCACTGGTCCAGCAGGTACGGTAATTCGTGCTTGTTGCTCTCGGACAGGTCTTCGATTTCTTCAGGATGAAAAATGACTGCGCTTGTGCAGGCCATAACCAATACAGCTGTTAGGCCTAGCAGTGCGTGCTTGCGCTGGCGCGGGGTTAAACGTTGGCGCAGGCGGCTTAACAGGGGAACCTCAAACATCATGTACTCCACAATCTTTTGGTGCGCGGGCTAGCGCAGCGAGGGTTCATAGAACTCCCGAACCGTAAAAAGTTGCGTACTAGTACGGGAAAAATATTGAGGAATTATTAAGGCGGCGATTTTTGTAGCGCCAAGGGCTGCCTGCTGCCCTGATGTTGGGGCAGCCTGATTAAGCCTTAAGGGTTACTTCAACAGACCAGCCACTTTGGTTGCCAGTGCTTGGTAATCCACATGCCCCGAAGCCATGTTCAGGTGTGTTTCGAAGAAGTTTTTAAAGTCCTCAGGGGTTTCCAGGACCTGTTGCGTGGTGCCTTCACGGCTGTGGATTTTTACGGTGTTGTCCATCAGGTTGATACGGGCATTTGGGGTGGCCAACGCCATAAGCAGGTGCTGAGTGAAGAGTGAGTCAGGAGAGGTTGAGATGTACCAGTTAGCGACTTTCACATCGTTTGTGGCTACTGGTTGTTCGGGGTCGAACGCGTAGAGGTTGATCCACTCGCCCAGTACCTTGGCCTGAAGCATAAAACGCATGCCCGTCAGGGTGTCGGGGTTGAGGCCGCTAGCGTCAGCTGGGATGAGGCGGTACGGCTCGTGAGGTGTTTCCTGTATTTGGCCAATACGGCTCAGAGACAGTGGCGCGGTTGGGCTCATGCCGCCGAAGTTGGGATCGTAGAGGTAGTTTTCGCCCTCTATGCTCACAACGGTGACGAGGTGAGATTGGGCTGGGGTCTCTTCTGGTGTGGTCATGAAGTACACGCGCCCCAGGCGATTTATGGCGTTGTAGCCCAGGCTGCTGAGGGCTTGTTGGATCAGCAGGCTGTGTTCAAAACAGTAGCCCTCGCGCTGTTGCAGCAGCAATTTGTTTTGCAGGTGTTCACTGTCCAGCGGCACAGCCTCTCCCATAAAGGAAGCGGTGTTGCCGAACGGGATGTGAGTGGCATGTAGGAACAGCAACGTTTGCAGGGTACTCAACGTGGGTGAGAAGTTGTCGTGGAAGCCAATTCTGGCCAGATAGCGCTCAGCCAGTGTGTGGTCTGTACCTGCATATACGTTGTTCATGATCTGCGCTCTGTGGGTGGCCCAGTTCAGGGTTAAACCTGACGGCGTGCTCAGAATGGAACTGTGAGGGGTAAATTAAAGTTGCGGTCTGCGAAGTTCAATTGAGACTTTATGCCAGTTAAAGCGTTCTTCGTTGCCATTATCTTAACCGCCTTAACGGTGTGCATTGTCGCTTTACAAACGCGCCCATGAGCAACTTTCCGATCACCGCGCACAGTGGCTGTCACCTTCACTCTCCTGCTTAGACGTTGCGCCCTCAATTCAATTCAGTGGCAGCGCTTTTCGCTCGCTCTGGCCTGCTCTTGCATGCGACCTGCGTTGCATATGCGGGGTGTGCAGTTTTTCAGGTATTGCAGTCACTCTGAAATTCATCCTTTCAGCTTGAAATAAAGCCTGCAAGAGAAGGTTTTTTTCTGATTCTTGTACGGCAAAAAAATTCATATAAATCAGTTGGTTAAATGAATAAAGAAAAGTTGGCAATGCAATTGCAATGGCTTGCTCAGAACCACCAGTCTCATCAATAAGAGAAACAATATGAGCAAGCCGTTAGAGGGGATTCGGGTCATTGACTTGACCCACATGCTGTCCGGTCCTTACGCCGGCATGATCCTGGCAGACCTCGGTGCTGAAACCATCAAGGTGGAGCCGCTGGCAGGTGAAGGGACTCGTGCCCTGTTGGCCAAAGACCCGAACAATTCTCTTAAGGGTATGGGCGCCTACTTCCTGACCCTTAATCGCAACAAGAAGAGCGTGTGCATTGATCTCAAGAGCGAGTCAGGCCTTGAGCTCTTCTATGATCTGGTGCGTAACGCAGATGTAGTGCTGGATAACTTCAGCGCTGGCGTTCCGGCGAAGTTGAAAATCGACTTCGAACACCTCAAAGCCATTAATCCGCGCATTATCACCTGCTCCGTGACCGGCTTTGGTCAGGATGGCCCGAACTTCCAGCGCCCGGCGTTTGATCAGGTGGTACAGGGCATCGGTGGTGGTATGTCGATCACCGGTGAAAGCGCCGATAAGCCAACCCGCGCCGGTATTCCAATTGGTGACCTGGGTGGCGGCATGTTTGCGGTGATGGGCATTCTTGCTGCACTGCAATCGCGTACCAGTAAAGGTCACGGTCAGCACGTTGATATCTCCATGCTGGATTGCCAGATCAGCATGCTCAACTACATGGCTACCATGTATTTCCTCAGTGGCCAGAACCCTACGCCACTGGGCAACGGCCACTTTGTTCACGTGCCGTACAACACCTTTAAGACAAGTGATGGTTTCGTGATTGTCGCGGTTATTTTCGACAGTTTCTGGGACAACCTGATCAGCTTGTTTGATATCGAAGCGCTCAAGGACCCTAAGTTCAAGACGCAGCCTGAACGTCTCGCTAACAAAGCATTCATTGAAGGCATCCTCAACGATGTGTTCTCAACCCAGTCCACCGCGCATTGGGTTGAAAAGTTGAGTTCAGTGCGGGTGCCTTGTGCCCCGGTTAATAACTTCGAGCAGGCCCTGACTGATCCGCAGGTGCTGCATCGCAAGATGGTGGTTGAGCTTGAGCACCCAGAAGGTGGCAAGGTCAACGCACCGGGCAACCCAATCAAGCTCTCTGTGGATAACGAAGAGCTATACACCCCGCCGCCACTGCTGGGCCAGCACACCGACGAAGTTCTGAAGTCGCTGCTGGGTCTGGATGATTCGCGCATCGCTGAGCTGCGCACTGCAAAAGTGGTGGGCTGAGTTATGGTCGAGCGCGTAATCGTTAATGAAGTCGGGCCGCGTGACGGCCTGCAAAGCCAGGGTAAAACCCTGAGCGTGGCGCAGCGTCTGGAGATGATCCAGGTGCTGCTGGACACCGGCATTCGCAGTGTTGAAGTGGGCAGCTTTGTATCGCCCAAGGCCGTTCCGCAAATGGCTGGCACGGATGAGCTGTTTGCTCAGCTGCCAATGGCAGATCAGGTTGCCTATTCAGCCCTGATCCCTAACGCCAAGGGTTACGAGCTGGCTAAGGCTGCTGGGGTTAAATCGGTCGCAGTGGTGCTCTCTGCCACTGAAACCATGAACCAGCGCAACATTCGCATGAGCCTCGATGAGACCACTGCGGTGTGCACAGAGCTGATGCAGCGCGCACGCGAAGATGGCCTTGAGGCCCGTGCCTATGTGGCGGTGGCGTTTGAGTGCCCATTCGAAGGTGTGACGCCTGCTGAGCGTGTTATCTCCCTCACTCAACGCATGTTCGATGCCGGTGCCGACAAGGTGATCATTGCCGACACCATTGGTGCCGCTAACCCGCTGGCGGTACGCAAGGTACTGACGCCGTTGCAGGCGTTCAGCGAAGCCGGCCGCCTCTCCTGCCACTTCCACGATACCCGCGGTATGGCGTTAGCCAACGTGCTGGCTTCCTTGCAGGCCGGTGTGCGCGAGTTCGACAGCTCAATCGGTGGTTTGGGTGGTTGCCCATTCTCACCAGGAGCTACCGGTAATCTGGCCACCGAAGACCTCGTGCTGATGCTCAATGCAATGGGCTTTGAGACGGGGATCGACAGTCTGGCACTGGTTGAAGCTGTTAAGCGTATTGAAGCGCTGACCGAGACAGCGCTGGGCGGGCATTCCTTCCGCTGGTTGCAGCGCCAGGTCGCTCAGGGGGTGAAACATGCTTAATACCTGTCTGAGTTGGGCGGGTCGTCTGTCACCGTGGGTGATTATCGGTGGCCTTTCCTACGCGGCACTGTTCGTGCAACCCACCGTCAATCCACATCCGTTGAACCAGCCGCTGCTGGAAAACCGCGATGCCTTCTTTGATGCCGAAGTCTATGGCAAGCACATTTGGGCTGTCGGCCAGAATGGTGCCTTGCTGGAGTCGCTGGATGGCGGCGATAGCTGGAGCCGCGAAGAGGTTCCGGGCCGTGACAACCTGCAAGGCATTGCCGTTTCACCGGCAGGCAAGGTGGTTGTAGTCGGTAACCAAGGTCGCCTGTGGGTTAAACAGGACGACGGCAGCTGGAAAGAGCAGAAAGTACTTGGGGACGACACCGTTGCCAAACTGCTGGATGTCACCTTTATCGACAATCACTTCTGGGTGGTCGGTGAGATCGGCAGCCTGCTGCGCGGCGATGCCGATGGCAACAACTGGGAGCTTTTGAGCATCGACGAAGACGTCACGCTCAACAGCATCCGTGCTGGCGCGAATGACGATCTGTGGATCGCTGCGGAATTTGGCCGCTTGCTGCATAGCGTTGATCACGGTCAGACCTGGCAGGTTCAGGAACTGGGCAGTGAGAGCCTGCGCGCTATTCATTTCAACGGTCAGGTGGGCGTGGCTGTGGGTAACCGCGGTGGCTTCTATCTCAGCGAAGATGCGGGCCAAAACTGGCGCGAAGTCCCTGCGTTTACCGAAGAACACCTCTACGACGTGACCTTCAACGGGGGCCGCTGGATCGTCACTGGCGACCGCGGAGCCCTGTATCAGAGCCGCGATGCTGTTCCTGCTCAGGGCTGGCAACGCTGGACCCCTGCGGGGCTCGACAAGAGCTACCACAGCCGTTTGCTCAATACCGACCGTGGCGTACTGCTGATTGGTAAGCAGGTTGGCCTGTTGAGCGCAGAAGACCTCCGGCTCTTGATCAAGGAGAACCAGTGATGACTGGCGTTATCAATTACACCGCGCGCCTAGCCGCGTGGTCTATTCGCAACCGCATTGCGGTGTGTATCGCCATTGCGTTGGCGACCATCGCGTTTGCCGCGTCACTGAGCGGGCTGGATATCCGTACCCGCTTCAGCGACATGGTTCCGCACGATCACCCTTATGTGCAGGTGCACCAGAAATACCAAGACAGTTTCGCGGCCAGTAACCGCGTAACCGTGCTGGTGAAGGCCAACGAAGGGGAAATCTTTAAGCCAGAAATTCTCGAAGAAATTCGGCGCATCACCTATGACCTGCAAAAGGTTGAGGGTGTTAACCCGATGCAGATCACTTCGCTGGCGTCGAAGAAGCTCAAGCGCGTTAACGCGTCCAGTGAAGGCATTGAAACCAAGCCAATGATGTGGCCGAACGTGCCCACCACTGAGGCGGACATCAACGAGCTGCGTCAGGCCGTACTGAACAACCCGATGGTTTACGGCCTGTATGTGGACCGTGAGCTGAGCTCGGCGCTGATTCAGGTGGATTTCTACGATCACTTGGTCGACTACGGCAAAATTTTCCCGCAAATTCAGGCTCTGCTTGATGCATCGCCGGTTAAAGATCAGGTCACCCTGCATCTGGTCGGTGAGCCGATTCTGTATGGCTGGGTTGCGCATTACCTGGAAGAAACCGTCAGCCTGTCCCTGCTGTCTCTGGGGGCCATGCTGTTGCTGTTGTTCGTCTTCAGCCGCACCTGGCGCGGAACCTTGCTGCCATTTTTGGCGGGCACAGTATCAGCGATCTGGGCGCTGGGTATCGGTAATCTGCTGGGCTACAACTTCGATCCGCTGGTGATCGTGGTGGCGTTCATCATCACTGCCCGTGCCTTGTCGCACTCGGTGCAGATGATTACCCGCTTTGATGACCTGGTGCTGGGTGATGGCCAGATTGATGCGCGCCGTGCTGCCGAACAGACAATGCGTGAACTGTGGCGCCCCAGCATGCTCGGTCTGTATGCCGACGCCGGTGCCATCCTCTGCGTGATTCTGACGCCGATCCCACTGCTGCAAAAAGTGGCCATCGTCGGCGCCATCTGGGTGATGACCATCACTGTTTCTGCAGTGTTCCTGACCCCTGCTCTGCTGTCCTTCATCAAGCGTCCGCAAGGTTATGCCCATCCGTTCAACCTGGATGGCTTCATGCGCGTGATCCTGTCCGGTGCTAAGTGGGTGGTGCGTACCCGCGCCCGCTATGTCGTCGCGCCTCTGGTCATTGTTGTGGTATCGGGGCTGGTCTTTGAGGCCACTCGCCTGACCATTGGTGATGCCAGTGATGGTTCGCCGATTCTCTGGCAAGACTCCTCCTTCAACAAAGACAGTGCGCTGATCAACCGTCTCTACCCCGGTTCTGAGCAGATGTTCGTGGTGATCGAAGGCAAGGACAACGACACCCTCAAGAGCCCGGAAGTGCTCGACTGGATGATGCGTTTCTCGCGTTACATGGAGCGTCAGGAGGAGATTGGCGGCGCTATTTCCATGGCCGACATCGTGGTCGACATCCGCCGTAACCTCTATGAAGGCAACCCGCGCTTCCGTGAGTTGGGTGGTAGTAAGGTCGAGAACGGCGAGCTGATCAGCTTCTACATGCAGGGTGCTGACCCAGGTGATCTGGCGCAGTTCACTGACGTTCACTTCAAAAACGGTGCAGTCACCCTGTTCTTCCGTGACCACAAAGGCGACACCCTGCGTAAAGCGACTCACTACGCCAAACAGTTCATTGCCGAAAACCCGCTGGAAGGGGCTGAGGTGAAGCTGGTGGGTGGCGTGCTGGGCATCATCGCGGCGGTTAACGAAATCCTTCTGAGCGATCAGATTGAAGCCGTTGCCTTGGCCTTCCTGGTGGTCGTGGTCTGCTGTCTGGTGGTGTATCGCTCTTCGGTCAGCGGTGTGTTCTTCATCATCCCGGTGGCAATTTCCAACGTCGTGACCTTTGCCTTCATGGCTTGGCAGGACATCGGCATGAGCATCAGTACCCTGCCGGTGGTGGCACTGGGTATTGGCCTGGGCGTGGACTACGCCTTCTACATTGTCGACTCAATCAAGGAATACCTGGAGAAACACCCGGAGGCTGATCCGCTGGATGCAGTTCTGCAATCCCTGGGTTCGGCTGGCCGTGGCGTGTTGCTGACTGCCTTCACCCTGGCCGCTGGCGTTCTGTTCTGGTCGTTCTCCTCCCTCCGTTTTCAGGCAGAGATGGGCATGCTCATCGGGCTGTGGCTGATGGTTTCAGCGCTGACCTCTCTGTTTGTCATGCCTTCGCTGGCGCTTGTGTTCAAACCGAAGTTCATCTTCGAACACAGCCCATCGAAAGAGGCCCAGACCACCGGGCACGCTCTCCAACCTGAGCATAACTGGAGCTGATAATGAAAAGAAAAACCAAGCTTTTAACTCCGTTGGCCTGTGCAGTCATGATGGCGGCGGGTGCACACACAACTGTGCATGCTGAAGATGGATTCTTCGACAATTGGGAAGTAAGTGGTTACGCACGTACCCACTTCTCCTGGAACCTTGAGAATCCTTACCTGATGGATGGGGAAGATCCGGACGGCCTGGTCGGGGCAGATCGTAAAGGTGATTACCGTTACGACATGTCCATGGCCCGTGCCACGCTGAAACTCAATCTGTTCAAAGAGTTCGGCGACTCCCAGTTCTACGTCTCAGGCCGGATTAACCGTGAGCATGAAACCAACTACCTGAAAGACCTTCAGGAAGTGATGGATCAGAACGCGGCCTCCGACCTGTTCAGCGACCGTAAAAAGTCCGACGTCGATCTGATGGACGATGTCTACAACAGTGAAGAGCTGCGTGAGCTGTGGTGGCAAACAAAGCTCACGCCGAGCACCATCCTGAAGGTGGGTAAACAGCAAGTGGTCTGGGGCGAGACCGACTTCTTCCAATCTCTGGATGTGATCCACGGCTACGATCAGCGTATCCGCTCGTTCCTTGAGCCGGAAAACGAAGACGTGCGTAAGCCGCTGTGGATGGTCAACCTGCAGCAGGAGTTCAATAACCTCGACGGCACCCTGCAGATGATCTTCATCCCAGGTCAGCTCAACAGTGGTTATGACCGCGGTAACTCTTTCGACGTAGATGGTGGTCGCTGGGCTAACAACCCGAACAAAGGGATCACCTTCCGTACTGCCACGTTCGGTGCTGACGTGCCGTACAACTTCGACCACGAAGACGCTGACATGGATGATCCATCCTATGGCCTGCGTTGGAAGTCGATGGCGGGTGAATGGGAATACTCCCTGGCGTGGTTCCATGGCCCGTCGGTGAACCCAGTGATCAACCCCAACCCGAACAACCCTCTGGGTGTGGGTGATGCTGCCAGTGGTGCGAAGTTTGACGGCGCATACGGTAATGACTACGGCTCCGACCCAAACTCCACAGTGGGCGAGTTGATCTATCCATTTGTTGATGTGTTTGGTGTTTCCGCCAACCGTTACCTGGAGTCGATCGACGCGGTGTTCTCCACTGAGCTGTCGTACATCCCAGACTCGCCGTACAACTACGGCCTGCAAGCCGGTGAAGTGGGTGGTTGTGCATTCTTCCCTGGTTTCTGCGGCATCAAAGAGAAGGATGTGGTCAAGACCATGCTGCGTCTTGATAAGCAACTGGCCCTGCAGAAGTTCCTCGGCACCAGCCGTCCGTCCTTCTTCTCGGTCCAGCTGTTTAACACCTGGATCACCGATTACGACCGTGACGATGAGTTGGTCAACAGTGCAGGTTTCACCGGCCGTACCAAAGAGTTCTCCACTATCGCCACCGCGATTCTGGCTATGAACTACGACAACGACCGCATCAACCCAAGCATTGCAGTGGGCACCGACATGACCTATGGCGGCAGCTTCCTGATTCCGGCCGTTGAGTTCGCCTACGGCGACAACTGGCGGATCCGTGCTGAGGCCGACATCTTCTTTGATGACGAAAGCCAAAAGCGCGCACTGCAAGGCTTCAACAACACCAACCTGTTTGGTTACTTCAATGGCAACGACCAGCTGTCTTTGCGTGTAACTTACAACTTCTAAGACCAGGAGATGACAACAATGAAAATGCGTCTTAGCTGTCTGGCCAGTGCTCTGGCCCTGAGCCTGTCGGCCAGTTTCACTGCGTATGCGGCTGAGCTGACCCCTGGCAGCAAAATCAACGCAGCTAACCTCGACCAGCACCTGGCTGATACCTTCGAAGGTACCGCCATCAAGGACCTGCTGACCGATCGTATGCAGCAGTTGATCCGCAACGAAGGCCTGCAAATCAACCTGAAAGCGTCTCAGCCTATTACCCTGGGTAAAGACTACATGGCGGCCACTCAGGCCAACGCTGGCAAAGCGGTATTCAACCCGGATACCCGTCAGGTGGATGGCTGGGTTGCGGGTATGCCGTTTCCGGACGTGAAAGCTGATGATCCCCACGCGGCCGAAAAGCTGATCTGGAACCACCACTACGCGCAGCCGAACAAGAACGTGATGGACTATCCGAAGTTCGCGTACCTGTTCATCGACCCGAAATCCGGGCTGGAGCGTAAGCAGGAATGGCGCTTCCTGCGCTATCAAATGAAGGGTCGTCTGGGCGTGCAGAACCCGGTTGAAGGCGATGGCAGCATCTTCACCAAGACACTGCTGTACGCAACTTACCCGTCCGACATCCGAGGCCTGGGCCTGTTCACCATTCGTTACGACTCGCCGAAGCTGGAAGACTCCTGGGCTTACGTGAAGTCGGTACGTCGTACTCGCCGCCTGTCCGGCGGTACCTGGATGGACCCGATTGGTGGTACCGATCAGCTGAGCGACGATATCGAGATCTTCAACGCTCACCCGAGCTGGTACCCGGAGTACAAACTGCTCGGCAAGCGCAAGCTGCTGGTGGTTGCAAACTCCACTCAGACTGCCTGGGACTCCAAAGCTAAAGGCAATGCTGAATTCCCGATCGTTGATCTGGATAACGGCCCGCACTGGAACCCGAATGATGGCTGGGAACCACGTGATGTCTGGGTAGTTGAGGCAGTTACTCCGCCAGAGCACCCATATGGCAAGAAGGTTATGTACATGGACACGCAGTTCCCGCGTTTCTATCAGGCTGAAACCTATGACCGTAAGGGTGAGTTCTGGAAGTGGATGAACTACCACCTCAAGACCATCACACTGCCTGATGGTGACACCGCGATTGCTTCGGCAGCGGGCTTCACCATCGACTATCAGCGCCGCCACGGCACTGTGTTCGTATTGGGCGATGGCACCACCATGAACACACCGGGCATTACCGCTGACGATGTAAACCTGCGCGAGCTTGAAAAAGTAGCTCGTTAAGGCGCAAGACGCTGGGCTGCCTCAGGCAGCCCAGCCGATACAAATCTAAGAAGCGCTTGGAGAGGAACCATGAGTTTTCGATTGGGTGTAGACGTAGGCGGCACCTTTACCGACCTGCTGTTGATTAATGATGTGACCGGTGAGAGTTTTACCGCCAAGGTCCCTTCAACGCCGCATAACCCATCAATTGCAGTTCTCAATGGCATTGAGCGGATCTGTGGGATCGCCGCCATTGAACCTTCACAAATCAACGCGGTGATGCACGGTACAACCGTGGCCACCAACGCCATTCTGACTCGCCGTGGGGCGAAGGTTGGTCTGGTGACTACCCAGGGCTATAAGCAGGTATTGCACATTGCCCGCTCCTTCGTACCGGGCGGCCTGGGCGGCTGGGTAATTTGGAACAAAGGTGAGCTGCTGGCCCCGCTGGAGCTGACTATTGAAGCCAGCGAGCGTATTGGCGCCGATGGCGAAGTGGTTCGCCCACTGGATCGTGAACAGATCCGTACAGAACTTAAGCGCCTGGCTGAAAAAGGCATCGAAGCCCTGACCATCAGCCTGGTCAACGCCTATGTGAATGGCGTGCATGAGCGCGAAATCCTTGAGATCGCCCATGAAGTTATGCCGGGTATCCCGGTCTCCCTGTCTTCGGAAGTCGTTCCTGAAATGCAGGAATACGAGCGCACCGAAACCACAGTGGTGAACAGCTACGTACGACCTGAGGTCGAGAATTACATCAATCACCTGCAAGGTGAGTTGAACAATCGCATCGGCAGCCATTCGCAGCTTTCCATTCTGCGCTCTGATGGTGGTTTGGCCACCAGCCAGTCGGCGGCCAAAACGCCGGTTAACCTGCTGCTGTCCGGCCCTGCCGGTGGTGTGGCCGGTGCCATCTGGTTCTGCTCCCGTGGCGGTTTCAGCCGTGTACTGACCTTCGACGTGGGCGGTACCTCCACTGACGTGGCCCTGATCGACAACAACCAAGCCCGTATCCGCCGTGAAACCCGTGTTGGCGACGTGGCTGTACGCGCTCCTTCGGTTGACGTGCGTACTGTTGGTGCTGGTGGTGGTTCCATGGCCAGTGTGCCGGAACTGACCCGTGCTCTGCGTGTAGGCCCGGAAAGCGCTGGTGCCGTACCTGGCCCGGCGGCCTACAACCGTGGTGGTGAAGTGGCTACTGTGACCGACGCCAACGTGGTGTTGGGTTACCTGCCTGCGATTCAGAAACTTGGCGGTGACTTCCAGGTCCGTCATGACCTGGCCACAGCAGCTGTACAAAAAATCGCCGACGCCATGGGCGTCACCCTGTTCGAAGCGGCCGAAGGTATCGTCCGTCTGGCCAACGAACACATGTACGGTGCACTGCGCCTGATCAGTGTTGAGCAAGGCTACGACCCACGCGACTTCGCACTATGCGGTTTCGGTGGTGCAGGCCCGCTGCATGCCAACGCCATGGGTATTCTGATGAATGCCTGGCCGGTCATCATTCCGCCGGGCCCAGGTGTACTGTGCGCCTACGGTGATGCGACCACCCGCGTGAAAGATGAAGCCTCGCGCTCCATCATTCGCCGTACTGCTGATCTGAACCTGGACGAAGTGCTGCAAATCATCGAACAGCTGGCTGCTCAAGTGGGCGACTCGCTGGCGGCTCAGGGCATTGCCCGTGAGTCTCAGCAGCTGAACTTCCAGGCGGATGTTCGTTATCAGGGCCAAGCCCTGCAACTGACCCTGGAAATCGACCGTGATGCACTGGCCCGCGATGGCCTGAAAGTGATCACCGACGCCTTCGACGCAGAGCACGAGCAGCTGTTCAGCTTCTTCCTCGAAGACTCCCACGAGCTGATCAACCTGCGCGCCATTGCCCGTGCTCCGCGCCCGGAAATCACTGAGCGTCAGTTTGAAGGCGAACAGCCTGAGCTGGCCGATGCTGTCAGCGGCGAAAGCCCGATCCATTACGCCGGTAAGGATTACACCGCCACTCTGTATGACCGTAGCAAGCTCGCTCCGGGCATGGTCGTCGCGGGTCCTGCCATCGTTATGGAGATGGATTCCACCACTGTTGTGTTCCCAGGTTACGAAGCGGCGGTTGACCGCGTCGGCAACCTGCTGATTCGTCCGCAGGAGTAAGCATCATGGTTGCGCGTATCAAGCAGACCAATAACACCCCGTTCAAGCGCGTACCGGTCGACAGCATCACTATCGACATCGTCGAAAACGCCCTGAGCAACGCCCGTTTCGAGATGGATGCCGTGCTTATCCGCACTGCAATGAGCCCGGGTATCCGTGAACAAGGCGATGCCTTCCCGCTGATTGCGACGAACGAAGGCAAGATGATCGTCGGCCAGTTTGGCTCGTTCATCACCGGCTTCCTGGAGAACTACACCGGTGAGATTGAAGAAGGCGACATCTTCCTCACCAACGACCCGTACCTGTGCAACGGCGCGGTGAGTCACCTGCCGGACTGGCTGGTGCTGATGCCGATCTTCAAAGACGGCCGCATCATCAACTACTCCGCCATGTTCGGTCACATGTCCGACGTGGGCGGCAAGGTGCCAGGCTCGCTGCCGACCAACGCCAGCTCGATCTGGGAAGAAGGTATCCGCATTCCGCCGGTCAAGCTGTACCGTAAAGGCGTGATGAACAGCGACATGCTCGACGTCATCCTGCACAACGTGCGTCTGCCACGCTGGAACCGTTCTGACCTGAACGCCATTGTTGCGGCATGCCGCACCGCAGGTAAGCGTTGCGTGGAACTGGCAGAGCGCTTCGGTGACGACGTGTTCTACAGCGCCCAGCAGGAAATGCTCGACCGCACCCGTCGCGCCATGAAAGAAGTGATTCAGCGCGTGGTCTCCGAAGAACGCCAGGTGTTTGAAGACTACATCTGTGATGACGGTGCAGGTCTTGGCCCATACACCCTGCGTTGTGCCCTGTGGCGTGAAGGCGAGAAGGCCATCTTCGACTTCGAAGGGACCGATCCGCAGGCACCGTCCTCGGTCAACTTCTACGTCAACGAAGAGATGTTCAAAATCTTCTTTGGCGCGCTGACCATCAGCCTGTTCGACCCGGCGATTCTGCTCAACGACGGTTTCTACGACCTGGTTGACGTACGCATCCCGCAAGGCTCGCTGCTCAAGCCGAACTTCCCGGCTGCACTGTCCTGCCGGACTCACGCACTGGGCCGTATCTTCGACATGATGGGCGGCTTGCTGGGCCAAGGCACTCCGGACGCGATGAACGCTGCGGGCTTCTCCGACTCGCCGCACTTCATGTACTCCGGCTACGACAAGAACGGCGAATGGTTCCAACTGTTCCAGATCGGCTTCGGTGGTATTCCGGGCCGTCCGGCTGGCGACGGTGCCGACGGTCACTCGCTGTGGCCGGGCTTCACCAACGTTCCGAACGAGTTCGTTGAAGCGTACTTCCCGCTGCGTATCGAAAGCTACGAAACCCTCACCGACACCGGTGGCGCGGGCTTCCACCGTGGCGGTAACGGCCTGCGTGTGAGCTATCGCCTGCTGGCTGATGGTGAGATCTCCATCCACGACGACCGCTGGTTGACCTATCCGTGGGGCGTTAACGGTGGTGAGCCGGGCGCACGCAGCCGTAAAGAGCTGATTCGTGTCGACGGTACCCGTCAGATGCTGCCGTCCAAGTGCGACAACATCGTGGTTAAAGCGGGCGATCTGCTCCTGTTCGACACCTGGGGTGCTGGCGGTTGGGGCGATCCGTTCAAGCGCGACACCGCTAAGGTCCTGCAAGACGTCCAGCGTGGCTTGGTCAGCGTTGAAGGTGCCCGTCGCTATGGTGTGGTGATTGAAGGTGACGCTGTTAACGAGGCGGCCACCGAAGCCCTGCGTGCTGAGCTGAGCAAAGCTCGCGGCGAGATCAGCTTGTTCAACCGTGGCGGCACAGTGGAAGAGCTCAAGGCACGTTGCCTGGCTGAAACTGGCCTGCCTGCTCCTGCCACTCCGGTCTGGAGCTAAGCCATGGCATTGGAATCGCGTGAGTTGGTAGCAGCCAAGCGATATGCCCTGATCCTGGTGGATCTCAGCCTGGGGTTTACCGACCCCAGCCTGAGCCCGCTGGCCTCCGACTGCCCACAGGTGGTCGAAGCTAACCAGCGTCTCCTCGCTGCCTTTCGGCAGCGGGGGTGGCCGGTGTTTTTCACCACAGTGGCCTATGACAACCCGAATCAGGCCCGCGTATTCCGCGAGAAGCTGCCAAGCCTGAATGTGTTGGCTGCCGGTAGCCAGTTGGTCGAGATCGACCCACGGCTTGCGCCGCAAGCGGGTGAGCCTGTGTTGGTCAAGCATTGGGCGAGTGCCTTCTTCGGCACTGACCTGAAAGCCAGGCTGGATGTTGCTGGCGTTGATGGTGTGATGGTCACGGGCCTGACCACCAGCGGCTGCGTACGCGCTACCGCAGTAGACGGTTTGCAGAACGACCTGCGCGTGCTGATACCGGAAGAGGCGGTGGGTGATCGCAATCAGGATGCTCATAAAGCCAACCTGTTTGACCTGCAGTTGAAGTATGTGGATGTACGTCCACTGGAGCAGTGCCTTGCGTTGCTGGCGTAGTGCCGGGAGCGTGCTGCTGCTGGGGTTGCTGGCTGGGTGCGCGAATACGGGCATGAATACCACGAACTATTCATCGCCCATCCGCACCCAGTCAGCGGCCTGCCAGCATTATGCCCAGGCCTGGGTAGAGCACTTTCGCGCCAGCGTTGCTGTGCGCGAAGGCTTCCATGGTGACGGTGCTTTACAGCGGCAGGCACAAGCCAGGGCACGCCTGGATCAGCAACAACATGATGACAATTGCTACAAGCCGTACTGCCTGATTCAGCCTAAGGCCGAAGGTCGGCTGGATACTTATTGTGGATACAAAGTCCCCGACCCCAGTGGAGAAGAGATGTACCGCTGGATTCCATGGACCGATCTGAACTAAGCCTTGAATAACAGAGGATACTTACGTGGGAGCGCAGACACTCTACGACAAGCTGTGGGCGCGCCATCGGATTGATGAACTTCCGGATGGCTCCACGCTTTTATACATCGACAGGCACCTCCTGCATGAGGTGACCTCTCCGCAGGCCTTTTCCAACCTGCGTCTGGCCGGACGTAAACCCTGGCGTCTGGACACGTCACTTGCGACCCCCGACCATAACGTCCCAACCCTTAGCCGTGAGCAAGGTGTTGAGGGCGTCTGCGATGCGATTGCCCGCCAGCAGATCGCCACGCTGGAACGTAACAGCATTGAGTTTGGTGTGCCGTTGTTCCCCCTCAACGATGTCCGTCAAGGCATTGTGCATGTGGTGGGCCCTGAACAAGGTCTGACCCTGCCAGGCATGACCCTGGTGTGTGGTGACTCACACACCGCTACCCACGGCGCACTGGCAGCCCTTGCACACGGCATCGGCAGTAGTGAAGTGGAACACGTTCTGGCCACTCAGACTCTGCGTAGCCGTAAGCAGAAGAACTTCCGCATTCGCGTGACTAACCGCCTGCGTGAAGGTGTAACCGCCAAAGACCTGGCCCTGCACATCATTGGTTTGATCGGTACAGCTGGTGGCACAGGTTGCGCCATCGAGTTCTGTGGTGAAGCCATTGATGCGCTGAGCATGGAAGCCCGCATGACCCTGTGCAACATGAGCATTGAGGCCGGTGCGCGGGTTGGTCTGGTGGCCTATGACGCTAAGACTGAAGCCTATGTAAAAGGCCGTCCGATGGCGCCTAGCGGCGAACAGTGGGATGCCGCTGTTGCCTATTGGCGTACGTTGCACTCAGATGCTGATGCAGTCTTTGATCAAGAGCTCGAAATCGACGGCACTCAAGTCGGTATTCAAGTCACTTGGGGGACTTCGCCGGAACAGGTCGCGCCCATCAATGGCCGTGTGCCCACGCTGGATCAGGCACGTGATGCCTTGCAACGGGCAGACTGGGAGCGCGCCTTGCGCTACATGGGCCTGGAGCCTGGCCAACCATTGAGCGGCATTCCTGTTGACCGCATTTTTATTGGCTCGTGCACTAACGCCCGAATCGAAGATTTACGCGCCGCTGCCGAAGTGCTGCGTGGCCGTGAGGTACACCCGCGGGTGAAGCAGGCACTGGTCGTTCCAGGCTCAGGTCTGGTGCGTCTGCAAGCTGAGCGTGAAGGTTTGGACCGCATTTTCAAAGCTGCAGGCTTTGAGTGGCGTTCACCGGGTTGCTCCATGTGCCTGGGTATGAATGCTGACCGGCTCAACCCCGGCGAGCGTTGTGCTGCCACGTCTAACCGCAACTTTGAAGGTCGTCAGGGCAAAGGCGGACGTACCCACCTGATGTCTCCGGCCATGGCCGCCGCTGCGGCGGTGATGGGCGAACTTACCGATTTGGGGAGCGTTTGAGCATGCAGCCGTTGACAGTGCACGAAGGCATCATCATTCCGTTCAATCGAACCAATATCGATACGGATATGCTGCTGCCCAAGCAATACCTGAAAAGCCTGGAGTCGTTTGGTTTCGGTGACTTCCTCTTCGATGACGAGCGTTACCTCGATCCCGGTGAAATAGACACACCGATTGCCTCGCGCAGGCCTAATCCGGCATGCATCTTGAATGTACCTCCGTACCATGAGGGAAATGTGGTGCTCGCTCAAGCCAACTTTGGATGCGGCTCAAGCAGAGAGCATGCGGTCTGGGCACTCAGAGACTTCGGTGTGCGTGTGGTCATCGCCCCCAGTTTCGGCGATATCTTCCGTAACAACTGCTTCAACAATGGTTTACTTCCGTTACAACTCGAGCAAGAAAAAATCGACGCCTTGTTTGACCTGGCCGAAAAAAGTCCGGGTTTACAGGCTCATATCAATGTAAGTGATCGAACATTGCGTGTTGCGGAACTGAGTTTCGTTTTCGATCTGGATGAAGGGCGTCAACAGCGATTGCTCAAAGGACTGGACGAAATAGGTGAGACCCTGGCCCATGCAGACAAGGTCAGCGCTTACGAACAATGGAGAAAGCTGGAGGAGCCCTGGGTTTTCAGAACGTAAATGAACCAGCCGCCTAATAAGAATAAGAGGTAGCGCTGTGGAATTTGCGAATGAGGAGCTGGACCGGGTCAGGATATGTTTTATCGGCAACTCCAAGGTTAGCCGGTTGATACATAGCCTGATTCCCGAGTTTGAGTCGTTGGCCAGCATCACCATCATCGACAACATCTTCAATGATGCCGTGCGTGCGGCCCGCGAACTGGTTGAGCGGCAGGCTGTAGACATCTTTATCAGTGCTGGCGCCAACGCCTTTTACTTGCAGGACACCCTGCCGGTTCCGGTGTTGGCGTTGAAGGTTGAGCAATCTGACCTCATCCAGGCTTTTCTCACGGCCCGGCGCATTGCCGACAAGGCCCTGCTGCTCAACTATGAGCGGCAGGAGGCCAATGTCGAGCTGTTACGCTTGTTCGGTGGCATGGAGCTGATTCACCGCACCTATAGCACGGCTGAGCATGCCCACGAAATTTTCCACAGCCTGCGGGCTGAAGGAATCGGCGTGGTCATCGGTTCAAGCTACGTGTGCGACTTGGCAGACCAGTGGGGGCTCAACTCGGTGTTGATGTACTCCCGCGAGTCCTGCCGTAACTTACTGCGCAAGGCGATTCGCCATGCTGGGGCATACAAGCGTGAGCGCCAGCAGGCGGCTACTGAACAGTTTCTGCTGGAGCAAAATCCCAACCCTCAGGTCTTCACCAACCGTAACGGCGTGGTGGTGGCTTGGAACAGCGCGGCGCAAAGCCTGATTCCTACGCTACCTAAGCGTCGCCGTCTCAACGGAGTATTGGATTCTCGCGTGCTCGAGGCTGACAGCCTGCGTGCAGAAGGGTTATTGCTCGGCGACCGACTGTGTACGCTGAACAAACTGCCGTTTGAAGTGGATAACGAGCCTATTGGCTCGCTGTATATGTTTTATCCACAACCCATGGCCCAGACCAGCGAAAACCAGCGGCGCATGGTCTACCAGTCAAGCCGCATGCTTGAAGTCCAGAGCCAGCTCCACCTGTACGGTTCCACGCCGGGCACGGTGCTGCTGCGTGGAGAAACAGGTACCGGTAAGGAACTGGCTGCCCGTCAAATCCATATGGCGAGCCAGAACAGCAATGGCCCGTTTGTAGCCATCAACTGCGCAGCAATTCCGGCTGAGTTGTTCGAGTCGGAGCTGTTCGGATACGCCGAGGGTGCCTTCACCAGTGCCAAAAGCGGAGGTAAGTCCGGTTTGCTGGAAAGTGCCAACAACGGCACCTTCTTTCTCGACGAAATTAACTCCATGCCGCTGCCGCAGCAGGCCAAGTTGCTGCGTGTCCTGCAGGAGCGCGAAGTTCGCCCAGTGGGAGCTCGTCGGGCAATTGCGCTCAACATCAAGTTTGTCGTGGCCTGCAACGCCGACTTGCAGGCTGAAGTTCGTGCCGGTCGCTTCCGTGAAGACCTCTACTACCGCCTGAGCACCTTCGTTGTGGTTCTGCCGCCGCTGCGTGAGCGTATGGAGGATATTCCGTTGTTAACGGAATACCTGATTCGCCGTGAAGGCAAACGCTATGCCGTTGAGGTGGACGCGCAGGAGTTGACGCGTGGCCTGACCCCGATCTTCCGCCGCTACACCTGGCCGGGCAACGTGCGCCAACTGGAAAACATCATCGAGCGTTTGGTTGTGTCCCTGCGCATATACGGCAGCTGCGATGCACTGGTTGAAGCCATGCCTCGGGTCGCCCCTGAGCTGTTTAACAGCGAAAGCGAAATGGATGAAGGGGGCCACCTGCATCAGGTTGAGCAGGAAGAGATCGTCAAGGCCCTCAAACAATTTGGCGGTAATAAGACACTGGCAGCGGAATACCTGGGCATCAGCCAGACCACGCTGTGGCGCCGGCTTAAACGCATTACTCCGGAGGCGATGACGCAATGATCAAACAGCTTGTGCAACCACTACCTGACCCGTTCGAACCGTTTGCCCTGTCACCAGGGATTGCCTTTGGCGACCTGCTGTTTGTCTCCGGGCAGGCGGCCATGAACCCGCAGGGCGAAATCGTTGGTGTGGGTAATTTTATGGCTCAAGCCGAATGTGCGTTTGAGAATCTAAAACGGGTGCTGGAAGCCGGGGGCTCAGGCCTTGAGCATGTGCTTAAGGTCACTATTTTTGTCACGGATATGGCCCACTTCCCGGATGTGGTCGAGCTGCGCAAACGCTACTTCAGCCCGCCCTATCCGGCTGACTCCATCGTTCAGGTCAGCGCCTTGGCTCTGCCTGAGCTGATGTTTGAAATAGAAGCGATCGCCGCCCGGCCGCGATAAATGTAAGCCCTGTTCGGAGGGCTTTGAGGAAGCGGCTTCAGCTGCAAAGCTCTACCCGAACGTGAGCAGCGCCTGTTTAGCTGAATGATTCAGTGTTGCGACTGGCCAATTCACGGCTAAAGCCGTTCCCACGAAAAGCATCTATACGAATGCCTCGTGGGAGCGGCTTCAGCCGCGAAAGCGCTAGGTGTATCCGCTTTGCTGTGCGGTAAGCCTCAGAAACCCTCTGCTGACAGCTGGTAAAGTGCTGCACTGCCGGCACGGATGCTGGCTTCCAGACTCAAGCTACGTGGCAACAGGCGGGCAAAGAAGAACTGCGCAGTGGCCAGTTTGCCAGCGTAGAATGCCTCGTCGTTAGCCCGCAGACGCTCTGCACTGGCAGCCATACGCACCCACATATACGCATACGCGGTGTAGCCGAACAGGTGCAGGTATTCCACTGACGCGGCACCTACTGCATTCGGATCGGCCTTCGCTTCGTTCAGCAGCCAGTCACTAACGGCCTCCAAACGCGCCAGTGCATCCAGCAGTGCAGCGTTGTATGGGGTGCTGTTTTCAGCAGCGAATGAGCGGGCTTCGTTGGTGAACAGGCGCAGTGCTTCGCCACCATTGGCCACGACTTTACGGCCGAGCAGGTCCAGTGCCTGAATGCCGTTGGTGCCTTCGTAAATCTGTGCAATACGCACATCACGCACCAGTTGCTCCTGGCCCCATTCGCGGATGTAACCGTGGCCGCCGAATACCTGCTGGCCATGTACGCAGCTTTCAAAACCGCTGTCGGTAAAGAACGCTTTGGCCACTGGCGTCAGCAGGGCAACCATCGCTTCTGCCTGCTTTTTCTCTGCAGGATCGACGCTGTATTTAGCCAGATCGAGCTGTTGGCCGACGTAACAGGCAAACGCGCGACCGCCTTCCGTCATGCCCTTCATGGTCAGCAGCATGCGGCGCACATCGGCGTGGACGATGATCGGATCGGCTGCTTTCTCTTTCGCTACCGGGCCGG
This sequence comes from Pseudomonas mendocina, assembly GCA_037482215.1. Classification (NCBI taxonomy): domain Bacteria; kingdom Pseudomonadati; phylum Pseudomonadota; class Gammaproteobacteria; order Pseudomonadales; family Pseudomonadaceae; genus Ectopseudomonas; species Ectopseudomonas mendocina. The sequence goes on from CP148074.1 coordinate 67,754, forward strand.
TGGCCGCACGGCTTTGCAGGCGTTCACGGGCATAGTCGCGGGCTGCTTGGTAAGAAGCTTCAGCACAGCCAATGCCTTGAATGCCAATGGACAGGCGCTCGTAGTTCATCATGGTGAACATGGCCGCCAGGCCTTTATTGACCTCGCCGATCAGGTAACCGGTGGCGCCGTCAAAGTTCATCACGCAGGTGGCAGAGGCTTTGATGCCCATCTTGTGCTCGATGGAGCCACAAGACACCGCATTCTTCTCGCCCAGGGAGCCGTCAGCATTGACCAGCACCTTTGGCACCAGGAACAGGGAAATACCTTTCGGCCCGGCCGGTGCATCTGGCAGCTTGGCCAGTACTAGGTGGATGATGTTTTCGGTCAGATCCTGCTCACCGCCGGTGATGAAAATCTTCGTGCCGCTGATGGCGTAGGACCCGTCAGCCTGAGGCTCAGCCTTGGTGCGGATGATGCCCAGATCAGTCCCTGCATGGGGTTCAGTCAGGCACATAGAACCGGCCCAGCGGCCTTCGTACATCGGTGGCAAATAGCAGTTTTTCAGTTCTTCGCTGGCGTGAGCATCAATGGCCAGGCAAGCGCCAGAGCTGAGCGCGGAGTACAGGGCAAAGCTGGAGCCTGCGGCATACAGCATTTCCTCAAAGGCCACGGCGAGCATCTTCGGCATGCCCATGCCGCCGTAGTTCGGGTTGCCTGCCAGACCTACCCAACCGCCTTCAATGTAGGTGGCGTAAGCCTCTTTGAAGCCCGCCGGGGTGCGTACTTCGCCGTTGACCCACTGCGCGCCTTCTTCATCACCGCTGCGGTTCAACGGAGCAATCAGGGTGCCGGTGACTTTGGCCGCTTCTTCGAGGATGGCATTGGCAGTGTCAGCATCAATGCGCTCAGCCAGCTCGGGCTGTCGCGCCCACACGCTGGCGGCATCAAAAACATCGTGGAGGATAAAGCGCGCTTCACGCAGATCGGCGTTGTAACTCGGCATAATGTGGTTCCTCGACTATAGCGGGCGCTTCTCGCAGCTCCGGGAGCCGGGAAAAGAACCCCTGAATAAGGTGTTCGATCAGTTGCAGCTGTTGCTCTGCATTCACGTTGGCTTCACTCAACCACAGCGGCAGTTGCTCCAGCAGGTTCAACGCCAGCTGGCCGATGGCCGGTGAACAACGTTTCGGCTCATCCAGCAACTTCGCATACAGCTGTTGCATGTGCAGACCAATTAGCTGACGCAGCTGTTCAATCTGTTGGCGATGCGCCTGACCCAGGCAATGGCGCTCGCGGTTGGCCAATTGAAAGAGCCATGGGCCGTGTTGATACAACTCAGCAATAGCGCGACTGATCTGTTGCAGGCGCTGTCTGGGCAAACCGTTGTTGCGTAGTGGGCGGCTCACAATCGTCAGAATATTTTCGTAATGCTCTTCCAGAGCATCGAATAGCAACTCCTCTTTACTGCTACAGTGGCTGTACAACGCAGCAGTAGACATCCCCATATGGGTGGCCAGTTTTCGCAGGCTGACCTGGGCAAAACCCTGGCTGGCGAATAGCTGTAAGGCAACCTTACGGTTGTGCTCAAAACGGGAATGCTTTTTTTCAGTCATGATCGTTCTTTTTATTTTTTACGGTTTGCTCGCAAGCAGACTGCGCATGGGTGGAAAGTCTAGAGAGGTGCCAAGGGCGGGGCTATGCCCAAACCCTTCGCAATCTACGTATAGTTTTTGCCATGACGGCATGTTGCGCATGCTTCATCCGGTCTAGTTGGTTAAGGTTAAAAAGGTCATGCGCGATCAGGATTCAGTTGCGGCCTATCTGGTAAAGGCGGCCCTCCACGGTATTCAGGACTCCCCGCAGCGGGTTGCGGCGGTGTTGGATAAGGCCGGGATAGAACAGGCAGCGCTGGCGCTGGATAACGCCCGTTTGCCTGCGGCGGCGGTCACCCGCTTCTGGCTGGCGATGGACGAAGAGCTTAACGACGAGTTTTTTGGCTTTGATTCCCACGGCATGCCGTCGGGCAGTTTTGCCTTGATCAGTCGGGCGCTGATTCAGGAGCGCACGCTGGGTAAAGCGCTGGAGCAGTGCTTTAAGTACCTGAGCTTCTTTATCCACGATATCCGCGGCAGCCTGGAGCAACGCAACGGGCAGGCAGTGATCTGTCTGGAAACATCTATGCAGAAACCAGTGCTCAAAGGCGCGGCTGAAGAGATCTACCTGAGTATCGTCTTGGGGCTGATGTGCTGGTTGATCGGGCGGCGCATTCCGCTTAACCGCTCACGCTTCAGCACGGATGAGCCAAGCGCTGAGTCCTCACCTTGGCAGTGGGGGCCGTTGGTGGAGTATGGGTGCGAACGTACCGAGATTGCCTTTGATTCCAGCTACCTGAAACTGCCGGTTATTCAGGATCAGACAACCATACGCAGCTTCCTGCGCAGTTGCCCGCAATGGCTGGTGGTACGCTTTCGCAATGACGCCAGTACCGCTTCGGAGGTCTTTCGTCGGCTGCGCAGCCTCAACAGCTCAGAGTGGCCGACGCTTAAGGAACTGGCTGACAGTTTTGCACTCAGTGAACAGGTGCTCAGAAGGTATTTGGCCAGGGATGGCTTTACTTACCAAGAGATCAAACACGAAGTTCGCCGCGCCATCGTGTTCACCCTGATGCGCGACAGCACCATTAGCATTTCCGAGATCGCCGTCCAAGCAGGCTTCCAGGAGCCGAGCGCCTTTCACCGCATCTTCCGTCGTTGGACGGGAGAAAGTCCGGGTCAATTCAGAGATCGTTTGCACCGCACCGGTACAGGGGCTTAGCGCCACCTTGGGTACGCTGTGGCGTGATTCAGGAGCGGCTGGGCGCCGCTCCTGAACGGCTTTAGAGGATAACTCGCAGGCACTGCCCGGCGTGGTACAGCGAGAAACCTGCTTCGTAGAAGAAGCTACGCGCCCCAGCAGAACGCAGATTGATCATCGGGCTGAACGGCATCGGCAGGTCGTCTGGCTTATCGTTGAGCAGGTAGTCCGCCATCGCCTGACCAATCACGGTGCCGGTGGTGTTGCCGCGGCCATTGTAGCCCGCCACGGCAATCAGCCCCTGAGCCGGTTCAAACAAGCGCATAAGGTGGTCCGGGGTGAAATCAATGCAGCCTGTCCACTGCACTTCCCACTCGACTTTGCCCAGTTTGGGGAAATAGTGGCGCTGAATGCGGTCGGCCCAGCTGCGCACGAACCAGTCCGGCTTGTTATCCGCTCGGCCCAGGCTGCCCAACAGCAGGCGGCCTTGGTCATCACGACGAATACTGCTCAGCACCGTGCGGGTATCCCAGGAACCTTGGCCGTGACGCAGGATTGAATCAGCCACAGCACCCTCAAGCGGCACAGATGCCACCTGATAGTAATAACCCCGGAAGAAGTTCTGCTGGAGTTTGGTCCACTCGCCTTCGGTATAGGCACCAGTGGAAATGATGACTTTTTCGGTGGTTACGGAGCCGCGTTCAGTCTGCACCAGCCAGCCATCTGCTTGTTTTTTGAGCGAGTTGACCGGGGAGTGTTGGAACAGCTGTGCGCCCAGATCGTTGACGGCTTTGGCCAGACCTTTGGTGTAGCCCATTGGGTTAATGGTGCCCGCGCGGCGATCCAGCAGGGCGCCGGTGATTTTGTCTGTACCGCAATATTCTTCGCACCTGGTTCCGGTGAGCAACTCAACATCGGCACCACGGCGGCGCCACTGCTCTTCACGGGAGCGTAGGTCGGCAAGGCCAGAGGCGTTGTGGGCCATGTGCAAGGTCCCGTCATTACGGGCCTGGCAGTCGATGTTGTACTTCTTGATTGCACTGAAGACTTTGCTCGGCGCTTCGCCCAATACTTTGTTCAAGCGTTTGCCGTACTGAGCGCCCAGTGTGTTTTCAACATCATCTGGCGGAATCCAGTTACCGGCGTTGACCAGGCCTACGTTGCGCCCGGAACCACCGTGGCCGACTTCGTAAGCCTCAAGCAGTGCGACGGTTTTGCCTGCTTCGAGGAGATGCAGCGCAGCTGACAAGCCTGTAATGCCGCCGCCGATGATGCATACATCGGCTTTGATATGACTGGACAATGCGCCATTGAGAATCTGGCTGGTCGTTACCTTTTCCCAGAGGCATTGTTGCCGCAAACCACTCATTAAGCCTTCCTCTTAAATCTTCTTTTATTTATTGAGCCAAGGGCCTGCGAATCAACTCGCGAATAAGGCCTGGTGTATCCGAATAAAAAGCCCCATTCACATCATCGATGTCGTCCGGGGAAGTCTGCGTGAGACAAGTTGTTCTCAAGTCGATGCTAGCTGGGCTGTAAGCCCACTTAACATCCCTGAATTAAGTGTTGATGTGGGTCAGTATTAATCTTCTGGCCAACACTCAACAAACGAGGAATACGCACCAAATCATTCCTCGATGGAATGTACTTACCCCTCTTGCTTAGGCCTCTCTACGTTCACAGGCTGGCGATCTTGCCGCGCTGCTCCAGCATCTTGCCGAGGGCCAGTTCGGCTTCGGCCAGTTTGGCGCGTTCCTTCTCCAGCACCTCAGCCGGGGCCTTGGCGACGAAGCCTTCGTTGCTGAGCTTGCCGCCGACGCGCTTCACTTCGCCGTCGAGGCGAGCGATTTCTTTGTCGAGGCGAGCCAGTTCGGCGTCTTTGTCGATCAGCCCGGCCATCGGTACCAGCACTTCCATCTCGCCAACCAGTGCGGTGGCGGACATCGGCGCTTCTTCACCGGCTTCCAACACGCGCACCGACTCCAGCTTGGCCAGCTTATTCAGCAGCGGCAGGTTGTCGGCCAGACGGCGGCTGTCTTCGTCGTTGGTGTTGGCGAGGATGATGTCGATGCGCTTGGCCATGGAGATTTTCATCTCGCCACGGATCTGGCGCAGGCCCAGCATCAGTTGCTTGACCCACTCGATATCGCCTTCAGCAGCGGCGTCGATGCGCTCTTCGTTCGCCACCGGCCAGGCTTGCAGCATGATGGTGTCACCACTGACGCCAGCCTGCGCTTTGATGCGCTGCCAGATTTCTTCAGTGATAAACGGCATAAACGGATGGGCCAGACGCAGCGCCACTTCCAGCACGCGGATCAGGGTGCGACGGGTGCCGCGCTGACGCTCGATCGGCGCGTTCTCGTCCCACAGCACCGGCTTCACCAGTTCCAGGTACCAAGCGCAGTACTCGTCCCAGATGAACTCGTACAGGGCTTGGGCGGCCATGTCGAAGCGGAAGGCATCGAGATGGCGGGTGACGTCGGCTTCAGTGCGTTGCAGGGCGGAGATGATCCAGCGGTCCACCGAGGACAGCTCAACCGGCTCGCCATTAACGCCCGTGTCTTGGCCATCGGTGTTTTCGATGACGAAGTTGGCGGCGTTCCAGATCTTGTTGCAGAAGTTGCGGTAACCCTCAACGCGCCCCATGTCGAACTTGATGTCACGGCCAGTGGAGGCCAGCGCCAAGTTGGTGAAGCGCAGGGCGTCGGTACCGTAGGCGGCGATGCCTTCGGGGAACTCGGCGCGGGTTTGCTTGGCGATCTTCTCGGCCAGCTTCGGTTGCATCATGCCGCTGGTGCGCTTGGCCACGAGGGATTCGAGGTCGATGCCGTCGACGATATCCAGCGGGTCAAGCACGTTGCCCTTGGACTTGGACATCTTCTGGCCCTGACCGTCGCGCACCAGACCGTGTACGTAAACGGTCTTGAACGGAATCTGTCCGGTCAGGTGGGTGGACATCATGATCATCCGGGCAACCCAGAAGAAGATGATGTCGAAGCCGGTCACCAGCACGTCAGTCGGGTGGAAGGTTTTGAGGAAGTCGGTCTGCTGCGGCCAGCCCAGTGTGGAGAACGTCCACAGGCCCGAGCTGAACCAGGTGTCGAGGACGTCTTCGTCCTGACGCAGGTTGGCGTCGCCCAGGTTGTGCTTGGCGCGTACTTCGGCTTCATCGCGGCCTACATAAACGTTACCGGCGTCGTCGTACCAAGCTGGGATGCGATGGCCCCACCACAGCTGACGGCTGATGCACCAGTCCTGGATGTCGCGCATCCAGCTGAAGTACATGTTTTCGTACTGCTTAGGCACGAACTGGATTTCACCGCTTTCAACCACGGCGATGGCTTTTTCAGCCAGCGGTTTGGTGGAGACGTACCACTGATCGGTCAGCCACGGCTCGATCACGGTGCCGGAACGGTCGCCTTTCGGCACTTTCAGGGCGTGGTCTTCAATTTTTTCTAGCAGGCCAGCAGCGTCGAAGTCAGCCACGATTTGCTTACGGGCTTCGAAGCGATCCAGACCGGCGTATTTAGCAGGCAGGCTGCCGTCCACATCCGGGTTTACGCTGCCGTCGAGGTTGAACACCTGAGCGGTGGCCAGCACGGCGGCGTCTTTGTCGAAGATGTTGATCAGCGGCAGGTTGTGGCGCTTGCCGACTTCGTAATCGTTGAAGTCGTGGGCTGGGGTGATCTTCACGCAGCCGGTGCCAAACTCTGGGTCGCAGTAGTCGTCGCCGATGATTGGGATGCGGCGGCCTACCAGCGGCAATTCTACAAAGCTGCCGATCAGCGCTTTATAACGCTCGTCTTCCGGGTGCACGGCCACGGCGCTGTCGCCGAGCATGGTTTCCGGGCGGGTGGTGGCAACGATCAGGTAATCCTTGCCGTCAGCGGTCTTCTTGCCGTCGGCCAGCGGATAGCGCAGGTTCCACAGGCTGCCTTTCTCGTCGTGGTTTTCCACTTCAAGGTCAGAAATGGCCGTGTGGAATTTGGTGTCCCAGTTAACCAGGCGCTTGCCACGGTAGATCAGGCCGTCTTCGTGCAGGCGCACAAAGGCTTCTTTCACTGCGTCGGACAGGCCTTCGTCCATGGTGAAACGCTCGCGGGACCAGTCCACGGAGCTGCCCAGACGGCGGATTTGACGGGTGATGGTGCCACCGGACTGCTCTTTCCATTCCCAGACTTTTTCCAGGAATTTTTCGCGGCCTAGGTCATGACGGCCAATGCCTTCAGCGGCCAGTTGGCGCTCAACCACCATTTGCGTGGCGATACCGGCATGGTCGGTGCCCGGCTGCCACAGGGTGTTGCGACCCTGCATGCGGCGCCAGCGAACCAGCGTGTCGATGATCGTGTTGTTAAAGCCATGGCCCATGTGCAGGCTGCCGGTGATGTTCGGCGGCGGAATCATGGTGCTGTAGGGCTGGCCAGTGCCGGTGGGTGCAAAATAGTTTTGCGATTCCCACGTCTGATACCAGCGGGATTCAATTGCGCTGGGCTGGTAGGACTTATCCATTGCGTGTGAGCGACCGCTGTGCAGGAGAGGTGTTGAGCAGGCGGTTGGAGGAAGGCTCATCCAACCGCCCTTGTGCTGCGTTACATGAAGCCCTGGTACGGACGGGCCCGGAAGCTGCGGCCGACATGCTCGATCATGCCGATGTAATCAAACACCGGCAGGCCGGTAGCGCGCTGAATGGCGCTGGCATAGGGTGGCAGGTCGCTGCACTCAAGGAGGATGGCACCGATGCCTGGGTTACGGCGTTGCAGTTGCAGCGCTTTCTCGACCACTTCGGCCTCGATCAGGCTGGAGTCCAGAGTGCCTTTTTCGCGCAGGATTGAGCTGCTGAATTCTGGGCAATCTTCCAGGCCGATAATCTCCAGCGGAATATCCGGCGAGACGCCCACACCCTCAAAGTGACGTGGCGTCAGGGCGCTGGCGTCGGCTGTGAGAATGCCAACCGGCTTACCGGTCACGCTGTAGATGAACGGAATTTGCAGCAGGCTTGAAAGCAGTACCGGGATATCCAGCGCCGCCGCGACCTGCTTCTGAAACAGCGCCATAAATCCACAGGCACCGCTGACTGCTTTAACACCCGCTTCTTGCAGCGCCAAAGCTGCCTCAATAAAAGGTTTGGCCAGTTCCGGGTCGCGGTTGTACAGCAGGCGCTCGATGGAGCCGCCCTCGATGCGCTGGAAGCGCACCGGGAAGCTGTAGCTGGATGCGTTGGCAACGTTGCCAGGCACGCAGGGGTAGCGCGCATCGAGCACGATGATGCCGACGGTTTCACCGTACCAGGCTTGGGTGCACTGATCGGGGACTTTGTAGAGGGACGACATATTTACACCTCTTGTTAGTAGTTACGACGCGTAGCGACGCAGGAAGCGTGCTTCGATGCTTCCGACAATGCGAGTCATCGGGAAGGCCACTACGAAGTAAATGATGGCTACCGCAGTCAGGAACTCCACTGGGCGCGCGGTGCGGTTGGACAGGTTCTGGCCGATGAACATCAGGTCAGCAATGCCGACTGAGGAGACCAGCGCACTTTCCTTAAACAGGGCGACGCTGTTGGACAGCAACGGCGGTGTAGCCCGCAGCAAAACCTGCGGAAACACGATGTACGTGGTGCGGGTCACCCCCCCAATGCCCAGCGCCTGACAGGCGTCAAACTGCTCCCGTGGGATCGACTTCAGCGCGCCGCGGAACGACTCGCTACTCGTTGCGCCCATGAACAGCACCAGCGAAATGATCACGGAGACCAATGGGCTGAATGAGGTTCCAAAGACGATCGGCAGGCAGAAGAAAATCCAGAACAGCTGGATCAGCAACGGCGTACCGCGAAACACCTCCACAAACAGAGTCGAAGACCAGTACAGGAGATGGTTCTTAGAGGTGCGCATCAGGCTGATAAAAAAGCCCAGGATCATCCCGATCAGTGCACACGAGAACGTCAGCACCAGGGAAAAGCCAAGCCCTTTGAGCAGAGCTGGCCAGTATTGAAAAACAACAGAAGGATCGAAATTCATGGCCCTGCCTCAGGAGTGCATTGTCTTTTCTTGTCGGCGTTCTATCCAACTGACGAGTTGCCCGACTGGCATCGCCAGAGCCAGATAGATCAGTGCCACGATGGTGTAGGTTTCCAGCGGACGGTATGAGTCAGTCGCAAGCATCTTGCCTGCGTACATCAGGTCGGCCACTGACACGATTGCGACAAGAGAGCTCTGTTGCAGAATCGAAATTCCGTTGGTAATCAACACGGGAGAGGCAATCCGGAAGGCTTGCGGCAATACCACGTGCATGGTGCGTTGGAACGGTGTGAGGCTCAGCGCCACACAAGCATCCAGCTGATCACGCGGTACGGCCTGAATGCCGGCGCGGTAGGCTTCTGCGTTGAATGCCATCAGGTTCAGACCCAGAGCCAGAACACCCATCGCAATGGGAGACAGGTAGATCTCGAACAAAATCGGCAAGCAATAGAAGAACCAAATAACTTGCAGCAGCACCGGTGTGCAACGGAAGAACTCGATGTACAGCTGTGCAGGCCAGCGAACAACAGTGAAACGACTCATGGCTAACAGGCTCAGCACAAAACCGGCTGTAAGGCCGATCAGGTTAGCTGCCAGCGTCAGTTGCAACGTAATCCACAGGCCATCAATCAGCTTGTCGAAGTTATGGAGTACGTGGAAAAAATCAAAGGAGTAGTCCATGGCCGGACCTCAGTTGGTGTACAGGAATTTACTGAGGAACTCTTTGGTGCGAGGCTCTCGTGGGTTGAGGAACATTTCGTCAGGGCGACCCTGCTCCACCACCTTTCCGTTTGCGCAGAACACCACACGCGACGCCACACTGCGCGCCACCTGCATGTCATGGGTTACAAGGATCATGCTCATCTTTTGCTGAGCCAGCTGCATGATCACTTTTTGCACTTCCTCGACCATTTCCGGGTCCAGTGCAGAGGTGATTTCATCCAGCAGCATCAGGCGCGGTTCAAGCATCAGTGCGCGGGCAATGGCGATGCGCTGTTTCTGTCCGCCAGACAGTTGGCTCGGGTATTGGTGAGCCTTGTTTTCAAGACCAAAGCGCGCCAGCAATTGCAGGGCCCGCTCTTCGGCCACTTTTTTGCTCTGTTTAAGTACTTTGGTGGGAGCCAGCATCAGGTTGCCCAGTACCGACAAGTGCGGGAACAGGGTGTAGTGCTGGAATACCATGCCGATGCGCTGGCGCAGCTGGTCATCCAGACGCGGTTTGCGTGTAGGGCCAACGCCATGGATATAGTCTTTCTGTTCGAAGCGAACCAGGCCGGAATCAATGGTGTCCAGGCCCATCAGCACTCGCAGCAGCGTACTTTTTCCGCTGCCGCTCGGGCCAATAATGGAAACACATTCTCCCTCTTGCATAGTCAGGGAGAAGTTATCCATCACGACCATGTCGGAGGAGAAACTTTTACATACGTTTTCTATGCTGAGGATAGGTTTTCCCACGGCCGTTTCGGCTGCAGGATTGCTGAGAATGCTCATAAAACTGTTCCTGGATTACAGCCCCCGCTTTGTCGTGGGGCTTCTTGATACTGATTTTCTGCATGTGCGCTAAGCCTGTGGCTTAGGTTCGCCTATGCAGAACTGCACGCAGACGCGGAGGTTTTGGGATGACCCTCCGCGCTGACTCCAACGCTTTACTGGCTTGCAGGCCTAATCGTTGCGCTTCCGTTTTATTCCAGGCTCAGGAACTCTTCGGAGGCCTTATTGACCAGTGCTTCCACATGACCCAGAGCCTTTTTCTCACGCAGGAAGATGTTCAGTACTTCGATATCTGCGTAAGAGGCATTGCGGGACAGGCCGAAGGAAATGCCTTGCTTGGACAGGGCTGGCTCTGGCGTGACGAGGGTGACCCAATCTTTGTTCTTCATGCCGAACAGACGGTTGGAGTCGGAGGTGTCGACGAGAACATCACCACGGCGGGACATGACGGCCAGACGGGTTTCGTCCACGCCAGACAGGCGCATGATGGTGCCGTGCTTAACCGCTGCGGTCAGGGATTTGTCCATCGCGGTGCCGGAGATCACCACGAAGGTGATGCCTTCTTTGTCGTAGTCGGTCAGGTTGTTGCCGGCGCCTTCAAGTTTCGGGTTCTTGGCGTTGTAGGCGAAGGAAATTTCATAGTCGACCACAGGCTCACTGAAGCTGACAGCCAGTGCGCGGGTTGGCGTTTGGTTGAGGGCCATGGCCAGGTCCCACTTGTTGCTTTGCAGGCCAGCGACGATGTTGTCCCACGTGGTATCAACGAACACAGGCTTCACGTTCAGCACGGTTTCAGCGAACTCTTTGCACAGTTCGGAGAAGAAACCGCCGTATTCCTTTTTGGCCGGGTCCAGGGATACATACGGAGGAATGACAGCTGCGCCACAACGCAGTTCGCCTGACTTACGAACGTCATCCCAAATGGAGGCCGATGCCGAATCGGCTTGAGCAAACGAGCTGAGGCCCAGCGCCAAAGCAGTACCCATTACCAGAGACTTAAGAGAGGTCTTGCTGATCATGTCGTTTTCCTTCTTTTTATTTGATTTGTAAGTAGTCAACGAAGATAACGGCGACAAGGCGAGGGCATTTTGCCATCTTTCGTGTTGATACCTTGCCACATAACAGCTACCGGTCGCAGCAAGGGGCATGCATCCCCCCTTGCTGCTGCCTGCATTTCATCAGTCGAATACGATGCCCTGCGCCAGCGGAAGCTCGCGGGAGTAGTTGATCGTATTGGTCTGACGGCGCATGTACGCGCGCCAGGAGTCTGAGCCGGACTCGCGGCCACCCCCAGTTTCTTTTTCGCCACCGAAGGCCCCGCCAATCTCAGCACCGCTGGTACCGATGTTGACGTTGGCAATCCCGCAGTCACTACCCGATGCACTCTGGAAGCGCTCGGCCTCGCGAATGTCGGTGGTGAACACGCAGGAAGAGAGACCCTGAGGCACATCATTGTTCATGTGCAGGGCTTCTTCGAAGTCATCGTACGCAAGCACGTAGAGAATCGGTGCGAATGTCTCGTGTTTTACGACTGAAGTCTGAGCCGGCATTTCGACAATCGAAGGGGACACGTAGTAAGCATTAGGGAACTGCTCTTGCAGCTGACGCTCACCGCCGAAGACGATACCGCCTTCGTCACGTGCTTTAGCCAGTGCATCCTGCATGGCATCGAAAGCCTGTTTGTCCATCAGCGGACCGACCAGGTTGTCTTTGCGTGGGTCGCCGATGCGCACACGGCCGTATGCCGCTTGAATGCGTGCTACGACATCGTCTTTGATCGAACGGTGCACAATCAGGCGGCGCAGCGTGGTGCAGCGTTGACCGGCGGTGCCGACTGCCGCAAACAGAATGCCGCGGACAGCCAGATCCAGGTCAGCACTTGGCGTCAGAATCATTGCGTTGTTGCCGCCCAGCTCGAGGATGCTGCGGCCGAAGCGTGCTGCCACGCGCGGGCCAACGTCACGACCCATGCGGGTGCTGCCGGTGGCGCTGATCAATGGCACGCGGTGATCATCAACCAGAACCTCACCGGCCTCGCGGTCGCCGATAATCAGTTGGCTCAAGCCTTGTGGGGCATCGCCGAATTCTTTCATGGTTTGTTCAAGCAGAGCTTGGCAAGCCATCGCGGTCAGCGGGGTCTTCTCGGACGGCTTCCACACAACGGCGTTACCGCAAACCAGTGCCAGCGTGGTGTTCCACGCCCAGACGGCAACCGGGAAGTTGAATGCGCTGATAACGCCAACCACACCCAGCGGGTGCCAGGTTTCACGCATGTGGTGACCTGGGCGCTCAGAGGCGATGGTCAGACCGTAAAGCTGGCGCGACAAGCCCACGGCGAAGTCGCAGATGTCGATCATTTCCTGAACTTCGCCCAGACCTTCCTGAGTGATTTTGCCGGCTTCGATGGAGACCAGCTCGCCCAGAGCGGCTTTGTTCTTGCGCAGTACTTCGCCGAACAGGCGCACCAGCTCACCACGACGAGGAGCCGGAACATTGCGCCAAGCAAGGTATGCATTGTGAGCAGCATCAATCTTGCTGCGAACTGCCTCTGCCCCCTCAAGATTCACCTGAGCAATCTGACTACCGTCGATAGGGGTATATACGGCATGGTTGCCCCCTTGGTACGCGTTTTCAGCAACCCCGAGGTGTTTTAGAAGATCACCAACCATGTTTTGTTTTTCTCCTGCATCTGGTGAGTGGTTGAATTCATTGACGGGGGTCAGTATTAATCTCTGTACCGGCGTTCAACAAACGACCTTTATGCACCAAATCATTCCTCCAAGGAATTAACTACCCTTCATCCCTTAGTCGAGATGTCCATGTCCAAGCGCTTACTTCCTACGATGACTGCATTGCAGTGTTTCGAATCAGCTGCCAGGCACCTCAGCTTTACGCGGGCAGCTCAGGAGCTACACCTGACTCAGAGCGCGGTCAGCAAGCAAGTTGCACAGCTTGAGGATATGTTGCAGCACCCGCTGTTTCACCGCGTTCGGCGGCGCTTACAGCTTGCACCAGCCGGTGAACTGTATCTGGCTGAAGTGAACAAGATCCTGACCCAGGTCGATATGTCGAGCCGTTACATCCTTTCTTATGGCGGTGAGACGGAGGTTGTGCGTATTGCTACGCAGCCAACGTTCGGAGCGCGTTGGCTGATTCCGGCGTTGAAGGGTTTTTCCAAGCGTCACCCCAACATTTACCTGGACATTAAGAGCGAGCTTGAGTCGTTTGACTTGGTGCAGGCCAAGGCTGACGTGGCGCTGTTTTATGGTCAGGGCTCCTGGCCGGGAGCCACGTGCATCGAACTGTTTGGTGAAGATGTGGTACCCGTCTGCTCGCCCGACATCCTGCCGGATGAGCCCCTTGCCGATGCGTCAGAGTTGACCCATCTGGTTCTGTTGCAATGCACCTCACGACCTGAGTCGTGGCATGAGTGGTTTGAGGAACAGGGCATCAGCACTGAGCACAGTTATCACGGCCCGCGATTCGACACATTTTATATGTGCATCCGCGCGGCCAGATCGGGCTGTGGTGTGGCCATGGTGCCGCGTTTCCTGGTTCAGGATGAGTTGGATGAAGGCAAGCTGGTGATCCCTTGGGTGCACAAAAAGGTCAGTAAAGGTTCGCACTTTGTGGCCTTTGCTGAGCAAGCCGGTGAAGTGCCGAAAATCAAAAGCCTGGTGAACTGGATTCTGGAGAAGGCTGAGGGCGGCGGCAGCCTGTAACACGTAAGTTCCTGAATTTATGGAATGAGGGCGCAATTTTTTTTCGCTTGTGGCACCACCGTGTTACTCGCTTTGATAAAGGGAAAGTCCCTATTCAAAGAGAACTTACTCGATGCCGCTTCGTGCCTTCTTCATGCCTGTGACCGGGAGTGAACTCATTTCCGGTTGCCCTTCTCGATCAGTCTTGGGTTCGGCTCGCGAACTGTGGACAACTTCCGAAACCATCACGGTAGTCCACCCATGAGCCAGTCGCATATTGCTTCGCCGATCTCCATCGTTCATCCGATCACCCTGACCCATGGCAAAAATGCTCAGGTCTGGGACACCGAGGGCAATGCCTACATCGACTTTGTGGGCGGCATTGGCGTATTGAATCTCGGGCACTGCAACCCGGCAGTGGTTTCAGCTATTACAGAACAGGCTCAACGCCTGACCCATTCAGCCTTCAACGCCGTGCCTCACCAAGGCTACCGCGATCTGATGGACGCGCTGGCCGCGTTTATTCCGGTCAGCTATGAAGGCGCGGGCATGTTGACCAACAGCGGTGCTGAGGCGGCCGAAAACGCATTAAAAATCGTTCGTGCAGCCACCGGCCGTACGGTGGTAATTGCCTTTGATGGCGGCTTCCATGGACGCACCCTCTCTACCTTGAACCTCAATGGCAAGGTGGCTCCATACAAGCAGCGTGTAGGGATTTTGCCTGGCCCGGTTTATCACGTGCCCTACCCAAGCCCGGATACCGGTGTTACCGCCGAGGAAGCGTTCAAGGCCATCGAGCGCCTGTTCAGTGTGGAAGTCGATATCGCTGACGTTGCCTGCTTTATTTTTGAACCGGTGCAAGGTGAAGGCGGCTTCCTGGCCATGGACCCTGCGTTTGCTCAAGCGCTGCGGGCGTTCTGTGACGCCAACAATATTTACCTGATTGTCGATGAGATTCAGTCGGGCTTTGGCCGCACCGGTCAGCGCTTTGCGTTTAGCCGTTTGGGTATCGAGCCTGACCTGCTGTTGATGGGCAAGAGCATTGCCGGTGGCCTGCCCCTGGGGGCTGTGTATGGTCGCGCTGAACTGATGAACGCACTGCCGCAAGGCGGGTTGGGGGGTACGTACTCCGGCAACCCACTGGCGTGCTCAGCAGCACTGGCCAGCCTTGAGCAAATGACAGAGGCTAACCTGGCCAGTTGGGGCGGTTACCAGCAACAGGCCTTGGAGAGCCGCTACGCCAGCTGGTTGACGCGTGGTATTTCACCCTACCTGGGTCGCCTCAGTGGTACTGGCGCCATGCGCGGTATTGAGTTGCTGACCCCTGAAGGCAAACCCGCCACTGAGCAATTGGCAGAACTGCTTAAGGCTGCTCGCAGCAAGGGCTTGTTGCTGATGCCCAGTGGTAAATACCGCAATGTCATCCGCTTGCTGCCGCCGCTCACGATTGAGCCTGAGCTGTATGAGAGAGGCCTGGACATTTTCGAAGAGTGTCTGGCAGGTATTCGCTAAGTCATGATTGCTCGTATCGCAACACCGGTAGCGCTCACAACGCGCTACCGGGATTTTCTTGCGTCGCTCAAAACCTCTGGATTCCAAGGCGAAATATCGCCTGATTATGGCAGCCGGACGGTGCTGGCGACCGACAACTCTATTTATCAGCGCCTGCCACAAGCGGCGCTGTTCCCCCTGCATGCCGAAGATGTACAGCGTATTGCTGAACTGGCGGCAACGGAGCAATACCGCGAGATCGTACTGACTGCCAGAGGCGGCGGCACCGGCACCAATGGCCAGTCGCTGACCCATGGCATCGTGGTCGATCTGTCGCGGCACATGAATCGTATCCTTGAGATCAACGCTGAAGAGCGTTGGGTCAGGGTTCAGGCTGGGGTGGTAAAAGATCAGCTCAATAAGGCCTTAAAGCCGTTTGGGCTGTTTTTTGCCCCCGAGCTTTCCACCTCAAACCGGGCCACCATCGGCGGTATGATCAACACCGATGCCAGTGGCCAGGGCAGTTGTGCCTATGGCAAGACCCGCGACCACGTGTTGGCCCTCAACACGGTATTGCTGGGTGGGGAAACGCTCAGATCAGGCCCATGTACACAGTATGAGCTTGAGGTGTTGCAGCGTGGAAACGGCCGAATTGCCGGTGTGCACCGCACCGTTGCTGATGTGCACAGACAACACGCTGAGCTGATTGAGGCGCGCTTCCCTAAGCTTAATCGCTGCCTGACCGGCTACGACTTGGCGCACATCCATGATCCTGACGGGCGCTTTAACCTCAACAGTATTCTGTGCGGGTCAGAAGGTTCACTGGGCTTTATCGTCGAAGCCACGCTGAATGTGCTGCCGATTCCCAAGCAATCCGTGCTGGTGAATGTTTCGTACGCCAGCTTTATGGATGCCCTGCGAGATGCAAGGGCGCTGATGGCCATGTCACCGCTGTCGATTGAGACGGTGGACTCCAAGGTTCTGAACCTGGCCAGACAAGACATCGTCTGGCATGACGTTGCCCAGTACTTCCCGGCTCACCCTGCTACAGAGACCCAGGGCATCAACCTGGTTGAGTTCAGTGGCAATGACCCTGAAGCACTGGAGTACGCAGTGGAGGAGTTTGTTGAGCACCTCCAGCGTGACACCAGCGTGCGCAGGCTCAATCACACACTGGCCCGTGGGTCGTCGGTGAATCAGGTTTACGCCATGCGTAAACGCGCCGTTGGGCTGCTGGGTAATGTGCAGGGTGAGATTCGTCCCCAGCCGTTTGTTGAGGACACCGCTGTTCCGCCGGAATCTCTGGCAGATTTTATTGCTGAGTTCCGCGCCCTGCTCGACAGCTACAACTTGCAGTACGGCATGTTTGGCCATGTGGATGCAGGCGTGCTGCATGTGCGCCCGGCGCTGGATATGAAAGACCCGGCGCAAGCGGCGTTGGTACGGCCAATCACCGATAAAGTGGTCGAGCTGACGCATAAGTACGGCGGCCTGCTGTGGGGCGAGCATGGCAAGGGCGTCCGCTCGGAATACGCACCGCGATTTTTTGGTGAGCTGTACCCGGCGCTGCAAGCGATTAAATCAGCCTTTGATCCATTCAATCAGCTCAACCCCGGCAAGATCGCGACGCCCCTCAATGCCACCGACGAACTGCTGAAGGTCGATGAAGTGACGCTGCGGGGTGAGTTGGATCGCCAGATAGATGAGCGGGTGTGGAACAGTTACGAAACGGCAGTTCACTGCAATGGTAATGGCGCCTGCTACAACTTCGATCCTGCTGATGCCATGTGCCCTTCGTGGAAGGCCACGCGAGAGCGTACGCAGTCGCCCAAGGGGCGGGCCTCGCTGATCCGCGAATGGCTGCGCTTGCAGGGTAATGCGGGTGTCGATGTGCTTGAGGTTGCGCAGAAAGCCCGCAACGCTCGGTTTTTTTCAGGCGCGTTGAAAAAAATCGCTAATACGCTGGGTAAGTACAGAGGTCGCGAAGACTTTTCCCATGAAGTGTTCGATGCCATGTCCGGGTGTCTGGCGTGCAAGTCCTGTGCGGGGCAGTGTCCGATCAAGGTCAACGTGCCTGAATTCCGTTCGCGGTTCCTGGAGCTGTATTACAGCCGCTATCTGCGCCCGGCTAAAGATTATGTGGTGGGTTCGCTGGAGTTCACCGTTCCTGTACTGGCCAAATTCCCGGGGCTTTACAACAGCCTTATGCGGCTCAGCGCTGTGCAGTCGCTGCTGCGTGGCCCTGTGGGTATGGTCGACAGCCCGCTGCTCAGCAACGTTGCGTTAAAGCCTGTGCTTAAGCGCTGGCACGTGGTAGAGGCGACACCTAAAGCGCTTGCACGCTTAAGCGATGTCGAGCGGGACAACACGGTGGTGCTGGTGCAGGACGCCTTCACCCGCTACTTCGAAACCGACCTGCTGGCTGATTGGATTGAGGTGCTTGCGCGCCTTGGCTTTAAGGTGTTGATGGCGCCTTACCTGCCTAATGGCAAGCCGTTGCATGTGATGGGTTTCCTCGGCGCCTTTGAAAAGGCGGCACGCAAGAATGCAGACATGCTCAATTCATTGAGCATGTACGGGGTCAAGCTGGTCGGCCTCGACCCGGCGATGACCCTGGTTTATCGCCAGGAATACCGCAAGTCACTCGGCAGTGGTGCGCCAGAGGTGCTGTTGCCTCAGGAGTTTTTGGCCCAGACGCTGGAGAAAATTCCAGAACAAACGGGGGACGGCAAAGCCTATTACCTCTTGGGCCACTGCACTGAGAAAACCAATGCCCCGGCGGCTACTGCATTGTGGCGCCATGTGTTTGGTCAATTAGGGCTCAACCTGCACATGGTCTCGGTCGGCTGCTGTGGCATGTCTGGCACGTATGGCCATGAGACCGCTAACCGAAAAGTGTCTGAAAAAATCTATGACCTCTCCTGGCGGCAGGTCGTGGAGCATGAGGATCAAGCCCGACTGCTTGCCAACGGCTACTCATGTCGCAGCCAGGCCCAGCGCTTAAGCAAGGCCACCCTGGCCCATCCGTTACAGGCGCTGAAACAGCATCTCGCAGGCGACTAGCCCGCGGGTATTCAAGGTGCCTTGTGTGATTGTGCAAGGCACCTCACACCTGATCTGACTGGTCAGGTTTTACCCCGTAAGGGTGGGCTAAAAGGCCCGCCCTGTCTGCGTTCGTCTGCGGAAATGATCATTCCTCCTGCGACTGAAGTACTGAGGAGATGTCGTTTGTACGCGCTCCACAAGCTCATCAGAATTTCGCGCATCACACCGACGCTCACGCTCGGATTAGCCCGCTATTTCGTATCAAGGAGATATTCAGATCATGGCCACTCAGGGGTTTGTTGACCCATCCGACATTCGAGCGCAGTTCTCCCGTGTAATGTCCGAGATGTACAAAACCGAGGTGCCGTTGTACGGCGATCTGATGGAGCTTGTGGCCGACGTTAACCGTCAGGCGATGGCTGATCACCCTGAGATCGAAGAGCACCTGCGTCGCACCGGCGAGCTGAGCCGCCTCGATATGGAGCGCCACGGCGCTATCCGTGTGGGTACTGCTGAAGAGCTGTGCACCATCCGCCGCCTGTTTGCCGTAATGGGAATGAGCCCGGTCGGCTACTACGACCTGACTCCGGCAGGTGTACCGGTGCACTCCACCGCATTCCGTGCGGTGCATGAAGATGCCCTGCAAGTCAGCCCGTTCCGGGTGTTCACCTCGCTGCTGCGTCTGGAGCTGATCGACAACGTAGAGCTGCGTGAACTGGCTGCGCAGATTTTGGCCAAGCGCAACATTTTTACTGACCGGGTCCGAGAGCTGATCACCCAGTTTGAGTCCCAAGGTGGCCTCAATCAGGACGATGCGGATGAGTTCGTCAAAGAAGCCCTGGAAACCTTCCGCTGGCACACCGAAGCCACGGTGACCAACGCGCAATATCAGCAATTGCACGACCAGCATCGCCTTATTGCCGACGTGGTGGCATTCAAAGGCCCGCACATCAACCACCTGACGCCTCGTACACTGGACATTGATGAGGTGCAAAGCGGCATGCTCGGCCGTGGCATCACGCCTAAAGCGATTGTGGAAGGCCCACCCCGCCGTAAGTGCCCGATCCTGCTGCGTCAGACCAGTTTTAAAGCGCTTCAGGAGAGCGTTCGCTTTGTGGGTGAAGCAAGCGTCAACGGTAGCCATACCGCTCGTTTCGGTGAGATCGAACAACGCGGCACGGCGCTGACCCCTAAAGGCCGCGCGCTGTACGATGAGCTGCTCAATGCTGCCCGTGATGAACTGGGCGAGTTCCCGAATGAGGAAAACGCCGTTCGTTACTACGAACTGTTGCAGAAGCACTTCCAGCGCTTCCCGGACAGCTACGAGGTGATGCACGACGAACAGCTGGCCTACTTCCGTTATTTCGCCACCGAGAAGGGTGTTAAGGCTGTTCAGGATCAGGATCGTCCACGCACGTTGCAAGCCCTTATCCAAGCGGGCCACATCGAGTTCGAACCGCTGGTGTATGAAGACTTCCTGCCTGTCAGCGCCGCAGGCATCTTCCAGTCCAACCTGGGTGACAACGCGCAGGCGCACTACGCGCTGAGCTCCAACCAAGTGGATTTCCATGCGGCACTGGGCAGCACGGTCCTCAATGAGCTGGATCTCTACGCCACAACCCAGCAACGCTCCCTGCAGGAATGCGGCAAGGCGCTGCAACTCCCTGAGCTGGCGTAACGCTACGGATCAGCGGTTGCTGAGCAGTGCCTGCGGCCCAACCACAGGCACTGTATAGGCGCCGCCGAGCCGGGCCCACACGAGCTGCCTTCCATCCTTTGCATCGGAGTATTGATCCATGAACCAGACACTTAGACGTCGGACGGGTGGTGAGATTCTGGTCGACGCTTTACGCATCAATGGCGTTGAGCGTGCGTTCTGCGTACCCGGAGAAAGCTATCTCGCAGTGCTGGATGCGCTGTACGACGTGCAGGATGAAATCGAGCTTGTTGTGTGTCGGCAGGAGGGTGGCGCTGCCTACATGGCGGAGGCTTACGGCAAGCTGACCGGTAAACCCGGTATCTGTTTTGTCACCCGTGGTCCGGGGGCGACCAACGCGTCAGTGGGCGTGCACACGGCCTATCAGGATTCCACGCCGATGATCCTCTTTGTTGGCCAGGTCGCGCGGGATCAGCGTGATCGGGAGGCGTTTCAGGAGATCGACTACCGGGCCATGTTTTCCCCCATGGCCAAGTGGGTGGTGCAGGTGGATGATGCCCGGCGTTTGCCTGAGCTGATTAGCCAGGCCTTCCACCGAGCCGTCAACGGCCGACCAGGGCCGGTTGTAGTGGCACTGCCGGAGGACATGCTGACCGATGTGGTCGAAGTCAACGATGCAGGCCCCGTGCAGCGGTTTGAGCCCCATGCCAATGGCAAAGAGCTGGAGTCGCTGGCGCACATGCTGGATGAGGCCGAGCGCCCGCTCCTGATCCTCGGTGGCGGTGGCTGGAATGAGCAAGCTGTTAGCCATATGGCCCAGTTCGTTGAGGCGCAAGACCTGCCGGTGGCGGCCTCATTCCGTTGTCAGGATCTGTTCGATAACCGTCACCCCAACTATGCCGGTGATCTGGGCTTCGCCGCTGGCCCTGCACTGGTGCAAGCGATGAAAAATGCTGACCTGCTTTTGGTGGTTGGCGCCCGTCTGGGTGAGGTTTCAACGTGTGGCTATACCACGGTGGAGATTCCAACCCCGCGGCAAAAGATTGTGCATGTACACCTGGGTATTGAAGAGCTGGGCCGTGTCTACCAACCGACCGTCGGCATCAACAGCAGCATGCCGAGCTTTGCCCTGAAAGCATCAGCCCTGCCGCGCATGAACAAGGCCCGTAATCCTGGCTGGCGAGCAGAGCTGAACAAAAAATATCGTGAAAACTTGGCCATCACCCGCTCTCCGGGGGATGTGCAAATGGCTGAAATCATCAGTTGGCTCAATCAGCAGCTGCCGGAAGACGCCATCTTGACCAATGGTGCCGGTAACTATGCGATCTGGTTGCAGCGCTTTTACCAGTACCGCAAGTTCCGCACGCAGCTTGGCCCCACCAACGGTTCCATGGGCTACGGTGTGCCGGCTGCGATTGCGGCAAAACTCACCCACCCAGAGCGTCAGGTGATTGCCTTTGCCGGTGATGGCTGCTTCCTCATGAACGGCCAGGAAATTGCGACAGCCGCTCACTATGGCGCCAACGTGATCTTCATCGTGGTCAATAACGGTATGTACGGCACCATCCGCATGCATCAGGAGCGCAATTTCCCAGGGCGTGTGTGCGGCACGGCCCTGCACAACCCGGACTTTGCCGCCCTCGGCCGTGCATACGGACTGCATGCTGAAACCGTGGAACGCACCGAGGACTTTGCCCCCGCGTTTGCCCGCTGCGCTAACGCAGGTAGCCCGGCTCTGATTGAAATTCGGGTGGCGCAGGACGCCATCACGCCGCGTCAGTCCTTGCAGCAGATACGGGACGAGTCACTGCAAAAACAGTCCTGAATCGACATCAGCCAGAGGCATTGGCACGCGCCTCGCTATGGATGCGCAATGCCTCTGGCTGCAACCCAATCCATCCATAACGGCAAGCAGCCGCCCGCAGATCGTTCAGTGTCAGCCTCAGACAGACATGTCAACTGATCCCGCCGCGCTGGCTTTTTAGCGGGAGATCCCATGCAATTATCCGGCGCAGTAACCTGTGCAGCCCTTGGCATACTCTGGGGGCTGACCTATCTCTTTCTGGGCATGTCATCCCACCTGATCAGCCCTTTGCAGTCGACCTTTATGCGGGTTTTGTTCGGCTTCATTCCCGTGTGCATCTTTGCCCTGTGCACGGGAGCTTTGCGTTGGTCACATTTGCGCCACCTGCCGCATTTTTTGATGATGGCCCTGTTGGGCACGTCGTTGTACTACTTCGCGCTGGCCACAGGCACGTCCTTGTTGCCGACCAGCATTGCAGGCGTACTCAACGGCTCCATACCGTTGTTTGCGTTCATATTGGGCTGGCTGTTCTTGCGTGATGAATCCATGAGCGGGTTGAAGGTGCTCGGGGTGTTATTGGGGTTCGTCGGCATTCTGCTGATCGCAAAACCCTGGACTGCCGACCAGGCACTAAACCTAGAAGGGATCGCCTACTTGCTCTCTGCATCGCTGTGCATGGCGGTTTCATTTGTCTATGCCAAACGCTTTGTAACGCCGCTGGCATTACCCGCCGTGGCATTGACCACCTACCAAATGGCCCTGGCATTGCTGGTGCTGGCATTTATCACGCCTTTGCAGGGTATTGAAGCGGTCTTTCAGGAGACCCAAGCCTGGGTCAGCCTGGTATTGGGCCTGGGGATGATGTGCTCAGGCGTGGCCTACATCACCTACATCCCCCCCGTGGTGGCATTGGTGATCGGTGGCATGCAAGGCGAGCCGATAGACGCCAGTGTGATGGGCGCCATATTGCTGATTCTCCTAGGCGTTGGCTGCGTACAGGTTTCCAGCCAGGTGAAGAAGCCAAGGGCGGCGGCCACTTCGGCATAAGCATGGCTGACGCTGGCCAGTGGCTCCATATGGGGCGACTGGCCGAGGTTCAGACTGTTTTTGCGCTCAATCCTTACCGTGCATCTCCCGCCAGTACAGGATCTGCTGCTGGATGTTCCAGTAGATGATGTGTTCGTACAGGGTTTTGATGAAGTCCTCATCGAAACCCGCGTCTATCGCCCATTGACGGCGTTCCTCGAGCATGACGGCAACGCGCTCGGGGGCTGGGATGGATTCTTCTGTGGGTTTGAATTGCGCGGCGGCTAGCACGTAGCGCAGGCGCTCTTGTAGGGCTTGGAAAATTTCCCGGTCGTAGTGGTCGATACCCACCCGTACATCTTCCAGGCTGGTGACGTCTTCAGGGTTTTTCAATGTGGTCATGGCATTTACCTATGTGAATTGGGGATTTATGCAGCTGAATCTGGGCGTGTGTTGCTGCAGGAGGTGTTCCATTCGTTGTGATATGGGCGGTTTGAGCTGCGCTTGCGGTCTGCAATCACGGCATCAATCAGTGTGTCGATAAGGTCGGGTTTACGATGATGGGGTGTGGTGATCAGGTGCGCCTCATTGCCTGAGGTGGCGAGGCCGAAGGCTTTCGCAATGGCTTGCGAAGGGCGTGGAAAGACCACGGTGATGGAGTTGTCATGTCGCCAGGCGGCAATGCCGGCTTGTTGCATGCGGGCTACGGCGTATTGGGCCATGTTCAGGCAGTGCTGGACGCGCTCACGCCACTGCGCTTGGGTCTGGCTGCGCAGGGCTGTCCACATCATTAGCGGGGTGTGGCCGTTACGCGAGCCGCTGATGGTTTTGTCCTGAGCGGCGATGTAATCCACTTCGACGGAAATCCGCTCCACATTGCTGCGCCGTGCCACGACGATGCCGCAGGGAATCGGTGAGCCGATCATCTTGTGTCCGGATACGCAGATCGAGTCGATGCCATCGGCAAAGCTGTACGGCTGCGGCGCCTCCACAAATGGCAGAATCATCCCGCTCAGCGCAGCATCGGCATGCAGGTAATAGTCCTGCCGGGCAATGCCCGCCTGAGCCAGACGCTGCTGGATGATCGCGATGTTATCCACAGCGCCGCGCATGGTGGTGCCGATGTTGGCAAAGAGGATGGGGTGGCGTTCCTGATTGGCGCTGATTTTCAGCATCAGGTCGTCGTAATCCATCTCGCCATTGGCCTGGGATTTCACCGCCTGGCTCTTGATACGCAGCAGTCGCACGATCTTGGCCACTGAGTAATGCGTGTCGCGGGAGTAATACAGGGTGCCCGAGGGGAACAACTCCCGGGCCAGGTAGCAGCCGAACATATTGCCTTCGGTGCCGCCATTGGTGACGTAGCCCCAGCTCTCCGCCAGGGGTATCTGATACAGCTCGGCGAAGTAGGCCATTACTTCTTTCTCGAACGGGAACGAGTTGAGCAGGTAATTGCTCGGGTCGTTCCAGTCGCCGCAGTTATTCACTGAGAAGCGCAGAAAACGTTCCAGTTGCGAGTAGTCGAAATCTGCTGATTCCGGGTAGCCGATGTTGAAGTACTGATGCTGCACGCAGTAGCGCCAGAAGTTATCCAGCTTGTCCTGGTCGCTGGTGGAAAGGGCCATCTTAACTCCGTTTACAGTGATGAGGGTGACTGAGGTCGGCGGCACTCAGGCCGCCAGTTGTCGGGCTTCCACCAGGTTTCGCCACTGCTCCAGCGTGGGGTTTTTCGCCAGTTCTTCAAACGTCACCAGAATGCCCTTGGCTTTCAGCTCGGCGGCCAGGTTCATTACCTGCAACGAGTCCAACCCGTAGAAGATGAGGTTTTCCGCCGGGTCGAGTTCGTCAGCGTCTTCCACCAACTGGCGCACACGGCTGTCCAGCCAGTCGCGGGTGGTTTGCACCGCCAGCAGGGTGCGCAGGTGCTTTTTGTCGATTTTTCCGACGGCGGTGAGGGGCATCTCGTCGATCAGGCGGATGCGGTCCGGCAGCTTGTATTCAGCAATCCCCAGTTCCATCAGATGACGACGCAGTGCCGGGGCTTTGAGGGCTGGATTGCGCGAGACGACGAACGCGCAGCTCTTTTCGCCCAAACGCTCATCTGGCATGGCCACCAGTGCGGCGTGGCTGACCTCGGGATGGCGCACGAGCAGGTGCTCGACTTCTTCCGAGGCAACCTTCTCGCCGCCGCGGTTGATCTGGTCTTTCACGCGACCGACCACGCGCAAGTAGCCGTCTGGACTGCGCTGCACCAGATCACCGGATAGGTAGAACCCCTCTTCGTCGAAGGCTTTGCGGTTCTGTTCAGGGCTGTTGTAGTAACCGCAGAAGGTGTACGGGCCGCGTGTGGCCAGCATGCCGGTGACACCATCAGGTACAGGCTGGCCGTCTTCGTCGATGACTTTGATTTCGTCATCGGCACAAATCGGGCAACCCTGCGTGGTGAAGATGCGTTCTTCGCTGTCGTCCAGGCGGGTGTAGTTGATCAAGCCTTCGGCCATGCCGAACACCTGCTGCAAGCGACAGCCCAGTTCATGCGGCACACGGCGCGCCAAGGCTTCGGCAAAGCTGGCGCCGCCGACCTCTAGAACATCCAGCGAATTAAGCGACTCGCGGTCCGTGGCGGCCGCCTCCAACCACAGCACCACGGCACTGGGCACCAGCGCAGCGACATTGACGCCGTGGCGGGCGATCAGTGGGAAGCACACGTGTGGGTCGGGGCTGCTGGCCATCACCACGCAACCGCCAGCGTTGAAGACACCGAGGGCGCCGGGGGAGCTGAGGACAAAGTTGTGTGCCGCAGGCACCGCGCAAAGGAAGCGAGTTTGCGCATTCAGCGCACAGACTTCAGCGCAGGTGCGGGCGTTGTAGTGATAGTCATCGTGAGTTCGCGGAATCAGCTTGGGCGTACCGGTACTGCCGCCGGACAGTTGGAACAGCGCTACTTGATCCGGTGCGGTCGGTGAATAGCTGGCGCGTTCTTGGGGTGGTGTGTGCAGCCAGTCGCTCAGGCTCTCGCCGAGGTCGCCAGCACCCAACATCAATACCACGTCAGGCCGATGTTGCAGGCTGCTCAGCCATTTTTCGTCTCGGAATACTTCATGTTCATGGGAGGCCACCAGCAGGCGTGGGCGAATCTGTTCGGCGTAGCTGCTGAGTTCCAGTTGGCGATGGTTGTACAGCGCATTAAGCGGCACGATCCCAGCTTTTAGCAGCGCAAACAGCACAATGTAGAACTCGGCCACGTTGGGTAGCTGAACCAATGCCGTGTCGCCCTTACCCAGCCCTTTTACCGCCAGCCGAGCGGCCAGGTTGGTGGAAAGGCGGTCAAGGTCGGCATAGCTGAACGTGCGCTCTTGGCAGAGGATGGCCGGAGCGTCCGGCTGAGTATGGGCGTGGCTTTCGAGGATGTGCGTCAGCGGTTGATTGATCCAGTAGCCCTTGTCCCGATAGCGCTGAGCCCGGTCTTGCGGCCAGTGGGTGAATTGGATGGTCATGTCAGTCCTTGAGCGGTGTGGTTGCAATCAATGGGACAGGCCGCAGGCACGCAACATGGTGCCGAGCTTGGTCTGAACTTCGTTCCATTCGGTTTCAGGGTGAGAGGCTTCGACGATCCCGGCACCGGCAAACAGGCGCACGCAGTTGCGGCGGATCGTGCCGCAGCGGATGGTCACCACCCACTCGCCGTTACCTTCGGCATCGCACCAGCCCACCATGCCGGTGAACAGGCCGCGCTCGAACGGCTCGATAAAGCGGATCAGGTGGCGCGCCCGCTCTGTCGGGTAGCCGCAAACAGCAGGTGTCGGGTGCAGGCGACAAGCCAGTTGTAGGGCTGATGCTGAAGCATCCAGCAACTGCGCTTCGATGCGCGTGGACAGGTGCCACAGCGCTGCCGTGCTGATTAGCGAGGGGCGCTCCGGCACCTCCAGGTGGCTGCACAGCCCTTCAAGCCGTGCCGTGATGTCCTCAATCACCAGGCTGTGCTCGTAGTGATCCTTCTCCGAGTCGGCCAGCCAGTCGGCATTGCGCTGGTCTTCAACGGGATCGGCACAGCGTTTGGCCGAACCGGCCAGCGGGTTCGAAATCAACTGAGCGCCTTGCTTACGCACCAGCAATTCCGGGCTCACGCCGATCAGCGTGGTGCCGTCCGCCTGTGGCACGCAGAAGTGATAACCGGAGGGATTTTGCAGGCGCAGTTTGTGTTGCATGGCCGCTACATCGACATCCCTGTCGAAGGTCAGCTCACGCTGCACGGAAAGCACCGCCTTGCGCACATCGCTGTGCTGAAAGTTGACGATGGCGTGTTCCACCGCGCGTTTGAATGCACCCTCATCGGGAATGTTGCGCTGCTCAAGCAACTGCGGCATGGCGTCGCTGGTGGTGCTGCTGTGGGGTTGATTGAGGGTTTGCCACTGCGCCTGTTCAGGGACGTAAAGGCAGGAGGCCTGCGTAGTATCAAAGGGGATCGCACCGACCACTATCGGGTTTTTTTGCCCGCTTTTCTGTGCACGTTCCAGTGCGTTTTCGATGGTTTTCAAGAAGTGGCTTTCGGCCAAATGACCACCGCTGGCCGGTGTGTCTATGCGCTGCAACGAACCCTGGGTAAGAAGTTCGCGATCGCCCGAATTAAATGAAAAATCGCGGTAATAGCCGTCATTTTCCTGTTCGTTCGATCCATATACCGGCTGTGTAGCCGTTCTCATGGGACATGCCTCCATGGCGGGTGAGAGAAAAATGAGAAAACACTTGAAATATAATGATTCTCATTTGTAATACTAAAGAACGGGAAACAGACGGACTTGTCAACCAGGCCATGGAGTCATGAAAGAACTTACGACGATGCAGGCCGCTTGTTGGATGGGCCGTGAAGGACACGCCGCATTGGGGGGTGTATCCGCCCACCTGTATGCGGAATTTGAGAACGACGTGGCGGATGTCGGCCGCCTGCGCCAAGCGCTGCACCGGCTCTACGAGCTGCACCCGATGTTGCGGATGCAGGTCACTGCGCAAGGCACGCAGCGGATCACTCCGCAGCTCCCTGAAGTACCGCTGGAGATTGAGGATCTGCGCAGCGCCAGTGCCGATGAGGTGCAGCAGCGGCTGGCGCAGATACGCCAACACTGGACCCACCAAAAGCTCGATCTGGCTCGGGGCCAAGCTGCACGCTGGTGCCTGAGCATGCTCCCTGGTGAGCGCTGCCGGCTGCATGTGGACACCGACATGGTGGCCATCGACCCATCCAGCTTTCGCGTGATGATCGAAGACCTAGCGCGCCTCTGCGAAGACCCGGATGCGCCGCTGGTGCCCACCGCGAATTACTTCGACTGGCTCGACAAGGTGCGCAGCGACAGCGAGCTCAAAGCCGCACGCGACGCGGGTAGACAGTGGTGGCGTGAACGCCTCGCTCAGGTCGCTCCGGCGCCATCCTTGCCGCTGAATCAGGCTATCAGCGGTCCCCGCAGTGAGCGTTACAGTGCATGGCTGTCGGCCCCACGGCGTCAGGCCTTGCAGCAGCTGGCTCGCCAACAGCGACTGAGCCTGTCGCAACTGATGCTGGGGCTGTTTGCCTGTGTATTGGCGGGTATGACTGGCGACCGGGCCTTTCGCTTGAATGTGCCGAGCTTCTGGCGTGCCCCGCTGGTGCCGGAGGTGGAACGCATCGTCGGTGAATTCGCCAATGTGCTGATCCTCGATGTCGATCTGGATCAGGCGCAATCGCTGGCAGAACTGTGCCAGCAACTCGCCGCCAACCTGCTTGAGTTGCTGCAGCACAGTGCCTACTCCGGGGTCAGCGTCATGCGTGATCTGTCGCGCTTTAGCGGCACGGCGCAGCTGGCTCCGGTGGTCTTCACCGCCGCACTGGATTTACCCACAGGCGAGCTCTTCTCAGAGCGCGTCAAACAGCAGCTCGGCGCGTTGAGCTGGGTGGTGTCGCAAGGCCCGCAGGTGGCGCTGGATGCGCAGTTGGCCTGCGCAGACGGCGGCATTCTGATCAACTGGGATGTGCGTCTTGATGCCCTGCCACAACCTTGGGTCAATAACCTGTTCGATGCTTTTGTGGCCTTGGTCAGCGAGGTCGCAGACGATCCGGAGCGGCTCAATCAGCCCCTGCCTGCGGCGCCAGTGCGCACACCACTCAACACGCTGCAACAGGCTTACCTGTTTGGCCGCAGCGAGCAGATGGCGCTGGGCGGCGTGGCCATGCAGGAGTTTCGTGAATACCGCGGCCCGATTGATCCCGAGCTGTTGCAGCAACGCCTGACTGCACTGGTGAAGCGTCATGACAGCCTGCGTACACGCATTGATGCCGCACAGCGCGAGCAGTACGTCAGCGCTGAAGTGCAGGTCAATTTTGATCAAATTGATTTACGTGAACTGACTCCAGCGGCAGCCCGCACGCGGGTCGATGAGCTACGGGATGAATATGCCCATGGCTTGTTCCACCTCTCCCGCTCGCCTTGGAATGTCACCCTGTTTCGCATGCCCGGCACTGAGCAGGTCGTCTTTGTGCGCTTTGATGCGCTAATCCTCGATGGCCGTTCCATTGCTGCGTTGCTGGTTGAGTTGTTTGAAGGTCGGGCGCCAGAGGTGCCTGCGCCCTCCGTTGAGACTGCTCCAGTAGACAGTAACCTCGCCCGTAAAGCCGATGCGGCCTACTGGAAAGCCAAACTGGCCGATGTGACCGGTGCGCCTCGACTGCCCTGGAAAATGCCGCTGGAGCAAATGGGCGCAGCCCGTTTTGCCCGGCAGAGCCTGCGGGTGACCAAGCAGGTATTCAACACCGCGTGTCGAGCCGGGGCAAAGCAACGCCTGTTCAAAAACTCCACCCTAATGGCCGTGCTGCTGGACGTGCTTTCCCATTGGCTGGATGAAGGCGATCTGTGCGTCGCCGTGCCAGTTGCGGTGCCCAGCGCCGGTGCCTTTGCCAACCGCTCCACCTTTATCGCGGTGAACTGGCAGGTGCATCAGGCTAGCTTTGCAGAGCGTGCTGCCACCCTGCAGAGCGATGTGCTGGAAGGGCTGGAGCATCTGGCCTTCTCCGGTGTCGATTTGGGCCGCACGTTGTTCGAAAGCAATGGCCCAGGGCCGGTGTTGCCGGTGGTGATTACCAACGGTTTTTCCTGGCCTCACGTCTCCGCTGAAAGCCCGATGAAGCTGTATGGCGGCCTGACCCAGACGCCGCAGGTGGCGATGGATATCCGCTTTTGTGCCGATGCGAATGGCGACCTGCTGATCGACATTGACTACGTGCGACAGGCGCTGGATGCCGGAGTGATTGCTGATCTGCTTGCCGCATTCGAACAGGCCTTGCAGCAACTGGCCAATTCCACTGCCTTTGATCTGCACAGTGCGGCGTTTATCGACCGCCGCCACTATCGCTTGAACAGTTCGCCCCATGAGGCCAGCAGCGAGCCGTTTCTCAGCCGCATTGCCGCCAATCTGTTTGACCCTGAAAACCATCGCACGGCGCTGATCAGTGGCGGCCAACGCCTCAGTTACGCACAACTGGGTTCGTCGGTAGCGCGGGTTATGGCGGCGTTCGAGGCGCGTGGATTGTCGCGTGGCAGCGTGGTCGCGGTGTGCCTGCCGCGCAGTCCGGAGCACACCCAGATCACCCTGGCGTGTGCCTTGAGCGGGATTATCTGGGTGCCGGTGGATGCCTGCGCGCCGCAGGAGCGGCGTGAATACCTGCTGCAAAACTGCAACCCAGATCTGGTGGTGCTGCGTGAGGGCGAGCAGGTTGTTCAGCCGTTTGCACACACGACAGAGTTGCTGGCGCAACCTGCACCCATTCCGCCGCTGGAGCATTTGCATGCGTTGTCGCTGAGTGAGGACGCGGCCTACTACCTGTACACCTCCGGCACCACTGGGCGGCCCAAATGCGTGGTGCTGAACAACCGCGCCACCGCCAATGTAATCGGCAGCACTCTTAGCAACTGGGGCGTCACGGCGGACGATGTATTTATCTCCGTCACGCCGCTGCACCACGATATGTCGGTGTTCGATGTGTTCGGCAGCCTGAGCGCCGGGGCCACGCTGGTGCTGCCCGGTGTCGGCGAGGAGAAGGACGCGGTGCGCTGGAACCAGTTGGTGACCGAGCACGGCGTCACGCTCTGGTGCTCGGTTCCGGCGATTTTGGAAATGCTCCTGGCCTGCCGTTCTGGCAATAGCCTGAGCAGCCTGCGCCTGATCGCTCAAGGCGGTGATTACATCAAGCCAGCGGTCATCAGCGAACTGCGCCAATTGCTGCCCCGTGCTCGCCTAATATCACTGGGTGGGCCGACCGAGACCACGATCTGGAGCATCTGGCACGAGATCACAAGCGATGATCGTGATGGAATCCCCTACGGCCATCCCCTGCCCGGCAATCGCTATCTGCTGCTGGATGAGCGGGGTGAGCACTGCCCGGCAGGAGTGGTGGGTCGCATTCATACGGCTGGGGTGAATCTGGCGCTGGGCTATCTGGATCAAGGCCAATTGCTGCAAACCGACTTCATTCCGGTCGAGGATGAGCACGGCCAGCCGGTGCGGGCATTCCGCACCGGGGACTGTGGTTATTACCGCGCCGATGGAACGCTGATTTTTGCCCGTCGGGTTAATGGTTATGTGAAGGTGCGCGGCGTGCGGGTATCCCTGCCGGATGTGGAAATGGCCCTGCTCGGCCACCCCGCATTACAGCATGCGCTGGTGGTGGATTACGGCGATCAGCACAACGGTGATACCTGCCTCGGCGCCCTGTACGTCTGCCGCGAGCCGGTGACTCAGGCGCAGCTGCGCGAGCATGCCCGCCACTGTCTGGCGCAGTCCCATGTGCCGTCGCGGTTTGTCGTGGTGGATGCTCTGCCGCTGACCGCCAACGGCAAGCCCGACCGTAACCGCGCCCGGCAGTTGCTCAGCGCGCCGCCAGCAGCTGAGCCGGTAACGCCAAAGCCGATACAGGCGGACGCTGGTCTACAGCCCAGCCAAGTGTTGGATATCTACCTCAGTGTGCTGGGTCAGCCGCCAGGCGCACGTCCACAAGAATCGACCGATTTTGTCAGCCTGGGTTTACGCCCCAGTCATCTGAAAGCCATTTCGGCGCGTTTGCGCGAGGTTCTTTCGGTCGATGTTTCACCCGCGCAGCTGCTGCGTTGGCGCAACGCACAAGACGCCGAAACCTACTTACAGCAATACCTTGGGAATCAAATCGGATGATGAATCAACCCACTGTGGATATCGCCGGTGTTGGCGTTGGCCCTTTCAACCTGGGGCTGTCGGCGCTGTTATCGAGGCATGCGGATATCAAGGCGGTGTTCCTTGAGCGGCGGCCGGAGTTCCACTGGCACGAAGGCTTGCTGCTGCCGGGCACGACCTTGCAAGTGCCCTTCCTCGCTGACTTGGTGACGATGGCCGACCCGACCCATCCGCTGAGTTACCTCAACTACCTGCATCATCACGACCGGCTGTACCAGTTCTGTTACTACGACACCTTCATGGTCCCGCGCCGTGAATACGACCACTACTGCCGCTGGGCGGTGGAGCAATTACCCGCCTGCCATTTCGGCGAGGAAGTCACGGATGTCGAGTACGACGCAGGCGGTGCGCGCTTTCTGATTCGCAGCCAGTCGGTTTCCGGCCTCACCCGCGAGTACAGCAGCCGTGATCTGGTGGTTGGTGTGGGCACGGTACCGAAGCTGCCTGCCTGGGCCACTGTGCGTACCCAGGCGCCGATACTGCATGCCGCACAGTTTGCCCATCATCGCCAGCAACTGGCCCAGTGCAAACGGGTGGTGGTGGTCGGCTCCGGGCAGAGCGCTGCTGAGTGTGTGCTGTCGCTGCTCAATGAGCTGACGCCGGAGCGCGTCGATGCCGGGGCATCACTGGTGTGGATCACCCGCGCGGTGGGCTTCCACCCTATGGAGTTCTCCAAACTGGGGCAGGAGTGTTTTACCCCGGCTTACATGGATTACTTCCACAGCATTCCCCGTGAGCGTCGCCGCGAGATCGTGGCGGGCCAGGGTTTGCTCTACAAGGGCATCAGTTTCAGCACCATCGCCGATGTGTTTGATCAGATGTACGAGCGCTCCATTGGTGGGCGTGATCCGGGGCTGACGTTGCTGTCCAATTGCGAAGTGGAGCGCATGCAGAGCGTCAGCGAGCAAGGCCCGCTGCGCTTGGGTTTCCGTCACCGGGAGTTGGATCAGTACGGTGAGCTGGAGGCGTATGCAGTGGTCGCGGCCACCGGTTATGAGCACGTCTGGCCTGCCTGGCTTGAGCGCTTTAAGGGTTCGCTGCTGGAGGTGGATGATCACGGCGACTTTATCGTCGATGAGCATTTCTGCGCCCGCCGTTGTGATGGCGGCGCGGGGCGAATTTTTGTGCAGAATGCTGAGATCTTTCAGCACGGGGTCGGCTCGCCGGATCTCTGTGTGGCGGCCATTCGCAACATCAACATCATCAACCAGCTGCTGGGCCGCGATCATTACCGCATTCCTAAGCAGTCCTCCTTCCAGCGTTACGGCATGCCGTTGAGCTGAAAAAAAGCCCCTTAGCGGTTTCGCTAAGGGGCTACTCAGCTAATGCCGGGCATTTTGTTTAGCGATTAAACGCGCTGTCACGTCTGAAACAAAGCCAATAGGCGAGTATCGGGCCGCCCTGGTTAAACCTTGAAAGAGGGTTTCGCCCTCCACGGGCGAACCACTTTTTTCTTGGAAAAAGTGGTCAAAACCGCTTGCCCAGTCATCCGGCCCTCCGCTTCGCTGCGGGTTCGTGCCCGCAATCACCGTTCCAGAGGCCCGCCGCGAAGGGCCATCCTTGGCCCATCGCGTCTCTCGCGGCATCCATGCCGCTCAACCTCTTCCACGGTAATTCCGCTCACCCTCCTGAGTGGGCAAAGGGTGTCGGCCTCACGTTTAGCGAAGCAAATGAGCAGCACCCGTGCTCAAGTGAGCCTTTATGGGTATGGATAACACTGGCCTTCAACCTGTGATCTGCGCAAGGCTCAACTGCTCTGCCCCCGGCTCAATCAGACGATGGATCACCTTATCCAACAGGCGACTCAGTTGCTCCATCTGGGCTTCGCTGTAACTGTCGCAGCGGTAGGTGACTACTAGGCGTAGCTGACGCTGGCCGTCGAGTTGGTTCTCCATAATCTCGAATTGCAATCCAAACATGGATTCGCTCTTTTCCGGGTCGATGTGACGGTAGCGAATGGGCGAGCCATCTGCTGCGTGCAGCGCACCGTTCAGGGCGTTGTTGGCGTGAATCTGCACGTACACATCAAACAGCAGCCCGTCCTCCGGCGTCATGCCCAGGGCTTGCTGGATGTGCTCCATGGGCACGTCGGCGTAGCTCATGGAGTCGTTGATGGTGCGGGTGACCTGCTCAATCAGCTGGCCGACGCTTTGCTGCGCGGTGAACTGCACGCGGTGCGCCACCATGGTGGTGAAGTAACCCACCGTCTCGTAGAACGCCGGATCGGTGCGCCCGGAAGCTGATGTGCCGATGGCCAGATCAGCCAGATCGCCCATCTTTTGTAACGACAGGGCAATGGCGCTGTACAACACGCTGAACAGTGAGGACTGCTGCGTGCGGGCAACGCTCTGCAACGCATCGGCCACGTCGGGCGCCAGGTTGATTTCGAACCACTGAGCGCGGGTGGTTACGGCCTCGCTCTGAGGTGCGTTGTCTTCTTCCATGCGGTGCAGTGTGAGGCCACGAGTGGCGTGTCGCAGATGATTAACCCAGAACGCCAGATGCTGCTGGTTAATGCCGCTGTCCTGCTGGCGCGTGGCGAACTCATGGAAGGATGGCGCTGCTGCTGCCCATTGCGGCGCCTGATCATTGGCGCGTGCGCGGTAGGCCTGAGCCAGCTCTTTCATCATCACGTTCAGCGACCATTCATCAATGGCCATGTGATGCACCAACATCGACAGCACCTGCTGACCTGTGTGCGGATCACGCAGAAAGCGCACGCGCATCGGCAGCTCGCGGGACAGATCAAACTGCCAGGCGGCTTCGCTGGCCAGTGTCGCGCCTTGGCTCTCGCTGCTATTCCAAAACCATTTGTAAGCGCTCAGTTGCTCAAGGGCGATCTGTTGCTGCCAAGCCTGGCCGTTTTCGAAGTGGAAGGTGCTGCGCAGGCTGGCGTGGCGCACGATGAGGTCGCGGAAGGCCTGTTCAAACACTGACTCATCCACGGGGTCGATAAAGCGCACGGCAAATGGCAGGTTGAAGATGGTGCCAAAGTTAAACGCTTCATAAGCGCGACCCAATGACGCCTGCGCCAGAGCAAACGGGGCTTTAATCGGGCCGCTGCTGCTCAGCGTGTGGTTGGCTGCTGGCTGGCTGACCTGCGCCCGAGTCGCCAAGGTGGCGGCTGTGGGTGCCTTGAAGAAGTCGTTGAAGTTCAGCTCAATGCCATGCTGGCTGCGCAGCTTGCCGATAATCAGGGTGGCCAGCATGGAGTGGCCGCCAAAGTCGAAGAAGTCGTCATCGGCTTTAAGCTCCGGCTCCAGCAGCGTGGCGCGGAATTCGTCGAGGATGATTTGTGTGACATCCATTGCCGGTTGCGCGTTGGCCGCCGGGTGTTGCGCTGTGGATGGAGCCAGAGTCGCGACGTTACAGCCGCCTGCTTCGGCAAAGGTCAGGAAGCTACCCAGCAGATAATGCCCGGTATAACCCCAGAGGTTTTGTCCGGTGCTGAGTGTCAGTTGCAGGCTGCCGTCTGCCCAGGGTTGCAGGCTGAGTTCCAGCTCCGGGCGTTGCTCAGCGGTCGGAACGGCAAGCGGCTCGGCGAGCAGTTCATCCAGCTCGTGTGTGGCGGCGGGTAACCAGTGCACATGCAGCACCGGTTGATCGCTGACGCCGGTGGCGCTGTGTTGTTCAACGGCGAGCTGCAGGTCTTGCGCGGTGCTGTTGGCGTTGACCTGCACCGGGCAGCAGATGCCTTCGTGGTGGATCAGCAGGGTTACGTCAGGCTGATCGCTGAGTTGAGCGGCAAAGCGGGCAAACAGCAGGCTGAACTGTGGCAGTGCAGGCTCGCTTGAGCCTGGCTGCACGCGGCTTTGCCAGCGTAGAGCCAGTTCCGGTTGTTCACGGCACGGCACGGAGCTGAATGGCCCGCTAAGTGCCCAAGTTGCAGCCTCTGTTCGGCGCAGTGCACTGAGCGGGCCGGTGAAATGCTGCTGCGCCAATGGAGACGCTTGTTCAACCGGCAGTTTTTCCACTCTGTTTCCGGCGCAGGCCGCTGCCAGACGATTGGCCAGCAGCGCCGCCGTGCCATGCGGGCCGAGGATGCGATGCGCCAGCAGTGCGAGATAAATCTGCCCCTCACTGCGTATCAGCAGGGCTTTAAACGGTGCTTGGGTGGCTGCATCCCAAGCGGCGCGTTGCTGTATCAGCAGTTGCTCAGTGATGTCCTGTGGGCTGGAACTGTCCAGCCACTGCAGGCATTCAAGCCAGTTATTTGAGTGAGACTTGATCAGCTCACCCTCATCACTGAAGCGGTAGCGGGCGTTCAGTTCAGGCAGGTTGTCGATCAGTTGGCGCAAGCCGTCGATAAGCCGGGGAAGCGTGCTGGCGCTGCGTACACGCCAAGCGTCGAGGGTGCGCAGGATGCGTTCGGGATGTTGCTCCTGCAGTAGCCAGATCTGTTCTTCAGTTGCACTGAGTGGCAGCACTGAGGACGCGTCCGGGTAGGTTTCCTTCATGGATATCTCCCACGTGTTCGGTCGGGGCGAAAAGAGCCCACAAGCCTCCACATCCGGTCCATGTCCGTGCCCGACCTAAGCCGACAATTTCCCGGAACTCCCGATTTAGAGAGCGGCATTGCGAGTCGTGGCCATTATACGTAGGATTTAAATACAAATGGTAATGATTATCATTGGTGGTATTGTAATAGGGCTTTCTGTCTCGAAGGGAGAGTGTTGTGGACAAGGAGTTGTCGCTGGCGCCGCAGGCATTCGAAAGGTTTTACGCCGACCATCATCACTGGTTGTGCAACTTGCTGCGGCGCAAATTGGGTAACTCTATGGATGCAGCGGACATCGCTCACGATGTTTACCTGCATATGTTCCGCAAGGGGCATATCCCAGATACCTGCGACTGCCGACGACACCTGACCCGCGTCGCGCAGTGCAAGGTCATCGACCTGTATCGCCGTCGCAGCCTCGAATCCGGTTACCTCGGTGAGCTGAGCCTGCGCGAAGAGCCTGCCACCGTTTCAGAAGAGTCGCGGGCTCTGGTGTGCGAAGCCCTCA
Source organism: Pseudomonas mendocina (assembly GCA_037482215.1). Classification (NCBI taxonomy): domain Bacteria; kingdom Pseudomonadati; phylum Pseudomonadota; class Gammaproteobacteria; order Pseudomonadales; family Pseudomonadaceae; genus Ectopseudomonas; species Ectopseudomonas mendocina. The sequence continues at coordinate 105,001 of CP148074.1, forward strand.
ATCAGGTCGAAAGCGCCTTGCGTCGCCAACCTGCCAAGGCCCGGCAGGCTTTGCTGCTGAACCGGATTGAGGGCAAGGCTTACCGGGAGATTGCCGATGAGCTGAAGGTCTCCGTCTCGTCTGTCGAAAAGTATGTGGCGGCGGTGCAAAAGACCTGTCGGCAGGCCACCTTGCAAAAAAATGAGTGAAGCCGATTGAGGGTTTGTTCACCTGCTTCGGAATACACACAGATGAGCGCCTGATTTAGCGGGTGCCTTGAGTTAAGCGAGAACGTTGATGAGTGCTAAGCAGGACGCTGTACGCACAAGCAGCCCGATTTCCCGGGTGCTGCGGCCGGTTCGTGGACGTTTACTACTGGCCGCGGGGGTGGCTGGCGTAGGCAGCATGCTGACGCTGGTACCACTGGCAGGCATTGCGAGGATCGCGCAGGTGCAGTTTGGGCTGGTGTCCGGGTCTGTGGAGGCGCTGCTGTGGATCAGTCTGGGGTGCTTGTTCGCCGGTTTATTGCTGTTTGCGCTGGCTGAGGGTGTGGCCCACCTGGCAGATAATTTCATCACCGCTCAGTTGCGGATGGACATTGTGCAGCGCTTGTCTCAGGTTCCGTTGGGCTGGTTCAGCAACCGTACCTCGGGTGAAGTGAAGCAGGCCATTCAGGATGATATCGGCACGTTGCACAGCCTCACTGCGCACTTTTTCACCAGCCTTGGCCGCGCGGTGGGGGCCGTGCTGATCGCGGTGCTGTACATGCTGGCGCTGGACTGGCGGATGACGCTGGTATCGCTGCTGCCGTTTGTACTGTTTGTGGTTTTCTTCAACCGCGCCACCCGAGCCAGTGCCGCGAATATCGACTCATTCGGCGCGGGCATGCTGCGTATCAATACGGCGCTGGGCGAGTTTGTTCGTGGTCTGCCGGTGGTTAAGGCGTTCGCTGCTGAGGGCAAAGCCCACGGCGCCTATCACCAAGCGGTAGATGACTTTGCCCGTGCCTTTGATGACTTCACCCGGCCACTGGTAAGCGCCATGGCCAGCGCCAATGCCATGCTCGCGCCGGCCTCGGTGTTAGGCGTGGTGCTGGCCTTCGGCAGCCTGTTTGTCTGGCTTGAGTGGATGACCCCGCTGCAAGTGGTGCCTTTTGCCTTGGTGGCACCGGGGCTGTGCGCGCCGCTGCTGATGCTTAAGTACATTACCCACGATCTGGACCACGCCAAAGCGGCGGCTTCGCGGGTCGAGGCGCTGCTGCAAACCCCGGTTCTTGAAAACCGTGGCATGGCCTTCCCCGCCGACCGTACTGTGCGTTTTTCAGACGTGAGTTATGGCTATCAGGCGGACGCGCCAGTGCTGGAACACATCAGCCTGACGCTTAAGCCCGGTACGGTAACGGCAGTGGTGGGGGCGTCCGGCTCGGGTAAATCGACGCTGGCGCGTTTGCTCCTGCGCTTCTTCGACCCGGATAGCGGGCAGATCAGCTTTGGCGGTGTTGACCTGCGTGATCTCGACAGCACCCAGCTCTACCGGCACATCGGTTTCGTCTTGCAGGACGTGCGCCTGCTGCATGCCAGTGTGCGCGACAACATCGCCTTGGGGCGCCCGGACGCCACTCAGGATGAAATCGAAGCTGCGGCGAAGCTGGCCAACATCCACGGACAGCTTCTCGCGTTGCCCCGTGGCTATGACTCGGTAATCGGTGATGACGCGCACCTGTCCGGCGGTGAGCAGCAGCGCTTGAGCATCGCCCGTGCCGTCTTGCTTGACCCGCCCCTGCTGGTGCTGGACGAGCCCACCGCTGCCGCCGATGCCGATAACGAGGTTAAAGTGCAGCAGGCGCTCTCGCGCTTTGCTCAAGGGCGCACGGTGCTGGTGATTGCGCACCGCCTGGACACCATCAGGCAGGCGGATCAGATCATCGTGCTGGATAACGGTCGCATCGTTGAGCAGGGCCGCCATGCCGAACTGCTGGCGCTGGACGGCACCTATGCACGGCTGTGGAGCTTGGGTGGGTACGGACAGACACCTGAATCAATCGACCCAGGGGTGCCGTCATGCTGAAGACGTTTATACAACTGCTGGGTGATCAGCGCGCCACGCTGCACCGCTACCTGCTGCTGGCGGTTATTTATGCTGTCCTCTGCGGCCTGACCATCCTCACGGTGGTGCCGGTGTTGAACAACCTGCTGGCGCAGCAAATGGCGCAGACCGGGCTGTGGCTGCTGCTGTTGCTGGTGGAAATGCTGCTGTGCTGGGGCTTACGCCGTCAGGTGGAAAAGGCCGGCATTCGCGTCGGTATTGCCGTGCTGCAAGGCGGTCGTCATCGACTTGGCGAGCATGTGGCGAGCCTGCCGGTGGGCTGGTTTAACGCTCATAACAGCGGGCGCATCAGCCACGTGGCGGGTCAAGGCATGATGGGCATTGCACAGTTACCCGCCCATGTCTTCACGCCGTTGCTAACCGGCGTGGTAACGCCGCTGGTAATCATGTTGGCGTTGCTGGTGATCAATCCCCCCTTGGGGCTGATTGCAGCACTGAGCTTGCCGCTGCTGGTGCTGGTTTTCGTGCTGAGTGCCCGCGCCGGTTTGCGCGCGGATGAGGCGTATCAGGCCAGTACGGCGGATGCCAGTCAGCGCATGCTGGAATTTGCTCAGGCGCAGGCAATGTTGCGCGCGTTTAATGGTGAGCAAGGCGGCAGTCGCTTTCTTGAGCAAGCGATCAGCCAGCAGCAGTCGTCGGCGCATAACCTGATTCAGGTTTCGGCGATGTCCGTGTTGCTCAATTCATGGGCGGTACAGGTCTGCTTCGCTGCACTGCTGATCGCTGCGGTGCTGGGGCTCGGACAAAGTGTGCAGGCTCAGGCGCCGTTGATTGTGAGCCTGCTGCTGGCGATCCGCTTTGCCGAGCCATTGCTCGATGTGGCGGGCTACAGCGAGGTGTTGCGTGGCGTGCGTGGGCAGTTGCAGGTGGTGGCGAACCTGTTTGCACAGCAGCCGCTGGCGCAGCCGGAATCTGCACAGCAACCTGCCGATGCCTCTGTTGAATTGCAGGTGGTCAGCTTCCGCTATGCCGATGATCAGGCGGATGTGCTGCGGGATGTCAGCCTGCGTGTGGCCCCGGGCAGCATGACGGCGCTGGTCGGCGCCTCCGGCTCCGGCAAAACCACCCTGGTGCGGTTGATTGCACGTTTCTTTGAGGCCAGTCAGGGCTGTGTGCGCATTGGCGGTGTGGATGTGCGGCAGATGAGCAGCCAGCAATTGGCCGGGCAGATCAGCCAGATTTTTCAGGATGCGTATCTGTTTCAGGGCAGCATTGCCGACAACATCCGCCTGGGTAAGCCCGAGGCGACGGATGCCGAGCTACAGGCTGTGATTGAGCTGGCCGCTGTCAGCGAGATTATCCAGCGCCTGCCGAATGGCCTCGCTACGCAGGTGGGCGAAGGGGGGGCGCGGCTTTCCGGTGGTGAGCGGCAGCGAATCTGCATCGCCCGCGCACTGCTCAAGGACGCCCCGATTTTGCTGGTGGACGAAGCAACAGCGGCACTGGATACGGAAAACCAGGCTGCGATCACCGCTGTGCTGCAACGCCTGCGCGGCAGCCGTACGCTGATTGTGATCGCTCATCAGCTCTCCACCGTGGCCATGGCTGACCAGATAGTGGTGTTGCTGGACGGGCGAATCGTCGAGCACGGCAGCCATCAACAGTTGCAGGCTGCACAAGGCGCGTACGCTCACTTTCTGGCGCAACGTCAGGCGGCGCGGGGTTGGCAGCTTACCCAAGCGCAGGACGGCGAGGTCATGCCTTGAGTCGTTCGCTGCTACTGATTCCACTTGCCCTGCTCTGCCTATTGTCGCTGACGGTTGGGGTCAAACAGGTGAGCTGGATGCAGCTGTTGGCGTTCTCTGATGATGCCTGGTTAACCCTCACCGCCAGCCGTTTGCCCCGGCTGGCTGCGTTGCTGCTGACCGGTGTCGGGCTGGCGGTGTGCGGGGTGATTCTGCAACAAATCGTGCGCAACCGTTTTGTGGAACCGGCAACTTCTGGCGGGTTGGATGCCGCCAAGCTGGGCATTCTGATCGCCATTACCGCTTTGCCCGGTGTGAGCACCACCGGCCGCCTGTTCGCGGCGCTAGCGTTCTGCTTTATCGCCAGCCTGGTTTACGTGCTGATCATCCGCCGCATCCGCTTCAAGAACACCGTGTTGGTGCCGGTGGTGGGGTTGATGTACGGCAGCGTGCTCAGCGCGGTGGCGGAGTTCTATGCCTATCGCCACAACATTCTGCAAAGCATGCAGGGCTGGATGCTCGGGGACTTTTCCAAGGTGGTGCAGGGCAATTACGAAATCATCTACCTGATCCTGCCCATCGTGCTGCTGACCTACCTCTACGCGCACCGCTTCACCGTGTTGGGCATGGGTGAGGACATGGCCCGCAGCCTGGGCCTGAGTTACACCGCAACGGCCACCTTGGGGCTGATACTGGTGTCGGTGACGGTCTCGGTGATCGTTATTACCGTCGGCGCGATTCCCTTTGTCGGGCTGGTGATCCCCAATCTGGTGGCACTGTTCTATGGCGAAAATCTGGCCCGCAGCCTGCCGGTGGTGGCCATTGCCGGCGCCATGATGCTGCTGGCCTGCGATGTACTGGGGCGGCTGCTGATCTATCCGTTTGAAGTGCCGATCGGCCTGACTGCCGGGAGCATCGGCGGCGTAGCGTTTCTGCTGCTGATCATCTGGAAGTGCAAATGAACAGCAAGCTGACTCACATCATCGTGTGGTTGTTGGTGCTGGCCCTGAGCCTGGGCTTTCTGCTGATCGGCTCCGGGTTGGATATGGACTACGTGATCCCCAAACGCATGGTGCGGCTGGGCAGCATCCTGTTGGCGGGCGTGTGTGTGGGCCTGTCTTCGGTGATTTTTCAGAGCATTGTCGGCAACCGCATTCTGACTCCGGCGATCATGGGTTATGAGGCTGTTTACCTGCTGTTTCAGGCGCTGCTGATCCTGTTGTTGGGCACCGGCAGCCTGATTGTGCTGAATGCAGCGAGCAACGCGGCGCTGTCGATCCTGTTGATGTTGGCCTACTCCTGGGCGATCCATCACTGGCTGCTGCGTTCGGGGCGCAGCAACCTCTACTTGTTGCTGGTCGGGCTGGTGCTTTCGATGGTGCTGGGCACCTTTACCCAGTTCATCCAGTTGCGCATCAGCCCCGGCGAGTTTTCCATTTTGCAGAGCTTCAGCTATGCCAGCTTTAACAAGGCGCAGCCTGCTCAGTTGCTTTACTCGGCGCTGCTGGTGATCGTCGTATGCGCGGTCATTTACCGGCTGCTGAATGTGCTGGATGTGCTGGCGCTGGGGCGTGAACAGGCACTCTCGCTGGGGGTTGATCACCGCCGAGGTGTGCGCTTGCAACTGGCGCTGATTGCGGTGCTGGTGGCGGTGTCCACCAGCCTGGTCGGGCCTACGGCCTTTATGGGCATTTTCGTCGCCAATATCACCTACTTGCTGGCCGGTACCGTGCGCCATCGCGTCACCCTGCCGCTCAGCTGTGCCATTTCCATTGCCCTGTTTATCGTGGCCCAGTTCTTGGTCGAGCAGGTTTTCAACTACGGCACCACCGTTGGCATTTTGGTCAATCTGGTGTGCGGCACCTATTTCCTCGCCTTGATGCTCCGCCCCCGAGGCCATTCATGATCACCCTGCGTAATATCCACAAAGCCTATGGCCGCAAAGCGGTTCTGGGCGATGTCAGTGTCGAGTTTCCGGCCCGTCAGATCACCTCACTGATCGGCCCCAATGGCGCAGGCAAAAGCACTCTGCTGATGCTGATTGCACGCCTGGCCGAAGCCTCCAGCGGCGAGCTTCTGTTAGAGGGGCGGCCGGTTGCCAGCCTGTCGATCCGCGACTACGCCCGGCGTGTGGCGACATTGCGGCAGTCGCCGGATTTCAACCTGCGTCTGACTGTCGATGAGCTGGTCGCCTTTGGCCGCTTCCCCTACAGCCGTGGTGCGCTGACCGCTGAAGACCGCATCGCCATCGACGAGGCCATTGCCTTTCTCGAACTGGAATCACTGCGCGGCGCTTACATCGACGAACTTAGCGGCGGGCAACGGCAGATGGCGTTTCTGGCCATGACCATCGCCCAGCAAACCGATTATCTGCTGCTCGATGAGCCGCTGAACAACCTCGATATGAAGCACGCCGTCGGCATCATGCGTGCGCTGCGCCGGCTCTGCGATGAGCACGGGCGCACGGTGATTCTGGTGGTGCACGACATCAACTTCGCCGCCAACTATTCCGACCACATCGTGGCCATGAAAGACGGTGCGGTGTTCTGCCAAGGCCCCGTGCATGAGGTGGTGACTCAGGCACATTTGCACGCGCTGTACGGTCTGGACTTTCAGATTGTGCACAGCGAGCGCGGGCTGCTTTGCGACTACTTCAATCCATCACCTTCGAGGGAACGATCATGAGCTTACTGCCTGTAAACCGAGTCCACTCACTGCTGCTGGTCACCGCACTGGCGGCGGCGTTGCAGGGCTGTGACAAACCTGCTGAGTCGCCTGAGCAAGCGGCTGCGGCAAACAGCGCCAGCACCACAAGCGCCTACGAGCCGGTGTCTGTTACCCACCAACTGGGCACCACGGTCATCAAGCAAATTCCCCAGCGCGTGGTGGCCTTTGATATGGGCGAAATCGACACGCTGGATCAGCTCGGCGCGCCGGTTGTGGGCATTGCCAAAGACTACGTGGCGGACTTCCTGAGTAAGTACAAGGATGACCCGAACGTGGCAGATGTGGGCGCCACCGTGCAGCCGAATCTGGAAAAGCTGCATGCAGTGAAACCCGATCTGATCCTTATCTCCGCCTTGCAAGCCAAGGACTACGAGGAGATGTCGCAGCTGGCACCGACCGTGCACTTTGACATGGACTTCAGCAACAAGAACGGCGACATCCTCACCCAAGCCAAGGAGCATCTGCTCACCTTGGGGCGCATCTTCGACAAAGATGACCTGGCCCGTGAAAAAGTCGCGCAGATGGACGCGAAAATTCAACAGGTGCGCAGCGTGACTGAAGGGCGTCCGGAGAAAGCCCTGATCGTGCAGCACAACAATGGCTCCTTCACCTCTTACGGCGTGGCTTCACGCTACGGCTACCTGTTCGACACGCTTGGGGTAAAACCGGCGGACACCGACAAATCCCCAAGCTTGCACGGCCAGTCGATATCCAACGAATTCATTCAGCAGACCGATCCGGACATCCTCTATGTCATCGACCGCACGGCGGTGATGGAGCGTCGCCCGGCGTTGAACCGCGAGACGCTGGAAAACCCACTGCTGCGTGAGACCAAAGCCTGGAAGAACAACCGTGTGGTGTTTGTCGATTCGCAAACCTGGTACCTGTGCACGGCCAGCTTCACCTGCCTAAATCGAATCGCCGATGAGGTTATCCAGGGCTACCAGTGACCTGTGGTCAGATTTTAAAGAATGATTATCAATTAGATTGAGGCTTTGGCGTTCTGCTTCGAAAAACCTTGTGAGGGTCAATTTAATAATCCTGAATGCAAGGAAATAAGCATGTCGGAACGCTGCCAACCATCTGCCCGCGTGTCCTCATCAGCGAGGACGCGCTTCACCCGCAACACCCTACGCACCGCCATCCACACAGCATTGCTGCTCGGCTTGAGCAGCAGCGTTGTGCCCGTGCTGGCGGCCACTGACGATGAAGCGGCGGCCATCGTCGCCAGCGGTGGGGACCTGGAGCTGCCGGAGACTCAGGTTAAAGGCAGTGCGGACGCTGCCGACCTGCCACAGGTCTACGCCGGTGGGCAGGTAGCCACCGGCAGTAAGGTCGGTCTGATGGGCAACAAGGACTTCATGGAGACGCCCTTCAGCACCATCAGCTACACCGACGAATACATCCGTAATGGCCAGGCCCAGGACATCAGCGCGGTGATTGGCCGTACTGATCCCTCGGTGAACGTGGCAGCCAAGCACAGCATTTTCGAAACCTTCTTTATCCGTGGCTTCCCTACCAGTTCTGACGACGTTACCTACAACGGACTGGTCGGCATGGCGCCCAACATGCGCACCTCAACCGAGTTGGCCGAGCGTATTGAAGTCCTGAAAGGCCCGTCCGCCCTGCTTAACGGCATGCCACCGGGCGGCAGCGTGGCCGGCAGCGTCAACATGGTGCCCAAGCGCGCTGCTGATGAGCCGCTAACCCGCCTGACTGGCACCTATGAATCCGATGGCCTGTGGGGCACTCACGCCGATGTGGGCCGCCGCTTTGGTGACAACAACGAGTTCGGCATCCGTTACAACGGTGTGTACCGCAAAGGCGATACGGCGGTGGATGATCAGGACCAGAAAATGGAGATTTCCTCCCTGGGCCTGGACTGGCGTGCGGAGCGCTTCCGCCTCTCGCTGGATATGTATCAGCAGCGCGAATTGCTTAACGGCGCCAACTACTTTGGTATCTCCGCGATCTCGCCGAATGTCACCCACATCCCGGGCCCGAAAAAAGGCGATCATTCCCTGGCGCCTGATTGGTCATACGTACGCACCGAGACGGACACCTTCTTGCTGCGCGGTGAATATGACATCTCTGACAACCTCACCGCCTACGCGGCTTGGGGTCAGCGCGATGGCGGCTACAACGCCCTGATCGCCCGTAACACGCTGCTTAACAACGAAGGGGATATCGGAGTAGGTGCGATCCGCTCCATCCGCGACGGCACCCAGAAGTCCGGTGAGGTTGGCCTCAAAGGCACCTTTGATACCGGCCCGGTCAATCACTCGTGGGCCTTGGCCGCCACGCGCTTCAAATCCGAATGGAGCTTTAAGGATGGCCGCGCTCCGAGCTATATCGCCAACTACGACAAAGCCAATTACGGCAGCAAACCGACGTTTCCGGGCTATGGCAGCATCACCCAGTACACCGAGGCTGAGCTGGAGAGCGTGGCGCTGCTCGACACTTTGTCGTTCTGGGATGACCGCATCCAATGGACCCTCGGCGCCCGCCACCAGAACATCAAGAGTGCCAACCTGACCGGGCAGAAGGTGAAAACCTCCAAGTACGACGAAAGCCGCCTGTCACCGGCTACGGCGATCCTGTTCAAGGCGACTGACGAAATCTCCCTGTACGCCAACTACATCGAAGGCTTGAGTCAGGGCCAGTCGGCACCGACCACAGCAGAAAACTCTGGTGAGATGATGAGCCCGTACCGTACCAAACAGTACGAGATCGGCGCCAAGTTCGACTTGGGCAGCTTCTCCACAAGCGTGGCGCTGTTTGAGATCAAGAAGCCCAGCTCCTATCTGAACACCGCGACCAACGTCTACGGCACGTATGGCGAGCAGCGTAACCGTGGCGTGGAGTGGAGCTTTTTCGGCGAGGCCACCGCCAACCTGCGCCTGATGGGCGGTATCTCCTACACCAAGGCCGAACTGACCAAGGCGCTGGACAAGACGACCGAAGGCAACCAGATCACCGGCGTACCGAAAGTCATCGCCAAAGCCGGTGCTGAATACGACCTCGACGCAATCCCCGGCCTGACCCTGACCGCCGGCGCCAACTACACCGACGGCCGCTACGTGACTGACGACCACCGCCTTGAGCTGCCGTCATACACCGTCTACGACATCGGCGCCCGCTACAGCACCAAGGTCATGGCCAAACCGGTAACCCTCAGCGCCACCGTGCAAAACGTCACCAACAAAGCCTACTGGCTGGGCTCCTACCAAGGCGGCGACGGCACCGGCCTCTCCGGCGGCCTCGGCGCCCCGCGTACGTTGCAGGTATCGGCTACGGTCGATTTTTGATCGGTTGAACACATCTGCATCTGCAAAACACTGGTAACGGTTCGGCTGGCCAGTGTTTTTGTGTTTCTGCGCAATCTTCAGCTGTCGTTCAGTAATGCAGCCGCCATACCATCCAGCCGTTTTTTTACCTTTTCCCACTGCGGCATGACCTGCTGCATAAGGCGGTAGAATCGCTCACTGTGGTTGTGTTCGGCGATGTGGCAAAGCTCATGCAAGATTACGTAGTCAATGCACTCGCGGGATGCCTTAACCAAGTGCGGATTGAGTGTGATGCGGCCTGCCGGTGAACAACTGCCCCATTGTGTTTGCATGCTTAGCAGGCGCAGTGGCGGTTTAGCGTCAACCCAAAGGGTCTGCTGCAAGACAGCGTCTAAGCGTCGTTCAAATACCTCACGGGCGCGCGCTTTGTACCAGGCGTAAAGGAGTTCGCGGACCTTCTCTGCTGACTTGGCCCGAACAGAAACCTCCAGCCTGCCCCGCAACAAGCGCACCTTTTGCACCTCATCAGGCGCCTCAATCACTTTGAGCACATACCGCTTGCCCAAGTAGTAGTGACCCTCTCCGCTGATGTACTGCCTTGGGCGAACGTGCGTGAGCTGGGCGCGGAACTCACGAAGCTGCTCATAGATCCAGCGACCGCGTCGCTTCAGTGCAGCTAATACCTGCTCATCGGTGGCCCAGTCTGGTGCGCTGACGCGTACGCGGCAGTCTGGATCGACCTTAATCAGAATGCGGGAAACCTCGCGAGTCCTTCGTGCCCTTTCAACCTGAATCAACTCATCGGCGTAATGAAAGCTCAGCCAGCCTGCCACTTTGGGAGCAGGCGATGCGTTAAGGACGATGGGCACGCTCATAAGCCGGACAAGCCCACCCGCGTGATTTGCACCACCCACTCAACCATGGCCTTTGCCTGATCCATGCCAGCGCCCACCGCTTTGCACTCCTTGAAGAGCAGCGGCAGTAGCTTCTTGCGAATATCGCTTTCAATATTTTGTGGGTTGATCGAATGCTCAGCCACCGAGGCCATGACCATTTCATCCAGGCTGAAAGCCAGTTTGACCCAGTGCTCCTGTGTCTGTTCATCAGTCGACGCTAAGGCTTCAGGAAGGCTCTTCTTGAAGACGCCGAAGTAAGCCTGGGCATGCCGATTACCTGAAAAAACATCAGGCAGTTCATCAAGCTTGCGGGCCTGTACCTGCTGCTCAAACTCGTGGAAGAGCAGGTATTGTTTAAGCGGGTGATCAAACAACTTTTCCGCTTCCTCAATGGCCTGGCGTAGCAGTTTGGAGAACGCCTCTTGGGCGTAAGGATCATCGCGCAGCTCCTGCTCGATCATCTTACTGACACGGGTCTTGATGATGTCCGTTTCGTTGCGCGTCTTTTCATCGCTCCATTGCTCAGGCTTTTGCTGCCCCATCTTGCCAACTTCATAAACGCCCCCGGGGTCTTTCACCTCCACGCCGACCACATGCTTGTCCAGCAGCTTACGTACTTGCTCGGCATACTGGTCGTAGTTCACCGTTTCACCAGCATCTTGCTTGGCGAGCTGGCGCAGACTGGAGAACTGCTTAAGGGTTTCCTTGTACTGAGCGCGATCGGCATCGCTGAAGCTGGTGTCATCAAAGAACGAGGCTGACTGCAAAGCCACTTTTAAGCAGCTGGCAAACTCTGTCAGCGCTTCGTAGAAGTCATCACGCGTCTTAAGATTTACATCCACCAGCTCGCCATCAAACTCTTGCATTTTGGGCACTAGTACTTGGCGCAACTGTTCGATATCGCCTTTGTTTTTCACCCCGGAGAAGATCGCCCAGAGGTTCTTATGCAGCTGGGGTAGCCGTTTGTACTCGCTGCTCATTTGGTTGTAGAGGCCAGCGATGTCGTTAATGTCATAGCCGCCTTGGGTGCGAGAGGCCAGATCCTGGTAGTTCTGAATCGTGGTATCCAGCTCGGCCAGAATGCCCCTGTAGTCGATCAGCAGACCGAATTTCTTCAAAGGATGCAGGCGGTTTACCCGCGCAATCGCCTGAATCAGGTTGTGCTCTTTGAGCGGTTTATCGATGTAGAGCACCGTGTTCTTCGGCTCATCAAACCCCGTAAGTAGCTTGTCCACCACGATCAAAAGTTTAAGCGCCTCATCCTTGTCAAAACGCTCGATCACTTTCTTGGTGTAGACCTGCTCATCCATGTTGCCGACGTTGTTCTTCCACCACTTAGTTACCTCGGGAGAGTTGGCCTCATCGATATCGGTATTGCCCTCACGGCTATCCGGCGGGCTCATTACCACGGCGCTTTCGAATAACCCGGCCTCATCTAAATACTGTTTGTACTTGATTGCTGAGGCTTTGCTGTCACAGGCTAATTGCCCTTTGAGCCCCTCGTCGATGTTCTTCACGAAGTGGTTAGCAATGTCTAAAGCGATCAGGCGAATACGGTCATCCGCGCTATAGATGTGCCCCTTCTTGGCGGACTTGCGCTTGAGATCTTCTTTCTGCGGCTCGCTCAGCCCTTCCGTAATGCGCTCAAACCAGCTGTCGATGGCGCGCGCATTCACATCCAGATCAGGGATGCGCTCCTCATAGAGCAGCGGTGTCACGGCTTGATCCTCAACCGCGCGCTGCATGGTGTAGGCATGCACGATGGGGCCAAACTTATTGGTTGTCTTATCGTCCTTGAGCAGCGGTGTACCGGTAAATGCCACATAGGCGGCATTGGGCAACGCTTGCTTCATACGAATGTTGTTCTCACCGCCTTGGCTACGGTGCCCTTCATCGATAAGCACAATAATGTCGGGGCTGGTGTTCTTGCACTGTGGCAGCTTAGTGGCGCTGTTGAACTTCTGGATCAGCGAGAAAATGATGCGCTCGTTGCCCTTGCCGATTTGCTCAGCCAGGCGCGTGCCAGAAGTGGCCATGGCAGCTTCACGATCCTTCTTGCCTGCCAGTTCGCCCCCGGAAGCAAAGGTCTTGCTGAGCTGGGCTTCAAGGTCAACCCGGTCGGTGACCACCACAATCCGGCACTGCTTGAGCGTGTCGTGCAGAATCAGCGCTTTGCTTAAAAACACCATGGTGAATGATTTACCCGAGCCGGTTGTGTGCCAGATAACCCCCCCTTCACGACCACCATCTTTACGTTTCTGCTTGATTCGTTCGATCAGCCGTTTGATGCCAAAGACCTGTTGATAACGCGCAACGATCTTGCCGACTTTCTTATCGAACAAGGTAAAAAGGCGAGTCATTTCCAGCAGCCGGTCTGGCGACAGCAGGCTAATGAGCAACTGGTCCTGGCCTGTCAGTGCAAGCTCGCCGCCAGCGATCAGGCTTTCGTACCAGTGCAAATCCGCCGCTGGACGGTGACTGAAGAGAGCGGCCTTCTGCACGCTCGTCAGTTGGCGATTTTTGAGGGCGTATGACTCTGACGCAGGCATATCTTCCTCACGCCAAGCGGCCCAGAACTTGGCCGGAGTGCCGCAGGTGGCATAGCGCCCATCGCTGCCATTAACCGCCAACAGCAACTGGCTATAGGCAAACAGCTTGGGAATCTCGTCATGGCGCTGGTTGCGCAGGTTTTGCGAAACACCTTCATCAATGGTTGGGCCTTTTTTCGCATTGCCGTCGGGCCGCTTGGCTTCGATAACAACCAAGGGAATGCCGTTAACAAAGCAGACAATATCCGGCCTGCGGGTCTCAACGCCGCCGCTGCGCAGCACACGGAACTCTTCGGTAAAAATAAAACTGTTGTTCTCGGGCGTGTGCCAGTCGATCAACGCAACAGTCGGGTTGGCCTTTTTGCCATCTACAAACTCGGTGACCGAAATGCCGTACAGCAAATGGTTGTAAAGCCGTTCGTTGGCGGCCAGCAGCCCTTCATTAAGCGCTGGGCTGCAAACCTCATTGATCAGGTTGTCGATTGCCTTGGACGAGAGTGGATACTCCTTACCGGCAAAGACAAAGCGCCGCTTGCTCAGTTGCTCACGCAGCACATCGCGCAGCACGACTTCATCGCTCTTACCAGCTCGCGCAGACAAAGCCTGTTCAGGAGAGATGAACTCCCAGCCCAGATTGCATAGCAGGGCTAATGCCGGAAGCTTCGCGCTGTATTCCTCCTGAAACTTAGGTGCAGCGATCATTGTGTAAGGCCCCCTACTGAAGGCTCCGAAAATTGAGGGCGCAGTTCAGTTTCAAAAATCATCAGCAGCTTCATTTTCTCGACGATCAGGCTAAGTACTTCCTCCTCATCAAAGTGCTCCAGGGCCCAGCTAAAACCCAGAATGTTGTTGTTTTTTCCCTCAATCCAAGTGGAGGCTTCATTGCCCGAGAAGAGCTGTCTTCCTAGCGCTTGCAAGGGCTCGTCTACATCACAGAGATAAACCCATATAGCAGGCTGGGTGAAGCCGTCGGTTCCTTTCAGATACAGCACAACGTCTGACCAAGTCTCCCATTGGTTGGAGGCATAACGCAGTGCGGGGCCATTCTTCCAATTGTGCCGCCGGGTATAACGCTCATATCCAGCCACTTCGGTTTCTAGCTTTTCTAGAACCTTAGCGTCGAGTGCATCGATGACCTGATCCTTAAGGCGCGTCAGCTTGTTGATTTGATGCATATGCTCGATGACGAAGTTAACGGCTTTCGAGTCCATGGCTTTTTCCACGGTGATGTTCTCCAAATGCAGCAGAAAGTCGCGGGCAAATACCTGCCACTTATCAACAGGATGACTCAGCATGCGCTGAGCCAGTTGCTGACGTGCAACCGCAATAAATTTTGCATAACTCAGGCCATACCATGCGGCTTGTGAGCTTTTGCCAGAGGGTGAAAGTACGACATAAACCAACGGGCGCTCGCCATCGTTGAGTTCGCGCTGAGTGAAGGCTTCATAGTCGGCAAAGGGGTTTATCTGACCGTGGAAAATCTTGTTTTCCAAGATCAGATCCCATCCATCACCGGGGAGCACCAGGTCTATGCGATTGCTCTTATGGGTCATCACCTCGCGCTTGGGCGCTGATCGCAAACTGGGGGATAGGTCTGAGGCGTTGGGCAGGCAGTTCAGCAGCGCGCTGAGGAAGCACTCTTCTAGCCCATGTGCCTGCGCCGGATCGAGGAAAAACGCCAGCAAATCAGTCGTAGGGTTCTCGTAGTAACCGCGCCCTCCCAAAGCAAAAATGCTTGGCTCACGCTCAGTCTGATAAAAGCGCTCGGCCTTGGTCAGCAGTTCGCGCAGTTGCTCCAGATGCATGGTCTAGCCTCTTAATCGAGTGTGCGGGCTATTCCCGTCTATTTGTTGGCTTTCTTCTTTGCACTCAAACGCTTTTCTAGACGCTCAAGCTCAGCGAGCTCTAGCGTATCTGCGGCTTGGGCTTCTGCGTGACGGCGGTGTTGATCAAACTGCTCGTAGCGCTCATGGGCAACCTGCTTCATTTGCTCGTGGCTAATGTTGCCGGAGCCACGCAACAGCGGTTGCTCGTTGAAGGCCATAAAACTGTCGATGTATGTGCGCCAATCCGCGAGGGTTAAGTGCTGGCGCTGTTCAGCACGTAATTCGGCGAAGTCCAAAAACATACTGACCAAACGGTTGAGCTGATCCAGCTCTTCACCATTGAGATAGTTCTTCGCCACGACAACATCGGCCTTGCGCACCCGATCCCCTTGAAAACTCATCAGGTTCATATTGGGCGCATCGGCATCCGCGCGTTTAACAATCAGCTCAGCAGCCGTACAGCCAGTTACGGCAAAGAACAGCTTGTTTTGTACCTCGGAAAACAGGCGAGCTGTGTCTTGTTCATTGGCGCGGTAATCCTCGGCCAAGGTAAAGAGGTCGCGCACTTTTTGGTAAAAACGTTTCTCCGAGGCCCGTATGTCACGGATGCGCTTGAGCAGCTCGTCGAAGTAGTCCCAACGTGGCTCCTTCAAGCGGGCATCGTCCATCACAAAGCCTTTTTGTAGGTATTCACCCAAAGTCCGGGTGGCCCACTGCCGGAATTGGGTACCACGGGTTGAACGCACCCGGTAGCCGACGGCGATGATCATCGGTAGGGCGTAGTACGCGAGATTTCTCCTGACCTGGCGCGAGCCCTCAGCTTGAACTGTCAAGTTTTCCTTGACGGTTGCCTCCTCTGCCAATTCGCCCTCAGAAAGGATGTTCTGTACATGCAAACTGATGTTTTGTTTGCTGGTCTGGTACAGCTCCGCCATTTCCAACTGGGTCAGCCACACTTGGCCATCCAGCACGCGCATGACCAATTGCGCTTGGCCGTCCTCGGTGGTGTAGAGAATCAGGTCATTGCCTGCCATATCAGCCATTCGCCTCAGCAATCGCACGGTTTGCGGCTACCTTGTCGATCATTGCCTTCACTGCGCAATCAATGGCTGAGCCTTCAGTGTAATCGGCGGTAGTGGCCAGATTGGTGCGACCGTCTTTAACCAGTTGCAGCGCTTTATCGCGAGCGCCTCGTTTGCCTTTTCCGTAGACAGCAATCGAGTGGCCACCTTGGCTTTTTACTAGGCGCATTGAGGGGATATCGGTCTCGCCGTCGCCAATAAAAACCATATTGCTGAATGGCACAGGTCGCTCGGTAGGTTCAACGAATTTGTTGATTACAGAGTTATCGTGCACATCCAAACTGCCCTTGTTGATGCGGAATAGATACTGGGTCTTGGTGGTGTAATTCACCGCTAAGGCTGGCCAGTGTGCGACATCGTTATGGTCGTACATAAAGCCCGAGGCATAGACGCGGGTGAAGTACTTGTTAATAGGTGTGCCCTCAATCATTTCGCGTAGCCCCGATGAAATGATGAAATGCTCGACCTTTACGCCCTTGGCGCGGCCATATTCGGTGACGCGCTTGAACCACTCCTGCACCCCCGGAAATAACTGGATATGTGCGCCGAAATCCGCAAAATTCTCTTTGCGTACCGGTACCTTCGCAGCCTGAGCCTTTTCGATCATTAAGCGCATATAGGCCAAAATCTCGTCCGCCTGCTGCTCCTGCGCCATGCCTTTCGCCTCGCGCCAGAACTCAGCCGGTTTGATACCCAGTGCCGGAACAAAGTCATACTCCTGCATATTGCCGGGAGACAAGGTGCCGTCAAAGTCATAAGCAATCACAAAGGGGACGTGTTTTTTAGCCATTAGGCGACCTCAGATTTATCGACTTTCACTCGACGCTTGCCGGTCAACAGTTGCTGCATCAGGGCTTTCTTTTCGGTTTTTAAGTGGTCTAGCTTTTTCTCTAACAACTCAATTTCTCTGTCGGCAACGGAAAGAACGCGGGCGATTTTTTGTTGTTCTTTGGTATCTAAGGTCGCCCTAAATTCGCTCTCTTTCAATTCGCGCATATGGCGGCTGTAACCGAGATTTGGGATTTCCTTAAAGCAGAGTAAGTAGTACCCAAACTTTTTATGGAATCCATCTTTAGTATCTAAAACTTGTGTGCCATCCGCCCCAGGGCAAAACTCAAAGTCAATCCATTTTAAACAACGCGTGTGATCGCCAAAAACTATCGCAGGAATATCAGAGTATGTGTCGTCATTATTACAATATCCTGCGATCAGCTGTTTACCTTGATCGACCACTGGAGTAGAACCTGATTCTTGATAATTTGTAGATTTAACTTGGGCTGATTTTTTATTTTTAACCTTAAAAAGATTGTTAAACTTTGTATAACTCCACTCTTCCTCAAACCGCTTGCCGTTATCGTCGAACAGACGTTTTTTTCCAGTGAGCAGTTGCTGCATCAACGCTTGTTTTTGGCTGCGGCTGTTGGCGAGCAGTTGTTCTGTGGTGGTGATCGCCTTATCCCATGTTGAAAGTATTTTGGCGATTTTTACCTGTTCTAATTGGGGCGGAATTAGCAAGGGATAAGATTTAAGACTGTCAGTCTCTAGCCGTCCAGTACCATGCCCTGCTGTAGTAACTAATTGTCTGATTTTTTCTTTATTGCCTGCCAGCAAAAAAGAAAGATAAAGCCCATCAACGTTTTTCTCTGGGATCAAGGCCTTTATATCTTGATTAAACGCTAAAGGTCTTGTCGCAAACCCTACAGGAAAGTCTTTTAGCAATGTCATGCCACGGACGAGGATCAGAGTTGAGCCAGCTGGAGCTTTATTAGTTGACTCAAAACCTTCGTCAGACAGCATGTCGATACTACTAGCTAGGTAGTGCTGCTTTAGGTCTTTACCTGAAATCCAAGGATGGCTTCCAGCCCAATATGCCGTGTTGGATTTACTGGGTGTGCCGCCGGATGTGAACTTTGCTAAATCGCCGAGCTCACGAATTTTCCACCCCTCAGGCACCATTACCCAAGCCCTCTATACACTTCGTCTGCCTACTGTTCGAATAAATAAAAGCGCGCATTTTATTCATCACCGATATCCTTGAAGTTAAGCGTTTCTGGATTTTGCAGAGATTTTTTATCTGCAGATGCTAGGCGTCGTTCTACTTTCTTCACATCTTCGGCGGGCGGCAGGGCTTCTGGAAAGATGCCTCGGTTAATCAATGTCTGCCTTACTGCTTCGTTGTTAATGACGTGCTCATTGGATATCTGTTTTTCGACGCTCATTTTTTGGGCGCGGGCATTATGTATGGTGATCTCGGTGGCAAAGTCCTTTGCTTTTAGGATTATGGTCGGGGCAAAGTCAGCCAGCGGGCGACTGTCGGGCACCTGCCATTGATCTTTCATTGCTTTGGTATTTCGCCCAAATAATGCGGTGTCGCCTTTGCTTCGGATCAAAGCAAAGTTTTCGTTACCTCCCGTCTGTTCAAAAATCACACTGGAGAGTTCTTTCTCTGTGGAAGATAGCTTTTGGCGTGCTTGTACACGCTCGGCCTCAAGCAGCCGTTGCTCTATCAGCTCTGCCTTCCTTGTCTGCATAGCAAAATAGGTTTGGGCAAAGGCAACCTGCTGCTTACGCGAGTCGCCATTCTGGGCGATCAGGTAGCAGGCATACCGAGTCAGCATCACGTCGTCGATTTCGCGTTGGCTGCCTGAACCAAGCTCGACCATTTTCCCAACGTCGGCAAAATGGTCTGATGCCGCATGGCCGCTGACTTCACAGGCGGTCTTTGCCTTTGAGATAACACTGACAAAATTGTCCCATTTGCCATACCCCAGTAGGTGCTGGAGGTCACGCGCCAACCAATACTCCAGACCCTCTTGGGTGTGCTGTGCATGGCTTTCAAACGTAGCGGTAAGCGAGTGAATTTGCTGCTGCTCCATTGATGGCCTCCTTACTTGGTCTCGGTGTGATAACCCAGCTCTACGAGGTAGCTTTCCATTTCTTTCTCTAAGGCCGCCATCTCTGCTTGCAGCTGCAAACGCTCAGCGCGCACGGCCTCCAGATCAATCTCTTTCTCCTCCTCAAAGGTGTCCACATAGCGGGGGATGTTGAGGTTGTAATCGTTATCGCGAATTTCTTGCAGCTTGGCGCGGTGGCTGTATTTGTCGGAGTTGATGCGGTGGCGGTAGGTGACCAGGATATTGTTGATCTGTTCTTCGCCCAGCAGGTTCTGGTTTTTGCCTGCGATAAACTCGCGGCTGGCATCGATAAACAGCACGGTGTCATCGGTTTTGCCTTTGCTAAACAGCAGAATGGCGGCCGGAATCCCGGTGCCGTAAAAGAGTTTTTCCGGCAGGCCGATGACGGCATCCAGCAGGTTTTCTTCAATCAGCTTTTGGCGAATTTTGCCTTCACTGGAGCCGCGAAACAGTACGCCGTGGGGCACGATAACGGCCATGCGCCCGGTCTTAGCCTTGAGCGTTTCGATCATGTGCAGAATAAAGGCGTAGTCGCCTTTGGTTTTCGGCGGAATGCCGCGATTAAAGCGGCCGAACTTGTCGTTTTCGGCTTCATCATGCCCCCACTTGTCGAGGGAGAACGGTGGATTGGCGGTCACGATGTCGAACTGCAGTAACTGGCCATTGCTATCGAGCAGCTTGGGGTTGCGCAGGGTGTCGCCCCATTCGATTTTGTGGTTGTCCTCGCCGTGCAGGAACATGTTCATTTTGGCCAGCGACCAAGTAGAGCCGATGGCCTCCTGGCCATACAGGGCGTAGTGCTTGCTGTTGTGGTGTTCGCGCACTTTGCGCCCGCACTTCATCAGCAGCGAGGCGGAGCCACAGGCCGGGTCGCAAATGCTGTCGCCCGGTTGCGGGTCGAGCAGTTCGGCAATCAGCTCGGAGACTTCTGGCGGGGTGTAGAACTCACCGGCTTTCTGCCCACCGCTGGCGGCGAAGTTTTTAATCAAAAACTCATAGCCGTTGCCAATCACGTCCAAGCTGCCAACGCGGGATGGCTTAAGGTTGAGTTCGTCTTTGGCAAAGTCTTCCAGCAGGTGACGCAGGATGGTGTTCTTCTGCTTCTCTTCGCCAAGCTTGTCGGTATTAAAGGAGATGTCCTGGAACACGCTTTTGCCGGCATCTTTTAGCTTGGTGCCGTTGGCTTCTTCGATGGCGTGCAGTGCCTGATCAATACGCTCGCCGTTACCGGGCTCGTGCCGCTGCTCATAAAGGGCGTAAAAGTTAGCGCTAGGCGGGAGCACAAAACGCTCGTTATTGAGCATTTCCTCAATCAACTCTGGCTCATCGCCATATTCTTTTTTGTAGGCGTCGTAGTGGTCCTGCCAGACATCGCTGATGTATTTCAAAAACAGCATGGTCAGCACGAAGTCTTTATAGGTGTCCGCGCTGATGGTGCCACGGAAGGTGTCGCAGGCCGCCCAAAGGGCTTTGTTGATGGCGTCCTGGTTTACTTTGCTGTTCATATCTATTCCTTAATAAGCTGCTGGTAGATGCCTTGCAGCATGTGCTCTCTGTTGGTTTGCAGGCGCGCGATCAGCCTATCCTCCTCGTCCCACAGCGCTTGCAGCGCAATCAGCTTCTGCTGAGTGGCGAGGGGTGGAAGGGGGATTTTCATGTCCATCAACGACGCTTTGCTGATGGCTTGAATCGCACTGCCGCTGCGCTCAAGGCTTCTCTGGCTTTGAGGCAGGTTGATAAGCCAGCACAGGTATTCGGGTAAGACGTCCTGTTTTTTTGTGCTGACAATAAAGAATTGGCTGGTGACAACAACGGCGTGCTGCCCGGTAAACAGAGCGGCCTTGTTGGTATCACCACGGGCGATCACAGCGATATCGCCGGACTGGAGCAGTGGCGGCGAGGTGCGCGCATCCCAGTTGATGGCCGTTAGCGTGTCCGGTTCAATTATCGAGTTCTGGCGCAGATCCTTGATCTGTAGAACACGAATATCACCAGCCGGGTCATGCTCCAACGCGCCGCGAAAGGTGTATCCGGAACGGATATCGGCCACATCGCTCAATTTGAATAACGGGTTTGGCATAAGTAACTCGGAGTAAAAGCGCCATCCTTGGCGCAGATGTTTATCAAGCTTCGCAGCGCTGATATTGATTTTGTAGCCACTGAGTTTTTTCAGCGCTTAACCCAAACCAGGCGGCGTCTCCCTGTAGTCGGGTCACCAGCAGGCCGTCGTCAGCGTCCATCGCGGACCAGAGATTATCTCTAACCTGGGCTGCGGATTGGTCGGTGGCGATGATCCAAGTGGACTCCAGCGCATGGCACCAAGTGCCATAGGCTTTAATCCGGTCATATAGGGCTTGGTAGTTACGCTGCTTACGCAGGTCGTAGGCGATTTGATACAGTTTCATAGCTTTAGCTCTCCTAACGGGTCAGTTATTGCACTCGCGGCAGGCTGCAACCTGCCGCACCTTATTTTTACTCCGTACGAATCGTACTGAGATGAAGGCGAGATGAATATCGCTCGCTTGAGCGCTGCTGTCAATTTGTTTTTTTGCAGTAGGGGCTCTATGGAGTTTGCGTCAGATTAGCTTCATGCCGCCTTCTTCTATATGAATTACCTAGAAGATAGGCTGACTCTGTTGCGTGGCTGTTCCCGCTACACGCGCAGCGCTAAGCTCGCCAGTCGAGATGCTGTTGAAAGGCTCAACTCGCTAGACCTCCTATTTGATGGCTAAATCAGCTCAGCAACTGAGGCAGTAAGGGGCTTGACTCAGGATGGGGCAATGCCTGACGCAGTGATTACCAATTCTTAATGAAGTAATCGATATTCCATCCCTGTTTGCGGCACTCGATAAGGCCGAGGCGAAAGCAAGGTCTAAGGCTCGCCTAGCTGAGGTCTAGGCAAGCGTTCGTCGCTATTTGGCCAGACTGGATGGAAAAGATTTTTTGGCGGGAATCGACTTAGAGGTCAGAAAGACCTGAAACCATAAGAGGGGAGATGCTTGACGCTCGGGAAGATGGCGCACTCGGCGGGATTCGAACCCACGACCCCTGCCTTCGGAGGGCAGTACTCTATCCAGCTGAGCTACGAGTGCGTTGCGGGGCGCAATCATACGCATCTCGTTTGCGGGCGTCCATGTGTACGGTCGCTATGTTGGTGATTCTGAACGCGTAATACGAATTGACGATGTCGTGAACAGCGTCACTTGTGTCAAATTGTGCGTTAATTTTTTCGAACGGCTATTGCCCTTTAATTGCGTTGACCCTAGCATTCGTTTGAGATTTCAAACGCTTCGGCTGGGATTCTTTGCACTTAAGGGCGCAATCAGTCGGAGCTTAGCCACCAAGAACAAGTCCAGGCGCACCGCCGCGGCGCAGCCAATTACTGGCTCTGCACCGGGTGTCAGGGGTTTAGGAGACCGCCATGCAATTGAAAGACCCTCAACTGTTCCGCCAGCAGGCTTATATCGATGGCCAGTGGCTGGATGCGGACAACGGCCAGACCATCAAGGTCAACAACCCGGCCACCGGCGAGATCATTGGCAGCGTGCCGAAAATGGGCACCGCTGAAACCCGTCGCGCGATTGAAGCGGCTGAGAAAGCCCTGCCGGCTTGGCGTGCACTGACCGCTAAAGAGCGTGCGGCCAAACTGCGTCGTTGGTTTGAGCTGATGATGGAAAACCAGGACGACTTGGGTCGCCTGATGACCATTGAGCAGGGCAAGCCGCTGGCTGAAGCCAAGGGCGAGATTGCTTACGCGGCCTCCTTCTTGGAGTGGTTCGCTGAAGAGTCCAAACGCATTTACGGTGACGTGATTCCGGGCCACCAGCCAGACAAGCGCCTGATCGTGATCAAGCAGCCTATCGGTGTGACCGCAGCAATTACGCCGTGGAACTTCCCGTCCGCGATGATCACCCGTAAAGCGGGCCCGGCCCTTGCTGCCGGTTGCACCATGGTGCTCAAGCCTGCTTCGCAAACTCCGTACTCTGCACTGGCGCTGGCTGAGCTGGCTGAGCGCGCTGGCATCCCGAAAGGCGTGTTCAGTGTGGTAACCGGCAGCGCGGGCGAAGTCGGTGGCGAGCTGACCAGCAACCCGACTGTGCGCAAGCTGAGCTTCACCGGCTCCACTGAGATTGGCCGTCAGTTGATGGCTGAGTGCGCTCAGGACATCAAAAAGGTGTCGCTGGAACTGGGCGGTAACGCACCGTTCATCGTGTTCGATGATGCCGATCTGGATAAGGCCGTAGAAGGCGCACTGATCTCCAAATACCGCAACAACGGTCAGACCTGCGTATGCGCTAACCGCCTGTACGTTCAGGAAGGCGTGTACGACGCATTCGCTGAGAAGCTGGCTGCCGCTGTAGCTAAGCTGAAAATCGGTAACGGTCTGGAAGAAGGCATCACCACCGGCCCGCTGATCGACGACAAAGCCAAGGCCAAGGTGCAAGAGCACATCGACGACGCGCTGAGCAAAGGTGCTCGCGTACTGGCCGGTGGCAAGCCGCACGCACTGGGTGGCAGCTTCTTTGAGCCAACCATTCTGGTGGACGTGCCGCGTGATGCCGCCGTTGCCAAAGAAGAAACCTTCGGCCCACTGGCTCCGCTGTTCCGCTTTAAAGACGAAGCTGACGTGATCGCCATGTCTAACGACACCGAGTTCGGTCTGGCCTCTTACTTCTACGCCCGTGATCTGGGCCGCGTGTTCCGCGTTGCGGAAGCACTGGAGTACGGCATGGTGGGTGTGAACACCGGCCTGATCTCTAACGAAGTGGCTCCGTTCGGTGGCATCAAGGCATCGGGCCTGGGTCGCGAAGGTTCCAAGTACGGCATTGAGGACTACCTGGAAATCAAATACCTGTGCCTGGGTATCTGATCAATCAGAGCAGTTAAGTAATACCTTTCGCGGCGAGACCGCTCCTACGGGCGAGTGTTTTGTAGGAGCGGCTTCAGCCGCGAACAGCAGCTTCAGGCTGCACAGTTTTGTAGTACCGATACACCCCAGGTGTTACCAAAGAGTCGGGCATCCGGGCAGCTACACCACAAAGAACCAAGGTAACTTGCGAGTTGAGGCAGTCGATCATCGAATGCTGCCGGGGCTTAGCGGGTTCCAAATCCTTAATCAACGTCGGCAATTCCGGCGAATGAGGAAGTTATGAGCAAGACCAACGAATCCCTGTTGCAACGTCGTCAGGCCGCTGTACCGCGCGGTGTCGGCCAGATCCACCCGGTTGTCGCTGAGCGCGCCGAGAACTCCACTGTTTGGGACGTGGAAGGCCGTGAGTACATCGACTTCGCAGGCGGTATCGCCGTACTGAACACTGGCCACCTGCACCCGAAAGTGGTTGCAGCGGTTCAGGAGCAACTGGGCAAGCTGAGCCACACCTGCTTCCAGGTTCTGGCTTATGAGCCGTACATCGAACTGTGCGAAGAAATCGCTAAGCGTGTACCGGGCAACTTCGCTAAGAAAACCCTGCTGGTCACCTCTGGTTCTGAAGCTGTTGAAAACGCCGTGAAAATCGCCCGTGCTGCCACTGGCCGCGCTGGCGTAATCGCTTTCACCGGCGCTTACCACGGTCGTACCATGATGACCCTGTCCCTGACCGGTAAGGTTGTGCCTTACTCCGCCGGTATGGGCCTGATGCCTGCTGGCGTGTACCGTGCACAAGCACCGTGCCCGCTGCATGGCGTGAGTGAAGACGAGGCTATCGCCAGCATCGAGCGCATCTTCAAGAACGACGCGCAGCCGAGCGACATCGCTGCCATCATCATCGAGCCGGTTCAGGGCGAAGGCGGTTTCTACGTTAACTCCCCGGCCTTCATGCAGCGTCTGCGCGCCCTGTGCGACCAGCACGGCATCCTGCTGATCGCTGACGAAGTGCAGACTGGCGCTGGCCGTACTGGCACCTTCTTCGCCACTGAGCAGCTGGGCATCGTTCCTGATCTGACCACGTTTGCTAAGTCCGTTGGCGGTGGTTTCCCGATTTCCGGCGTGTGCGGTAAAGCCGAAATCATGGACGCTATTGCTCCGGGCGGTCTGGGTGGCACTTATGCCGGTAGCCCGATTGCTTGTGCTGCTGCGCTGGCCGTGCTGAAAGTGTTTGAAGAAGAGAAACTGCTGGAGCGCTCGCAGGCTGTTGGCGAGAAGCTGAAAGCAGGCCTGAAAGCTATCGCTGCCAAGCACAACGTGATTGGTGACGTGCGTGGTCTGGGTTCGATGGTTGCTATCGAGCTGTTCGAAGGCGGCGACGTGCACAAACCAGCTGCTGAGCTGGTTGGCAAGATCGTGACCCGCGCCCGCGAGAAAGGCCTGATCCTGCTGTCGTGCGGTACGTACTACAACGTTATCCGCTTCCTGATGCCGGTTACTATTCCAGACGCGCAATTGGAAAAAGGTATTTCGATCGTCGCCGAGTGCTTCGACGAGCTGGCATAATTAGCGTTCTGTAAGCGTCACAGAAAAGACCCGCTGCTGCGGGTCTTTTTTTACAAGCAGGGATTGCACGCGTCATTTGGTCATCTGGTACCAAAGTACTTTTTGATGATCAAATACAACACTTTGTGTATTCGAATATCCTTTCTGCGCCACAAGCAGAATTCGGAATCTCGGAATTTCCCTGTTTGAGGCGTTATGGTTGTTTCGGTCAAAAGTGCGGATGTCGTTATTGCCGATACCGACCCCTGGACAGCTGATCTGCTGGTTCAACTGGTTCGCGATGTGTGGCCGGGGGCGCGGGTCGAGAAGTTCTCGGATGGCCAATCGGTTCTGACTCTGTGCAAACGACGTCTGCCGAAACTGATCATTGCTGACTGTGATCTGCCGGTTCTGGATGGTGTGGAGCTGTTGCGTCAAGTGCGCAGGCTGGCTCCGGCCACTGCCCTTCCCTTTGTTCTGATCAGCGACCGTTTGGATGCCCAGAGTGTTCGTGCGGTGCGTCCGCTGACACCTTCGGCCTATCTGGCTAAACCGTTTAATGCCGAGATGCTCAGGCAGCGTCTCAGTGCTTTGGTGGGCCCTGCGAAAAGTAAATCGGCTGAGCCGGTAAACAGGGCTAAGAGCTTGCAGGCTCATTTGGAGGCTGCGCGCTTAGGTGGTCAGGGGGCTCCGCTGCTGAGTGAGGTTCGCGACGCGGTTAGTCAGCGCCTAAATGGTCAAAACGTTGACCTGCGTGAGCTGGAGCAGATGTTTATCCGCGATCCGCAGATTACTGCTCGGCTGATCGCCGCCGCCAACAGTGCTGCGCAGCACAATGGCGCACCTTGCCAGACTCTTCATCAGGCCATTGGACGCTTGGGCCAGGCGCGCACGCTGAATCTGGTATTGGGCATGACCTTGCAGCGCAGTGCCCGTCTGAGTGATCCACGCTTGGCTGAGCTTGCTCAGACTGTCTGGCAGCAGGCTCAGGACAGCGCTGAGTTGGCAAACTGGCTGGCTGAAGACCAGAAGCTCAATACCGATCTGTGCTTTACCGCAGGCTTGCTGCACAACATCGGTGAGCTGGCTTTGTTGCGCAGTCTTCAGGATTGGGTCGATGCTGGCGGGGAACTGAACGAGATTGATATTCAGGACAGCTTCACCATGCGCTCTGCGAGCTTCGGCTCCGCATTACGTATGCAGTGGCGCTTGCCTCTGAGTCTGCGTGAGTTGATTGCCGCGTTTTATCAGCTTAGCCAAGGGGTTTTCAGCCGCGAAGCATTGGTGCTGAACTTAACCCGTTTGATCATGTGCACGCCCGCTGACAAGCCCTTGACCAGCCTTCGGGATGAGCGCTGTGTGCGCTTGCTGAGGATGGATGTCAGCGTGTTGGGGTGCGTACCCCGCCCCTCATCGGTTATTTGCTGAACTGCACTTTGAGCAGGTCGCGGAAAGCCTGAATCAGGGGCTCACGGAGGCGACCGCGGCGCAAAATCAGTGAGAATGGCGCTTGATAACCGAAAGTCGCCGGAGACAGCACCCGCAACTTGCCTTGATCAACCCAGTGCTGTGCGTAGTGTTCCGGCAGGTAGCCGATATAGGCGCCTGACAACACGAGAATCAGCTGGGCTTCCATTGACTCCACCGTCGCCGCGCTGTGCTTGAAGCCATGCCGCGCTAACTCCGCCTGACTCCAGTAGCCGCGCCCGACCATGCGTTGCTGGGTGATCACTTCTGCCGGTATACGTCGGGCTTTAAATAGCGAGTGCCGCTCGCTGCAATACAGCCAGTGCTGTTCACGGTACAGAGGCTGGTAAACCAAGCCGTTCATGCGGGTAAAAAATGCGCCGATGGCCAGGTCGAGACGGTTTTCCATCACGGCCATTTGCAGCTCGTGTGGGCTCTGTACCGATAAATACAGGTGCACGGCCGGGTATTCCTGGCTGTAGGCACCGATGACATCGGCCAGTGGCAGTGCCGAGTCACCCACCACCGCATCCAGTACGCCGAGGTTGAGGGTGCCGCGCAGTTCGCCTTTAAGGGCGGCGGAATAGCGCTCGAAACTCTCCATTTCTCCCAGCAGGCGCAAACATTCCTGATAGAACAGCTCGCCTTTACTGGTCAGGGTGAAGCCGCCCCGGCCGCGATGGCACAGCACAATGCCCAGCTGATTTTCCAGCTGACTCATGTAGGTGCTAATGGCGGATGTGGAGAGGTTGAGTTCCTGCTGGGCAGCAGCAAAACCCTGATGGCGAACGACAGCAGTGAAGATTCGCAGCAGTTTGAGGTCGGGCAGAACGGACGACATAACGATCATTCAGGCTTGGACCTGAGGCAGTTTAGCGCGCCTCAAGAGCGTATTCACTCGCTAGTTTACGATTTTTTAAAGTTATTAGAGCAGCAATGCGGCTACATTCGCTGATGCTTAGGTTAGCGGTTTCACGGAGAGGATTCGGGCGATTGTTGTACGGCAAGTGCATGAGAAAAGATTGACTAGGCAGATCTACAAGCCTTGCTTTGAAAGGCATTGGCGGCTTTCTCAGGCTTTTATCTGGCTGCGGTTGCTATGAGATATAGCCATTTCTAGAGCACTCATATTCAGGCTGTATTTAATGATTCCGCATTCAGTTCGAGCATTTATGAACACTCTCATTGAAGTTTGAATGACTCGAAGCAGAGTTTCTGGGTGATATCGGCACGGTGAGTTGATGTATTACAGGACATAAATCAATAGATTTTCCTGAAAACAGGCCTCTGGCAGCACTTGAAAATCCTATCTGGCCCCCATGGGAACTGGCTTTCATTAGTTAGTTTATAAAATCATGAACTAAATATTTGGTATTGGCGATTCTTTCGGAAATTGTCCTGACCAAGAATCAATCCACAACCATAACTAACCGTGAGGCCCACCCATGGACAAGATCCTGCACCAACCCCTGGGCGGCAATGAAATGCCCCGTTTCGGTGGCATCGCCACCATGATGCGTTTGCCCCATATCCAGACCTCGGAAGAGAAGCGCAAACTCGACGCCGCCTTTGTCGGCATTCCACTGGATATCGGCACCTCCCTGCGCTCCGGCACCCGTTTTGGTCCGCGTGAAATTCGCGCTCAGTCGGTGATGATCCGCCCGTACAACATGGCCACCGGTGCTGCTCCGTTTGATTCGCTGAATGTGGCCGATATTGGCGACGTTGCGATTAACACCTTCAACATGGCCGAAGCGGTGCGCATCATCGAAGAAGCCTACGATGACATCCTCGATCACGGCATCATCCCGCTCACGTTGGGTGGTGATCACACCCTGACGTTGCCGATTCTGCGAGCCATCAAGAAGAAATATGGCAAGGTTGGTTTGGTCCACGTAGATGCTCACGCCGACGTTAACGACCATATGTTCGGCGAAAAAATCGCCCACGGAACCACCTTCCGCCGCGCTGTGGAAGAAGGCCTGCTGGACTGCGACCGCGTGGTGCAAATCGGTCTGCGCGCGCAGGGCTATACCGCTGAAGACTTCAACTGGAGCCGTAAGCAGGGCTTCCGCGTGGTGCAGGCTGAAGAGTGCTGGCACAAATCGCTGGAACCGCTGATGGCTGAAGTGCGTGAGAAAGTCGGCGGTGGCCCGGTTTACCTGTCTTTCGATATCGACGGCATCGACCCGGCTTGGGCGCCTGGTACTGGCACCCCAGAAATCGGCGGTCTCACGACCATTCAGGGTATGGAAATCATCCGTGGTTGCGCGGGTCTGGATCTGATCGGTTGCGACCTGGTTGAGGTCTCCCCGCCTTATGACACCACCGGCAACACCTCGCTGCTGGGTGCCAACCTGCTGTACGAAATGCTCTGCGTTTTGCCCGGTGTAGAGAAGCGCTGATTTACCCAACAAGCTGATCATAAAAACAACAAAGAGCCGCTCATGAAGTTCCATGTTCTCGGGAGGAGCGGCTCGGGAGAGAAAACATGCGTGACGCTGACAATGCTAAGCCGATAACGCGGGTTGAGACGTTCGGGATCGAGGAGATTCCGGCCAGCGAGCGGCATGCCAAGCCACTTGATCTGTTCCGGTTGGTATTTGGTGGTGCCAATACCTTTGCAACGGCGGTGCTGGGGAGTTTCCCGGTGCTGTTCGGGTTGTCTTTTCAGGCTGGTCTGATGGCCATTCTGCTGGGGGTGGTAGTCGGTGCGCTGATTCTGGCGCCGATGGGTATCTTTGGTGCGCTGAATGGCACCAACAATGCAGTCTCGTCCAGCGCTCACTTTGGTGTGCATGGCCGGATCGTCGGTTCGTTCCTGTCGCTGCTGACGGCGGTCGCGTTCTTCTCGCTGTCAGTGTGGAGTTCCGGTGATGCGTTGGTTGGCGGTGCCCATCGCCTATTTGGCCTTCCGGAGAGCAACCTGACCCTGGGCTTGGCCTATGGCCTGTTCGCGGTGCTGGTGCTTGCGGTGTGTATCTATGGCTTCCGCTTCATGCTGTGGGTCAACAAGATCGCTGTAGTCAGTGCCAGTGCGCTGTTCCTGCTGGGTATTTTTGCTTTCGCCGGTGCATTCGATTTTGACTACGCCGGTAGCATCAGCATGGACGATGCAGGCTTCTGGGCTTCGTTCCTCGGCGCTGCGCTGATCGCCATGAGTAACCCGGTTTCCTTCGGGGCTTTCCTCGGTGATTGGTCGCGTTATATCCCGCGTGAAACCTCCAAGCTGGGCATCATGGGTGCGGTGTTCGGTGCGCAGATCGCGACGCTGATCCCGTTCATCTTTGGTCTGGCTACGGCCACCATCGTGGCGGTACAGGCGCCGCAGTATGTCGAGCAGAACAACTATGTGGGTGGCCTGCTGAGCATCTCTCCGGCTTGGTACTTCCTGCCGGTGTGCCTGCTGGCAGTGATTGGTGGTATGTCCACCGGCACTACGGCGCTGTATGGCACCGGGTTGGATATGTCGAGCATGTTCCCACGTGTGCTGAGCCGCGTACGGGCGACGATGCTGATCGGTTTGGCGGCGATTGCGTTCATCTTTATCGGCCGCTTTGTGGCGGATCTGGTGCAGAGCGTATCGACCTTTGCCGTGCTGATCGTGACCTGCACCACACCGTGGATTGTGATCATGATCATCGGACTGCTCGACCGCCGTGGCTTCTACGATTCCCATGACTTGCAGGTGTTCACCCGCGGTGAGCGCGGTGGTCGTTACTGGTTCAGCAATGGCTGGAACTGGCGCGCCATGATCGCCTGGATTCCGAGTGCGGCGGTAGGTCTGTGCTTCGTCAACCTGCCGGGGCAGTTCGTCGGCCCGTTCGGTGAGTCGGTTGGCGGGATTGATATCAGCCTGCCGCTGACCATGGGCATGGCCTGTGTGCTGTATCTGTTGCTGTTACGTGTGTTCCCGGAGCCGGCTGAGGTGTTTGGCCCGAAAGGTGCCCTGTGGTCGCGTACGAGAAATAGCCGGTAAAAACGAAAGTGGCCGGTTCTGAGATCCGGCCACTGCATTCAGTTAGATAACAGCTGGATGCAGATGAAGTTCTACAACAATAAGAGGTTTTCATCATGGTCACTGACCTGATTGTTATTCTGCTGTATGTAGCTGCCATGCTAGCGCTGGGTTGGTACGGTATGCGCCGCGCTAAAACCCGTGAAGATTATCTGGTAGCCGGGCGTAATCTGGGCCCGGTGTTTTATACCGGCACCATGGCGGCCACCGTGCTTGGCGGTGCTTCCACCATCGGTTCCGTTCGCTTGGGTTATGTCCACGGTGTCTCCGGTATCTGGCTGTGTGCCGCGCTGGGTCTGGGCATCATCGGTATCAGCCTGCTGCTGGCCAAGCCACTGATGCGCCTGAAGGTGTACACCGTGACGCAAGTACTGGAGCGTCGCTATAACCCGACTGCCCGCCATTCCAGTGCTGCGATCATGCTGGTGTACGCGCTGATGATCGGTGCCACCTCCATCATCGGTATGGGCAGCGTGATGAGTGTGCTGCTGGGTCTACCGTTCTGGGTGTGCGTATTGCTCGGCGGCGGTATTGTGGTGCTGTATTCCACCATCGGTGGTATGTGGTCGCTAACCCTGACTGACATCGTGCAGTTCATGATCATGACCATCGGCCTGGTGTTTGTACTGATGCCGATGTCCATTAGCGATGCGGGTGGTTGGGATGCATTGGTAGCGGCTCTGCCTGCCAGCGCGTTCGATTTCACGGCGATCGGCTGGGACACCATCATCACCTACTTCCTGATCTACTTCTTCGGCATCTTCATTGGTCAGGACATTTGGCAGCGTGTGTTTACCGCACGTAGCGAGACGGTTGCCCGCGTTGCCGGTACAACCGCAGGCATCTACTGCGTCCTGTATGGTCTGGCCATGGTGCTGATCGGTATGGCGGCAAAAGTGCTGCTGCCGGATCTGGCCAATGCCAACGACGCGTTTGCCAGCATTGTGCAGACCAGCCTGCCGGACGGTATCCGTGGTCTGGTGGTTGCAGCGGCTCTGGCTGCGCTGATGTCCACTGCCAGTGCCGGTCTGTTGGCCGCCTCCACTACTGCCGCTCAGGATCTGTGGCCGCTGGTCAGCGGTAAGCAGAGCAATGAGGGCGTGCATGTAAACCGCGTGTTCACCCTGCTGCTGGGCGTGCTGGTGCTGGGTATCGCACTGGTGGTCAGCGATGTGATCAGTGCCCTGACCATGGCCTATAACCTGTTGGTAGGCGGCATGCTGATTCCGCTGCTGGGTGCGGTGTACTGGAAACGTGCAAGCACCTTCGCCGCTATCGTCAGCATGGCGCTGGGCAGCATCGGTGCAATGGTGTTCATGATCATCGACGGTCTGGATGCCAACACGCCGATTTACTGGGGCTTGGCCCTGAGCGTTACCAGCTTTGTCCTGATCAGCCTGTTCTCACCGCGCAAATCCCCCGTCGCGCATACAGCCTGAATGGATGGCACCGCCTGATGGCGGTGCCTTTTTACTCAATAGGGAGGTGACTGCATGAGCACATGCGGCGAGTTTCTGGTTCAGCAATTACAAGCCTGGGGTGTGGATACCGTATTCGGCATTCCTGGTGTTCATACGGTGGAGCTGTATCGCGGTTTGCCTGAGAGCCGTATCCGCCACATCACTCCGCGCCACGAACAGGGCGCAGGCTTTATGGCCGATGGTTATGCACGGGTGACGGGTAAGCCCGGCGTGTGCTTCATCATCACCGGACCGGGGATGACCAACATCCTCACGGCCATGGGCCAAGCCTACGCCGACTCAATCCCCATGCTGGTGATCTCCAGCGTCAACGAGCGTGAGCGCCTCGGCCTGGGCAAGGGCTATCTGCATGAGCTGCCCAACCAGCGCGCGATGGTCGCCGGTGTTTCGGCCTTCAGCCATACCCTGATGAGTGTCGAAGAACTGCCTGCGGTGTTGGCCCGTGCTTTCACCGTATTTGAGGGTGAGCGTCCGCGTCCGGTGCATATCGAGTTGCCGCTGGACATCATCACTGCCGATGCCTCGCACATGCAGTTGGCGCCCAAGCCGACGGTACGTCGTCCGGCGCCGAACCGCACGCTGATCCGTGAAGCGGCTGGTCTGCTCAAGCAGGCCAAACGGCCATTGCTATTGCTCGGTGGCGGCTGTGTGGCTGCTGAGTCAGAAGCCCGTGCGCTGGCGGCTGCGTTGGATGCGCCGACGGCCCTGACCATTAATGCCAAAGGCTTGCTGCCAGGTGGCCATCCACTGCTGTTGGGCAGTAATCAGTCGCTGGTGCCGGTGCGTGAGTTGGCGCTGCAGGCGGACGTGGTGTTAGCGATTGGCACTGAGCTGGGCGAGACCGATTACGACGTGGTGTTCGATGGCAACTTTAAGTTGCCCGGCCGCCTGATTCGTATCGACATCGACGGCCAGCAACTGCAACGCAACTTCACCCCGCATCTGGCGATTCAGGGCGATGCCCGTCTGGCCATGCGCATGCTGCTGGCCGAACTGGGCCCGCAGGAGATCAACCCGAACGGCCCTGGTGTGCAACGTACGGCAGCGGTACAGCAACAGTTGGCCGAAGATTTTGCCGGCTGGGCGCACTACCGTCAGCTGTTCGACTGCATTCTGGAAGCCTTACCAGATGCCCGTTTTGTCGGTGATTCGACGCAAACCGTCTACAGCGGTAATCACCTGGTCGAGATGGACGGCGCGCGGCGCTGGTTCAACGCCTCCACCGGTTACGGAACGCTGGGTTACGGTTTGCCTGCGGCAATTGGCGCCAAGCTGGCCGAGCCTTCGCGTCCGGTCATCAGCCTGATGGGCGACGGTGGCATTCAGTTCACTCTGCCTGAGCTGGCCAGTGCGGTTGAGGCCAAAGTCGGTGTCATTGTGTTGCTGTGGAATAACAGCGGCTATGGCGAAATCAAACGCTACATGGAGCGCCGCGATATCACCCCGCTGGGGGTGGATATCTATACGCCTGATCTGCTCGCGATCGCCCGAGGCTTTGGTTGTGAGGCGGAACGCGCCCGCGACCATCAGCATTTGCAGGAGCTGCTGCGCAACGCGCCGCAGGATCGCCCGCTGATTATCGAGGTGCTTGAGCAAGCGCCGTTCCATCCGTAAGCCACTCATTGTCAGCCCAGCGGGCTGGCATTAGAGGATCTCGTTCATGACAACCCAACTCTTTATCAATGGCGACTGGTGCGCTTCGAGCATCAGCACACAACTGCCGGTGTACAACCCGGCAACAGCTGAGCAAATCGCTAGCGTGGCCTGCGCCGCACCGGCGGATGTAGACCGTGCCGTACAAGCTGCTCAGGCGGCTTTCCCTGCATGGAGCCAACTCAGTGGCAGCCAGCGCGCCGTATACCTGCGCGGATTTGCCGAGCAGATTAGCAGTCGCAGCGAAGAGCTGATCGCCCTGCAAATGCGCAATAACGGCAAGCCCCGGCATGAGGCTGAGGTGGATATTGGCGATGCCATCGCCACCTTCGCCTATTACGCCGAACAGGCGGATGCGATGGATGCTGGGCAGAACGCCGAAGTGTCGCTGCCGGACAACGCCTTCCGTTCCTACACTCGCCGCGAGCCGGTAGGCGTGGTCAGTTTGATTGTGCCGTGGAACTTCCCGCTGGTGACCAGCGCCTGGAAGATTGCTCCGGCGTTGGCAGCAGGATGCTGTGTGCTGCTCAAGCCGTCCGAATTGACCCCGCTGATCGAGTTGAAGCTGGGCGAAATGGCCCAGACTATTGGCCTACCGGCTGGCGTCCTGAATATCCTGCCCGGTGCGGCGGACGTAGGTACGGCGCTGACGACTCATCCGCAGATCGCCAAAGTCTCATTCACCGGCAGCAATGCAGTGGGTCGCAAAGTCATGCAGGCAGCAGCTGAGCGCACGCTGCCAGTGAGCCTTGAGCTGGGTGGCAAGTCACCCATTGTGGTGTTTGCCGACGCCGATCTGGACCAAGCCGTGGAATGGATCATCGGTGGTATCTGTTGGAACGCTGGGCAAATGTGTTCGGCTACTTCACGTCTGCTGGTGCAGGACGAGATTGCCGATGCGCTGCTGGATCGTCTGGCCAGCGCCATGCACAACCTCAAGGTCGCTGCACCGGATGAAGACGGTTGCGAGATGGGGCCGATGACCAGCCAAGTGCAACTGAACAAGGTACTGGGGTTTTTCGTCATTGCTGAGCAGGAAGGTCTGGATTGCCGCGCTGGCGGACACGCTCTGTCCGGTGAAGGCTGGTTTGTTGCACCGACGCTGTATGCCGATGTGCCTGCAACTAGCCGCCTGTGGAACGCAGAAATCTTCGGTCCTGTGCTATGTGCCCGTCGTTTCACGGATGAAGCCGATGCTCTGCGCCAGGCCAATGACTGTGCGTTTGCGTTGGCTGCCACAGTGGTCAGTGCCGACGCGCAGCGCGCCATGCGCGTGGCCAATGCGCTGGAGGCTGGGCATGTATGGATCAACTCCATGCAGGTGGTTTATCCACAGACCTCCTGGGGCGGTGGTAAAGCCAGCGGTATTGGCCGTGAGCTCGGGCCGTGGGGGTTGGCTGCTTTTCAGCAGATCAAGCACATCACCGTGCCCGTCTGAACGATTAAACGCCGGTAAACGAACTGGGTACACCGGCGGTAGTTCCTTTCTGACGGTGTAAGTCATTACCATGGGCAGCATGTTCTGTGCTGCCCACGGATGATCCGTTTGACTGAATATGACCTGTTGCTGATTGGTGCCGGCCATGCCCATTTGGGTGTGCTGCGGCGCTGGGCGTTGATTGAGCGTCCACCGGGGCGTATTGCCTTGATCGCAGCTAGCCCATTTGCCTGGTATGCAGGGATGATTCCTGCCGTTGTCTCCGGCCGCGCCAGTGCTGATGACGCGCAGATTGATTTGCAATCATTGTGTCGTGCGGCCAAGGTCGATCTGATCGTCAATCCTGTACACAGTCTTTCAGCCGCCCAGCAGCAAGTGCAGCTGGAAGATGGCCGCACATTGCGTGGCAAATGGCTGTCTCTGAATGTGGGCGGGAAGACCAAGGCCCCCGAGCAGAGCGGCGATGCCATGCAGGTCATCGCTGTTAAGCCTTTCGATGCGTTTATCCGCAATTGGCAACAGTGGCAGGCAGAGCCCAAGCCGCTGGCGATTTTGGGTGCTGGTGCGGCGGGCGTGGAACTGGCCTTTGCCTTCGCCGGGCGTGTGCCACAAGTGACACTGATGTGTGCGGGGCATCTGCTTGAGCGGCAGTCACCGGCTCTGCGTTTACGCACCTTGGGCCTGCTGCGCTTGCGTGGGGTTCGGGTACGTGAAGATTGCCCGGTAACCCGGATTGAGCACGACCATCTGTTCAGTGAAAAAGAATGTGTCTGGAGTGGCTCGCGGCTGATTCTGGCCAGCGGTCTTAAGGCACTGGCATGGCCCGAACTGAGCGGTCTGGGCTGCGATGAAAAAGGCTATGTGCTGGTTGCGCCGACCTTGCAGAGTTACACCCACCCACCGATTTTTGCGGTGGGCGATTGCGCCCGCTTTAGCGGGGTGCGCAAGAGTGCCGTCAGCGCTCAGGAGCAGGCTACGATTTTGGCGCATAACCTTGGGGCAGCCCTGCGTGGTTTGCCACTTAAGCAATACCGACCCGGTAAGCAGCGCTTGATGCTGCTGGATACCGGGGATGGCAGTGCCCTATTTGAGTGGCACGGTTATACCGCCAACGGCCCGCTTTACGGGCGGTGGAAAACCTGGCGTGACGAAACTTTCGTACGTCGTCACCGCCTGTAGCTGACCCATCCTGCAGATTCCACTTAGGTAGCGCTCCTACTAGACCAAAGTGTCATGGCCGAGTCGTGGCATGGATGCTCGAATTTGTCCTCTGCCAGAAATGGCTGCATAGAGCGACATCGCCATGGACTACAGAATTGCCGACAGCAGCCGATCACCTGCACAGGTTTTCGGTACTTCGCGCTCCCAGTCTTCTGCCTTTACGGACATGAGCACCGAGCAGCACAGAACAATAATAATGAGGTTTCTCATGCGCTCCGCGTTTGTAGCCTACCCCAAGACCTTTCTATTGCATGCGGCCGGGCTCATTGCTCTGGCATTTGTATACCAGTCCGTTCAGGTTCCTTGGTTTATCAGCTTACCGTCATTTCTGCTGCTGGCGCTGTGGCCCTGGCTGGGGCCGTGGCAGCGTGAGGAGTCATCGGCGCAATCTGGTGCTGCCAATGCGCATGTGTCATTTAACGAGTTGAGCCAGAACCTCTCACGGCATACCTGCCATAACGCCCTGGCAGCAGCCGAGGTGGCTCACGCGGCCTTGCAACTCAGTGGTCGCTTGCAATCACAGCTCAGTGCCACTGAGCAGATTAATCAGGCCGCTGAAGCCATTACCCACACCGAGCACGAAAACGCCCTGCTCGCCGAACAAACCTTGGGCGCTGCGCAAAATGTGCGCCAAAGCAGTACCAGCGGGCAGCAGGACTTACGTGAAGCCATCGAGGCGATGCAGCAGCTCAGTGCGCAAACGGCGACCAGCCGTGAATTGATTGACGGGCTTAGTAGTCGCACAGAACAGATCGAAAAAGTCACCCAGGTGATACAGGCCATCGCCAGCCAAACCAATTTGTTGGCGCTTAACGCCGCTATCGAAGCCGCCCGTGCCGGTGAGATGGGACGCGGCTTTGCTGTGGTCGCAGATGAGGTGCGTAACCTGGCTGGGCGCACCAGCAGTGCCACTGAAGAAGTGGCACAAATCGTCAACGATATACGCCAGCAGAGTGGCGCAGTGGTTGAGCACATGCAGCGCCAAGCCGAGCAATTGACCCAGGCTGCCGAGCAGGTAGAGCGCACCGGTGAGCAGCTGCAAGGAATTGCCAGCCTGGCCGAAGATGTCGCTGCGCAAGTGGGGCAGATTGACAGTGGCACTCGGCATAACCATGAGCGGCTGGCTGAACTGTCTGTCGCGGTGGGCCAGCTGCGCAGTGACGTCAGTGACAGTGAAGTGCAGACCCGACAGTTGAGCAGCTCCTCTGATCGACTTGTGGAGCTGGCCGAAAGCGTCAGCGAGCAACTCTCAGCCGTTAAGTTGGATGACTACCATCAGCGTGTATATGACCTCGCGCGTATGGCGGCGCAACAAATCAGCGAGCAATTTGAATGTGATGTGGACAACAATCGCATCTCCTTAGGCGATTTGTTCGACCGTAATTACCAGCCGATTCCCAATACGTATCCGGCCAAGTACAAAACCCGTTTCGATGACTATGCTGACCGTGTTTTGCCGCAGATACAGGAACCCTTATTGCAGCAGCACGAAGGGCTGGTATTCGCCATTGCCACCACGGCGGAAGGGTATGTGCCGACCCACAACCGCGCCTTTAACCATCCCCCAACCGGTGACCGCACCGTGGATACTGCACGCAGCCGTGGCAAGCGTTTGTTCAACGACCGCACCGGTATTCGTTGTGGCAGCCATCAGCAACCGTTGCTGCTACAGACTTACACCCGCGATACCGGCGAGCTGATGCACGACCTCTCTGTTCCAATCATGGTCAAGGGGCGGCACTGGGGCGGGATTCGGTTGGGCTACAAGCCGGAGAAGTAGTGGGCGTGCGTACTCGCGACTGAAGTCGCTTCCACGAGGCGTGTGTGCTGCCGTTTTTGTGGGAACGGCTTTAGCCGTGAATCGGGCATTCGGGCAACAGTTCATTCAGATAGGTATGCACTGTTCGCGGTTGAAAGCGCTTCCACGAGCGCGGGTGGAGGGGGTAAACGCATGGTGTGGTTGCTGATTAATGTTTAGCCCTTACTTAACCAAGCATACAAAAAACAAGATTTAACGCATGCATCGGGCTGTGTGAATCTGCAGAACATGCGTACTCAAGTGCCGCTGTCTCTTATCCCCATGACCGTCTCACACCTGCGTGAGCGCTCCCGCTTCGCCGTTCCACGTGACGGCCGTTTGCTTCAGGTCATTCTTGCTTTTTGGGCACTGTGGCATTGTCGCCATGCCCGTCCGCCGGATGCTGTAGGTCTCTGCTGATCTTCTTAGCTATCCGCTCTGCGCTGGCGTTGCCAGGCAGCCACTGTTACCTGCATCAGGAACCTCGATATGAATGCCGCGATAAAAAACGTGACGCCGGCTGCTGTACGCAGTCCGTCCTATTACAGCGCAACCCTTAACGAAGAAACCGATTACCCCACACTGGAAGGCACCGTTGAGGCGGATGTTGTCATCATTGGTGGTGGTTTTACCGGTGTGGCGACTGCCGTTGAACTGGCGGAGCGCGGGCTTAAAGTTGCGATCGTCGAAACCAACAAAATAGGTTGGGGCGCGGCCGGGCGTAACGGTGGGCAGGTCACGGGTAGCCTCTCGGGTGATGAGGCCATGCGCAAACAGATGCGCAATACCTTGGGGGCTGAAGTCGATGACTTTATCTGGCACCTGCGCTGGCGCGGTCACGAGATCATCAAAAGCCGTGTGGAGAAATACGGCATTCAGTGCGACCTCAAGCATGGTCACTTGCATGCGGCCATGAAAGATAGCCACATGAAGGAGCTGGAAGCAGCCTATGAAGAGGCTGTGCGCCGTGGCATGAGTCAGGACGTATCGCTCTTGGATGCCAGCGGCGTTCGTGAGCATTTGGGCAGTGAGTTGTACTGCGGGGCGATCAAAAACACCCGCAATATGCACCTGCACCCGCTGAACCTGTGCATCGGTGAGGCCAAGGCGGCCGCCAGCCTGGGAGCGCTGATTTTTGAAAACTCCGAAGTGCTGGAAATCATCCACGGTGCCAAGCCTGCGGTGGTCACAGCCAAGGGCCGGATCAATGCCAAGCAGGTGATGCTGGCAGGCGACGTTTACCACAAGCTGGAGCAGAAGAAGCTCAAGGGTATGATCTTCCCAGCCATGGGTGGCATTGTTACCACTGCTCCGTTGGGTGATCTGGCTGAGCAGATCAACCCGCAGGATCTGGCGGTGTATGACTGCCGCTTCGTGCTGGATTATTACCGCCTGACGGCTGACAAGCGCCTGCTGTTCGGAGGTGGTTGTAACTACTCAGGTCGTGACTCCCGTGATATTGCAGCTGAATTGCGTCCGGGCATCGAGCAGACCTTCCCGCAGCTTAAAGGTGTGGCCATCGACTTCCAGTGGAGTTGTGCGATGGGCATTGTGATCAATCGGATTCCGCAACTGGGCAAGCTGTCGGATAACGTTTGGTACTGCCAGGGCTACTCGGGCCACGGTATCGCGACGACTCACATCATGGGTGAGATCATGGCCAATGCCCTGACCGGCACCCTGGGCCATTACGACACCTTTGCTGCCTGCAAGCACATCAAAGTGCCGTTGGGTGATGTGTTCGGCAACCCGATGCTGGCGGCGGGTATGTGGTACTACCAGATGATGGAAAAGCTGCGCTGAGTGTTTGGGGTGGGTAAGCCTTCGGCCTTACCCACCCTGCATGACACGGGCCCTGCAGGGGGCGCGTGGCAACTTAACCACAGTGGGCTATGTGGCATGCAGTGCTTTAGAAGTAACGCACGATCTGTGTCCAGAAACGCGGTGTCTTGTCGTTATCGCTGGTGGCGTCCGCATTGCCCAGCTTCCATGCAGCCACGGCATTGATATACCAGTTATCCGCTGCCCAGCGCAGGCCCAGTCCGGTGCCTGAGCGCTGTGTGCGGAGGTCTTCGCTGGTATTCAGTCCGGCGGCATTGCGACGCGACTCGCCATGATCAACAAACGTGGCGGCCTGCCAGCTCTCAGTGAGGGCATAACGCAGTTCCAGGCTCGCCAGCCAGCCACTGTCTGCTAAGCCTTCACTCTGCGGGTAGGCGTTCACACCCAGTGCGCCGCCTATTTGCATCTTCTCGGATTCGTCGAGGCTGTCGTTGCTCCACTGCCCATTAACTTGAGCATGCAGGCTCAGGCGTGGTGTCAGGTGCTGCACGCGGGCCAAGCTGGCGTGGATTACGTCGAAGCGGCCTTCATCGGTATAGCCTGTCACCGTGTAAGGCGTACCGCTGATTTCAACGTCGCCTTGCGTCCAGCCCAGGCTGAACTGGTTTGTAGCACCGCCGAAGAACGCGTCTTGGCTGTCGGCATTCAGGCTCAGGCTGATGCTTTTACTGTCCTTCTCGCTGCGCATGTAGACCAGGTCGATGGTGTCATCGAATCGCTTGTCGTCGTACTGCAGGCGCAGGTTGAGGTTGAGGTCCTGGCGCTTAATCAGTGGCTGAATAACAAATGCGCTGAGCGTGCTGACATCCCCTTCCGCTTTGAGCACGGTGAGTTCTTTCTTTAACTCGTAGGCCATGTCAGCCCACATCACGCCCACCTGTGTATCCCACGGCCCCGCAGTGAGGTGATAGGCAACCCGATAGTAATGGCCCCCCTCACCCGAGCCTGGGCTGCGAAAACTGAGTTGATCATTCAGGCCAAGCAGGTTGTTCAGATTCAGGGTGCTACCGGGACGATTCACCCCAACGTAGCGGTTGCCATAGTTATCAAACTCAAGATTCCCGGTGACAGTGGGGGTGTCATGGTTGACCGTCTGTGGGGTGTAGTGACGTGTCGCTCCCAGGATCAACGTGCTGCGTAGATCAACGCCAGGGGCTTCCTGAAAGCGCAGGTCAGCTGGTGGTTTAGCCACGTCCGGTGGCGTGTACGCATGGGCAAGATCTGAGACGCAAACAACTGCGAACAGCAGACCAGGGGTCTTTCGCATTACGGGTGTTCCTGAGTGGCAATGTGTAGCACCGGCGTTAAGCATCGACGGTTAATGAGCGAATTGCACTAGTGTGCTGTCTAGAGTGTTCGCAGTGCGAACGGTAAGTTGACGCCAGATAAAATGCAAAGGCTTTGTGATATCAATTTGATTTCACGCATTTGCTGCGTCCGCATGCTCTGGTGAGGGTTCTACGACTTAAGATTGTGAACCGGTGGTGGCTATTGGCCTGCCTTCCATGTAAGACTTCAGTGCAAACAATGTGAAAAACTGAGTCTAGTCACCCATGTTGAATGCTTCAGTTCCTTCCGGTGAGTACCTGCTGCCGGCCCCTGTACTGGTTGTTGAAGACGATTCCTTGATGCGCCAGCGGCTTGATCGGGTGCTAGTTGAGTTGGGGTATGGCAGTGAGGCGGTTTCATACGCCTCGACGTTGGCGCAAGCGCGTGAATACATCAGTGCACATCCTCTGGCCATGGCCTTGGTTGACCTGGGACTGCCCGATGGCAACGGTATTGAGCTGATCGCTGAATTGCGCGCGCAGAATCCAGATGTTTGGATTCTGGTCATCTCTGCGTGGACCACTGAGGAATGCATTTTGGGGGCGCTGCGTGCTGGTGCCACCGGTTATGTGCTCAAGGAGCGTGACGACCTTGAGGTGAGCCTTTCGATTCGCAGCGTACTGCGTGGTGGAGCGCCGATTGATCCGTTTATTGCCCGACGAATCCTGACTCTGCTGCCCACTGCAGAGCCTGCTACGGCCCCTGATCCCGGCGTGCTCAGCGCCCGTGAACACGAAATCCTGCAATTGGTTTCCCAAGGCTTGAGCAACCGGGAAATTGCCGAACAGCTGATCATT
Organism: Pseudomonas mendocina; assembly: GCA_037482215.1. Taxonomy (NCBI): domain Bacteria; kingdom Pseudomonadati; phylum Pseudomonadota; class Gammaproteobacteria; order Pseudomonadales; family Pseudomonadaceae; genus Ectopseudomonas; species Ectopseudomonas mendocina. The sequence goes on from CP148074.1 coordinate 147,506, forward strand.
TCCCGTTATACCGTCGAATGTCATATCAAGCATATTTACCGCAAGCTGGAAGTCTCCTCCCGTACCCGTGCGGTAAACGAAGCTCGTCAGCGCGGCATTTTGGCCTAACGCTCCTGCTGAGTTTGTTGCTGTGGTTGCCCCACACGGTGTGGGGCTGCTCGGTGCAGATCACCGGCACTGAGGTCGCAGCCGAGCAGAGCCCACACAAGGCGCCGCAAAACGGCTGGACACACGTTGCCCTGCCCGACTTATGGAAATCCCGTGAAGGGGACTCTCCGCGCGTATTGTGGTACCGCATTAGCTGGGTTTCAGCCTGTACAGACCAGCCCGTATCTTTGGCTGTGGATCGCATGGTGCTGGCGGCCCAGGTGTTCTTCAACGGTGATCTGCTCTGGCAGGACGAATCCCTGCAAAGCCCGCTATCACGCAGTTGGAACATGCCGCGTTACTGGCTGTTGCCCATGTCTGTCATGAAATCGGAAAACACATTGCTGTTCCGGGTGGTCAGTGAGCGACATCCTGCTCCTGGTTTGGGCAATGTGTGGTTGGGCGATCCGCAGAAAATACAGGCGCTGCATAAAAAGAATCTCTGGCAGCAGCGTCAAGCTTTCAGCATCAACATGATCATTTCGTTGGTGATCGCCTGTCTGTTCCTAGTGATATGGCTCATGCGTCCGAAAGAGCGCGCCTTGGGATGGTTTGGTCTGAGCTCACTGCTGTGGACGTTCGGCATAATCAATATGTTCATCACCTCGCCCTGGCCATTTGAGCTGGGTACGACGTGGGATCGACTGAGCCTGATTACCCTGATTTTCTACAACTGCACATTCGCAATGTTTGCTTGGTCGTATGTTGGGCTGCACTTCCCCAGACTTACGCCGCTTCTCTGGGGCTCGACCATTGCGGTCTCCGGTTATATTGCCCTGGCAGAGGCCGAACAGATCGCGGGTTTGCAGTTCATTTGCACGCTGCTGTACCGGGCCATTTTTAATTTGGTGTGTCTGGGCTTTGTTGTGCACGTGCTGAAAACACGTAAGTCTGACCAGCTATTGCTGGGGCTGTGTATGTTGATATTTCTGTTGCTCAATACCTACGACCTGCTGGCATTTTTGGGGCTGATGACGTACTTACAGGATGTTAAAACCTTGTCAGCTCCACTGGGTTCGTTGGTGATGTTTATCATCGTGGCCTGGCGTTTTGTGTCCGGTTTGCGGCGCATTGAGAGTTTTAACGAGGAGTTGCAGCTGGCAGTGGGCAACACCCGTGATGAACTGACCCGGATTCTCAAGCGTGAGTATGAACTTGAGAGTGCGAACATCCGCCTTAATGAGCGATTGCGCCTGACTCACGACCTGCATGACAGCATGGGCAGTTCGCTGATGCGGTCAATTATCCTCACCGAGCAGAACCGCTCCCTTGAACGGTCTCAGTTTTTATCCATGCTCAAGGAGCTGCGTAATGATTTGCGCCATGTCATTGATGGCAGCTCCTCGGTCGTCTCTGCCGATAGCTCGACCCCATCTATCTGGATAGCGCCTCTGCGCCGCCGCTTTTCTGTGCTGTTTGATGAGTTAGACGTGAGCACAGTGTGGCGTTTGCCTGAGCAATGGCCGTTTGAAGTTGACGCGATGCGCTTGCTGGCCCTGACTCGGTTTCTCGAGGAGGCCCTAACCAACGTGCTCAAGCACAGCCGTTGCACCCGTTTGGAAATCGACATGCAGCCCCTGCCGGGAAAAGGGTTGACGCTGAGTGTTAAAGACAATGGCTGTGGGTTTGACCCTCAGCAAATCAGCGGACAGGGCCAAGGCATTGGGATGAACAGTATGCGTATGCGTATCGAGCGTATCGGCGGAAATCTGGCTATTACCTCCCGCCCAGGTGAAACCCAGCTGACCGTAACTCTGCGCGAAGAGGCGCCTGCCACCTGAGTAGTCGGAGTCGTGCCTTGCTGCCTTCGGCAATTTCTTCTGCGGCTTAAGCCGCGCACGTTTTTTGTCGCCCTTATCTGGGAAGAGTCCGTCATCGGTGCGGGTGCGGAAGTATTACTTCCTCATGTTTGAAAAAACGCCGATTACGGAAGCGCCTTTTCACCTGATGCCTGCACCAGAGCCCACTATTCATAGGGCTTCAGCTGTTGGCACTGCTATTGCTAAATCACAGAAAAATGGGTGTCGACTATGGCTATTGATTCAGATTACGTGCAAAGCATGGCCACGCAGTTGGCTCAGCTTGAAATTCAGGGGCAACTGACCAAGGCTCAGCGCAATGAGAGCAATTACAATGCGCAGCTGAAGGCCGTGACCTCCCTTGATTCTGCGCTGAAAAGTTTCAAATCAACGGCCAGTGGATTGAAAAGCACCAGCAGTGGCGGCTCGATGCTGGTCACCAGTGCTAAATTCAGCCAAGAAGGTTATGCCACCGCAACCGTGAGCTCCAAGGCTGTAGAGGGCTCTTACGACTTCTTTGTCGCGCAACTGGCCAGCAAAAGTCAGATTGCCTTGTCGGGGCTGACTGATGCCGATATGGGCAGCGGCAGCCTGACCCTGGGTCAAAACGGCGAAACCTTCACCGTTGATATGTCGGGTGTTGCAACCCTAAGTGAGCTAGCGGCCGCTATCAATGGCGCTGCAGACAACACCGGTGTCAAAGCCTCGCTGGTGCGTAGCAATGGCGAGATCAATCTGGTTCTGAGCAGCGAAAAAACCGGAGCAGACCAGGCCATTAGCCTCTCTGCGTCCGGCAATGCAGCCCTGAGTGACGCGCTCAGCAACCAGACCGTGCTTAGCGAAGCGAAGGATGCCGAGGTTTATCTGGGGGGCGAAGGCGGCATCAAGCTGACCAGCACCACCAATACCTTCGAAAATATTATTGATGGCGTCAGCCTGACGTTCACCAAAGCACAGGCCAGTGGCGATACAGCCATCAGCCTTGAAGTTGCGCAGGACCAGAAGGCAACAAAGGAAAAGGCTCAGGCCTTTGTTTCCGCCTTCAACACGTTGATGAGCACCTTCGATAGTCTGACCACCAGTGGTAGCGAAACCTCCGCCCGTGGCTCACTGGCAGGCGACAGCAGCGTGCGCGCGATTGAGAGCATGCTCAACAACCTGATTCGCACCTCTTTTGGCGGTGCCAGCTTGATTGACTTCGGTATTTCCGCTGACCGCAGCGGCAAGCTGACGATTGATGCCACGCGTTTTGAGAAAGCCATCACTGCTAACCCGGAAGGCTTCGACAAGTTGTTCACCGATAAGGGCAACTTGCTCGATACCCTCGACAAGAATCTGAATCTCTATACCTCCAGTGCCAGTGGCGTGCTGACCAAGCGTAAAGACACGCTTAATACCCAATTGCGTCGTCTGGATACCGAGTACGACAACATCCAGAAGCAATACGACAACTACTACAACCGCTACCTTCGTCAGTACACCAGTCTGATGCAGACCATGTCGTCGATGGAGCAGACTTCAGGGATGTTTGGATGAGTTATCACCCCAACGAAAGCTACGAAAACTACCGCTCTGTAGATTTAGAGTCGCGGGCTGCTGCTGCCTCGCCCTACGAGCTGGTGCTGGTGCTGTTTGACGGCCTGCTGGATGAGTTAGCCCGTGCCCGTGGCCATATCGAAGCCAAGCGTTATCAACAGAAAGGCCAGTCGCTGGAGAAGTGCCTGAACATTCTCAACGGCCTGAACAGTGCGCTGGACTACGACGCAGGTGGTGAGACGGTGCAAAGCCTGTCGCGTTTGTATGAATACTGCATCTACCGGCTTTCTGATGTCAGCGTCAGTCTCTCATTGGAAGGCTTGGACGAGGTCGTCGGCTTGCTCAGCGTGTTGCGTGAAGGCTGGGAAGGTGTGAATGCCGCCAGGAAGTGAGCTGCGTGCCTTGCAGGTGCTGCATGAGCAGCTCGCAGAGGCCTTTGCCAGTTCACAGTGGGAGCGTATCGGTGAAATTGATGCGCGCATCCGTACGTGCCTTGAGTTGCTGAATGGTTTGCCACACCTCAGCGCAGAAGTGCTCGAGGCCAGGCGGCGGCTTAAACACCTGCATGATGAAGTGCGGGTTGCCGGTGCTGAAGAGTGTGAGCGCCTGCGGGTGACATTGTTGCGTCATTTGGAATACGCCGAAGGGCGCAGCGCGTATATGCGCATCGATCAGTTTTAAGCGGGAGTTGGTGAAGGTGTTGCAGTCGATCCATTCAAATGCCGTCCAGGCCGCAGGCCCAGTGCCTGCAGAGGCCGTTGCAGCAAGCCCGCTGGAGCCGTCTGGTGAGCTGGCGCTCGCTTCATTTGGCCTGCAACTGGCGGTTGATGAGGTGGCAGCCGAGAGCTTACTCGTGGGTGATGCACAACCCCAAACTCAAGCGCAGCCCCTCCCCGTCGAGCCTGCAGTGATCGACGCTGAGCACTGGTTGAACAGTATGCTGCAGCAACAGGCTGCTCAAATTGAAGCCCGTGAGTCCGACCTACCCGCTACGCCGCTTCCCGAGCAGTCGTCCGCTGTGGTGGATGAACTGGCTGAGCTGCAGCTTGCCGCTGTGGTGCCGTCGCAGGCTGCAACTCAGCCGGATGCACGCGTCTGGCAATCGCTCGCAGCCCGTAACCCCGTACTCACTGGCAGTGAGCTTGCTTCACCGGCAGCAACGGCGAGCGCTGTGCTGCCATCAACCGCCGCGGTTATGACGGCTACCGGTGCTGCTTTGCTCACCACTCAAACCGCCGGTGAGTTGCCAGTAGCCACTTCGACGGATGCCGCTGTACTCAACGGCCTCTCGGAGGCGCCGCAGTCGCAGACTGCCCAGCTGCAATCGACCCTCAAGTTACACGCACCTCAGGCGCGTTGGGGGGAGCAGATGCTGCAAAGCCTGCGTGAGACGGTTGAGCTGCAAATTAACCAGCGTGTGCAAAACGCCACGATCCGCCTTGATCCTCCAGAGCTGGGAAGTCTGGAAATTTTCCTCAGCCATGAGGCCGGTCGAATCACCGTGCAGCTCTCGGCAGCCAACGCTGACGTGGCGCGCCTGTTACAGCAGACCAGCGATCGCCTGCGTCAGGAACTGGTGGCGCAGAACTTTGTGCAGGTCAACGTACAGGTCTCGGCCGACTCTCAGGGCGGCCGTCAGCAAGGACAAACCATGCAGCATCTGGCATCGCTGGATGAACAGGTACAGGCCCAAGTCGAGCCTGAGGCCGAGCGCACTAATCAGCAGGACTCTGCCAGCGATGTGCTGGTGACCGTATAACCCATTTCAGGAATCAGAATTCTTCATGACCATGCCGCGGATTGTTGTCCTGTTGCTCATTCTCAACACGCTGGTGGTGTTGGGCGGTACCGCTGCCAACTACATGATGCTGCGCTCACTCAAGGGGGTGCATAGCACTGCTTCAGCAGATGTTGCCGGTGAGGCAGTGAAGGAGGAGGAAGAGGTCAAAGAGTATGGTTTTTTCCCCATCCCAAAGGTCATCGTTACCCTGAAAGGTAAGGATCGCGAGCACTACTTCGTGCTGGATCTGGTGCTGCAAACTGATATCAAGGCTGACCAGAAAAAGCTCGCGCAGATTGACCCGATGGTACGTAGCTCGGTGGTCGCCAATCTGTCTGTAATGGACTACGACACCCTGCGCAACATGCCGATCGAAGAACTGCAACGTCGTCTCGAAACGGCAGTGATTGAAGATTTTTCCAGCAAGCACCTGCAGCGACCTTTCGAGCATGTGCTGGTCAGCAAGCTGATCGTGCAATAAGGCCGTCTGCATGCACGCTCCGAGTCTGGACCAGCAAGGTTATGCCGCCGAACAGGGCGGTGTGCCGCTGCTCGCGCCCGCTGCGGAGCAAAAGTGGATGCTGCAGTACCTGCCGCTGGTTAAGCGTATTGTCAGCCAGTTGGCCCTGCAAGCCAACGCAGTGCTTGATCGGGAGGATATGGAACAGATCGGTCTGATGGGGCTGATGGAGTGCTTGCGTCGGTACGGCACTCCAGATGAGCAGTTTGGACGTTTTGCTGCGCTGCGCATTCGTGGGGCCATCCTCGATGAATTGCGCCGTCAAGACTGGCGTCCGCGGCAGGTTCGGCAGCAGACCCATCGTATTCGCGATGCCATCCGTGAGTTGGCGCGCAAGCTGGGGCGTGTGCCTCAGGATGAAGAAATTTTGGCCAGCACCGGGCTCAGCGAAAAGCAGTACCAGGACTTCCTTCAGGCTGATGCCTGTGAAGCCATTGAAAGCCTGGATGAACTGCTTAGTAGCGGTCAGGAGCACTTTGCTCAGGGCGGCAGCAACGTTGAAGAGCGTGTGCTTAAGGAGCGTCTGCTGACCCAGGCGCTCAGCCAGCTGAGCGAGCGTGAGCAACTGGTGTTGAGCCTGTATTACCAACACGAATTGAGCCTGAAGGAAATTGCTCTGGTGCTTGATCTGAGCGACGCCCGCGTCTGCCAGCTAAGCAAACAGGCTATTGCCAAGGCAAGTCGTTACCTGAACGAGAGAGGCTAGGGTGCAGAAATTACTTGGAATCATGATCATCGTGGCGTGCGTGCTCGGTGGTTATTTGATGGCACAGGGGCAGTTGAGCATGCTCTGGCAGCCTGCCGAGTTGGTGATCATCCTGGGGGCTGGTCTGGGCGCGCTGATTGTCGGCAACCCGAAAGAAGTCCTGATTGAGATGCTTACCCAAGTTAAGGGCGTTTTTGTCTACAAGCGTCGCGGTGAGGAGTTTCAACGGCAGCTGCTGATGTTGCTCTATGAACTGTTGGAGATGGTGGAGATCGGCGGTCTTAAGGTGCTCGACAGCCACATCGAAGAGCCTGAGCAGAGCGAGCTGTTTGCCAAGTACCCGCTGATTCGTCAGGAAAAAAACCTGATGGCCTTCATCGCGGACAACTTCCGCCTTATGGCCATGGGCAAGATCAGTTCCCATGAACTGGAGGGTTTCCTCGATCAGGAGCTTGAGGCCATGGAACACATTCTCCTGCAGCCTTCTCGCTCATTAAACAAAATTGGCGAAGCCATGCCGGGCTTCGGCATCCTGGCGGCGATTCTCGGCATCATCATCACCATGGGCAGTATTGGTGGCTCGGTGGCTGAGGTTGGTGCCCACGTGGCCGCAGCGCTGGTCGGTACTTTCATTGGTATTTTCATGTGCTACTGCGTGATGGAACCGCTTTCTAATGCCATGAGTCAGCGCATTAAAACCGAGCTGTCGGCGTTGGAATGCGTGCGCACCACACTGGTGGCCCATGTGGCGGGCAAGCCGACCCTGCTGGCGGTGGACGCTGGTCGAAAACTGATCGAGCAGGACGTAAAGCCTGCCTTCAAGCAGTTGGAGATCTGGGTAAACCGTTACGAGGATGAAAGGGACGCAGCATGAGAAAGCGCGGGTCCGACGGCCACGAAATTATTGTCAAACGGCGTGGCAAGAAGGGCCATGATGAGGCTCATGGTGGTGCCTGGAAGGTGGCCTTTGCCGACTTTACGCTGGCCATGATGGCGCTGTTCATGGTGTTGTGGATTGTTCAGCCGCGCCTTGATGTGATCAGCCAGTCCGATGGCTCTATCTCCAACCCAATCGTGGATGGCGGCATTGATATCTTCGATGGCAGTAGTGTGACGGTGTTGGAGCTGGATGGTGTGCCGGTACAGACTGCGCGTCGTGACGATGTCGCTAACACAGCAAAAAAACCTGAGGATAAGCAGTCAGAAACGGTCTCAGACAAGGAGGCACCGGAGCTAACGGCGCAGCAGCTTGAGTTGCTGGAGCAGGTTCGTCCGTATTACGGAGAGCCGGGCCAAATGCGCGTGCTGGTTGAGCTGATGGACCAACTGGCGAAACAACTGAATGCCGAGGCCAATATCGAGGTTCAGGTGGTGCCGCAAGGGTTGAGAGTGTTGATCAAGGACGACAAAGATCGCTTTATGTTCACCCGCGGTAGTGCCCGACTTGATCCTCACTTCGAGACCCTTTTGCAGCGTCTGGCAGGGATTCTCGGCAAAGTTGAAAACCACTTGATCATCAGTGGTCATACCGATGCTGCACCCTATCGAGGTGTGGTCAATGGCTATAACAACTGGAACCTCTCAGGCGACCGCGCACTGCGCGCTCGTAATGTGATGGTGGCCGCTGGATTGCCCGCATCCTCCGTGCTGCAGGTGACAGCGCAGGCTGATGTAATGCCGCTGTTACCCGATGATCCAAGGAATGGCGCCAACCGGCGTATTGAGGTGCTGGTGCTGACCAGTCAGGCTGAAGGGCTCTACCGTGAGCTGTTTGGTGAAGGGCAGCTACGCGCTGACTTTAAAGGCGCCGAGAAAGCCACCCCCGCTCAATAATCTGCTTCGGTGGCAGGTCGTACCCCGGATTCACAGCGAGCACAATCCGGGGGCTTTATGTTTCCGGGCAATAAACCTGCTGGGTTTCTTCTGCATACAAGCAGCCATTGAGCTTGCGCAGCGTGATGGTCGAGCCCGGATTCTTGGCATACATCAGGTTGAAAACTAGCGAGTTATCAACCTCCGGGGTCAGGCTACTGACCTCACCCCTCTCGACGCGCAGTCTGAAGTTGCCGAAAAAGCCATGCTCAACCACCCCCGACGTTTCCAGGATGCTGTCCCCTTGGCGGGTCATGCAGTAGAAGCGTCCATTGTGAATGCGCAGGTTGTGCGTCACCTCCTGCACCTGACCGTTGCTCAGCTGCACTTGTCCCGTCGCATGGTGGTAGCCATCAATCTCGGAACTTGAGCGAAAGAACAGGTACTGCGTGATGCAGATCGCCAGTAGTAACAGGCCCGTCAGTGCTGGAATCAGCCAGCGGGCGCGGCTCAGGCCGCCTCCGGTGCTCAAGAAAGGCACCGGAGCAGCTGCGCGTCCTTGAGCAGGTTAAATTGGTTAATGTGGAACATGAGCGTGCGCGCCTGACCCTGGCTGCGTTGGCATACCAACTGGTAGTAACCCTGACGCTGAGTGAGTGTAAGGGTGATGGGTTGTGTATTCAGTGTGCTCAGGCGTGTGCTCAGCGCTTGGGTGTCAGACATGAGCTGCTCAAGACGCTGCGGCGATTGTTCAATGTAATGCATGTCGGCCATACCCAGCGTCACTTGATCTGAGTAGGTGGCGCCAGGTTGGCTGGCTGAGCTTAGCAGGGCAAACAAGCCGCTTCCCGCAGCCAGAACTCCAGCGAGCATGGCCGATATCCGCTTGCGGTTAAGCCTACGACCGTGATGCTGAGGCTGACTGGGTGCGATGGCCTGCGCGGGCTGCTCGTCGCTGTCGTTGGCCGACGCTGCGAGGTAGCCAGGGTTGATCTGGTATCCGCGGCGCGGCAGTGTCTGAATGATTTCGCGATTTTTTTCGTCGCCCAGTACTTGGCGCAACGTGTAGATCTGCTGATTCAGGCTGCCCTGGCCGACTACCCGGTCGGCCCAGGCGTAACTCATTAGCTCATCACGGGAGACGACTTCCCCAGGCACCTGCAACAGGCGCTCAAGCAAGCGGGTGCCAGAAAAACCCAGGTCAATCTTTTCCGTGTGCTCACCTTGCACCAGCGTGAGTTGAAAAAGCGATGGGCTGAACAACGCATAGCAATCACTGCGACCGGTCTTGATCGTCAGGAAACTTGATGTTGCGGGATCAGCCGGAGGAGGTGCTAAGGAGGTGTTGAGACGATCTGGAAAGGACATGGCTATCGCAGAACTTACGTACCATAAACGAGTGATGGTATTTTGGCGTCAAGGAAATACACTTACAAGTCTTGTGCTTTCTCCGATTTTGTGATGATTGTCACTTAAATTGGGTATGCGCGCCAAGCGCACAAACAAAAACGCCCCGTAAAGACGGGGCGTTTTTGTGGGCGATTAACGCCCGGATGCTGCAGATTAGCCCAGCAGGGACATAACCATGCCTGGCATCTGACCCGCTTGTTTCAGCATGGAGATGCCGGACTGCATCAGCATGCTGTTTTTGGTCATGCTGGCGCTTTCTTGGGCGAAGTCGGCATCCATGATGCGGCCTTTGGACATGTCGGTGTTGTCCTTCATGTTGGCCAGGTTGTTAGCGGTGTGGTTCAGGCGGTTGATGGTGGCGCCGAACTGGGAACGCAGGGTGCCAACGGCGTCCAGAGCAGTCTTAACCAGGTCGATGGTCGCGTTAGCTGCGCCAGTGATTTCGACGCCTGCTGTGGCGGCGCTACCAGAGGTGTAAACAGTGGACATGCCGTCCAGTGCGGTAGTCAGCGTCTTAACGGCGTCGGTACCTGATGCGGTCAGGTCCAGAGTCATGGTTTCGGCAGAGGTTGCGCCGATCTGGAAGTTAACGGCAGTAGCGAATTTACCCGCGGTGCCGTCTTTGCTGAACAGGGCCTCACCGGCAAAGCTGGTGTTGTCCATGATGTTGGCCATCTCTTCGCCCAGCTGGTCGTACTCAGCCTGCATGGATTTCAGGTCGTCGGCGCTGTTGGTGCCGTTGGCGCCTTGAGTGGCCAGATCCTTCATGCGTTGCAGGATGTCGGTCATCTCATTGAACGCACCTTCTGCAGTTTGCAGCAGGGAGATGGAGTCGCCAGTGTTGCGGATGGCAACGGCCATGCCGCGGGATTGGGTTTCCAGGCGTACGGCGATTTGCAGGCCAGCAGCATCATCAGCGGCGCTGTTTACGCGGAAGCCAGTGCCCAGACGCTGTTGGTTAGTGCTCAGCGCGTTGTTGGTTTTGCTCAGGTTAGTCTGAGTAACCAGCGAGGAGTAGTTAGTGTGAATAGACAGAGCCATTTGATTCTTCCTTCGTGCGAGATCGCTTGATTGGAGCTGGCTGTAATTGCCTGCTGTAGATGAAGGGCGACCAGTTTCTGGCGGTGCTTAAATGGCGCGTGCAAAAAATATGAAATTTCTTGGATGCCTCACTGATAAAGGCTTTGCTCACCCTAAAAAGCTGTCTGTGCAGACAGCTATTACACAGGCTTCAGTGATTTTATTGAAACGTGCTGCTGACAACGCCGGGCTCAAGCACTTTGGCTTCAATGACTTTTTCACTGGAGAGGTTGCGCACCCGAATCACTTCCCCTGCCCTGCCATTGGCCAGAGCTTGGCCTTTGGTGGCTGCGCTGATGCCATCTTGGCTGGCGCGTATGGTCACAGGGTCGCCGCGACGAATCATTAAGGGTGTGCTGAGTAAGCTGGGGGTTATCAGCTGCCCTTCGCGAATACGCCGTTTGGCACCTTGGCCACTGACCTCTTGGGGAGTCTGAAAGAAGCCCCTGTTGCTTTTGCTCCACTGAATTTCTTCAAGACGCAGTTGGTTGCTGCTCAGGGTGCTGTTGCGATCAATGAGTGTGGCCGCATGCACCGCTTGTACATACAGGGTGGTCTGGGCGAATGCGCTAAGCGTCCAGCCGGGGGTGTCGGTGCAGGTCAGTTGCAGGCGCATGCGTGCGCTGATGTCGGCAACCGGTTCCGCTTGTAGTTGTAAGGGCTGCATGCAGGGGCTGAGTTGCTCGCTTTTGCCGATGAGGCTGATTTGCACGGTGTGTCGCACATTTCGCCAACCTTGTTGGCGGGCGTACTCATCGACGGTGTGCTGCACGTGTTCAGTCACCCGCGCTTCGATTTGCCCTGTGGCCGTAGTGGCGGTGGCATGGCTGGGTAGGAAGAGGAAAAGCAGCGCCAGGCATGCGGAAAAAATACTTCCGCATGCTGGCACTGAAGCGTCATTGCGCGTAAGTCCAGCATGGTTTTGCGCACTGTGATCGCCAGTAAAATCGTTATAAATCAATTGCATAGTCATCTATATGGCGGTGGGCACGTTTTGTGCTCAGTGCACCGCATGCTAACCGGTTGAAAGGTAACGGTGGATGAGTATACGGATTGATGACGTAGTCGGCCCGCACGCGCGTGCGCTTGAATTGCGTATGCAGCGCAGCGAAATTCTGGCGGCCAACCTGGCCAACGAAGATACGCCGGGATTTCTTGCCCGGGATATCGACTTTGCCAGTGAAATGCAGCGGCTGGATTCGTCATCCTTGGTTGCCTCCGCCGGTGCCGATCTCAAATACCGCGTACCGACTCAACCTTCGCAGGATGGCAACAGCGTCGAGCTGAGTGTCGAGCAGGCGGAGTTTTCCAAAAATTCCATGGACTTCCAGACCAGTCTGACCTTTCTCAGCATGAAGTTCCGTGGCCTGAAACAAGCGATAGAGGGACGCTGATCGTGGCATTCGATTCCATCTACCGGATTGCCGGTTCGTCCATGAACGCGCAGACCGTTCGTCTCAATACCGTAGCCAGCAACTTGGCCAATGCCGACTCCTCCGCGGCTAAGCCTGAGGACGTCTATCAGGCGCGCAAGCCCGTGTTTGCTGCGGTTTACAACAATGACCTGATGAGCCGTGGTGCCGGTATGGGCGGTGCCCATGTGCAGGTGCTGGATGTGGTCAGCGCTGGGCGCGACCCCGTGCGCCGCTACGAGCCAGGCAATCCAATGGCCGATGGTCGTGGCTATGTCTATTACGCCGATATCAATCAGATCGAAGAAATGACCGACATGATGTCGGCCACCCGCAGTTTTGAAACCGGTGTTGAAGTACTCAATCGCCTGAAGAGCATGCAGCAGGGTCTGCTTAAGCTGGGAGAGAGCTGATGAGCCAAGTCACTAACAACACGTCTGCCAATAGCGGCTACGGTGCGGATGAAATCGTAAAACAGGCGGTTAACGTCAGCGATGCAGCGCAGATGGAGAACAACTTCATCACCCTGATGGTTGCCCAGATCAAGAATCAGGATCCGACCGATCCTGTTGATAGCAGCGAGTTCCTCAATCAGTACTCGGCCATGAGCCAGGTTAAGAGCCTGGAGAACATGGCGAGCATGACCCAGAGCAATCTGGTGCTGCTGGACAACCTGCAAACCCTCACCGCAGCCGGCCTTGTGGGGCAAGAGGTAAAGGTAACCAGTGATTCCGTGCAGCTCGCTGATGAGCCGGTGACCGGCATCATCAATCTTGAGTATGCCGCAGGCGCGTTGTCACTGGTGCTGACTGACAGCCGTGGCGTCAGCCGGGAAATTAACCTGGGCTCGCAGGCGCCGGGCAAGGTGCCGTTCGAACTGGACGCCGAGAAGCTTGGGCTGACGCCGGGTACTTATCAGCTCTCCGTTAAGAGTGACAGCGGTGAGTACCCGACTACCGAGCTGGCTGGAGTGGTCAAGCAGGTGCGTGTCAGCACTGAAGGCCCGGTACTGGATATCGCCGGTATTGGCTCTGTGCCCTTCTACAACATTACCGAGTTCGGCCCGGCCCCTGTTGCCGGTCTGCTCTGATCCCGTTTGCCGATTATTTAAGGTTTTGACGCCATGAGTTTCAACGTAGCCCTGACTGGTTTGAACGCCGTCAACGAACAGCTCAACACCATCAGTAACAACATCGCCAACGCCGGTACTACGGGTTTCAAATCATCCCGTACCGAGTTCGGCAGCATCTATGCCGACTCACAGGCCATGGGTGTTGAGGTGCTCGGTACAACCCAGAGCATCAGCCAGAATGGCTCGCTGGTCACAACCGGTCGTACCCTCGACCTGGCCATTGCCGGCAGTGGTTTCTACATCACGCGTACACCTACTGGCGAAGTCAGCTACACCCGTGCGGGTGTATTCACTGCCAATAAAGACAACCTGATCGTAAACGCGGCAGGGCAGCGTTTGCAGGGCTACACCGTAGATGCGGCGGGCAACCTGCTGGAAGGCGTCATGGGTGATATGCAGCTGCAAAGCGCTAACCTCCCGGCTAAGGCCACCGAGACGCTGGATTTCGTCATGAACCTGGATTCAAACGAAGAAGTCCCGCTGCTGGCGTTCGATGCCAATGACGTCAACACCTACAACTCCACTTACACCACCAAGGTGTTTGACTCCCAGGGCAAAGAGCACACTCTGACTCAGTATTTCGTTAAAACATCGCCCAACAACTGGAACGCCTACTACTTTGCCGATGGCGTGGATGTGACGCCAGCTGCGGGTCCTCAAGCGATTAGCTTCACCACAGGCGGTGCGTTGGCCTCCCCGACGGCTCCAGTAAACGTCAGCTTCAACCTGGTCGGGGTTGATGCCATGAACGTGGCGGTGAACTACAGCAACTCCAGCCAATATGGCACCGACTTTGTGGTGACCAGCAACCGCGCTTCGGGCTATGCCGCAGGTGAACAAACCGGTCTTTCCATCGAGAAAGACGGCATGGTCTACGCCAACTACAGCAACGGCCAGCGCATGCTGCAAGGTCAGGTTGCCCTGGCTAACTTCGCCAACCCCGGTGGTCTGCGCAGCGTAGACGGTACCGCCTGGCAAGAGACGGCTGAATCCGGCCAGGTGCTGATTGGTATTCCGGGTGCAGGTGCATTCGGTGAGCTGGTGGCTGGCGCCCTGGAGAACTCCAACGTCGACCTGACTGAGCAGCTGGTGGGGTTGATGGAAGGCCAGCGTAACTACCAGGCCAACACCCGCGTGCTGACCACTAACAAAGAACTGATTCAAAGCCTGTTTGGCGCGATCTGAGGCTGATCCATGGACCGTTTGGGTTACACCGCAATGAGCGCAGCCAGCCGCACCATGAGTTCGCTGACGGTGCGTGCTAACAACCTCGCCAACGTCAACACGCCGGGCTTCCGTGCCGACATGGAACAGGCCGAGAGCGTCTCGTTGGAAGGCTATGGCTACGACAGCCGGCATATGGCTGTGGCGCGTAACAACGGCATTGATCTTACGCCGGGTGAGCTGATGGCGACCGGGCGTGAACTGGATGTGGCCATTCAGGGCGCAGGCCTGCTGGTGGTCGAAAATGCCGAAGGTGAAGAGCGTTACACCCGCCACGGTGCGTTACAGGTGGATGCTCAGCTGCGCCTGACCGTGAATGGCTTGCCGCTGATGGGTGAAGGTGGCCCGATCGTTCTGCCTGAATACGACCAGCTCAGCATCGGCCGTGACGGCACCGTTTCGGTGGTGCCGCGCGGTGATTACCTGACAGCCGAAGTTGACCGTATCCGTATGGTGGATGTGCCCGCCACCAACCTGACCAAAGACGCGACCGGCCTGCTCACCACGCTGGATGGGACGCCTGCGGCTGACGCTGAAAATGCGGTCTTGGCCAGCGGTTACCTGGAGGCCAGCAACGTGTCTTCAATTGACCAGTTGATGGCCACCATGAGCCTCAACCGCCTGTTTGAAACCCAGGTGAAAATGATGAAAGCGGCCGAGGATCTGTCCGAAGCCGGCAACCGCATGATCCGCGGCAGCTAAGCGGGCAGACAGGAGAAAGCATATGAGTTCGGCATTGTGGGTCAGCAAAACCGGTCTGGCCGCCCAGGACAAAGCCATGGGCGCTGTGGCCAATAACCTGGCCAACGTCAACACCAAAGGCTTCAAGAGCGACCGCGTGGTTTTTGAAGACCTGTTCTATTCCATCGAAAAGCAGCCGGGTGCACAGGCTGATGAGATCAACACCGTACCTTCCGGCATTCAGCTAGGCAGTGGTGTACGCATTGCCGGTACGCAGAAAGTCTTCACTGAAGGCAACATCGAACCCACCGGCCAGCCGATGGATCTGGCCATTGTGGGCAGCGGCTTCTTTCAGGTTGAAGCGCCAAACGGTGACATCTACTACACCGAAAACGGTCAGTTTCAGCTGAACAACGAAAGCATGCTGGTCAATTCTCAGGGCCTGCCACTGGTGCCGGGGATCGAAGTGCCTGCGGGCAGCACTCGCTTTACCGTCGGTGCGGACGGCATCGTCACCGCTGTATTGCCGGGCGATAGCCTGCCCAGTGAACTGGGGCAGATCACTTTGGTGAACTTCACCAACCCCACTGGCTTGGAGGCGTTGGGCGGTAACCTGTACCGTGAGACCGCCGCCAGCGGTGAGCCTGTTGAGGGTGTGGCCGGTCAAGATGGCCTCGGCCAGCTCAAGCAAGGTGTATTGGAAGGTTCCAACGTAGAAGTGGTCGAGGCCATGGTCAATATGATCTCCATCCAGCGCGCTTATGAGGCCAATGCCAAGGTGCTGGATGCCGCATCCGGCATGCAGCAGTTCCTCAACCAGACGGTGTAATGGGATGACCCGCCTGACTCTGCTTGCGCTGAGCCTGTTGCTCGGTGGCTGTGCCAGCTTCAACGAAATGCTGCCTGAAGAAGACTCCAGCCGTTATGAACCGCTGGAGTTGGACTACAGCCAGCCGCCGACTGTCAGTGGTGGGCTGTTCCGCAGTGGCTATGCCGGTTCGCTGATCAGCGACAAGCGCGCCGTGCGCGTGGGTGACATCCTCACCGTGGTGTTGGATGAGTCCACCCAGTCGAGCAAGAGTGCAGGTACCAGCTTTGGTAAGAGCTCAAGCATCGGCATTGGCATCCCGACGATTCTCGACAAGCAGTTCGATCAGCTGAATACCCAGGCTGAGGCCGAGCGGGATTTTGATGGCTCGGCCAAAAGCTCGCAGCAGAACACCCTGCGCGGGGCCATCGCGGTCACTGTGCATCAGGTATTGCCCAACGGCACCCTGCTGATTCGTGGCGAGAAAGCCCTGCGCCTGAACCAGGGCGACGAATACATCCGCCTGGAAGGTCTGGTGCGCATGGATGACATCAGCCGTGGCAACCGCATCTCCTCGCAGAATGTCGCCAATGCGCGCATCTCCTACGCCGGTCGCGGTGTGCTCAATGACAGCAACAGTGCCGGTTGGCTGAGCCGTTTCTTCAGCAGCCCGCTGTTCCCACTGTAAGAGGCCCGTCATGTTTCAACGTTTAATCCTTGCCTGCGCCTTGAGCTTTCCCCTGTCAGCGCTGGCGGTGCCGCTGATGGATTTGGTGGATGTCGAAGGCATCCGCGGTAACCAGTTGGTGGGCTATGGCCTGGTGGTGGGCCTGGACGGCACGGGTGACAAAAATCAGGTGAAATTCACCAGCCAGTCCGTGGCCAACATGATCAAACAGTTCGGCATCAACCTGCCGGACAACGTGGATCCAAAACTGAAAAACGTCGCGGCTGTTAGCGTCACGGCCGACATTCCGCCTTCCTACAGCCCCGGTCAGACCGTAGATGTCACCGTCGCCTCATTGGGCGATGCCAAGAGCCTGCGCGGCGGCCAGTTGATGATGACCCCGCTGCATGGCGTGGACGGCGAAATCTACGCCTTGGCGCAAGGTGCAATCGTGGTTGGCGGGCTGAATGCCAGCGGCGCCAGCGGTTCCAGTGTGGCGATCAATTCTGCCAACAGCGGCCGCGTACCCAATGGTGCGACCGTGGAGCGGATGATCCCCACTGACTTTAGTGAGCGCCCTGACGTCATGCTTAACCTGCGCGAGCCGAGTTTCCAGACTGCAACGCGAGTGGTCGAAGCGGTTAACCAGCGTTTTGGTATGGGCACCGCGACGGCGCTGAATGCCACCAAGATTTCCTTGCGTGCCCCGCAGGCCAGCACTCAGCGCATTAGCTTTATGGCGATGCTCGAAGGGCTGGAGATTGCCGAAGGTCGTGAGCGGCCAAAGGTAGTATTCAACAGCCGTACGGGGACTGTTGTGGTGGGTGAAGGTGTGCGGGTTAAGGCGGCAGCCGTCAGCCATGGCAGCTTGACGGTGACGATCAGCGAAACTCCGCAGGTTAGCCAGCCCAATGCGTTTTCTCAGGGGCAGACCGCTGTGGTGCCGCGCTCTGATGTAGAGGTCGCGCAAGACCGCAACGGCATGTTCCGCTGGCCGGAAGGGGCGAGCCTGGACAGCATCATCAACACGGTGAACAGCCTGGGCGCGACCCCAGATGATGTGATGAGCATCCTTCAGGCCCTGGAGCGTGCGGGTGCCCTTAATGCTGAATTGATTGTGATCTGACCATGAGCATTGTTTCTTTCACGCAACACCTCGGCACGCAACGTGCGGGCTCCGACACCATCAGCCGCGCCCGCGAGCAGAAGTTGCAACTGGCCGCCGAGCAATTCGAAGCGCTGTTCCTGCAACAGATCCTCAAGCAGATGCGCAAAGCCAGCGACGTGCTCAGTGACGGTAACCCCATGCGCAGTCGCGAACTGGACAGCATGCGCGATTTTTACGATCAGGCACTGGCTGACACCCTGTCCAAGCGTAAGCAAACCGGCATTGCCGATATGCTGGTGGCGCAGTTATCCCCAGGCGCCCTGCCCGATTACGAGGCTGCTGCCCTGGCCGCCCGCGAGGCCGAACTGCCTGCTCGCACGGCCACCAGCTTCCAGGAGCCGATACGCAGCACGTGGCAGCGGAGCCGCAGCGAATCGCCCTGGCCTGTTGCGCAGGCGGCTAATGAGCCGGTGGATTTCAAGTCGCTGGTGCAGCGCGTGATCAATCAAGAGTCTGATGGCCGGGTGGATGCTGTGTCACCAAAAGGTGCCTTGGGCCTTATGCAGCTGATGCCTGGTACGGCACAAGACATGGCGGCAGAGCTGGGCATTGAGTTTGATCAGGCCCGTTTGACCACTGATGCCGACTACAACATGCAGCTGGGTACGGCGTACCTGCAGCGTATGTTGCAGCGCTACGACGGCAGCCCAGCGCTGGCCTTGGCGGCCTATAACGCAGGCCCGGGTAAAGTGGATGAGTGGCTGCAGGTCAACGGTGACCCGCGTACGGGCGAAATTGGCGAGCAGGCCTGGATTGCGCGTATCCCTTATCAGGAAACCCGGGACTACGCCCGTAAGATTCTTGCTGCTATGGATGACGCCGACGCACCGGCCCGCGAGCAGGCCGCCGTGCAGCGCGCTGAGTCTCAGCAGCGACTGGCCAGCGCCCTGAGCGCCGACAGCGGTGTGTTGTTGAGCAACCTCGCCAGCCAACAGTTAAACCTGCCGCTGCAAACAACCCTTAAGTCTGACGCCAGTCGTGTCGCCTTAAATTCAGTAACACGTGAATTATCTGCTGAAGGCGACGCTGCTGCGCGCCTTCCGGCGTTTGCTCAGCCTGTTCGGCTTGAGCGTTAGGAGAGTCCGTTGTGAGCATCCTCAGTCAGATCGCCTATAGCGGTGTGCGCGCCAACCAAGCCGCACTTGCCAGCACCGGGCAGAACATCGCCAACGTCAACACACCGGGCTTCAGCCGTCTGCAAACTCTGACCGCATCACTGTCCGGCCAGGGTGGGTTGAGCGTGGGGGGCGGGGTTGAGGTCACCAGCATCCGCCGCATGACCAACGACTTTCACAATCAGCAATTGTGGCGAGCGACCACCGAGCAAGAATATTACAGCGCGTCCCAGCAATACCTGACTTCGCTGGAAACCTTGATGGCAGGCGACGGCTCAAGCATCAGTGTGGGCCTGGATCAGTTCTTTGCGGCTGTCAGTGAAGCCAGTGCCACGCCAAGCTCCATCGCCCTGCGTCAGCAGATCATCAGCGAAGCGGGCAACCTCGCCCAGCGTTTCAATGTGCTGAACAGCAACATCGACGCTCAGATCAAAGCCCTGCAAGAGCAGCGCGTGGCAATGGCCACTGAAGTTAACGGTGTGACCGCCAACATCGCCCTGCTGAACAAGAAAATCATCGAAACCGAATCAGTCCAAGGTGACAGCTCGGCACTGCGTGATCAGCGCGAGAGCCTCATCGGACAGCTCAGCCAATACGCCAAAATTCGCGTTAACGAAACCCCGGACGGTTCGATCACTGTCGCCATGGCCAATGGTCAGCCCTTGGTCGCCGGGCCTACCGCTGCACAGCTCACCGTCACGCCTACTGCCAGCGGCGAGCAAGACATCAGCCTGAGTTTCGCGGGCACGCGGTTCAACCTGCGCATGGACGGTTTTGGTGGCGCATTCGGTGGTCTTTACGACGTTGAGTACCAGAGCCTGCGGCCTAACCAAGAGGCCCTGCACACCATGGCGTCTGGTCTGGCGCAGATGATCAACGATGCCTTGGGCAATGGCTATGACCTGGCAGGTAACCCAGGCCGCGCGCTGTTCTACTATGACCCCAGCAGCACCACGGGCATGATCAGCGCGGAGAACTTAACACCGGAGGAGCTGGGCTTTTCTTCCTCCGTCGGTGAGAGCGGTAACAACGAAGCCTTGCTGGCATTGCTGGAGCTGAAGAACAGCACCATTACCCTGCGCGGCAGCCAAGTCAGTGTTAACGATGCCTATGCAGGCCTACTGGGCCGTGTGGCCAGCGACAGCCGCCAGAATCAGGCTGACCTGAACTCGGCCACCACCGTTACACAGCAGGCCCAGGCACAGCGTGACAGCGTCAGTGCAGTAAACCTCGATGAAGAGGCGGTCAACTTGATGACCTATCAGCAGGCCTATCAGGCCAACATGAAAGTCATCACCACCGCTAACCAACTTTTTGAAGACATGCTGGCCGCGTTCTGACGCGCCCTTGTGAGAGCTGAATCATGATGCGGATCACTAACGCGCAGATTACTGCGATGATGCACAACTCGATGAATACCAATTCGGCCGAGCTGGGCAAACTCATGCAGCAGATGGCCACTGGTCAGCGCATCATGGTGCCTTCCGACGACCCGATTTCAAGTGTGCGCGTGCTAAGGGTTGAGCGCGAAGAGGCGAGTGTTCAGCAGTACATCAAGAACATCGCCAACGTCTCCAGCAGCCTGTCGGTACAAGAAACCAATCTGACCTCAACCTCCGATGCCCTGCTGAATGTGCGTGACATCCTGCTCTGGGCCTCCAATGGTAAGAACTCCGGGGATGACCTCGCCTCGATGGCGACCGAGCTGGAGATCATTGAGGCGACGATTTTCAGCTTCGCCAATGCCCGTGACGAAGAAGGGCGCTACCTGTTTTCCGGCACGATCAGTGACACCCCAGCACTGACCTACGATGCCGCTACACAGACATACAGGGTAACGGGCAATGACAAGCATCGTCAGGCGGCAGTCGCGAACGGTGTGCTGGTGGACGAGAACGTCACCGCTGTGGAGATTTATGGCAACAACGCCGAGATGCTCAATCAACTACACGGATTGATCGCCAGCTTGAAGACCCCTGGCGTGCAATCCAATGATCCCGCGTTGCGCCAGCAGTTGACCGACACCCTGGCTGCGCTGGATGCGAGCCACAATCGAGTGTTAGGCTCCATCACCGAACTGGGTGGGCGGCAAAATGCCCTGGAGCTGCTCAACAGCAGTAACGAGGAAGTGTCGCTGGTGAATCAAAAGATCGCCCGTGAGCTTTCCGAGCTGGATTATGCCGGTGCCACCATCGACCTCAATAACTACCAGTTGGCTTTGAATGCGACGCAGAAAACGTATCTGAAGATCAATGAAATGTCGTTGTTCAGCCTGCTGTAAGGAACACTTATGGTCATCAAGGTTGATAAGCAGCTGCCCGCAGCGGGAGCCATAGCCCCGCAAACACGCCGCACGCCGGTTGCGTTGCCACCTCGCAGCAATCGCGCTCACGCTGCCAGCGCGCCTCAGGTGCAGCCGCAGAGCAACAGTAAAAGCGCGTCGTTCAGCTTGCAGCTTAACCAGCAGCTGACGTCGATGCAGGCTGCTGATAACTACCTGGGTGACCTGCAAGCACGTCTTGGCCAGCTCAAATTGCGCCTGAGTCGCGACTTGGGCAACAGCCAGTCAAGCCCTGCCGCTCGCGAAGAGTTGGAAGCTGAAATGCAGGCTGTGCGTGAGCTGCTCGCTGAGCGCAGCCAACGCAGTGCGCAGTCTTTGGATTCACGTCTGCGCCTGTCATTGAATGAACCGGTACGCAGCCGATTCACCCTGCAAGGGTTTGACTCCATCGAGCAGGTTCAACAAGCCGGTAAGGAAACCTTGCTGTTCAGCGCCGGACGCAAACTCGCTGAGCCTTTGGCTGTGGTGCTGGATGAAGGCCTCACCGAACAGCAGATTTTGCGCCGCTTCAACAATGGCTTGAGCCCTGCAGGTATCCGCGCTGAACTGGATGCTGGCGGGGAGCTGAAATTCAGTGCCCGTGAGTCAGATTGGTACGCGATTAAGGATGAGCTGCGGGTTCAGGGTGAAGGCAAACTGGCTGAAAAGACAGCCGCTTATGTTGCCAGCGAAGAAGATCAGTTGCTGCGTTTGCCTGCCGCCACCCAGCTTGATGGGGCCCGTGATTTGCGCCGTGTGCTGGATCAGGTGGTAACGTCCTTGGACCGCATCACCGCTCTGCGCGAACAGCTTGCTCAGCGCCAGGATGAGGTCCGCGAGTTTCTTGCCCGGCATACGGATGAGAACGAGCAGCAGTGGGCCAGCGCGTTTGCCGGTGAAGTCTTCCATCTGTTGCGTGGCAACAACTACGGCGCGTCGGCACAAACCGTTGTGGCCCAGTCCACCATCAGCCGCTACACCGTAGTCAGCTTGCTCTCATAAGA
The DNA here is from genome assembly GCA_037482215.1 of Pseudomonas mendocina. Classification (NCBI taxonomy): domain Bacteria; kingdom Pseudomonadati; phylum Pseudomonadota; class Gammaproteobacteria; order Pseudomonadales; family Pseudomonadaceae; genus Ectopseudomonas; species Ectopseudomonas mendocina. Next base: position 169,827 of record CP148074.1, read on the forward strand.
TCGGGCCTGCCTGCTCTTGGCGCGGCCCGCTCCTATGCTGAACGCTAATCGGTCAGGGTTTGCAGCAAACGGTAGTAAAAACCGCTGGCATTGCCCAAGTGCTCGATGGCCACGCGCTCGTTGGTGGCGTGCATGCGCCCCAAGTCTTCCTTCTCCATCAGCAATGGGCTGAAGCGGAATACGTTTTCAGTCAGCGCCTCGTAATAGCGAGCATCGGTGGCGCCCACCGTGAGGTTAGGGCTGACCAGGGTCTGGCTGAAACTCTGGCGGATGACATCGGCAAAGCGCCTATAGGTCTCGCCATTAATGTCCGACACGGCGGATGGATTGCGTGCGGCTGGCATCACTTTGACCTGTACCTGATCGTCGTCGATGCTGTGGCGAACGTGAGCCAGGACTTCGTCGATGGTGTCGCGTGGATGAATACGAATATTCACTGTGGCGCGGGCAACCGGTGCCAATACGTTGTCCTTCACACCGGCGCGCAGCATGGTCGGGGCGATGGAGGTTTGCATCTGCGCGGCCCCAGCGGGCGTAGCGGCTAGCTGATCAGCCACCAATGGGCCAAACAGCCAAAGATTGGCGAAGATCACCCGGTAACCGAACGACTGCGCCGGTGTAAAACTTTCCAGCAGCGCTGCGGTTGGGCCGTCAAAGTCGCGTTTAAAGGGGGTATCGGCCATCCGTTGCAGGGCGCGGCTCAGGCGGCCCACGGCGGTTTCATTGAACGCAGGCGGCTGTGAGGAGTGCCCGCCAGCAGCTGTGGTTTGCAGAATCAGGCTCAAGTAGCCCTTCTCGGCAATGCCGACCACCGCCACATCCTGTTTCACGCCGGGGATTTGTCCGCGCACCACAAAGCCGCCTTCATCGCTCACCCAGGCCAGGCGCGTGCCCTTTTCCTGAAGGTAGTGGGCGATGCGTTTATTGCCTTGCAGGCCGCCGATTTCTTCGTCGTGGCCGAACGCCAGGAAGACATCACGCTGAGGCTGAAAGCCTTGGCTGATTAAGGTTTCTACCGCTTCCAGCATGGCCACCATGGAGCCTTTGCTGTCGATCGCGCCGCGGCCCCAGACAAAACCCTCGGCAATGGCGCCGGAGAATGGCGGATGGTTCCAATCCTTTTCGGTGCCAGGCGTCACGGGGACCACATCGCTGTGGGCCATCAGCAGCGCTGGGGGTAACTGTCTGTCCTTGCCGGGCCAGCGCAGGAGAATGCTGGGGCCTTTGATCTCTTCCCGCAGGGCCGTAGCCACAAGGTGTGGATAGCGCTCTTGCAGCCACCTTTCCAAGGCTGCAAAGGCAGCATTACTGGCCGCTTGTTGAGCCGCTGGCGCACCAATTTGATGGGAAATGGTCGGTAAGCGAATGGCGGCGGAAAGGCTTTCCGCAGCGCGCTGAGGGTCCAGCCCTGCGGGGCGTGCAACCGGATCAGGATTGAATTGGGCGGCAGGCTGTAAAAGGGTGCGTCCGAGGACGATAGCAAGCAGGATCAACACGGCTGACAGCAGCGTCAGAAACAAGCGCTTCATGCGGGCTCCGTTTTGTTAGAAGAATCGGCCGGTCGCTAGCATCGGACAAATAGGCCCGCAGCGGAAGTCCACTGTATAGCCCTTAGGGCTCAGGCGTGGGTTTTAGTCTTGATTCCAGGCGCAGAAACAGGCCACCGCCAGGTTATTACTGGCGACAACTTGGCGCCCGGCAAGCAGGGCTTCAAGAATGGGCTCGACAAAGCTGTTGCTGGAGCTGCACACCGCCCCTTCGCTGTAGGGGCCGAGGTAGGCTAACTTGCCGCTTTTGTCCCAGATGGCGACGGCTGGGCTGGCGGGAATCTGCTCGCTGCCGGGGAGCTCTGCCAGTGGCTTCAACGCCTTCAGGTTAGCGGGCAGCTCGCCACTGGTGCCGGGTTTCTGTACAACGTAGAAGCTGACACCTTGTTGACTGAAGCGCTCAATCAGCTCGCCAAGGTGCTGCTGGTTACCGACGTTGCACGGGCATTCCGGATCCCAGAAGTGCACTAAGCGAATATCCCCCGAACCCGCCAGTGCTTCAGGCAGTCTCAGGGTTTCCCCACTGAACAGTGTGGTTTGGTCGCTGAAGCTGCGCATATAGCGGGCTTCGTACCACCAGTAAGCGCCAAACATGGTGGCGATCCAGGCCAGAAGGATGAGGCCGGCGAGCAATTTGGGGCGGGAAACAAGGGTCATGAAGGTAATCTGAAATCAGGTGATTTGCTTGCTGTAGCTGACGCTAGAGCTGAATAACCCTAAGCTTCGCACATTGGCAGCGCAATGGCCTTATTTAACGGCATGAACGGATGGAAGCCTTATGCCCGAGTTATTCCAACCCGAAAATCTGATTTCTGCTCTGCGGCCCATCGCCGCAGCCACGCAGTTGACTGTAGCAGAGCAAGGTTACCGACGCTTTTACGGCTTCAATGAATACGGTGCGCGGCAGACCCGCATGGGACAGATTCAGGTGGGTGGCTATCAGATCGCGGTGCAGGGCTGGTGGCCACAGGAGCCTCGCGCCACGTTGATTGTGTTGCATGGCTACTACGACCACGGCGGCTTATACCGCCACGTGGTGGAGTGGGCCCTGGGCCTGGGCTTTGCTGTGCTTAGCTTCGACCTGCCAGGCCATGGCCTGTCCAGCGGCCCCCGAGCCAATATCAACGATTTTGCCGAATACCAAACTGTGTTGCAGGCCGTCTTGGCCCAGGCGGGCGAGCTCGATCTGCCGCGCCCTTGGCACTTGTTTGGGCAGAGTACAGGCGGTGCCATTTTGATCGACTACCTGCTTAACGGCACGCCGCTGGACACGATCGGAGAAACCATCCTGATGGCGCCGCTGGTGCGGCCTCGGGCGTGGAACTGGTCGAAGCTCAGCTACCACGTGATGCGCAATTTCGTCAGCGAGATTCCTCGGCGTTTTAGCGTTAACTCAACCGACGCCGAATTTATCGACTTTGTGCATAACCGCGATCCGCTGCAGCCACGCATGTTACCCACCGCTTGGGTTGGCGCGTTAAGCCGCTGGGTGCCGCGTATCGAGTCGGCCAGCCGTAGCACGCGCGCCCCACTGATCGTGCAGGGTGAGCAGGATATGACGGTGGCTTGGCAGCACAATCTTGAGGTGTTGCAGGATAAGTTCGCACAGCCAGAGATTTTGCGCCTCAAAGAGGCGCGCCACCACTTGTCTAATGAGTTGCCTGAATTCCGCGAGCAGTTCTTCGGCTTTCTTGGAGAACACTTGCGCTGACACGCAGGCCCGCTGTGGAGACGGCGGGCCGGTGATTCAGATCCCGGTTGGTGCCGGGGCCAGGCTGGCGGCGCTTTGACCCACTGCCAGACCACTACGCAGTGCTGCCAGTGCGGCTTGATAGTAGGCTTGGCCGTCCGGCGACTGAGCAAAGCTGATAAACTCTTCCAGCTCGGCATCGCTCAGATCGCGATAGACAAACAGCAAGGTGTTATCCAGATCGGCATTCATTTGCTCAACCAGACGCTGGCGCTGGCTGTTGAGCAGCATGTGGGTGCTGTCACCGCCGAGCAGCCCGGGAAGCATCTGGGTCAGGCTGTCCGCAGCGATTCCCGCCAGTGCCAGGCTGACTTCGGCACCGGCCTGACTGGCCGGTAGTGCTTGTGCTAGGTGGCGGATTTGCAGGCGGCGAGTGGCGTCGGCCTCGATGCGCGGCAGGCCGTTGGCGTACCGCGCGAGTTGATCACTGCGGGTGGCGTTGGTTTCTGCACTGACAATCTTGCGCCCCAGCGGTGACTCGAAGAACTGCAAGGCAGCGGCTGGGTTCGCCATATTTTCACGCATGCCTTGCTGGGCGCGCTGATCCATGGCCTGAGGGTTGAAGCGCTGGTTGCTGTTGTTGACCAAGGCCTGATACACCGCAGGGGGCAGGCTGCTGCGATAGCGCTCTTGAGCTGCTTGCAGGGCATCACTGAAATGCGTGCGTTGTTGTGGCCAGCCAGCTGCTTGATACAGGCGTAGAACGTCATCCGCGAAGGCGGGCAGGCTGAGCAAGAAGGTTAAAGCAAAGGTGATGGCACGCATTGGAGACTCCCGTGAGGAACCATTATTTTCCGGGGTGTGCACGTGCTTGTCGAGGTGGCGGGTGACACTGATAAAATCCCACCATGAACACTACCTCTAGCACCTGCCTGCCACGCATTATTGATGACCTTGTTGAGCAAGGCTGGTCAGTTATGCCCCAGTTTATTCCACAAGCTCTGACCCTGCAGTTGGCGCAAGAGTGCCGTGAACGCGCAAAAAAGGGTGCCTTAACACCTGCCGGAGTGGGGCGTGGTAATCAGCAGCAAGTGCTTGAAGGGGTGCGTGGGGACCATATCCAGTGGCTTGAGCCGGGGCAGTCCAGTGTCACGGACGAGTATTTGCAGGTGCTGGATGCGCTGCGCAGCGAACTCAATCAGAGCCTGTATCTGGGGCTTGAGGATTTTGAAGGGCATTTCGCCCTGTACCCGCCCGGCTCGTTTTACAAGCAGCATGTGGACCGCTTCCGCGATGACGACCGGCGCATGGTCACCACCGTTTTGTACCTCAATGCTGATTGGCAAGCCGAGCATGGTGGTGCGCTGCGTCTGCATTTCGCTGGTGATAAGACGCTGGACGTGCTCCCAGAGGCTGGAACGTTGGTGGTCTTTATGTCGGCTGATCTGCCCCATGAGGTATTGCTGGCACACCGGGAACGGTTGTCCCTGACCGGGTGGTTCCGGCGTCGTGGTGATACACCGGTCTAACTGATCAATTTTTATTCAGTTTTGCTGTTTTCGGGCATGCCATCGTTAGCGATATGGTGTGTACTTGTGTGCCATTTTCTCCAGCTCCAATAGCACGTTGGAACCACTTTAAGGCCCAGAAAAACCTGAAACTCGACCGTCTGGCTGAGAACTGAGAGTCAATCGCGCTTTTTGTTGACAGTGATTCTCATTTGGCTTTAGCGTCTTGCACCTGCTCTGGTGCTGCACAAGGACGCGCGTTGTCATGTATGACTTTATTGCTATCGGATTGGGTCCGTTCAACCTCAGCCTCGCCTGCATGGCTGAGCCGGTAGAAAACCTCAAATGCCTGTTTTTGGACAGGAAGACGGAATTCAACTGGCATCCAGGCATGTTGTTGGATGGAACGACGCTGCAGAATCCGTTCATGGCCGATATGGTCACTCTGGCTGACCCCACCAGCCGCTATACCTACCTCAACTACGCCAAACAGCAGGGACGCCTGTATCGCTACTTTATTCGCGAGAACTGGTACCTCGATCGACACGAGTTCAACCGCTACTGCCAGTGGGTATCAGCACAACTGAGCAATGTTCGTTTTGCTCAAGAGGTGCAGGACATCACCTACGACGAACAGCATCAGGCCTATCAAGTCTGCGGCGTGCACACGCAAAGCGGCGAGCCCTTTGTATACCTGGCGCGCAAACTGGTGATCGGTATCGGCAGCTCACCGCGCTTTCCCGATGTGTTTACAGACCCGGCAGACGCGGCGAAGGCCATCCACAGCGGCTTTTATCTGGACCATAAAGCGCACCTGCAACGCTGCAAGAACGTAACGGTGATTGGCAGCGGCCAGAGTGGCGCGGAAATCTTTTATGACCTGCTACAGGGCTCGGCGGAGCATGGTTACAGCCTGAGCTGGGTAACCCGCTCCGACCGCTTCTTCCAGATGGAAACCGCCAAGCTGACCCTTGAGCTGCTGACGCCGGAATATGCCGACTACTTTTACGGTCTGCCCGAGGCTGAGAAATCGGCCACTTTGGGTAGCCAGCAGGGCGTGTTCAAAGGCATCAATCAATCCCTGATCAGCAAGATTTACGACTATCTCGACGAGCGCAGCCTGCATGATCTGCCTCCAGTGAAACTGCTGACCAGCCTAAGTCTGAAACAGGCCTCGCGCGATGCAGATGGCCAGTGGGCGCTACGTTTGCAACATCAGAAACTCGGTTCTCAGTTTGAGCATGTCACCGATGGACTGGTATTCGCCAGTGGCTACGGTTACCAGTTGCCAGCTTTTATCGAAGGCATTCGTGAGCGAATCCGCTGGGATGAACACGGTGGATATGATGCTTCCCGCAGCTGGGCTGTGGACCATCGCGAATGCGAAATCTACGTCCAGAACGTTGGGCTGCAAAGCCATGGCATGGCCAACCCAGACTTGGGGCTGGCTTGTTACCGCAACGGTCGTCTGCTGCATCAACTGACCGGCGTAGACCACTACCCCTCTGACCCACGGATTGCCTTTCAGGAGTTCAGCCCGAGTGCGGGTGGCCACTTCACTTTGTTGGCCGGTTAGGACCGAAGTCTGTGAGTCTACGTACCGCTATCTTGATCATGTCGGCGTTCGGTGTGATCAGCGATTCGATTCTGATCGCCTTTTATCCACAGTTTTTTGAGGCGCGCTATGGCGTAACCAACGCCGTTCACACCGGTGCCTACATTGCTGCCATTTCGATCGCTGTCATGTGCATGCTGCCGGTGTGGGCGTATGTCGCGCGCTACGTCGAAACCATGCATTTGGTGGTCTACACGCAGTTTGCTGCCGGTGCGTTGTGCCTGATGGCGATTTGGGCGCCGACGGTTCAGGTGTTCTGGGTGTTGACGATGCTGATGTACATGGTCAAAGCCAGTTACCTGCTGATGTTCCCTTACCTGATGCGTTTGGAGAAATCACAGGATCACGCGGTGGTGATCGGTCTGCTGACGGTCATTGTCTATATCGCGGGTATTTTTGGGGCCGCAGTGGGTGGTTTGAGCTTGCAGCGGTTGGGGCCGGACTTCTCGCTGATGTTAATGGCCGGCGGTGACTTCATCCAAATGCTGCTGTGCTTGTACCTGATCTGCAGCGGCAAAGTGGTGAAGGTGATCTCTCGTGACGAGGATAACCGGGCCAAGGTTGTCCCCAAGCGTTCCCGCGAGGCTTTGGTGAAGTTGATGCAACTGAGCCTGCTGATGCTGCTGTTCGATTTCAGTGCCTACCTGATTCGTCCGTTCTTCACCTTGTATTGGGAAAACACCACTCAGATCACCAATCAGATGCTGACGGGGTTTGTCTTTGCCATTCCCGGCATGGTGGCGCTGATTGCCCTCATGCTGAAGCGGCGCTGGCTCAGTCCACCTTGGTGGGTTGAGCACAGTCAGTTCAACTTGCTGCTGGCGGCCATTGGCATGCTGATGCAGGCCACACCGTCGATGTGGCTGATTCTGTTGGGACGCTGCCTGTATGGCTGGGCCATCTTCCAGTTGGTGGTCAAGCTGGAAGTGACGCTGTTCAAGGTCAGCACGCCGGAGTCCTACGCACGAGACTTCAGTGTGGCCAATTTTTTCCAGAATTTCGGGGTGTTGCTGTCGTCCTTTGGCGCCGGGTATGTGGTGAGCCTGCTGGGCATCCCTATGACGTTTGTGATTGCCGCTGTTGGCATGGTGCTGACCCTGATCTTCGACCGCAGTGTGTTTGAACTAGACCGTCAGCAGCCGCTGAAAGCCCAAAGCGACGATGTGACATCTGGGGAACAACCCCCGCTGCTTGCCGCGCAAGGAGGCGCAGGCCATGACTGATCTGATTTATCCGGCCCGTCAGCGCCCGTTGCTTAACCCGGACTTGGCTCTACGCGATCTCAATCTGGATACCGATGTCGCCATTCTGCACCCCTGGTATCAGATGGATTACGCCCACTTCTGGAACATGCAGAACATGACGCCCGAAGCCACTCGCACCTTTTATGCGGACGCGCTGGCCAGTGGTGCGATGCGCGCTTACATGGGCTTTTACCGGGGCGAGCCGGCCTTTGTAGTCGAGCGCTATGAGCCGCGCCTGGACGAAGTGTCCACCTGCTACGAAGTCGCTGATGGCGATGTCGGCATGCATTTTTTTGTAGCACCCAGCAGCGCGCCAATTCGTGGTTTCACCCGCGATGTACTGCGCGTGGTGATGGCTTTTATGTTCGATCACTGCCAGGCCAAACGTGTCGTGGTGGAGCCGGATATCCGCAACACCAAGGTGCACCGCCTCAATCATCAGGTCGGTTTCGTCGACAGCGCTGTCATTGAGCTGTCGTGGAAAACCGCCCAGCTGTCGTTCTGTACCGCCAGCGATTTTGCTCAAACACTTGAAGGATAAAGACTCAGATGACGTCTTCACGCATGGATCAGCCCAACTCTGTTGTCAGCCACCTAGAGCCAGAGGTGTGGGCTCGGGTTAATCGCCATCTGGTGCGCAAGGCAATAGCCGAGTATTCCCACGAGCAGCTGTTTACCCCTGAGCGTATCGGCACATCGGCTCGCGAGGGCTGGGCGCGTTATCAGTTGCCCGCCAATACCGAGAACTGCCGCTATCTGTTTGAGGCCAAACAGATGGAGCTGCGCAATTGGTGGGTGAATGCCGACAGCATCGTTCGCGAGCTGGATGGCAAAGCTGAAGCCGGGCTGGATGCGTTGACCTTTATCATCGACTTCAAACGCACCCTCGGTGTACCGGCGGACAAGCTGCCGATTTACCTGGATGAGATCAGCAGCACTCTGTTTGGCGCCGCTTACAAGATCAGCCGCGACTACCTGACCAGCGCACAGCTGGCGGATGCTGACTATCAGCAGTTCGAAGTCAGCATGACTGAAGGCCATCCGGGCTTTGTCGCCAACAACGGCCGCCTCGGCTTTGATGCCTTCGACTATCAGGCTTTTGCACCTGAAGCGGGTTCGCCCTTCTCCATCATCTGGCTGGCAGTGCACACCAGCAATGCCCACTTCGCCTCCATTCCCGGCCTCGACCACCAGCGCTTGATGGATGAAGAACTGGGTACCGAGCAAGTGGTCCGCTTTCAGCAGCAGCTGCGTGATCTGGGCGTCGATCCGGCGGATTATGTGTTTATGCCGACCCACCCGTGGCAGTGGTACAGCAAGCTGAGCATCATGTTCAGCGCCGATGTGGCCAACCGCAAAATCATCGCCCTGGGGCGCAGTGACGATCAGTACCTGGCCCAGCAGTCGGTGCGCACCTACTTCAATATTTCTCAGCCGCATAAGCGCTATGTGAAGACTTCGCTGTCGGTCCTCAACATGGGCTTTATGCGTGGCCTGTCGCCTTACTACATGTCAGGCACTCCGGCGATTAATGCGTACCTGTACGAGCTGATCGAAAGTGACCCGGTGCTGCGTGATTACGGCTTCCGCATCCTCCGTGAAGTGGCGTCAGTGGGTTATCGCAACCGCTATTACGAAGCTGCGCTGGAAAGCGACAGCCCGTACAAGAAAATGCTCTCTGCGCTGTGGCGGGAAAACCCGCTTGGCCAGTTGCAGGCTGGCGAGCGCCTGATGAGCATGACCGCCCTGCTGCACACTGACCCGGACGGCGAAGCCCTGCTACCTGAGTTGATGCGCCGCTCCGGATTGGAGCCGGTGCAGTGGATGCGCCAGTACCTGAAAGCTTTCTTGCAGCCGTTGGTGCACTGCTTCTACGCCCACTCGCTGGTGTTTATGCCTCACGGCGAGAACCTGATTCTGGTGCTCAAGGAACACGTGCCAGTGCGCGTGTTTATGAAGGACATCGCAGAAGAGTCGGCCATCCTCGATAAGGACGCGAAGATGCCAGAAGGCTTGCAGCGCCTGGCCGTGGATGTGCCGGAAGACTACAAGCTGCTGGGTATCTTCATCGACGTATTCGACGGCGTTTTCCGCCATATGAGCCAGCTGCTGGAAGAGCATGGTTGCATGAGCGAGCAACTGTACTGGCGCACGGTGGCTGAGTCGGTGCTGGAGTATCAGCGTGCCCATCCAGAGTTGCAGCATCGTTTCGATACCTACGATTTCTTTGCTCCGACTTTCCTGCACTCGTGCCTGAATCGCCTGCAACTGCGCAACAACCTGCAAATGGTCGACCTGGCCAACCCGGCTGGCAGCACCATTCTGGCTGAACCATTGATTAACCCGCTGGCGGCTTATGCGCCGGATCGCAGTGGGCAGATTTCATAAATTTCCGGGCGGGCGCGGCATTGATTTGCCCTGCCCGCCTCATTTGTAGATGCCGGATGCCAACAGGCTAAGGCGAAGCAAGGAAAGAACCGCTGCGTAATTAGGGCGCAGCACTATGGATTGACCTACAACCGAAGTAACCCGCATGAAAAAAATCAATAAGCATGGCCGCCTGACAACGCTGAGCGCTGCATCCAGCCCCTGTGTCCTGATCCTGGCACTGGGCGTTATCACTCCACACGCTTGGGCTGAAGAACTGCCGATTGGGGCAGGGGAAACCTTGTCGCTTAAAGGGGCGGATATTGTTGGCAAAGAGTCGCCAGCGCCGACGGTGACCGAGAAGGGGGACTCCTACACCATCGAGTCGAGCAACACCGCGACCAAGCTCGATCTGTCGCCACGGCAGACACCGCAGACCATCGTCACGGTCACCAACCAGCAGCTTAAGGACTTCCACCTGACCGATATCAACAGCACGTTGGATGCGGCAGGGGTCAATGTGCAGCGGGTCGAAACGGATCGTACCTACTTCTCTGTGCGCGGTTTTGATGTTTCCAACTTTCAACTGGATGGCATTGGCCTGCCATTCAGTTCTGAAGAGCAGATGGGCGATATCGACACCATCCTCTATGACCATATCGACGTGCTCAAAGGTGCTAACGGTCTGCTCTCGACCCCGGGTAACCCGGCAGCGACCGTCAACTTTGTACGCAAGCGCCCAACCCGGGAGTTTCAGGCCTCTGCCTCATTTGGTTATGGCTCGTGGGATAAGCGTCGCAGCGAGTTTGATTTGTCCGGTGCCTTAAATGAAGCAGGCACTGTGCGTGGACGGTTTATTGCAATGGACGAGGTGGGTGATTCTTATTTGGATCGCTACTCGAAAACCAAGAACGTGTTCAGCGGCATTCTTGAGTTCGACCTCAATGACAGCAATACCCTGACGGTGGGCCACTCCCAGCAACGCAACCGCCCGAACGGCATCATGTGGGGAGGCGTTAACCTCTATAACAGTGATGGTTCTAAACATCACTTCAGTCAGCATTACAACACCGGCCCAGACTGGACCTACTGGGACACCAATGACAAACAGACCTTTGTCGAGCTGGCCAGTGATCTAGGTTACGGTTGGCAGAGCAAAGCGACACTGAATTACAACGAAACCAGTGGTGATGGCGAAATGTTTATCGCTCAAGGTCTTCCCGATACCGGTGAGACCAGTTTCGCGTCGAAGTTCAAACGTGGAGAGCGGCAGATCTTGGGGGACTTCTATGTCAAAGGCCCTTTTGAGTTGTTTAGCCGTACTCATGAAGTGGTGCTTGGCACAAGTTGGGCCAAAGATGATGTGCAGTGGACCTCCCAAGATGCCGCAGCCGGTGTACTGCTGCCGCCGAATTTCGGTGGTAGGTTCCCTCATCCTGAGTTCGGCAAAGTCACCAGCAGCGCCGATTTCACCAACTTCCGCCGCAGTTATTACGCCGCAACCACGTTAAATCTTACTGATGGACTGAAGTTTATCGGCGGCGCCAACTGGACCAAGCTGACCAGTAGCGGCGAGCAGACCGGCGATGCCCACGCTTACTCCAAATCCAAGGTCACTCCGTATTACGGGCTGGTGTATGACTTCCATCCAAACTACTCGGCGTACGTCAGCTACACCGAGATCTTCAATCCGCAGTTCAAGAACAGTGTGGACGGTGGCCTGCTTGACCCGGTCGAAGGAGACAGCGTTGAAGGGGGGATTAAGGGTGAGTGGTTCGACAAGCGCCTAAATGCCAGCATCTCCCTGTTCCGCACCAAGCAGGACAACTATGGGGAGTATGCTGACCAAGTCGGGACCGTGAACCGATACAAAGGCATTGATATCAAATCGGAAGGTTATGAGCTGACGGTTGGTGGTGAGCTGTCGCCGGGCTGGCAGATGAATGCTGGTATGACCCACCTGTTCTCTCTGCGGAATAAGGATGGCAGTGCTGCACGGACTTACATTCCACAGAATCAGGTCTACCTGAGCACCTCCTATAAAGTGCCGCAGATTCAAGGCCTGAAAGTCGGCGCGAGTATGAACTGGCAGAGCGAGATATTCCGTGATCAGGGCAAGACCGCTAGTGGACAGGAGATCGTCAGCAAGCAGGACTCCTATGCCGTGTTTAACACCATGGCCAGCTATGACATTGATCAAAACTGGAACGTCGCACTGAACGTCAACAACATCTTTAACGAGAAATACTTAACCAGCCTGTATTGGGCTCAGTCCTTCTACGCCGCACCACGCAACACCATGGCGACGGTGACCTGGAAGTATTGATAAATACAAAATCTGGTCGACTAAATTCACAAGCGGAGTCATTTGACGATGACTCCGTTTTTTAGTTTTCTTAGTGAAAAAATTTATATTTTGTCTTAGGCGTTTATTGGTGTTAAGGGTATTTTATCTTTAGGTGTCAATCGCTAAGTTTGTTTTTTTGCATATTTTTTTGAATGTGCTAATTTCGCTAATAAACTCTCTGCACATCAACTCTGAAGAATTTCAGGTTTTGTTTTAGCGTTATATCAGTGTGAGAAATTTTGCCTATGCGATTCTTGTATGGAGTTGTGGCTTTTTTGATGTGCAGCAGCCAGGCTTTTTCTGAACCTTCGGTTAAAACTAGTCCTGTACGAGGCAATGAGCCATTGGCTTATGATGTGACTGTTGCTAATACATCTTGGCCCGGTAGCAAAGTTTCCGCTCCAGGAGATATTCTACAAGGTAGCTATGGATTCAAGGATTCTGATGGCGATTCAGAGAGTAATTCTAGAATTCAGTGGGTATACAGTGATGGTTCGTTAATATCTGGTGCTAATGGCCTTACTTATAAAGTTGTAGCGCAGGATGTTGGGCGTTCTATCAGCTTGCAGGTGACTCCATACACTGACCCTGCTATGACCGATCCGTCTCAGGGACTCCCGGCGTCATCTGAGCCGATATCTGTTAATTCTACTTATATACCGTATGGTATATTTAGGTATGATGAAGTTGTGGCTGCTTCAAATACTGCGGGTAAGTGTGAGTCTCTGGGAGGGAGAAGGCTTACTCCTCAGGAGTTAAAGAAACTATACCTCACGATGACCTCGGCGAACTCAATTCCTAGTGAAAATACAGATCTTTGTGATGTGTGGGGTTGGCGCTTGTATATGATGTGCGGCGCAGAAAGATTTGGTAATCTTTATCATACCAATACACCAGGTGAGGTTGTTCAGATGAGAACTGGAAATACGGAGTCAATTCCTCTTGGTGAAGTTGCTGGTAATCTCGTTTGTATAGCGTCTGAATAGAGTTTTTAAATATATAATTGGTATGAGTGGAATCATCTATTTGAATATATGATTTTACGTTTTGTTGCTCACGGCTTTTGCTATTAAAGCTAATATGAAATTAGCTTAGCGGAGGAGGAGAGTTCAGGGCTGCATCTGCCGGTAAATTGAGCAGTGCATCGCTGATTGTCTCAGCCAGATTCTCGATGCAAAAGATTCCACCGTGGGTCCACACGGGTTTCATCTCGGCCACATGACCTTTGCGTACAAATGGCATGCCCTGCCACAAGGCGGTGCTGAATACGCGCTCCTGCTGAGCAAATGGGCCGATGTACAACACCACACCATCGTTGATCTGGCCCAGATCGGTCACTGGTTTCTGCAAGGCGCCCCAGCGGCTTTTTTCCACTTTCATCGCCGGGCTCAGCCCTAAGCGTTGCAGGGCGTGTTCCGGCATGGAGTTGGGGCCCATGACATACACCACTGTAGGGGAGGCAAAGCGGATTACAGTGACTTTTGGCGGTTGGCCGTTGAAGTGCGCCAGCAATTGCTGGTGCAGTTGTATGAGGCGTCGATCCATTCGCATCAGTTCAAGCTCTGCACGGGCTTGTTGGCCTACCTGTGTGGCCAGATGCAGCAGGTTATTGCGTTGCAGGGTCTGATTATCCTGCTCTTGGGTGAAATCCTGATAGCTGAGCACTGGCGCTATGCGCTCCAGTTTGTCGCGAATGTCCTCAAGCAGCGGTGTGATCAGAATCAGCTGTGGTCGCGATTGCGCCAGCAGCTCCAGATTTGGCTCGGTGCGAGTACCGACATTGGGCACGTCAGCAGGCAGCGTCGGGTGAACCACCCATTCCCGGTAAACCTGTGCGTCGGCCACCGCTACGGGCAGCACATTCAGCTTCAACAGGTGTTCGGTCATCTCCCAACTCAGGGATGCGATGCGCGGTGCTGTGGCTGCCCTCGCAAGGCCCCAAGGGAACAGTGCGGCAGCGAGCATGGCTTGGGTCAGCGTGCGGCGGGTGAGGTCGGTCATGCTCGCCTCGCCCGAATCAGCAGGATGACGAAATACAGCCCGCACACCACCGAAGCCACCAGCCCGACCGGTACCTGCAACGGGAAAATCAGATTACGCCCCAGCCAGTCCGCCAGCACCATCAGCAGGCCGCCAAGGGCCATGGCCAGCCACAGTTGCGGTTTCACTTTGCGTGCCCCGAGCATGGCTGCCATATGCGGTGCTAACAGGCCAACAAAGGCGGTCGGTCCAAGCAAACTGGTGACCCACGCGCACAGCAGCGATGCCAGCAGCAATAGCAGCAGGCGTGTTCGCTTCAGGTTAAGGCCCCTGCTTAGGGCTATGCCGCCATCAATCGAAATCAAGGTGATAGCCCGGTGCACGAACAGGGTTAAGGCGCTAAGGGCGATTACCCCGCTCAGCAGCCAGAGCGCTTGGGTACCGCTGATACGATAGGTCGAGCCAGATAACCAGCCGAGCAGCGCCAAGGCATCTGATGAGCCCTTGCTCAGTACGAATTGCAGCGCGGTGGTGAGTAACGCGCTGAGGGCTACGCCGATCAGCACCATCACCGCCGGTGCATACTGGTGGCGTCGTCCCAACAGCAGCAAGACGGCCAGCACAGTCAGGCTTCCGGCAAACGCTGCCAGGGGCGCGAACAGCCAGAACAGTGAGCTGCCGAACACCACCAGCAGCGTCAGTACAGCCAAAGAGGCCCCTGCGGTCAGGCCGAGCAGGTCCGGGCTGGCCAGTGGGTTGCGTAGCAGGCGCTGGAGTAGCAGGCCGGACACTGCAAGGCCACAACCCGCGCTGGCTGCTGCAAGTACACGGGGCCAGCGCAGTGACCACATTGGCTCAGCTGGCCAGGCCAACTCCCAGCCTTGCAAGGTACGACTCAGGCACAGACCCGCCACGCTCAAGAGCAGCCCAGCCACTGCGATCAGCAGCACCGTGTGGGGTGACACGCGCACTGCACCAGCAGGCAACTGCAGTGCGCCCTGATCCTTCGCGGCCAATTGGCGTCGGGACAACCATAGCAGTGCTGGCGCACCGATGAGGGCGGTAGTGGCCCCGGTCGGTACCAGCTCGAACAGCCCGCTGTTGAGCGCAATCGCCAGTGCATCGCTGCCGAGCAGCAGCAACATGCCCAGCAACAGGCTGTAGCAGAGCTCGTCACGGGAGGATCTGGCTCCGAGCCAGCGGGCCAGGTTCGGGGCAATCAGGCCGATAAAACCAATCATGCCCACTGCGGTTATGGCCACTGAACTCAGCCAAACGGCCAACAGAAACAGTACCAACAGCACCGGTAGCAGGTTCATCCCCCGGCCTTGTGCGGCTTGGCTGCCGAGCTGCAACAGGGTCAACGCACGGGGTGCCAGCAGCAAAGCGAGCAACCCGATGAGCAGGCGCGGCCACAGCCACTGCACCCAGCTCCAGTCGATTTGGGTCAGATCCCCTGCCCCCCAGACGAACAGGCCGCGGCTCTGCTCATGAAAGATCAGCATGATGGCCCCGGCAATGGCCCCCAGCAGCAGGTTTAGCGCCATCCCCGCGAGTACCAGCGGCAAACCAGAGAGACCGCTACGGCCGACGATCAGCAGCACTAAAACAATCGCCCCGAGGGCGCCGCCCAATGCCGCCCACTCGCCATGCTCGGCGGCAAACTGTGGCGCCATACTGCCGACGACTAACAGGCTCAACCAAGCCCCGGATGATGCGCCGATGGTCATGGGAGAGACCAAGCGGTTTTGCGTCATCTGTTGCAGCAGACTACCCGCCAGGCCAAGCGCCGCACCGATCAACAGCGCCACAGCAGTACGCGGTAGTACAGCCAGGTGGTAGTGCAGCGCGCTGAAGTCGCTTGTGTCCGGGGCGAAGAGCAACTGCCATTGCTGCGCCAGGGGCAATTGGGTTCCGAGGTTGATATGCAGCAGCATAAGGGCGATGCCCAGCAGCAGGGTCAGGCCGTAACGGTGCCACAGGGCCTGCTGGCTCGGAACGAGCTTGAAAGATGTGGGTTGAGCGGACATATCAACTGACAGCAGCTACAGGTAAGCGCTGGCCGGGTTGCGGCAGAAGCTGAATGTCGATGTCGTAGAGTCGACTGAGACGTTTTTCATCCAGTAGCTGTTCAGGCGTGCCATCAAAAAACAGGCGGCCTTGCTTGAGCGCGATGATGCGGTCGGCATAGCGGCAGCTGAGGTTGATGTCATGCAGGATCGCCACCACCCCAAGGCCCTGCTCCCGGTTGAGCTGGTGCAGCAGGTCGAGGAGCTGATACTGGTGGCCTAAGTCCAGTGCCGAGGTGGGCTCATCCAGCAGAATCATGGGGGCTGCCTGGGCCAGTAGCATGGCGATCCAGGCGCGCTGGCGCTCGCCGCCCGACAGACTGTCGGCCAAGTGCTCGGCATATTGCGCGGTATCAGTTTGCTGCATGGCCAGTTCAACACGCTGATAGTCGTCCTCCCGCCATAAGCCGAAGAGTCCGCGCCACGGGTAGCGTCCCAGACGTACCAACTCGCGTACGGTCAGCCCCGGTACATCGGGCAAGCGTTGCGGTAGATAGGCGATCTGGCGGGCAAAGGCCCGTTGGCTGAAGCTGTGTAACGGCTGGTCTAGCAGCTGCAGGTGACCGGTATCCGGTTCAATCTGGCGGGCCAGCAGATTGATCAGGGTCGATTTGCCTGAGCCGTTGTGGCCGAGGATCACGGTGAACTGGCCTGTACCGATGTGCAGCTGATCCAGTTTGAGGATGCTGCGCTGGTCCCTGAAGACTTCGATGTTGTGCAGTTTCAGCATGCGGCGAGCAGCTCCGCTTGCAGGCGTTGATCGCGCTCGGCTTTTTTCAGTTTCGGGCAACTGCTGCACAGCTCGCCATCATGGCGGCGGAAGTGCTGACAGCACACTTGCCGTTGCAGGCACATGTGCTCTTTGCCGTCTTCGGTGTAAATGCTGGTCAGGCCGCTATTGGGCGCAAGCTTTAGGGCGTTCATCCACAAGCCTTCCAGTTCAACCAGATGGTCCTTGGATAGCGCAAGCTGCTCATGGGCCAGGAGCAACGCGGATACAACACAATCTGCGGCGAGCAGGCGTGCCAGTTTGGGATAAATGCTGGCCACCTGATTGAATTCTGTCAGCTGATCATTGAGAAACCCGACGATTTGTCCGGCGGCAAACTCGATCAACTCTTTGAGTTGTCCCTGACGCGGGCAATGTTCCGGCAGGCAAAATCCCCCCACAAAACCATCGCAGATTGTTTGCCCAATATCCTTCAGGCACGGCGCTTTGCCGTTTACATGCACGGCCAGAACGGTGAGGTAAATGGGCTGCCAGATTAACAATGTCCAGCTGCGTACGGACCAGTAATGGCGACCCGCCTCAGGGTGCTGGTGCTGCCACCAAGCATAGAGATTGCTGATGCGTTGAGGGTTGTCCTGAGTTCCGCAGACCAATTGATCGGCCTGCGCGGCACCAATATGCCCGCTTAAGCGCGGCACAATCTGACTCGCGGTGCTGAGTAACTGCTCAAGGTCGCAGGAGGTGTTGCCCATTGTGGTCAATCCATTGCCATTGGGAGGCTGCACGATGCACGCAGCCGAGCAGGAATTAGATCAGCCAATTGCGAATAATTCAAATTATCAGTGGCGGCGACGACAGTCGGGCGGGCTTGCGGCGGGATGGGATTGACAGGGTGGACAAAAAAACGCGGCCATTTGGCCGCGTAGAGGAAAATCCGTAGTGATCTCAGAGCGGTTTATACGACGCCTGCCGCTCGCAGTGTGCTGATCTGCTCAGCACTCAAGCCCAAGTGCTTGGTCAGTACCTGTTCGGTGTGTTCGCCAAGCAATGGCGGCGCATTGCGGTATTCAACCGGGGTCTCAGACAGATGCAGGGGGCTGGCCACCAGCGGTGTCGTACTGCCGAGGCTATTGGGCAGGTCAACGCGCAAACCACGGGCTTGCACTTGCGGGTCGGCAAACACTTGGGCCAGATCGTTGATCGGGCCGCACGGTACGCCGGCAGCTTCAAGCAGGCGAACCCACTCTGCTGTGGTTTTAAATACCGTGGCCTGGCGCAGCAGAGGGATCAGCTCCGCGCGGTGAGCAACACGGGATTTGTTGGTGGAAAAACGCGGGTCGTCAGCCAAAGCCGGAAGGCCGGCAACCTCGCAAAGTTTGCGGAACTGCCCGTCGTTACCCACGGCGATGATGAAGTTGCCATCAGCGGAAGGGAAATCCTGATACGGGACAATGTTCGGATGGGCGTTGCCCAGGCGTTTTGGCGAGACGCCGGTGTTCAGGTAGTTCATGGCCTGGTTGGCCAGGCAGGCAACCTGTACATCCAGCAGGGCCACGTCGATATGCTGACCAAGACCTGACTGCTCGCGTTGGTTGAGTGCAGCCAGCACGCCAACGGTAGCGTATAAGCCGGTGAGGATATCGGTCAGGGCGACGCCCACTTTTACCGGGCCTGCGCCTTCCTCACCGTCGGGCTTACCGGTCAGGCTCATCAGGCCGCCGAGACCCTGAATCATGAAATCGTAACCCGCCCGCTTGGCATACGGCCCGTTTTGACCGAAACCGGTCACAGAGCAGTAAATCAGGCGTGGGTTGATGGCTTTCAGGCTGGCGTAGTCGAGGCCATAAGCCGCGAGTCCACCGACCTTAAAGTTTTCCAGCAGAACGTCGCAGTGCTGCACCAGTTCGCGGATCAGGCGCTGCCCTTCCGGTTGGGTGAAGTCAACGGTGACGGATTGCTTATTGCGGTTCGCACTCTGGAAGTAAGCCGCCTCACGGGAGTCGTTACCGTCGGCATCCTTCACAAAGGGTGGGCCCCAATGACGGGTGTCATCGCCACTGCCAGGTCGCTCGACTTTGATCACTTCGGCGCCAAGATCACCAAGGATCTGCCCAGCCCAAGGCCCCGCCAGTACGCGGGAAAGATCAAGAACGCGGATGTGAGACAAAGCACCAGACATGGTAGACCTCAAGCGAACGTAGATGGGCGGGGAAGCGTCGCTTCCCCGCTAGGTACAGGACTTAGAAGAAAGCCTGCAGGCCAGTTTGCGCACGGCCGAGGATCAGCGCGTGAACGTCATGGGTGCCTTCGTAAGTGTTTACCACTTCCAGGTTGACCAGGTGACGGGCTACGCCAAACTCGTCGCTGATGCCGTTACCACCCAGCATGTCACGGGCCATGCGAGCGATTTCCAGCGATTTACCGCAGCTGTTGCGCTTCATGATGGAAGTGATTTCCACCGCTGCAATGCCTTCGTCCTTCATGCGGCCCAGACGCAGGCAGCCTTGCAGAGCCAGGGTGATCTCGGTCTGCATGTCAGCCAGCTTCTTCTGGATCAGCTGGGTTTGTGCCAGAGGGCGACCGAATTGTTTACGGTCCAGGGTGTACTGGCGAGCGGTGTGCCAGCAGTCTTCCGCTGCACCCAGGGCGCCCCAGCTGATGCCGTAACGAGCAGAGTTCAGGCAGGTGAACGGGCCGCGCAGGCCCCGTACATCCGGGAAGGCGTTTTCTTCAGGGCAGAACACGTTGTCCATGACGATTTCGCCAGTGATCGAAGCGCGCAGGCCGACTTTGCCGTGAATCGCCGGGGCGCTCAGACCTTCCCAGCCTTTTTCCAGTACGAAGCCACGGATTTCGCCAGCGTCGTCTTTCGCCCAGACCACAAACACGTCTGCGATTGGAGAGTTGGTGATCCACATTTTGGCGCCGGTCAGGCGGTATCCACCTTCCACTTTCTTGGCGCGGGTGATCATCGAGCCTGGGTCGGAACCGTGATCCGGCTCGGTCAAGCCGAAGCAACCGATGTACTCGCCGGTGGCCAGTTTCGGCAGGTATTTCTGCTTGGTGGCTTCGCTGCCGAATTCGTTGATTGGCACCATTACCAGGGACGACTGCACGCTCATCATGGAGCGGTAGCCGGAGTCGATACGCTCTACTTCGCGAGCGATCAGGCCGTAGCACACGTAGTTCAGGCCGCTTCCACCGTAGGCTTCAGGGATAGTGGCGCCGAGCAGGCCGGTTTCGCCCATTTCACGGAAGATGGCCGGATCGGTCTTCTCGTTGCGGAAGGCTTCCTGTACACGAGGAGCCAGCTTGTCAGCGGCAAACTGCTGAGCGGTGTCGCGCACCATGCGCTCTTCTTCAGTCAGTTGCAGATCGAGCAGCAGTGGGTCGATCCAGTTAAAGCTTGGCTTGGCCATCGTAAAAACCTCGTGTTCGTGATGTCGGAAGAGGCGGGCTGCGTACAACTGGCTCGGGCCCGTCTTGATGGGTACTGATCGTAGGTTGGCATTTTGTCGCAGGCAAACGACTATTCTTCAATGACTTGTGCAAAAATCTCACTTCGAAACGGTTTTCATGAGCCAGATTAGTCTTAAAGAGTGAGGGTGATGCACAGATGCGTCGCAAGATTCCCAGCACAACTGCCCTGATTGCATTCGAGTCAGCCGCTCGCCACCAGAGTTTCACCAAAGCCGCTCAGGAACTGAGCCTGACCCAAGGCGCCGTGTGTCGGCAGATCGCCGGGCTTGAAGAGTTTCTCAACATTGAGTTGTTCCGCCGTTCACGGCGTGGTGTGCAGTTGACCGAAGCGGGTGTGTCCTATGCGCGGCGTGTGGCCAGTCAGCTTGATGCGGTGGAGCGAGACACACTGGCGGTTATGGGGCAGCAGGGGGCGATGACTATCGAGTTGGCGGTTGTGCCAACTTTCGGGACGCAGTGGTTGTTGCCTCGCTTGAAGAACTTCCAGCGTTTGCACCCAGAAGTAACCGTAAACCTGACTAACCGGACGCGCCCTTTCCTTTTCGCCGATACCGAGCTGGATGCTGCGGTGTATTTCGGCGATGCCGACTGGCCTGGAACCCGTGCCTACTTGCTGATGGGGGAAGACATGATGCCGGTCTGCAGCCCGGCGTTGATGGCAGGGCGCTCTGAGTTAACAGTTGAAGAAATCTCCAGCCTGCCCTTGCTGCAGCAGTCCACTCGCCCTTATGCCTGGCGTCAGTGGTTCAACGCCCAAGGATTCAGTACACCGAGAGATATGACGGGCCCGCGTTATGAGCTGTTTTCCATGTTGGCTCAGGCGGCCATGCATGAGATGGGCGTTGCGCTGATTCCGCCATTTCTGATTCGCCGCGAGCTGGACGAGGGGCGTCTCGTGGTCGCGACCGCACTGACCATGCCGACTGATAAGGCTTATTACCTGATGATCCCAGAACGCAAGCTGGAGTCACCCGCATTGGTGCGCCTACGCGACTGGTTAGTGGCGGAAGCACGCGGCTATGTAGAGGCAAATGTTCTGAAATAGTGAACAGTCTAAATGCAATGCATAGGGGGCTGTGCGTTAAAGACAGCTGACTCATCGCGCCCCTATTTGTAGGAAATTTCGCATATTTGCGGTGTTTATGCGGTTATAAATCCTTGTAGTGGCTATTGTTTGCGCGCTACAAAATTATAATTCATCGTTATGTAAGGTGTTTTTTTTCTTGCACACTTATTGGCTATAACCCTTTGTCTGTAAGGGTTACAGCGGAATGCTGATAAATAATGGCACGAGTTTGCTGAAATTTTTTTTGGACCAATTTTGGCGCTATGTGTTTTTTTGTAGATGGAATAAACCTATTGATTTATAAGGAATTTTACTGATTTTTGAGTGTGCTGAGCGTTACGTGTCTTGTAGTTATCACAATGATTTACTCCAAAACGCCTTGAAGGCTGTCTTCATCACCTGCAAAATGCCGCCCCCGTCTGTTTCATGTCGTTGCAGCCCGGGATTGTGCTGATCATCCCTATACGCCGGCGTGCCACCCGTAGTGCGCAGGTTCACATAAAGATCACGCAGGAGATTTGAAGTGCACATCGGTGTTCCTCTCGAAACCCATGTAGGTGAGACGCGCGTTGCCGCAACTCCCGAAACCATCAAGAAACTGATCGGCCAGGGCCATCAGGTGACTGTACAAACCGGTGCTGGCATCAATGCGAGTATTCCGGACAGTGCCTATGTTGCTGTTGGGGCGACAATCGCAGACGCTGCCGCTGCCTTTGCTGCTGACCTTGTGCTGAAAGTTGTTGCGCCAGATGAAGCAGAGCTTGGCCTGATGAAGTCCGGTGCCGTGCTGGTTGGCATGCTGAACCCGTTCAGCAATGAAACCATTGTCCGTATGAACGCCCGTGGCATTACTGCTTTTGCGCTGGAGGCTGCCCCGCGTACCTCCCGTGCACAGAGCCTTGATGTGCTGTCCTCGCAGGCCAACATTGCCGGCTACAAGGCGGTGATGCTGGCGGCCAATCATTACCCGCGCTTTATGCCGATGTTGATGACCGCTGCCGGTACCGTTAAAGCCGCACGTGTGCTGATCCTCGGCGCAGGTGTTGCCGGTCTGCAGGCGATTGCTACGGCCAAGCGTTTGGGCGCTGTGATTGAAGCCTCTGACGTACGTCCGGCGGTGAAAGAGCAGATTGAGTCCCTGGGCGCTAAGTTCGTCGATGTACCGTTCGAGACTGACGAAGAGCGCGAGTGCGCCGAAGGCGTTGGTGGCTATGCCCGCCCGATGCCGGCCTCGTGGATGGAGCGTCAGGCTAAGGCTGTGCATGAGCGCGCTAAGCAGGCTGATATTGTCATCACCACCGCGTTGATCCCGGGCCGTAAGGCGCCGACTCTGCTGCATGAAGCCACTGTTACTGAGATGAAGCCTGGCTCCGTGGTTATTGACCTCGCTGCTGCTCAGGGCGGTAACTGCCCGTTGACCGAAGCCGACAAGGTGGTGGTCAAGCATGGCGTGACCATCGTTGGCCACAGCAACCTGGCTGCGCTGGTGCCGGCTGATGCATCGGCCCTGTATGCCCGCAACCTGCTGGACTTCCTCAAGCTGATCATCGACGGCGAAGGCAAGTATCACCTCAACCTCGAAGACGACATTGTTGCCGCGTGCCTGATGTGCCGCGACGGCCAGATCGTCCGTAACAACGGCTAAGGGGAACGGACATGGATCTGATTTCAGACGGCATCTACAACCTGATCATCTTCGTGCTGGCCATTTACGTGGGTTACCACGTGGTTTGGAACGTGACTCCAGCGCTGCACACGCCGTTGATGGCGGTGACCAACGCAGTTTCTGCGATCGTTATCGTGGGCGCCATCCTGGCCGCGGCCTTGACCGTGACTCCGCTGGGCAAGGCCATGGGCACTCTGGCGGTCGCATTGGCAGCCGTTAACGTATTCGGTGGTTTCCTGGTAACTCGCCGCATGCTGGAAATGTTCAAGAAGAAGGCGCCTAAGGCGTCCGCGGAGAAGTAACCGATGAGCATGAACCTTATTACTGTCCTGTATCTGGTTGCCTCGGTCTGCTTCATTCAGGCTCTTAAAGGCCTGTCGCACCCGACGACTTCGCGCCGTGGTAATGCCTTCGGCATGATCGGTATGGCCATTGCGGTGATCACCACCGTTGGTCTGATCCAGCTGAAGATTGAAGAGTTCGCCAAGCAAGGCATCACACTGAGCCTGACTCAAGGGCTGGGTTATGTTTTGGCTGCGTTGGTGGTCGGTGGCGGCGCGGGCGCAATCATGGCCAAGCGCGTTGAAATGACCAAAATGCCTGAGTTGGTTGCCTTCATGCACAGCATGATCGGTCTGGCGGCGGTGTTCATTGCCATTGCTGCTGTGGTCGAGCCGCAGTCGCTGGGCATTGTGGCCAATATGGGCGATGCCATTCCGGCGGCTAACCGCGTTGAGCTGTTCCTCGGTTCTGCTATTGGTGCCATCACCTTCTCCGGTTCGGTGATCGCATTCGGCAAGCTGTCTGGTAAGTACAAGTTCCGCCTGTTCCAGGGCGCGCCTGTTGTGTTTAAGGGCCAGCACCTGGTTAACCTGCTGTTCGGTCTGGCGATCATTGGCCTGGGCGTCTACTTCACTGTTACCGGTGACGTGCGTGCGTTTGTGGCGCTGACTGTGCTGGCCTTCATTATTGGTGTGCTGATCATCATCCCAATCGGTGGTGCTGACATGCCGGTGGTGGTGTCCATGCTCAACAGCTACTCGGGCTGGGCGGCGGCTGGTATCGGTTTCTCGCTGAACAACTCGATGCTGATCATCGCGGGTTCTCTGGTGGGCTCGTCCGGTGCGATTCTGTCTTACATCATGTGTAAGGCGATGAACCGTTCGTTCTTCAACGTGATCCTCGGTGGTTTCGGTGGCGCTGCTGATGCAGGCGGCCCGGCGGGTGCTCAGGAAGCACGTCCGGTTAAATCCGGTTCGAGCGACGATGCAGCCTTCCTGCTGACCAACGCTGACACCGTAATCATCGTTCCGGGCTACGGCCTGGCGGTAGCCCGTGCCCAGCACGCGCTGATGGAACTCGCTGAGAAGCTGACTCACCGTGGCGTGACCGTTAAGTACGCGATCCACCCAGTAGCTGGTCGTATGCCTGGCCACATGAACGTCTTGCTGGCTGAGGCCGAAGTCCCTTACGAGCAAGTGTTCGAGATGGAAGACATCAATAGCGAGTTCGGCCAAGCCGACGTGGTGCTGGTCCTCGGTGCAAACGACGTGGTCAACCCGGCCGCGAAGAACGACCCGAAATCGCCAATCGCTGGTATGCCGATCCTTGAGGCCTACAAAGCCAAGACAGTCATCGTTAACAAACGCTCTATGGCCAGCGGCTATGCCGGTCTGGACAATGAGCTGTTCTATCTGGACAAGACCATGATGGTGTTCGGTGACGCGAAGAAAGTCATCGAAGATATGGTTAAGGCTGTTGACTGACGGCTACGCAGTAAAAAAACCGGCCTTGGCCGGTTTTTTTACGCCTTGAATTTGTTGGTGCGGCAATGGCATTGGCGACATGTGGTGGGAGGCAAATGCTGTGCTATATGGATACCAGAATCCTGAGTGATACGTCAGGATTTGGAGTTTTGGGGGCAATTGGTTGCGTTTTCAATTGCATCTTGCTATGAGTTCAATTTTAAACTGTACCGTAATGAAAGGCCTGGAGTATAGGTAATCTGTAGTGATTTTAGCTAAATAAATAGTTTTTTAATGAATAACTACTTATGACCAGTACAGTTTATGCTATTAATTTAATAACAGTTGTTAAGCTAGCTAACTAAAAAATCGACTATTTGGCGCAGCTGTGACTACTGCGTTGAGTGGCCCAGGGAGATAATGAACCCATCGCAACGTAAGACAATCCCGCCACAAGCGGAAGGATGAACACCATGGAACGTACCCTCAGTTCCGACCTGTTTTTTGATCACGGTTCTCGCAGCAACGCCAGCGCTCTGCCGCTGCGTATCTACTCAGCAATCATGCAATGGCGCCGCCGGGCAATCAGCCGCCGACAACTGGCCCACTTGGATGCACGTTTGCTGGCCGATGCCGGCATCACTGAATCCCAGCGCATGGCTGAGCTGAGCAAGCCTTTCTGGCGCTAAGCTACCCCGAGTTCTGCTCCTCCCTTTTATGGGATTTCTTGAAGCCCCAATGCCATTTGCATTGGGGCTTCTTTTTTATGTCCCATCGGTCTTCAGCTGTGGACCACTACAGTTTATGTTTGGCTATCTGTGCGTCTGCACAATTTTATCTGCCTGTACCTGCATTGCTGCGCTAGCTGAGCGCACTTTTGGGCTTTAGCAATCAGGTAATCGGGTGGAAGATGCCTAGAATTAGTAACTCGCCTGCAGTCAGGACAGTAGCTTTAATAGGAGGCGCTCTATATAAGCGCTGGCTGTGTGCGCTTGAGCGTATCGAGATATGGCTGCACAACGCACGCAGCCGTCTTCAGTTAGCTAGGCTGGAGCCCCGGTTGCTGTCAGATGCGGGAATCGCTGAGGCTCAACGGCAGGAGGCGTTGTCTAAGCCCTTTTGGCGTTAGTGTGCTCGTCTATGACTCGTTGGTACAGTTCGGCCACCTGCTTGCCCATTGTTTGTGCGCTAAACAGCTGCCAGTAGCGTTTCTCAGCGTGTGCGCCCATCTCTTCAGCTTGCTCAGGATTGTTCCACAGTTGATCCATTGCTGAGCGAAATGCTTTGGGATTGTCCGGTTCAACAACAAGACCGGTTTGCCCGTGAATATTGATATAGCTCGTGCCAGTGCCGATTTCGCAGGAAATCATCGACTTACCATACATGGCACCTTCCAGCAGGGAAATACCAAAGGCTTCCGAGCGCAGATGAGAGGGAAACACTAAGGTGCTGCATTGCTGCAGCAAGGCGGCTTTATCGTCCTCACTGACGCGTCCCAAGAAGTGAACATTCGACAGGTTAAGACGACGGGCTTGTTCGCGCAGTTCTGGTTCGAGAGGGCCTGCCCCTGCAATAACAATTGGATAGTCGCTACCTTGCGCGGCATTCAGTAATACGTGGAGGCCTTTGTAATAACGCATCACCCCTACGAACAGAAAGAAGCGCTTACCGAAGCGGCTTTCCCAGTTTTTTATAGTCGCAATTGTTGGCTGAGGATAAATAGATTTATCGAGGCCGTAGGGGATTACCGTGGTCTTGTGTTTGTAGTGTTGCAGTACGTCGCTGGTTGCCAGGTAGTTGGGCGAGGCGGTGATAATGTGATCGACGCTACGCAGAAAGCGGTGCATGAGAGGTCGATACAGTTTCAGCAGGTACTTCTGCTGAACGATGTCGGAGTGGTAAGACACCACTGAGGGTTTGCCTGTGGCGGCAGCGAAGTGCAGCAGGTCCATCATTGGCCAGGGGAAGTGGTAATGAATTAAGTCAAACTGCTTTGCCATAGCCTTGAACTTTGGCAGAAGCCGGTATGACATCCCTGTGGAGGCAATATCAAGGTCGCGTTTGATAAGGTGTACGGTGTGGTCGGCAATCTGGATGGGGCCAGACTCTGGCGTGTTGCTTAGGGCTAGAACCGCTGACTCTACACCATGGGCCAAGCCGCTTTGGCAAAGTTGAAAAATGACTTGCTCGATACCGCCTACGGTCTCAGGAAGGTAGGTTTTGAACAGGTGCAGTACACGCATGAGTTATTCCAGAGCCTTTTGATAAGCGGCTGATGTGATTCGGGCGCAGTTGCTCCAGGAAAACTGCTGTGCCTGTTGAAGGCCCTGGTTACGTCGGAGCTCCCACTCAAGGTCATCATCGATGAGTCGTAGGATTGCATCGCGCCAGTCTTCAGCTGACTGGTCGGCGTAAATGCCAGCATTACCTGCTACTTCTGGCATGGCTGCATGGGGTGAAAGTATTACTGGTACACCACTGGCCATCGCTTCCAATACAGGCAAGCCAAAACCTTCGTAAAGTGAAGGGAACAGCAGCATTCGGGCGCCTGCGAGGAGTGCGGCAAGGGTGTCATCGTCTAAGTAGCCCAACAGACGGACATTACCTCTGTTGATGGCTGCCTTAAGTGGCTGGCTGAGTGCCTGTTCTTTCCAGCCAGCCATGCCGGCGATTAGCAGTGGATAGCGTTGACGGACTGCTTCAGGCAAACGGTTATAGGCGTCGAGAGCTAATGGCAGATTTTTACGGGGTTCTAATGTTCCTACGCAGATCAAGTAGTGTCTGGCTTTGAGGCTCAGGCGAGTAGTAAAGCTCTCTAAGTAATTGCTTGTTCTTGGGTGGAACCGCTCTGCGTAACCTAGATGTGCAATGCTGATGCGATCAGGGCTAACCGAGTAGTAGTGGCTGAGTTCGTTAGCAACGAACTGTGAGTCGGTGATGATGTGCTGAGCACGTTCCAGCGCTGGGCCGATGCGTCGTTCGATCTCAGCCAGCCTATCTGCTGGCTGGGTATGGGGGTAATGAATGTGTGTAAGGTCATGCAGAGTCATGACCGTTGGCCCGTCAAAGTCGAAAGGCCACAGGCTGGGCTCGTGATACAGCGCCGGGCGCACCTCTTTAACACCACGGTTAAACGCCTGCTGTTGTAAATAACGGCGCAACTCATAGGCATTAGGTAGACACTTAGCTAAGGCGCTCAAGCGTGAGTAACCGACTTGAGGGTTAGCGGGTAATTGCTGCGCCCATCCCATGCCAGTAAAAAAACTCAACTGTGTGTCGGGCAGTTGAGCCAGCGCTTTGCTCAGTCCAGCAATATATTGGCCTATGCCCGTGCGCGGAGCGCGCAAAATACTGGCATTAAGTGCGATGTGCACCATCTGGTTCTCTTAAAATCTGAGCTTCAGCGTTTGATACAGCGCTGATCAACTGGTTGGTGCTTTCCTGCCAGTTTATCCATCGCCATTGGTCGAGTGGTGCTTTTGCCGGGAAGTGTCCGTCTTGCTCGAAACGTTGGATCAGGTGAGCGAGACTCTTTGGATCTTGCAGATCAAAATAAGCCATGCATTCACCACCTATCTCACGGAATACCGGCAGGTCACTGCCCATAGCCGGAAGTCCTCGCTGCATAGCTTCAACAAGGGGAAGGCCAAAACCTTCCGCATGGGATGAGAACACTAAGCAGTGTGCATTTGAGTAGGCGTACTCAAGGCCGTTATCGTCAATCTCGTTGAACATAAACAGACGCTGTCCGTATTCAGGGTGGTTATGAATACGGTTAATGAGATCGGCGCACTTCCAGCCAATGCGACCGATAATGCACAGAGTGGCCTGGCTTCCAGCGTCCCAGGCATATTCGAATGCATCGATCATATAGCTGTGATTTTTGCGAGGTTCAATGGTGCTAACAGCTAGGTATATTTTGGACGTTTTGCTAAATACATCGACTAGCTCCGGATTCTTAGGGCTTTCTTCTGTGCGCAGATCCAGTTCAGAGCCCAAGTGAAAGTATCCGTGCCATCTTTGCTCTGCTTGACTCTGGCCAAGGCGCTGCTCAAGCACTGCTTTAAGCTCATCGTGCACGCTGCGAGAGATCGAAACGAACCCGTCTGCTTGGTGAATGACCCAGTCAAACCATGTGTTGTAAATGCTGTGTAGACGCTGGTCGAAGAACTCTGGATGTGTCACTGGGATCAGGTCATAGATTACAGCGACCACCCCTACACCCTGTTGTTTGAGGTCTTCTATAGTGGCGAAATGTTGTTCGTGCCATGACGAGTCCAGCAGGATTAACTGATCGCCTGGCATGCTGGTGAATGGTTCAGCTCGCTGCTGGATTGGGTCATAACCGAGCAGAGCAAGCAGGCGCATGAGAACGGATAGTGGCAACCCGAGCGCACGCCAGAGGACAAATAACAGCCGCCGGCCGTTCTGAGTGCGACAGATGCTTAGGCACGCTTCGTAGTGGCTATGTAGCCCCCAGAATGCATGGTTAGCGCGATTGAGCCACCGGTATGTGCGGGCTAGTAGTTTTTTTTCCTCAGGTCCGGGCAGGAGTTGCTTGACCCTGTACAGCTGGTTATTGGCGAATATCACTGGCACGCACTCGGCATCGTGCTGATAGGGTAGGTGCCGAACGATGTTACGTACGACTCGCTGAATGCCTGAGTTGATGTAAGGCGAGCGGAAGACGTTAGAGCATTCGAATAAAAGACGACTCAAACGTCACCTCTATGTTGTGTAACAGGAGAGAGAGTCACTTGGCTGACGTTTGCGTCCAACCATGCACATCCCACAAAGTTTTCTTTATCACGATTGATAACTTGGAACACTAAGCTATAGTCGCGCCATTCGTAATTGCCTGCCAAGTGCGAGTCTTCCTGTGACAAGCAAAGGGAAACCGAGTAGTGACCAGGCCCTAAGCGCATTCTGAAATCAAATTTGAAACGCAGGCGCTCACCGGGGATCAGGTCGGTTCGGCTCTGATTTAGTCTGTGTGTGTTTATGCCGTACATAGCCTGACCAAAGCGATCTTTGATCAGAATGCCCACTCCTAAACGATTAATGGGTCGCTGTACCTTAGTATCTACAACAATGCTGACGGCTTGGTCGACGGCAGCATCAATAATGGCGATGCCGTTTTCATCACGCAGTGTGACCTGCTCGATTATGGCTTCGGCTGAACCAGAAATCGTTTGAATATGGCCTGAACCCAGTTGCTCTTGGCGTATAGAGGTACCTTCACGATCCGCCATCAGTGCATGGTAGTAGTCCAGTACAACCTGAGGCTTTCCTTCTTTTGCTAAACCGCCCTTATCAAGCAGTATGGCTCGGTCGCATATCGACTGGATTGCATAACGGTCATGGGAAACTATCAATAATGTAGTACCGTCTCGGCGGAACTGGCGTATGCGCTCAAAGCTCTTGTGCTGGAAGTAGGCATCGCCAACAGAGAGAGCCTCATCGACAATCAAAATATCCGGGCGCTTAGCTGTTGCGACACTGAAGGCAAGGCGCATCTGCATACCGCTTGAATAAGTGCGCACTGGCTGGTCAATGGCTGCACCAATTTCGGCAAACTGTTCGATTTGCGGTAAAAGAGACTGTATCTCGGACAGTGCTAGACCTTGTAGCTGGCCAGCCATAATGGCGTTTTGGCGACCGGTAAAGTCGGGGTGAAAACCCATGCCCAGCTCAAGCAACGCGGCGACCCGGCCTTCAAACTCAATTGAGCCCTCTGTAGGCTGGCTGGTTCCGGTAATGAGCTTAAGCAGTGTGCTTTTGCCCGCACCATTGACACCAATTAAACCAATTGCCTCGCCGGGCCTGACTTCAAAGTTGATGTGACGCAATGCCCAACTTTGCTGGTGCCGTGACTTGCTGAACGGGAACAACCATTCAGCCAGTCTGCCCCAGCGTGATGTGTATTGTTTGTATGCTTTGCCCACATTTACAACACGCACCAAGCCCATCAGATTTCATCCAGCATGTCGGCTTCATTTGAACGGAATATCCAGATTGCAACGATGCAGCTCAGGATTCCGGCTAGGGTGATCGGCCACAGTGTTTGCCAATGTGGCCAAGCATTGTGAAGGAACATGTTTTGGTATGACTGCATCAGGCCTGTCACAGGGTTAAAGGCGAGGAGCGGCTGCAAGCCAGCCGGAAGGATATTAAGCGGATATACGATCGGGGTTAGCCAAAACCAGAGTTGTAGGGCAATGGCAAATAATTGTCCGATGTCTCGAAAAAAGACGTTCAGCACGGCCAACGTCATACCAAGGCCTAATGCAAAGAGCAGTTGTAGGGCGATTAGAAGTGGCAGTGCAAACACCGCTTCACCGGGAAAGCGCCCGATGATAATCAGTACAAGCAGGAACAGCCCCATGGTGATCGCAAAGTTCAGCAGAGCGCCCAGCAGGACGATAAGCGGCAGACACATCCTCGGAAAACTGAGTTTTTTCAGCAGATTGGCGTTATCTAGGAACATGCTAAGGCAGCGGTTAGTGACCTCTGCAAAGAGTCCCCAGGTGAGAATGCCGCTGCAAATGTAGACGCCATATGCCAGCCCGTCATTCAACCCGGGTAGGCGTGCCTGCATGACCTGAGAGAACACCAAGGTGTAAATCACGATCATCGCCAGCGGTTGTAACAGGGGCCAGAGCGGCCCCAGCAGAGAGTTACGGTACCGGGCTTGAAAGTCGCGTTTGACACTGCTCAGAACAAAACCACGGTACGACCACAAATCGCCCATCAAGAAATCCTGCCGTACTGATCCTCGAAGCGAACGATATCGTCTTCTCCTAAGTATTCGCCGCTTTGTACTTCGATCATGACCAAATCGAGAACACCCGGGTTCTCAAGCCGATGCTTGTGGCCTGCGGGGATGTAAGTGGATTCGTTGGTGTTGATCAGTTGTGGCTCAGGGCTACCATTGGTGACCTTGGCCATGCCCTGCACCACTATCCAGTGCTCACTGCGGTGGTGATGCATTTGCAACGACAGCGTTGCCCCAGGTTTCACCACAATCCTTTTGATTTTGAAGCGGGGGCCTTCTTCAAGAACTGTGTAGGTGCCCCAAGGGCGGTTAACTGTACGGTGCAGACGATAAGCATCGTGTTTGTTC
Organism: Pseudomonas mendocina; assembly: GCA_037482215.1. Classification (NCBI taxonomy): domain Bacteria; kingdom Pseudomonadati; phylum Pseudomonadota; class Gammaproteobacteria; order Pseudomonadales; family Pseudomonadaceae; genus Ectopseudomonas; species Ectopseudomonas mendocina. Next base: position 202,004 of record CP148074.1, read on the forward strand.
AGCTTTAGCTGTTTAGCGACTTTGCCAACATCCTGAGCACGATCGGCATGTGCGATTAGGACTGCATCACTGGTATCTACAACAATTAAGTTGTCTAGGCCTACGGTGGCAACCAGCCGATCCTCGCCATAGATAAGTGTATTGCGTGTATCCAACAGAATGGCCTGGCCGTTCACACGGTTATTACTGGAGTCTGCGGGAATCAGCTCCGAGAAGGCGCCCCAGGAACCAATATCGCTCCAGTCAAACTGAGCTGGCACAACGGCTACCTGCGTGGAGCGCTCCATCAATGCGTAATCGATGGATATATCTGGCAGAGTGCCGAAGCTGTCTGCGTGCAGTTCTTGAACAATAAACCCATTGCTGTCGTTTGAAGGACTATGTTCGAGGCACTGTTGAGCCAGCTCGTAAATTTCTGGTGCATGTTGCTTTAGCTCGCGTAGCAAGGTTCCGGCGGTAAAGCAGAACATGCCGGAGTTCCACAAATATTGGCCGCTACGCAAATATTCCTGAGCCGTCTCAAGATCAGGTTTTTCAACAAACTGTGAGACGCGATGTGCACCTGCCTCGTCCAGTGGGGTGCCTGACTCAATATATCCAAAGCCGGTTTCCGGGGAGGTAGGTGGGATCCCGAAGGTGACCAAATATCCTGCTTTTGCTAGCTCTGCGGCCTGTTGGGTGGAGCGCCTGAAAGCCTCTACATCGTTAATTAGGTGGTCAGCCGCCATTACGACCAGCAAGGCATCTTCACCGTAGCGCTGAGCGACGCTGAATGCTGCAATGGCAATGGCTGGGGCCGTATTGCGGCCCTCCGGTTCCAGAATGTAGCGGGCTGGCAATTTGCCTATACCGGCTGCCTTAAAGTGGTCTCGGCTGGCGAAGTAATGTTCACGGTTGGTCACCGTTATGACTTCGCATTGATTGGATGCTACAGCAGCTGCACGGCGGTAAGTTTTGGCCAGTAATGACTCGCCATCCGGCATGCGCATGAATGGCTTGGGGTGCCCCTCTCGGGAAACCGGCCACAGCCGGGTCCCCGCCCCCCCTGATAGGATCACTGGAATGATGTCCACGGCTTACTCCTTGCCGACGCGGCGTAGGTCGGCTTCGACCATCATCTCGATCAGTTGGCGCAGACTGGTTTTAGCCTGCCAATTCAATTTAGTTTGGGCCTTGGCTGGATTACCCAGCAGAACGTCAACCTCAGCCGGACGGAAGAACTGGGGATCAATCACCACATGATCCTGATAGTTCAGGCCGACATACTCGAAAGCCAGCTGGCACATGTCGCGGACAGTGGTTGTGATGCCGGTGGCAACAACATAGTCATCTGCCTGCTCCTGTTGCAGCATCAGCCACATGGCTTCGACGTAATCGCCTGCAAAGCCCCAATCGCGCTTAGCGTCGATGTTGCCCAGGCGCAGCTCTTTTTGTTTACCGCGCTTGATACGCGCAGCAGCATCAGTCACTTTTCTGGTGACAAACTCAATGCCTCGCAGAGGTGACTCGTGGTTGAAGAGAATGCCGCTTGAGGCATGGAGGTTGAAGCTTTCCCGGTAGTTCACGGTTATCCAGTGACCGTAAAGCTTGGCGACGCCATAGGGGCTGCGCGGGTAGAACGGCGTGTTCTCGTCTTGGCGCTCAGCTTGGATGAGGCCAAACATCTCACTGGTTGAGGCTTGGTAGAAACGGGTCTCGGTGGAGAGCTGCCGAATTGCTTCTAGGAGGTGGGTAACCCCAAGGCCGTCAACGATGCCGGTTGTGACCGGCTGATCCCATGAGCTCCCTACAAAACTCTGGGCGCCCAAGTTATAGACCTCATCAGGGCGTGATTTCAGGATTGCCCGTTGCAATGAACAGGCATCCGCCAGATCGCCATCAAGGTATTGGATATCAGCCTCTATTCCTAATTCGCGCAGGCGCCAGCGAGTATCCGTGCTGCGACGTGCAACAAGCCCATAAACCTGATAACCCTTTTCGAGTAACAGCTTGGCGAGATAGGCGCCGTCCTGGCCTGTAATCCCGGTAATGAAAGCATTCTTTGCCATTATTCTAATTCTCTCCTGGCCCAGTCAGAGAGCATGCTCTGTAGGGTTTCGGTTATGGAGACGCGTGGTCTCCACCCGGTCTCTTCTTGTAATTTTTCAGCGCTACCAACCACGCGGCGCTGGTCGGTGCGTCTCATTCGTGCTTCATCCTGATGCAATTCGACCTCAAGGCCTGCGAGTTGACTCATTTGTATGATCAAGTCACGAAGTAAACGTTCCTGCCCTGAGCATACGTTGTAAATAGAGCCATTACAGCCATTTTCGAGTAGCAAAATGTAGGCAGCAGTCACATCACGTACGTCAAGAAAGTCGCGAGTGACGTCCACATCACCAATCGCCAGTTTTGCAGGCTGTAAGTTCTTCTGTATACGCACTAATTGGCGAGCAACACTGGAAAGCACAAATGATGGATTTTGGCCGCTGCCAATATGGTTAAAGGGACGTGCTATCAGGATTCTCCAGTCTTCACTGTGCCCCCACTGCCGGCAAAGCAGTTCGGCTGAAAGCTTGCTGACAGCGTATGGATTGCGAGGGTTTGGGGGCAGGCTTTCACTAATTGGCAGCTGGTTGGTTTCGACTTGGCCGTATACGTCTCCGGAGCTGACATAAAGAAATGTTCCGTTGAAGCCCCGTGCCTTCAGCGCTTGTAATAAGTTGAGGGTGCCGAGTAGGTTGATCTGAAAGGTGGTTGCCGGGTCACGGAAGGATTCTGGTACGAATGTTTTACCGGCCAGATGAATAACGGCATCTGGGCAAGAAGGTCGCAACATGTCTTCAAGTGAGGCCTGATTGCACAGGTCGAACGGCGCGGTTGGTAATACTTGCCAGGTCTTACTTGTAGCTAGGTGCTGTAACAGATGCCCTCCCACAAAACCGGTTGTGCCTGTTATCAAAAGCTTATTCATCTGTTGATTCCTGTTTCCAACAAAGTGTCCCTGCAAGCGGGGAACCAGATCGCGGGCAATCACAAAACCAGATATAGCGAAGAACAGATCAACGCCAGCAAAACCAGCAAAACCAGCAAAAGAGGCTGTAAAACCGTTCCAGCTTCGGTGTGTTCTAGGTGAAGAGGTTGCCTTGGGCGTGGTGGATCATCACCATAAGTACAGTAATCCCGCGTAGAACCTCAACGTCGCCGATACGTTCTTTCATGCACTTACCATCAAGGCTTACGTGCGATGATGACTTGACTTTTAGGCATAGTTTCATCCAGCGCTTTTTTAATCCTCTCCCCGTCGGGTAAGTTCAACAAAGTGTTCCAAGTTTGAGTCCAGTTGTTGAGCAGAGGATGCCAAGGGGGACTAAGGTCTTGCTTGCAGGCCCAGAAGAAAAACCACCAGATGGACCAGTAAAATCCGTACGAAGTGCGTTTTTCTATAACCAGCCCGGCGTTGATGACGAGCTGTTCGAACTCGTCACGCTCGAAAATACGAATGTGGTTGGGGTGTTCGAAATAGACAGGCGGAGCAAGTTTTTTCTGGACGTTCTCGCTGAGTGTATCCGGCACTGTGAGCAAGAAGAGGCTGCCAGGTTTGGCTACGCGAACCAGCTCGGACATGAATTGAACGGGGTCTTCGACATGCTCCAGTACCTCCATTGCCACAACCCGGTTGACCCGACCGTCCTCGAGTGGGATGGGCTTGGCATCCGTGACAAGCGGTATAACCGCGCGTGCGGCTGTGCCGGCAAGAAGTTTTTCGGCGGCGGCGATTTTCTCGGCATCAATGTCGGCGACGATGATCTCTGCCCCGCGGCTGGCAGTAAAATGAGCGTAGCTACCGGCACCGCAGCCGATATCAAGGACAGAATCCTGGGCGCTGATGGGGAATCCCTCAAATAGCTCGCCAGTTTCTTCGCGGAACCAACCACTATGGTGGGTATCGAGTTCCTGAACCTGCTCAGCTGATGCTGTGGCGATTGTGATCGCGGGGGTAACGCTCTTTAATCCGAACACGCGCTTAATAATTTTTCTTATCATGAGAGTTCCAAACTGGATGGCCAACCGCTAATGGTTTCAAGGGCTCCGGCTTTGAGGCAGCTTGCCATCCGGCCGGTCGCAGCTAGTTGTTCTGGTTATATAGGGATAGACGCCTCGGCTTGAGGTTCCGTTGCAAGAGGCTTGCGAGCAACTATGACCTGACTTTTCGGTAGCAATTCGTCCAGCGCTGCTTTTACTGGTGCAGACTCGGGCATCTCGATCAATTTGCTCCAAGTTCTAGCCCAGTCATTAAGCAGCTCCGGATAAGGTGGCTGCAGCAGGTCTTTATCTGGAGGCTGTGTTTGGCCAGCAGGTGATTTGGCCCAGCTCCAGTAGAACAGCATCCAGATCGTCCAGAAGAATCCATACGTAGTGTGCTGTTCAATAATCAGTCCTGCGTCCTCTACTAGTTTGACGAATTCGTCGCGCTCAATAATCCGGATGTGATTGGGGGATTGGAAATAAGATTCAGGAGCGATGAATTTCTGTATGTGTTCCCCGCGAGCGTCAGGCACTGCTAGAAGATAGAGGGCTCCGGGCTTGCCGACGCGATACAACTCACTCAGTACCTGAGTGGGATCTGCCACATGCTCAAGAACCTCCATGGCAACCACGCGGGAGGCGGTCTCGGCCTCTAATGGTAAGGGGTTGCTATCTGAGATCAGTCCTTGAGCATGGCGGGCCGGAGTCTGTGCAACACGTCTGCTCAAGTCGTCAATTCTTTCAGGTAAAACATCACTGAAAATTACATGCGCACCAATATTGGCTGCAAACATGGTGGCGCCGCCTGGGCCACAGCCGACGTCTAGGACCACATCTTCGGAGCTGATCGAAAAGCCTTTAAACAGTTCGTTTGTTTGTAGATACCAGCCGCTTTGGATCGCGTCTTTAAACCCGCATTCTCTTGAGTCTACATAGCTGGATGGGGGGGTATCTTTTTGGCATTCAGTCTTAGCGCACTGCTGTGGGAACAGAAGACTTCGTAGTTTGTTCAGAAGCATCAAGTCAAATCCTTAATATTTAATGCGCACTTCAGCCGTTCACGGGCGACTGCTTCAGAACAATGGTGCTGCATCCGCTCGATGGCATTGCGTGAAAGCTCTGCATAGCGTTCGGGTGTGTTTCGGGCACAGTGGTAGGCATCTTGGTAGGCGTTAACCAGAGATGACCAGTCAATCTGTTCCTGGCAGGTACGCAGGGCATGCCGTGGGTCATGCGGCCAGTGCCAGAGCTCACGCCAGCTGTTTACGATAAAGCCTACATCGCTATCCATGTAGTCACGCATTGCAGAGTTATAGGGGGCAATGGCAGGAACCCCGCATGAGAGAAACTCCATCAAGGGCAGGCACTGACCTTCGCCATAAGATGCATTGACTACAAAGTCGCTTGCTTCAATCAGTGCGTCGAAATCTTCACCCTGAAGGTAGCCGTTGATAATAATGACCCTACAAGAGAAACGCGGTAAACGGGCCATACAGATCAACATGGCTTTTACGGCTTCGACATAGTCGTTGGCTGTCAGCTTGAACAGCAACGTTGCCTCTCTTTCGTCACGCATTGCTGTGCAGAACGCAGTGAGCATGTCTACCCAGTTCTTGCGTCCGTCGCAGGGGTTGAACAGGGAGGTAAACACAACGCCGGATAGGTTCAACTTATGGTTGCCTATAGGCCAAGTTTCAGGTGCCTGCATTAAAGGTACAGCGGGGGGGATGGCAGGTTGCCTAAGCAATCGCCGGCGTATTTCCTGATGCAGGTCGGTCAGCAGTGGGCGCCCGACCAAGCGAAGCCACTCAAGTGCATAGCGATAAGTAATGCGTAGTTGTGACTCGTTTCGCCAAGATGGGAGCCTCTCCGCTTCTATGGGGGCATTGTTACCTTGGCGCACAGCAGCGACATGGGCAAGGACGACATCGGTGGATGGCAAGTGTTGCTCGAAGTTAGCATTGTGACTGTCAAAGACCAAGCCATCGATGTTTAGACTGATGTGAGTCCTGCGCTGTTGGGTGCGTTTTCTGCGGAGCTCGTCATACTTGTCCCAAACAGGTGCAGGAATTGATACAACAGGGAACTGCTGCCCCAAGGCATCTTTTATTGCTTTCACTGTTTGTGCTGAGTGGGTAATTGCCTGGCCACATCGTTTTAATACGTAGCACCAGTTTTGCTGACGTTGCCCAAGCCAGTGCTCGTTGGGAATATCCTCAAACTCCCATGCCAACACAGGAATAGTCGGGCAACGCAATCCTAGCGGTGTATTTTGCGGTGAGGTGAATGACAGGAACAGGCACGTTTCGCCGCGCTTAAGTGCTTGGGTATACAGGAGATCGACTTCGCGAAAAGGATCCGATACGACGTGCACTTGCCCAAGGCTTTTCAGTGTGGGAAGGAAACTCTTGAGGACGAAATAGTAGCTGTATTCGGCCTGACCTAGGCTACTGGCTATGGTTTGGGAGTTGACCTCGGAGTAAACGAGCAGAATCACGCTGCTTCCTCCTGATCTAAAACATGTTGCAAAAAATGCTGTAGCTGACTGCTCACATTTTCAGCTGAGCAGAAACGCTCCATTTCTCGATGTGCTGAGCATGACATTGTTTTATAGCGTTGAGCATCGCTTGATAGCACATGGCTGTCACTGTAAGCCTGGCGCAAGGAGTCCCAGTTGATCCGCCGAGAGCAAGTGTTGTTCAGGCCTGTAGGGTCATGAGGCCAGTCGCCGAGCTGTTTGCTACTTGCGACGATGAAGGCAAAAGACTCGTCAAGGTAATCCGCCATTGCTGTATGCAGTGGCGCAATTGCCGGTTTACCGCTGCTGAGAAACTCCATAAGGGGGATGCACAGACCCTCGCCCGATGAACAATTTACGTAGAAGTCTGTCACCTCAATCAACTTGCGGTATTCGCTATCCTCAAGAAAGCCATGTACCACGACAACTCGGCATTTAAATGGAGCTAAGCGTGCCAATAGGGCAAGTACTTGAGTGCGATACAAGTCGATGTTGTTGTGAGACATCTTCAGAACCAGAGTGGCATCTTCTTGCTCGCGCAACGCCCAGCAAAAGGCGGTTATCAATGTAGTCCAGTTTTTGCGCCCGTCGGCAGGGTTGAACACGCTGGTGTATACAATGCCTTTAAGCGTGAGCTGCTGTTCCTCTGCCGGCGGCTTGGCTGGGGCTGTCAGGCTTGAACTCGGGGATGGTGCTTGGGTGGGGAGGCGAACCTCATGCCACCAGCCACGAAGTAGGGCACGATTCAGCCGAGTGCGTTCACTGATGGGTTTGGCGATACAGTCGTCTGCATTCAGCTTCAGTTTGCGGCTGTCGATCAACAAACCTTTAAAACTGAACTGTTTCGTGCGACTGGCGAGATTCCAGCCGCCATTGGGGCACAAGTTCTGATAACGGTCCCATATAGAGGCCGGTATAGCTGCTACTTTCTGCGGGGATTTAATAACCTGAGCAACAAGGTTCGCAGTTTCACGACTGGTCGCTATTGTGCCGCTAATCCGGTTAAACACCTGCCGCCAGTCATTTTCTGGGGCTGCGTACCAATATCCACTTTCTACATTGATTAAATCTATTTGAGTGGCAGGTAGTGAGTCGAACTCCCAGGCGAATACAGCCACTGTCGGGCACGGCAGTCCGATAGGTGTCTGGTGTGGAGGGCTGAAGCTTAGAAGAACCACTTGTTCACCAGCGGTACGATACTGAGCCACCAGCTCTTCAATTTCTTCTCGGCTCTGGACCTGGCGGACAGTACCTAGGCGCTCAAGCGCTGGAAGAAACTCCTTGAGAAGAAAAAAGTAGCTGTATTCGGGGGTTCCGAGTGAAGCTTGGATGTTGCTTTGATCAATTTTTGAGCTAACGAGAATTATCATTTTTTATCCGTTTTACTCATCTGGACGATCCTGTTCCAGATGGTCGAGCTAGTCTCAGATGTTCACTCAAACAGCAAAATTGCCTTAAAGCAATATCTCAAAAAAAATTAAGCTCTTATCGGCGAGAATCCGGTGCAAAAGTGTCAGTTATGCGATTTTTACAAGCAGTATTCCGGAAACTATGTACGGCTATTAAGGTCTGACAGTCAGTTGTATTTTCAAGTGCTAGAATTTTTCAGGTATACCCTTTTTTCTCCTCGGTTTTTGGAGTTGTCCCATGTCTTCCCTTCGTCTTATGTCCTTCGCGGTTCTTTTCGCAGCTGCTACCTCAGCCTCCGCCACCAGCTTGGTCGCCACCACCGACGCTATCGGCCGTGCTCTGGTTGGTACCGGTAATGTCACCAGCGACATTTCTTCCTCCTGGCGTGATGACAAGGTTGTGCTGGCTGCCCGTGATGATGCGGCGAGCTTTGTGGCCAGTGAAGGTCAGGTGCGTGGTGCTCACCTTGAGGCTGCTCTGCAGCACATCCGCCAAGTTGCTCCGCAACTTCAAGCCAGCGATGCTCAGCTGGCTCAGGCTATCCTGACCCTGTGACTCCAGCCGTTTGAGCTGTGGTCATCGGGTGATGCCGTGACGTTGTAACGGCTGGCGTGTCCAGCCGTTGTCCTGTTTCTAAGCCAATCCCTCGACTAGCCGCGGAGTGTGTATGCGCAGCTTGATTTCAGCCCTAACCTTGTCCCTTCTGTGCTTGGGCGCTGCCAGTGTGCAGGCGCAGACGTTGGTGGCAACCAGTAATATTATTATTCGGGCGTTGGACCGTAGCCTGGATTTCACGTCGGACACCACGACTTCCGTGCGTGACATGAAGGTGATCCGTGCAGCCCGTGAAGACGCAGCCAGCTTTGTCGCCAGCAATGGTGAGATTCGTGGTGCACAGTTGGAGGCTGCGCTGGTGACACTGCGTGAGCGCCTGCCGGAAGCCCGCATTGCGGATGATCAGGCACTGGCAGAGGCCATTCTTGCATTGTGATCCCCTCGCCTTTTCGCTGGCTGGCGCTGATTGCCCTGCTGGCCAGCGCTGGCGCCCAGGCCAGTCTCCAGCTCAGCCTTGATGAGACTGGTCTAACCTCTGAACAACGCGATTACAGCCTGCAATTGCTTGAGCAGGCGCAAGCTGCCCTGCCTCCGAGTTTTGTGGAGCGCCTGGACCGTAAAGTCAGCGTCATTTGGTCGGATGAATTGCCTGCCGATGCCTACGGCCGTCTGAACTCGCTGCATTCGTTGTTGCTTAACGCCCGCTTGCTGCCGCAGCTGCTTGATCCGCGACAGGCGGATGCGGATAACGGACGCACCCACGGCACCTTGCGCCGGGAAGTGCTGGCCACCGTGTTGCACGAACTGACTCACCTGTACGACCGTTCCCGCCTGTGGCCGGTTCAAGAGCGTGCGCTGCTGATGCGCTGCAAACGGCAGTTGGCGACCACAGGGCCGGTCGGTCTGGCAGATGATTGCCGTGGACAGGAGGCCCGGCGTTTTACCCTCAGTGACGACCCGCGTTTTCTCGATCTGGCGGGTTGGCAGCAGTACGTGGGGCGACGAGGTGAGCGGGAGCAGAACAATGATCAGGATGCGCGCAGCCCCGATCTGTACGAGCTGACTAACCCCCGGGAATACCTGGCGGTGAATATGGAGTATTTCCTCCTAGATCCCTCCTACGCCTGCCGCCGCCCGAGCATGCAGCGTTACCTGAGTAAACATTTTGCTTGGACGCCACCGGCCCAGAGTGGTTGCGCCGACGGTCTAGCCTATATGAATGCCGGGCGGGATTTCGCCCGTGAGCCGCTGGGCAAGCTCGACCCAGAACGGGTTTATGAGGTGGATTACCTGCTGGCCGAGGGCAACGACCAGTGGGCCAGCCGCTGGGGGCACAGCATGTTGCGGCTAGTGGTGTGCGCGCCAGGAAGGCCGCGCGGGCCAGATTGCCGCCTGGATCTGGAACACCATCTGGTGCTGTCTTACCGGGCGTTTGTAGGGGATGTGCAGCTGTCCAGCTGGGACGGTCTGACTGGCGCCTACCCTTCCCGCCTGTTCGTGCTACCGCTGGATCAGGTGATTGAGGAGTACACCAAGATTGAACTGCGTGGTCTGGCGTCGGTTCCGTTAAAGCTGAGCCGCAGCGAAACCGAACAGATGGTCGAGCGGGCCATGGAACTGCACTGGAGTTACGACGGCGATTACTGGTTCCTCTCCAACAATTGCGCAGTCGAGAACCTCAAATTGCTGCGTGGTGGAGTCGAGCGCCCCGAATTGCAGACGCTGGACAGTATCCTGCCCAACGGCCTGCTGGAAGTGCTGGCCGGACGCGGACTGGCGGATATGAGTGTGCTGGATGATCCGCGTAAGGCGCTGCGTCTGGGCTATCGCTTCGACTCGTTCCGCGATCGCTATCAGGCCATGTTCAGCATCTTGCGCGAGCGCATGGCCGTGCCGCAGGAGAAGGTCGAGGATTGGCTCAATCTGCCCGCAAAAGAGCGCCAGCGCTGGTTTGCTCAGGCTGACTTGCGTAGCGGCGCAGCACTGCTACTGCTGGAGCAAGCGGCTTTGCGCCGACAGCTGTTGCTGGCTCAGGAAGACCTCAAGCAGCGCTATCTGAACGCCCGTGAACGCAGTGGCAGTGGTTTTGAACTGGCGGATGACAAGCTGCGGCAGATTCTCGATCAGAGCGGCTTTCTTAGCCGCCCGGCTGAGCTGCTGGAGTCAGGCTATGGCTTACCGCAGGCATCCGAATGGCAGCGTTTGCAGGAGCAGAGCAGCGAGCGGCAGCAGCGCCTGCGGCGCCTGAGTGACGAGCTGGATCATGACGTGCGAAGCTTGTTGGCTGAGCAGCAGCGGGATGAAATTAACGCGGTGGAAGCCAACCTCAAGCAGCTCGGCGATCACCTGCGTGGGCTGCACAAGGCTGCTGGCGGGTTACAGCTACCCGAGTAAGCGAGTAACTAAAGCCTCGCAGGGAGGCTCTAGGCTTTACCCATCAAGGCTTACAGTGCGCCGGTGGCAGCACGTCTTTCGCGGCCTGTGTGGTCATCATCTGCAAATCGGCGGCGTTGCGGGCGGTGAAAACTTGGCCGCCAGTGGCTGCTGCCAAGCAGTTACCGGCGCCGGTGCCGAGAATATCCACCACGTTGATCTTCAGGTGAGGCTTGCTGCGCGCCAGCGACTGCGCCACGGCACAAGGGTCTTGATGGCAGCTTTCGCCACCGTCCGACACCACCAGCATCACTGATTCACGGTTGACGCCATCGAGCATCTGTCCTGCTTTGGCGATGCCGTCAGCCAGCGGTGTACCTTGGACTGGGCGGATGCTGTTGATGCGTGAGAGCAGGCTGCCGCGCTGACTAGGGCTGAAGAAGCCAGCGCTGCGGGCGCCGGGGCAGTCTTCTACCAACACCAAGCCAGCATTCACGTCACTGGGCAGGCGTTGCACCACCGCAGTGGTGGCTTCACGCGCGGTGGTGATGCGCTTGGGTTCGCGGAAGATGCGTTGCATGGTGTTGGGTGCGTTGGTGCCCAGCAGCAACTGGGTGGCAATGTTGGCCACGCCTTGCATCATCGACGCTTGTTCAATCTCCTTCTGTGTGGCGAGCATGCTGATGTCCATGGAGCCTGAGGCATCGAAGACGATGACCATTTCCGGCGCCAGTTCTTTCGGGCGTTCATCCGGGCAGAGGTTTTTCGCCTGCTCGATCATCTGCGCTTTGCAGTTTTTCATCAGGTTGTCTTCAACCTGTTTGCGCAACGCCGGGTTGCTTTTGAGCAGCGGCTCATTCTTCTGCAGGTCCTGCAGGCCTTTGCAGTTGCTGGCCATGCCGTCGATGCGCTTCTTCAGAATTTCTGCCGGGTCGGGCTTGGGCTCTGGTTTGGGCTCAGGCTTCGGTTCCAGCTTGGGTTCGGGCTTCGGCTCAGGTTTTGGCGGCTCGACCACGGGTTCGGGTTCAACAACGGGCTCTTCCACCTTGGGTTCTTCAACCACGGGTTCGGGCTCAGGTTCCGGTTCGGCTTTAGGTTCTTCCGGTTTGACCGGTTCTTCGGCAACAGGCGGTGTTGCGGGCACTTCAGGCTCGGGCTTGTCGCGGCAGAACAGCCACCACAACAGGGCCGCGAGCAAGGCCAGCAGCAGTAAAGCCAGCAGCAGCCATGGCCACCAGCGGCGTTTACGCGTCGGTTGCTCGCCGGTTTCAATCAGTGGCGCAGTACCGGCCGCCGCGGCGGCTGCGGCAGTTGCCGATACCGGCGGGATTGGCGGTTGGCCGCCGCCCCAGAAAGTCACCAGTGGCTGGCCGTTGAGTGAGTAAACGGTGGAGGTGTCCGGGTAGCTGGCAGCCTGGCGCAGTAATGCTGCCTGACGGGCCCCGTCGCCGTCTTGTGCGTCCAGTTGTTTGGCCAGCGCTTCGATGGAATTCAGGCGTTCGTCGAGCAGGTGACGGACTTGCTGTTGTTCCGCCTCGCTCAACTGATCGAACGGCACCGACTGGCCGCCCAGATCGGAGTACCACTCAACGATATTGCCGTCAGCCTGCTTGGGTTTGGCAAACAGCGCCGCTGTGCTTGGGGGCAAGTGGCGGCGCAGAATCTGCGTCAGCTCGCTATGGCCATTCAGCGCCTCTTCAGCGCTGCGGGTTTCGGTGGACAGGCGAGAGATGCGTTGCATGGTATGGGCTTATCCGTAGCAGGTGTGGGGCGCCCGCCAGCTCAGGCTGGCGGGGTGAGGCTTAACGCAGACCGAGGTCGCTTTCCAGGCTGGACACTTTGCTGCGCAGCTGTTGCAACTTGTGCTGTTTCTCCAGCACTGCGGGGCTGTCCTGCAGGTTCATGTTGGCCATGTCTTTCTCAATAGCTGCGATCTCGCTTTCGATACGCTGGTTCCCTTTGGCCTTGTTTTTCAACTCAGCCAGCAGGGCATTGAGGGACTTGTTCAGCGCGGCGTATTGTTGCTGCTGGCTTTGCAGATCGCCTTTGACAGCGGTCTTTTCCTGCTCGATGGAGGCGTACACCTCACGGAACAGCTGGTTGGTCTTCTGCTCGTCGAGAAGGATTTTTTCCTTGTCGTCGACGCGTTGGGCGTAGACACCCTGGGTGTTGCAGCCGAACTTGGTGGCAAAGCCTGCATCAGCGTTGCGCGGGTCGCACTGTTCAGCGGTGACGGCGCAACCGGCCAGCGCGGTGGCTGCACTGAGCAGAACAAGGGAGCGAATCAGCATGACAGTATTCCTTAGCCCAGTTGGATGGAGGAGCGTTGCTGATAGAGCTGGTCGATTTCCGACTCCAGCTGAGCAACCTGCTTCTGCATCTTGTTGATTTCAGCATCCAGCGTATCGGTGCGCGCGCCACTGTTGCGCTCGGCTTCAGCGACCTTCATCCACTCTTGCTGCTTGGAGCGCACGTCGGCCAGGGTTTTCTTCAGGTAGTTTGTGTTGGCATCAATGGCCGCAATTTGCTGCTGAGCCTGGGTGCGTTGCACCTTGTTGCTGGCGATGTCTTTCTTGATCTGCTCAATTTTGCGTTTATCGTCGGCGATCACGCTGCGTGCAGTATCGCTGAGCGCTTGCAGCTCCTGGTTATCTTTGCGCACGTCGGCAATGGTGGCGTCCAAGCGGTCTTCTGCATTGGCGTACTTGCTGCGCTGGTTGTCCAGATAGTAGTTAGCGCCCATGCCTACGCCGCAACCGGCCAGGCCAGCAGCGATCATGCAGGCGTTTTTGTCGCTGGGGTTGCCCAGCTGGCAGGCCAGAATGCCGACCAAGGCACCACCGGCACAGGCCTGGAAGCCCGACTTACTGAAGAACTGCGCAGAGCTGCTGTTGGCCAGCCGTGGGTCTGCCGGTGCCGTGGTGCTGCTGCCGGTGGTCTGACAGCCGGCCAAGGCCAGCAACAAGCCGAGTGTGGCCAGCTTTTTGGATGATTTCAGCAACGTTACAGCGTTCATTGCACGGTCCTTAATCAGAGAGATTTGCATGAGTCCAGCCACTGGCTGCGGGCTACTTTGCCGTTCTTCATGTAGGCAGAGAGATTTTTCCAGTGATTGTCCAGATAGTCACGCAGGTTGCTTTTGCTGCGCGCAGCCATTTGCTGGGCGACGACATCTACCTGCGGTTCGATGGTCGCAGCGGTGTAGTTGAGGCCCGCGCTGACCACGGTATCGGCGTAGTAGTTGAGCATGAAGTCCAGCACTTTGCGGTGCCCTTCCAGTTGTTCTTTACGAGCCTCACAGCGGGCCGCTGGTTCTTCGCTGTTGGCACCACAGCTGCGTTCAAAGTTGCCTTCGAGGGTATCGAGGAACAGACCGTCGTCCTTCAGTTTAGTGCAGAGGAAGGCGCCCAGTTGCAGCTCCGAGCGAATCGCCTGATCGCGCTGCTCGTCCCGGGCCTGAGTGTTAGCACGCAGGTCGTTGCGCAGTTTTTCCAGCTGCTTCTTCAGCTCGTCATCCTGTACGCCGCTGGCGATGTTGCTGATTTCGGCGACCGGGTCGGCGCTGCCGGGCTTGCTGTCGGTGACTTTGCTGGCGGCCGGTGTGCCGAGCTTCTTCCAGTCCTGTTCGACTTCTTTGATGCGGTCGCGTGAGGTCAGCACCGGCGCCACCATGGCCAGACGCACGCCAGTGGTTTTCAGCTTGTTTTGCTCGCCCGCGCTGGCGTAATACGGCTGCTCCTGGCGCAGCGCGGTACGCAGTTCAGCCTGTGGGGTCAGGTAGTTGCCGCCACGGACGATATAGCCACCGGCTTGACCGTGCTGGCGGTCCAGCTTGTTCAGACGGAACGGCTCGAAGAGCATCTCATCGACGTTACCCAGAATGTCGTAAAGCCCCAGCGGGTTGGGCTTAAGCAGGCCGGTCAGCTGTAGCTTGCCGTTGGCCGACTGGGAACCGGCAAACCAGGCGTAAGCGCCGAGGCCGCCATCCGGCGTGGGGAAGCGAATGTCACGGAACTCAGCCTGGGAAACCGCCATACCGCCACGGGCTGCGAACTCCCACTCAGCCTCGGTGGGCAGGCGCAGGAAGCCCGCTGCGCCGTCTTCTTTCGGCAGTTTGTCAGCGGCGTTCTTGCGCAGCCACAGGCTGTACTTGTCGGCAAATGCGGTGGCGTCGAACCAGCTGATGCCCACTTGCGGCAAGCGCATTTTGGCTGAGGGTGACGGGCAGCTGTCGTTCATGACGGCCTGATACTGCAACTCGCTCAACTCGTACTTGGCCAACAGGTAATAGCGGCCCGGTTCAGGTTTTTTCACCGTAAAGCTACCGGCGATGTAGCTCGGTCGGGCTTGCTCGATGTAGCCCCACTCGTCGCTGTCCTGACCGAGGGTGACGCCATAGTCGTCCAGCGGTTTAGCAACCGGTACCTGTACTTTGCGCAGGGTCATAAAACCATCGCAGGGCATCGGCAGGATGACGTCACCCTCGGCCGGTTTCGGGTTGTAATACTTCTCATCCCATGCCGCCTGTGCGCTCATGCTGCTCAGGGCCAGCAGTGCGCTGCCCAGCAAGGTGCAGGCGCGCAGGGTGGAGCCTGCGTCAGAGGTCACGCAGGCTTTCAGCCGGTTGAATATGAATTGCACGAAAGCCTCCTACAGCTGCCACCACAATGGCGAGCAGCAATGCGCTGGCGAAGGCCAGCAGAATATGAATAGTTTCCAGTTTGCAGACAAAACCGTCGCCCGCCAGGTTGCTGCCCAGAGCATGGTTAAACACGCTGCTGCCGATCAGGTAGGCGCCGAACCCCAGGGCGAATGCCAGGCAGGTGAGCAGCGCGGCTTGAATCATGATGTACAGCCCCGCGGCGGAACGCTGAAAGCCGAGCAGGCGCAGCAGGGCGAGGTCTTTGCGCTTGCGGTCGATGTTGGCGAGAAACGCGCCCACCAGCGAGGCCACGCAGCCGACCACGGCGGTCCAGGCGATGACGGCGAAGATCAGGCCGAGCACATGGCTGATGGCTTTGACCGATTCAATCTCAGCCGCGCGGGTGCTGCTTTCTATGCGCTCGCCATCCAGCCATTTGGCGATTGGGGCTACATCGTCCAGCCCTTGCGCATAGATGCGCGCACGGGCGAAGCGCTCGCGTACCGGCGCAGGCTTGCCGCTGTCGAAGCCGAACTGTGGCTCGGCGTAGCCGTCGCGGAAGTTTTCCATGGCCACCAGCAAGTCCAGATGAACCAGCACCGCCGGTCGGGTGAACAGGCTGTGTTCCAGCACGCCGCCGACGGTGACGCTGTAGTTGCCGCGCTCGTTGTTGCCGTCCAGCTTGCGCAAAACCAGCAGGCGCAGCTGATCGCCCACTTTGACGCCGAGCTTGTCCGCCGCGCTGGCGCTGAGCAGCACTTGATCCTGCGCTGCGGGAGCAGGCAGCGCGCCGATCAGCGGGTCGCCGCTGGCGCTTGGGATCACCTCGGCGTTGGCGACAAAGTGTTGGTTGTCACGTATCAGGTCGGCGGTGGTGTTCAGTGAGCGGGTCAGCGGCACGACAAAACCGACGCCGGGTTGGGCGCGCAGTTGCTCGAACCACTGGCTGTCGAGGTTGTAATTGCCGAGCATGCGTACTTCCAGATTGCGCGGGTCGCTCAGTAGTTCGTTGTTCAGTTGTGAGACCACGCCGTATTTAAGGCCGAACAGCAGCAACAGCGGCGCGATCACCGCCACCAGCGAGGCGACGATGCACAGCGAGACCTTGCGGTCGTGCCACAGGTCGCGGGCGGCCAGTTCGACCAGCAGGGCGAGGCCGGGACGTTTATCAGCCTTTGTCATGGAACACCGTGCCTTTGCCGTTTTGCAGGGTGCCGACGATATTGCGGATGCCGCAGTCGTGGACCAGATCCCAGTCGTGGGTCACCAGCAGCGCCGCAATCTGGAAGCGTTGGACGATCTCGATAATAAGCTCGAATAGGTTGCGCGCCTGATGCGGATCGAGCGCCGCCGTTGGCTCATCCGCCAGCAGCAAATCCGGCTCATGGGCGATGGCGCGGACGAACGACGCGCGCTGGCGTTCACCGATGGACAGTTGCGCCGGGCGCTTGTCCAGCAACGCTTGCAGGCGCAGGCGGCCAATGGCCTCTTCTACCAGTTCGCTTTTGTTCGGCAGACCGAGCATGCGCCGTGGCAGTTCGATGTTTTGCCGCACGCTTAAAAACGGCAGCAAACCACCGGTCTGCAACACAAAGCCGAGGCGCTGAGCACGGATGTCAGCCAACCGCGCCTGTTCATCGGCCTGCACCAATGCAGCGACGTCCAGGGCGTTGCTGTCGCCCAACTGGAAACGGCCCAGCTCTTCCGGACGCAGGATCAGGCCGATCATCTCCAGCAGGGTGCTTTTACCGCAGCCGCTGGCGCCGGTGATGGCCGCCACTTCGCCGCGCCCGAGACTCAGGCGCGGCAGGCTGATGCGGTAGTCGGCACCGCGGCGGATGCCCATGTTCTCGATCTGCAACATGGCTTACGGCAATGCCTCCAGCGGGACCGGATAAACGTGGTCGCGCGGGTCGCTGCCCTGCGCCAGGGACACCCAGCGGTCAGCATCGGCGTTGTAGCGCTGGTAGTACTTGAGCTTGGTGTTGAGGCGACGGATGAATTTCTCCTGCTCCAGGCCTTCCATGCCCTTCCAGGTTTCTTCATCCAAGCTCAGCACCTCACTGAGGTACGGCAGGCCATCGAGGTACTCGGCCATCAGGCCCATGTCAGCGACCTTGATGTTCTTGTCCTTGAGCTGGTTCGGGTCTTTGCCCATGGTCGCAGCCACTGAGCGCAGGCGCTCGAACATATCGGTCGGCGAGATCAGGCCTTCGTTGGCGGCGTCGGCAATCTGCTTCACCACGTCACTCAGGTCACTGAGCTGGCTCTTAGTCATCAGCACGCGCACATCGGTGGTCGGCACGTTCTGCTGCACAAAGTCACGGTCGCTGATCCACGCCTTGAACACCGGTGGTGCGCTGGCCCCAGTCTTCTCGCCCAGATACGCCAGGCGCATGGCATGGCCCAGCAGGGCGGCGTCTTCGGCAATGGCTTTGTCGGTTTCGCTGGCGCCTTTCTTCGCGTATTCGGCGTCGGCACCCAGCGCACTGCCCGCAGCCAGATCGCCACGGTAAGCGGCTTTCACCTGAGCGGTGATGGCGTCGCCTAGGCTGTCGACCATCTTGCCGAAGCTGTCGACGTTGCCCGCATCCACCGGGTAGTACAGCGGCTTGTTGAGGAAGGCGTTGGTGGACAGGTTGGTGTACTGCGCCTCCGCCGAGGCGTGGTTCTTCGCTCCGCTCGGGGTTTTCAGGTGCAGGCTGTAGATGGCCACGCCGCGATACTGCGCTTCCAAGCGAACTTGCTCGGCATTCAGACCGGTGCTGGAGAGTTTGTTGTCGCCATCAATGGCACCGGCGTCGGTGACAAGCACAATGTAGCGGGCACCAAACTCGTTCCACTTCACCTCATCCAGCGCCTGCATGATCCCGGCGTACGGGTCTTCATCAAAGCTGCTGCTGGAAACCGTGGCTTCCTTAAGCTCGGACACTTTGGCGAGGAAGTCCTTACCGTCTTTCACGGTGCTCGGGTCAACGAACATTTTGCTGGTGTATTCCAGCTTCGGCACGGCTTTGGTGTTGGAGCGGAAGGCCACCAGACCGAATTTGACCTGATTGAGCAGTTTCTCTTTTTCGACCTGAGCGTAGATGCGCTGCACCGCTTCACGGGTACGGTCGATGTACGGGCCCATGGATATGGTCGAGTCGATCACGAACACCACCGCGGCGCTGAAGCCTTTGAGGGTGTTGGCTTCTGCGGCCTTGTCAGTTTTCGCTTTGTCGTCGGACTTGGCGCTGACCGAGGCGACATTCAGCAGGCGTACCTGAAAACCCTTCTCGGTGAAGGTTTCTTCGGCGTCCAGCACTGGCAGCAGATAGAAGTTTTTCGACAGGTCCACCGCGTAATCCGGTTCACGGGCGACTACGGCCGGGTCACGGCCTTTGTCTTTCATGTTCTTCTGGATCGGTGCCAGCAGTGGTGCCGGGTCTTCCTTGCCGAACAATTCTTCCAGCTTGGCCTTGTCCTTGAAGAACAGCAGTGGCTCACGGCCTGCCGGGTTGGTCAGGGCCAGGGTCATCTGCATCTTCCAGTCCACCGCGCAGTCGCCCTTGATCCAGCCGACGGTCTTGCCGTAGCTGTCCGGGCCGACTTTCAGCCATTCGGCGTTGCCAGCAGTTTCCCGCTGGTACACGTAAAAACGGGTGAAGGCCGGCTGTGCCTTGCCGCCGCTGCCGCCTGCGCTGTCAGTCAGTTGGCAGGTCGGGGTGGTCAGCACGCGCTGGTAGAGGGTCTTTTTGCCTTCTTGCAGCAGCGGTTTTTCATCCGCCAGCGCCGGGGCGGCCAGGCTGCCCAGCAGCAGGCTGGTCATTACTGTCAAAGCGAAGGGACGTGCACTCATTTGCTCAGCGCCTCCATACGTTGTTTGGCTTCCTGATTGGACGGATCGTTGTTCACGGCGATCTCGTACCAGTAGGCCGCTGTTTCGGCATCAGCAGCTTCGACACAGCCACCGCTCTTGAAGTGTTCCGGGTCGTATTCGCGGGCATAGGCAAAGGCTACGGCAGCATCTCCAGCCTGGGCTTTGTGCGCATAAATGCGCTGCACCACGCCACAGCGTTTGGCTTCTTTGGCGGCATTGATGGCGGCCAGTACCTGCTCGCTGGACGGGTTGGACTTCAGGCAGCTCTGGATAAACACCAGATCGTCTTTGTCCTGCCCCAGAGCGCCAACACTGCACGGTGCAGTGTCGGCTGCGCTGGTGCTGGCTTCGCTGGTGGCGGCCGGAGCCGTCGTACCCGGAGTACGCAGGAAGAACCACCAGGCAGCGGCAGCCAGTGCGGCGAGCACAAGCAGGATGGCAATGATCAGCCCCAGCTTGCTGCCTTTTTTCTCCGGCACAGGCGTCGGCTGTGGGCGCGGTTCGGCAGCGATTGGCTCAGGCTCCGGTTCCGGATCAAGGGTCAGCACAGGCTCCGGTTCTGGTTCAGGCAGTGGCGTCGGCTCTGGCTCTGGCTCGGGTGGCGGTGGTGTAACCGCTGGTGCCGGGCGCTCGGCGCGCTTTTCGCCACTTTGGGAGCTGCCCGCCGCTTGCGAGGAGAGAATGGTGCCGACAATGCGCACCACGCCTTTATCGCTGCCGTCCGGGTTGCGCAGTTGCAGCATGTAGGCGTTTTGCGGGTTGGCCATCAGCGGGTCGATCAGCCATGGGCCAACTTCGCCACTGAGGACCTCTTCGTTCAGGCTCATGCCGTCCAGTGCGTGCCACACCGGGTTGCTGTCCCAGCTGCCACCAGCTGCCAGATAGTGGCCGTCTTGGTTACGCTGAATGGTCAGCTCCAGGCCTTCGTTTTCCTGTGCCCAGCCGTGCAGGGTCAGTTCGCCGTAGCCGGGTTGGCCGCTTTGGGCGGCCTTGAGTTCAATTCTCAGCATGGGTTATTCCGCTCACTTCGCGTGCAGGGTGTCGAGCACCTTGCCCAGCGCTTCGTTCTGTTCCGGGGTGATTTCGCGGCCAGCGCTGTGGCCTGCGTTGTCTTCCGCCACTTTGCTCAGGGCCACCAGCCAGTCGCCGACATAGTTGCGGCTGTGCTCCAGCGGCTGCGGCGCGAGCACCGGCAGCTTGCCGTGTTCAATGGCAGGTGGCGCCTCAAATAGCTTCTTGCCCGCTTCAATACGGCTGTTGGGACGCAGTTCCAACGGCATGTCGATAAAGCCCAGCCAGCCAATAAAGTCGCCCAGCACGGTCTTGGCGGTGAGCACCTGGCGACCGGCCAGTTGCTCGCGCTTTGTGCCGATTTGTTCGGTGCTGACGATGGCTTTGAGCAGGCGATCTTGCAGGTTGAGGCGGTTGGCGGCAGTCAC
The DNA here is from genome assembly GCA_037482215.1 of Pseudomonas mendocina. Lineage (NCBI taxonomy): Bacteria > Pseudomonadati > Pseudomonadota > Gammaproteobacteria > Pseudomonadales > Pseudomonadaceae > Ectopseudomonas > Ectopseudomonas mendocina. Next base: position 222,811 of record CP148074.1, read on the forward strand.
CAGTTCATCCACCAGTGCTTCTACTGCAGGCTTGTTAAAGCCGAGGAAGGTCAGCAGGCGACCGTCTTCCGGCAGATGACGCAGGTGGCTGATCCACTCGCGCAGTACGGCCTGAGCGAAGCGCGCATCGCTGCCGGTGGTGCGCGGTGTGTCGGCAGCCGGTTTGGCCGGTGCGTCGCCGAACAGGCTGAAGCCGTCGTCGCTGGCGAAGTCGTCACCCAGGTTTAAGGCGCCTCCGAAATCGGCGGGCGCGCTGGAGCTGATATTGCTCACCGGCGGCGCTTCATCTTCACCGACATTCAGGTAGAGGCCGCGCAGCAAGTCATCCGGCACCTGCATTTTTTGCAGCAGTTCGCCCAACAGCACACGGCGCGGCCAGATGCTTTCGAAGATTTGCTGGGCGATTTTGCGCTTCTTCTCCAGCTCGCCTGCGCCTTCGGATTGGAACCAGTGACCGAGACGGCTATCCAGCAGGTGCAGGATTTCGTCCAGTTGCTCTTTAATCCGTCCCAGTTTCACTTCGCGCAGGGCTACGCCGCGCAGGTACTGGCTGATGGCACTCATGCCGCCGTCGTTCAGGGCCAGCATGGCATCCCAGGCTTGTTCTGGATTGCGAATGTGGCGCTGGACGGTTTCGTCCTCGCTGAAGGTGCTGCGCATCAGCGCCAGTGAATCGGTTGCCGACGGATTGAGGCCAGTTTCGTTGCCGTCTTGCACGTCGAGGAAGGTCACCTTCATGCGCGGCTTACGCACCAGGAAGGTGTTATTGAACGGCTGCCCGGCTGTCCACTCCTGCAACCAGGTGTACTGGCCGAAGCGTTCAAGCATGGTCATTTTCATCATGCCGCCGCTGCCCCAGCCCAGACGCAGCAGGTCTTCACCTTTGTCCAGATCGCTGCTGATACGCATGTCGAACATGGTGATGGCCCACAGCAGGCCCGGCTTGCGCAGGGCGCGCTCTTCCGGTTTGGCCCCTTGGGTTTTCTCGATCCAGCGGGTCAGGACCGGGCCGACAGCCGTGACGTCCGACTGTTTGTTGGACGGCGTGCAGACGATCAGCACGTTCATTTCTTGGCTGTCGGTGTAGCGCTCGAACAGATAAGCGACCTTGCCGCGCAGGATCAGCTGCGCCACCGGGCTGGCTTCATCGCTTTTCACCGCACGGCGCACGTCGTCCAGCGACTCCACGGACAGACGGCCGCGATAGCCGGGGAAGTCGAGCAGATCGACCTGCTCAAACAGCGGGTCGCTGGTGGGCTCAACCAGCGGGAAGACCATTTCCGCCGTCAGTGCCGCCAGCTGCGCCAGGGTCAGTTCCACCGGGGCCTGCAACTCACCCTGTTTCGATGGACGCACGCTGATCGGCAGGTCGCTGCTGCGGCCGAGGCGCTCAAGCATGTCCACGTTCATGATGCTGTCGGCCTGCGACAGACCTTTATCGGTCTGGCGCACCAGAGCGTCCAGCGGCGCGAATACGCGGTCGGCGTTGCCCAGCTTATTCAGGGTTTTGGCGAAGCTCAGGTAGGCCTCGCTGAGTTCCTTGATCTCGCCCCAGAAGATCGAGAACAGCGTGGTGCGGTCTTCAAGGCTCAGCCACGGCGCAAGCTCCACAGCCGCCGGCCAGTAGTAGCCGCTGAGGCCAAAAATGGAGGCCGGGAAGTTGTCTTGCAGGTAATCCCACAGAGCCACCACGTCATCTTCGGTCACGCCCGGCACCGGGTTGTGCTGGCGGCGTTTGCCCAGCTCTTTGAGCTGTTGGCGGATGGCGTTTTCGTCGAGGCGGTAGAGCACCTTTTCGGTGTTGAAGTCGTTGAAGAAGGAGTTGGCCAGCACCTTGGCCACTTCCACTTCACCGAACAGCTTCAGCTCTAGCGGATAATCCGCAGGGCCCGCCTTGGCGGTACGGCTGAAGCGGGTCACCAGACCGGTTGCTTCCTTGCCGCCACCCGGCGGGTTAACGTGGGTGAGGAAGTCCAGACGTTGCCCGGCGAAGTCGGTTTCCAGCTTGCCGTTGGCACCTGCCGCCAGTGTCGAAATCAGGTAGGACTTGCCCGCCTGGGACAGGCCGAAGAAGCCCACGGTCATCGGCAGGTTAGAGACGCCACCCAGGCGCTGCGCGGTGTTGCGCACCCGGCGCAGGCTGAGGATCAGGTCGTCTGCTTCGTTATCCAGACGCGGCGCAGTGCGGCGCACGTCGTTGATCCAGCGAATCGCTTCGCCGGAACCGGAGTGGATGGCAGACCAGTGTTGGGTCAGTTGCTCAGGCGAGTTACTCATTTACGAAACACGCTCCCGCTGTCGAGCCAATAGTGCGACTCACCCAGGCCCGCATCGGACAGGGTGTTGAGTCGAAGACGAATGTGCGAACGGCTGACGGAGCCGTTGTCCGACTCGGCGCCGAGGAACTCAAAGCTCTCGCTGCCTTCTGCCGGGTTGCGCGACGGTTTGATGCCCAGCCGTACTTTCAGCACCAGACCTTGCGAGGCCACTTGCTCGCGCAGTTTCTGGTTTTCGATGCTGAGGATGTACAGCGGCGCCGCCGACCAGCGCTCATCGCTCAGCTGGCGGAAGCCCAGGCGCATGGTGCCGCGCATTTCAAAGGTTTGATCAGGCAGCTCGTAGTTCGGGTCATCCAGGTCGATGTCGCGGAAGTAGACGTTGCCGTCCTTGATCACGTTGTTGTTGTCCAGCAGGCCCAAGTGCTTCAGGGTCGAATACGGCTTGAACGCCGCCGAGCGGAAGAAGAAGTTAGGCAGGCGCAGGCTGCGGCTGAGCAGGCAGAGCATGGCGCCAACTGCGGCGGTGGTTTTCGGGTCTTCGATGCGGTCGAGCTTGTTGAACGGATACCAGCCGCCGGTTCGGTATTGGTTCAGCGGCAGGATGCGTCCCGGAGGCAGCGGCAGTAGTTTGCGGAACAGCGCCTGCACGCCCGGCAGGCGTGACGGGCGACCGGTCAGCAGGAGCACGTCGCACGGGTAGCTGTAGACCACTTCGCACAGGGCTTTGATGGTCTTGCTGATGTTCATCCGCTCGGTGATGAAGGCCTCGTGGATGCGGCGCAGGTATACGTTCAACTCCACATCCAGCAGGCTGAACGGCTTGCTGCCATTGCCCAGCTGGCGGCGCACGGCCCCGCCGACGTATTCCAGCACCGCATCGGTCGGTTGCTCGTCACCCAGCAGCTCACCGAAGGTGCCACTGACCAGTGTTCCGGCATCCAGCGGATCGTACTGCTCATAAGCCTTGAGCAGGCGCAGGCCAATCGGGCTGAACACTTGCAGGGTCAGTTGCTGGCGCAGGACGGCATCCTGCACGGTCAGCGGTTCGTTGCCGATCAGCTTGGACAGCATCGCATCCGGGTTATCCACACCGGCTTGCGTCAGGGCATTGCTCAGTGATGGCAACACAAACAGGCGGATTACATCCAGCAGGATGTCGTCACCGGCCACCTTGAAGCCGTCGCGGAAGCGCTGCGATGGTGTGATGTAGACGTTACTGCCGACGCCATCGTCCAGGCGGTATTCGGTGACCACCAGATCGGTGGTGCCGCCGCCGATGTCGATAGAGGCGATGGTCAGGCGGTCTTTATGCGGTTGATCCGGGCGCGCCATGGCGGCGAAGAACTCTTCCGGGCGGCCGGCAAAGTTGTTCTGGGTTTCGTTGAACAGGTACACGACCTGGCCGCAGGTGGCTTCGTCCCATTGCACGTGCACTTCCGGCAGGTAGGGCCAGGCGGTTTCGCGGCTTTTCGGGTCTTTGATGTTGATCGACTCGTCTTCCGGGTGCCAGCCGAGGCCTTTCCACACCAGACCGATGGCCTGCTCCATGCACTTGGCGAAAATCTCCCGCTCAGGCTTGGGCATGGATGGCGGCACGGTGAGGATGATCGAGCGCAGGTGACGCGGTACCCGCGAATGGCTCATGCGCAGGCGCTGGGACGGGCTGTTGATCTGCATCAGCGCTTGGGCCAGCACTTCGCAGAGCATGAAGGTCATCAGCGAGCTGCGTGAATAGTGCGGGTGGAACACCGGCATGCGCTCATCAAACGGCAGGCTGTACAGCGCCTGGCCTTTTTCGTTGATCAGGCTGGCGACCGGCGCGGCGGTGGCGTGGGGTTCGCTGTCCGCTTTGACGTAGGCGCAGTTGAAGCGCCAACCCGGCTCGTAGTTGTCCTCATCCCATAGGTAGCGTTTGGGGCTGGACAGACCGGTGGAGCCTTCGGTGCCACGGCGGCGGCTGGCCAGACGACCAGCTTCGCGGCCGACACGGGCGATAGTCGGCCACTGGAAGGCTTCGCGGCGGCCACTCTGCACGGAGAAGTGATCTTTACCGAACACCGCTTGGGCGAATTCGATGCGGCTCTCGAACGGTTCCGGGTAGACGTGCTCGGGCTGGGTCAGGTCGCGCAGCTCCAGCTCGTAGCGTTTGCTCAGGCCGTCGTTTTCTTGCGGGTGATCTTCGATCAGGATGCCGCAGGTGCGTGAGTTGCCGACGTCCAGCACCATGTCCACGGGGATGGCTTTGTGCAGGTCGCTGTCGCGGTTGGAGACGACTTTGATTTCCGGCACAGTCAGGGCCGTGCCCAGCACGTGCAGCAGGTTCAGGTAGTGAGCTTGGTGATACAGCTCAAGGCACTCGTTCTCGATGTCATCCAATTGCAGGCGCAGTGGTGGTAATTGCGCTTGCTCGGTGAACACTTCGCGCAGCCAGTCGTTGACCCAGTTCAGATCAAGGAACCAACCCATTTCGTTGGCCTGATGGGCCAGGGCGAAGGCGGCACCGGCGCGCACGTCATCGTTGGTCGGCGCCAGGTAGGCGGTGTCGCTGCGGCTTTGGAATACTTTGGTGTCGAAGGCCAGCGTTACGCGGTGGGTGTGGCCGTCCGGGTCTTGCCCCGGTTGCAGTTCAACCACGCGCACGCGGGCCCAGTTGGAGGGGCCATCATCGAAGCGGCGCGGCGGGCTGAAGCGGAAGAACGGCAGCGGCAGCCACAAGTCTTTAAGTAGGCGTACAGATTGATCCACCGCCACACTGTAGGCCGGGCTCACTGCCTGGCCGGGCGCTGCCGGATGATAGAACTGCTCGCTGCGATCGTCGTACATCAGGCGTGCCAGAGGGCCATCCTGGCGCTGGCGGACAAACTCCCCAGGCAATTCACGGCGCAGATCGAGGGTAACGGCAAAGTCCATAAACTGGACGCCGCTGCCCATGATCAGCGTGATCTTCTCTTCGTAATCCGTTTTCTCTGGAAACATAGTGCTGTTCTTCCGCCCTTGTTCGTTGGCTGGCGGGCTGCTCAGGCAACCCGCCGGGACGTCCATTTATATGCGTTGAAGGCCTACGGCCTGCACTCGCTTAACGCTGTGGCAGTGCTACTGCTTTTCACCCTGTCGCATGGACATGGGGAACTGCTGATTTTCATAGCTGCCCGAGCAATCCGCTGCACTGCGGCTGTCCGGGCTACAGGTGACTTCCGGTAGCTTGTAGGTGCTGCCATCGTTGCAGGTGGCCTGGCCCTGATTGTTGATCGCCAGCTTGCCACCCTGCATGGCGGCGTTAACTGATCCAGAGCAGACCACGCCGTCGCCACGGCGCATCTTGACCTCGCCTTTGCCGTCTTTGAAATCGTATTCAAGCTGCATCGGCTTGCCGGTCTTGGCGTCCTGGATCCCAGCGCCGGCTTTCCAGCTGCCGTTGAGGAATTCGGTGGAGCCTGTTTGCAGCGCTTGCGGCGGAATGCTCAGGTCTTGCGGTACATCCTTGCCGGGCGGCTGTTGACGCGGGTTGGGCTGGCCCATTTCCGGGTCTACAGGCGGCTGCTGTTCGGTCCCCTCATCGCCTGGAGGTGTTTGTTCGTCTTTGCCTGTTTCATCTGCCTTCGGTTCTTCTGCCGGGGCTTCTGGTGGAGCAGCTTCGTCTGCTGGCGCTTGGTCTTCAGGTTGCTGACCTTCAGGTGCGTCACCTTCTGGCAGTTGACCCTCAGGGAGCTGGCCATCGGGCAGTTGTCCGTCAACAGCCTGGCCATTAATACCGCCATTACCGATCAGTGTGCCGTCGGCACCGTGCACATTTACGTCGTGCACGTTGACATCACGGGTGACGGGTAGGCCCGGTAGGTCGATCTGATCCAAGCCCAGTGGCAGCGGCACGTTCGGTGCGCAGGCGCGCAGCAGGAACAACAGCAGCAGGAGCAGCAATAGCAGGGGCAAAAGCCACAAAAGCCAGCGCCACCACGGGCGTTTAGCCGCCACAACCGGCGCTGCTTCGGGTGCTACTGCGGGGGCTTGTGGGGGCAAGGTGAATTCAGCGGGTTTAGCCGCTGGTGCTGCCGGGCGCAGGCACAGCAGTGGGTCGTGATCGTACGTGCCAGGGTGGTCGGTGAAGCCCCAAAAGGTAATCACCGGTTTGCCGTTGACCAGGTACACATGGTTGCTATCAGGAAAGTGGACCGTCTTTTCCAGCAGGCGCCCGAAAATCTGCTTCTCACGGTTCTGCTCATCGGCCTTCATGCTGACGCTGGTATTACCCAGTTGCGCGTGCATGGCTTCAAGCTGCTTGTAGGCTTCGCTGCGCTCTTCGGCCGTGGCGGCAGACCATGGCACCACGTCGCCTTCTTCCGGGGCGTACCAGTCGATACGGTCGCCGGTTTCGTTGGGTTGTGGGATTGCCAGGCAACTGGCTGCCTCGCGGCCCATTTTCAGGCGAATAGCTTCGCGAAGTTGCAGCGCGGCGTTGTAGACCGGCTGGCCATCTACGCCCAACGCCTTGAATTCCTGAAGGTTACCTGTGCGCAGCAATGCACCTGGCATGTGTCGATATCCTTAGCCAAGACCATCATTAGAGGAGCAGTTATGCCGTATGGCGTTGTCATTCTGCCCATCATCTCGAAACTGTTTCGCCTTGTCAGGGCTAGCAAAAAGCCTTTTGGAATCAAGGCTTATTGCCATGACAACGGCAAAATGTGACACAGGCAACGTATTAAGGGAATGCCTTTGTTTAGCAAGGTTAGCTCAGTGCCTGACTCGTTTGAGACATTGAGTCTAACTTGAACTAAACAGCTTGCTGGCGTTTCCGTTTTATTGCCTGGAAGCTTTGACTCTGCTGGCCCGAGAATGATCACTCTGCCAGTAGGATTAAATGCATAAGGTGTGACCCTTTCATGTTGCACAAGGGCCGTGATGCATCGGCGGGCTTGGATCAGAAGGGGCCGGACAGACCACAGTGGCGCTGTCCGGTAGCGTAAGGTTTACAGCTTAAACAGGCGTGCGGCGTTGCTGCGACCGATCTTGATGCGGTCGTTGTCGCTGATCAGTGCACTGTCAAACCACTGCGTGGCGGTGTCCATGCTCTTGTACGGGTAGTCGGCAGAGAACATCACTCGATCCACACCGATCTCGCTGATTGAGTCCAGCAAACCCTTGGTATGGAAGTGCCCGGCTGTGGTCAGGTAAAAATTGTTGCTGAAGTAATGGCTGACGGGCCTTTTCGCATTACCCAACCCGGCGCCATCACGTTGCATATGCAGGCGATGCTCCAGGCGCGGTAGCATCAACGGCAGGCCTTCAGCAAGGTGACCCAAGATGATGGTCAGGTTCGGGTAGCGGTCAAACAGGCCGCTGAGCATCAGACGGATAGCATGGGTTGCGGTCTCATGGGCGAAGCCCCAAGCCGAGCCGATCAGTGAGGAGTAACCCTCATAGATACGGCGCTGGGATGGTAGTGGTTCCCGTGGGTGCAAATACACCGGCACGTCGAGGGCGGCTACACGGTCCCAAAACTCCCATACCGGTTGCTCATCCAGATATTGCGCGGTGTCGTTATCACCAATGTTGGTGTAGCCGTTGATCAGTGCTCCGAGCATGCCGTGCTCTTTAACTGCCCGCTCCAGTTCGTCTGCTGCGGCGCGGGGGGACTGCAGGGCGACCGTGGCGAAGGCTTTAAGGCGGGTTGGGTGTTTGCCGACAAAGTGCTCGGCGATGTGGTCGTTGGTCTTACGGGCAAAATCGATCGCTTGCTGAGTATCCAGAATCGACTGCGCACCCGGAGAGGTCAGAGACAGAATGGCTGTTTCAATACCGTTGCGATCCATATCTGCGATGCGCTGTTCCGTGTCCAGCAATCGACGTTCGGCGTCCGCCATGTAGAGTTTGCCGTTGCGTGCAGCTTCTCCTGAGGAATCCCACAGGCTGTTGTTCAGTTCGGTACTGACGTGTTCTTCAAGTACGATTTTGCCTTTCATATTAATATTCCTGATATTGATAGATACGAAATCGAATTGATCTTTCTAGAATCAATAAAGTCGGGCTACATGCACAATGAGTAAGTCGACTTGATGTGTTGGTTGAATGGTCAGTCGTTTGAGTAAAAAGGATGAGTCCACTCAATGCGGTCTGCAGTGAGTAGTTGGTTGGTGTGGTTTTAATATTTAAAGTTTTATTTGTATCGGAGATGTTACTTATTGTTGGTGTGAATAGTTACTGGCTATTTAATAAATGTATGGAGCCATTAATTAATGGTATGTGGCTGGGTTTAATAATTTTATTAACCCCTTCAGGTTAGGGGCGTCTTTAGTGCGCTCTAGCAACCGTTAATAAGCCGCTGCGAGTTAGCAGCGGCGTTACAAGGGGTAATCAGAGCAAAGGGATGCTGTAACTGGTGATAAAACGGTTCTGGTCAGTGTTGGCCACCGTCTGGCTGCGCAGTGAGGCGTTGCGCCATGACAGGTTCACTCCTTTGAACAAGCCGCTCTGCAGGGTGTAATCCAGACGAAAATCCCGCTCCCATTCCTGCTGCCCACCTCCGCTAATCTGCTGAATATGGGTGCCCCGCAAATAGGCCACGCTGGCTTTAAGACCGGGTAGTCCAAGGTCGGCAAAATCATGGCTGTATTCGGCGAATGTGGTGCGTTCGCCCGCTCGGGTAAAATTGTGCAGCTGTCTGTCCGTAAGCAGATACACACTGGCGCCGCCGGCACCTTTATCGTTGTCCAGTGATCCCTGGTTAGCCTGAACAAAAGCGCTCTTGTCCGACACCTGTTGATAGCCCATCAACAGGGTGTGGGCACCGTAGCTATGAGTCATGGCTACACTCCAGGTGTGGTTATCGATTTCGCCTTGGCCATCCTCCGTGTAACCGTTGACCCGAAAGCCTGTGGCCCGTCCGCTGGCTGAAGCGTTGGCGCCGTCGGCGGTGGTGCGGAAGTAGCGCAGGTCCAGCTTGAGGTTTTGTTCATCGCTGATCGACCATTGCTGGGTTAGGCCGACGAAGTGCTGACGGTAATAGTCATCCAGATTGGCGAAATAGTATTGAGCTTGCAGGCCGGGCTTAATGGCCCAGTCCGCACCGCTGAACCAGAGGTGGTTGCTTTCCTGGCTGCCGCCGCTGACGGCAAGACCTGTATGGTCGGAGGAGCTGCGGCCCATCACCTGCTCAATTAGTCCGGCTGTCAGGGTCAGGTTGTCGATGTCTCGCGAGGTTAACTGGGTGCCTTCAAAGGTCTGGGGCAGTAGCCGTCCATCGTTGCTGACCAGAATCGGCATGCGAGGCTGCAGTGTGCCGTAGCGAACTTCAGTTTGCGCGACTTTGGCTTTGGCCGTGAGCCCTAGACGACTGAAGTTCTCCACCACTGAGCCGTCGCTGTCCAGTGGAAACAGTTGGCCGGGGGTGCGGTTAATCCCTGACTTATCCGCGCTACCTCCACCGTCTAGGCGCATGCCGAACATGCCTAAGGCATCCAGGCCAAACCCCACTGTGCCTTGGGTAAATCCTGAGTTGGCGGAAAGAATAAAGGCTTGTCCCCATTCCTCATGTTGACCAGCATACGCCTTGTGCCCGATCTGACGCTGGCTTTCGCGGTTGTCGTTATTGAAATAGAAATTGCGCAGGTTTAAATCGATTTTGCTGTCTTCAATAAAGCCGGAACCCAGAGCTGTTTGTGTGCATGCGGCCATCAGGCTGACCAGCCACTGTGTTGAGTTTTTCAATATTATTATCCCCATGATGAATAGCTGACACGTCGGTATCAGCTAGGTAGGGACTTTTATATCCACAGGCGGATATAAACCTGTGTAGGGGGATTCTTAAAATTATTGAAAGTGGCGGTGGTTCTTGAAAATTTAACACGCAAAGTTAGTGCGTCAGGGGGCTCCATAGTGTTTTTATTATTGATTAAGTGCTTTTTAAGGTGACTTTTTATTATTGAAAGGGCGACTTTAATGTGGAGAGGTCATGTCATATGCACAATTATTTGAGACGTTACATCAGTCGATCTGCTCTTGTTGCTCCTCGGGCAGATGTGGGTCGAGATGAATCCAGGGTAGACGGCTTTGAACCCATATATGCCGATCTGCAACTGCAAGTTCCGCTTGATCAAGCGTGGCAATAGTGATGTCGAGCGTCGTCGGGCTGCGTGTTGTGAACAGTGCCAGGTGGGCGCCGCAGTCGGCACAAAAATAGCGGCCGCAGGTGGCTGATGAGACAAATAGCTTCGGCTCCCCAGTCAGCCAGCAAAACGCCGAGCGCTTGATGGTCAGCCAGGTGGTCACCAACCCGCCACTGCTGCGACGACAAACTGAACAATGACAATGGGCAATGTCCCGCAGCGCTCCCGAGAACTGGTAGCGTATGGCGCCGCACTGGCAGCCACCCTGATACGTGTCCGTCATTGTGTGGTTCCTCTTGTACATGCGTATCAGCAAGCGGGCTGATCCTGCTTTGTCGTTATATGGAGTTGTCTGTGATTGATTTGTTGCTGGCGCTGTGGCCGCTGTTTGCCCTTATTGTCGGGGGTTATTGTCTGCGCCGTTTTGATTTTCCCGGCGAAGCTTTCTGGCCTGGGGCAGAGCGAATCAACTATTTCGTTCTGTTCCCGGCGCTTTTATTCAGCAGTTTAGCCACTGCGCCGCTGAACAACCCGGCTCTGCCCCGCCTTGCTTTGGCGGTGTTACTGGGGCTGGGTGTGGCGTGGTTGGGGTTGCTGATCTGGCGGCGCCTGCGTGGGTGGCCTGCGGGCCGTTTTGGCGCCTTCACCCAGGGGCTTCTGCGTTTTAACACCTACCTTGGCCTGGCCGCAGTGGGCAGTCTGTTTGGTCAGCAAGGGCTTGCAGTCGCAGCATTGATGCTGGCGCTGATGGTGCCAACGGTGAATGTGCTGTCGGTATGGGCTTTGAGCGCGGAGCGGGGTATCAGCATCCGCCGCCTGGCCTTACCGATTGTGAAGAATCCGCTGATCCTCGCTTGTGTGTTGGGCACCTTCTATAACCTGTGTGGCTTGCCCCTGCCGGGTGGTACAGACCGATTGCTCGGGCTCCTTGTCGCAGCCAGCTTGCCGCTGGGGTTGTTGTGTGTGGGAGCGGCGCTTAAGCCTGATCAGTTGGGCAGTGAGATGCGTGCCTTGGGCTTTAACAGCGCCCTGCGGTTGCTGCTGATGCCAGCGTTGGCTTGGGCTGTGGCGTATGCATTGCAGCTGCCCGCCATGGAATGCACCTTGTTGGTGCTGTTCTTTGCTCTACCTACGGCCCCGACTGCTTATGTGCTGACCCGCCAGTTGGGGGGAGACAGTCAACTTATGGCGGGCATCATCACATTACAGACGCTGCTGGCGGCTGTGAGCTTGCCGTTTTTGCTGACATTACTGGGTAACTGATCGGTGGGGTTGGTAATACTGCCGAATAGCTGTATAAATGTACAGTCATTCGGCAGGGTCAGCTTATGTCACTCCACACTCCACTCAAAGGGCGCGGTACAGCCAGCAATCCCCACAACCGTTTTGCACCGCAGCAGGTCGTGGCGCTGGATGATGGCTGGCTGCAAGAGCTGCCCTCGGGCAACTGTGTTACAGAGGTCCGCAGTGAAACGGCCAAGAGCATCATCACGCGCAATAAGTCCCCGGATTTGCCCTTCGACCGCTCGTTGAATCCCTATCGAGGCTGTGAGCATGGTTGTGTGTATTGCTACGCCCGACCCAGCCATGCGTACTGGGATATGTCACCGGGGCTTGATTTTGAAACCCGTCTGATCGCTAAGACCAATGCCGCCGAGCTGCTGGCGCAGGAGCTGTCACGGCCCGGTTATGTTTGTGCACCTATCAATCTCGGGGCAAACACAGACCCCTACCAACCTATCGAGCGCCAGTACGAGATCACCCGGGAGGTGCTCAAGGTGTTGCTGGATTACCGGCACCCGGTGACCATCGTGACCAAAGGCTCGCTGATTCTGCGTGATCTGGATCTGCTCAGCGAGCTGGCTCAGCAGAATCTGGTGTCTGTGATGATCAGCCTGACCACCCTGGATGATGATCTCAAGCGCATCCTGGAGCCTAGGGCTGCGGCGCCGTCCGCCCGTTTGCGGGCCATTCGGGTTTTGCAGGAGCAGGGTATTCCGGTCGGTGTGCTGTGTGCGCCGATGATTCCGATGATAAATGACCGTGAGCTGGAGCATTTGCTCAGTGCAGCCCATGACGCCGGAGCCACCTGTGCCAACTACATACTCTTGCGCTTGCCTATGGAGGTCGCACCGTTGTTTGAGGCTTGGCTGGAGACGCATTTCCCGCAGAGAGCTCAACATGTTATGAGCCTGATTCGCCAGAGCCGTGATGGTGAGTTGTACGACAGCCGCTTCGGTAAGCGATTTACCGGTGAGGGTGCATTTGCCGAGTTGCTGTCAAAGCGCTTCGCCTTGGCGGCCAAGCGATTAGGGCTCATGCGCAGTGAAGCGTTTGATCTGGATTGCTCGCGTTTTTGCCCGCCTGGCAGCCAACTGTCCTTACTGTGAAAAAACTCACCTGACTTGCCTCTAAACTGTGACTCGGTTTCAGGCTGTGCAGTCCCTTTAGGGGTCGCAGATTCGTCTGCGCAAACGAGTATCAGTGCGAGGTTATCAATGGATAAGCAACAGCAGCCAGAAAGTGATTCAGTCCCTAGTGCGGAAGAGTCATTGCAGCGTATCGTTGAGGGCTTTCAGCGCTTTCGCCAGGATGTTTTTCCGCAGCAGGAAGAGCTGTTCAAGAAACTGGCACATCAACAATCGCCACGGGCGATGTTCATTACCTGTGCAGATTCGCGCATTGTCCCTGAGTTGATTACCCAGAGTAATCCGGGCGATTTGTTCGTGACCCGCAACGTCGGCAACGTAGTGCCGCCTTATGGGCAAATGAACGGTGGCGTGTCCACGGCTATCGAGTTCGCGGTGATGGCGCTGGGCGTTCAGCACATCATTATTTGCGGCCATTCAGATTGCGGGGCGATGAAGGCAGTTCTCAAGCCTGACGAGCTCGAGCGTATGCCCACGGTTAAAGCTTGGCTGCGTCATGCCGAAGTGGCCAAAACCGTTGTTGCCGACAACTGTAGTTGTAGCGACCACGACACCCTGAGCGTCCTCACTGAGGAAAACGTGGTGGCTCAGCTGGATCACTTGCGCACACATCCATCTGTGGCTTCGCGTCTGGCTCGTGGTGATCTGTTTATCCATGGCTGGGTTTATGACATCGAGAGCAGCGCGATCAAGGCTTACGATGCCGAGAAAGGCGAGTTTCGCGAGATCGGTGAAGGTCCGCTACCGATGGCGACGCCTCGGGCACGTTACCCACTGGCTTGATACTGGGTGGTGGGGGATTTGTGCCCTGCCTCCCTAAATTCAGCCCAACGCCCCACTCTCTGGAGAAACATGGCCAGGACAACCATGCGGTCAGCACATTGGGCGCGTGCAGCCGCTCCCGATAGGTTTGTACGGACTCCTGGTTGAACATCTCCTCCGGGAGTAGGGCGTTCACGGCGAGTTCAACGGCCCCATCAAGTTGGTTAGAGAAAGGTTCTCCAATTAAGTGATGGACCACTAGGTTCGCCACAGTCAGATCCATAGGGATCAGTGGCTTGCCTAAGTGGAAGATGTACCGGTCGTTCACTTCCTCCACCATGCGCAGTGCCAGATACGCTGCGCTGACCAGCATTTCTAAACCTTCTCGCCCGTTGATCAAGCTCGGCGGCTGCAGGAAGAACTGCTCACCAATTTTTAACACCGGCTTCACCCAGAAACTGATACCGGCACCTTCTGCAACTTCGTGCGCTGCTTGAAGCAGGTGCGGCACTTGGTTTACGTAGTTGCTGAGAAGATTCAGTAGTGCCTCCTCAGGGTTGTCCGCCGGAAGATCGATAGCGGGATGCACACGGTCGAGATGGGCGTGGATGTAACGGGCCAGTCGTTCGGTCCGGGCTTCGTGTTCTTGAGCTGCCCTTATCAGCTCTAGTAGCGCAGCAATGTTCACAACAGCTCACCTGACAAGAACGACACCCGGCCCGTGACCGCAGTATCTTGCCTAAGAATGGATTCACATAAGTTTTTAACACTTATTCTCTGAAGGCATATGGTGTTAGGTCAATGTTTACACAAGTCCCGCATTTAGCGGTGTTCAGACAATAGCTGAACATGCGTCACAGATTTTTACCTTAAGTGGCGAGGCGAAAGACCCTGTCTATACTCCTTATCGAAAGGCAGTACCTGAATACTCCGAATCAGCGTCGGCGCTGGTGTTCATCGCACATTACGTTGCCTGTGCGGAAGCGATGAGCTGGCAGATGGTTGGTTCGCGGGATAACAAGAACAATGTAGGGGAACCCGCAAATGATGCGACATCCACGTGTTTGGATGGGCTTCCTGTTGTTATTGGTATTCAGCCCGGCGCACGCCGGCTGGGGCGTCAATATGACGCCGGGTGCCACTGAGGTAAGCCGCTCCGTCTTCGATCTGCACATGACCATCTTCTGGATATGCGTCGTCATCGGCGTCATCGTATTTGGTGCGATGTTCTGGTCGATGCTTGTCCATCGCCGCTCTGTAGGGCAAGAGCCGGCCCACTTTCACGAGAGCACAACGGTCGAAATTCTCTGGACCGTGATCCCGCTGCTTATCTTGGTGCTGATGGCGATACCCGCTACCAAGACGCTGATAGACATCTACGACACCAGCGAGTCTGATTTGGATATCCAGATCACTGGTTACCAGTGGAAATGGCATTACAAATACCTAGGTGAGGATGTTGAGTTCTTCAGCAACCTGACGACGCCCAAAGATCAGATCACTAACAAGGTCGAGAAGGGCGAGCACTACTTATTAGAAGTCGATGAGCCATTGGTTGTGCCAGCAGGCGCCAAGGTTCGCTTCCTTATTACCGCTGCGGACGTAATTCATTCATGGTGGGTTCCGGCGCTGGCGGTGAAAAAAGATGCCATTCCAGGGTTCATTAATGAGTCTTGGACCCGTGTGGAAGAGCCCGGAATCTACCGTGGTCAGTGCACTGAATTGTGCGGCAAGGATCACGGATTTATGCCGGTCGTGGTGGAGGTGAAGTCTAAAGAGGACTACGCCACTTGGCTCGCGGAGCGTAAAGAGAAAGCCGCTGCGGAGAAGGAACTCACCAGCAAGGAGTGGACGCTGGAAGAGTTGATGGCCCGTGGCGAGAAGGCCTACAACACCACCTGCGCAGCCTGTCACCAGGCTAACGGTGAAGGTCTGCCGCCGATGTTCCCTGCACTCAAAGGTTCGACGATTGCAAAAGGCCCGGCTGCAGAGCACATCGAAATCGTCTTTAACGGCAAACAGGGCACGGCGATGGCTGCGTTTGGTAAGCAGCTTTCTGAAGTGGACCTGGCCGCGATCATCACCTACGAACGCAATGCCTGGGGCAATGCGGTGGGTGACATGGTCACGCCGAAAGAAATCCTCGCGTTCAAACAGGCTCAGGAGTAAGGACATGAGTGCAGTGATCGACTCTCATAAAGAGCATGGTCATGCAGGACATGACCACCATCATGGCCCGGCCAAAGGTTTGATGCGCTGGGTGCTGACCACTAACCATAAAGACATCGGCACCATGTACCTGTGGTTCAGCTTCGCTATGTTCCTCTTGGGCGGCAGCATGGCCATGGTGATTCGTGCCGAGCTGTTTCAGCCCGGCCTGCAAATCGTGCAGCCTGAGTTCTTCAACCAAATGACCACCATGCACGGCCTGATTATGGTCTTCGGTGCGGTGATGCCGGCGTTTGTCGGCCTGGCCAACTGGATGATCCCGCTGATGATCGGCGCGCCGGACATGGCTCTGCCGCGTATGAACAACTTCAGCTTCTGGCTGCTGCCTGCCGCGTTCGGCATGTTGGTCAGCACCTTGTTTATGGAGGGCGGCGGGCCGAACTTTGGCTGGACCTTCTATGCGCCGTTATCCACAACTTATGCGCCGGAGTCGGTGACCTTCTTTATCTTCGCGATTCACCTGATGGGGATCAGCTCGATCATGGGCGCGATCAACGTCATCGCCACCATCCTCAACCTGCGTGCACCCGGCATGACGATGATGAAGATGCCGCTGTTCGTCTGGACCTGGCTGATCACCGCCTTCCTGCTGATTGCCGTGATGCCGGTGCTGGCAGGCTGCGTGACCATGATGCTGATGGATATTCACTTCGGCACCAGCTTCTTCAGTGCCGCCGGTGGTGGTGACCCGGTGTTGTTCCAGCATGTGTTCTGGTTCTTCGGGCATCCTGAAGTGTACATCATGATCCTGCCCGCATTCGGTGCGGTTAGTGCGATCATCCCGGCGTTCTCTCGCAAACCGCTGTTTGGTTACACCTCAATGGTATATGCCACCGGTGCGATCGCCTTCCTCTCCTTTATTGTCTGGGCGCACCACATGTTCACCGTTGGCATTCCGCTGACCGGCGAACTGTTCTTTATGTACGCCACGATGATGATTGCCGTGCCGACCGGCGTGAAGGTGTTCAACTGGGCCAGCACCATGTGGCGTGGCTCGATGACCTTTGAGGCGCCGATGCTGTTCTCGGTGGCCTTCGTCATGCTGTTTACCATCGGTGGTTTCTCCGGGCTGATGCTGGCGATTGCCCCGGCAGACTTCCAGTACCACGACACCTATTTTGTGGTGGCGCACTTCCACTATGTGCTGGTGCCGGGGGCTATCTTCGGCATCTTTGCCTCGGCCTATTACTGGCTGCCGAAGTGGACGGGGCATATGTACGACGAGACGCTGGCTAAGCTGCATTTCTGGATGAGCTTTATCGGCATGAACCTGGCCTTCTTCCCGATGCACTTTGTTGGCCTGGCCGGTATGCCGCGGCGGATTCCGGATTACAACCTGATGTTCGCCAACTTCAACATGGTGTCCTCCATCGGCGCATTCATGTTCGGCGCAACGCAGCTGCTGTTCCTGTTTATCGTCATTAAATGCATCCGAGGCGGTAAACCAGCACCTGCTAAACCCTGGGATGGGGCAGATGGCTTGGAGTGGACGGTGCCATCACCTGCGCCGTATCACACTTTCAGCACGCCGCCAGATGTGAAGTAGGGGAGCATCGCCATGAGCGAAGCCACGTCTAATCGTCGTCTGGTCATACGCCTGCTTGTGGTGGTGCTAGGGATGTTTGGCTTTGGCTTTGCTCTGGTGCCGATTTACGACGTGATGTGCCAGGCCTTTGGTATCAACGGCAAAACAGCGGGCGCTTATCAAGCCTCACAGTCGGTAGTGGATGAGTCGCGTCAGGTGCGGGTGCAGTTTCTTGCCACCAATTCGGCGGACATGATGTGGGAGTTTCATCCGGTTGCAGATGAAGTGCTGGTACATCCGGGGCAGAGCACGGAAATGATCTTCATCGCCCGAAACCCCAGTGACAAACCGATGAGTGCTCAGGCCATACCCAGTGTTGCGCCTTCAACTGCGGCTGCTTTTTTTCACAAGACCGAATGTTTTTGTTTTACCCAGCAGGTTCTGCAAGCCGGTGAACGTATCGAAATGCCGGTGCGTTTCATTGTGGATAAGGACCTGCCCAAGGACGTGCGTCACCTGACGCTGGCTTACACCTTGTTCGATATCACCGAGCGTAAACCGCCGGTGGCACAAACGACCCCTTAACCGGGCGGCTCCATAAGGAGAACAACCATGTCGAGTCCTGAAACCCACGCAAACTATTACGTCCCTGCCCAGAGTAAGTGGCCGATCATTGCCAGCTTGGGCCTTTTGATCACGGTGTTTGGCGTCGCCACTTGGTTTAACGACATGAGCGCAGGCCGAGAGGAATCCAACGGTCCGTTGATCTTCTTCATCGGTGCGCTATTTATCGCCTATATGCTGTTTGGCTGGTTCGGTAACGTCATTAATGAGAGTCGCGCTGGCCTGTATAGCCCACAGATGGACCGCTCATTCCGTTGGGGGATGAGCTGGTTCATTTTCTCCGAGGTGATGTTTTTCGCGGCCTTCTTCGGGGCCCTCTTCTATATACGGACGTTTGCCGGTCCCTGGTTGGGGGGGGAAGGTGCCAAGGGTGTGGCCAACATGCTGTGGCCGAGCTTTGAGTACACCTGGCCGCTGCTGAATACGCCGGACCCCAAACTGTATCCGGCGCCCAGCGGCGTGATCGGCGCCTGGGGGTTGCCGCTGGTGAATACCATTTTGCTGGTCACCTCCAGCTTGACTCTGACTTTCGCCCACCATGCGCTGCGTAAAGGTCATCGCAAGCCCCTGACCATTTGGCTGGCATTGACCGTTCTGCTGGGTGCCGCATTTTTGGTATTGCAGGTCGAGGAGTACATCCATGCTTACAACGAATTGGGGTTGACCCTAGGTTCGGGCATCTACGGCGCCACCTTCTTTATGCTCACGGGCTTTCACGGCGCGCACGTTACGCTGGGGGCGCTGATCCTGACTGTCATGTTGATTCGCATCATCCGCGGGCATTTCACCCCGGAGCAGCACTTCGGCTTCGAAGCAGCAGCGTGGTATTGGCACTTTGTCGACGTGGTGTGGATTGCCTTGTTCGTCTTTGTATACGTGTTGTGATTACCAGGTGACGTGGCTGACCAATTGACCGCTGAAGAAACCCCAGGCGATCAGCGCCACGGTCAATGCGGTCAGGCTCACGCGCACAGTCAGGGTGTTGACTAGGCGTGAGCTGCGACCTTCGTCCCTGACCAGAAAGACCAGGCCACTGAACAGACTCACTAGAGTGGCCAGCAGGAGTAGAACGATAGTGACCTTGAGCATGGGGCACTCCGGGGGAAGGGATATGAATACAACCAGCAGTATAGACAGCGTACGTCGGCGCACCTTTAGTCCAGGTGTGCTGCCAACTGTTGTCTTGCTGGTGCTGTTGCCATGTCTGCTGGCGCTGGGCTTCTGGCAATTGTCCCGTGCTGAGGAAAAGCGCCAGCTGTTGGCCATAAATGAGGCTCGCCAGCAGGCGGCCCCGGTGTCCATCAGTGAGTTGGAGCGTGAGCCCGATCCTTCTTATCGGCGCGTGCACCTGCAAGGTTTCTTTGATGCACGCCACAGCTTGTTGCTGGACAACCGAACCCGTGACGGCAAGGCCGGTGTTGAGCTGTTGCAGCCTTTCTACGACCAGCTCAGTGGCCTGTGGGTATTGCTTAATCGCGGCTGGTTACCTTGGCCGGATCGGCGAGCAAGCCCGCAATTCACTACCCCGGATGATCTGATGCAGCTGCAAGGTTGGGTGTATGTGCCGCTGGAGTCGGACTGGCAGCTAAAGGGGACTGAGGCCGGGGGAGAGTGGCCGCGCCTGATCACCGCTGTGGAGGTGCAAAAGCTCTGGCAACAGCTAGGCCGTGGCGGGCTGAATTATGAGGTGCGCCTGCAACCTGGCCCTGCCGCTCTGCGGGCAGACTGGCCTGTGGTGGCGATGAATCCAGACAAACATACAGGTTATGCCGTGCAGTGGTTTGCCATGGCTGCGGCTCTAGTCGGCCTGTTCATCTATTTAGGACTGTTCAATGCCCGGGAGAATCGCAATGAACCCAGCCATCACCATGCCTGAAGAGCAGTCGCCGCAGCGTTGGCGAGGGCGTCTGCAATTGTTGTTGATCGTGGCCATCGTGATTGCGCCAATGTTGGTAGCCAGTGCCATGTACTACGGGCGTTTCTGGATCCCGGAAACCCGCAACTATCACGGCGTATTGATTGGTAATGGTCAGACACTGAGCGCGTTAGGGATTGAGGGCGTTGAGCCTGGGCGTTGGCAGCTGCTGGTAACGGCGCCAGGGGCCTGTGAGAAAGATTGTCGAGAGCTGGTCTATCTGGCCCGCCAGATCAATATCGGATTGAACCGCGATGCCAGTCGCGCCACCCATGGCCTGGCAATGTCGCAGGCACTGCCGACAGATTATGAAGCGCAGCTACAGCGGGAGTATCCGCAGCTTGGGCTCTACTCATTGCATAAAGATGCGTACCGGACGACTGCCCCAGATGTGCAGGAGCCGCAGCTGTGGATTGTCGATCCGATGGGCAATCTGGTTTTGCGTTACGGCGCGCAAAGCAAAGGCAAATCGATTCTCGATGATCTACGCCATTTGCTGAAAATCTCCCAGATCGGTTGATAAGAGCTGGTTGATCAGCCAAGGAGCGACCATGAGCAACCCCGGATTTCGCTTAGCCCTCTTTGCCACGCTATTAGCCGTGATCGTGGTGCTGCTCGGTGCCTATACGCGTTTGAGTCACGCAGGGTTGGGTTGTCCGGATTGGCCGGGTTGTTATGGATTTCTCGGCGTACCGATGAGTGAGCACAAACAAACGCTCGCTGAAGCACGCTTCCCTGATGCACCGGTTGAAGTGGCGAAGGGCTGGTACGAAATGATCCACCGCTACTTCGCCGGGGCATTGGGGTTGGTGATCCTCGGGTTGGCTGGGCAGGCATTGCGAGCCCGCCATCAACCTGCGCAGCCAGTGAAACTGCCACTGCTGATTCTAGGGTTGGTGATCCTACAAGCCGCTTTTGGTATGTGGACAGTGACTCTGAAGCTCTGGCCGCAGGTCGTCACCGCACATCTGCTCGGAGGCTTCGCCACATTGGGTTTGTTGTTCCTGCTTACCATGCGTTTGTCCGGGCGTTTCCCAGTTTTATCTGCTGTACCCAGCTCATTACGGGCTTTGGCGGCAGCAGGGTTGTTACTGGTGATAGGGCAGATCGCGTTAGGCGGTTGGGTCAGCGCCAACTACGCTGCAGTAGCTTGTGTTGATCTGCCCTATTGTCATGGCGAGTGGTGGCCGAATATGGACTTCGCCAACGGTTTTCACCTGACTCAGCACATCGGCCCTAATTACCTTGGGGGGCAACTGGACAGCGACGCCCGCACAGCCATCCATATGACCCATCGTATGGGGGCTTTGCTTGTCACTCTGGTGTTGCTGGTTCTGGCCTGGCGGCTTAAGCATTACGGCCTTCCCCGGTTGGCGGCTCTGCTACTGCTGGCGCTGGCGATACAGGTCGGACTGGGCATCAGTAATGTCCTGTTGCACCTGCCGTTGCTGGTCGCGGTAGCCCATAACCTCGGTGGTGCCGCATTGATGCTGACACTGCTGCTGATCAACTACCGGCTGCGCGGCCTGACCGCTGCGGCTTCATCGCGTGATAGTGCGACCGACTTTGTTCATGTAGTCGGCAAACAGGCACACCTGTAGAGGAGAATCCCGATGGCTACTCTGGCGCGTGTACAAGAAAGCCATGCAAGCTGGCGCGATTATCTGGAGCTGACCAAGCCGCGTGTGGTGGTGCTCATGCTAATCACCTCGCTGGTGGGCATGTTCCTCGCCACCCGCGCCGGTGTGGCGTGGCAGGTACTGGTCTTTGGCAATCTGGGAATTGGCCTGTGTGCTGGTGCTGCGGCGGCGGTCAACCATGTCGTTGACCGCCGTATCGACTCAATCATGGCCCGCACCCATAAGCGTCCGGTTACTGCCGGACGTATACCGCCAACCGTTGCATTGGGCTTTGCCATGCTGCTGGCTGTAGCAGGCATGGCTGTATTGCTGGCGTTCACCAATGAGCTGGCTGCTTGGCTGACGCTGGCTTCACTGCTGGGCTATGCGGTGCTCTATACCGGTTTTCTGAAAAGAGCCACGCCGCAGAACATTGTTATTGGCGGCTTGGCGGGTGCTGCGCCGCCGCTGCTCGGCTGGGTTGCGGTGACGGGGCATATCAGTGCGGAACCCTTGCTGCTGGTGCTGATCATATTCGCCTGGACGCCCCCGCACTTCTGGGCGCTGGCGATTCACCGCAAGGAGGAGTACGCGAAGGCGGATATCCCGATGCTGCCCGTAACTCATGGCGAGCATTACACCAAGGTTCACATCCTTCTTTATACATTGGTCATGTTTGCCGTGACCCTGCTGCCATTCGCCATCCATATGAGCGGGCTGTTGTACCTGGCCTGCGCTCTGATACTGGGAGCACGGTTCGTGTATTGGGCAGTGGTGCTGTACCGTGACAGCAAACCACATGCTGCGATCAAGACCTTCAAATACAGCATCTGGTATCTTTTTTTACTGTTTATCGCCCTGCTGGCTGATCACTACATGATCCTCTGAGGCGTTGTTGCCAGCAGAACCATTAAAACCCTATGCATGTTGGTGCCATGAGCCGAACCCAGACGACCGTTTTTGTACTTATCGCCATTGTCGCCCTTGTGCTGGGCCTTACCGTAAATAAGGTAATGAATAGCAAAGGGCAGGCTGACCCGACTGCATTGCTGGACGCAGGCATCGTATTGTTGCCTCAGAGTCGTAGTCTGCCGGCTCTGACCATGACTAATCAGGATGGGCAGCCAGTCCAGCTTGATCAGCTCAAGGGCAAATGGAGCTTATTGTTCTTTGGTTATACCTTCTGCCCGGACATCTGCCCGGCTACTCTGGCTCAGGTTCGTCAGCTGCAGGGGCAACTTCCAGCCGAAGCCTTGGCTCAGCTGCAAACCATCCTGGTAACAGTTGATCCGGCCAGGGACTCACCGGAGCAGCTGAAGAAATACCTAGGGTTCTTTGATGCAGGCTTTACAGGCCTGACCGGCTCTCTGGACGACACCCAGAAACTCGCCAATGCGGTGAGCATCCCCTTTATCCCTGCTGATACCAGCAAGGAAAACTACACCGTCGACCACAGCGGCAATTTGGTATTGGTGGGGCCGGACGGGCGTCAGCGGGGCTTTATCCGTGCCCCTATCAATAATGAAAAGCTCGCAGCACAACTACCGGGGCTGCTCAACGCTGAGCCATGACGCCGGGCTGCACCTCCATATACAGAACGGATCTAGCCGTTTCATTCCATGTGAACCGAATTGGTGCGAATACCCCTTGACGGGCTATTTAAACCCTGTATTATTCGCCTCCCGCTGACGAGATGCTGAAAAGTGATCGAAAGCGCAAGTGGTTGAAGTTGAAAAGAAATTTTCACAAATCTCTTGACAGAGAAAGAGGCTGCTGTAGAATGCGCGCCTCGGTTGAGACGAAAGACTTAACCAACCGTTCTTTAACAACTGAATCAAGCAATTCGTGTGGGTGCTTGTGAGTTAAGACTGTTAGTCAAATGATTATCAGCATCACAAGTAACACTCGTGAATTCGAGAGTTTTTTGCGATTGCTGAGCCAAGTTTAGGGTTTTCTCAAAACCCAAGCAGTATTGAACTGAAGAGTTTGATCATGGCTCAGATTGAACGCTGGCGGCAGGCCTAACACATGCAAGTCGAGCGGATGAAGGGAGCTTGCTCCTGGATTTAGCGGCGGACGGGTGAGTAATGCCTAGGAATCTGCCTGGTGGTGGGGGATAACGTTCCGAAAGGAACGCTAATACCGCATACGTCCTACGGGAGAAAGCGGGGACCTTCGGGCCTCGCGCCATTAGATGAGCCTAGGTCGGATTAGCTAGTTGGTGAGGTAATGGCTCACCAAGGCTACGATCCGTAACTGGTCTGAGAGGATGATCAGTCACACTGGAACTGAGACACGGTCCAGACTCCTACGGGAGGCAGCAGTGGGGAATATTGGACAATGGGCGAAAGCCTGATCCAGCCATGCCGCGTGTGTGAAGAAGGTCTTCGGATTGTAAAGCACTTTAAGTTGGGAGGAAGGGCAGTAAATTAATACTTTGCTGTTTTGACGTTACCGACAGAATAAGCACCGGCTAACTTCGTGCCAGCAGCCGCGGTAATACGAAGGGTGCAAGCGTTAATCGGAATTACTGGGCGTAAAGCGCGCGTAGGTGGTTCGGTAAGATGGAAGTGAAAGCCCCGGGCTCAACCTGGGAACTGCTTTCATAACTGCCGAGCTAGAGTACGGTAGAGGGTAGTGGAATTTCCTGTGTAGCGGTGAAATGCGTAGATATAGGAAGGAACACCAGTGGCGAAGGCGACTACCTGGACTGATACTGACACTGAGGTGCGAAAGCGTGGGGAGCAAACAGGATTAGATACCCTGGTAGTCCACGCCGTAAACGATGTCAACTAGCCGTTGGAATCCTTGAGATTTTAGTGGCGCAGCTAACGCATTAAGTTGACCGCCTGGGGAGTACGGCCGCAAGGTTAAAACTCAAATGAATTGACGGGGGCCCGCACAAGCGGTGGAGCATGTGGTTTAATTCGAAGCAACGCGAAGAACCTTACCTGGCCTTGACATGCTGAGAACTTTCTAGAGATAGATTGGTGCCTTCGGGAACTCAGACACAGGTGCTGCATGGCTGTCGTCAGCTCGTGTCGTGAGATGTTGGGTTAAGTCCCGTAACGAGCGCAACCCTTGTCCTTAGTTACCAGCACCTCGGGTGGGAACTCTAAGGAGACTGCCGGTGACAAACCGGAGGAAGGTG
Organism: Pseudomonas mendocina; assembly: GCA_037482215.1. Taxonomy (NCBI): domain Bacteria; kingdom Pseudomonadati; phylum Pseudomonadota; class Gammaproteobacteria; order Pseudomonadales; family Pseudomonadaceae; genus Ectopseudomonas; species Ectopseudomonas mendocina. The sequence continues at coordinate 247,446 of CP148074.1, forward strand.
GGGATGACGTCAAGTCATCATGGCCCTTACGGCCAGGGCTACACACGTGCTACAATGGTCGGTACAAAGGGTTGCCAAGCCGCGAGGTGGAGCTAATCCCATAAAACCGATCGTAGTCCGGATCGCAGTCTGCAACTCGACTGCGTGAAGTCGGAATCGCTAGTAATCGTGAATCAGAATGTCACGGTGAATACGTTCCCGGGCCTTGTACACACCGCCCGTCACACCATGGGAGTGGGTTGCACCAGAAGTAGCTAGTCTAACCTTCGGGAGGACGGTTACCACGGTGTGATTCATGACTGGGGTGAAGTCGTAACAAGGTAGCCGTAGGGGAACCTGCGGCTGGATCACCTCCTTAATCGACGACATCAGCTTTCTCATAAGCTCCCACACGAATTGCTTGATTCATTGCAGAAGACGATTGGGTCTGTAGCTCAGTTGGTTAGAGCGCACCCCTGATAAGGGTGAGGTCGGCAGTTCGAATCTGCCCAGACCCACCAATGTTCATGGGGCGCAGGCTTCAAGACATTGGGGCCATAGCTCAGCTGGGAGAGCGCCTGCCTTGCACGCAGGAGGTCAGCGGTTCGATCCCGCTTGGCTCCACCACTCTCTACTAGAGTTCAGAAATGAACATTTATGCTTAGCATGAAATGTTGATTTCTGGTCTTTGACTAGAAGAATCGTTCTTTAAAAATTTGGGTATGTGATAGAAGTGACTGATTGATTACTTTCACTGGTAATTAATCTGGTCAAGGTAAAATTTGTAGTTCTCAATTGCAAATTTTCGGCGAATGTCGTCTTCACGTTTGAGACAGTAACCAGATTGCTTGGGGTTATATGGTCAAGTGAAGAAGCGCATACGGTGGATGCCTTGGCAGTCAGAGGCGATGAAAGACGTTGTAGCCTGCGATAAGCTCCGGGGAGTCGGCAAACAGACTTTGATCCGGAGATCTCTGAATGGGGGAACCCACTCAGCATAAGCTGAGTATCTTGCACTGAATACATAGGTGTAAGAGGCGAACCAGGGGAACTGAAACATCTAAGTACCCTGAGGAAAAGAAATCAACCGAGATTCCCTTAGTAGTGGCGAGCGAACGGGGACTAGCCCTTAAGTTGATTTGAGATTAGTAGAAGGCTCTGGAAAGTGCCGCCATAGTGGGTGATAGCCCCGTATACGAAAATCTCTTATCAATGAAATCGAGTAGGACGGAGCACGAGAAACTTTGTCTGAATATGGGGGGACCATCCTCCAAGGCTAAATACTACTGACTGACCGATAGTGAACCAGTACCGTGAGGGAAAGGCGAAAAGAACCCCGGAGAGGGGAGTGAAATAGAACCTGAAACCGTATGCGTACAAGCAGTGGGAGCCTACTTTGTTAGGTGACTGCGTACCTTTTGTATAATGGGTCAGCGACTTATATTCAGTGGCAAGCTTAACCGAATAGGGGAGGCGTAGCGAAAGCGAGTCTTAATAGGGCGTTTAGTCGCTGGGTATAGACCCGAAACCGGGCGATCTATCCATGGGCAGGTTGAAGGTTAGGTAACACTGACTGGAGGACCGAACCGACTACCGTTGAAAAGTTAGCGGATGACCTGTGGATCGGAGTGAAAGGCTAATCAAGCTCGGAGATAGCTGGTTCTCCTCGAAAGCTATTTAGGTAGCGCCTCGTGTATCACTGCTGGGGGTAGAGCACTGTTTCGGCTAGGGGTCATCCCGACTTACCAAACCGATGCAAACTCCGAATACCAGCAAGTGTCAGCACGGGAGACACACGGCGGGTGCTAACGTCCGTCGTGAAAAGGGAAACAACCCAGACCGTCAGCTAAGGTCCCAAAGTTATGGTTAAGTGGGAAACGATGTGGGAAGGCTTAGACAGCTAGGAGGTTGGCTTAGAAGCAGCCATCCTTTAAAGAAAGCGTAATAGCTCACTAGTCGAGTCGGCCTGCGCGGAAGATGTAACGGGGCTCAAACCATACACCGAAGCTACGGGTTCAACGTAAGTTGAGCGGTAGAGGAGCGTTCTGTAAGCCTGTGAAGGTGAGTTGAGAAGCTTGCTGGAGGTATCAGAAGTGCGAATGCTGACATGAGTAACGACAATGCGAGTGAAAAACTCGCACGCCGAAAGACCAAGGTTTCCTGCGCAACGTTAATCGACGCAGGGTGAGTCGGCCCCTAAGGCGAGGCAGAAATGCGTAGTCGATGGGAAACGGGTTAATATTCCCGTACTTCTAATTACTGCGATGGAGGGACGGAGAAGGCTAGGCCAGCACGGCGTTGGTTGTCCGTGTTTAAGGTTGTAGGCTGAATGCTTAGGTAAATCCGGGCGTTCAAGGCCGAGAACTGATGACGAGTTATCTTTTAGATGACGAAGTGGTTGATGCCATGCTTCCAGGAAAAGCTTCTAAGCTTCAGGTAATTAGGAACCGTACCCCAAACCGACACAGGTGGTTAGGTAGAGAATACCAAGGCGCTTGAGAGAACTCGGGTGAAGGAACTAGGCAAAATGGCACCGTAACTTCGGGAGAAGGTGCGCCGGTGAGGGTGAAGTATTTACTACGTAAGCCCACGCCGGTCGAAGATACCAGGCCGCTGCGACTGTTTATTAAAAACACAGCACTCTGCAAACACGAAAGTGGACGTATAGGGTGTGACGCCTGCCCGGTGCCGGAAGGTTAATTGATGGGGTTAGCGCAAGCGAAGCTCTTGATCGAAGCCCCGGTAAACGGCGGCCGTAACTATAACGGTCCTAAGGTAGCGAAATTCCTTGTCGGGTAAGTTCCGACCTGCACGAATGGCGTAACGATGGCGGCGCTGTCTCCACCCGAGACTCAGTGAAATTGAAATCGCTGTGAAGATGCAGTGTATCCGCGGCTAGACGGAAAGACCCCGTGAACCTTTACTATAGCTTTGCACTGGACTTTGAGTTTACTTGTGTAGGATAGGTGGGAGGCTTTGAAGCGTGGACGCCAGTTCGCGTGGAGCCATCCTTGAAATACCACCCTGGTAACCTTGAGGTTCTAACTCTGGTCCGTTATCCGGATCGAGGACAGTGTATGGTGGGTAGTTTGACTGGGGCGGTCTCCTCCCAAAGAGTAACGGAGGAGTACGAAGGTGCGCTCAGACCGGTCGGAAATCGGTCGTAGAGTATAAAGGCAAAAGCGCGCTTGACTGCGAGACAGACACGTCGAGCAGGTACGAAAGTAGGTCTTAGTGATCCGGTGGTTCTGTATGGAAGGGCCATCGCTCAACGGATAAAAGGTACTCCGGGGATAACAGGCTGATACCGCCCAAGAGTTCATATCGACGGCGGTGTTTGGCACCTCGATGTCGGCTCATCACATCCTGGGGCTGAAGCCGGTCCCAAGGGTATGGCTGTTCGCCATTTAAAGTGGTACGCGAGCTGGGTTTAGAACGTCGTGAGACAGTTCGGTCCCTATCTGCCGTGGACGTTTGAGATTTGAGAGGGGCTGCTCCTAGTACGAGAGGACCGGAGTGGACGAACCTCTGGTGTTCCGGTTGTCACGCCAGTGGCATTGCCGGGTAGCTATGTTCGGAAGAGATAACCGCTGAAAGCATCTAAGCGGGAAACTTGCCTCAAGATGAGATCTCACTGGAGCCTTGAGCTCCCTAAAGGGCCGTCGAAGACTACGACGTTGATAGGCTGGGTGTGTAAGCGTTGTGAGGCGTTGAGCTAACCAGTACTAATTGCCCGTGAGGCTTGACCATATAACACCCAAACAATTTGTGGTGTCAGACGGTTGAAGTCGACAACAATCCGAAAATTTGCAGAAACTACAAAGCAATCACATACCCAATTCGGGATAGCGCCTTAACCGCGATATCCCAGCTGAATCGCTTGACGACCATAGAGCATTGGAACCACCTGATCCCATCCCGAACTCAGAAGTGAAACGATGCATCGCCGATGGTAGTGTGGAGTTTCTCCATGTGAGAGTAGGTCATCGTCAAGCACCTATACCGAAACCCCCGATCAGGCAACTGATCGGGGGTTTTACTTTGGCCGCGAAAATGTTTCTCGCCCTAGGCTTCTCGCCTCCTGTGCGTAGTTTCTGGCTATGTTCTGCAGGCTATGTGCCGAACCTAGTCCGTTGCATGAGGGCGTACAGGTGCTGCGAGGGTGAACGACTGCTGGTATGCGACTTATCCTCGGCTCTTTCGATGCAGCTTGGAGCTGTTCTTCTGCAAGGAAAACGGGGAGGCTGGTTTTAGCACTCTGTGAGCAGCAGTCGCATCATTTAAGTGCGCTGTTTGGGCCGAGGTACCGGGGCATCCATGGCGCTTCAGGTGCTAGCTGTTTTGGTGGTCTAAGGGCGGTGCTCAGGTCAGTCGGTAGTGGCTTTTGTTAGCGGTAAGTTGCGTCGGCGGACAAGCCAGCAGTATCACCAGTCTGCCCTCTTGGCAGCATGCAGAAATACAGATTCTAAAAAAAACAAACCCCGCACAAGGCGGGGTTTGTTTGTACTGCTTAACGCTTAGAACGCAGGCACTACAGCGCCTTTGTACTTGTCGTTGATAAAGGCTTTTACATCATCGCTGTGCAGGGCTTTAGCCAGCTTCTGAACGGCATCGCTGTCTTTGTTATCGCTGCGAGTTACCAGAATGTTGGCGTACGGCGATTCGCTGCCTTCGATAGCCAGGGCATCCTTGGTTGGGTTCAGTTTAGCTTCCAGCGCGTAGTTGGTGTTGATCAGAGCCAGGTCGACCTGAGTCAGTACGCGTGGCAGTGTTGCAGCTTCCAGCTCACGTACTTTGATGTTCTTGGGGTTTTCCACGATGTCTTTTGGCGTAGCGAGGATGCCAGCTTCGGGCTTCAGGGTGATGACTCCGGCTTTTTGCAGCAGCAGAAGGGCACGGCCGCCGTTGGTAGCGTCGTTCGGGATTGCTACGTTGGCGCCTTCAGGCAGGTCCTTCAGGGTTTTGATTTTGCTGGAGTAGGCACCAAATGGCTCTACGTGAACGCTGGCAACGCTAACCAGATCAGTCTTGCGGCCCTTGTTGAACTCGTCCAAGTATGGCTGATGCTGGAAGAAGTTAGCATCCAGGCGTTTCTCGGCAACCTGCACGTTAGGTTGTACGTAGTCGGTGAAGACTTTGATCTCCAGCTCCACGCCTTCTTTAGCCAGGGTCGGCTTTACGAATTCGAGGATTTCAGCGTGAGGGACGGCGGTGGCAGCAACGCTCAGGCTTTCAGCCTGGGCAGAGAAAGCAGCCAGTGCAGCAAATGCAGCGATCAGTTTTTTCATGACGCACTCCTTGTTGGATTTATTGGCGACGGTGTGCCGCCCTATTTTCTCGAAAAATGCACGACGAGTTTGTCGCCGGTCGTTTGCAGAATCTGCACAAGAACCAGCAAGAGGATCACTGTTACAGCCATTACGTCGGGTTGGTAACGTTGGTAGCCATAACGTACTGCTAGGTCGCCCAGTCCGCCGCCTCCAATCAAGCCACTCATGGCGGTGCAAGAAACCAGAGTAATGGCTGTGACGGTAATGGCTGCAATGATCCCGGGAAGGGCTTCAGGCAGCAGGGCATTGGTGACGATCTGGCGAGTAGTCGCTCCCATCGCCTGGGTGGCTTCGATAATGCCGCGATCCACTTCACGCAGAGCAGTTTCTACCAGTCGTGCGAAGAAGGGCGTTGCACCGACCACCAGTGGCGGTATGGCGCCTGCAACCCCAAGGGAGGTCCCGGTGATGATCACGGTGAAGGGGATCATCACGATTAGCAGAATCACGAACGGTACCGAGCGCAGAATATTCACGATCAGCGAGAGTACGCCATACAGGGCTTTCTGTTCGAACATCTGGCGCGGGCCGGTGAGGAACAGCAGCACACCAAGCGGCAGGCCGAGCAGTACGGTAAACAGCATGGAGCCGCCGAGCATGCTCAGGGTATCAATGCTGGCGTAACCGATTTCTTCCCAATCGACATTGGGCAGCAGTTGAGTCAGTAAGGCTTCCATTAGCGCAGCACCTCCAGATGCACATCAGCGGCGGCAAAGCGCTCAAGGGCAGCGTCGGTATCGCCGCCAGTCAGGGCCAGGGTCAGTTGGCCGTAGGGGGTGTCTTTGATGCGGTCGATACGTCCAGCAAGGATGCTGTAGTCGACACCTGTCTCACGGGCCACTGTGCCCAGCAGCGGTGCGTAAGTGGCATCGCCCTGGAAGGTCAGGCGCAGGATACGGCCGGAGACATTATTGAAGTCAGCATGCTGGTCGTTTTCATCCACATGCTCGGCTTCTTGCACGAAACGCTTGGTGGTCGGGTGTTGTGGGTGGAGGAACACCTGAGCCACTGGGCCCATTTCGACGATGACTCCGGCATCCATGACTGCGACACGGTCACAGACTCGTCGGATAACATCCATCTCGTGGGTGATCAGGACAATAGTCAGATTCAGTTCGCGGTTGATTTCGGCCAGTAGTTGCAGCACTGAGGCGGTGGTCTGTGGGTCGAGTGCGCTGGTGGCTTCATCACACAGCAGGATCTTTGGCTCAGTAGCCAGAGCGCGGGCGATGCCGACGCGCTGCTTCTGTCCGCCGGACAACTGTGCGGGGTACTTGCGGGCATGGTCACTTAATCCAACCCTGTTCAGCAGCTTGGCTACGCGCTGATCGATTTCGCTGCGTGAGAGCTTACCTGCCAGTTTCAGAGGCAAAGCTACGTTGTCGGCAACGGTTTTGGAGGAAAGCAGGTTGAAGTGCTGGAAGATCATACCGATTTGCTGACGAAGCTCGCGCAAGCCGTCAGCGTCCAGTGCGGTGACGTTTTCACCATCAATGTCGATGCGTCCGCCTGACGGTTCTTCCAGACGGTTGATCAGGCGCAACAAGGTGCTTTTACCTGCACCAGAATGACCGATGATGCCAAATACCTCGCCGCGGGCAATTTGTAGATCGCTGGGCTGCAAAGCGGGGATGTCCTGTCCATTGACTCTGTATGCCTTATGGACCTGATGGAAGTTGATCACTGATTAAACCTTTTGGGTTCTTGAATTCGCCGGGTAGGCACAAGTGGTCGCTAGTCTACCCAGCACTTCTTAGGCCGCAAAAATCTTTGTAGGCCTATGGTTATAGCTAAATCGCCTGATGAAGACCGCCAGCCAGTTCATTTGTTCTTCAGCCTAGCCGCTGACCGCGCCAGGTGTGCTAGTTGCTGAGTCAATGCCGCGGCAGAAGAATCAGGCGCGGAATATTTTGCTGTGGGTCGACCTCTACGCTGTAGAGCACCTTGAAGTTCGGCTCCAGCTGTTTGATGCGACTGTCGAGTTGAGCAGTCAGTATCGCGGCATCTCCGCTTTGACGAACCTCAATGCGCACCATGCGTTGTGATTTGACGACTTCACTAGCAACACCATCGAGGGTTTTGCCCAACCGGTCATCATCACTCAGTTCCGGCAAGTCGATGACAATACTGTTGGCTTGGGCAATGGCCTGGTTAATTCCGCTGGTCAGCGCTGGAGCCTTAGGCAGCAAGCTGCGGGCGCGGCTTAGGGCGCTGGTGGCGGTATTTACGTCACCCTTTTGCAAGGCTTGCTGGCCCAGCTGCAGGTAGGCGTCTGCTAGCAGACGCTGGTACTGCTCCAGTTCAGCTTTATTGTTGGCGCCTTCTTGCAGCGCTCTGAGCTGCTTCTCGGCACTGTCGAGATCGCCTTTCTCCAAGGTGTGCTCGAACTGCTGGAGCGCATGGGAAAGGTCTTCACGGGCGGGCTCTGTCGACTGCGGGGCGCTCTGGCATGCGGCAAGAAGCGATACTGCAAATAAACAAATGCCCCGTAAAACCAACGAATTCATGGCGGCGCGTCTCGAATTGTTCAAAAAACGTGCAAGTTTACACCGCCCAGACTAACTACACCAAATCACTCAGGCATTACGTTTGGGCAGGGCAAAACTCAACAGGAACAGTGCCGCAGCAGTGACAACGATCGAGGGGCCCGCCGGGGTGTCTTTGAACCAGGACAGACTCAGTCCTCCGCAGACCGCAACGATGCCCAGTAAGCTCGCTCCAAGGGCCATCTGTTCGGGCGTTCGGGCATGCCGTTGTGCTGCGGCGGCGGGGATGATCAGCAGTGATGTGATCAGCAGTACGCCGACGATTTTCATGGCCACGGCAATCACGACTGCAATCAGCAGCATCAGCCCGAGGCGGATGGCTGCAACCGGAAGCCCTTCAACTTTGGCCAGTTCTTCGTGCACGGTGATGGCCAACAAGTGTCGCCACATCAAGCTAATGACCAGCAGCACCAGGGCACTGCCGCCAAGGATCCAGGCCAGATCGGTTGGGCTGACGGCCAGCAGATCGCCAAACAGATAGCTCATCAGGTCGATGCGAACATCTTGCATAAAGCTCAGGGCTACCAAGCCTAGGGACAGGGTGCTGTGGGCCAGAATACCCAGCAAGGTATCGGAGGCCAGTGGTTGGCGACTTTGCACGGTGACCAGTAGCGCTGCCAGCAGTACGCAGCCGACGGTTACTGCCAGCATTGGGCTGACGTCCAGCATCAGTCCCAGGGCAACGCCAAGTAGGGCAGCGTGGGACAAGGTGTCGCCAAAGTAAGCCATGCGCCGCCAAACGACAAAGGAGCCCAGGGGGCCCGCAACAAGTGCCAATGCCAATCCTGCGAACAGCGCATTGAGGAGAAAATCAGGCATGGTTACAGCCATCTCCGTGAATATGTGGTTTTACCAGGCCCTTGATAACCATGCCGGGTTTCTCGGGGCTTACCACGGCGCCATGGCTGTCATGCTCATGGTCGTGGTGATGGGTGTAGATGGCCAGGCTCTTGGCATCTTGTCCGAAGAGTTCGACGAAGGCTGGATCGAAACTGACCTGCTCGGGATGGCCTGAGCAGCAAACATGGCGGTTGAGGCAAACCACTTGGTCGGTTGTGCTCATCACCAGGTGCAGATCGTGGGACACCATCAAGACGCCGCAGCCATAACGGTCACGCAGTTGGGTGATCAACCGGTACAGCTCGGCCTGACCAGCCACGTCAACGCCCTGAACCGGTTCATCCAGTACCAGCAGCTCCGGCTTACGGAGCAGGGCGCGAGCCAGCAATACGCGCTGCAGCTCTCCGCCGGAAACACTTTGCAGTGGGCTGTCGATAATATGGGCCGCGCCTACTTCGTTAAGGGCTGCTTCAATGTTGGCGCGATTGGCGCCAGGTACTAAACGCAGGAATCGCAGTACAGAGAGTGGCAGAGTCGGGTCTACGTGGAGTTTTTGCGGCATGTAACCGATGCGCAGTTTCGGTTTGCGCCAGACGCTACCCGTGGTGGCTTTGAGCAGACCGAGAACGGCGCGTACCAAGGTGGTTTTACCGGCGCCGTTAGGGCCGATCAGGGTGACGATCTCGCCGGGTTTTACCTTCAGTTCGACATCTTGCAGCACGTTCTGCCCTGAGAGTGTCACACCCACTCGATCAAGGCTGATCAGCGGTTCACTCATGCTGAACCCCGGCAGCCTGAACACTGGCCGACAACTTCTACCGTCTGGCTTTCCACGGCAAAGCCAACGTTTTCGGCGCACAGGCTGATCGCTTCGCTGATCGCTGGACTCTCCAGCTCGATGGCGGCATTACAGTCGCGGCAGATAAAGAAATGCCCTTGATGGGCATGTTCGGGATGGCTACAGCCGACAAAAGCGTTTAGCGACGCGATGCGGTGAACCAAGCCGTTCTCCAGAAGGAAGTCCAGTGCCCGATAAACGGTCGGCGGTGCTGCACGGCGGCCGTCTTCTTCGCTCAGTACTGCGAGAATGTCGTAGGCACCCAGTGGCTTATGGCTTTGCCAGACCAGCTCTAGCACGCGTTTGCGCAGTGCGGTCAGGCGCAGGCCCTGGCGGGCGCAGATGTTCTCTGCTTCTGTCAGCGCATGGTGCACGCAGTGCGAGTGGTCATGGGGGCGTGAAGCCAAAGGGGCTTGATTCATGGTCATCTGGCCAACGACGAAAATTAAGGGAGACGTTATTATATTACTGTACCGTTACCCTTGAGTGTGCCGCCTTGCGCCTTTTATCCGCTGCTAGCCTGTTTTTCGTCACTTATGTCTCCAGTATTTGCGCGCAGGCGCAGGTTCAGGTTCTCACCAGCATCAAGCCGTTGCAGTTGATCGCTGCCGCCGTTCAGGATGAGCTGGGTAAACCTGAGGTTCTGCTGCCTCCTGGGGCATCCCCACATCACTATGCCCTGCGTCCGTCGGATGTTGTGCGTGTGCGTGAAGCCGATCTCTTGTACTGGATCGGCCCGGACATGGAGGGTTTTCTGCCCCGCGTTCTGGAAGGTCGCAGCAAATCCGATGTGGCTGTGCAGACCTTATCAGGTTTGACCTTGCGTCATTTTGGCGAGGAATCTGATGGCCACGACCACGACCACGACCACGACCACGACCACGACCACGACCACGAAGGGCATGATCAGGATGAATCCGCAGCGGATGAGCACGACCATGATCACCGCCCCGGCAGTTTAGACGCCCATCTATGGCTGCATCCTGCGAACGCCCGGATTATTGCGGACAGGATGGCGGCAGACCTGGCCAAGGCTGACCCAAAGAATGCTGCACGCTACCAAGCCAATGCGACTGCCTTTGGTCAACGACTGGCGGCATTGGATCAGCGTATTAAGGCACAGGTGCAAGGCGTAGCGGGCAAGCCGTATTTTGTCTTCCACGAAGCCTATGATTACTTTGAGAGTGCCTACGGCCTGAAACACACTGGTGTATTTAGTGTGCTCGCTGAAGTCCAGCCGGGTGCCCGCCATGTTGCGGCCATGCGTGAGCGACTGCAGAAGACGGGGCCAGCCTGTATTTTCAGTGAGCCACCGTTGCGGCCGCGTCTGGCGCAGACATTGAGTGCCGGGTTGCCCGTTAAGTTGGCTGAACTCGATGCTTTAGGTGGGGATTTGCCTGTAAACAGTAACGGTTACGAGGCTCTGCTTGAGAACCTCGCAACCGGACTGACGGAGTGCCTGGGTTCGCTTTAAAAGGCGAGCGGCAGCGCCAAATCAACGCTTTGGCGTTGAGCCAGGCGCTGTTCGAGTTCGGCAGGATCGTGAATTAATACTTCCTGCCCGGCAAAAGATCGCGCTGCAATCAGGCGTGATAGCCAGAAGCGCACGCAGGCGATACGCAGCATGCTTGGCCATAACTGCGTTTCCGCCGGGGTGAACGGTCGCTGACTGGCGTAAGCAGCCAGCAGGGCTTCGGCGCGCTTATGGTCCAGGCTGCCGTCTGCGTTGGAACACCAGTCATTGAGCGCGATGGCTAGGTCATACAGCATCGGTCCGGAGCAGGCGTTATAGAAATCGATTACTCCGGCCAGATGGTTGCCGTCGAACAATGCGTTATCGCGAAACAGATCCGCATGCAAATTGGCTTGAGGCAGTGCCAGCAAGCGTTGTTTATGCGTTTGAATCTCTTGCAGAGTGTTTTGCAGCAATGAGGCCTGATCACCTGATAGGTGTTTAGCTTGTTTTGAGCCCTCTTCAAGCATCCAATCCAGATCGCGGTCGCTCTGGCGTTTAAGTGGGTGCTCTCGGGTCGCCAAGTGGATGCGGGCCAGCAAATTGCCCACTTCCTGACACTGATGCGCGTTCGGGTTCTGCACATGCTTGCCGCTTAGGCGCGGTTGTAGCAATGCCGGTTTGCCTGCGAGGCTGCGCAGAGCTTCGCCATCTGACGTGCGCAAAGCGTAAGGCACCGGTAAACCAGCCGTGTGCAGTACATCCAGCAGTTCTATAAAAAACGGCAGGTCGGCGCTGGGGCCCCGCTCAATCAGGGTTAGGACGAATTCACCCTGTTCCAGGCTGACGAAAAAATTACTGTTCTCGCTCCCGGCGGCAATGCCCTGAAAGTCGATCAAACGACCCAGATTGTAGGGCGCGAGAAATGCTTCGAGCGCCGGGCGCTCAAGCGGGGTAAACACCGACATTGCAAAACTGCCTTCTTACCAGCTGAAAATTTCCCAGGCCGGAATCAACATATCCGGGCTGTCCGAGCGTATGAACTTGCCGTCACTGCCATCAGCGCGCACCAGAAAATAGGGCTTACCGTTTTTCGGCGTGACTTTAATCGCGTACAAAAAACCATTGAGACGGTATTCGTGGATGGTGCGATCACCGTCCTGACGAATGGTTACATCTGGTTCGGCGCTTACAGGCTCTTCCGCCTGGGCAGTCACACATGTGACGGCGAGTAGTCCGGCCAGCAACAGGCTATTCAGTGTACGCATGATACCCTTACCTTTTTGTGTGCATTGGTGTGGCCATTCTAGCCTCGCCCCCGCTGAAAAGGTTGATCTTGAACATGAGCCAAGCTCCGTTAGTCCTCGTGGACGGTTCCTCTTACCTGTACCGTGCCTTTCACGCGCTGCCGCCACTGACGACGTCCAAAGGGTTGCCTACCGGCGCCGTTAAGGGCGTACTGAACATGCTCAAGAGCCTGCGCAAACAGTATCCCAAGAGCCCGTTCGCAGTGGTGTTCGACGCCAAGGGCGGCACGTTCCGCGATGAAATGTTCGCCGACTACAAGGCCAATCGTCCGTCCATGCCGGATGAGCTGCGGGTTCAGATCGAGCCGTTGCACGCCAGTGTGCGTGCCCTGGGCTATCCGCTGCTGTGCGTTGAGGGGGTAGAGGCCGACGACGTGATCGGCACCCTGGCCCGGCAATGCGCAAACGGCGGTCGCGACGTAGTCATCTCCACCGGCGACAAGGACATGGCGCAGCTGGTTTGTCCGCACGTTACGCTGGTCAACACCATGACGGGAAGTGTCTACGACATTGATGGCGTTAAAGAGAAATTCGGTGTCGGTCCTGAGTTGATCATCGACTACCTGGCGCTGATGGGCGATAAGGTCGACAACATTCCCGGCGTCCCGGGCGTGGGCGAGAAAACCGCATTAGGTCTGCTAACCGGTGTGGGCGGCGGCCTGGATGTGCTTTACGCGAATCTGGATAAAGTCCCGGAGTTGCCGATCCGTGGTGCCAAGACACTGCCAGCCAAGCTCACCGAACATCGCGAGATGGCGTACTTGTCCTACGCTCTGGCGACCATCAAGTTGGACGTGCCGCTGGACATTGAAATCGATTCCCTACACCCAGGCGAGGTGGATGTACCTGTGTTGATGGAGTTGTACAGCGAGTTGGAGTTCAAAAGCTGGCGTGACGAGCTGGTGCGTAACAATCCCGCTGCCAAGGCTCAACCCAAAGCGCTGGATGATGATCTGTTCGCGCTGGCTCCGAGCGCCAGTGCGCCGCAAACTTCAGCAGAGAAGCCCGCCGTGGTGGCTGATGCGCCGAGTGAACCTGCTCAGGCCGCTGTAAGTGGCGAATACCGTTGCATTCTCACTCAGGATGACTTCGATGCTTGGCTGAAAACCCTCGAAAGCGCTGAGCTGATTGCTTTCGACACGGAAACCACTGGGTTGGATTCGCAGCAAGCTCAATTGGTCGGCCTGTCTTTTGCGGTCAAGCCGGGTGAGGCGGTGTATATCCCGGTTGCTCACTCCTATATGGGGGTACCCGCTCAACTGGATCGGGATGAAGTGTTAAAGGCACTGAAGCCGATACTGGAAAACTCCAAAACGCTCAAGGTCGGTCAACACGCTAAGTACGACATGAATATCCTGGCTAATGCCTCCACGCCGATTAGCGTGCAGGGCGTAGCCTTTGACACCATGTTGGAATCCTACGTGCTGGACTCCACCGCCACGCGTCACGATATGGACAGCCTGGCCCTGAAATATCTGGATCACAGCACCATCCGTTTCGAAGACATTGCCGGCAAAGGCGCCAAGCAACTGACCTTTGACCAGATCGAGCTGGAACAGGCCGCGCCCTATGCGGCAGAAGATGCTGACGTGACCCTGCGTTTGCATCAGCATCTGTGGAGCAAGCTGCAGGCTGAGCCGAGCCTGGCCAAGGTGTTGCAGGAAATCGACATGCCGCTGGTGCCGGTGCTGGCGCGCATTGAGCGGCAAGGTGCGCTGGTGGATGCCAATCTGCTTGGCCTGCAAAGTCAGGAGCTGGGTGAGAAATTGGTGGCACTGGAGCGTCAGGCGTTTGAGATCGCCGGTGAAGAGTTCAACTTGGCATCGCCTAAGCAGCTCGGCACGATTCTCTATGAAAAGCTGGGCCTGCCAGTCCTGAGTAAAACCGCCAAGGGCCAGCCTTCCACCGCCGAGGCGGTATTGCAGGAACTGGCCGATCAGGACCATGAGCTACCCAAGGTGCTCATGCAGTACCGCAGCCTGAGTAAGCTCAAAAGCACTTACACAGACCGCCTGCCTGAGCAGATTAATCCGCGCACCGGGCGAATTCACACCAGCTACCACCAAGCGGTGGCGGCCACTGGGCGTCTGTCCTCGACTGACCCGAACTTGCAGAACATCCCGATTCGCACAGCCGAAGGGCGTCGTATTCGTCAGGCTTTCGTTGCCCCTGAAGGCTATAAGCTATTGGCGGCGGACTATTCCCAGATCGAGCTGCGCATCATGGCCCACCTGGCTAAGGATGAAGGGCTGCTAGAGGCCTTCCGCAATGGTCGCGATGTGCACAAGGCAACTGCCGCAGAGGTCTTCGGCGTACCGCTGGACGAGGTGACCAGCGATCAGCGCCGCAGCGCTAAGGCTATTAACTTCGGCTTGATTTATGGCATGAGCGCGTTTGGCCTGGCCAAGCAGATCGGCTGTGACCGCAAGCAGGCGCAGGCTTATATCGACCTGTACTTCGCCCGCTATCCGGGGGTTCAGGCCTATATGGATCGCACTCGCGAGCAGGCTGCGGAGCAGGGTTACGTAGAAACCCTGTTCGGCCGCCGTTTGTACCTGCCGGATATCCATGCGAAAAACCCGGCGCTGCGCAAAGGTGCTGAGCGCACCGCGATCAACGCGCCCATGCAGGGAACTGCCGCGGACATCATCAAGCGTGCCATGGTGGCTGTGGATAACTGGCTGAGTGAGTCTGGCATCGATGCCAAGGTCATCCTGCAGGTTCATGACGAACTGGTGCTTGAGGTGCGCGAAGACTTGGTGGCTCAGGTGACTGAGCAGATTAAACCGCTGATGGGCGGGGCTGCCGAGTTAGACGTGCCGCTGCTGGTTGAGGTCGGTGTCGGTGGAAATTGGGACGAAGCACACTAAGCTTGTACAAGAGTTCAGATATCCGGGGGTGAACCCGGATATCTCTCGCTTATGCATTGATCCTGATCAATCCGCAGTGCTTATAGCTAATGGATTTAAAAAATCCTGAACTTTCCTCGTAAGGCCTGGGTCAGAGATTACGAATGGCAGAGATGCCCTTCGATGCTCCTTTGTTGTGTTAAGTGTTGGCAGACATCTGAACCCCGCCCTAGCGGTTCAGATTATTAAACTCCGAATCTCCCTCCCCATAAGAGGTTCGGAGTTTTTTTTACCTTCAGTCCTGCGCCTCATCCGGTTGAGCAAACTCTCCCAGCTCAAACCACTGCGCCAACACACTCTGGGCTTGTTCGATGCCTTGACGTTTAGGTGCAGAGAACAACTGGATGCTGATTCGGTCGCCCCAGCGCTTGCGAATTTCCTGCTGAACCTTCAGCAAGGTGTTCTTAGCTGCGCCAAAAGCCAGTTTGTCGGCCTTGGTCAAAAGAATGTGCATGGGCATGCCGCTGGCTGTAGACCAGTCCAGCATCATCTCGTCGAACTCGGTCAGCGGATGGCGGATATCCATCATCAGAATCAAGCCGCGCAGGCATTCACGGCTGCCCAAATAAGCTTCTAGGTGTTTTTGCCAGTGCATTTTCAGCGGGATTGGCACTTTCGCGTAGCCATAACCCGGTAGGTCGACCAGGCGGCGATCCTCGTCCAAACTGAAGAAGTTCAGCAGTTGAGTGCGGCCTGGGGTTTTCGATGTGCGGGCCAAGCTGGCATGGGTCAGGGTGTTCAATGCGCTGGATTTACCAGCGTTAGAGCGACCGGCAAAAGCGATTTCATAGCCGCTGTCTTCAGGGCACTGCTCAACTTTGGCTGCGCTGATAAGAAAACTGGCCTGCTGACAAAGGCCGATGATCGGGTTTTTAGCTTGCATTGGGGTATCCGTGGGAGGGCGTGGGCGGGTAACAGGCGGGCTGCCCTTGCGACATATGAGCGCAGTCTGCTTTTGTGTGCCTGGCACAGCAAGCTGCCTCGTTTCCGTTTCATTGTCGCCAGTATATAATGGCGCAGATTTTGTGTGCGCTTTCTACAACAATGTTGAGTTGTGTGCGTGGTACAGGTCAAGATCATCTGCCATAAGAAGCAGAGTACTCCCCGCTTGGAGAGGACGATCTGATGACAAAATTGTTGTTTGCAGCCAGTGTATTGGCACTGTCCTTTAGTGTGCAGGCTGCACAGGACACAGAAGCTGTTTATGCGCGTTCGTGCGGGATTTGTCATAACGGTCAGATCCCAATCGCCCCGGCGCGTGGTGACAAGGTTGCTTGGCAAAAACGGTTGGAAAAAGGCTCTGATGCCTTGGTCCGCAGTGTAACCAACGGCCTGAATGCGATGCCGCCGCGTGGGATGTGTATGGACTGTAGCGCTGAGGATTACCTGGCACTCATCAAGTTGATGTCAGAGTAAGCCCGGCTTAATAAACTATTTCTCTTAGCCGTAAATTGGATTAGCTGATGAACAAAGTACTCGTGAGTCTGCTGTTGACCCTGGGCATCACCGGCCTGGCACATGCCGCAGGCAATGCTGAAGCCGGCCAGGGTAAGGTTGTGGTGTGTGGTGCCTGCCATAATGCGGATGGCAACAGCGTTGCGCCAAACTTTCCCAAACTGGCCGGGCAGGGCGAGCGCTATTTGCTCAAGCAGCTGAAAGACATTAAGTCTGGGCAGCGTACCGTGCTGGAAATGACTGGCATGCTGGATGGCCTGAACGATCAGGATCTGGCTGATATCGCGGCCTACTTCGCTAGCCAGAAAATGAGTGTTGGCGCAGCTGATCCAAAACTGGTTGAACGCGGTGAAGCGTTGTTCCGTGGTGGCAAACTGGATGAAGGCATGCCAGCGTGCACCGGTTGCCATTCCCCGAATGGTGCTGGTATCGCAGCCGCTGCATACCCGCATTTGGGTGGCCAGCACGCTCAGTACATTGCCAAGCAACTGACTGACTTCCGTGAAGGCAACCGTACCAACGATGGCGACAGCATGATCATGCGTTCCATCGCTGCCAAGCTGAGCAACAAGGACATCGAAGCGCTGTCCAGCTACATTCAGGGTCTGCATTGATTCTGTAGCAGTTTGAAATGCTCTGCATGAATAGGGTGGCTTCGGCCACCCTATTTCGTTGTTGGCCCCGCTACAATGAGCGGAACCGACTTCAGACATATAAGTCGAAAGCTCTCCCATACTGCTCTGTACTGTTTAGTCTCCAAGGAGTCATTCATGCGTAATCTGATTCTCGGTGCTGCACTTGCCGCTGCCAGCCTGTTTGCTGTTACAGCTAACGCTGAGCCAATTGAAGCGGGCAAACAGTACGTTGAGCTGAGTAACCCTGTTCCGGTTTCTGAGCCGGGCAAAATTGAGGTCATTGAACTGTTCTGGTATGGCTGTGGCCACTGCTACAAGTTCGAAGAAACTATCAATCCGTGGATTGAGAAACTGCCTGAGGACGTGAACTTCCGTCGCATTCCTGCAATGTTCGGTGGCATGTGGAACGTTCATGGCCAGATGTTCATCACGCTGGAAGCCATGAAGGCTGAGCACAGTGTTCATGCTGCTATCTTCAACGCCATTCACGTTCAGGGCAAAAAACTCGCAACGCCTGAAGAGATGGCTGACTTCCTCGCTACCCAAGGCGTGGATAAGGATGAGTTCCTCAAGACCTACAACTCTTTCGCCGTGAAGGGGCAGGTTGAGAAAGCTAAGAAACTGGCCATGGCTTATCAAATCACTGGTGTGCCTGTGATGATTGTTAACGGCAAATATCGTTTCGATATTGGTAGCTCGGGCGGTCCTGACCAGGCGCTGCAGGTTGCTGATTTCCTGATCCAAAAAGAGCGCGGTGCTCAGTAACTGGTCGTTCGGATGGGTGTGTAAATGCGCAAACGCTGGCCGGCCAGACGCTCTATTGACCTGTGCGATCCACAGGTCAATCCGGCCTGCGAAGCGCAGCAGGAGTGGCCAGCCAATGGCGTCCTGCGCTTACTAAGCTTCAATATTCAGGTAGGGATCAGCACCCAACGCTATCACCATTACCTGACTCGCAGCTGGCAGCATGTGCTGCCGACTGCGGGGCGGCACCTGAACCTGCAACGCATTGGTCAGGTTCTGCACGATTTTGATCTCGTTGCATTGCAGGAGGCCGATGGCGGCAGCTTGCGCTCCGGCTATGTTAATCAGGTCGAGCATCTGGCCCGGCTTGGCGGCTTTCCTTATTGGTACCAGCAGCTTAACCGCAACCTTGGTCGTTTTGCTCAGCACAGCAACGGCGTGTTGAGCCGTCTGCGTCCTTCTTTGCTGGAAGATCATCCATTGCCGGGTCCACGTGGTCGGGGAGCCGTGTTGGTGCGTCTCGGAGAAGGCGCGGATGCAGTGGCAGTGGTCATGATGCACCTGGCTCTTGGTGCCCGGGCGCGTACCCGGCAGTTGGCCTATATCCGCGAGTTGCTCAGCGACTATCGCCATCACGTGCTGATGGGCGATATGAATACTCATGCAGTGGATCTGCTGCAGCATTCTCCGCTGCGTGATCTTGGACTGTGTGCCCCTCAAGTGGCTGCCACGTTCCCAAGCTGGCAGCCGCAGCGCTGCTTGGATCACATCCTGATCAGCCCCGGCCTTGCTATTGAGCGGTGCGAGGTATTGCCGCTACCGATCTCCGATCATTTGCCTGTTGCAGTACAAATTCGATTGCCTACTTCACTCTTTGGTGTTGGTACGCCTATCCTTGGTGAATTTGCAGGCATGGACTGTAACAATGAGCGACGAAACCCAGCGCTGGAAAAGTAAGTATCTGGAAGGCCTGGAACAGCAGGAGCAGCGCGAGCAGCTCTGGCAGACACGGCTGGATCTCTTGCGTCGGGGGCTGGTGCGTAGCTCGCTGGCCGCTGAAGGCAGCGACAAAGCGGTAGACAGTTGCATGCAGGAGTTGCGCGAGCTGCTTCGGCGCAATGATATCGACACAGGCATGTCGGCCCTGATTCCCCGTTTGGAGAAGGCGGTTCTGCTTTCTGAAAAACGTCGTGAGGAGCGCGTCGAGCAAAACATTGCCGGTATAACCCGGCTGACCAGCCAATTGCTGACGATGGACTTACCCCGGGATGTGCGTAAGTCGCTGAAGCAGTTCTCCCGCCAGATCGAGCAACGCGCCAGCCATTCATCAGGCATACCAGGTTTGCTCAGTGAGCTGGGCTCACTGCAAGAGCAGGTGTTGGATGCTGTGAGCTCAGACACGCCTCGTCCTGGCTTTTTGCAGCGTTTGTTTGGCAGCTCTGCGGATGGATCAGCTGCTGCCACTACCGCCAGTGAGGTGCCTCAGGCCGCTGCTGATAGCCTTGCCCCAGAGCCGCTTGCTGTCGAGTCTTACTCGCAACCTGTAAAGGATGAATCCGCCCCTGAGCCTGTGGCCAAAGCCGCTGATACAGTTGACGCGCCGCTGGAGGCTCCGGCTGTAGTTTGTGCTGAGAATGTGGCCGCAGCCGCGCCGTCGCAGGAGCAAGTTGCCATGTTGGCGAGCGCACCCGCGGACGAGGACGATGAAACCTATTCCCTGCCGGACCCACTGGAACCAGGGTATAGCACGGTCGCTCCTCATATCGCCGCCTGCCTGCTACGTCTGCTGGATGAGTTGCAATTGCCCTCGCACCATCAGGCCCAAGAACAGACGTTGCGGCAGAGAATTGATGGCGGGCTGAACTGGTATGAGCTGGTCCCGGTTCTGGATGACATCGTGGTGCTGATTCGGGCCATGAGTAGCACCGGTGAGCAGGAGTTCGTCAGCTACCTCAAGCAGCTCAACCAGCGTTTGGAGTCCTTCCTCGGCACGTTGAGTGAGGCCCACGAAGGTTACAGCGAGTCTGTTGAAAGTGTACGTAGCTTCAATCAGGAGTTGCGTGAGCAGGTCTCCGGCTTGCAGGCCAGCGTGCAGGAGGCTGTGGACTTACCCAGTCTGAAGATGTCTCTGGAGGAGCGGCTGGACGGTTTGCTGACAACCGTTGTCGAGCACCAGAAAACTCATGAGGGTCGCGAAGCGCAGATTACTCAGCGCTTGCAAGAACTGACTGTGCGTGTGGCTGAAATGGAGCAGGAAGCTCAGGGTTTCCGGGATCACCTTGAGGAGCAGCGGCAGAAGGCGCTGATTGATCCTCTGACCGGGCTGTCCAATCGCGCGGGTTGGAATGAGCGTCTTGAGATTGAAATGGCACGGCTGCAGCGTTACGGCGGTGAGCTGTTGATGGCCATTCTGGATATTGATTATTTCAAACGCATCAACGACAGCTACGGACACCAGGCGGGCGACAAGGTCCTGCGGATTATTGCCAGTGAGTTGGCCAAGCGCCTGCGTAAAACAGACTTCATCGCCCGCTTTGGTGGCGAAGAGTTTGTCATCCTGTTGCCTTCAACCCCGCTAGAGGGCGGAGAACAATTGCTGCAGAGCCTGCGCAGTGCGATTGAACAGTGCCCGTTCCACTTCCGTGGAGAGCGGGTTGTTATCACACTGTCGGGTGGTTTGAGTGCCTTCAGCGCCGGAGAGCCTGCTGAAGATGTATTTGAGCGTGCGGATCAGGCGTTATACCGGGCTAAAAACGGAGGGCGTAACCGCATCGAGTTGGGTTAACCGCAGATGGAAGCTGTGATTTGACCAACTGGACAGTATTTCTGCCAAATGGCCTGGGTTTACTGTGGCAATAAGCACTAAACTCTGGCCCCTTTTTAGGAGCGGATATGGAAATATTTGGCATCGCGGCCTTGGTCTTTCTGGTCACTGACCCCTTCGGCAATATCGCCATTTTTATCGCTGCCCTGAAAAACGTACCACCTGCGCGCAGGCTCAAGGTGGCTGCCCGTGAGTTGTTGTTCGCGCTGCTGCTGTTGCTGGTGTTCCTGACCTTCGGTGACAAATTACTCAGCGCCTTGGGGCTATCCCGTGAGGCAACAGCGATTGCTGGCGGCATCATCTTGTTTGTGATTGCCATGCGCCTGATTTTCCCAGGCCCGCAAGGGGTCTTGGGGGATGTGCCAGATGGAGAGCCTTTGCTCGTACCCTTGGCCACCCCGGCAGTGGCTGGCCCATCGGCGCTGGCAGTGCTGATGACCCTACGCAACACACACGAGGGGCCCGTATGGGAGCTGTATGCCGGTGTGCTGCTGGCATGGGCCGCCACGGCGTGTATCTTGTTGCAGGCATCTTTTCTGCAACGCTTTCTCGGACCCCGCGGGCTGACCGCAGTGGAGCGGCTGATGGGCATGCTGTTGATTATGCTCAGTGTCGATATGCTGCTGGATAACCTGCAAAGCGTGTTGCATATCACCCCATGAAAGTTTTTTTTCTTAGCATCCTGATGTTTGTGTTGGCCGGTTGCAGTACGGGCCTGCGTATTGATGACACCTACACCTCAAAAGGCCAGAACAGCCGTGTGCAGTACATCGTGCTGCACTACACCTCGGCCGATTTGCAGCGCTCACTGCACTTGCTGACGCAAGGTGAGGTGAGCAGCCACTACCTGATTGCTGAAAAGCCAGCAACGATCTATCGGCTTGTTGATGAGAATCGCCGCGCCTGGCATGCCGGTGTCAGCCAGTGGCAAGGACGGACTTGGCTCAACGGCACCACCATCGGCATAGAACTGGTTAATCAGGGCTTTTATGACACCCCCAAAGGGCGTTATTGGCAGCCGTTTTCGCCAGAGCAGATTGATGCGTTGATCCCTTTGCTTAAGGACATCATGCAACGCCACAACCTGCCGCCAGGCAGCATCATTGCTCACAGCGATATTGCACCGCAGCGTAAAAGTGACCCAGGCCCATTGTTCCCTTGGAAGCGTCTGGCTGATGCTGGCTTGATGCCGTGGCCGGATGCTGCTCAGGTGGCGCGTCAGCGTGCCTACTTCAGTGCCAGTTTGCCGAGTGTGCTGTGGTTCCAGGAGCAGCTGCAGCATTACGGCTACGAAGTGCCACTTACCGGCGAACTGGATAAGGCCACCCGCAATGTGATCGCTGCTTTCCAGATGAAGTACCGCCCGGCGCGTTATGACGGGCAGCCAGACGCGGAGACGGCCGCGCTGTTGCTGGTCACCAACAGTTTGCAGAAGTAACCCGTTTACCGTTCTGCCTGCGCTACTGCTTTAAGCGGTAGTGACAGGTAGAACTGCGAACCCTGTCCTGAGCGTGAATTCACACCCATATGGCCGCCGTGTAACTGGACGATCTCTTTGCACAGTGCCAAACCCAGCCCAGCCCCTCCTTTCTTTGGGCTGACCTGTATAAAGGGCTCGAAGATTCGGCTCTGCTGCTGGTAGGGAATCCCTTCGCCGTTGTCCTCAACCGAGACCACCAGCCGCTCGGTCAGCAGGCGCGCGCGCAAGCGGATGAATCCCTTGGCGTAACTGTGCCGTAAGGCATTGGCGATCAGGTTGTCCAGCACCCGCTCGATTTGGATCGGGTCGATCTGTATCTCTGGCAGCTCACCATGGATTTCACAACTGAGGGTGACGCCTTGTTCTCGGGCCTGGGCGACAAAACGCTGCTGAGCACGCTGCAATAACGGCGCTATGGCACAGTCGCTGCGTTCAAGTGTTTGTAAACCATGTTGGTAGCGCGACACATTGAGCAGGTCATTGATAAGCCGCAGCAGGCGGTTCATTTCTTCCTCAACTGTATTGAGCAAGTCAGATTCCCGTGCGTTGGCCGGTGGCGGCATGCCTTCTCGCAGTAACGAAAAGGCCATCAGCATGCCGGTGACAGGTGTGCGTAATTCATGGGAGGCGCGCAAAACGAATTCGCTGCGCACCCGCTCAAAGGCACGTTGTTCGGTCACATCGCGCAGCACCATAACCGCGCCAAGCATGCGTCCGTCCTCAAGGTTAATGGTGGATAGGTTATATGCGAGCAGCCGTATTTCACCGTCGATGTTGACCGGCAAGTCTTTAAAGTCGGACTCAATGAGTTCACCACGCAGGGCCTGGCTAAGTTTTTCGACCAGTTCGCTGTGATCCAGCGCATCAGACAGCGGTTGCCCAAGGTGCTCATGGCTCCAGCCCAGTTGACGCTGTGCCACTGGATTGAAGTGTTCGATATGGCCACTGCAATCAACAATCAGCAGGCCATCGTTGATGCTGTCGAGTACGCCCTGTAGCTGTTGCTGTTCCGCTTGGAGCGCTTTCACATCGCTGTTTTTGAATTCACGCAGGGCCTCGGCCATAAGGCCAAATCGTTGGCTCAGGGCGGCCATTTCCGCCACGGTAGTGACGGGCAGCACGACTTTGAAGTCGCCCTTGCCGATTTGATCGGCAGCACGAGCCAGAGCCTCGATAGGGCGGCCAAAACGCTGGGCGATGGTGTGGGCGGTGATATATCCAATGACCAGCACTGCCAGGCCGGTTACGCCCAGCAGTATGGCGATTAACCAAGCGCGCTGTTGGCTGCGCTGCTCTTCAATCTCCACCGCCTGAATTTAGTGCAGTTGAATGTTGTAGATGTTGTCGCGCAGTACCTCGATGGCGTTGCCGAAACCGTCATTGTTGAGCAGCTGCCGACGCACCGTCAGCGGTTTGGCCAGCAGCCCGTCGAGTTGTTGATAGGCCTGAGCGACTTGATCGATGGCATGTCGCTCACTCGGATCGTGGACCACCATAGCCGCTTTCTCCAGCCAGCCTTTGAAGCGTAAATCAGACTGTTTGAGAGCCTCCCGATCCAACTCTTCGGCCAGCAACAGCACAACCTGCTTACTCAGCTCCTGATGCATGCCCATGCTGGCTTCAATCGTGCGCAGGTGCTGAACCATGGCTTGGTTTTTGGCCTGGGTTAGCTGGAGCACGCTGAACACAGCCAGCATTAGCCCGGCCAAAGCAACCGTGACCAGAGCACTGCTGCCGAGGAAGAGTTTGCTGCGTAGCTTCACAGGCTCAACTGTTTACGTTTGCGGTAAAGCGTTGAAGCGTCGATGCCGAGCGTTTTAGCCGCTTGGTCGAGGCTTCTGCTGTTGGCCACTACCGCGCTGATGTGCGCGCGTTCCAAGGCCTCCAGGCTGAGCTGATCACCAATCTGTGGGGCTGTGGCTACGGCGCCGCTCTGTGGGGTCAGGCCCAGGTGATTCAGTTGCACCTGCTCTTCGTTGCAGATGATGCTGGCTCGCTCCACCACATTGCGCAGTTCGCGGATGTTGCCTGGCCATGGATGGTACAGCAGGGCTTCCCTCGCCTCATCGCTGAAGCTGCGGGCCGGGCGGGCATAGTCAATGACGAACTGTGCGAGGAAGCTGTCGGCCAGATCGAGGATGTCTTCGCGCCGCTCCCGCAATGGTGGCAGGGTCAGGGTAATGACGTTCAGGCGGTAGAGCAGGTCTTCGCGGAAGCGGCCCTGGCGAACCATTTCCTCAAGTGGCAGGTTGGTGGCTGAAAGAATCCGGACGTCGGCACGCCGGGTCTGTGGGTCTCCTATGCGTTCGTATTCTTTGTCCTGAATAAAGCGCAGCAACTTCGGTTGCAAGATCAGCGGGAAGTCACCGATTTCGTCGAGGAACAAGCTGCCGCCGTCAGCCTGACTGACGCGGCCGTGAGTGCTTTCGCTGGCGCCAGTAAAGGCCCCACGGTTGTGCCCAAACAGCTCGCTTTCCATTAACTCTGCGGTAAGCGAAGGGCAGTTAATGGTGACGCAGGATTTCTTTGCGCGTTTGCTCCAGCGGTGAATGGCTTGGGCAAGTTCGCCTTTACCTGTGCCGGACTCTCCGAGAATAAGGACGTTAGCGTCTGTGGTGGCAACTTGGCGTGCAGTCTCCAGCACACTCATCAGGTTTGGGCTGTGCGAGTCCAGTGCGTGCTCAGGTTTGTGCGCCTGCTGCTTTAGCTGTTCATTGGCCTGTTTGGCTTGCAGTTGCTTGCTGGCCGCCTGTCGCAGTTGTTCAGGTGTGCAGGGTTTGACCAGATAATCCGCTGCACCTGCTTGGATTGCATCGACAGCGGTGTCGATTGCGGAGTGGGCTGTAACGATGACCACGCGCATCCAGGGAGCATGCTGGCGCATGTAGGCGAGGACTTGCAGGCCATCTTCGCTGCCTAAACGAAGATCGAGAAAGCACAGATCGAAGACCTGACGATGCAATAGCGTCGTAACCTGAGCTGTGCAGGCTGCGGTACGAACCTGATAGCCCTGATCTTCTAGGCAATAGCGGAAGGTTCGCAGGATGGCTGGCTCGTCATCGACAAGCAGAACACGGCCGGGGATAAGGTCTTCAGTTCCTGTGCGCATACCTTTCTCCTTAAAAGCAAGTTCACAAAATTAGTCCGCTACACGCATTGCAAGTTGCACGAGCCGGTAGGGGCATCGTGCAAGGTGCATGTCTTGTGTAGATGAGGGGTGTTTGTAATTCATTGATTTCTAAGCGGTTGTCTATGTTTCAAAAGCTGGCACGACAGTTGTAATGCAGTCAGTAATGCTGCGACGGGCGGCAGTGCCGACTGCACTTGTGTGCCTATTCACCATAGTTGCGGATTAGCCGCACAGCCACGGTGAAGGTAACGAGTGGATAGACGGTGCAATGCAAGGCTGTAAACGGGGCCTTTGAGCCCGTTAGAGCCCGGTGTGGTGTGAACCGATTCAAGTACTGCTGATCTAACGAACCAAGCGGGTTCAGCCCAGGAAGGGCAGCCGCTTAAACGTGATGACAGTGCAGTGATTGATTCAGCTCACAGCAACACCGGCACGGACCCCGGTTCGATGGGAGTTCCCTGAGGACCTTTCGCGCCGCTGGCGCATGCAAGCAAGGAGTGTTGCTATGTTGAGTTGGGCTATTACCTTTCTGGTCATCGCTATCATCGCTGCAGTATTGGGCTTTGGTGGTATCGCAGGTACTGCAACCGGGATTGCCAAAATCCTCTTTGTGGTCTTTTTGGTGATGTTTATCGTGTCCTTTGTGATGGGACGTCGCAAAGGTTAGGGAGAATGAATGAGAGCTTATGAATCGCTGCTTGCTGCCCTATTGCTCGGCAGCAGTGCGGCGGCACTGGCCGCCAGCACGGATGCTGAAATTCACATCAATGAACTGATAAGCCGAGAACCGGCCTATCAGCAGAGTTGGGCGAAATTAGCGGGCCAGGACTCAGGATTACCGCAGTGGGTGGTTAACCTGGAAGGCGTGTCTACGCCGGTGCAGACGTTCAAGACTGGGGCTGGCACCTACCGTGTTGCAAGCTTGTGTAAGCCCCACGACTGCTTTAATAACCGCCTGTACGTCGCATTTGCTCCTGACAAAAAGGATGTCGATGCCCTGTATGTGACCGTTCCAGACGATTTGGCCGAAGGTGAGGCACCCAGCAACAGGGCGGTACACCGCTGGCTTGGCGGGCCGGGCTTTGAAGTGCGCAAACTGCTGGACGAGCAACTGCAAAGCGACCCCAATTGGCACTGATCCGATCGCTGCAGGGCTTAAATAACCCGGCAGCTTCATATCCTGTAACTGGCAGCCGCTGCGCAGTCGCTTTCTTGTAAGACGTAGACCACTCTGTCACGTGCAGGCGCGGTATCATCCCGGCCAGTGATTGATGGAGTGGCAGCATGCTCAATACCCTCTGGCTTGGATTCTTTCTGGTGGCGGCGGTCGCCGGCCTATATCGCTGGCTGATCGGGGACGATCCGGCCGTGTTCGGGGCCATGGTAGAAAGCCTGTTCGCCATGGCCAAACTTTCAGTTGAGGTCATGGTGCTGTTATTCGGCACCCTGACACTGTGGATGGGCCTGCTGCGAATCGCTGAAAAAGCCGGGCTGGTCGATGTGCTTGCACGTCTGCTTGGGCCGCTGTTCGCACGGCTGATGCCGGAGGTGCCGCGTGGCCACCCTGCGCTGGGGCTGATCACCATGAACTTTGCCGCCAATGGTCTGGGCCTGGATAACGCCGCCACACCGATTGGCCTCAAGGCCATGCGCGCGCTGCAAGACCTCAACCCGAGCAGCACAACCGCAAGCAATGCGCAGATCTTGATGCTGGTGCTTAACGCCTCATCGCTGACGCTGCTGCCGGTTACCATCTTTATGTACCGCGCTCAGCAAGGTGCGCCCGATCCCACCATGGTGTTCCTGCCCATCCTGCTGGCGACCAGCGCCTCAACCCTGGTGGGCCTGCTCTCGGTGGCGGTGATGCAGCGCCTGCGCCTGTGGGACCCGGTAGTGCTGGCTTATCTGATCCCTGGAGCACTGCTGCTGGGGGGCTTTATGGCGATGCTGGGCGGGATGTCGGCTACGGCACTGGCGGGTCTTTCATCGTTGCTGGGTAATCTCACCCTGTTCGGTGTCATCGTGGCTTTTTTGGCCATTGGTGCTCTGCGCAAAGTGCCGGTTTACGAGGAGTTTGTCGAAGGCGCGAAAGAAGGCTTCGATGTCGCCAAAGGCCTGCTGCCGTATCTGGTCGCCATGCTATGTGCGGTGGGTGTGCTGCGTGCCTCCGGGGCATTGGAGTTCGGCCTGGATGGCATTCGGTGGCTGATCGAGCAGGTGGGCTGGGACACCCGCTTTGTCGATGCGTTGCCGACGGCGCTGGTTAAACCTTTCTCGGGCAGTGCAGCCCGTGCCATGCTGATCGAAACCATGCAGAGCCAGGGCGTAGACAGCTTCCCGGCGCTGGTCGCCGCGACGATTCAGGGCAGTACCGAAACCACCTTCTATGTGTTGGCGGTGTATTTCGGGTCCGTCGGTATTCAGCGTGTGCGCCACGCGGTTGGCTGTGCATTGCTGGCTGAGTTGGCCGGGGTAATCGCGGCGATCGCGGTGTGTTACTGGTTCTTTGGCTGATCAGCCTCGGCGTTTGCTGGCGCTTTAGTCGATCACATCAAAGCGCAGCACGCCGATCATCTGCCCGGCTTCGGTCAGCACCTGAACCTGCCAGTGGCCTGTGGCGCTGGCAGGGAAGTTGAGTTTGTGGGTCCAGGCCCGATAGCCCTCTTTGCGCCCGCCGCGAATGTCCAGAGCAATACGGTCGATCTCCCGGCCGTTGAGTGTCCAGACGTGGTAAATCCTTTCGTCGAGCCCCCGTGGCGCGCTGATCGCCGTGTAGGCGTACAGACCCAAGCTGCGCAGTTGGGCAGCGGTCAGCACTTCTACGCTCTCGCCCGGCGTGCGGTTGCGGTTATCAAACTTGCTGGTGACGGCGAACTCATTGAGCCACAAGGTTGCCGGTGGCACCCAGACGCGGCCGAACCAGCCGCCTGCACCGATCAGCAGCAACAAGCCGACCAGCATGGCCACCCGCCACCAGCGGCGCATGGGTAACGTGGAGAACAGCGACGGAAATGACAGAACCACCGCAGCCGCCAGTGCCAACTGGTAACTCTGGGTGGTGGTCAATTTGAAAATGATCGGCAGTGCGGTGAGCAATACGGCGAACAGCGTTAGGGTGTGATAACCCAGGTACATCCAGCGCCTGCGCGCTAACCATTTGTAGTACAGCGGGTCAGTGATCGAAATCAGCGCTGCGCTGGCCAGCAGGCCGCTGAACAAGACTTGGCCACTGTTCCAAGTGGTGGTCATGAAAAAGAACGGCAGGACGAAAAACAGGCTTTCCTGATGGATCATCTGTGTCGCGTAACGCAACACCGGTGCCGGTATCTCAAAGCCGAAGCGCTTTGAGATGCGTTCGCGCAGGATGTTCTCCAGCGTCAGCCAGACCCAACTGACCAGCATCACCACGGCGATGACTTTGGCCAGGCCTGCTTGTCGATCCACCAGCACAAAGCTCGCCACGCCGGATAGAAATCCGAACACAGCCACCACGCCGGGATGGCGCTTGATCAGGTCGATGATCAACGTGCTGTAGTGTTTCCACCAAGGCATAACGTACTCACTGGGGCTTCAGACAGGGTAAGGCGAAGGGACGCGCGGACGGGCGCAAAGGATACGCTGGTTACGGAGAAAATCACCGGCCAGTGGCATGATTTGACATGCATTTCGTCCTCCCGCGTCACTGCCCTATGTCGAGCGAGGATGTAGCCTTCTGCTCTTTATGACTCATGTGCGGCCCTGCAAAGGAGACGGTTAAGTGGAGACTTCGAAGCGCGTGCTGATCACTGGCGCAGCAGGCTTTATCGGTCGGCAGCTGCTCAACCGTCTGGCGATGGATTATCCCCATTGGACGCTCATCGCTGCGGATATTCGCCCCCAGCCGTCGACGTGGTTAACCGCTAACGTAACGTCGATGCAACTCGATATTAGCCGTGCAGCGGATGTGCTTGCGTGTGTGCAAAGCTGCCAGCCGCAGGCCATCGTTCATCTTGCTTCGGTCGTGACACCGCCACCGGGCATGACGGAGCAACAATTGCACGCCATTGATGTGGGCGGTACTCGCGCCATCGTTAATGCGGCGTTGGCCTGTGGTGTTGAACAACTGGTGGTGACCAGTTCCGGTGCGGCTTATGGCTATCATCCTGACAATCGCCCGTGGCTGGATGAAGATCAGCCTTTGCGCGGCCATGAGCACTTTGCCTATGCCCGCCACAAGCGAGAGGTCGAGGACATGCTGGCAAGCGTGCGCAAGGAGCATCCTGCACTCAAACAACTGATTTTGCGTCCCGGCACGATTCTGGGGGAGCGTGTCAGTAACCAGATCACCAGCCTGTTCAAAAAACGAGCAGTCCTGGGGATTCGTGGCAGCGACAGTCCTTTCGTGTTTATCTGGGATCAGGATGTCATTGAGGTGATCTGCCGGGGGCTTTCAACCTGCGCTGAAGGCATCTTTAATCTGGCGGGTGACGGTGCGCTGTCCATGCGTGAGATCGCCGGTATTTTGCGTAAGCCTTATGTTGCGTTGCCTGCACCGCTGGTTCAGAGCCTGTTGGCGCTGCTGCATCCGTTGCGCCTGAGTCAGTACGGCCCGGAGCAGGTGGACTTTTTGCGTTACCGGCCGGTACTGAGTAACCAGCGCCTTAAGGGTGAGTTCGGCTATACGCCACGCTACTCCTCACGGGAGGCATTCATGGCTTTTCTGGAAGCGCAAAAGACTCAGTGCGACGTCTGAGCCTTTTGCCGTGTGCGGTACTCGCCGGGCGTTAGGCCTGTCCACTGGCGGAACGCACGGAAGAAAACGCTGGGCTCCGAGTAGCCCAGCAGCAGGGCAATTTCGGCCGCAGGTAGGTCGCCGCTGCTCAGGTAGCGTTCAGCCAGCTGTTGGCGCGTGTCGTTGAGCAGCTGCTTGTAGCTGCTGCCTTCCTCGGCCAGGCGTCGTTGCAGGGTGCGCTCGGTCAGGTGCAGGGCTTGTGCCAGCTGGCTGCGGTCGGGTTCGCCCCGCGCCAGTTGTTCCCCCAGCAAGGCTACTACACGAGCTTGCAGGCTTTCGCTGGGCAGGCGCGCCAGCAGGCTTTCCGCATGTTGGCGCAGCAGCGTTTGCAGCGGTGGGTTGGCCTGGGTCAGCGCTGTGGCCGCTAAAGAGCGGGGCAGAACCAGCGCGTAATCCTCTGCCGCAAACTGCATGGGGCAGGCAAAAATCTGTTCGTACTCAATCAATGTGTCTGGCTGCGGGTGGGTGAACTGAGCGCGCAGCAGTCGCCAGTTCTCCAGCAAGGGGCGCAGCATCTGGATCCAGCAGGCCATCAGCGCCAGCACTCGGGTACGCGTCTGTGGTGCGTCCGGGTGCAGGGGACGATAGATCAGCTTTAGCTCATCACCGTCTTCGCTCAGGCACAGCTCGCCGCCGTCCCCCACCAGACGCTGATAGCGCAAACCGGCGGCGATGGCATCGGCCAGGGTCGGGCTGCTCATCAGCATATAGCCCAGCACATTGAAGTGCCCCGGTGGCAGGTTGCTGCCTATGGCCAGCCCCGGCTCAGGGTGATCCATGAGGTTGAGCTGCTCCCAGAGCTTTTCCTGCGTGGCAAACGGCACCCTGGCGTCCGGGTTGCTGAGCTGAGCCTCCGTCAGTCCACAGGCCTGCATCAGTTGGGTGCGATCAATTCCCAGGCGTGCAGCGGCGTGCAGCACCGAGAGTGTGATGCTGGCGCTGACGGAATGATGGTGTGGATCAAGACGTTGAGTTGGCATGCGCTGATTCTGCCCAAAGCTGACGCGTGACGGTAGCGTCACGACATCGGAAGCGGAAATCTTTGCGCAGGATTTTATGGCGCAGGGCATTTCTCAAAACAACTTTGGCTGTCACGGCCGCGTCAGAGCTGTATGGCGAATCGCCCCCCTGTGACTGCTGCGTTAGCGGACTAGCGCCGCCCCATCTCAAACAGTGCGCTGCTAGATGGGGCGTTACGATTGTGCGTGTGGTGGGGCGTTAGCCGTCAGCTGCAAGAGGCTCGCCCCTTAAATTGCTCCACCAACAACTCCAGTCGCTCGGCCAGGCTGGCTAAGTGTTGGGCACTGGTGCGGCTTTGGTTGCTGGCGGCGACGCTGCTGAGGTTGGCGTTGCGGATTGCGCATAGGTTGGTTTGAATGGTGTCGCCCACGGCGCTTTGCTCCTCCACCGCTGCTGCGATCTGAATGCTCATGTCACTGATTTGAGCCACGCGTTGGTTGATGCCATTAAGTGCTTCGGCGGCTTGAACGGCCTGTTCCACGCTGGCATGCGCCTGGCTCTGGCTGCGCTGCATGGTGGAGACGGCTTGGTCGGTGTTTTGTTGCAGCACGCGGATGATCTCGTGAATTTGCGCAGTAGATTGCTGAGTGCGCATGGCCAGGCCACGCACTTCATCGGCAACTACGGCAAAGCCGCGCCCGGCATCTCCGGCGCGGGCGGCTTCGATGGCGGCATTGAGGGCGAGCAGGTTGGTCTGTTCGGCGATGCCCTGAATCACATCCAAAACCTTGTAGATGTCCTGGCTGTGCAGCTCCAGTTGATGCACCACTTCATGGCTTAGGGCGACTTCGTTGGCCAGTGAGTAAATGCGCTGGCGAGTTTGCTCCACCAGTTGCAGGCCGTTGCCGGTTTCCATGTCTGCTTCACCCGCTGCGGTGGCGCTGAGTTGGGCATGACGGGCGACCTCCTGCACGCTGTTGGCCATCTGGCCGATGGCGCTGGCGACCTGATCTGCTTCGCTTTGCTGTTGCAGGCTGGCCTGGTTGCTGCAGTCGACCGCTGCTGCCAACTCGCTGGCTTCCTGGCTTAGCTCCCGGGCGGACTCGGCCAGTCGACCGACTACGGCCGCTGATTCGGATTGCAGGCTTTGCAGGCTGAAGGCGATTTGGCCTATTTCGTCATTGCGGCCTGTGTATACCCATTGGCTGAGCGGGTTATGGCTGATCTCCCGGGCTTGCGCGGCGAGTGTTGTCAGTGGGCGCAGGAGTAGGTGAATGCCGCCACTGAGTAACGCGCTCAGACCAATCCCTGCAAGGCCAGCACTCAGCCAAGGGAGGCTTGAAGTGGCCCCAAGCAGACCAGCGCAGAGCATGACAGGGGCGCACACCAGTGCGCTCAGGCGCGTGGCCAGATTGAATTTTGCCGGGCAAATTTGCCAGGGCGTCCGGCCCTCGCGAAGCTGTGAATACAGCCATTCGGCGCGGGCGATGCGGGTCGGTGTGGTACGGCTGCGTACGGATTGGTATTCAACGGTTTTGCCGTCGTGGATAACCGGCGTGACGTATGCGCTGACCCAGTAGTGGTCGCCGTTTTTGCAGCGGTTTTTTACCAGTCCCATCCATGAGCGATTGTCCTTCAGGGTGCTCCACATATGCTTAAACGCGGAGGGGGGCATATCTGGATGGCGGACGATATTGTGGTTACGGCCAATCAACTCAGGCAGCGTGAAGCCGCTGATGTCGATAAAGTCCTCATTGGCGTAGGTGAGTGCACCTTTGAGGTCGGTGGTTGAAAGGATGTTGGCGTTTTCTCGGACGTCTACTTCACGCTGGCTGACCGGGAGATTGTTTTTCATTATAGGTATGCTCTTCGGCTAACGGCTTAATCGTGTCAGTGAGCAGGCCGTCCATGTAGCCGTCGGCGCTCACGTGATTCAAAAGCTGCTGTAGATCGTTGGCTGAACAGGGTTTGCTGAACCAGTAACCCTGAGCCATCTGGCACCCTTGAGTGCGCAGAAAGTCGATGTGTTCCATGCGTTCTACCCCTTCGGCTACCACTTGCAGGCCCAGGCTTTGGCCCAGACCGATAATGGCGCGGCTGATGGCGGTCAGCTCGGCATCCTGAGGGGCGCCGCCGATAAAACTCTTATCGACTTTGAGAATGTGCAGCGGGAAGCGTTTGAGGTACCCCAGTGATGAGTAGCCGGTACCAAAGTCGTCCAATGCCAAGCGCACGCCGAGGTTGGCTAGCGCGCGCAGGGTAATGAGGGTCGCCGTGCTGTCTTCGAGCAACTGGCTTTCGGTGATTTCCAAAATGAGGCTGGACGGCGGTAATTCGGTTTTGAGCAGGATTTCTGTCAGGCGCCCGACAAAATCATCCTGACGCAGTTGGCGGCTGGACAAGTTAACCGCGCAGTGCATCTGCTCGTAGCCGTCCAACTGCCAAGCGCGGACTTGTCGGCAAGCCTGCTCCAATACCCAATCACCAACGCGGACGATTTCTCCGGACTCCTCCAGGGAACTGATGAAGTCCACTGGCGGAACTAAGGCGTCGCCCCGTCGCCAACGTAACAGTGCTTCGACGCCTGTCATGCGTATGCCGCCCTGTTCGATGCGACAGATTGGTTGATAGTGCAGTTCGAATTCGTTGCGATCCAAAGCCTGACTGAGGGCGCTTTCCAGCTCTAGCTGATAGTGCGCATTGACCTGCAACTCCTCACTGAAGCGGGCGAACTGGGCTTTGCCTGATTGCTTGGCGCGGTACAGGGCCAGGTCTGCCGCTTGCAGGGCATCTTGCGAGGCGGCACTGGCCTTGAGGGCGGCGATACCAATGCTGGCAGTCACCACCAGCACTTGATCATTAATGTGGATCGGGTGATGCAGGCTTTCCAGCATGCGTTGCGCAACCTGTTCGGCATCTTCGGCGCGGGCCAGGTCGGTGAGCAAAACGACGAATTCATCGCCGCCAAAACGGCACAAATGGTCACCGGAGCGCAGGCACGGTGATAAGCGACGGCTGACTTCGATCAGCACCTGATCTCCGCAGGCATGGCCGAGGCTGTCATTGATCAGCTTGAATCGGTCCAAGTCGATAAACAGCAAGGCAGCTTCCCGCGCTCCGCTTTTGCCCAACTGGTAAATGGTATGCGGCAGCAGTTCGTCCAGACGCAAGCGGTTGCCCAGTCCGGTCAGCGGGTCGTGGCGGGCGGCATGCCGCAGTTGCTGTTCAACGGCCTTGCGCGCACTGATATCGCTTTGCGATCCGGTGATGCGCTGATGGTCGGATGCATCCGTTTCAGCCACGCCACGCACTTGCACCCACAGGTATTCACCGCTGGCGCGGCGGATGCGATGTTCATGATGAATTAAGGGGCTGGTACCTGCCAGGTGAGCGTCGATAGCCTGCCTCAGGCCGGGGAAGTCGTCTGGGTGGACACGACTAAACCAGCTCGCACTGGATTCACCAATGCTGTCGCGGTTCAAGTCGAGCATGCTTGCCCAGCGGTCAGATACATACAGGCGATCGTGCTCCAGGTGCCAATCCCAGATACCGTCATTGGCGCCACGCAGAGCACGGGCAAAGCGCGCTTCACTGTCTTCCAGCGCTTTACGTTGGGCGGCCCCATAGGTGTCGATGGCCAGGGTCATGTCAAAGAACACAGCCTTCAACAAGCTGGCGAACACGGCCTGATTAGGGTGCCCGACAAATAACACGTTGAGCATCTCATCCAGGTACAGGCGATAGGCCGCCAAGTACCATTTCAGCTCAATGCCCGCCAGTTGATGGACAAGGCCAATGCGCAGGCGGCTGGAGACGTAATCGTTGTCGTAGGGACCATGCCACAGGCGCTTGTAGTACTCGAGTTGGCTGTGGGATAGACGCTTGAGGGTGGCATCGTCACTGATTAGCGAGGCCGGTCCGGTAAAGCCACGCAGGTGATCATAAAGCCTCTCGGTGAAAACGGCTTGGGCCGGTTCCATGGCCTCAGCGTGCTCATTGAGTCGACTGGCATCGGATGCTTGCCAGTCGAGTAACTGGCTGCGCGCTAAGATCTCCTTGTTGCTGAGACCCATGCGCCGCATCAACTCTTCGAGTGCTTGTGCTGAACCCACTTTTATTCACCCTACTGCAATTATTTTTATGGGCAAAAAAAAAGCGTCGAGAAAGGATGCTCAATGAACATACTCTCTCGACGCTTTGTCTTGCAGGCCTCAAATCCTGCCCGGCAAAGCCGGCTTCCGTTGGGCGGAACCTACTGAAAGGCTATTTCTACTCTATTAAGTATTGTCTGACAATTCTTTCAGCACGTGCTCAAGGCGTTTTCTTAAGTCAGCCAGTTCCCGGGATTTGAATGCGTGGCGAGTACGTTCCAGGGTACTCACTGCATCCTGCAGGGCTGAATGAACTTGTCCTTTTGGGCCTATGGGGGATGGGTCAAGCCATTGGCATAAGGGCGCTTGGCTGCAATCCTGAGCACAATTGATAACTTCGCCCTGAGTATTTTGGGTGTGTAACCACTGACACAACTGAGCAGACAATTGCGGGTCTGAACAGATAATACGTGGTGTGGTTTTAGGTGTTGGCATGGTGCTGGCAATTTAGAACTGTTGGCTATTCACTATATTGATTTGTATCAAAATTTTGAATGCTCCCTAAGTACATTCTGGTGGGTTGCGACCTGCTAACCTAGTGCCTTCACACGAATTTGGATGCCCCATGCTCAGCTTGTATCACGCGCCCGATTTGGAAACCCTAGGCACGCTGGCCACTACGCTGCTGGCCAAGCCCATGAGTGACCCGTTCGCCCCGGCGTTGGTGGTGGTGCCGAGCCAGGGTATGGGCCGTTGGCTAACCCTGGAGTTGGCGCGCAGTCAGGGCATCGCCATGCAGCTGGATGTTCAACTGCCCGCCAAGTTTGTTTGGGATTTGTCGCGGCTGGTGCTGGGCCAGTTACCGGAGCAATCCGCGTTTTCCCCGAGCAGCCTGAGTTGGCGTTTGTATGACTGGCTGTGCGAACCGGAGCACCTCGAACAGGCTCCGCGCCTGGCCCATTATCTGGACGGTGGTGATGAGCGCAGACGCCTGTCACTTGCCGTCAAAATCGCCGATGTTTTTGACCAATATTTGCTATATCGCGATGACTGGCTGGCTGCCTGGGAGCGGGGTGAACTGCTCGACCTAGGCCCTGATGAAGTCTGGCAGGCCTTGCTTTGGCGTGAGCTGACCAAAGATGGCCACCCGCATCGCGCCCGTCTGCTTGAAGAGCTGCTGGCGCGCCTGTACGACCCGCAGCCGATTGCCGGATTGCCCGAGCGGGTCATCGTGTTTGGCATCAGCTCGCTGCCACCGCACCACATGCGCGTGCTCGAAGGGTTGGCGCGTCACACCGAAGTCGTCCTGTTTGCGCTTAACCCGTGCCGTGAAGCCTGGGGCGAAATTCGCGACATCCGCGAGCTGGCCCGCCAGCCCGACCTTAGCCCGGAAGAATGGTACCTGGACGTGGGCAACCCGCTGCTGGCAAGTCTGGGTAAACAGGGGCGCGATTTTTTCGACAGCCTGCTCAGCATTGCGTCAGCCGAAGGCGGGCAGGAAATTGGCCTGTACTCCGAGGATGAAGACCTGCGCGACGAAAGCCTACTTAAAGCCTTGCAAAACGACATCCTGCGCCTGCATACCCGCCAGCCCGATGAGCGTTTGCGGCTGCAGGAGGATGACCGTTCGCTGGAGCTGCACGTCGCTCACTCGCCACTGCGGGAAGTGGAAATCCTCCACGATCAGCTGCTCGCCCGGTTTGCTGCTGAGCCCAACCTGACGCCCGATCAGGTGGTGGTGCTGACGCCCGATATCGAACGCTACGCGCCCTATATCGAAGCCGTGTTTGCGCCCCGAGAAGGCGTGCCGAGGATTCCTTTCAGCCTCGCTGACCGCAGTATGCGCGCCGAGATTCCGCTGATCGAAGCTTTCCTTAATCTGCTGGCGCTGCCGGACAGCCGTTTCGCTGCGGAGGAAATCATCGCCTGGTTGGAGCAGCCCTCCATCGCCCGCCGTGCCGGTATCGAAAGCGAAGACCTGCCGCTGCTGCGCGACTGGCTGCGCAGTGCTGGGGTGCGCTGGGGGCGCGATGCCAAACACCGCGAACAACTGGGCCTGCCTGCGGATGCTGCGTTCACGTGGCGTCAGGGGCTGGACCGCTTGCTGCTGGGCTTCGCCGCGCCACCGCAACTGGCTGGCCAATTCGCGCCGCTGCTCGGTGACAGCTGGCCGCTGGATGCCATTGAAGGTGCACGGGCGCACCTGCTCGGCCGCTTGTGTGCGTTTGTCGAGCGTCTGGCCGGGTTGGCGCAAGAGCTGCAACGGCCGCGCAGCCTCAGCGAATGGGCCGAGTCGCTGCAACAACTGATCGACCTGCTGTTCGATGAGCGCGAGGCGGGTGACACCTTACTGCTGCTGTCCAAAGCCTGTGCTGCTTTGCAGGAGCAAGCCACCGCATCCGGCATTACTCGCCCGGTTGAACTGGCACTGATTCGCCAGCAACTCACCGCAACGCTGGAACAGGGCAGTGCGGCATCGGGCTTCCTCACCGGCGCGGTGACCTTCTGCACCATGATCCCCATGCGCAGCCTGCCATTTCAGCTGGTCTGCCTGCTGGGGCTGGACGACGGCGCCTTACCGCGCCGCACACCGGCCGCCGGGTTTGATTTGATCAGCCGTCAGCCCCGACGTGGTGACCGTGCGCGGCGGCTGGATGACCGCTACCTGCTGCTGGAAACCCTGCTTAGCGCCCGTCATGGCCTGTACCTCAGTTATGTCGGCCGCGACCCGCGCAGCAATGCCGAGTTGCCGCCGTCGGTGTTGGTCAGCGAACTGCTGGATGTGGTCGACCTGACGGCCACCTATAACGGTGCAAAGGCCAGCGAACGCATCACTCATTTGCACCCGCTGCAACCGTTCTCGCCAGCTAACTTTGCCGGTGATCACCACTGCGGGTTTGCCGCGCCCTGGTTCCGCGCCGCTCAACGTCTGAGCGAGCCGGTGGCTGCGCCTGCACCGTTTGCCAGCCGACTGGCTGAGCCAGATAAAGACTGGCTGACCATCGAGCCAAGTCAGCTTATTCACTGCTTTAAACACCCCGCGCGCTTCCTGTTGGAGCAGCGTTTAGGCTTGCGCCTGGCCGACAGCGAAGAAGCGCTGGCCGGAGACGAGCCGTTCAGCGTCGAATGGACCAGCCAACATGGCTTGCGTCAGTTAGCCTTGCAGGCGGTGGAAAACGGCTGGAGCGAGCAGCAGGAACGCGCCGTTGCCGCCGCATCCGGCTGGCTGCCGGTGGGTGAGTTGGGTCAGGCCTATTGGGGCCAGATTCGCGGTCCGATCCGCGCCTTCGCCCCGACCCTGTTTGATGAGCGCCCAAGCGACCCGCCGCAACCGCTGCTGGTGGATATCGAATTGGCGGGCGTGCGTATCCACGGCTGGTTGGATGGCGTCAGCGCCAGCGGCCTGTTTGACTACCGCTTGCGCGACCTCGGCGCGTGGGAGCTGGCACCGTTCTGGCTGCGGCACATCCTGCTTAACTGCGCTGCCACCGCAGAAGTCAGCCGCGACAGCCGCCTGCTTTCACCGAGAAGTGAATGGCGCCTGGGCCCGCTGGCCAGTCCGCAAGAGCTGTTGCGCCCCTGGCTGGAGGCCTACAAGTTTGCCCTGTGCGAACCACTGCCCGTCTTCGCCAAATGCAGCTATGGCTTTGCTCGCAAATTCCGTAATCCCGGCCGTAAAGAGCCCATCGACGCCGCCCGCAGCGAAGCGCGGGTGATGTGGGAGGGCAATGAGTTTATGAGTGGCGAAGGCCAAGACCCATGGAATGCCTTAGCTTTCCGCGACCGCAGCCCGCTCGACGAGCGCTTCGAAGCCCTCGCCGAACAACTCTACGGCCCAGCGCTGGATGCCCTCAGCGGCAGTGATGAGGATGAGGTATGACTGCATACAACTGCGCAGGGACATGGGTAAATGGCGGGCAGCTACAGGGAGAGATTGCCGCATGATTACATTGCAGTGTTTACAGGACTGGTTGGCATCAGCACAGGAAAACGAGCGGCTGGAGTTCAAGGAGGCCAAGCAGCAATTCGACACTCAGAAATTACTGCGTTATTGCGTTGCGCTGGCGAATGAGGGTGGTGGTCATCTGGTGCTGGGGGTGAGTGACAAGTGTCCGCGTAAAGTTGTGGGTACACAGGCCTTTGAGGCACCAGGGGAAATATGCGCAAAAATTCTTGAGGTACTGAGAATACGGGTCAATTCTCAGGTTATTGAGCACGCAGATGGGCGGGTTCTGGTGTTTGAGATTCCTCCGCGGCCACTTGGGCAACCATTGCATGTTGATGGTGCCTACCTGATGCGTTCGGGAGAGTCTCTGGTGCCCATGTCGGCAGATCAACTGAGAAGAATTTTTGCAGAGGGGCAGCCCGACTTTCTGGCTCAGGATGCTTCCGAGGCTTTGGCAGTTGACGTTGCTGTCTCCTTGCTTGATGTGCAGACATTCTTTGACCTGCTAAAACTGCCCTTTCCTGCCACCCGCGATGGGGTTGTCGAGCGCTTGCTCAGTGAGCGGCTTTTACGCAGAGCGGGTGAGCAATTCAGAATTACCAACTTGGGTGCGTTACTGCTTGCCAAAGACATGCGAGAGTTCGACTCCCTCAGGCGCAAGACCGTCAGGGTGGTCAAATACCGAGGTAAGAATAAGCTGGAGACTGAGCGAGACCTGATTGGGCAGAAAGGTTATGCCTGCGGTTTTGAAGCGCTGATCGGTTATATCAACAGCCAATTGCCGATGAATGAAGTGATTGGTCAGGCCCTGCGCGAAGATGTTCGTATGTTCCCTGAGTTGGCCATCCGCGAGTTGGTTGCCAATGCCTTGGTGCATCAGGATTTTGAAGAAACTGCCGGTTCGGTCATGGTCGAGATCTACTCGGATCGGATCGAGATTACCAATCCCGGTACACCCTTGATCCCTGCTGAGCGATTTGTTGATGAATACAAGTCCCGTAATGAGCGTCTGGCTGATTTGATGCGACGCATGGGGATCTGTGAAGAAAAAGGCAGTGGTATCGATAAGGTTGTATCCAGCACAGAGCATTATCAGCTCCCAGCGCCTGACATTCGTGTCTCTCCCGTACGTACAACAGTGGCTCTGTTTGCACATAAAGACTTTGTTGATATGGACACTGAAGAACGAGTACGGGCCTGCTATCTACATTGCTGCTTGAAATATGTCAGTAATGAAAAAATGACGAACCAGAGCCTAAGGGAGCGCTTTAATCTCGATGATGCAAGGTCCAAGACGGCCAGTGTTTCTCAGATCATCACAACGGCTGTAGCACAAGAACTGATCAAACTTGATGATCCGCAAAACTCATCTAAGCGTTATGCCAAATATGTACCGGCTTGGGCTTGAGTTTATGCAATCGCAATTGTTCGCGAATACGAACATATGGGGATGGATCCGCTGTTTATCAGGCTTTCCTTATTTAATCGCTAATGTCGAGCGCCCTGTTTTCAATCGAGCATCTGCAATGAAAGCCATTTTCACCTTGGGTGATTTCGACAGGCTGAGGAACTCGTGAATCTCAATCTCCTTTCCGACAGCTTCACCGGCCGTTCGCTGATCGAGGCCAGTGCCGGTACCGGTAAAACCTGGACGCTGACTGCCCTCTATGCGCGCCTTCTGCTGGAGAAGCAGCTCAACGTCAGCCAGATTCTGGTGGTGACCTTTACCACAGCGGCCACCGCTGAGCTGCGTGAGCGTATCCGCAAGCGTCTGGCTGAGTTGCTGGAGGTGTACGAGAACGGCCCCGGTAATGATGGTTTGCTTAATGAGCTGCATGCCCGCTATCCCGATCCGGCCAGCCACCGCCGTTTATTACTGGCGGTGCATGGGTTTGATGAGGCAGCGATTTTCACCATTCACGGCTTTTGTCAGCGTGCCTTGCAGGACGCGGCCTTTGAGGCCGGTGGCGATTTCGATAACGAGCTAACCCACGACGACCGCGAGATTATCGACGCGCTGCTGGCGGATTTGTGGCGACACGAACTGGCCAGCGCCGAGCCGGAGTGGGCGGCGTTTCTGGTGCACCAGAAGCTGACGCCACAGGTGTTGCGCCAGCGTCTGCGTAATCACTTAGGCAAGCCGTATCTGCGTATCGAACCGCAGCCCGGCGCTGCCAGCGAAATGAGCAGCCTGCGGGCTGCCTGGCAGGAAGCCCAGCGGCTGTGGCAAGTCGAAAGCACCGGTTGGCTGAATGAGCTGCGCGCCTTCGACGGCTTTAAAAGCAATATGGTCAACCCGGCCAAACTGACCAGTTGGCAGATTGAGTTGGATGGCTACTTCAGCGATGCCGCTGCGCTGTTCAGCAAGACCGATGCGCACCGGCGCCTGTCCCGCGAAGGGCTGAACAAGGCCTGCAAGAAGGACTGTCAGGCTCCGGCCAATCCACTGGCCGCTGCCTTACAGGATTTGTGCGATGCGCTGGATGAAGTCCAGCCCGAAGCCGAACAGCGCCTGATCGACCTGCAAGTGCGGCTGATCAATCAGCTCAACGAGCAGCTCCCAGCACGCAAGGCAGCTCAGCGCCTGTTGGCATTTGATGACCTGCTCAATCGCCTGCAACTGGCCCTAAGCAGTGAAGGCGGCGCGCATCTGGCCGAGACGTTGCGCACGCAGTATCCGGTGGCGCTGATCGACGAATTTCAGGACACCGACCCGGTGCAGTATCGGGTCTTCAGCAGCATTTATGCACAGGGTGAGCCGGGCGATCTGTGCTTTGTCGGCGATCCGAAGCAGGCGATTTATGCCTTCCGGGGCGCGGACCTGGCGACCTACCTCAAGGCCCGTGACGAGGCCGACCGGCAATACAGCCTGGCCACCAACCACCGCTCCATCCCGGAGCTGATCGATGCGCTGAACCAGCTGTTCGACCGGCCCATGCCGTTTGCCGAGCAAGGTCTGGAGTATCAACAGGTCGGCGCAAGTGAAAAGGCGCGTCCGCAGCTGGTGCTGCCAACCGTTGAAGGCGAGGCCGATGCGCCGCTGGCCTTTGTCTGGCTGGATGATGAGCACTTGGGAAAAGGCGAAGCAGGTACCCGCGTGGCCGAAGACACCGCCAAGCGTATCGCCGCAGTTATTAGCGCGAGCAGTCGCGGCGAGGCGTACTTTGAACAGGGCGGGCAGCAGACACCAATCAAAGGCGGCGACATTGCCGTGCTGGTGGCCAGCCACCGACAAGCTGGCGAAGTGGCCGAACAACTGGCGTTGCGAGGCGTTCCCAGCGTGCGCCGGGGCAAAGAAAATGTGTGGAACAGCGAGGAGGCCGATGAGCTGGCCGCTGTGCTCGCCGCCTATGCAGAACCGGGCCGCGAAGGCGCACTGCGTTATGCCTTGGCCAGCCGCCTGCTTGGTCGCAGCGCTGAACAACTGGCGGCTTGCAGCGAAGATGCTCAAGCCTGGGACGCTGAGCGCGAAGCCGCTGAACGCTATAACCAACTGTGGTTGCAACAGGGGTTTATGCGCGCTTTCCGCGCTTGGCTGGATGAGCAAAAAGTGGCTGAGCGCCTGCTGGAGCGGGTGGATGGCGAGCGTCGCCTGACCAATCTGCTGCACCTGGCTGAGCTGCTGCAAACCGAGAGTTTGCAACGTCCCGGTCAGGAACAATTGCTGGCCTGGTTCAACGCCCAGCGCAGTGCCGAAAGCCATGGCGAAGATGCCCTGCTGCGCCTTGAAAGCGATGCCGAGCGGGTACAGATCGTCACCATCCACACCTCCAAAGGCTTGGAATACCCGTTGGTGTTTTGCCCGTATCTGTGGGACGGCGCGCTGCTGCGCCAGCATGAAGACATCACCTGCCACGATGAGCACGGCACGCCGCTGCTGGACCTTGGCAGCGAGCAGTTCGACGACAACCGCGAGCGCGCCAAGCACGAACGCTTCGCGGAAAAACTGCGCCTGACCTATGTGGCCCTGACCCGTGCGCGGGATCGGTTGTGGCTGCATTGGGGGCCGGTGGACTGTAAGCCGAAGAAAGATGGCAGCCTCAGCGAAAGCGGCCTGCACAGCAGTGCGTTGGGCTGGCTGCTGCATGGCCGTGACTTGCCCGGCGATGACGCGCTGGCTGAGCTGGCGGGGCATCTGCAGACGCTCTCCCCGCAAGGCCTGCGTACTGAGCTGGAGCAACTGGTTGCCGCCAGCAACGGGCGCATGAGCGTACAAACACCGCGCACTGATGAAGCCAGCGCCGCCGGTGAGCTGCGTGCCGCTGCGCCGCAACAGCTGTCGTCCCTGAACCGCACGTTGCACAGCGCCTGGCGTGTTGGCAGCTTCTCCGGCCTCGCGGCGGGCCTGCATATGGAAGCGCCGGACCGAGATACGTTGGCCATCCCGGATGCCAGCGAGCCGGGTGTCGGCTTCTTCGCCTTCCCCCGTGGTGCCCGCGCCGGTACTTGCCTGCACGCCATGCTGGAAGACTGGGCACGGAACAAAGCACCGCTGGAAGAATTAATCGAACCGAATCTCACCGGCCACGGTATCAGCAACGACTGGAACGAGGTGGTGCTCAATCAGTTGCAGCTGGTGCTGGATGCGCAGCTGGACGACAGCGGTCTGACCTTAAATACGTTGAACCCGGCGCGGCGCTTGCCCGAGCTGGGCTTTACCTTCCCGCTGGCTGGGCTGGATGTGCGTCGCCTGCGCGAGATTCTCAGCGATGAGGCCTACGGCCTGCCCGCACCGATGCGTGAAGCGGCGAGCCGCTTGGAGTTCGATCACCTCAAGGGCTTCCTCAAAGGCTTTATCGACCTCACGTTCGAGCACGACGGGCGCTGGTACATCGCCGACTACAAGTCCAACTGGCTCGGCCCGGATGTCAGCTATTACAGCGGCGAACGTCTGCTGCAAGCGCTGGCCAGCGAGCACTATTACCTGCAATACCTGATCTATCTGGTGGCGCTGCGGCGCTTCCTGATGCAGCGTTTGGATGACTTCGACGGCAGCCAGTTAGGTGGTGCCTATTACCTGTTCCTGCGTGGCATGCCGGAGGCTGGCGTGTACTTCGCCCGACCTGCGGATGAGTTGCTGGATGCCCTGGATACATTGTTTGCGGAGGGCGTCTGATGCTGCTCAATGAACTGCCTCTCGGCCCGTTGGAACGTGCGCTGCTCAACAGCCTGCAACGCCTTGATCCCGAAGCGTCGCCGCTGGTGCTGGCATCCGCTGCGCTATTGTCTTCTGTGCTGGAAAAGGGCGATGTGTGCCTGCCGCTGGCCCATTGGGCTGGGCAGCGTCCGTGGCCTGAGCATCCGTATGTGTTGCCGTCACAAGGCGAGTGGCAGCAACAGTTGCAGGCCTCGTCGTTGGTGGGCGCTGCGGGCGCTTTTACCCCGCTGATTCTTGATCAGGGCCGCCTGTACTTGGCCCGCTATCACAACTACGAACAGCAACTCGCTGAACAGCTGTTG
Source organism: Pseudomonas mendocina (assembly GCA_037482215.1). Lineage (NCBI taxonomy): Bacteria > Pseudomonadati > Pseudomonadota > Gammaproteobacteria > Pseudomonadales > Pseudomonadaceae > Ectopseudomonas > Ectopseudomonas mendocina. Next base: position 292,144 of record CP148074.1, read on the forward strand.
CAGCGCTCGGCTGATTTGCCGGAGGTTGACGAAGCCATTCTCAGCGCCAGCCTGGAGCGTTTGTTTGCCTTCAATACGCAGCAACCGGACTGGCAGCGGCTGGCCGCCGCGCAGGCGGTACGACGCAATCTGGCGGTGATCTCCGGCGGCCCCGGCACCGGCAAAACCACCACCGTGGTTCGCCTGCTGGCTGCACTGCTGGAGCAGCCCGGTGGTGAGCGTTTGGCTATCGGCCTAGCCGCGCCGACAGGCAAAGCCGCAGCGCGGATGGCTGAAGCAATCCGTAATGCCAAGGCCAGTTTGCCGGTCACCGATGCCATCAAGGCCGCTTTGCCGGATGAGGCGAAAACACTGCACCGCTTATTGGGTAGCCGGGGCGACAGCCCTGCTGTGCGTCATGATCAGCACAACCCGCTGGCACTGGACGTGCTGGTGGTGGACGAAGCGTCCATGGTCGATCTGGCCCTGATGGCCAAACTGCTGCTGGCGCTGCCGCCGAAAGCCCGACTGATTCTGCTTGGCGATAAAGATCAGCTGTGCGCGGTGGAAGCCGGTGCGGTGTTTGCTGAACTGTGCGAAGGGCGCGGTTTTGATCAGCAGGCCGCGGCTGATCTGCAACGCATTACCGGTCAGCAAGTACCCGTTAGCCAGCCGCAATCCAAACTCGGCGATGCCGTGGTGCTGCTGACCCACAGCCACCGTTTCGCTGGAGACAGCGGCATCGGCGAGCTGGCCCGGCGCATTAATGGCGGCGAGGTGCGCGGCACCCTGAGCCTGCTCAAAGAGGATCGCCCCGACCTTAAATGGAACGCCGAGCCTAACAGCGCAGCGTTACTGGAACGGCTGGATCAAGGCTACGGGCCGTATCTGGCTGCCGCTCGCAGCGGCGATCCGGCTGCGGCGTTTGAAGCCTTCAACAGCTTCCGGGTGCTCACTGCCCAGCGTGAAGGCGCTTGGGGTGTAGCGGGGATTAATGAGGCGCTGGAAGCGCGGATCAAACGCCGCAGCTCCATCGCCAGCCGTGAACGCTGGTATGTCGGGCGGGCTGTCATGGTGCGGCAGAACGATTACGCCTTGGGGCTGTTTAATGGCGATATCGGCATTTGCCTTAAAACCGAGCATGGTCTGCGTGTGTTCTTTGAGGGCGAAGAGGGCTTCCGCCCATTTGCTCCGGCACGCCTGCCTAGCCACGACAGCGCCTTCGCCATGACTGTGCACAAAAGCCAGGGTTCGGAGTTCAGTGAGGTGCTGTTGGTGCTGCCGGAGCTGCCCAGCCCATTGCTGTCACGCAGCCTGTTTTACACCGGGATCACCCGAGCTAAACAACGCGTGGAAATCTGGGGCTTGCCTGCCCGTTTGAGTGAGGCCGTGGCGACAAAGGCTGAACGTGCGGCAGGTTTGGCGCAGCGTCTGTCGGAAACCGTCAGCAAACCCGCTGCTCCACGCCAGTCAGAGATACAGTTGGGGCTTTTCGACTAGAGTAAGTCCCCCTAAACTGCGCGCCCGCTGTTGTTTTTGGTTGCCGCTATGTCCCGATTTAGAGCTGTTGTCTCGGCCTTTTGCTTGTTGCTGTGTGTCGGCCTTCAAGCGCAAGAGGTTCGTCTGGTAACGGGGGATGGGTATGCGCCTTATACCGCTAAGTCGTTACCGGAGGGGGGCATGCTGGCGCTGGTGGTGCGCAAGGCGTTTGAGTCACGGGGCATGACCAGCTCTGTGCAGTGGCGCCCCTGGAACCGAGGGTTTCTACAAACCCAAAGTGGCCAGTTTGATGCCACCTTCCCTTATATCGTCAGCCCTGAGCGGCAAGCGCTGTTCCTGTATTCGGACCCGCTGTATATCGGCGAGCAGTTTATTTTCAGCCGGGCCGGTGAGCCGATCGACAGCGCTACGCCAGAGACTCTCAGCGGTAAGCGCTTCTGCTACCCGCTGGGCTGGCAGGCGCCAGAGCCGGTCGAACAATTGCTCAAGGCAGGCAAACTACGTCGCCACTCGCCCCAAGGGATGGCCGAGTGCGCGCAGTTGCTGCTGTTAAAACGCGATGATTTTTTTATGGCTGAAAGGCACATGGGGGCCATGGTGCTGGAGCAACTGGGGGCGGCAGCAGAACAGTTCACCCACTCCAGTGAGCCCATCAACCGTAATACCTTGCATTTGGTCATACCTAAAAGTCTGCCCAATGCTCAACAGCTGATGAGTGAGTTCAACCAGGGGCTGGCCGCATTACACGCCAGTGGCGAGTATCAGCGCCTGTTAGATGATTACTTGCGCCGCATAAATGAGCACGTCTCGGTTCTACCCTAAACGAACCTGCTGGGCGTTGTAGGCTGCTGAAAACGGTTCAGACAGCTCAAGCTGACCGACAGTGGCCAACTCCCGAGCACGCCAATGAAGAAAGCTGTCGCTCGGGAAGAAGCCATCACTCTGCGCCATCACATCCGCCATGACGCGCCCCAGTGGGCGCCATTCACTACGGCAACTGCGCAGCAACGGCTCGTCTACCAGCGCGTAAGCGTGCTGACTGAATTCACCCGCGAGCCAGCAGCGGATGTCGGCATTGGCGTGTAGCGCCTGCTGCCACTGCTCAGCCAGCCTAGTGCGTTGCGCGGTCGTTAGTGGTGAGCGCTGCTGGAAGAGCGCTTGCAATTCATCCGGTGTGCGAAGGGAAACGGCTTTACGTGGTGGCCGTTGAGGGTTGGCGCAGGCAACTTCCCACAGCTCTACATTGCTGTCTTGAAGGAGATGAGCAACGCGCGCCAGCAGCAGTTGCTCGCTGCAACTGTCTCCCGTCCAGACGGTTACTGCCTGAGGACCTTGGCTGAGTGCGGACAGCCACATGGCGTCAGCGTCCAGCCCATTGGCGAAGTCGGGTACTGGCTGCATCGACTCATGCCACAGTTGCTGCCAGAAGTGTGCGCGAAGGGTACAGGGCGCCTGGTCGATACCTGCCAGCGGGCCGACGGCCAGATCGTCGCGAAGGACGCGTAAGCCTGAGTTTTCGGCAGGGCTAAGGACCTGCATCACACTGGCTCCTGCCAGATCACCACACACCAGATGCCACATACGCGCTCCTTGCGAGTAGTGCGGGGGTTGCTGCTTCGTGACTCAAGCTGCACCCGCGAAGCGTGAGTATTGCTGCTTTTGGTGGGAACGGCTTTAGCCGTGAATGGGCCAGTCGCAGCAACACATAATTGGGATGAGCATGTGTTGTTCGCGACTGAAGTCGCCCCTACAGAACCTGTATACCTAGTAGGAGCGACATCAGTCGCGCATCGCCTTGTCGGCTTACTTCTTCAACTTAGGGTTAGGGAAGAACTGCACCGCCTGTACGGCCGGGTCAGCGGCTTTAGGTTTAAGCGCGCTGATATTGACCCGCGTCGGCAGCTCGCGGGGCACGGAGTTGCCACGCTCGTCCAGCGTATCCGCATAGCCGCAGGCCACGCATTCGCGGTGCGGCACGCCATCCACTGACCACATCTGGATCTTGTCCATTTCGCTGCACGCCGGGCATACCGCCCCGGCGATAAAGCGCTTGCTGGTCACTTCGCTCATGCTGCCTCCGCGCTCAGGCCCAGGTGGCGCAGCAGGGCGTCGATGCGCGGCTCACGGCCACGGAAGTCAACGAACAACACCATCGGCTCCTGCGAGCCGCCACGGGCCAGAATCGCCTCGCGGAAGGCGCGGCCAGTGTCGCTGTTGAGCACGCCGTCTTCCTCGAATTTGGAGAAGGCATCCGCCGACAGCACTTCCGCCCACTTGTAGCTGTAGTAACCCGCTGCGTAGCCGCCAGCAAAGATGTGCGCAAAGCTGTTCGGGAAGCGGTTGTACGCTGGTGGCTGCATCACGCTGACTTCTTTGCGGATGCCCGCCAGTACGTCGAGCACGCTGCGGCCATCGCCATGGGTGGCGTGCAGTTCGAAGTCGAACAGGCTGAATTCGATCTGGCGCACCATCATCAGGCCGGAGTGGAAGTTCTTCGCCGCCAGCATCTTGGCCAGCAGGTCTTTCGGCAGCGGCTCGCCGCTTTCGTAATGACCGCTGATCAGGGCCAGACCTTCCGGCTCCCAGCACCAGTTCTCCATAAACTGGCTCGGCAGCTCCACCGCATCCCAGGCCACACCGTTGATACCCGAAGCACCAGCATGCTCAACGCGGGTCAGCAGGTGATGCAGGCCATGGCCGAATTCGTGGAACAGGGTGGTGACTTCATCGTGGGTCAGCAGCGCTGGCTTATCGCCCACCGCCGGGGTGAAGTTGCACACCAGATTGGCCACAGGGCTGATCAGCTTGCCGTTCACATCACGACGTTTGTCGCGGGCACCGTCCATCCACGCGCCGCCGCGTTTGTTGGCGCGGGCATACAGGTCGAAGAAGAAGCGGCCAACGTGCTGGCCGTTTTCGCTGATCTCGAACAGGCGGACATCCGGGTGCCAGCCGTCGAAGTCGCTCAGCTCCTTAATCTGGATGCCGTAGAGCTTCTCGACGATGGCGAACAGGCCGCTCAGCACTTTGTCGATCGGGAAGTACGGACGCAGAATTTCCTGGGAAATGCTGTAGCGCTGCTCTTGCAGTTTTTCGCTGTAGTAGGTGGCGTCCCAGCTTTGCAGATCAGCGCAGCCTTGGCTCGCGGCAAAAGCCTTCAGCTCTTCAAGGTCTTTTTCAGCAAACGGTTTGCTGCGTACGGCCAGATCACGCAGGAAGTTCAGCACCTGATCGGTGCTGTCAGCCATCTTGCTGGCCAGGCTCAGCTCGGCGTAGTTGGCAAAGCCCAGCAGCTCGGCCAGTTCTTGGCGCAGGGTGAGGATCTCATTCATCACCGGGCCATTGTCGTTCTGACCGGCGTTCGGGCCTTGGTCGGAGGCGCGGGTGCTGTAAGCGCGGTACACCTCTTCGCGCAGGGCGCGGTCGTTGGCGTAGGTCATCACGGCGATGTAGCTCGGGAATTCAAGGCTGATCAGCCAGCCGTCCAGGCCTTTGGCTTCGGCGGCTTGCTTCATTTGCGCCTTGGCGGAGTCGGTCAGGCCATCCAGCGCGGCTTCATCCGTGACGTGTTTGGTCCAGGCTTGGGTCGCATCCAACAGTTGGTTGGAGAACTTGCTGGACAGCTCGGAGAGCTTCATCTGGATTTCGCCGTAGCGCTTTTGCTTGTCCGCAGGCAGATCAATACCCGACAGGCGGAAGTCGCGCAGGGCGTGTTCGAGGATGGTCTTTTGTGCCACATCAAAGCCAGCCGCTTCCGGGCTGTTGGCCAGCGCCTGATAGGCTTGGAACAGCGGCTGGTTCTGGCCGATTTCGGTCCAGTATTCGGACAGCTTCGGCAAGCAGGCTTCGTATGCAGCGCGCAGTTCGGCGTTGTTGCACACGGCATTCAAATGGCTGATCGGGCTCCAGGCCTGACCCAGACGTGCGCCCAGCTCATCCAGCGCCAGTACCAGACCATCCCAGCTCGGGTTGGCGGCTTGCGCCTCCAGCAGTTTGTTCATGGCCGCACGGTTGTCAGCGAGGATGGCATCAATGGCCGGCTCGACATGTTCCGGACGAATGGCAGAGTACGGCGGCAGATCAAAGGCTTGCAGCAGCGGGTTGTTAGCAGTCACGACAAGGCACCTGTAATAAAAATGAGCGGCCCGGCATTGTGTGAACGCAGTGGCGGGGCCTGGCGGAACAAGGGCGGTGTGTTTACCGCGACGTTGTTCTCAACATGGGGTGTATCTTAATTACAATCAAGGTTTGGCGCAGCTTAAGAGGTTTTAATCGTGTCGATACGTTCTTATAAACAGTGCACCCCGCAACTCGGCGAACGGGTTTTTGTTGATGCCACCGCAGTGGTGCTCGGAGACGTTGAAATCGGCGACGACAGCTCCGTCTGGCCGCTTACCGTGATCCGTGGCGATATGCACCGCATCCGCATTGGCCAGCGCAGCAGCATCCAAGATGGCAGCGTCCTGCACATCACCCACGCCGGGCCGTTCAACCCGGACGGCTACCCGCTGATCATCGGTGACGACGTCACTGTCGGGCACAAGGTCGTGCTGCACGGCTGCACCTTAGGCAGTCGGATTCTGGTGGGCATGGGCAGCATCGTTATGGACGGTGCGGTGGTAGAGGATGAAGTCATCATCGGCGCGGGCAGCCTGGTGCCGCCGGGTAAACGCCTGGAAAGTGGCTACCTCTATGTCGGCAGCCCCGTCAAACAGGCACGGCCATTGACCGAGAAAGAACGCAGCTTCTTCACCTACAGTGCCGGAAACTACGTACGCCTTAAAGATCAGCACCTGGAAGAGGGTTACGCGGGCTAGACCGTCCCGCCTTTATTGACCCACAGCAGGCGGCTCCCGAAGAAGTGGCACGTTTGTCAGTTAAGCATTGCATCTGCGCGCCAGAGGCCTATCCTGCGCGCTTTTTTTATAACAACACTGCAAACTGCCACCACGGGAGCTCCCATGAAACGCTTTATCTCTCCGCTGCTGATGTCCACAGGCTTGGTCATCGGCGGAGAAGCTGTTGCCTCAGATCTGCTGCACTGGCAGGACAACAGCCTGACTTACCTATACGGCCACGACTACAAAATTGATCCGGGCATCCAACAGACCGTCACCTTTGAGCATGTCAGCGGCTGGTCGGTTGGCGACTTGTTCGTGTTCCTGGATGTCATCAAATACAACACGGATGCCACCAACGGCGCAGGTGATGGCCACACCTTCTACGGCGAGATCAGTCCGCGTCTATCATTCGGCAAACTCACCGGCCGCGACCTCAGCTTCGGCTTGGTCAAAGATGTGCTGATCTCCGCTACATACGAGTTCGGTGAAGACGACGTAGACGCCTACCTGATCGGCCCAGCAGTGGACCTGGACATCCCAGGCTTCGACTTCTTTATGCTCAACACCTACCTGCGCACCGTCGACGGCAACCGCGCGGGCTCCAACACCTGGCAGATCACCCCGGCGTGGAGCTACACCATCCCGGTCGGCAACTCAGACATCCTGATCGACGGGTTTATGGACTGGGTGGTGGACAACGACGAAAACAGCCGTGGCGAATACCAAGCCAACCTGCACTTCAACCCGCAGATCAAATACGACCTGGGCAAAGCCCTAAGCTGGGGCGAGAAGCAGCTGTATGTCGGCATTGAATACGACTACTGGAAAAACAAATACGGCATCAAAGACGGCGGTTTCGTCAGCGAAAACTTCGTGGGCTCCACGGACCAAAACACTGCGAGCTTTTTGCTGAAGGCGCATTTCTAAAAGCGAAATCAAGTGGCCAGCCCCGGTTGTGTAGGGGGCTGGCTATTTGGGGTTTGGGGTAGTTGAGGTTTGGCTGCCTATGCGGCAGTGAAGGATACCAAGTTCAACGCTGATGGTGAGTACAATTTCTGAGCTGCCTATGCGGCAGTGAAGTCTGCCGGGTCCATCGTGTTGGCCTCATGCTGTTTCTGAGCTGCCTATGCGGCAGTGAAGTGCCGGGATGGTCCAGTCAACCGGGTTGTCCTTTTCTGAGCTGCCTATGCGGCAGTGAAGGTTGAGGACACCACAGCCACGTTCCTGTTCGACTTTCTGAGCTGCCTATGCGGCAGTGAAGCTGCAGGCGCGGCTGTATCGCTGGTTCACTCATTTCTGAGCTGCCTATGCGGCAGTGAAGACGGTACGTGCTATCCAGAGCGGGCCTAAGCAGTTTCTGAGCTGCCTATGCGGCAGTGAAGCGCGCTCGATTACCTCAGGCCGGTCGGCGTAATTTCTGAGCTGCCTATGCGGCAGTGAAGAAGTAACACCCTTCGGACTTGGCCTGCTCTTCTTTCTGAGCTGCCTATGCGGCAGTGAAGGGCGTCTTGTGCGGCCTGATCGGTATGAGCCTTTTCTGAGCTGCCTATGCGGCAGTGAAGTGGCTGGCACCACAGGTGTACGGCGGCGGCAGTTTCTGAGCTGCCTATGCGGCAGTGAAGACACCAAAGCGGCGGGCACGATCAGCGGCTCATTTCTGAGCTGCCTATGCGGCAGTGAAGGTCGAGATCCGCAAGCCGCTGCTCGAGCAGCATTTCTGAGCTGCCTATGCGGCAGTGAAGAGCCGCTGACAGGTTTTCCTCAATACGCAGCATTTCTGAGCTGCCTATGCGGCAGTGAAGAAGATGCTTGAGATATGCCTTTAGACGCTTAATTTCTGAGCTGCCTATGCGGCAGTGAAGCAGGTTAGTCGAGACGAATCTGGTCAGTTGCATTTCTGAGCTGCCTATGCGGCAGTGAAGTGTCTGCATATTGATCATAGACAGGTTCCCAATTTCTGAGCTGCCTATGCGGCAGTGAAGTGTCCAACCCGCTTTTGCTCTCCGTGGTCATATTTCTGAGCTGCCTATGCGGCAGTGAAGCCGGATTGGCATCACATACCCGGACTACAACGTTTCTGAGCTGCCTATGCGGCAGTGAAGCATCCCGGAAAGCAATGGCTTGATATCTGCGTTTTCTGAGCTGCCTATGCGGCAGTGAAGGCTCTTCGTCTGACGGCTCTTCGTCCTCCTGAGTTTCTGAGCTGCCTATGCGGCAGTGAAGGACACCCGGATCGAGGCGCTTACCAAGCGTTTTTTCTGAGCTGCCTATGCGGCAGTGAAGCGCTGCTGGGGGCTTCCTTGGCTCCTGATATTTTTCTGAGCTGCCTATGCGGCAGTGAAGGTCTAATGAAAAGCATGTTTGATAATTGGGTTTTTCTGAGCTGCCTATGCGGCAGTGAAGACTCTTTGCCGAAGAAAGCAACGTCGCCATTATTTCTGAGCTGCCTATGCGGCAGTGAAGCAAACGCTGGCGCTTTCTTCTGTACTCTTCGCTTTCTGAGCTGCCTATGCGGCAGTGAAGGGGTACGGTATTGCTGCTGCACTTGCGCTGCTTTTCTGAGCTGCCTATGCGGCAGTGAAGCCTCGGCCATTTACGCCGCCCTGCACGTTGAATTTCTGAGCTGCCTATGCGGCAGTGAAGTAGAGCTTAAGCTGCCACAGCCCCTATAGAACAGAGGCTGTGGCAGTTTTGGGGCAGGAAACCCTATTTTTTAGCTGAAATTTAAGTCGTTGATTTTTAAAGAGCTTAATTTCTGTGCGAAAAAAGGGTCAGAACCAGGGCACCGTGGCGGTACTGCTGAGGCCGTAGTGGTTGAAGGTTCCGGGTTGAGGTCTGTCGAGTAGCGGCCCGTGGCGGATAAACAAGTTAAAGCGCTCCCCTGAGCTATTGCTGCGAATGGCCACATAGGGCAGCTCGCAGCGTTTGGCGGCGCTGTCGGGGATGCGCTGGCGGGCCTCTTCTTCGCTGATGCCGTGGCGCTTGATCAGGCGGCGGCGGGCGCGGTCTGGGTTGCTGTCGACCTGTACGCGGCTGACTACACGGTGTTTTGCGTTCGCCGGAACAGCGCTCACTTCACTGCTCTGCACGTGGTCGCGCATACCGGTCAACCAGTTGAGGGCCAGCAACTTGTGCAGCGCCTCGGTTGTACCATGCACGCGTAGGCAGTTGCCTAGGCCGTGAGTGCCACTTTTGACGGTTGGGAAGCTGATACCAATGTCATCGCGGCGCAGATCACTCAGCCCCCGATGCAGTTTGCTGAATAGCGCACTCATCAGTTGCGTCTGGGCAAACTCCGGGTCGGGCAGCAGTTTCAAGTCAAGGTAATGGTCCATGGCTTAGCCCTTGTCGGAGTCACCGAAGACACCGCCGCGAATCAGGGTGGCGATGACGAAGTGCTGCTGCTCGGCTTCCGGGGCTTTGTCTTTAAGCACCCAGTTATCCAACAAAGTGTAGAAGTCCAGCTTCTGTTTGGGTTGGCGATAGGCTTTGCCTTGGGTCGTGACGGAACCGTAGGGTTCAACGGCGATTGGACCGTTGATATCAGCGCCTTCATACCAGGTGTCGATGCTGCGTAAGGCATTGCCGATTTTCTGGGAGTGGATGCCGGCGATTTCGTTAACTGTGTAGAGGGTTTTACTTTTAGTGCCGCGGCTACGGTCAAGAATCAATTCCTGTGATGGGAAGACTTCTTGCCCTGCACCCATGCGTACAAACGCGGTGACTTGCAGCAGCACGTGCTGTTTGCCAGCTAGACCATCGGCAATCAGCGTGCTGAGTTCGTCCAGTTGCTTGGCATCGGCAGGCTGATCAAAGTTGCGCAACGACAGCGCCAGGGCATCGAACGTCCATTGCTTTTGCGCTTTGCCGTCGACCAAGTGAGCGACACTCACTTCAACTTGCTCAGCACCAATACGGTTGCGCCATAGGAAGCGGCCATTGGCCAAGTTGTATGCATAGCGACGGGCCAGCTCGGTAAAGCCGTGGCTATCGACGTAGCCTTGTACTGTTGCCTGCAACTTATCTTTATAGGCGACCTCGTTGCAGGCTGACGGTTGGCCAGTGCCTGCCAGCACGCGCAGGGTGAACTGGGTTTTTAGCGTGTCAGCATCGGCTGGCAGGGCGGCGACATCGACGGTTTGCAAGTTGGGGTTTTCGATGGCTGCGTCGAGTTTTGCCGGGTCTTGGTCTTTGGTCTTCAGACGGTTGGAGATGGTGCCGCGTACGGACTTCTCACGCACTTTAATTGGGCTCCACTCACCGGCTGTGTCGCGCGTGCTCCAGTCTCCTGCGTAAAAGACGGCGTCAGACGGGTCCAGTTTACGTTCGAAGGCCAGTACTGATGCGGTTTTCAAGGTTTCGGTGCTCATCTTTAAAATCCTTATAAGTGATTAGTCGAATTCAATAACCGGCATCGACCGGTAGTCGTTGCGGCAGCGGTACAGGCCGTTTTCGGGCTGGCTATCGGCGTACCAGAGCAGTTGTTGTGGGGCAGAGAGACGGTGGGGGCTTAGCCACTCGCCAATACCGTAGAGGCTCTCGACAAAGCAGAAGGGCGTTTGTCGGTCACGCACATTGGCCACTGTCCCGGCGGGTTGAACCTCAGCTAATGCGCCGTAGCCGACCGGGATGGGCACTATCCAGCCGAGCCCTTTGCGGTCGTGCTGCCACTCGCCTTTGCCTTCTTCATTGGTGTGCCACTGCCAGTTGATACGGGCCAGTGACAGCCAGGCATCAAGCCGGTTGGCACTGGGTTGGCTTACTTGCAGTTCCTGGTGGCGTTGCTCCAGCAGGTCTGGACGCTCAACTAGAGCAAAGCCCGGCAGTAAGCGCAGCTTGAGGGTCCTGAAGGTTTCATCTGAAGCGTCAGCCTGATCAGGCAGTGTCAGCACAAAAGGACGCTGTTTTAAGGCTGGCACCTGGTTTTCGACCACGCTGCCACCGGCAATACGCATTTGCTCAAGGAGACCGCGAATGTGTTTGGCCAGCTCTGCGTGGGCCGCATCGTTCGCCAGGCTTGACCCTTTCACGGCAAACACCAGGCTGATATCCAGGTGGACACGGCCTTCTTCGACAATGGCTGCTGTGTTGCCTTTGTCATCCACCGGGTTGCGTGTCAGGCGGAACTCGTTAACGAAGCCGCCTTCGGTGATCTGTTCTTCAACACTGTGAGCCACCACGCCGACGGCGTTGAATTGCAGGTCCAGTCCCGCTGCACTGGTCTTACGCTCCAGCGCCCACATCAGGCCAAGAAACGCAGTGATGGACGGAAAGCCATGGGTCAGTGGGCTGGAGATGGCGTTGGCGTTTTGCACGCGTAAGCGGGGGATCACCAGCAGGTGGTCTACATGAGGACACTCAGCCATGGCTGACCTCCTCTCCGCTTGCCGGAGCTACAGCACGGCGCTGCATGGGCGCAGGCCAGTCCACATCAATTATGGCCTGGCGCGCCCAATGGGCATGCTCGGCATCGCCTACGGGCAAGCCGTTCTCGATCAGAATGGCGTTGAGCCAAAGACCAAAACGGTGCGCAACATGGTCAGGCCAGTCTTTAGCTTCATAGGCTTGTTTAAAGGCCTGATCTTCCTCTTCGTGTCCCGGCCGAAGCGGTAGATCGGCGCGTTCCGGGTCGAGCCACAGTTGCTTGGAAAGCGGCAGGCGGCAGTCTTCATCCTGCGTCCAACCGATTTTTTGCTGGGCCTGAATGGACGCACCAAAGGCGGCGAGTGATTCGCCCAGCGAGCGCTCAATCCGCTCACGCTTTTGTCGGGTTTCCAGGGTCGGTGTTGGGTTGCTTTTTAGCAGTTTTAATAGGGCAGCAATCAGCTCGGGTACGTCTTCATAACGGGAAAAACGAGGCAGCACCGAATCAACAAAAAACAAATGACGTGGGCGCTTCAGATCCCAGTTAGGTGGCCTTGAGGCCAGTAAATAATTCACTCCGCCGCGCTCGCTGTTGAGTTGGCTGATGTTCTGTGGCTTGGTGCCGCCCAGCTTGCGTGCCACCAAATCGCGATAGTCATGGTAGGGCGCATCGTGGGGCTTGCCGTCGCGCTTGGCCTGACGTGCGAGTTTGTTGGCTTCGCCAAAGCGGGCATCGTTGATGTCCTGATGCACCGCATGGGTCAGGCTGCTGGCAAATAAAGGCAGCAAGAGGTGATAGCCATTGTCGTCGGCGGGTTCGCCGCTGATGCTCCAGTAGAGTTGCTTGGCCAAACTGTGGGAGCTGAGTTTGTCTGCTGAGCGCACCAGCCCTTTAAATGCATCCGCCCATTGCGTAGCGGTTGCCGGGTCGTCGTGCAGGGCCGCGATCAGGTCGTTGTCACCGGCTTGCAGCCAGTCGAGCAGGCGTTTGCCTTCGACTTCAACCTTTAAAAACTTATACACATCCAGCGCAGCGGCATTGCCCACAATATCGTCGGCATAGTCACCACCGAGCAGGTGGGTGCCGATTTCACTGTGCTGGTGCAGTGTGTTTGGTTGGCTGTACAGGCTGCTGCCCCGGGCATCCGGGTGGGTCGCCTTGAGGACGTGGGTTACGGCCTGAATTTGTGAAACCCGCCGCGCCGCATCGGCGAGCCAAGCTCCGTATTCATATTTACCCGCAGCTTCTGCTGCGGCGCCTTCCTTCAAGCCTTTGAGCTTTGCCTCGCGCCTTTCTTCGATAAAACTGGAGATGGCGATTCGGAAAGCTGACTTGCGATCAGGTTCCTGCATAACTCCCTCCCATGGTTTACACCTCATATTTACGAGTGCTGAATGTGTGTTTATCGCTTCTTCGCAAACCCCAATTGCGGGTGATACCGCCACCCTTGTTTACTCTCAATCACGCTGACCGTTGTAAAGCGTTCTGCGCAGCGTCGCTGTGACAGGTCTTGTGCTTCGGCCAATTCGTTAAGCAGTGTTAGCAGATCGTCCTGGCCCCAATGATTGATGCGTGGGCCAAGCGTTAACTGTAGGCGTTCGATCTGGCTTTCGGCTGTGGTGTAGATCGCCGGCTCTTTGCCTTGGGCCTGTTGATGGATGCGGTGCAGCGTGAGCTGTTCGCCGTCTTCATCAGGCAAAAACAGCAGCTCGGTTTCTTTTGCTGTTTGCTGGCGAAACGGTTGTTGTTGCGGCAGCACCCAGGTCAGCCCAGCCTGAGGGTATTGCCAGGCGCTGGCGGCATTGAGGGTTTCGCCTACAGGTTTCGCTCCGCGCTGACGCGGTTGCGGGGTGACGGGCAGCATACGTTCGGCCATGCGCGCGTGCTCCAGGTCTACCAAGCTGTGCTGCGGCTGCCAGCTTTGTGCCGGGCGCGGTTGAATGCGCGGGGTGGCCGAGAGGATGCGGTACTCATCCTCATGTAAGGCATTGCTCAGGCGGCGTTTGATCAGGCGAAATGGGCTGTTGGCAAAGATGTCTGCACTTTCAAAGCCGGGTTTGATAAAGGCGGCTTTAGGGTGGCCGTTGCGGTCTTTGTCTTGGCTGAAATACTTAAGGTTGGTATCAAAAATCAGGATGTTGGGCGTTTGGCAGGGTTGGTTGCGGTGGCGTTGCACGCGTCCGGCCAGCTGGATCAGCGAGCGCATGGAGGAGGGCTCCACCACTGCCCAGTCGTAATCATGATCACGTCCCACTTCTGTTACCGGCGAGCCGAGCACGACAAACAGCTGGTGCTGCTCGGGATGCGTATCCAGCGCCTGACTAATCTCCGGGATATCAAATACCGCCATTGGCATGCGGCGGTTGAGGCAGGTATCCAGCCGGTTCTCGATAGCGGAGCGTTGCAACAGCGGGAAGCGGGAGTGATAGACGCACAGGTGAATGCGCTGATCATCCGCCGCACCCAGGCGCAGCAGCTCCTGCGCGACGTCAAACAGCGGATCGATATTAGCCATACGCACCAGGCCGAAGCTGACCTGCTTGCCACTGTGAGGGCAGGTGCTGTGATGGCGGCTGTGGGCCAGTTGGATGGCCTTATGTACTTCGCTGGCAAAGGCGGCGCGCACGGCGTCCTGTTGTTTGGCGCTGATGTTGAGGGGCAGCAGTTCGGCGCGGCGCTTGGCTCCGTCGCGCTCAATGCTCTGTGCCAACGCCTGTACGCGGCGCGAGACAAAGGCTTGATGCGCCTCGCTGAAACTGGCGGCCTCGCTGAGGGTGTCCGGCTGCGCGGTAAATTCATCGACCCATAGGCAGGCGATTTGCAGGGGACTGTCCTGTTCGCCGTGCTGGCCGCGATTGAGTTGGTAATGCTGTCGGCCGGCGCGGTAGGCGTGGAACATGCCTTCAACCAACGCAGGCGGTAAGGTGGCAGAGGAGAGCAGTACGCGGCTGCCCAGCAGCCCGGCCCAGTACACCAGGCGGGTCAGGGCGGGGAGGTCGTCGAGATCGAAGTCATCCAGTTCATCCAGCACCAGATCACTGCTCATCAGGCGCAGCATGGGGGCGATTTGTCGGCCTGCACGCTGCGCTTCAGTGGCGGGCATCAGGTGGTCGATGGTGCACGCCAGCATTGGCGCGGACAGCAGGGCGCGGATGCGATCATCGTGCATGGCTTTGCTTAGCAGCGGATGGCTGTCGTGCTGGCCTTCGAACAGAACGTGGCTGTCCTCTTCGATCAGCTCCTGAATCGACTCTGAACCGGTGTTCTGCGCTTGCTCCTGGTAATACTCGAACAGGCTGCGACTGGCGGAACCACCCACGCGAATGGCCAGCTCGTCTTCGTCCAGATGCAGGTCTTGCCGGTAGCTGCGGCCGGTTTGTAGCGTCAGTGTGCGCAGCCCCAGGGCAAAGGTGGCGCGCATGCCGTGATGCGGATCAGCCAGGGCATATAGGACGCGGGCATTGGCAAGGGTTTTGCCGCAACCGGTCGACGCCATATTGACGATGAACGCGCCGTGCTCAGCCGCTTGTGCGCGCAATGCGGTGGCGGCATCAAAGGCTTTATCCTGCCAGCGAAAACGCTCGCTGCTGCTGCGTTTTTTCAGGCCGCGATGGCGGCTCAGACGTGGAAGGTGTCGCTCAAAACCAGGCAAGCTATGGCTGATGCTGCCTGCTAAACGGGCAACGCCGAGCAGGTGCTCGTCCAGCGGCTGTTTGAGTTTGCCGTGCTTATCGGTATTGGCGAAGAGGTTGGGGTTGGCGTCGCCCTTGACCCGTTCGGCGGATTTGCCGTCCAGGCTTGAGTAGTGGTGGTCAGCCAGCATCAGACACAAGCGAGCCAGGTGCATCACGTAGGGATTGTCCAACCAGCTTGCTTTACCCGGCTTGTTGTTCAGGGCTTGCAGGCGTGTTGCCAGCTTGGCAGCTTGGGCGCGCCATTTAGGCAGAGCGACGGGCAGCTCATGAGCAAAATCCCAATATGCCTCGATATGGGGGCGTGATGCCTGCTGTTTGATTTCGTTCCAGTCGCTGCTGACACTTTCCAGCAGATCAGCCAGCTCCGGGGCTTTTAATAGAGGCGCTTGTTTGCCCAGAAAGGCTTGTTGGCCATCGGGGTTGTAGACCGGTTTAACCGGCAAGCGGTGATGGGTGACCACCAGCCAGGCAATTGCTGCCGCCAGCGGTGGCAGGCCTTTAAAAGGTGGCGGTGTATCGGCATCCAGGCCATCTCGTCGGTAGCGGTCGGCGGTGAGCCAACTGGCGTCGTCTTCAGCAGTCGGGCTGGCCAGTCTCGCCAGCCAAGTGGCGTCGTCATCCTGGCCGACGAATGCCAGAAACAGGCGCAGCGATACCCATTCATGGCGATAGAGGTTCTTTTCCCGCACGTTGCTGCGCAAGCGCTGTTGAAAGGCCACACTGGCCTTGCCCAAGTCGTGGAGCAGGGCGGCGAGTTGAGCCAGTAGCTTGATGTCTTCGCCGGTGTGCCAGTTGTTTTCATCGGCGCTGCGTAGCACATCGCGTCGGGTTGTGTTGGTGGGCACTGCGCCTTGCTCGTTAAAACGGCTGGCGTCCCCGACTATCCACAGCAGCTCGCTGTGATCCTTGCCGCGTATCCAGTGACAAGCCACAGCGGTGTTTTTACGGGCGGTTTTACGCAGGAGTTTGCGCAGCGTATCCAGACCGGCCTGGGTAATCGGCGTTTGCCAGGTGCGTTCGCCCCGGCGCTCGGCGAACTGATCGAGAATGCGCCGGGTTTCCACCAGTGCGCGTTTCTCGCACTGAGCAATTAGCAGAATATTCATCGGCCGGTATGCTCGGCGACATCCTTGAGGGTGTCGATCATGAAATCCAGCGCTTCACTGCGTGTGAGGTTTTCGATACAGGCTTGGCGGAATTCCTGCTCTTCATCGCCGCGCACCGCCGATATAAATGCCTGCGGCAGGATGGTGGCGTCCTTGATCAGATCTGCGACATCAAACACCAGACCGCCGCGCCGGGTCTTGCCATGCAGCACAGCCAATCCATGGGGAATCCCCAATACCCATGTGGCGCTGGCTGCGAGGCCATAGGCCAGATAATTGCCGTGATCGAGAAAACGATTGGCCGGGTCGCCACCTGTGCCGTTTTTGGCCCGGACAAAATCGCCATAGCCGCTGGCACGGGCAGCTAATGCAAACAGTTGCTTGCTTAGGCGGGCTTCTTCAGTCAGCAGGTGCGTGTTATCGGGCAGGTTTTCGAGGGTGCGCAGTGAGGCGTCGAGGGCGCGCTCAAGCTCGGCATGATCAATATTGAAGCCCGCGTCGCGTAAGGTTCGGCTTTGCCAGCTCTGGCGGATGCGGTTGAGGCGGGCACGTTGGAAGCTTTTGGCGGCTGCCAGGCGCAGGCTGTCGTCAAACCAGAAGCGTACCCAATGCTGCAAGTATTCAGTGGGGCGGTATTCACTCTGCGGGGAAAACCACGCCACCTCGACATCGACCTCATTGGCTGAAAACAGCGGAGTACCTCCGCCACCACAAAACCCGACCAACACACCGGCTTTGGCCAGCTCGCGCATGGCGGCCTGAGTAATAGAGGTGCCGGTGCCGAGCAAAATAGTGGTGGTATTGGCGATGGGGATATTCCAGTACAGCGACTGTTTACCCGTATCGGTGACGTATTCGACGCGCCCACCATTTACCAGCACCCGGCAATGTTGCAGGTAGTAAAGGTTGGCGCGTTTGGAGTGCAGAATCGACTTGAGGTCACTGGGACTCAGATCATCCATGAGCAGTCTGCCATTTTGAGTTTTGATGGCATTTTGACTGTGTTGACTAAAAATGGAAGTAGACGAAGGGCCAGTATGTGAGTGAGTCAGGACCCTTTTTTTGGATGATTATTTGAGCCCTGATAAATCAATGGCTTAGCCAGAGGGCATAAAAAAGGGTTTGAAGGCATCTGTCGGTTGTCAGGCTTACCCGGCTTGGCTTTTGCGAGTAATGTTTCTACTTCACTGCCGAATAGGCAGCTCAGAAAACAGCGCAACAGAGCCAGAGCTTGAAGTAACCCTTCACTGCCGAATAGGCAGCTCAGAAATGATAGTAGTAAGGGGACTAGAAAGGGTGCCGCTTCACTGCCGAATAGGCAGCTCAGAAAAAGCTAAGAGGAAAGGTCCACCTGACTTGCTTCTTCACTGCCGAATAGGCAGCTCAGAAAGATAATCGTTACTACGAGGATACCCTTGATTTCTTCACTGCCGAATAGGCAGCTCAGAAAGTGCTGAGCTGCAAGCCGATGTGCTGGCTCAGCTTCACTGCCGAATAGGCAGCTCAGAAATACGACGACCGCTTCGACTTCCATGCCATCGCCTTCACTGCCGAATAGGCAGCTCAGAAACGGGTGCGTTCTGCTGTACTGACAGGCCTGAGCTTCACTGCCGAATAGGCAGCTCAGAAATGGGGCTTATGGGTCCTCCCGAGGGGGTGGTGCTTCACTGCCGAATAGGCAGCTCAGAAAAAACCCAAGAGCTCGAAACCGTCCGGCGAGGCCTTCACTGCCGAATAGGCAGCTCAGAAATGAGCATCCAGCACCCTCCATGCTCTTTGCCACTTCACTGCCGAATAGGCAGCTCAGAAATGCTGTAATCCTCGACCATATCAAGCCTTACACTTCACTGCCGAATAGGCAGCTCAGAAAATGTCGGAATTGTCGCGCAATGCAACGGCTACCTTCACTGCCGAATAGGCAGCTCAGAAATCTTGGGCTTTCTTCTGCCGCTCAAGCCCGTCCTTCACTGCCGAATAGGCAGCTCAGAAATACGGCACCGTGGGTGATCGTGGCGAGCAGATCTTCACTGCCGAATAGGCAGCTCAGAAAAAATCTTTACTACTGTCCGGACTGCGAGGCTCCTTCACTGCCGAATAGGCAGCTCAGAAATTGTTAACCTGGTTCGATTGCCTGGTTGGGAACTTCACTGCCGAATAGGCAGCTCAGAAAGACTTGATCACGTTGACGGTGCGGATCTCGTCCTTCACTGCCGAATAGGCAGCTCAGAAAAAACATTCAAAATACGATTACGAACAGACGAACTTCACTGCCGAATAGGCAGCTCAGAAATAAAGGCGGCGAGAAAGCAGGCCGTTTGGTTTCTTCACTGCCGAATAGGCAGCTCAGAAAAGCGTCCAGATCGCCAGCTTAGCGTTGGTCTTCTTCACTGCCGAATAGGCAGCTCAGAAAGTTGTGGTGCGCGTAGCCGATGGCGTGGGCGACTTCACTGCCGAATAGGCAGCTCAGAAAAGAAAACATCGCCGCTTACCGCCAGCACAAGACTTCACTGCCGAATAGGCAGCTCAGAAATCTGCGCCGGTACGAATACTGGTAGGGCCAAACTTCACTGCCGAATAGGCAGCTCAGAAACACGGGCGCGCCCACCGGAGCACATTACCCGCCTTCACTGCCGAATAGGCAGCTCAGAAAAAAATGACCCTTATCAAATTCGAAGCTGATCCCTTCACTGCCGAATAGGCAGCTCAGAAAAGTCGCCGCTGGATTGTCTTCGTCATCAAAGCCTTCACTGCCGAATAGGCAGCTCAGAAATGGCACCTTGGTATGGCAGCAAGCACAGAGACCTTCACTGCCGAATAGGCAGCTCAGAAATCATCCCGAAAGTACAGCGATCTTGATATAGCCTTCACTGCCGAATAGGCAGCTCAGAAAGTGGAAATAGTGCGAATTGGGCGCGTGCCTTCCTTCACTGCCGAATAGGCAGCTCAGAAAAAAACCTTCACGGTAGGCGACCGCTTCTTCTTCTTCACTGCCGAATAGGCAGCTCAGAAAAACGCCAGTGGTGTTGCCACTGTAGTGCTGAGCTTCACTGCCGAATAGGCAGCCCACACCTCGATTCACCAGCACATAAAAAAGGCGAGCTATGCTCGCCTTTTTTACATCGCTCAGTATCAGCCGTCATTGCGCTGATAGATGATCTTCTTGGTGCCGCCGTCGCAGCTGCCGACTACCATGCTCGGGTCTTTGGAGTCTTCGTTGTTGACGATCTCCAAGGTGTAGCTGGCGACGCCGTTAGCCTGGATTTTGGCTTCGATTTCGGCGCGCAGTTCTTCGCAGGGCTTGGGGGCTGCCAGGGCGGCACTGCTGAACAGGGTGAGCAGGGCAAGTGGAATCAGTTTGTTCATGTTGTAGCTCCTTGAATGAAATGACCTACAGCGTCTTTGACTGATGGCTGTTGGCCAGAGTTCGAGGTTGGGCTGCCAGCGCTTCCAGTTTCTGCTGGCGTTTGCTGGTTGTGAGTCGGCCTAAGTGCTCCACCTTTGCATAAAACACAGGCCAGCTTTGCCCTGCCTCGTCATACAGCCTAGCAAAGGCTGGGATCCATTGGTCGTAAAGGCCGAACGGCAGCAGTTTGGCGTTGTTGATCGGCGTTTCCACCCAGCCATCGTAGCGGCCGACTCCTTGCCATTGTGTGTCACGCAGATGACGGTATTCCTGACGCAGACGCTCGATTTCGGCCTGTTTGGCGGTGCGCATCTGCTGTTCAGGTTGGCCGCTTGCATACAGTTTTTGCAGGCGCTCGCGGGTGGCCAGAACCAGTTGGGTGAACTGTTCGCGTTGTTGATCGGCATGTGGGTCGGCAGGTGGCAGGTCGTTCTTCGCGCGCCATTGGCGCAGGCCCTCCTGCTCAACAAAGGTGGCGAAGGATTCGTTAAAGGCGGTGTCACCGGCGAGGTAGAACTGTTGATGGGCCAGTTCGTGGAAGATCACTGCGATAAAGCGTTCTTCGCTCCAGCGCAGCATGGTGTTGAGCAGTGGGTCATCGAACCAGCCGAGGGTGGAATAGGCTTCGACGCCACCGACATAGGTATCCAGCCCCTGTTGTTTAAGCAGGGCGGCTGCGCCACGGGCGCGATTCTGGTCGTAGAAACCGCGATAGGCCACGCAGCCTGCAATCGGGAAGCAGTACAGCTGCGGGTGCAGGGAAAATTCCGGCGTGGCGAATACGTTCCACAGCACAAACGGGCGTTGCAGGTCGGCATACAGGCGGTAGCTTTGGTTATCCGGCAGGCTCAGTTCGCGGCTGGCAAATGCACGCGCTTGCTGTGCCAGTTCCAGTCGCTTTTTCAGGTCGGGCGGGGTCGCTGTGTCGTGTAGCAG
Organism: Pseudomonas mendocina; assembly: GCA_037482215.1. NCBI lineage: Bacteria > Pseudomonadati > Pseudomonadota > Gammaproteobacteria > Pseudomonadales > Pseudomonadaceae > Ectopseudomonas > Ectopseudomonas mendocina. The sequence goes on from CP148074.1 coordinate 312,969, forward strand.
CTTATCCACAGGCTGGCGTGCGTTGAGCAGTTGCAGTTGTCCGCTGGCTAAATGGCTGTAGTAGTTCAGCGTACTGCAGCCACTGAGCAGCAGAACAAGGGTGAGAGACAGCCAGCGTAGAAGCATGTTGGGTTTTCCGTGGTGGGGTGCGCATTGTGGTGGGCGGCGCTAAAGCCTACCCTGATCTTCAACCCATGTTGGAGGTGTGCATGCGATTTCTGGTTCTGTTGCTGATGACGTTAACGCTCGCCGGGTGTGCTTCAACGCCGTTGCCGCCCCATGATCCGGCTCAGGCGTGGGTGACGATGCACAGTTCGGGTGGCAGTTTGTTGATGGCAGATCGGCTGGACAATAAGCGCTGGCCGGATGGTCGCTATTATCAGCTCATGCCCGGTGAGCATGAGTTGCAAACCCGTTTCATCTTTGATGTGTACAACGGTGGTTTTGCCGGGCTGACAGAGCCGTATCAGGTCACCTGTTTTATTAAGTTTCGCTACGCCGATTTCAAGGCTGGGCAGCGCTACCGCTTGGAGGCCAGGCCTTGGATGATGAAGGCGCAGGCGTGGATGTATGACGAGCAGCGCAATGTGTTGGTCAAGGGCAAGATTGATCGCTGCGGGGTGTTTTAGGCGGGTGCTTTTCGTGGCTGAGGCAACCCCTACAAATAGCTGGCGAGTCCTGTAGGAGTGGCTTTAGCCACGAATGAAGTGCACGTCGCAGCGGCCTTATTCGGGCTTAAGGCTTCACTGCCCGCGCCGCCTGTTGTGCCGTTCCCCGGATTACGCCTGCGGCTAATCCGGGCTACGAATCAGACCTGTAGGAGTGGCTTTAGCCACGAATGATGTGACGGCTTCAGCGCTTCCCGGCCAGCTCGGCGAGCAGGTCGAAGCTGTGCAGGCGGTCGGCGAAGTCGTACATATCGCAGGTGAAGATCAGCTCATCCGCGCCGGTCTGTTCCAGGATCATTTCCAGTCGCTTACGCGCTGTTTCCGGCCCGCCAATCACGGCCATGCCGAAGAAGTTGCTGACACCTTCGCGCTCATGGGGCAGCCACAGCCCTTCCATACTCTGCACTGGCGGGCGCTGTTTCAGGCTGTGCCCGCGCAGCAGGGCCAGAATGCGCTGGAAGGCAGAAGTGGCGAGGTATTGCGCTTGCTCGTCGGTGTCGGCCAGCAGCAGCGGTACGCCGAGCATTACGTAAGGCTTATCGAGGACTTCGGACGGCTGGAAGTGATTGCGGTAGATGCGGATCGCCTCGTGCATGTAGCGCGGCGCGAAGTGTGAGGCAAACGCGTAAGGCAGGCCTTTTTGCCCGGCCAGTTGCGCGCTGAACAGGCTGGAGCCAAGCAACCAGATGGGCACCTGTGTGCCGGTACCGGGCACCGCGATCACGCGTTGATCGTCCGTGCGCGGGCCGAGGTAGCGTTGCAGCTCCTCCACATCTGCCGGGAAATCATCTGCGCTGCCGAGGCGATCACGGCGCAGCGCCTGTGCGGTGAAATGATCGGCGCCCGGTGCGCGCCCCAAGCCTAAATCAATCCGCCCCGGATAGAGCGTGGCCAGTGTGCCGAACTGCTCGGCGATCACCAGTGGTGAATGGTTGGGCAGCATCACCCCGCCGGAGCCGAGGCGGATGGTGCTGGTGCCTGCGGCCAGATAGCCGAGTAGCACGGAGGTGGCTGAGCTGGCGATACCGTCCATGTTGTGGTGTTCCGCCACCCAAAAGCGCTCGAAGCCGAGACGCTCGGCGTGTTGAGCAAGGGCCAGTGAGTTGTGCAGCGACTGTGCAGCGTCACCGTCGTCACGGATCGGCGCAAGGTCGAGGATGGACAGCTTGGTTTGCTGAAGGAGGCTCATCGGGGTACCTGTAATACTGTTGATGATGCCGGATTGCATCAATACCTGAGTTTCATAGTAGGGCTTTAAGGGGCGATTCCAACCCCTTTGCTTAGATTTATTTAGCCGTTTAGCTCACGGCGTAGCCAATCTGCGAGTAGCTGCGCGCGCTTGTCCATTTGCCTGCCCGGCACCCACAGCGCCAGATGAGCAGAGGCCGGGACAAACCCCCACGGTGCGATCAGCCGACCAGCGGCCAGGTCGTCTGCCACCAGTTGTTGCGGTGCAATCGCCACCCCTAGCCCGGCAGCCGCCGCCTCAAGCAGGTAATACAAATGCTCGAAACCTTGCCCGAGTTTAAGGGCTGAGGCATCCAGCCCGTTGCTCGCCGCCCAGCTCGGCCAGGCTTGCGGGCGGGAAATGGTATACAGCAGCGGCTCAGTCAGCAGCGCTGCAGCAGGTGCCTGATGCAGGGCCTCATAGCGACTGAAGCGCGGGCTGATGACCGGGCCGATTCGTTCTACGGCCAGTTCATAGACCTGCATGTCCGCAGGCCATGGCGGCTCGGCATACCAGAGCGTGGCGTTGATGCCGCTGCGCCGTGGATTCAGCTCACCTTCACTGGCCGACAGTTGTAGGCGCAGTTCGGGCAGTTCGCGGTTGAGGCGGTCGAGACGTGGGATAAACCAGCGGGCCAGGAGGCTGCCAGGGCAGGCGAGGACGAAGGGGGCATCGGCGCGATCTTGCTGTAAATCGAGGCAAGTGCTGCGCAGGCGGTTGAACACTTCGCTGCTCACATCCCGTAAGCGAATCCCCTGATCTGTGAGTTTAAGGCCGCGACCCTCCTTGCTGAACAAGCTCAGGCCGAGGTGTTCCTCCAGCTGCCTGATCTGCCTGCTGATGGCCCCATGTGTGACGTGAAGCTCATCTGCAGCGCGGCTTACGCTGCCTAAACGAGCCGCAGATTCGAAGGCGCGTAGCGCATTTAGCGGTGGAAGGTCCTGGCTCATATGTGAGTTTTCCTGACAGGTTGTGGCGATCTTATCGCTTTTGCCAAAGGCTGCGCAGCTTTATCCTTGCGCCATTACTCGCGCTTTACCCGGCCGGGTCTGAATTCACAGGAGAATGTTCATGTCGTCCTTCCGCACCGGTCCTGATGCCAAAGGGCTGTTTGGCAGCTTCGGCGGCCAGTATGTCGCTGAAACCCTGATGCCGCTGATCCATGATCTGGCCGCTGAATACGAAAAGGCCAAGGCCGATCCTGAGTTCCTCAAGGAACTGGCTTACTACCAGCGTGACTTCGTCGGCCGTCCGAGCCCGCTGTACCACGCTGAGCGCCTGAGCGAGCACTTCGGCGGCGCGAAGATTTACTTCAAGCGTGAAGAGCTGAACCACACCGGCGCGCACAAGATCAACAACTGCATTGGCCAGATTCTGCTGGCCAAGCGCATGGGCAAAAAACGCATCATCGCTGAGACCGGCGCGGGCATGCACGGTGTGGCGACTGCCACCGTGGCGGCACGTTTCGGTATGGATTGCGTGATTTTCATGGGCACCACTGACATCGACCGTCAGCAGGCCAACGTTTTCCGCATGAAGCTGCTGGGCGCCACCGTGATTCCGGTTGTGGCGGGCACCGGTACCCTGAAAGACGCGATGAACGAAGCCCTGCGTGACTGGGTGACCAACGTTCACAACACCTTCTACATGATCGGCACCGTGGCCGGTCCGCACCCGTATCCGCAAATGGTGCGCGACTTCCAGGCAGTAATTGGCCGCGAAACCCGTGCACAGATTCTGGAGCACGAAGGTCGTCTGCCGGATAGCTTGGTGGCGTGCATTGGTGGCGGCTCCAACGCCATCGGCCTGTTCCACGAATTCCTTGATGACAAAGACGTGAAAATCGTCGGCGTTGAAGCCGCCGGTTACGGCATCGAAACTGGCAAGCATGCGGCCAGCCTGAATGGCGGCGAGCCGGGCGTGCTGCACGGCAACCGCACCTTCCTGCTGCAGGATGACGACGGTCAGATCATCGACGCTCACTCGATTTCTGCTGGTCTGGATTACCCCGGCATTGGCCCGGAACACGCCTGGCTGCATGACGTCGGCCGCGTTGAATACACCTCCGTGACTGACGACGAAGCGCTGAAAGCCTTCCACACCTGCTGCCGCTACGAAGGCATCATCCCGGCGCTGGAAAGCTCTCACGCCCTGGCCGAAGCCTTTAAACGTGCGCCGACCCTGCCGAAGGATCACATCATGGTGATCAACCTGTCCGGCCGTGGCGACAAAGACATGCAAACCGTTATGCATCACCTGGATCTTGATCAGCAGGAGAACCACTAATGAGCCGCCTGCAGACCCGCTTTGCCGAGCTTAAGCAAGAAAACCGCGCCGCACTGGTGACCTTCATCACCGCCGGCGACCCGGATTACGCCACCTCGCTGGAAATCCTCAAAGGCCTGCCAGCGGCGGGTGCTGATGTGATTGAGCTGGGTATGCCGTTCACCGATCCGATGGCTGACGGCCCGGCGATTCAGCTGGCCAACATCCGCGCGTTGGGCAATGGCCAGAACCTGGTGAAAACCCTGGAGATGGTCCGCGAGTTCCGTAAGGGCGAGCAGAACACACCGCTGGTGCTGATGGGCTACTTCAACCCGATCCACCACTACGGCGTTGATCGCTTTATTGCCGATGCCAAAGAGGCTGGCGTTGATGGCCTGATCGTGGTCGATCTGCCACCAGAGCACAACGCTGACCTGTGTGATCCGGCTCAGGCTGCGGGTATCGACTTTATCCGCCTGACCACGCCGACCACTGACGACAAGCGTTTGCCGGTGGTGCTGGATGGCAGCTCGGGCTTCGTTTACTACGTGTCCGTGGCCGGTGTGACCGGTGCCGGTTCCGCCACTGTTGAGCATGTGCAGGAAGCAGTTGCGCGTCTGCGTCGTCACACTGATCTGCCGTTGTGCATCGGCTTTGGTATCCGCACACCGGAGCACGCGGCAACTATTGCCCGTCTGGCCGATGGTGTTGTCGTAGGGTCAGCGTTGATTGATCAAATCGCCAATGCCAGCGACAAGCCGCAAGCCGTTAAAGGGGTTTTGGATTTGTGCAGCGCTTTGGCTGAGGGTGTACGCACTGCTCGCTAATGAGGTGACTTCGGGTGCTTTTTGATGTCGATAGCCGCACGTTATTAGACTTAAGAAGTGGCACCTTGATACCAAAATGATAAGCGTTTGGGATATCATGGCCCGGCTGTGTACGACGCAGTCGGGCTATTTTTTGCCCGTATCCCGCCGGCCGTCTTGTTTATATGGAGTTATGGGGCATTCATAACGGCTCCAGACCGCTGGTGTAACAGGTGCAATCTGGTGTCCTGATGTCTGCTTATAAGAATATAAATGAGGCGTTGGAGACGCCTCAGCCAACTGAATCAGCGCTGAGTCATTTATGGGGCGCGTTGGTTGTTGCGGCCGTCGTGTTCGCTGCGTGCCTGTTTGGCATCCTGACTCGTCCCCTCGATTTCCTTGCGGCTTTTTGGCCAGCTAACGCCATCCTTCTCGGGTTATTGGTGCGTTGCCCTCATCTTGCAACACCGGCCGGATGGGGCGCGGCGTTGGTGGGTTATTTGTCTGCTGATCTCCTGACCGGGGGCGGTTTGGAGATGACCTTGTGGATGACGGCGGCAAACCTATTTGGCGTCGTGGCCGGATACCTGATCTTCAGGCGCTTGAGCGTTGAGGATCGCAAGCTGCAGCGTCCACAATCTGTGCTGTTTATGTTTGCTATCTGCGTGGTGGTTGCGGCTTGTAGCGGAGTTGTGGGCGCAGGCATCACCCCGTTTTATTTCGGCCACGAAGTGTCCATGGGAGTGCTGATCTGGTTTTCCACTGAGCTGGTCAACAGTCTGGTTGTGCTCCCGGTTATTTTGACAGCGCCAAGTTGGGCGCTGGCTGCGCTGAATCCGGCGCGTTCCATACGTCGTTGGCGATTGGAGTGGCGTCGGGGAGTGCCTTTGTTGGCGCTATTGGTGTCACTGGCTGCCAGCTTTTATATCGGCGGGCCGGGGGCCATTGCGTTTCCGGTTCCGGCATTGCTGTGGTGCGCCTTGAGCTACAGCCTGTTCAGCACGGTTTTGCTGACAATGGCTGTCAGTACCAGCTACTTAATCGCAGTCGCATTTATTGGCGATGCGATGCATGTAGGCTCTGATATCACGTCTACCGTCTCCATTCGTATGGGGGTCACCTTCCTGGTTTTGGGCCCCATGATGGTGGCCAGCATCAACAGTGTCCGTGAGGAGTTGCTGCGCACGCTTGATCACGCGGCTAACCACGATGCCTTGACCGGCTGCTTGCTGCGGGCGCCGTTTATGGCGCGCAGTGAGGCGCGTATTGCACAACAGAAGCAGCGAGGCATGAGTGCTGCCATGCTGATGCTCGATATTGATCACTTTAAGAGCATTAATGACCGTTACGGCCACCCCATGGGGGACCAGGCGCTGCTGGCATTCTCCTCGGCGATCAAGCCTCTGTTACGTAAGCGCGACTTGCTCGGGCGTCTGGGCGGTGAAGAGTTTGCGGTGTTGATGACCAGCGTGACGTTTGAAGAAACCATGGCCATTGCTCAACGTCTTTGTGATGAAGTGCGTAAGCAAAAAGTGACGTTAGATGTTGGCGATACCATTTCCATGACCGTCAGCATTGGCGTGTGTTGGCAACAGCGGGCGGACCTGCCGTTGCGGCAAATGCTGATCAACTCAGACAAGGCGTTGTATCAGGCCAAGTCAACGGGGCGTAACAAGGTCGTCAGCCTGTAAGTTAGGCTGACTTGCAGGGGATGTATCGGGTAGCGTCCAATAGACCCAATATTGTTTCCGAGTTGACCCATGTCGCGTACACCAACTGTCCGTAAACCACGTGCCAGCAGCCAGACCCGAATTGCCGGGATTCTTACGGCAGCCCGTGAGCTGCTTACCGAAGAAGGTGTAGCGGCTTTGTCGATCTATAGCGTGGCGGAGCGTGCAGGCATTCCGCCTTCTTCGGTCTACCACTTTTTTGCCAGTGTGCCGCTGTTGCTTGAGGCGTTGGTTGCAGATATCCACAGCGCTTTTCGAGCGTGCCTGCTGGAGCCGGTGGCGCACGACAGCTTAAATAATTGGCGTGACCTGTCGCGGGTCGTAGAGCAGCGCATGCTGGCGATTTACGCCAAGGATGCCGCTGCCCGGCAACTGATTTTGGCTCAGCACGGGCTGGCCGAAATTAATCAAGCCGACCGTCAGCACGACTTGGAATTGGGGCAGTTGATGCAGGCGTTGTTCGAACGGCATTTCCCGCTGCCGCAACTGCCGGACGATGTGGACGTGTTTGCGTTGGCGATGGAGTTGGGCGATCGGGTATACGCCCGTTCCGTGCAATTGCATAACGAGGTGACCCCGCGCATGGCTGAAGAGGGCATGCGCGTGTTCGATGCTTACCTGAGCCTGTACCTGCCGCCCCACCTGCCTAAACGACAAGCGCCCCGTGGGAGTGACTTTAGTCACGAAGCTGTCTGAGGTGGTATGCAAGGCTGGCGCATACATATTCGAATAATGTACTGCTGTGATTGGCCTATTCACGGCTAAAGCCGTTCCCACGAAAAGCAGCCATTGCAGCTGACGCCGTGGGGCGGAGGTAAGCCTATGTTCCGAGGTGCTAGCGGCTTGGTGGATGAAAACAGCGTCATCCACCCTGCGTATCTACAAGATCATCGCGTTCCGTAGGGTGGTGTAAGTCTGCGCAGCAGATTACCCACCAATGAGCCTTGCAGGCCGTCGCAGGTGCCAGCGTAGGGTGGAGGCAAGCCTATGTTCTGAGGTGCTAGCGGCTTGGTGGATGAAAACAGCGTCATCCACCCTGCGTATCTACAAGATCGGCGAATTCCGTAGGGTGGTGTAAGCCTGCGCAGCAGGTTACCCACCCATGAGCCTTACAGCGGTTTTTCAAACACCTGCGAATTACGCTGAAAGTTGTACAGCGATGCCCGGGCCGCAGGCAGGCGGTCGACGCTGCTGGGCTCGAAGCCGCGCTCACGGAACCAGTGAGCGGTGCGGGTGGTGAGGACGAACAGCTTTTTCAGGCCCATGGCACGGGCCCGTTGCTCAATGCGTTCGAGCAATTGATCGCCGCGCCCGCCGTGGCGGTAGGCCGGGTTGACGGCCAGGCAGGCCAGCTCGCCGCTGTCTGAGTCCGCAATCGGGTACAGCGCCGCGCAGGAGATGATCAGGCCTTCGCGTTCAACGATGGTGAACTGTTCAATCTCGCGCTCCAGCACTTCCCGCGAGCGCCGCACCAGAATGCCTTGATCCTCAAGTGGCGTGATCAGCTCAATCAGACCGCCAACATCTTCAATGGTGGCTTCCCGGACGGACTCAAACTGCTCTTGTGCCACCAGCGTACCGTTACCGGTGCGGGTGAACAGCTCGCTGAGCATGGCGCCATCTTCGGCATAACTGACGATATGGCTGCGGCGCACGCCGCCTTTGCAAGCCTCGGCGGCGGCGTCGAGCAGTTCGCCCTGATAGCTGCTGCCCAGACGCTGGAGATGGGCCGGTACTTGCTGTGGACGGAGCTCGCGAACCAAGTTGCCTTGTTCGTCCATCAAGCCTGATTCTTCGCCGAAAAGAATCAATTTGTCGGCTTTTAGTTCAATGGCAGCCCTAGTGGCGACATCTTCGCAAGCCAGGTTGAAAATCTCCCCGGTTGGCGAATAGCCCAGCGGTGACAGCAGCACAATGCTGCGTTCATCCAGCTGGCGATTGATGCCTTTGCGGTCGATCCGGCGGACTTCGCCAGTATGGTGGAAGTCGATGCCATCGAGCACGCCAATGGGCCGTGCAGTGACAAAATTGCCGCTGGTGATGCGCAGGCGTGAGCCCTGCATCGGGGAGCGGGCCATGTCCATCGACAGGCGGGCTTCCAGCGCGATACGCAGATGCCCCACCGCTTCAATCACGCACTCAAGCGTGGGCGCATCGGTAATGCGCAGGTTGTTGTGGTAGTGCGGAGTCAGGCCTTGGCTATTGAGGCGTGACTCAATTTGCGGGCGTGAACCATGCACCAGTACCAAGCGCACGCCAAGGCTGTGCAGCAGGACAATGTCGTGAACGATATTGGCGAAATTCGGGTGAGCGACGCCCTCGCCGGGGAGCATGACGACAAAGGTGCAGTCCCGGTGGGAGTTAATGTACGGGGAGGCATTACGCAGCCAATTGACGTGATCGTGCATGATTTGAAACCTATCTTGGAGTAAACGCGAGGGGTGAAGGCGCAGCAGCGCCGGGCGGCAGCCAGGGCGGGAGTTATCGTCGCAGTTGGGGCAGCTTCACGCGTTTATTCCTCGATCTATCAGGTTTCAGGCCGGTTGCAGGCAATAGTGGCCGATTAATTGTTGCAGTAGACGCACAGTAGGCTGCAAACGTGACATTTCCAAGTATTCACCGGGTTGGTGGGCGCAATCGATATCGCCGGGGCCCAACACCAGTGTTTCGCAACCCAGTTGCTGAAGATAAGACGCTTCGGTGCCGAATGCTACTGCCGTTGCGCTGTGGCCGCTCAATTGTTCGGCCAGTCGCACCAGTTCCGCGTCGGCTGGCTGCTCAAACGGTGGCACGCTGGGGAACAGTGGGGCGAAGTCGATCTTCACCTGATGCTGCTCGGCAAGCGGTTGCAGCTTCTGGCGGATGGCAGCACGCAGTTGTTCAGGCTGCATGCCCGGCAGAGGGCGCAGGTCGAACTCAAGAGAACACTGACCGCAGATGCGGTTAGGGTTGTCGCCGCCGTGGATGCAGCCAAAGTTTAGCGTCGGCTGCGGTACGCTGAATTGTGGATTGTTGTACTGCTGTTGCCATTGTCCGCGCAGGTTGCGTAACGCCAGCATCACATCTTGCATCGCTTCCAGAGCGCTGTGCCCCAGCGCAGGATTAGACGAGTGGCCGCTCTGGCCGAGGATATCGATGCGTTCCATCATCACGCCTTTGTGCAGGCGGATCGGTTTCAGTCCGGTCGGTTCGCCGATGACAGCAGCACGTCCAAGCGGCCGCCCGGCATCCGCCAGAGCGCGAGCGCCGGACATAGAGCTTTCTTCATCGCAAGTGGCGAGGATCAGCAGCGGCTGCTTGAAGGGTTGATCCAACAGCGGTTTGACCGCTTCGATAATCAGGGCAAAGAAGCCCTTCATATCGCAACTGCCGAGCCCAACCCAGCGTCCATCGACTTCGGTGAGTTTCAGTGGATCGGTCTGCCACAGCGCGGCATCAAAGGGCACGGTGTCGCTATGACCGGCCAGAACCAGACCGCCAGGGCCTGAGCCATAGCTGGCGAGCAGGTTGTATTTGCCGGGAGTAACTTGTTGGACTTCGCAACTAAAGCCGAGGTCGCCAAGCCACGAGCTGAGCAATTCGATGACAGTGAGATTGGACTGATCCCAGCTGGGCTGAGTGCAGCTCACAGACGGCGCAGCAATAAGTGCGGCGAATTGATCTTTAAAAGAAGGTAGAGGCATTGACCGGTCTCCGCGTGCGGAGGTCCATCATAGGGCCTTCGCGACGACAGGGGAAACCGTTCGGCACGCCGATTGGATCAGCGTGCCGAGGCAGCATCAGGTGAAGATGCCGCTGAGGATGGTGAAGAAGATGATCGACAGCACGGCACCCACAGGCAGTGTGACCACCCAGGACAGGAAGATCTTGCCGATCATGCCCAGGTTCAACGCACCGATACCGCGAGCCAGGCCTACACCGAGGATCGCACCCACCAGAGTGTGGGTGGTGGAAATCGGCAGGCCTAGACCTGAAGCGCTGACCACGGTGGTGGCAGCGGCCAGCTCAGCGGCGAAGCCGCGGCTTGGGGTCAGTTCAGTGATTTCCTTACCAATGGTGGCAATCACTTTATAACCATAAGTAGCCAGACCTACTACGATACCGATCGCACCCAGCAGCAGTACCCAGCCAGGCACTGTAGCCTTGGCACCCACCGCTACGTCGCCGCCGGAAAGCAGCACTTCAACGATGGCCGCCAGCGGGCCTACCGCGTTTGCTACGTCGTTGGAGCCGTGGGCGAAGGCCATGGCGCAGGCGGTGAAGATCATCAGGATGGCGAATACTTTTTCTACGCTGGAGAAGTGGAAGTTTTTGTCTGCTTCCTCATCCACTTTGACGCGTTTGAGCAGAGTAATACCTACCAGCATCACCACTGCGCCAATACCCAGTGAGAGCATGAAGCCTTGGGTGTTGGTCAGGTTCAGGCCAACATGTTTGAGGCCTTTGGTCATGGTCATCAGGGAGATGACGAAGCCGGTGATGAACATGTACATCGGCACATAACGCTTGGCGTTCTGGAACGGGTTGTCAGTGTCGATGATCAGCTTCTGTACGCTGCTGAACAGGATGAACGAAATGATACCGGCCAGAACAGGCGTTACGACCCAGCTCGCTACGATCGGGCCCACGCCTTCCCAGTGCACCGCATCGAACGATACGCCTACGGCCGCAAAGCCGATTACCGCACCGACGATGGAGTGAGTGGTGGATACCGGCCAGCCACGCATAGAGGCAATCAGCAGCCAGCTACCAGCCGCCAAGAGTGCTGACATCATGCCCAGAACCATAAGCTCCGGGCTGATCATCGAGGCGTCAACGATGCCGCTCTTAATGGTCTCCGTTACTTCACCGCCGGCCAGGTAAGCACCGCAGAACTCGAACACCATGGCGATCAGGATCGCCTGTTTAATAGTCAGGGCTTTGGAGCCTACTGATGTGCCCATGGCGTTGGCCACGTCGTTGGCGCCCACGCCCCAGGCCATGAAAAAGCCAAACAAGCAGGCAAGCAGCAGCAATACGAGGCCGTAGTCCGCAATAAAAGACATAACTAGTTAATCTCTGATTTCCAAAAAGGAGGCGGGCGCTTAACGCGCCAGCAGTTGTTCCAGACGGTTGCCGACGCGCTCGGCACGGTCGGCGACATCGCCGATCCATTCGATGATCTTGTAGAGGAACATCACGTCGACCGGGGGAAGGTCCTTCTCCAGTTTGAACAGGGCACGGCGCACTTCGATTTGCATCGCGTCGGTGTCTCGTTCGATTTGCTCAAGCTCAATCACCATGGACTCGACCAGCGCGGCTTCGCGGCCGCCAAAGCCGGTGACCAGCAACTCATCCAGCTCATTCATGGCTTTCAGGGCTTGGGCGCTGGCGTCCACACTGCGTTGTACGAAGGCGCGCATCAGCGGTTGCAGCGCCGGAGGGATTGCCATTTCGCGGCCAAGCATCAGGCCGGCAATGTCCTTGGCGCGGTTGGCCACTTTGTCCTGTACACTGAGCAGTTCAAGCAGGTCCGAACGCGGTACGGGCAGGAAAAGGCTTTTCGGCAGATTCAGCCGTACGCTCTTTTTGAGCTTGTCGGCGTCATGCTCCAGCGCAGACATGAACTGCTGGATCTCTTCCACTTTTGCCCAGTCTTGCGCCATAACGGCATCAAAGAAAGGCACCAGATTGGCTGCGCACTCGTGAGCTTTAGCAAAGTGATTCTGCATTGGCCCAATCGGCGAGCGCCCAAACAGGCTGGCAAATGGATTGGCAGGCATAGGTTTATGTCCAAGGGTTGAAAGGCTGTAATTATACGAGCCACCCCCCAGTGCCGCTACCGCGTGTAATTAACCTGACACAATTTCGTAAAAGGCGTTGATCCTGATCACCATGAACAAAGAAACCGAAATCAAATTGCGCGCCAGCCGGGAAACCTTGGCGGCACTGCGTGACCACCCGCTACTGAAAAAACGTAACAAGAGTGGCTGGCAGCGTCATGAGTTGTTCAATCAGTATTTCGACACGCCTGCCCGTGATTTGGCTCAGGCCAAGGTCGCTTTGCGCTTGCGCCGTGATGGCGAGCAAGTCATTCAGACTTTGAAAAGCCGTGGCCAGAGTGTCGCTGGGCTGTCCGAGCGCAACGAGTGGGACTGGTATTTGAGTAAGGCCAAGCTGGACTTGAAAAAGCTCGATGACAGCTGCTGGCCTGCCTCCCTTGCCGAGTTGGACAAGAAGCAGCTGATGCCCATCTTCACAACGGACTTTGTCCGCGAGAAGGCGGAAATCGCTTGGGGGCGCGGCAAAGCCAAGGTGGTGATTGAGGCTGCACTGGACTTGGGTAAAGTGATTGCCGGTGAGGGTGAGGAAGAAATTTGCGAACTTGAGCTGGAGCTGCGCGAAGGTGAACCTGCAGCGCTGCTGGAGTTGGCTGCTGAGCTGGCAGCAGATCTACCGCTGATGCCGTGCGATATCAGCAAGGCGGAGCGTGGCTATCGTCTGTTCAACTCTGCCAGTTACAGCTTGAATCTGCCATTGCCGGTTCTGACGCCCGAAACCACTCTGGATGACAGTGTGCTGGCGTTGGGTTGGCACCTGCTTGGTAGCAGCCAGCGTCTGGCTGAACAGTACCGTTTCAATGGTCACTGGCGCCTGTTGGTGGAGTGGGTTGAGCGTCTGTCTGAGCTGCGTGCGTTGCTTGGCAGCTTGGGTCAGGCTGCGCCGCGTGCAAGCTCCCATGATTTGCGTGAGAGGTTGGACGCTCTGCTGCAAGACTGGCGACCTCGTGTTCTTGCAGGGCAAGAGGACGAACAAATTCGTCAGCAGGCACCGGAGCTGTTCGCGGCAGAGTTGCAGGGCGTACGCTGGGGTGTGTTGTCGTTGACGGCATCACGCTGGTTCCTTGGCCGTGCCTGGACACAGCAGCGCAATGGCCGAGGTGATCGTCAAGGGGCAGCGGCACTCGGCAGCTGGTTGGCAACATTGCTGGCTGAAGAGGGCAGCGCTTTGCAAATCCGTCGTTATCAGCAGCAGCCGGAAGACTTGGCTGAGCAGTTGCCGCGCATTGGTCGTCTGCTGGTTTGGCTGCGTTTGGCTCGTAACGTACTGGATGTGGTTGAGGCTGACCGCTTGTATGGCGAAATGGGCAAGCTGGAGGCGTTAGCTGAACACGCCGTTGCTGCAGATGTGCTGGAAGCGCGTATGACTCAGCTGCAGATCATTGGCTCACTCAAAGCCTGGCGCCAGTTGGTCAAATAAGCCTTACATGCAATAAAAAACGCCGCCGATGGAGTGATCCACGGCGGCGTTTTTGTTACCCGGCTCAGATATCTGTGCGGAAACGCGCCCACACTTCATCGCGAACGCTTTGGTGCTTCTCAGGCAGAGTTTCCAGAATGTAGAGCCTGCGTTTGGTTTCGCGGCTTGGATACAGGTCCGGCATATTGCGCAGTGACTCGTCCAGGTGCTCCTTAACGTCGGCATTACCGCTTGGGTAAAGGGTTTCAGCCGTAGTCAGCGCGGCTACCTTCGGGTCCATTAGGTAGTTGATGAATTTATGGGCGAGGTCAGGCCGCGCCGCCTTGGCGGGGATGACCATGTTGTCAATAAACAACACCGATCCTTCATCCGGGATAAGGAACCGCACGGGTTGGCCTGCTTGTTCCGCCACCAGCGCATCACCCACCCAGGCCACCGCGACACACAAGTTGCCTTGGTTTAGGTCATCAATGTAGCGCTCACTGTCGACGTACTTCAGGTGAGGGCGCAGCGCGTCCAAAAGGCGCCCGCTGCGCTCAATGCGGCTACGTCCGCTGCGAGCCAGGTTGTAGCCTTGGTAGTTGAGCAGTGCAGTCAGCACTTCGTCCGGTGCGTCCAGCACGCTCATGCCGCAGCTGGCAAGACGGGCGCTTTGTTCTGCATCGAAGATCAGGCTCCAGCTGTTGGGCAGCGGGCCGCCATAAGCCGCTTCAGCTTTGGGTACGTTGATTGCCAGGCCCATTGCGCCCCACTGATAGGGCATGGCGTGCTGGTTGTTGGGGTCAAGGGCAATCAGGGTACTCAGCAACTGCTTGTCGATGTGCTTGCGATTGGGCAGCTGGGCGTAGTCGAGCGGTTTGATGAGCTGCTTTTCAATCAGCGCTGGCAGCGAATTGTGCTGCGCCACGGCCACATCGAAGGCTTCCCCTTTATTCAATGCAGCGTCCAATTCTTCAGCGGTGCTGAACGTTTGGTAGTCCACTTTGATGCCGGTTTGGGCCGTGAAATCAGTCAGCACCTGAGGTGCGATGTAGTCGTTCCAGTTGTAAACGCGGATTACCTCTTCAGCACAACTCAGCAGCGGTGTCATTGCGAACAGCAGCGGGACAGCGAGGCGAAGCATCGGGTTCTCCTTGGGAGCGATTCAAGTGAATGGGGCAGGTTACGTTCTCATATCTTGCGGTGTAATGACATGGAGCAGGTACTTCATAAAAAAACGCCGGTTTTTAAACCGGCGTTTTCGAGTGGGGCGTCAGACTGTGTGCAGGTACCAGTTGTACTCCAAGTCCGAGATGGTTGTCTCGAATTCTTGCAGTTCGGCTTCCTTACAGGCGACAAAAATGTCGATGTAGTTAGGGCTGATGTATTTGTTCAGCACCTCACTGTCATCCAACTCGCGCAGCGCATCGCGCAGGTTGTTCGGCAGGCTCGGTTCGAGTTGCTCGTAGGAGTTGCCCTCAATCGGCTCGCCTGGGTCGATCTGGTTGGTCAGGCCGTGGTGAATACCGGCCAGAATCGAGGCCAGCATCAGGTACGGGTTAGCATCGGCGCCAGCAACACGGTGTTCGATGCGAATTGCATCGGGGCTGCCAGTCGGGACACGAACCGCTACGGTACGGTTGTCGAGCGCCCAGCTCGGCGCATTCGGCACATAGAACTGTGCGCCAAAGCGACGGTACGAGTTGACGTTCGGGCACAAGAAGGCCATTGAGGCCGACAGGGTATCCAGGATACCGCCGATGGCATGGCGCAGTGGCTCGCTTTCCAGCGGGTTTTCCGAGGCAAAAATGTTTTTGCCCGTCTTCTTGTCCAGCAACGAAATGTGAACGTGCAGACCGTTACCTGCCTGACCCGGATAGGGCTTGGCCATAAAGGTCGAGTCCATCTCGTGGTCGTAGGCGATGTTTTTGATCAGACGCTTGAGCAGCAGGGCGTAGTCGCACGCCTTGATGGCGTCTTCCACGTGGTGCAGGTTGACTTCGAACTGCGCCGGAGCACTTTCCTTGACGATAGCGTCTGCCGGGATGCCTTGTTCCTTGGCGGCTTCAAGCATGTCTTGCAGGCAGTCGACGTACTCGTCGAGGTCGTCGATCAGGTAAACCTGAGTGGAATGTGGGCGTTTACCGGAGATCGGGGAGCGTGGTGGCTGTGGACGGCCATTCACGTTCTCCTGGTCGATCAGGTAAAACTCAAGTTCAAACGCTGCACAGATGCGCAGGCCCAGTTCGTCGAATTTCTCTACTACTTGACGCAATACCTCTCGTGGATCGGCGAAAAACGGGGTGCCGTCCAGTTCGTGCATGGTCATGAGCAGCTGTGCCGTTGGGCGCTTCTGCCATGGTTCATTGCAGAGGGTATCGGGAATGGGGAAGCAGATGCGGTCAGCGTCACCGATGTCCAGGCCGAGGCCGGTGCTTTCTACGGTGGAACCATTGATGTCGAGAGCAAAAAGTGACGCCGGAAGGTTGATACCTTTCTCGTAAACCTTGTGCAGGGCATTCCGATCTATTCGTTTGCCTCGCACGACTCCATTCATATCTGCAATAAGAAGGTCGACGAACTGGACCTCAGGATGTTCCTTAAGGAACGCGTTCGCTTCGTTAAGCTGAACGGCACGCGGTGGTACCGACATGATGCAACACCTTTTTTGTTAAATATATCAATCATGCAATCGCATAAGGCTGAGTCAATCGTAAACGCCATATGCTGTCAAGTGAGGGGTTTTTTGCACTTTGTTAGTGCGTTGCGGCCATTTTTGGGGCGTCCTAGGGCTGTGTAAAGTGCCTGGATAGCACGTTTGTCTAGGTGTTCAGCGGGCTGTGTTCAGATTTTCATATGACTATTGTGTAAAAAAATGAACAAGGCTAAGCTCGGGTTAAACCCATAACAGCTATAAAACGGGTGTCCCATGTCGCGTCAGCCGATTATCGGCGTCAGTGCTTGTACCAAGCTCATTGGTCACAACATCTACCACACCGCTGGTGACAAATATTTGCAGGCAGTTGTCCATGCTGCCGGTGGAATGCCTCTGATCATTCCTGCATTGGGTGATCAGATTGACTTGGCTTATCTGCTTGAACAACTTGATGGCTTGGTTTTCCCAGGTTCTCCATCAAACGTTGAGCCTCATCATTATGCTGGAGAACCCAGCGATCCGGGAACTCATCACGATCCTGCGCGTGATAGCACGACGCTGCCGCTTATCAAGGCGGCCGTAGAGGCGGGCATCCCGATCTTAGGTATTTGCCGCGGCTTTCAGGAGATGAATGTGGCCTTTGGCGGTTCGTTGCACCAGAAAGTGCACGATGTCGAAGGTTATATGGATCACCGCGAGCCAGAGAATTTGCCACCTGAACAGCAGTATGGCTTACGTCATGCGCTGCATATCCAGCCAGGCGGTGTGCTGGCTGGGCTGGGTTTACCGGACGAAATCCAGATCAATTCCATTCATGGCCAGGGCGTTCAGCGTCTGGCGCCGGGCCTTCGCGTAGAAGCTTTGGCGCCTGACGGGTTGATCGAAGCATTCTCGATAGAAGGTGCTAAAAGCTTTGCAGTGGGGGTGCAATGGCACCCTGAGTGGCAGGTACGATCTAACCCGAATTATCTCGCCATCTTCCAGGCCTTTGGTGAGGCTTGCAGGAAGAGGGCGGGGCAACGCTGAGCCGGCGACAGGTGCCGGCTCTCACCAACCCTGAGGTCTCTATGAGTACCAAATTAGACCAGCTTTCGAGCTGGCTGAAAGAACGCAAAATCACCGAAGTTGAATGTCTGATCAGCGACCTTACCGGCATTGCCCGCGGTAAGATTTCGCCGACCAATAAGTTCCTCGACGAAAAAGGCATGCGCCTGCCCGAAAGTGTGCTGCTGCAGACTGTAACGGGCGACTATGTCGACGACGATATCTACTATGAGCTGCTCGACGAGGCCGACATTGATATGTTCTGCCGCCCCGACGAGAACGCTGTCTTCCTGGTGCCGTGGGCTATCGAGCCGACTGCGATGGTGATTCACGACACCTTTGATAAGCAGGGCCGGCCTATTGAGCTGTCTCCCCGCAACATCCTTAAGAACGTCCTTAAGCTGTACGCCGATAAAGGCTGGAAGCCAATCGTTGCGCCGGAAATGGAGTTTTACCTGACCAAGCGCAACAGTGACCCGGACTTCCCGCTGGTGGCGCCGGTTGGCCGCTCCGGCCGCCCGGAAACCGGTCGTCAATCGTTCTCTATTGATGCGGCTAACGAATTCGACCCACTGTTCGAAGACATGTACGACTGGTGTGAGATGCAGGGCTTGGATCTGGATACCCTGATCCACGAGGAAGGCCCGGCGCAGATGGAAATCAACTTCCGTCACGGCGATGCCCTGCACCTGGCTGACCAGATCCTGGTGTTCAAACGCACCATGCGTGAAGCCGCCCTGAAGCATGACGTCGCGGCCACCTTTATGGCCAAGCCGATCACTGATCAGCCAGGCAGCGCCATGCACATTCACCAGAGCGTGGTGGACATCAAAACCGGTAAGAACCTGTTCTCCAATGCTGACGGCACCATGAGTGAGCTGTTTATGCAGCACATCGGTGGTCTGCAGAAGTACATCCCCGAGCTGCTGCCGCTGTTCGCCCCGAACGTTAACTCGTTCCGCCGCTTCCTGCCGGATACCTCCGCGCCAGTGAACGTTGAGTGGGGTGAAGAGAACCGTACCGTGGGCCTGCGCGTGCCTGAAGCCACGCCGCAGAACCGCCGTGTGGAAAACCGCCTCGCCGGTGCCGACGCCAACCCGTATCTGGTGCTGGCTGCCAGCTTGCTGTGCGGCTACATGGGCATGGTCGGCGATGTGAAACCGAGTGCGCCAGTTAAAGGCCGTGGTTATGAACGTCGCAACCTGCGTCTGCCGGTGACCATCGAAAGCGCATTGGAGCGTATGGAAGCCTGTAAAGATGCTGAGAAATACTTGGGTGAGAAGTTCATTCGAGGCTACGTCGCCGTTAAGCGCGCCGAGCACGAGAACTACAACCGGGTGATCAGCTCTTGGGAGCGCGAGTTCCTGCTGCTGTCTGTTTAAGACTCAAGGCTGGCGCGGTTTATACGCGCCAGCCCACATTATCAGGCCGCTGTGTGACCTGTTAGGACAAGGTGTTGTTATGAACGAGCAAGTGACAAACCCAAAAACCCGCGAATGGCAGGCGATGAGTCGTGAGCATCACCTGGCACCCTTCAGTGATTTTAAGCAGCTGTCCGAGAATGGCCCGCGCATTATCACTAAGGCCGAAGGCGTTTATTTGTGGGACAGCGAGGGTAAAAAGATCCTCGATGCCATGGCTGGCCTTTGGTGTGTAGCTGTCGGTTATGGGCGTAAAGAGCTGGCTGATGCCGCGTATCGCCAGATGCAAGAGCTGCCGTACTACAACATGTTTTTCCAGACAGCCACGCCTCCTGCTTTGGAGCTGGCTAAAGAGATTTCAAAGCTTACCCCTGAGGGTATGAACCATGTGTTCTTCACCGGTTCCGGCTCTGAGGGTAATGACACCATGCTGCGCATGGTGCGCCATTATTGGGCACTCAAGGGTAAGCCGAACAAAAAGGTCATCATCAGCCGTATCAATGGCTACCACGGCTCAACTGTTGCCGGTGCCAGCCTGGGCGGCATGACCTATATGCATGAGCAGGGCGACCTGCCGATTCCAGGTATTGTGCACATCCCGCAGCCTTACTGGTTTGGCGAGGGTGGCGACATGAGCCCGGACGAATTCGGGATCTGGGCCGCTGACCAGTTGGAGAAGAAGATTCTCGAAGTCGGCGAGGAAAATGTTGCAGCGTTTATCGCAGAGCCCATTCAGGGCGCAGGTGGTGTCATTATCCCACCAGAGACTTATTGGCCGCGCATCCGCGAGATTCTCGCCAAATACGACATCCTCTTTATTGCTGATGAGGTGATCTGCGGTTTTGGTCGCACCGGTGAATGGTTCGGAAGCGACTATTTCGGCAATACACCGCACATGATGACGATCGCCAAGGGCTTGACCTCTGGCTACATCCCAATGGGTGGTCTGGTTGTGCGTGACGATGTGGTTAAGGTCCTTAATGAGGGCGGCGATTTCAACCACGGCTTCACCTACTCGGGGCACCCGGTTGCGGCGGCGGTTGGTCTGGCAAACCTGCGAATTTTGCAGGAAGAAAAAATTGTCGAGCGTGTTAAGGCAGAAACGGCACCTTACTTGCAGAAGCGTTTACGCGAGCTGAGTGATCACCCACTGGTTGGCGAAGTGCGCGGTGTAGGGATGCTGGGTGCCATTGAGCTGGTACAAGACAAAGCCACCCGCAAGCGTTATCCGTCAGACAAAGCCGTCGGCATGATTTGCCGTGGTCATTGCTTCAACAATGGACTGATCATGCGCGCCGTGGGCGACACCATGATCATTTCGCCACCGTTGGTCATCAGTCATGCTGAGATTGACGAGCTGGTGGAGAAAGCTCGCAAGTGTCTGGATCTGACAGCAGAAGAGGTCTTGAAGTAAGGGTTTTATCCTTTATTTTCATTTGCTTATATCTGAATGTTGTCACCAGACAAGGACCTTGCCAGACTGCGCAAATGCGTGCGTCAGGCCCACCGGAAAGGTGCGTTGTTGAGCGCGCTTTTCCGGTCTACGACTACAACAACAGGAGCTGTATGCATGAGTAAAGTCAGCAAAACCCTTCTTGCCGTGTCTCTGGCGGCAGCTGTTGCAGGTAACGCCGTTGCAGAAGACAAAGTTCTGCACGTCTATAACTGGTCTGATTACATCGCCGAAGACACCCTGGAGAACTTCCAGAAGGAAACCGGCATCAAGGTCGTCTACGACGTCTTTGACAGCAACGAGACCCTAGAAGCCAAGCTGTTGGCGGGCAGCTCGGGCTACGACATCGTCGTGCCGTCCAACCCATTCCTGGCTAAGCAAATCAAAGCCGGTGTGTTCCAGAAGCTGGACAAATCCAAGCTGCCGAACTGGGAAAACCTCGACAAAAACCTGCTGCACGCACTGGATCCAAGCGACCCGGGCAGCCAGTATTCCATCCCCTACATGTGGGGCACCATCGGCCTGGGCTACAACGTAGACAAGGTTAAGGCTGCTCTGGGCGACGTACCGGTTAATACCTGGGACATCGTGTTCAAGCCGGAAAACATCGCCAAGTTGAAGGACTGCGGCGTGACCTTCCTCGACTCGCCGACCGAAATTCTGCCGGCTGCCCTGAACTATCTGGGCTTCAAGCCAGACAGCACCAACCCGGCTGAGCTGAAGAAAGCTGAAGAGCTGTTCCTGTCGGTTCGCTCCTCAATCTCTTATTTCCACAGCTCCAAGTACATCGGTGACCTGGCTAACGGCAACATCTGTATGGCCGTCGGTTACTCGGGCGACCTGTATCAGTCCAAGTCCCGTGCTGAAGAAGCTAAGAATGGCGTGAACATCTCCTACAGCATCCCGAAAGAAGGTGCTGGCAGCTTCTTTGACATGCTGGCTATCCCTGCTGATGCGAAAAACGTAGAAGAGGCTCATGTGTTCCTCAACTACCTGATGAAGCCGGAAGTTATCGCCAACATCAGTAACTACACGCAGTTCCCGAACGGTAACGCTGCCGCGACACCGCTGGTAGACGAAGCCCTTCGTAACGATCCGGGCATCTACCCGGATGCTGAAACCATGGCCAAGATCTACACCTTCCCAGATCTGCCAGCCAATGCTCAGCGTCTGATGACCCGCAGCTGGACCAAGATCAAGTCCGGTCGTTAATGCTGTTGATGTAATCGGAAGCGGCAGGATGACCTGCCGCTCTCCCAGAACAAGAAAAGGACCCCTTATGCGTCGTATTCCTCTCCTGGCAGGGCTTCTGGCTGCCGCTGTCACTACCGCACACGCTGCTGAGCCTGTGGTCAAGGTCTACAACTGGTCGGACTACATTGGTGAAACCACGCTGGACGACTTCAAAAAAGAGACCGGTATAACAGTCCAGTACGACGTTTTTGATTCCAACGAAACCCTTGAAGGTAAGTTGTTGGCTGGCCGTTCCGGCTACGACATCGTGGTGCCTTCGAACCATTTTCTCGGTAAGCAGATCAAGGCGGGGGCTTTCCAGAAGCTCGATCGCAGTCTGCTGCCTAATTGGGATAACCTGGACCCGGCTCTGCTCAAGCAACTGGATGCCAACGATCCCGGTAACCAGTATTCCGTTCCCTACCTGTGGGGCACCAACGGTATTGGTTACAACGTAGCCAAGGTTAAAGAAGTGCTCGGGGTTGATCACATCGACTCGTGGAGTGTGGTCTTCGAGCCAGAGAACATGAAAAAGCTCTCGGCTTGTGGTGTCAGCTTCCTTGATTCTGCAGATGAAATGCTGCCGGCCATGCTCAACTACTTGGGCCTGGATCCGAATACCCACAGCGCGGATGACATTGCTAAAGCCGAAGCCAAACTGCTGGCTGTGCGTCCTTATGTCTCTTATTTCCACAGTTCGAAATACATCGGTGATCTGGCTAACGGCAACATCTGCGTAGCCGTCGGTTTTTCTGGCGACGTAATGCAGGCTGCTGACCGTGCCGAAGAAGCCGAAAAGGGCGTCGAAATCGCCTACAGCATTCCTAAAGAGGGTGCCAACCTGTGGTTCGACATGCTTGCTATCCCTGTGGATGCGGGCAATGTCAAAGAAGCTCACAGCTTCATCAACTATTTGCTCGATCCGGCCGCCATTGCGGTGGTCAGTGATTACGTCGGCTATGCCAACCCTAACCTCAAGGCAGGCGAGCTGATGGATCAGGATGTACTCAACGATGAGTCCGTATATCCGCCACAAGCGGTGCTGGACAAGTTGTACATTTCTTCGGAACTGCCGGTGAAAGTGCAGCGTTTAATGACTCGCAGCTGGACCAAGATCAAGTCCGGTAAATAATACAAACGCCCGGTCGCGGTGCCCGGGCGCTCAATTCGTGGAGTTTTGGTAATGGCGGTTGCTTCCAGTGCCTATAAAAAAGTTCTCGAGGGTGATCAAAAGCCGAAAGAGGTTTTGGTCAAAATCGAGCGCGTAACAAAAAAATTCGATGAAACGGTAGCTGTTGAAGATGTTTCACTGACCATCAACAAGGGTGAGATTTTCGCCCTGCTCGGCGGCTCCGGTTCCGGTAAATCCACCTTGCTGCGCATGCTGGCTGGCTTTGAAAAGCCAACAGATGGACGCATTTTCCTTGATGGCCAGGACATCACCGACCTGCCGCCATACGAGCGTCCGATCAACATGATGTTCCAGTCCTATGCGCTGTTCCCGCACATGAGTGTGGCGGACAACATCGCCTTCGGTCTGAAACAGGACAAAATGCCTAAGGCTGAAATCGACGCCCGCGTCGAAGAAATGCTTAAGCTGGTGCACATGACCCAGTACGCCAAACGCAAGCCGCACCAGCTTTCTGGCGGTCAGCGTCAGCGTGTTGCGTTGGCTCGCTCGCTGGCCAAGCGTCCGAAGCTGCTCCTGCTCGACGAGCCAATGGGGGCACTGGACAAAAAACTGCGTTCGCAAATGCAGCTGGAACTGGTGGAAATCATTGAGCGCGTAGGCGTGACCTGCGTGATGGTGACCCACGACCAAGAAGAGGCCATGACCATGGCCCAGCGTATCGCCATTATGCATCTGGGTTGCATTGAGCAGATCGGCAGCCCGGTCGATGTGTACGAGACCCCGACCAGTCGTCTAGTCTGCGAATTTATCGGCAACGTCAACCTGTTCGAAGGCCAAGTGGTCGAAGACATGGAAGGCTATGCGCTGATTGCCTCGCCTGATCTGGAGCGTCCGATCTACGTCGGTCACGGCGTCAGTACCTCCGTTCAGGACAAGAGCATCACCTATGCAATTCGTCCGGAAAAAATGCTCATCAGCACTGAGCAGCCGACGTCTGAGCACAACTGGTCCCGCGGTATTGTTCACGATATCGCCTACCTGGGCGGCCACTCGGTCTTCCACGTGGAGCTGCCAAGCGGCAAGATCGTGCAGTCTTTTGTAGCCAACGCCGAGCGCCGCGGCGCACGTCCAACTTGGGATGACCAAGTGTACGTGTGGTGGGAGGACGACAGCGGGGTGGCGTTGCGCTCATGAATATCATCCGAAGCATCAGTCGCCGTATGCCCAAGGGCCGGCACCTGGTTATCGGGGTGCCGTTCCTCTGGCTGTTCCTGTTCTTCATGCTGCCGTTCTTCATCGTTCTGAAGATCAGCTTTGCTGAAGCAGATGTGGCCATCCCTCCGTACACCGACGTGTACACCTGGGCGGAAAACAAACTCACCCTGATCATCAACCTGGGTAACTACATCTTCCTTAGTGAGGATGCGCTGTACCTGGCTGCCTATTTGGGGTCCCTGAAAATTGCAACAGTCAGCACGCTGTTGTGCCTGTTTATCGGCTTCCCGATGGCTTATGCCATTGCACGGTCGCCGAAAGACAAGCAGATGGTGTTCCTGCTGCTGATCATGATGCCGACTTGGACGGCGATCCTGATTCGCGTGTATGCGTGGATGGGGATCCTCAGCAACAACGGCCTGCTTAATGGCTTCCTTATGTGGCTGGGCGTGATCGACGAGCCGCTGCAGATCCTCAACACCAACCTGGCGGTGTACATCGGTATCGTTTACTCGTACCTGCCGTTCATGGTGTTGCCGCTCTACGCCAACCTGGTCAAGCACGATCAGAGTTTGCTGGAAGCAGCAGCTGACCTGGGCTCCAGCACCTTCAACAGCTTCTGGAAAATCACCGTACCGCTGGCTAAGAACGGCATCATCGCCGGCTGCATGCTGGTGTTCATCCCGGTTGTGGGTGAGTTCGTGATTCCTGAGCTGCTGGGCGGCCCGGAAACGCTCATGATCGGTAAAGTGTTGTGGCAGGAATTCTTCAACAACCGCGACTGGCCGGTGGCGTCTGCTCTGGCGGTAGTGATGCTGGCGATCCTGATTGTCCCGATCATTCTGTTTAACCGTAACCAAGCCAAAGAAATGGAGGGACGGCCATGAAGCGTTTTAGTTTCTCCAACTTCATGTTGTGGGTGGGCTTGGCGTTTATCTACTTACCGATGGTCATTCTGGTCATCTACTCGTTCAACGCATCCCGTCTGGTAACCGTGTGGGGTGGTTGGTCGATCAAGTGGTACGTCGGCCTGCTGGATAACACCCAGCTGATGAACTCGGTCATGCGTTCCCTAGAAGTGGCGCTGTACACCGCCATCGCGGCGGTGGCACTGGGCACAATGGCAGCCTTTGTGCTGACCCGTGTCACCCGCTTCAAAGGTCGTACGCTGTTTGGTGGTTTGGTGACTGCACCGCTGGTTATGCCAGAGGTGATTACTGGTCTGTCGCTGTTGCTGCTGTTCGTGGCAATGGCTCAGCTGATCGGCTGGCCGGCAGAGCGTGGCCTGCTGACCATCTGGATCGCGCACACCACCTTCTGCTCAGCGTATGTGGCGGTGATCGTGTCCTCACGTCTGCGTGAGCTGGATATGTCCATCGAAGAAGCGGCCATGGACCTCGGTGCACGGCCGTGGAAGGTGTTCTTCCTGATCACCATCCCGATGATCGCGCCGTCGCTGGTAGCCGGTGCCATGATGTCCTTCGCCTTGTCGCTGGATGACCTGGTACTGGCCAGCTTCGTGTCCGGCCCAGGCTCGACCACGCTGCCGATGGAAGTGTTCTCTGCTGTGCGTCTGGGCGTGAAGCCTGAGATCAACGCAGTGGCGAGCTTGATCTTGCTCAGCGTGTCGCTGGCCACCTTCGTGATGTGGTTCTTCGCCCACCGTGCCGAAGAAAAACGCAAGAAGGCCCTGCAACAAGCTATGGACGAAACCACCGGCGCTGCGCAAACCGCGTAAGCAACGGTGTTATGAAAAGGGCCACTTCGGTGGCCCTTTTTTATTGTCAATTGTGGATTATCTCGTGAGGACCAAATTCAGTTGTGATTAGACGTTGCCAGACCAGTTCAGGTCGATCATCTCAGCTTTGGCTGATTCCTGACGGGTTTTAGTTTCTGCCCGTTAGAAATGCGTGAGGCATAAGTGGCGTTAGTCCGGGGCCTTATCGTGCAGGCATTATCGTTTCTACCAATGTATGCCTTTAATCAATCGATTTGAGCCAGGGCATGCAGGTGGGGACTATGAGGGCAATTCAAACAACAATAAAAGGAAACGCAATGCCTGCCCAGTTCCATAACCCGGTTGCCACCTATTTCGGCGGTGGCAGTCTTTCTCAGATCACTTCCCTCACTGACGGTCAGACCGTTGCACTTGTGATCTTCCCCGAAGCCCGTGGGCTTGGCCTGGTCGATAAGATCCAAGCCTTGCTAGGCGATCGTCTTGTACACATCGTTGAAGATGTTCAACCCAACCCTGATGTTGCCCAGCTTCGCGGTACTTACGAGCGCTTCTGGCAACAAGCCAGTGAATGCGAGACTGTATTGGCTGTAGGGGGGGGTAGTGCCATCGACACTGCCAAGGCACTGATGGTTGGCACCGAGTCCGGTAGTTTTGATGAACTGTTGTCTTTGCTTGCGACAGGTAAGCCATTTACGCCGCACCGTCTTAAGTCACTGATTGCTGCGCCTACCACTGCCGGAACAGGCAGCGAAGTGACCCCTTGGGCAACAATCTGGGATTCTGCTCAGCAGAAAAAGTACTCATTGCACTTGCCATGCACATGGCCTACCGCAGCGATCATTGATCCTGACCTGATGCTTACGGTACCTGCCAGCGTTACTGTTTCTACCGGTCTCGATGCGCTCTCCCATGCGTTGGAGTCTATTTGGAACGTCAACGCCAACCCGATATCTGACACTTTTGCCATCTCTGCTATCGAGGACATCCTCGAATGCCTACCCCAGCTACGCCAAGACCTGACGAGTCGTGAATTGCGCTCGCGCATGGCCTTAGCGGCCCTAAAGGCAGGGATGGCTTTTTCCAACACCAAGACAGCTCTGGCTCACTCCATCTCCTACGAGATGACCTTGCGCCATGGTCTTCCCCACGGCATCGCTTGTTCCTTCACCCTCCCATTTGTCTTGGGGTTGGCGTGGGGGCGTGACCCTGCGCGCGACCAGACATTGCAGCGTGTCTTCGGAAATGATCTGGGCAAAGCCCAGACACGCCTGCGGGATTTTCTCCACAGTCTCGACGTTAAAACTGAGTTCGGTGATTACGGCGTGACGGAGAGTGAGGCGCAAGAGATGGTTCTCTACGCCATGCAGGGTGCACGAGGCAAAAACTTCATCGGCACCAAAGCCGCTTAAGTCAACGCGCGCACCACATATGCGACTTCCCAAGTCGCGCTATTTCCTGTTTGCACCAAAAAAGAGTGCGTCCCCTCAACCTGTGGTTGAGGGGAGAGTACAAGAAGGAAAATACAATGAATCGTGCAGATACACTATCTGGTGTTGTTACTCCGATGACATCCTTTCGCTCAGCGCAGTGGCGGATGCTTCTGGCGGCGATGTTCTGTTACTTGTTCTTTTATACCGGTCGGCAAACTTTCGGTTTCGCCATCCCTGGTATGCAGGCTGAGTTCGGTTTAAGTAAAGAGGCTCTTGGCTGGATTTCAACCGCTATGCTCTGGGCCTATGCGATTGGACAAGCTATTAACGGTAACTTAGCCGACAAATTTGGCGGCCGGCGCATCATGAGCTTGGGGGCAGTTCTGTCCTGCGGTGCTAACTGGGTTGCTAGCTTTGCAACGGGTTTCTTAAGCTTGATTCTGCCTTGGGGTGTTAATGGTTACTTTCAGGCATTGGGTTGGGCTCCAGGAAGTCGCTTGCTTTCGAACTGGTGGGGCGCAAGTGAGCGAGGCAAGGTCTATGGCTTCTATGTATTTGCCGCTGGCTGCGCGTCGATCCTTTCTTATGTGACCTCTGTTGTTATTCTGGAGGTTCTGCAACTGGAATGGCGCTGGATCTTCCGTCTGCCTGTGTTGTTAATGTTGGCTGGCGGTATCACCTTCTATCTGATTGCCCGTGAGCGTCCTCAGGATCTTGGGTACAAGCCGCTGGAAGACACCGGTGTGGCTAATGCCGAAGACAAGGCCAACGAAGCTTCGCAAGATGATCACGAGAGCTCCGCTCAACGTTACAAAGCTGTACTTAAGAACGTTCGCCTGTTGATTGCTGCCGTTTCGCTCGGCTTCCAGAATGCGGCCCGCTATGGCTTGATTATCTGGGTGCCGGTGCATTTCCTTGGTGCGAACTGGAAGAGCGGTGATAGCTGGATTGATCCGAAGTGGATCACGGTGGCGCTGCCAGTTGGTATGGCGGTTGGCGCGCTAAGCAACGGTTGGGTTTCGGACAAACTGTTTGGTTCTAAGCGCTATAAGGCGATCATGCTGTACATGGTTCTCGGAGCCCTGACCAGTCTGTGGATGTGGTCTCTGCCATCGCATAGCACCATTGGCTTGTTGGCACTGTTCCTCTGCGGCTTCTTCGTCTATGGCCCTGCTTCCAGTTTCTGGGCACTGTGCCCTGACCTGGTAGGAGCCAAACGAGCAGGTACTGCCACCGGCGTTATGAACTTCTCGTCTTACCTGTTTGCAGGTTTGGCAGAGCCATTGATCGGCGGGTTGATTGATGCAAGCGGTGATACATCAGTGATCTTTATGGTTGTGATGATTGCTTGCTTGTCCAGTGCTGCGGTTGCCTTGTTTGTTAGACGCTAAGTTGTAGGCGTTGGACTTTAGACACTGACCTTTGGATATGCGGACCTGCTATGTATCAGTATCACAAGTGGCTGCGCTCTTTTCATGCCGTTGCCAAAACAGGGAGCTTTACCCAGGCAGCAGAGTATTTGAGCATCGGCCAGCCGACTGTTAGCGAGCAGGTCAGCACTCTGGAGAAGATGTTTTCTGTGGAGCTGTTTCATCGCCGCGGTCGCTACATAGAACTGAGCTCTGCAGGGCGTCAGCTCTACGAGATTACCCAAGGTGTGTTTGGTCAAGAGGATGAAGCTCTGCAGCTGTTGCAGAGCTTCCGCCAGCGCAAACAAGGCATGTTGCGAATTGGTGCTGTGTCACCCCCGATTGCAATGAGTTTGACGTACGCACTGAAACAGCAATATCCCAGTATTGAGCTGGAAACCTCGTTCGCCAGTGAAGCCGGAACGTTGGAGCGGCTGTACAACTTTGATATCGATGTGGCGATTCTCGCACTCTCGGAGTTTGATCATCGCCTGTCGACGCAGCTGTATCGGACGTGTCCAATCATTGCGGTGGTGCGTGATGACCACCCTTGGGCGAGCCAGGAACAGGTCAGTATTAAGGAAATCAGCGGCCAGCCGTTGGTCCTGCGTGAGTCAGCTTCTCGAACACGTCAATTGGTCGAAGAGGGCTGCCAAAGACACGGTGTACATCTCAACTGCGTGATGCAGCTCAACAGTCGGGAGGCCATTGTGCATGCGGTCGTAAATGGCATTGGTATTGGTTTTGTCTCAGCTGTTGAGTACGCCGATCAGCCAGGTACCAGGGCGATATCGTTTGTAGAGCATCCATTCCAAATCAACTACTTCCTATGTTGTCTTGGTGTTCGCCGTAACCGACCCATCATTGCTGAGCTTTTCGACTCATGCGCACAGCCTGTGCAAAAACACCATAAATAGTTAACCCAATACGTAATTGGCGGCTTTCTCAGTCTCGAGGAAGGGGCCTGACTCATCCCGAAAATAGGAGATTCACCATGAAATACATACTCCCAAGTCGTCTACAAGCTGTTGTTCTGGACTGGGCCGGCACCGTGGTCGACTTCGGCTCTTTCGCGCCAACGCAGATTTTTGTTGAGGCATTTGGCGAGTTTGGCGTTGAAGTAAGCCTGGCCGAGGCACGTGGCCCGATGGGCATGGGCAAGTGGGATCACATCCGCACCCTGTGCGACATCCCAGCTATCGCCGAACGCTATCGCGCTAAGTTCGGTCGCACGCCGACTGATGATGACGTAACTGCCATCTACGAGCGCTTCATGCCACTGCAGATCGAAAAAATTGCCGAGCACTCAGCGCTGATTCCGGGTGCCTTGGACGCCATTGCGACCCTGCGCGAAAAGGGCCTGAAAATTGGCACCTGCTCGGGTTATCCGGCAGTGGTCATGGCCAAAGTTGTGGAACTGGCGAAAACCAACGGCTACAACCCGGATTACGTCGTTGCCACTGATGAAGTGCCCAACGGCCGCCCTCACCCGGCGCAATCGCTGGCCAACGTCATCGCTCTGGGCATCAGTGATGTTGCAGCGTGCGTGAAGGTCGACGACACCTGGCCAGGCATTCTGGAAGGTCGCAGCGCCGGTATGTGGACCGTCGCCCTGACCTGCTCTGGTAACGCCCTGGGCCTGACCTACGATGAGTACAAAGCTCTCTCCCAGAGAAGCTGGAGCAAGAGCGCAGCCGCATTGCCAATATGCTGGAAGGTTCCCGCCCGCATTACATGATCGATACCATTGCTGAGCTGCCGGCAGTTATTGACGACATCAATGCGCGACTGGCGCGTGGTGAAACCCCACAAGCATCCTGATTCTGGGGCAGATAGCGGATGGTTGCGTGACCATTCGCTATCACCACAAGACCGTACAAAAACCTATAAGAGGTCAGTCCTATGATTTATGCAAAACCAGGTACTCAAGGCGCACTACTCACACTCAAACCGCGCTATGGCAACTACATCAATGGCGAATTCGTCGCTCCGGTAAACGGTGTTTATTTCACCAACACCAGCCCGGTTGATGGTTCGGTCATCGGTGAATTCCCGCGTTCCGATCGTGACGATATCGAGCGGGCGCTGGACGCTGCTCACGCCGCCGCCGACGCCTGGGGCCGTACTTCGGTTCAGGAGCGCTCCCACATCCTGCTGAAAATCGCTGACCGCATTGAGCAGAACCTGGAGCTGCTGGCTGTTACTGAAACCTGGGACAACGGTAAGCCAGTTCGTGAAACCCTGAACGCCGACATTCCGCTGGCTGCTGACCACTTCCGTTATTTCGCTGGCTGCCTGCGCGCTCAAGAAGGCTCCACTGCCGAAATCAACGACACCACTGCGGCCTACCACTTCCACGAGCCACTGGGCGTTGTTGGCCAGATCATTCCGTGGAACTTCCCGCTGCTGATGGGCGCTTGAAACTGGCTCCGGCCCTGGCTGCCGGTAACGCCATCGTGCTCAAGCCTGCTGAGCAAACTCCGCTGGGCATCACTGTACTGATGGAGCTGATCGGTGACCTGCTGCCCAAAGGCGTACTGAACGTGGTGCAAGGCTTCGGCCGCGAAGCCGGTGAAGCGCTGGCCACCAGCAAGCGTATCGCCAAAATCGCCTTCACCGGTTCCACGCCGGTTGGCTCGCACATCATGAAGTGCGCTGCTGAGAACATCATTCCGTCGACTGTAGAGCTGGGCGGCAAGTCGCCGAACATCTTCTTCGAAGACATCATGAAAGCTGAGCCTGCCTTCATCGAGAAAGCAGCTGAGGGTCTGGTTCTGGCCTTCTTCAACCAAGGTGAAATCTGCACCTGCCCGTCCCGTGCACTGGTTCAAGAATCGATCTTCGAACCGTTCATGAACGAAGTGATGAAGAAGATCAAACAGATTAAGCGCGGCAACCCGCTGGACACCGACACTATGGTCGGCGCACAGGCGAGCCAGCAGCAGTTCGACAAGATCATGTCCTACTTCGAGATCGCTCAGCAGGAAGGTGCCGAGCTGCTCACCGGTGGTGGCGCAGAGAAACTGGAAGGCAGCCTGGCAACGGGTTACTACATCCAGCCGACCCTGCTCAAAGGCCACAACAAAATGCGTATCTTCCAGGAAGAAATCTTCGGCCCGGTGGTCAGCGTTGCCACCTTTAAGGACGAAGCTGAAGCCCTGGCAATCGCTAACGACACCGAGTTCGGTCTGGGCGCTGGCGTGTGGACCCGCGACATCAACCGCGCGTACCGCATGGGCCGTGGCATCAAGGCCGGTCGTGTATGGACCAACTGCTACCACCTGTACCCGGCGCACGCTGCGTTCGGTGGCTACAAGAAATCTGGCGTAGGCCGCGAAACCCACAAGATGATGCTCGACCACTATCAGCAAACCAAAAACCTGCTGATCAGCTACGACATCAACCCACTGGGCTTCTTCTGATTTCAATAGGAAGTGGTTTGCCATGTAGCAAACCCCGTGACCGTCTCCACGAGCGCTTTTAGCGTGGGCTCCCATCGCTTGGTATTACCTCACTTAGCGATGGGGGCGTTGATCGGTACCACTGTTGTATTTCCTAGAAGAATACACCCGGAGCCCAACTTGGATCGGGATGAGTGCGGCCGCTTGTAAGGGCATCGTGCTTCGTCTACCCGCGCCTTATCTGCCGTTGATCTAACCAGAGTGTTGCATGTGCCAACCCACAGAAATGGAGAGCAAAACAATGATAAAAAACTCCCTCAGCATAGCGGTCACAGTTGCCGCTTTGAGCCTGTCGCTCAGCCAAACTGCTCGTGCTGAATTCATAAAAGATAGTAAGGCCAGTTTGGAAGCACGTAACTTCTATTTCAGTCGTGATTTTCGCCAGGAAGGTGCTACACAAAGTAAGCGTGAAGAATGGGCGCAAGGCTTTATTCTCCGTATGACATCCGGCTATACCGAGGGCACCGTTGGCGTTGGTCTCGATACCATCGGCATGGCGGGTTTCAAGCTCGATTCTGGTAGTGGCAGAGCCGGTTCTGATCTTTTGGTGCCTGATCGTTCAGGCGGATCGCAGGACTACTCCTACGATCTAGCGGTTGCCGCGAAGGCAAAAATATCGAATAGCACTCTGCGAGTTGGCAGTATGCAATTCAAGAACATGGCAATAGCTTCAAGTGATGGTCGACTAACCCCGCAGGTGTTCAGCGGAGGACATTTAGTTTCACAGGAAATCGATGGCCTGACTGTAGATGGTGGTTATTTGAGCGAAGTGAATCACCGTAACTCCGGTGATTTCGAAGATATAGGGATGACTGTTGGCGGTAGGCGAGGTCTTGTTGTAACCGATAGTAGCCTTAGTGATTCTTTTCGGTTTCTAGGGGGGAGTTATAAGTTTACGAAGGAGCTGACGGCTGGGTACTACTATTCCAATTTGGAAGATTTGTATAAACAACATTCCCTCAATCTGGTTCACGTATTACCGCTCAGCAATGGTCACAGCCTGAAGACTGACCTGCGTTATGCGCGTTCTACCGATGATGGTCGCAGCAATGTAGATAACAAAGCCTTTGGTGCCATGTTCACCTATGGTTTCTTTGGCCACAGCATTGGTTTTGGTTATCAAAAGATGAGTGGTGATACTGGATTCGCCTATATCAACGGCACCGATCCATTCCTAGTTAACTATGTGCAAATCGGTGATTTCGCCAACAAGGATGAGACGTCGTGGCAAGCACGTTACGACTTCAACTTTGCAAGCGTCGGGATCCCTGGTCTTACATTTATGACGCGTTACCTTACTGGAGATAACATTGATTTGGGCGCTGCTGGTACAGGTAAGGAGTGGGAGCGTAACACTGAGCTGATGTACGTATTCCAAGAAGGCACTCTAAAAAATCTGGGGATTTGTTGGCGTAACGCAACTGTACGTTCGAACTTTAGTAACGAGATAGACGAGAACCGTCTGATTATTAGTTACACACTTCCGCTGCTCTGAATTCCAAGGTTAAGCAGGTGGACTGGAAATTGCGCAAGCTACAGACAATGCACCTGTACAGTGCCTAAAAAATCGTGATGCTGTGCTTGGGCTACTTAGGTGGCCCTTTTTTATGCTCTTGGGGCAAACATGATGATGCCCATACCGCAAAGTGCTACCGCTGTTCCAAGTAGATCCCAGCCTGTGGGTTTGATGCCGTCCACCCCCATAGCCAGAGAATGGCGACAAAAATATAGACACCGCCATACGCGGCATACACTCGTCCCGCAGCGGTTGGGTGCAATGTCAGTAGCCATGCAAAAACCGCCAAACTGAGCGCGGCGGGCACCAACAGCCAGATGCTTTTGCTTTCACGTAGCCAGAGATAGGGCAGGTAACAGCCAACGATCTCTGCGATGGCTGTCAGCACAAACAGCAAGACGGTTTTAATTTCTGGCATCACAGGCTCGTCGAAAATAGGAATGTGGGATTGCCGCTTGCAGGTATTAGCGACTTTGCGGCCGATATTGTAGGGCTTCTGCCAGGTGGGCGCGGGTGACATGCGCAGTCTGTTCCAGATCAGCCAGGGTGCGGGCAACTTTCATTACCCGGTGTGCTGCGCGTAGGCTGAGGTTCAGGCGTTCGCAGGCGGCTTCTAGCCAGCGTTGGTCGTCTTCTTTGAGCTGACAGTGCTGCTGCACGCCTTTCAGGTCTAAATGGGCGTTGGCGCAACCCTGGCGCTTCATTTGTTGCGCTCTGGCCTTTGCCACCCACGCGGCGACTTCGGCGGTGCTCTGGCCGGGCTCGCTGTTGCTTAGGCGCGTGGTTTCGCGGGGGACGGTCAGGTGCAGATCGATGCGATCCAGCAACGGGCCGGAGAGTTTGTTGCGGTAACGTTGGACTTGCTCGGTGCCGCAGCGGCAGGAACCGGAGGGATCGCCAAGATGCCCGCAGGGGCAGGGGTTCATCGCCGCAACCAGCTGGAAGCGTGCCGGGAAACGCACTTTGTCCCGTGCTCGGGCAATCACGATATGGCCTGATTCCAGAGGCTCCCTTAAAACCTCAAGCACCTTGCGGTCGAACTCGGGTAGCTCATCGAGAAACAGCACGCCTTGATGGGCCAAGGTAATTTCGCCCGGTTGCGGACGACTGCCACCGCCGACCAGTGCCGGGCCGGATGCGCTGTGATGGGGCGTTCGGAACGGGCGTTGTGGCCAGGCCTTGAGCGGAGTGTGGCTGGCGACTGAATGAATGGCGGCAACTTCCAAGGCTTCGGACTCATCCAGCGGCGGCAGCAGGCCCGGCAGGCGGCTGGCCAGTAATGTTTTGCCGGTACCAGGCGGACCGGTGAACAGCAGATTATGGGCGCCAGCCGCAGCTACCAGCAGTGCGCGCTTTGCGGCGAGTTGGCCCTGAACGTCCGCCAGATCGGGATAGGGATGCACCTGACGCAG
This sequence comes from Pseudomonas mendocina, assembly GCA_037482215.1. Lineage (NCBI taxonomy): Bacteria > Pseudomonadati > Pseudomonadota > Gammaproteobacteria > Pseudomonadales > Pseudomonadaceae > Ectopseudomonas > Ectopseudomonas mendocina. The sequence continues at coordinate 348,004 of CP148074.1, forward strand.
CAGGCCTTGTGCCTCATAAGGTGGCAGCGGTGTCTGGCCGTTGAGGTGCGCGGCCAGTTCTAGCAAATGGCCGACAGCAAGCACGGTGAGGCCGGAGGCAAGGCTGGCTTCTTCGGCATTTTGTTTCGGCACCACCAAGGTGCGTCCGGCTGCTCTGGCCGCGAGGGCTGCTGGCAATACGCCCTGGACTGGGCGGACTTCGCCGGAGAGCGCCAGCTCTCCCAAGCACTCCAGTTGCTCCAGTGCACTCAGTGGCACCTGGCCACTGGCGGCGAGGATGCCTAAGGCAATGGCCAAGTCGAAGCGGCCACCGTCTTTAGGCAAATCAGCCGGTGCAAGATTAAGGGTGATACGTCGGGGAGGAAATTCGAAGGCGCAATTGAGAATAGCGCTGCGTACTCGGTCCTTGCTTTCTTTTACCGCAGTCTCCGGCAAACCGACCAGTGCCAGTGATGGCAGGCCGTTAGCCAGATGAGCTTCGACGGTAACGGAAGGTGCATCCACGCCCACCTGCGCTCGGCTGTGGACAATTGCCAGGGACATCGATCACTCCTTGATCGTTGCGCGTTGTTGCGCCGGATTATTGCTCGCGCTTGGCTTCTTCCAGTTCGGCCAGTTTGGCTTCCAGCGCTTCGAGGTGTGCGCGGGTGCGGGCGAGGACGACCATCTGGCTGTCGAACTCTTCGCGGCTGACCAAATCAAGTTTGCTGAAGGTGCTTTGCAGCAGGGCTTTGAACTGGGCTTCAAACTCGGCGCGTGGCAGCGGTGTTTCACCACTGAACAGGCGGGAGGCTTGGGTGCTCAGAACGTCGAGAAGGGCTTTGGGTGGCAGCATAGTGGAGCTCCATAGTCTGGTTGGCGCAGTGTAGCACGTGGGGTTTTCAGCTCCGGTTTTGGTTTGGATTCAAGATTTGTGCGAATTGCCCATTTTGGAGCGTGCTGGGCGATGTGGGTGCACTGTTATTGTGCGTTGTGCTGGAGTGCTTTGTGTTCTTCTTGATCTAAATTCGCGTAATTAGCTGATTTTTAGGACTTTTCTGTAGTTGGCAAGGTTTCTGCAAAGTCTCTGGTGACGCACGCAGAGCAGATTCTTGGGTGTGTCAGATGAAGCGGGGGGAGTGCTTCGTCGGGAGCGATTGGACGCATCAGAAGCGCTGTTCAAGGCGTGGTGCATTACAAAAGCCAAGCACTGCCTTAGACTTGCGCCGGGTTCGTTTTTCCTGGGGCGAGTCCACCTACACGGGAGAAGTTACATGAAGCTAGTCACTGCCATCATCAAGCCGTTCAAGCTGGACGACGTTCGTGAGTCACTGTCCGAGATCGGCGTGCAGGGCATTACTGTCACTGAAGTCAAAGGCTTTGGTCGTCAGAAGGGCCACACAGAACTGTATCGCGGCGCCGAATACGTAGTCGATTTTTTGCCAAAAGTGAAAATCGACGTGGCTATCGCTGACGATCAACTCGATCGCGTTATCGAAGCCATCACCAAAGCAGCCAACACCGGCAAGATCGGGGACGGCAAGATTTTCGTAGTTAACCTGGAACAGGCAATCCGCATCCGCACCGGCGAAACCGGTACAGACGCCGTTTAAGCCTCAGACCCCAATACGCCCCAGGAGAAAACAATATGACTCTGCGCAAAATCGCAGGGCTAGGAGCCCTGTTGTCCCTCGTAAGCCCTGGCCTGGCCATGGCGGAAGAGGTTGCTACCCTAAATTCCGGTGACACCGCGTGGATGCTGACGGCAACCGCACTGGTGTTATTCATGACTATTCCTGGCCTGGCGCTGTTCTACGGCGGCATGGTGCGTTCGAAAAACATCCTGTCGGTGATGATGCAATGTTTTGCCATCACAGGCTTGATGAGCATTTTGTGGTTCGCCTACGGTTACAGCCTGGCCTTCGATACCACCGGTATGGAAAAGGGCGTTACCAACTTCCACTCCTTCGTCGGTAGTCTGAACAATGCGTTCCTGACCAACCTGACCAAGGAAAGCCTGATCTCAGCATTCCCTGAGAGCGTCTTCGTCACCTTCCAGATGACCTTCGCCATCATCACTCCGGCGCTGATCGTCGGTGCATTTGCTGAGCGTATGAAGTTCTCCGCGATGCTGATCTTCATGACCATCTGGTTCACCATTGTGTATGCCCCGATGTGCCACATGGTGTGGAGCGGCGACGGTGCGTTCTTGTGGGATGAAGGCGTGATCGACTTTGCGGGCGGCACCGTTGTGCACATCAACGCCGGTATCGCAGGTCTGGTTGCCTGCCTGGTGCTGGGCAAGCGTAAGGGCTACCCGACCACTCCGATGGCGCCGCATAATTTGGGCTACACCTTGATCGGTGCTGCCATGCTCTGGATCGGCTGGTTCGGTTTCAACGCCGGTTCCGCTGCTGCGGCTAACGAGACGGCTGGTATGGCCATGCTGGTTACCCAGATTGCAACCGCTGCTGCTGCGCTGTCCTGGATGTTCGCTGAGTGGGTTGCCCACGGTAAGCCAAGTGCACTGGGCATTGCCTCGGGTGTTGTGGCGGGTCTGGTTGCGATCACTCCGGCTGCTGGTGCTGTTGGCCCGGTAGGTGCTCTGGTGATCGGTCTGGTGTCGGGTGTGGTGTGCTTCTTCTGCGCCACCAGCCTGAAGCGCAAACTGGGCTACGACGATTCCTTGGACGTGTTTGGCGTGCACTGCATCGGCGGTATCGTCGGTGCGATTCTGGTGGGGGCCTTTGCTGCGCCTTCCCTGGGTGGCTTCGCAGAAATTCCGGGTATCGCCACACAACTGTGGGTACAGACTAAGTCGGTGCTGTTCACCATCGTCTACACCGGCATTCTGACCTACATCATCCTGAAAGTTCTGGATGTGGTGATGGGCCTGCGTGTCAGCGAAGAGTCGGAAGTGGTTGGCCTCGACCTCTCCGAACACAACGAGCGCGGTTACAACCTGTAACGACTGCGCAGTCTAAAACGCCCGGTTTGCCGGGCGTTTTTTATTTATTGGTTTAAGGTTTTATTAAGCGGGCTTGGATCTAGCGTGTAAGCTTTTTCTGTGGGTATTGAAGTTTTTTGGAATAAAGAGTAATTAATCATTCGTTTAGTGGTATGGCTGTGCCAAATTAGTTGCTGCTCAGTTGTCTTGCGCTGGAAACACCCAGTCATAGGGGGTCAGAGTTGGATCAGATGGAGCGTTACCAAGATCAGCGTCAGTTGCCCGAACTGCGGGCTTACATTGACACGTTGCTGGCCAAAGGCTGGGTTATTGCCAGTCGTAATCCCCTGACCTTGCAAGCCGGGCGAAAGACCTATCAGGTTACGCAGGGCATGCTGATAGGCAGTTCTATTTACTGATTCAGACTCGTATTCCGGAAACGCTGCCCGCCTCAGGCCGGCAGCGTTTTTTATGCTCGCAATTTACTGGAGCAGGCACGCATGAATGATATGTTTGTGCACGGTTGTGCAAACTTTGCGCGTCATGCTGCTGCGTTTTTGCGTTATAAAAACAACACTTCACCTTGCTGAGGATCTGCCATGCACGCGTTTAGTTTTGCCACGACGGCCCGGATTCAGTGCGAGCTTGGCGCCTCGCGCCGTTTGGGCAATTTGTGCCTGGAGCTAGGTGCACGGCGCGTGATGCTGGTGACGGACCCAGGCATCAGCAAACTCGGGCTGCTGGCGGATGTACTGCCAGGCTTTGCCCAAGCTGGCGTCACGCTTGAGGTGTTCGATCAGGTGGTGGCTGACCCACCAGAATTTATCCTGCTCGAAGCTGTGAAGCAGGCTAAATCCCTGAAGGCCGAATTGGTCATTGGGTTTGGCGGTGGCAGCTCAATGGACGTGGCCAAACTGGTTGCGTTGTTGGCCAACCCCACCTGTACGCAAGAACTGGATGATATGTATGGCGTGGATTGCGTTAAGGCGCAGCGCCTGCCTTTGATATTGGTACCGACCACCGCTGGTACGGGGTCTGAAGTCACGCCGATCTCTGTGATCACCACGGGTACAACCACCAAAAAGGGTGTGGTTTCACCGGTGTTGCTGCCCGATTTGGCTGTGTTAGATGCAGACCTCACCCTCGGCCTGCCCCCTGCTGTAACTGCGGCTACGGGGATTGATGCCATGGTGCATGCCATTGAGGCTTACACCAGTGCAATCAAGAAGAACCCGCTGTCCGACTTGCTGGCCAAAGAGGCGCTACGTTTGCTCTCGCGCAACCTTGATGAGGTGGTGCATAACGGCAGCAACCGTGAAGCACGTCAGGCCATGTTGCTGGGCTCATGCCTGGCCGGGCAGGCATTCGCCAACGCGCCTTGTGCAGCAGTACACGCGCTGGCTTATCCGCTGGGCGGTTACTTCCATATCCCCCATGGGCTGTCGAATGCGCTAGTGCTGCCCCACGTGCTGGGCTTTAACGCCAGTGTCGCAGCGCCGCTTTATGCTGAGCTGGCAGCGGTAATCCTGGGCGACCAGCTGCGTCCGGGCAGTGCGATGGATCAGACCGAGCAGTTTATCTGGCGGATGGCAGACTTCAGTGAACAGAGCGGCTTGCCCACTCGTCTGCGTGATGCCGGTGTGCCGCAGGACGTCTTGCCGACCCTCGCCCGTGATGCCATGTTGCAGCAACGATTGCTGGTCAATAACCCGCGGGAAATGACCGAAGCCCATGCCTTGGCCATCTATCAGGTGGCCTACTGATACGACCTGGAGCGCTTATGACCACTCCCCAGCACGCCCGCAGTGACTACCGCTTCTTCCAGCCGATCAGCACCCGTTGGCACGACAATGACGTGTATGGCCACGTTAATAACGTGACCTATTACAGCTACTTTGACAGCGCGGTGAATACCTACCTGATTGAAGTCGGCGGGCTGGATATTCACCACGGCAATATCGTCGGCTTTGTGGTTAGTTCCAGCTGTGATTACTTTGCTTCTATCGCCTTCCCGGACAAGATTGAAGTCGGCCTGCGTGTGGTTAAGCTCGGCACCAGCTCGGTGCAATACGAGTTGGCGGTGTTTAAGGTCGGGGACGATGAGGCTTGCGCTGCAGGGCGTTTTGTCCATGTATTTGTGGACAGAACCAGCAACCGCCCGGTGGCTATCCCCGAGAACCTGCGTGCTGCGCTGACTGCCTTGCTGATGTAATCAGCTGGGGCGCGGCGGTTTCCAGGTCAGCGGTAGTACCTGCCACCAGCTTGGCAGCAGGCTTTTTACTTTAGGCGCGCCGTAGCGGTCGTCCAGCAGGTATACGCAGCCGTGATCCGCCGTGGTGCGGATCACCCGCCCGGCGGCCTGCACCACCTTCTGCATGCCGGGGTAGAGATAGGCGTAGTCGTAGCCGTTCTCCTCGCCAAACATCTGCTGCATGCGCGCTTTCATCTCTTCATTGATGGCGTTGACCTGCGGTAGTCCGAGGGTGGCGATAAATGCACCTACCAGACGCTTGCCCGGCAAGTCGATGCCTTCACCAAATGCGCCCCCAAGCACGGCAAAGCCGATGCCCTCTGAGTGCAGAGTGAAGTTATCGAGAAAGGCCTGGCGGTCCTGCTCGTTCATGCTGCGGGTCTGCATGCTGGTGGGGATGGTCGGGTACATGGCCCGAAACAGCTCGCGCACCTGATCCAGATAGGCATAGCTGCTGAAAAAGGCCAGATAGTTGCCGGGCGCTTTCTGGTACTGCTCGGCCATCAACTGGCAGATCGGCAACAGGCTGGATTCCCGATGCTGATAGCGGGTCGACAGGTTACGCACGCTGCGCACCTCCAGCTGCTCGGCAGAGAAGGGAGAGGCCACATCCAGCCACTGCGTTTCGTAAGGCAGGCCGAGTAGGTCGCGGTAGTAATTGGCCGGGCGCAGAGTCGCAGAGAACAGCGTGGTGGTGTGCGCTTCGGCAAAACGTCCACTGAGGAATGGTGCCGGTACGATATTGCGCAAGCACAAACTCGTATGCAGGCCGATGGCATTGCTCTCTAGCCGGGTGACATCAAACAGCGAGTGAGGGCCATAGGCTTCACACAAGCGGCAGAACAGCATGGCCTCCAGATAGAACAACAACAGTTCGCGGTCATTGCCGCTGGGGTGCTCGGAAAGGTGATCGGTGATGGCGCTGACGGTCTTTTGCAAAGCAGCGACAAACAAGTCCGGTACCGCCGGGAAGATCTGATAGTCCTGCTCCAGGCTCTGGTTGATCTGCTCCCAATGACGGCTGACTCGCTCCAGCACATTCTTTAATGAGCGCGGCGCGTTGCGGCACAGCTCATAAAAGGCCAGCTGATTCAGCTCGGCGGTGTACATGCCACGGGCGCGGTCCACAAGGTTGTGCGCCTCATCCACCAGCACCGCTACGCGCCATTCGTTCTGGCTGGTCAGGCTGTAGAGCAGGGCGGCAATATCGAAGTAATAGTTGTAGTCGCACACCACCACATCGGCCCAGCGGCACAGCTCCTGGCTCAGGTAATAGGGGCAGACTTTGTGCTCCAGGGCGATACGGCGCACGTGCGTTTGATTCAGCCAGCGATGTTTCAAGGCCGCTGCGCGAGCGTCCGGCAGGCGGTCATAAAAGCCTTTGGCCAACGGGCACGATTCACCATGGCAGGCTTTGTCCGGGTGCTCGCAGGATTTGTCCCTCGCCACATGCTCCAGCACACGCAGCGGGATATTGGCCTGCTCGCCGCGCAGCTGCCACAGCGCATCCAGCGCCAAACGTCGCCCGGGAGATTTGGCAGTGAGGAAGAACATCCGGTCCAGCCGTTGCGAAGGGAAGGCCTTGAGCTGCGGAAAAATCGTCCCCAATGTCTTGCCAATACCCGTGGTGGCTTGGGCCATCAGGGTGTTGCCGTCACGGGCGCAGCGGTACACCTCTTCCGCCAGTTGACGCTGACCGAGACGAAATTCCGCGTAGGGGAATTTCAGCTCATCCAGATAGATATCCCGCCGTTCGCGGTGCGCTTCTTCCTGCTCGGCCCAATGCAGAAAACGCCTGCACTGCTCATCGAAGAAGGCTTTTAGATCATCCGCACTGTAGGTTTCGATAAAGGCGTTTTCGGCGTGGCTGAGCACGTTGAAATACACCACCGCCAGCTCCACTTCGGCCAGGTTCATCTGCTCGCACAGCAGCCAACCGTAAACCTTAAGCTGCGCCCAGTGCAGCGCGCGGTGGTTGGCGGGTATGCGGCTGATATCGCCACGATGGGTTTTGATCTCTTCCAGGCGGTTCTGCTCCGGGTCGTAACCGTCGGCGCGGCCGCTGACCAGCAGACCGGGGTAACGGCCGCTGAGCGGCAGCTCGGCCAGATAGTCCGAACCCCGGCGGCTGATCACCGTCTGGTGTCCAGCGATGCCTTCCTGAGCGGTGGGGGAGGGGGTAAAACGCAGGTCGAGATCACCCTCTTTGGCGGTAAATTCGCACAGCGCTCGAACCGCCACCGAATAGGTCATTCTTCCGCTGCCCAGGTCACGTAGCAGACGTCCACTGTCATACCGTGCTCAGCGGCAAAGGCCAGCCAGCGTTTCTGGTTGTCTTGCAGGCGGTCGCCGGGGCCTTTCACTTCGATCATGCGGTAGCGTTGCTCAGTCGGGTAAAACTGAATCAGATCCGGCATGCCGGAGCGGTTAGCTTTCAGGTTGTGAAGCATACGCTGGAAACAAGCGGCCAGGTGCGCGGCGGGGATACATTCCAGAGCAAGCTCCAGCAGGGTTTCATCCAGTACGCTCCAGAACACGAATGGCGACTGGATGCCGAATTTGTCCTGATAGCGCTGGCGGATCAGGTCTTTGTAATCATTCGAATCGAGCCTGCGCAGGCTGTGTTCGAACAGCTCAGCTCGCCGCTGGTAAAACTCAGGGCTATACAAGTCGACTGGGCCGCTGTGGAACGGGTGGAAGAACGCACCCGGCAGCGGGGCGAAAATCACGTCCCAACAGAGCAGGCCGAACAGGCTGCAAATCAGTGTGTTTTCAACGTAGTAGACCGGCGCATCATCCTGTTGCAGATGCTCACGCACGGCGATTTCAACGCAGTGCTCGGAGGGCGGTAATTGCAGGTCGAAGCGCTGCTCTTTGAATGCGCTGGCGCGTTTTTTTGCAGGGATGCCGAGCTTACGTTGCAGGCGAGTCAGGGCCCGCTCAAGGCGTTGGATTTCTTCGTCATCATGGGGCTGTTGGCTGAAGCTGAGGGCATGTTCGTGCGCCTCATCAAAGCGTTGCAGGGCTTCCAATACACGGATCAGGCGCCAGCGCGCCTGGCCGTAACCGCACACCTGATACAGGCTCAGGGCTAATTCCAACTCACTGAGCTTCTCCAACTGCTGTCCAATCTGGAACAGCAGCTTGCTTTGCCGTGAGCGCAGATAAGGATTGGTTGTTTCAAAGGCGAGTAACTCCGGCAGCCACTCGTTCAGTGGTTCGCCCGCCTCCAACAGCAGTCGGTAATTGCGCAGGTGGATGTAGTCGTCGATGTCTTGCCTGCTCTGAAACCCACGGGACTCTGGGCTGATTGCGACCTGCTCATAGCGATAGATGCCCAAATCAGCCAACACAAACTCAGTCCAGTCCTGGCTCAGGTTGCCAAAGAACATCAGCCGCAGGCGATCACACAACTCGGCGATTTGCAGGCTGTAAAGGCGGTCATAGAGTGTCGGGCACCAACTGCTGAATGGTTGGTCAGGATGTTCGATTGCCAGTAATTGATCCCGCACATCGCTCTTTTTCTGCGAGGTGCGGCGGTCATTCAATGGGGCATGGGCGAGCAACTCGTCTTTGGTCAGCAGATCAGCCAGTTCAGGGCCGTGCAGCGGTGCCTGCTCGGTGATCCAGCCACTGTCCAGCAATAGCCGTGCGGCTGAGCGAGTGTCGCCAATCTCCGCGTAATTCAGCTTGCTCTGGCGAAAGTGCACGCCCTTACGCATCACCATTCGCACCAGCAGCGCTTGCGACGGTACTGGGCTGGTGCTGAACTGCTCGATAAACGCCTGCTCTTCAGGCGCAAGCAAATCCCCATAGCGTCCGGCAACCCATGCCAGCGCCACACGGAAGTTACTGAGGTAATAGAGTTCAGGAGGAAGGCTGTTGGTCATGACGACAGATACTGTATTTGCGTACAGGATTGTCTGGTCACGGTTGAGGGGGTGTCAACTGAGGCGTGACACGGCTATCTGATAGCGGCCCTAATCTACGATCGGCAGTACACGTTATAAAGAGCGAACCATCCTGTGAATGATTCGCTCTTGAGTGTTTATGGTCAGGCTACTGCCAGATTCATCGCAATGCGTTCACGACGAATGCTCAGCAGCGGCGGGATGACCAGAAGCAGAGTGATGACCACAGTGGCTGCGATACCCCAGGCTGCCATGGTGAATCCGCCCATGGAGATCAGACCGCCGGAAATCGCTGGGCCAACTGCCAGGCCCAGGCTGAGAAAACTGCCTGATGCGGCTACGATACGGCCCTTGCGATCCATTGCAGCGGCCAGGCCGGTCAGGTAGCTCAAGGCGTAGAAGTAGGTGATGCAAATAGTCATCACACCCGCGGTGTACATCATCTTGGAATGCTCACCCAAGACGTAGCACAGGCTGGTTGCACCGGACAGCAGGATTGCCAGGATCACAGGTGTACTCAAGCCAAAGCGCTTGCCAATCATGGCAGCCAGCAGCGGGCCGATGAGGCCTACGAAGGATTGGAACGACAGCAGTGCGCCGACTTCCTCACCGCTGTAGCCGACCATGATGCCGATGCGTTCTACGAAGGCCCAGCCCATGGTGTCCCGTGCCTGGAATACGAACATGGCCAGCATCATGCAGATCGCTGGCAGGGTGAGCAGTACGTTGCCTGAACCAGTTTTCTCGGCCTCAGTTGTTTCCATCACTGGGGCACGTTGTTCCATTGCTGGAATAGCCAGCAGCATAACTGCCATGGTACCGGCCATCGCGTAGTACAGACCTGCTAGACCGTACAGCGCCATGACTTTGGCGTAGCCGAGCATGACTACAATCATCAAAAGCACGGAGAGAATGTTCATGTGCCCGGCGATGCGGTCAGGGTGTTTGGCGCTGGAAACACAGGCGTTGCCGCAAGCCAGAGCCAGACCAGCACCGATGCCTGCCACACAGCGCACGGCACCTAAGGCGTACAGGTCAGTCATGTGTGCGCTGACAAGGTTTGCCACAATGGCCACCAAGGTGCCCCATAGCGCAAGCGTGCGACGTGGCGCGTGCCCCATTAAGGGCGCCACCAGCATCGAGGCAAGCATGGTGAAACCGAATTCAGCCGACATCAGCAGGCCGGCCTGAGCTTCGTTGAATTTGAGGTCATTGATGATGGCGCTGATCAAAAATGGAAGCGCCCACAATCCCAGCAAGCCCACGCCGTAGGCGGCTCCTGCAGAAGAAAAGACCAGACTCCAGTTTTCGGGCAAAGCATTGCGTATTGTTTTTTTCATCGGGGTTTATCCCTGTTGAGCAAGCATGGCATTAAAAAACGGCGCGCCTAAATGGCGCGCCCACGGTTATAAATCTTATTTCTGCAAGCTTTCGTCGACCGGTGTGCCGTCGTCGTACTGCGAAAGCCAAGTCACCATGGCGTCGCGGTAGCGAGTGAAGCCTTTGTAATCCACCAGCTCCTGATCGAGGTCGCGGATTACTCGGTGCATGCGTTTGGCCCACTGTGGTGCGGCTTCGGCCAGTTCTTTGAGGCTGACTAGGTAGGTGCGTACTGGGAACAGCACCGCATTACTGCGTGGCAGGCGGTGTAGCGGTTGCAGTTCGATGCGCAGGTTAACCAGTTCCCCGGCATTTTCAGGGGTTACGATTGTACGATCAGGCGCCCAGTCTGGCAGAGTCTCGGCAGATGTTTCTAAGCGAGGGTTAACGGTGACCGACCAGTTGGTACGGCGCACAGGGTGGCCAGGGCGCAAACGCAGCAAGAATTTCAGAGCACGTTGAAGGATGCCCATCTCGTGCAGCTTCGGCACTGGACCGTGGAACTCCATGAAGCTCATACCCAGGTTGAAACGCAGCGAGTAGTCTGCGCGCTGGGTTGCCATACCGGCACCCATCACCAGGGTTTCGTCGCGCTCTTCAAGCAGAATGAATTCGCCCTGAGCCTGGCGGGTAATGTATTCCATCGGCTCCATCGGCAGGGTGCTGGCGTCACCGAAGGTGAAGGTTTGGTCAATCTGCAATGGGCGGTTGATCCAGTGCCACTGGCTGCCGTTTTTCTCCAGGGTGAAGTGCTCTGGAAAGTCCCGGGAGTAGGACTCCATCAGCAGCTCCAGCAAGTCCCATTGAGCCTCCATCATGTGCGGCAATGCAGCGTAGTGAATGCCTGGTTGAGTGTCGAGGACATGCGCACGGTGGTGGCATTCGGAGATGTAGTGCTCGTCGATATCGAACTGAGCGCGAAGGGCGCCTTCACCAAAGGGTACATGGGGCTCGACGTTCATCGAGTACATGTATTGGTCTTCAGGGTACGGGAAGGGCAGGCGCAGGATGGCTTCGCGGCTGTTGCGATAGGTGAAGCCGTTGGCGTCGGCGTCGGCATAGGTTTCGATCGGCTTGAATACGGTCATTTTTATTTTCCTGTCTTAGAGGTCTACGACCAGACGGCTGCAATTGGCACGGGATACGCATGGCATGAATTTGCGCTTGCTCAGCTTGTCTTCCTCGCTGAGCCAGTCATCGCGGTGGTCCAGCTCGCCTTCGACTTCCAGTACTTCGGTTTCGCAGTAACCGCAGGCACCGCCGCGGCACAGGTAAGGCACTTTGTAGCCAGCCTGTTCGGCTGCTTCGAGTAGGGACTGATCGGGCGGCACTTCGATGGTTACGCCTTGGCGGGCGAGGGTGACGCTGAACGGCAGGCCGGTAGAGCCCTGTTCAACGAAGCGTTCGAAGTGAATGTGGCTGTCAGTCCAGCCCAAGGCGTGAGCGCTATCGACAGTGTCATTGATCATGCCGTCGGGGCCGCAGACATAGACATGACTGCCCAGTGGGCGATTGGCTAAAACCTGCGCAATATTCAAGTGCTGGCCTTGGTCATGCACGTACAGGTGAACACATGCGCCGTAGCGGGCTTGCAGTTCCAGGCCCAGGGTCGCGTGTTCTGCGCTGCGCACTGCCAGATGCAGCTCGAAGCTGGCCTGCTTGATGTGCAGCTCTTCCATCTGTGAGTAGACCGGGGTGATACCCACGCCACCTGCGATGAACACGTGCTGACGGGCATGCTTGGCCAGCGGGAACAGGTTGGCGGGTTGCAGAATCTGCAACAGTGCACCTTCCTCAACACTGTCGTGCAGGAAACGCGAGCCACCACGGCCGTCTTCTACGCGGCGCACTGCAATTTGATAGGCGCTGGAGTCGTAAGGTGAGCCCATTAACGAGTAAGCATTGCGGTGAGTCTTGTCACCGTCTGGCATCACCACGACTACGTGGCTGCCGCCAGAGAAGGCTGGCAGGTGCTTGCCTTCAGGGTCAACCAAGGTAAAGCGTTTGATTTCCGGCGTGAGTGTCTCAATGCGCGCAACCCGCACGCTGAGGGTTCCGTTATGGGTATTCATGTATCCAGCTCCTCGGCAGGTGGCAGTTCGCCTGGGACTTCGCCATCAGCTTTGATGCCCTGAAAGGCAGCCAGGCGGCGAGAATAGTGGTCACGTACGACCAGGTTCAGTTGGCAGCCGGGGCAGGTGAACACGCGTTGAGTGACGTTCTCGGTGTAGGTGTCGCAATGTGCGCACCAGACGCGGCGCACGAGGGTGCCGCTGTGCTCGCGCAGTACTTCGTCGCGATTCAGGTCCACCGCATTGGCGGCCTGCATGGCGGTACCGATAAAGCTCTCTGAACCGCTGAGGTACAGGCGGGTACCCATTTGGGCGTCTTCCAGCAGGGCGCGCAGCGCGTCGATGAGCTCGCGGTTGCTGCTGAATACCTTCAGTTCACCGGCTTCAGCCTGGCGCAGGTTGTCCAGATGGTTGTGCCCGGAAAAGGACTCAGTGGAGTAGAGCAGGGTGCTGGCCTGACGTTGGGCCGGTGACATTTCTGCGATCAGACGCAGCATGGCCGAACCGCCGCTACCCTGACCGACGATGAGGTGGCGCAGGCCTCCCTGCATCGGTTTCAGGTGGTCATAGACCGGTCGGCTCTTGATGCCGGTGATAAGCATGGTGATACCTCACTGGAGAACGGCAGAGACTAAGAAGCATCTATGCCATATAACCTATTGTTTTATATGTTTTTTGCGTGGGTAATTAACCCTGCTGCTCACAGGGATGCTTCCCTGTGAGCTAGCTTGTTGCACGCTTAGTAGCGCGTGTGTGGTTGCACTGAATTAGTGCTTGAACATCACGTGGCGCACGCAGGTGTAATCTTCCAGGCCATACATGGACATATCCTTGCCGTAGCCGGATTGCTTCATGCCGCCGTGAGGCATTTCGCTGGTCAGCATGAAATGCGTGTTAACCCAAGTGCAGCCATACTGCAGGCGTGATGCCAAGCGGTTGGCGCGTCCGACGTCACGAGTCCAGACCGAGGAGGCCAGGCCATAGTCCGAGTCGTTGGCAAAGCTCAGAGCTTGGGCTTCATCCTTAAATGGTGTAACGCTGACAACCGGGCCAAAGACTTCGCGCTGGACAATCTCGTCGTCCTGACGGGCGTCAGCCAGTACGGTCGGCTCAAAGAAGAAGCCTGGGCCATCAACTCGCTTGCCACCAGTAATCACGCGAATGTGTGGCTGCGCTTTGGCGCGCTCCACGAAACCTTCAACACGTTCCAGGTGATCACGGGTGATCAGTGGGCCAAGCTCAGTTTGCGGGTCATCTTGCAGGCCATAACGGATACTGCTGACAGCGGCGCCAAGCTTCTGCACAAACTCTTCGTAGACGCCTTCCTGCACATACAAGCGGCAGGCTGCGGTGCAGTCCTGGCCTGCGTTGTAAAAACCGAAGGCGCGGATGCCTTCTACGGCGTCGTCGATATCCGCATCGTCAAAGATCAGTACCGGTGCCTTGCCGCCCAGCTCCATATGGGTACGCTTCACACTGCTGGCGGTATTGGCCACGATGCGTGCACCCGTGGCCACCGAGCCGGTCAGGGAAACCAAGCGTACCAGAGGGTGTGTGACCAGCGGCTCGCCGACACTTGGGCCTTTGCCGAACAAGATGTTGACCACACCAGCAGGGAACAGATCGTTAATGATGCTGGCCAGTTTAAGGGCGGTGAGCGGCGTTTGTTCTGACGGTTTAAGCACTACGCAGTTACCGGCTGCCAGGGCTGGGGCGAGTTTCCAGGCCACCATCATCAGCGGGTAGTTCCACGGTGCAATAGAGGCGATCACACCCAACGGGTCGCGACGGATCATTGAGGTGTGGCCGGGGAGGTATTCGCCGCCAGCAGAACCATTCATGCAACGGCTGGCACCTGCGAAGAAACGAAATACGTCCGCTACGGCAGGAATTTCATCATTCAACGCAGCAGAAAAAGGTTTGCCGCAGTTCTGCGATTCCAGGCGCGCGAATGTTTCACCTTCAAGCTCAATGCGGTCAGCCAGCTTCAGCAGCAACTCGGCACGGTCTTTCGGCGTGGTCTGCGACCACGACTCAAAGGCGCGGTTGGCGGCCTGTACGGCGGCATCCACCTGAGCGCTACTGGCTTCGTTGATGTTGATCAGTACTTCGCCCAGGGACGGGTTGTACACGGCGTGGCTAGCGCCTTCACCGGCGACCAACTGGCCGTCGATCAGGAGATTGGTTTGCATGGCAGGTCCCTTCAGGGTGTTATCGTTAGAGTTGAAGCCTTAAACATATAAAAACATATCTTAACGTTTGAGGCTTGCCAACCTTTTCGTCGATAATTGCTTATCTGCCGAATTTCTTAGGTTTGGAGGAGAGGTGTTCTTCGTATCAGCTTTCTCCTAACCACTATAAGATACGGAGTTGAACGTTTAAGCCGTGTACAGCACGGATGGTTTACTGAATAGGGAGAGTCCATTGAGTGCCCGCAACACTGCCCGCAGCACTGCATTTATCCGTTTGAGCCAGGAAGGCCGTACCGATGAGGTGGTGCGCCGGTTGGTCGAGGCCATCGAGTTAGGGCTGTTTGCTGAAGGGCAGCAGCTCCCAAGTGAGAGTGAGCTGGCGCTCCAGTTGGGGGTCGCCACTGTGACCTTGCGCGAAGCGTTGGTGACCTTACGTCAACGCGGGTTGATCGAGACACGCCGTGGGCGAAACGGCGGTAGTTTTGTCTGCGCGCCGGTGGAGTTACCTGAATCGACTCTGTTGCAGCGACTGCGTGATATGAGTGGCCCAGACCTGCGCGACCTTGGTGATGAGCAGGTGGCGATCTCCGGGACGGCAGCGCGTCTTGCGGCACACCGCAGCTCCCGTGAACAGCAGGGGCGTATTGCTCAGCATATTGAGTCGCTCAAACAGGCGACTACGCGATTGGCCCGGCACCGTGCTGATGCGCGCTTCCATATTGAAGTAGCAGCTGCGGCTCAGTCGCTACGCCTGACCCATGCAGAGATGCGACTGCAATCGGAAGTTGGTGAGCTATTGTGGATGGATGCTGCAGGCGGCAGTGATGTGAGTGCCATCGAGCAAGAGCACCGAGCCATTCTCGATGCATTGATCAGTGGTGATGCTGTGCTGGCGGGAGCCCTTGCAGAGGCTCATGTCAGCCGGGGTATCAAGCGTTTGATGGCGCTTCGACTGGAGTTACTGGCCCATAGTGATGGAGTCTCCTGAGTCAGTTGCTTGGTTGGGAGTTAACCCTGACTGAGCGTTATAAGAACAATGTAAAAACCGTGTGAGGTAATTCCATGACTGTCGTGAGCGAAAGCGACTCTCTTGCTGTGTGTGCCCGACAGCTCAACAGTACGGTGGGCGTCATCTTCAGCCAGGTTCGGCAACTGGTGGATGTAACGATCGAGCTATGGGAGCGCGTGTTATCTGAAGGGCGCCAGCCAGCCTCGAAAGACCTTGCCCTGTTACGGCCCGCGATTGACGAACAGCTGCTCTCCACTGGAGCATTTGGTTGTGGTGGTGGCGTAATTGTCGATCCCGGTTGTCTGGCCGACCGAGAAATGCATCTGGAGTGGTGGTATCTGGCTGATGGCGGTAAGACGCTGCCGTTACGGCCGAACTTCGACCGTCGCCGTGAAAACTTCTATGACTACACCAATATGCCCTGGTATTCCCGCCCTCGGGATTCGCGCGGCAGCAGTGTAGAGGGGCCATATGTCGATCTGTATGGTACCAACATGTACGTGTTGACGTTCACCATGCCGATCTTCGTCGAAGGCAATTTTATCGGTGTGGCAGGTATGGACTTGTCGCTGCACAACGTCGAACGAATGCTGATACGCAGCCTCATGAGCCTAGAGAACGAAGCAGTACTGATCTCGACGGATGGACGGGTCATTGCGTCGAATACCGCCAACTGGATGGTGGGCGATTTGGCGCCTAAGCTCCTGGATCCTAGGCCAATGCAAGGTGTACGACTGGTGTTGGATGAGCCTGAGGCGGGCTGGTCACTGATTAGGCTACCAGGCCTTCGTGGCTAGGGTGGATGCGCGCCGTTTTAGGCCGAGGCTCATCGTAAGGCGTTGGCCTGTCCGGACCTGCTAACTAGTTGGATTAAGGCCAAGGCTCTGTGCTGAGTCGAGACTGTCGTGTGAGTGATTGTTCGAGTATCCATCTTTGTCAGGCGTGGGTGATCAGCAAGCACACCAGATTGATCCAGCTAAGGCTTACAGCCTGATTGAATTCGCTTTCTCTGGCTGCTAGGTATGGCACGGCTGGGTATTATTGGCAGTCATAATGGTCGTTAGCACTTTATATAGCTCACCTGGCGGTACGGGCTTATGAAGCAAATGAGCGCCACTGTTTAGGGCTTCCCGAAGACGTTCAGGTGCGGTGTCTCCGGTGATGATGAGGGCAGCAAGTTCAGAGCCCACTTTGGCCCTTAGACGGGATATGGCCTGTGCTCCAGTCTGGTTTCCACGTAAACGGTAATCGCTGATCAGTAATTGTGGAGTCCATTGAGTGACGAGATCCAGAGCCTCGTTGGTACTTTCAGCAGCCCTACAAATGCATCCCCAATCTGTTAGTAGATGGACCAAGGCGTTAAGCGCCAGAGTGTCATCTTCAATGACTAGCACCTTTAAACCACGCAAGAGACCGGTTTGGAGTTGGACGCCCTGCAGGTGGTTGTAACTGTCCTTAATGTCGGCGGGTGATGCTAGCGGCAGGCTGATTCTGAAGACGCTACCGCGTCCTGGTTTGGATGAAAGCGTAAGCTTATGATTGAGTGACTGTGCAAGCCCCTCTGTAATGGCAAGCCCCAGCCCCAGCCCTTTGAGTCGGTCCCGCTCTGGGTTTCCCAACTGGTGGAACT
Source organism: Pseudomonas mendocina (assembly GCA_037482215.1). Classification (NCBI taxonomy): domain Bacteria; kingdom Pseudomonadati; phylum Pseudomonadota; class Gammaproteobacteria; order Pseudomonadales; family Pseudomonadaceae; genus Ectopseudomonas; species Ectopseudomonas mendocina. The sequence goes on from CP148074.1 coordinate 365,375, forward strand.
CTCGGAAAATTTCACGCTGATGATCAGGTTCGATGCCTATTCCTGTATCGAATACTTCGATCATGACGTTGTCACCACGCTTGCGGCAGCCAACGAGCAGGCCGCCACTATGGGTGTAGCGAATTGCATTGGTGATAAGGTTTCGCAGCATCAACTCAAGCAGGTCTGGATCGGAATATACCGCCAGCCGAGTCTCTCGGCATCGATAAACAATATCCTTACTGTCGACCAAAGACCCGAGCTCGTTTTCGAGCTTGTTAAATAGAGGTTGAAGTCTGAATGCGCTGAGTTTCGGCTCAATAACGCCTGCTTCGATACGCGAAAAGTCCAGCAATGTATTGAGCATTTGTGCTGAAGCTTGGCCTGCGGCACGAGCATTGTTCAAAATCTTGTGTTGCTGATCATTAAGGTCACTGCGGGACAACACCTCAAGGAACAGCTCTTGGGCGTGAACGGGTTGGCGTAAGTCATGACTGGCTGCGGCGAGAAACTTGGATTTGGCCCGGTTGGCTTCCTCTGCTTTGCCGCGCTGTTGTTCGGCATTGTGGCTTTCGATCCTAAGTCGCTCAATGAGGTCTAGATTCTCAAAACGCAGCCGCATGGTTTGGCGAGAGGTTCGTTGCGCCAGTAGTGCTTGACCTGCCTGGCCAGCCACAAAAAGCGTGCAGCCGATGGCGAGTGCCGTAAATGAACTGTCGTAGAGTTGGAAAAGTTTGCTGTTTATCGCTGCAAGTTGAGCAATCTGCATGCTCAGGTAAAGGGGAAGAACCGGGGCCAGAAGTGACACAGCATTGCCGCTGACGCCTGCCAGCGAAGCCATCGTCAGCAATTGATCAGTCAGACTGGACTGACCCATCATGACCCACGCTAGTGAACCCCACGCCAATCCGTCTATGACTTTAAGGCCGCTCATGACGACGATATGCCTTGAGCTGTTGTTATGGGTTATTCCTTTGCGTAGAGCGATCCAAGCATAAATTACGCATAACAGGCGGCTGAATATAATGGCGCTAAGCCAAGTCACAAGCGCCTTTTGCTTATCTGGTGATTGAAAGAACGTCACCAGCAGCAGTGCCAACGCGGTGCCCATAAAAAAAGAGTTTTTGATGCCGCGAAATACCAGTTGCACTTGTTCAACGCGGACATCACGTTCTAAATCAGCAAATTGAGGCGAGTCAGTCAAGAAATCAGTCCCATGAGGCGTGCAACAAAGGCAGCCTCAGAACGGCTGGAAACCTGCATCGCCTGCAAAATAGCTTGTACGTGCCCGCGCACTGTGTTTTCCGAAAGATGAAGGCGTCGGCCAATCAATTTATTGGGCAGGCCAAGACATAGCAGCTCCAATACCTCGGTTTGTCGGGGGCTTAGGCGTATGGTTGCTGTCGTGGATGGGGATGAGCGAGTTGGCATAGCAGGAGCCGGTAAATGCCCTGCAAGCACTTGTGCAAGTAGTTCCAGCATCCGTGCAGGATTTTCGGCTTTATTGATAAAGCCTTGCGCCCCCCGATCCATGGCCTCTTTTTGAATATGAGCGTCTTGTATCGCCGACACCATCAGTACTTTTGCCTCCGGCCATCTGCGTTTTAGTAACGAGATACCGTCCAGGCCATTAAGACCCCCAAGCTGATGGTCGAGCAACACGAGATCGAAGCAATCGTCCGAGAGTAGCAGTGCTTGCTCCAGCGACTCCGCCTCTGAAATTTTGACGTCACCCATGCCGGCGGCTAAGACCATGCTGATCCCAGAGCGGAAAAGTGCGTGATCGTCGATAAGTAAGATATGAGTCGTCATGTCGGCTATTCAATCGTACGCTCGTGCGTCTAGCAAGCGTTCAGTCCAAATGGACTATGGTTCCGTTTGCGTGACCCGACTAATGTTCTCTCCTACCAAATCCTTTTTAAGGCCCGTGCCGATTTAACGCTCCGAATGCAGCGCGGCAGGCTTTATATCATTGATACTCGTTACAGAGGGTGCGTCGATATGTCGGTTAAAAGTCGCTCGAAAGCGGTAGCCCCATCCAGCCAAAAGAAGGGTGCTTCCTTTGAGGATTTTCGTCCGAGCCAGATTGCTACGGCGCTGGCTGTGGCGCTCGGCAGCGCCCCTGTATGGGCCGTTGATGCCGGTGTGACTAACATTAGCCTGTCCACGCAGGGAAGCACTGGCACAAATATCGCCACCTCTGGTGCAGTCACTAACATCACAACGACCACGGTTAAAGGTAGTACCGGCTTTAACTCGTTCGGTACGTTCGAAGTGGGCCAAGGTAATACCGTTAACCTGCATGTACCTAGCAATGCCAATAATCTGGTCAACTTGGTGCATGACTCCAAAACAGTCATCAACGGCACCCTTAATGGCCTTAAAGACGGCAAGATCGGTGGCAACATCATCTTTGCTGACCCGCATGGCATGGTGGTGGGCGCTTCCGGTGTGGTTAACGTCGGCACGCTGACCGTTACAACCCCCAGCAACACTCAGATGCAGGAAATGGCGGCGGTTATTAACCGCAGCAATAACGCTGCTGAGGCCGATAAACTGGCTGCCGACATTATGGCGGGTAAGTACATTGGAGGAACCGGCGAGGTCAAAATCGAGGGCAAGGTCAATAGTGCCGGCTCGGTCAATCTGTTTGCCGCTAATGCCATTATTACTGACACTGCTGCGGTCAATGCCGGTGCCAAGATATTCAATGCCACAGTTAACACTGCCGGCCTGGTAGATGCGACCGCAGCGGTGCGCCAGGATGGCATTATCACTATCGTCGGCAAGAGTAGTGCGTACATCAACGGTGACCTGCAGGCGCTGATGGCCGATGGCGCTGGTGGTGATGTGGTGGTCAGCGCACCGGATCTGGAAGTAGATTGGTCGGGTAAGATCATTACCCGTGCCGACGACGTTACGAAGACATCAGGAAATATCGACCTTCAGGCTTACACCGACCAGAGTTTTGTGGCTGCCAAGGCGGATGGCTCTAAGATCGATAATGTGGCTGACCTCAAGGCGGAGATTACCCGTCAGAGCGCCTCTAAAAACAATGTTGCGAAGATTAAAATTTCCAGCAACGCTGAGTTGAATGCGGGGCATAGTGTCGCCTCCAGCGCAGGCAATATTACACTTGAAGCGCGGGCCGTTGAAAAACAATCGGGCGGTTATGCCAGGGCTGATGCCTCGATTGAGATCGCCGGTATTCTTACCGGTAAAAACATTACGGCGCACTCCGAGGCAATCGCCAGTATCGAGTCCGGATTGCTCAAATCACTGTTCAGTGATGTGGAGCTGACGGCAATAATTGACAAGGTCAAAGCTGCCGATAGCACGTTAGATGACGCCAGCGCTGCACAATACGTTTACGCTCAATTGGTGGATGCACTTGCCACCGTTAAAAGTATTCCAAGCACCACATCACTGGCTGATTTCAGTGAGTTTATCAGTATCCTCCCTTACGCCACCTTTGCGGTAGCCGATGCGTCTTCGCGGGTGACTGTCGCAAGCACAGCTAATATTGCTGCTTCTGCTGACTTGATGTTGGCTGCTGACGCCACTCGCCATGTGGATACAGCGAATTTTTCTCTGCCGATTATTACCTCCAAACTGCCGTTCAACGCAGGTATTGCCTATGGTCGACTCAGTGGTGAGACCAAAGTGGAGGTCGTTGATGCTGCAAGACTTACCTCTGAAGACCTTTCAGTACAGGCTCATAGTCAGAACACTCTGAAAATTGAAGGTACCGCCTCAACCACGCGTGATGGTACAGGCGTGACTTTTGACCCTGATACTAAGAAATACACTGCGCCGAGCAATAGCACGACTTGGTCAGCTGCATTCAGTATGGCGCATACAGATCTGACAACGATCGCTTCTGTGGCGCGTAATGCCAATCTCGCGGGGGTTAAAGGTGATGTGACGGTGAACGCCATCACTGAGCAGCTCCTGAGCAATAAGGCGTCGTCCAAAAGTACAGGTCAGGGGGCTGTAGGTGGGCCAGGGGTAGCCTTGGCGTTGTACAACAGCGACACGTTCGCTTTATTCAATGCTGATTTGATCAATGCCAACTCGCTGAGTGTCAATGCAGTGAATATGGTGGCCGAGCAGTCCAACACCGCGATGGTTCAAGCTGGTAAAGGATTTTTGGACAGCCTTCAGGCAAAAATCCTGTCGCAAGCGGACTTTAAAGCCTTTACCACCTCGATTGGGGATTACATCAAGTCTCATTGGCTGGGTAAGAAAATTCTACCTGAGGGTAAGTTGGCTCCTAGCGAGCTGCGTGTTGGCTCAGCGGTAGCCGTGTCTATAGCTGATCACCAGGTGGAAGCGCGGATCGGCGGGGGTAGCCTAGCCCAGAAGCAAAATATCACTCTCAGAGGTGATATGGCTGTAACTGCGCTGCAGCAGCAGCGCAGTCTGCACAATACTGCCGAGAGTTCTGTTCTAGCGGACCAAGATAACGGCGACGGCACCGCTCGAAGCGTCAGCGTGGCGGTTTCATACAATCAGTTGACCCAAAAAACCCGGGCCTTGATCGGCAATCATACTGCGGTTGAGGCTGCGCATATCGGTGTGGCTGCGCGCAACGTTCAGAGTCTGGATTTCGCAGGACTCGACCGCTGGAACTCATTAGGTGCCGTTTTCGATAATTTAACAACTCACGTTCCTGCGTTGGTTTCTATCCCTGGGAAAATTGGCACTTCTTACGCGAACTCCAATACAGAAGGTGAAGAGGCCGGTATCGCGGGTTCTGTGTCGTCATTGGTTACGAACATTGACGCAGAGGCCTGGGTCGGTGACTACGTCACCCTGACGGCGACCGCTAGCGGTAATGACTGGTATAAGAATCCTTTCGCTTACCTGCCGAAGCTGTATGACGAAGACGGTAATGAGGACAAAGCGCGCAAGGCATTGCGTGAGTTTGCCTTGGACTGGGATTCGGCTGTGGATATCGGTGCGGTTAACCACATTCAGCAGTTGGGAATTTCCGGCAACATCGCCCTGCTTCTGTTTGGTAGTAGTTCAGGTGGTACAGCTGTTGGGGGCAATGTCAACGTTCAGGTTACCAATAACAACGCCAGCGCGGGTATTGGCGCGAACAGTACGATCAAAGCTAAGCGTGTCGATGTAACTGCCCTTCAGGAAGAGTTGATTATTGGCGTCTCGCCTTCAGCTGGTAAAGGGGTTAGTACCGCCGGTAACGGCTCCATTGTAGTCAGTGCGGTCAACTCAGACGTTAATGCCTCCATTCATAACAGCACCCGTGTTGAGGCTGACCAGGTTGGTATAAAGGCAGAGCATCAACTGGGGTTGTGGACGGCAGCGGGCGCGTTAGCGATTTCCGATGAAACCGGCGTTGGGGCTGGGATTGCTCTTAACGTTGTCAATACGGATATCCAGGCGCTGGTGGGTGACAACCGTGGCCTGCGCAATAGCGATAATGCGCTGGGCGCTGGAGTCGCGGGGAATGGACGGGCAACCTGGCTTGCTGATGAGGTATTGGTCAATGCAGACAGCAACGGCCAGGTAGGCGCCTTCAGCATTGCGGGTGCAGTGGCTCGTACGGCTGATGAAACCGCCGAGCAGAAAAAAGCGCAAAATGAAAGTGGTGACCAAGGGCTGGTGGACTCGGTTGCGGGTATCGGGCAAGGCCTGCTACAGGCGATTACCGGGGTGATCACTGGAGATGCCGCAGGCGTAGGTAAGGCAGGGCTGCTTAATAGTCTCACGGCTTCTAAAAATGCAGCTGGCAATATTAAAGATGCAATCGTTGATGCGCCTGGCAAGATTAAATCGGTGCTCGAAGGGCTGCTTAGCGATGAAATGCCAGGTAACAGTCAGACCAAGCAGTCAATTGCGTTTGCAGGCTCCGGAAGCATCAACGTCGTAGGCCAGAAAACCCGTGCACACTTAGGTGACATTGTTCTTGACCCACGGACGCCAAGTGCAGGCAGCAAAGTTACGGTCTTGTCGCTCAATCATACGAACCAGCTCAGTGGTTCTGGTGCTGGTGCCATCACACTGGTCGGAACTAAGAAGGCTCAGAGCAGTGCAGGCATTGCCGGCGCAATGGCTTACAACCATTTGTTCAACGTCACCGAAGCTCACCTGAAGAACGTCACGCTTAATAACAATGATTTGTTGAAGGTGCAGGCCGCCAGTGCCGGTGATCAGGTTGCTATGGGGCTTGGGCTTGCAGTTGCCACGGCTGGCCAATCCAATACCGCGGTATCGATGTCCGTGTCAGGAGGGGTGATTACAAACACCACCTCTGCCTTAGTACTCGACAGTGTTATCAATCAGCGCGTGGCCGAGAGCCAGGGTATTGCGGTCAATGCTTACGACCGCAGCCGCACCTTGCTAGGTGGCGGCTCATTCTCGTTGGCAACCGGCGGTCAAGGTTCGGCGACCAGTGCCGGAGGATCGTTGGTGCTGGCCGTGCAGAAAAATAGCCTGACAGCCGACTGGCTGGGCAGTACTGCCACCGGTTTTAAACGTCTGGATGTCTCGGCTAACACCGCAGCCCGTGTATTGGCTGGGGCCGTTGCTGTGGCTGTCACCACGGGGCAAGACGGCACTTCGGGTTCTGGCGCGATAGCAGTGGTCGTTGTCGACAATGACGTGCGTGCCAAGGTTGATAAGTCTGATAAAGGCAACTCCTCTCTGATTGGGGGGGAGGTCAATGTTAAGGCGCAGAGCGTGGCCGGCATGTCGGCGCTGGACGGCGTCTTTAAACAGGCGGGTCTGACTGCTCTTAGTCATACCGGGTTGGATCTGGATGGCAGCGAAACCGCGGGCCAGATCAACGGCAAGATGGACACCGAAAAGAGTCTGTTCGATGAGGATGGCGCCCCAAAAACACAAGGGACCGACGATCACCTACTCTTTAGTGGCCCTCTAGCTGGTGAAGCGGTGCTGGCGATCGCTGGTAATGTTGCGGCTAGTTCCGGAAAAAACTCCGTGGGCGGGGCGGTCAGCATCGTCTATACCGGCAGTGACTACACTGCCAGTGTGGCCAACAGCACTGTGGATCTTACTGGCGACCTCAATGTGAGCGCCGCTAACAGCACCACGGTGCTGTCTGCGGCTATTGGTGCGGCTGGTTCTAAAGAAAATGCTGTGTCCGGATCAAGCACGGCGGTAATAGGCCGTGGCCGGATCAATGCCAACGTCGATATGACCGGCAAGACCCTCACTGCCAATAACCTAACGGTCACGGCGACCAAAGGCGGCGGTGCTTACTCGCTTGCCGGTAACATTGCGGTCGGCATGAATAATGCGGCAGTTGGTGGTGCCATCAGCATTAACGATATGGAGCAAACCGCTGCTGCCACTGTACAAAACGGTACGTACAGCCTGCTGGGTGACGCGACTATCGCAGCTGCGATGCAAAGTAAGATCATGGCAGCGGCGTTGTCCGGTCAGGGGTCGGCGGATGGCTCGGCTATCGGTGGTGCTCTCAGTTACACCAGAATTGACGACACTACCCGTGCGTTGCTGACCGGTGCGACGCTGACTGGGCGTGATCTTTTCATCAGCGCCAGCCAGCCGGATTTGGGCGCAAGCATTAAATCGGTTGCCTTCAATATCTCCGCTGCAGGCGGTCAGGCGGGGGTAGGCGGTGCTGTAGCAGTCAACCTGCTTCTTGCTGAACGCAGCGCCCGCTTGACCAACAGCGATGTATCGCTGACCGGCTCGGCTAGCCTGAAGTCGTCTTTGGACGGCGAAATATGGGGTGTGGCGGTAGATGCTGCCGGCGGTAAAGATGTCGGTGCCGGTGGCTCCATCGTCGTCAACGTGATTGATGGTGAAGACGAGGTGTTGGTCGACAACAGCCGTCTGGTTTCCTCGGGCCCTACGACCACGCTTAGCCTTGATGCGGCCTCGGGCAATGGCCTGAAGATCGCTTCTCTTGCGGGTTCGGTAAAGGGCGGCGGTCAAGCGGCTGTCGGTGGTGCTATTTCGGTTAACCGTATTGGTGCTAACCGCACTGCGCTGATTCGAAACGCGCGCGAGATCAGTGGTTTCTCTAATACCACGCTCAACAGCGGCGCGAAGCAGGCTATTTACGCCATTGCAATTGCCGGTGGTGGCAGTGGCAAAGTGGCGGTGATGGGGTCTTCGACCAGCAACGTGCTGCAAGGCACCGAGCGCTCGGCCATTGAAAACAGTACGGTGAATGTGGGCGCGCTTAGCCTGTCCTCTGCGTTGGGCGACCGCACCATCTGGAGCCTGGCCGGTGCCTTCGCCGGTGGCGGCAAGGTGGCGGTGGGCGCCGCCAACACCAACAACATTATTCTGTCTAAGCGCCTGGCTGAGGTGATTGGCGGCGATCTGACAATCGGTGGAGCGTTGACGCTCGCCAGTGGTGGATCCGCTAACATTCGTTCGGCGGCAGTGGCGGGTGGTGGTGGCGGTACGGCTGCAGTCGGCGGTTCGATCGCGATCAACGTGGTCGATGGTGAAGAACGCGCTGAAATTAAAGGGGCTGTCGTTAAGGCAGGATCAGTCAGCGTCGACGTCACCCGTGGCAAAACCGATATCAAAACCCTTGCCGGTACTGGGCAGGGGGCTGGTACGGCAGGGGTTGGGGCGTCAATCGCGGTCAGCACCATTAATCAAAAACGTACTGCACGTATCGTCGACAGTACCCTGACGCTGGGTGCGGGCAACGCTACTGTTAAGGCCCATACCAACGGCAATATCCTCACACTGGCGGTGGCCGGCGTGGGCGGTGGCTCTGCTGGCGTAGCCGTCGCTAACACCAGCAATAACATTGCCGCCAAAACTACGGCTGAAGTGGTCAACAGCGGCGGTACGGCCGGCAAGCTGGAAATTCTGGCCAGTGATACTTCTGCTATACAAGCAGGCTCTGCCGGATTTGCCGGTGCGGGAACCGCAGCCGTCGGTGTGGGCACTGCGATCAATCGGGTAGACAGCGAGATCAAAGCCCGCCTGACTGGCAATCTCGCTTCGGGTTGGGCCCTGACTAATCTGCGCTTGGATGCCAACTCCGCAGCTAACATTATCGCTGGCTTTGCGGCCGGTGGTGGTGCTGGTGCTGCCGGAGTGGCGACCGTAGCGGCTACCAACATTATTCAGACTCTTACTGAGGCCTACATTGCTGGTGGTGCCAAGGTCGTTGCACAAAACAACATTGCGGTCAGCGCCCGTAACGTTGACAGTATCTTGGGCTCGGCAGCGGTCGGCTCCGGCGCAGGTACCGCAGCGGTCTCGGCGCTGGTCACAGTCAATGTGGTCGAGACCAATACCAAAGCCTATATAAGTGGTGCTGGGACACAGGTCAGCGCACTGGGCAAAAGCACAACTGACACGATGCTGGTGGACAGTGGCGAGCTGAACAATGCGCCGTCTGATAGCCACGAGTGGTTTAAGGCTGAGCAGTTCAACCCCTATCCAAATCTGTCGATTAAGCAACACCACATCACCGGCTTGGCTGTACAAGCAAGCTCGATTCAGCAGGTTGGGCAGATCGTTCTGTCCGCCAGCGTGGCGGTAACGCCGCTGGCCAGTGCTGCCGTTTCAGGTGTGATTAACACGACCGTGTTGGGCGGAAGCACGCTGGGTTACATCGACGCGGCGCAGATCAACCAGGTTAGTGGCGCGGGGGCTGCACAGAATGTACGCGTAGGCGCTAACAGCCACAGTTACACCGCGGGCTATTTGGGGGCAGTGGCTGCAGGGCCAACGGCGGCATCAGTCGCTGGCGCAGTGGATAACGTCATCATCTCGCGTCAGACACAGGCGCGCCTCAATGACGTGACTCTAGCTAGTAAGGGCAAGACAGAAGTACTGGCCGGCTCCAATCAGTATGCGTCCACGATCATTGCCAGCATTGCCGGTGGCATTGTTGCGCCGGGCGTTTCTTCAAGCGTAGTGATCCTGAAGGGTGACACTGACGCCCGCATTAGCGGCACGAGCCAGCTTGATGTGGGTTCACTTAAGGTAAGTGCTAATGCCAAGCAGAGCCTCGCTCCCAACGCAGTCAGCATTGGCGGTGGTGGGGTTGCAGTTGGTGGTGCTGTAGTCACCCTATACAACCAGAGCATTACCCGTGCCTGGATCGGGAAGATGCTCAGTGATGCGGCGGGCACCCGGATTAATATTTTCAGTGGCAACACTGAGATCAGTGCCACTAACAGCACGGACATCTCCTTGAAAGTTGCCAGTGCCGGTGGCGGCGGTGTGGCCGTAGCCGGTTCGATTGGCGTCACTGTGGTTGAAACAACCACTGAAGCGGGTGCAAGCCAAGTCAACTTTGGTAGTGAGGCCCGCAAACTGGGTAACCTGACCATTACGGCTAAGGACACCCTCAAGGTTCGCAATAACGTTGGCTCGGCCGCCGTGGGCAGCAGTAGTTACGGTGCCAGCGCCAACGTGCTGGTGGCCAACAGCGGCACCCGCGCTCTATTCGACCGCTCTGCGCTGCATGGTAGTCAGTTCAACCTGAAAGCGTTGCGCGAAGGAGATGTTGTTCTCAATACCGTTACCGGTTCCGTGGGGATGAGCAGCGGACTAGGCGGTAGTCTGGGCCTTCTGTTGCTGGGTTCCGGCGCCGCCAGCGTGAGTGCTGGTGGTCAAAGCTACAATGCGTTGGATGAGCTGAACAAAGGTGGTAATGGCTCTCTGAGTCAGTCTGATAAGTTGGCGGGTGCCGGGAAAACAGGTGATCTGACTTACGACGACTATCAGTGGAACGAAACCACTCAACAGTACGAACTGGTCAGCAAAACTGACAAATCGACTCAAGACCGTGTAAACGGTGACAGCAATAAAGCCAGCTTGGGCGATCGTTTATCGGCTAGCAGCACTCGCAAGCACGAGACCCTGGCTAAGGTCAGTGGCAGCACCATCGATACCAGCGGCGCTAGTACCATTGTCGCAGAGGACAAACTCTACAGCCGCAACCTGACGGGTGCTGCCGTGGGCGGTGGATCTGCTGTGGGTGGTGCATTCGGCCTGACACTGTCTAATGCACGGGTTAATGCGGAACTGTCAGGTGGTTCGCTCAAGGCGGCTTCGCTGGATATCTCCGCGAAGTCGGGCAATCTCAACAGCAGCCCTGCTGTTGAAGTGCACAGCCTCAGCGGTACGGCGGGTTTCTCGGCTGCACTGGGTGCATCTGTGGGCGCTGCTGTCCTGAATAATCAAATCAACGTTGCACTTAACGGTGCGGTGACGACCACGGGCTTGCTCAAAGCGCTGGCCGAAGACAAACAGTCAATCAAGGTTCAGGCTCTGGGGGCAGCCGCAGGTCTTGGGGCAGGTGCCGGGCTGGTGCTGGGTGTCGCAGCGCATGACAGCGTAGTTAAGACCAGTGTTGGGGCCGGCACTCAGCTTAAATCAGGCGGTAATCTGCAGCTGGATGCCACCTCGCAGGGCCCGGTTGAGCTGATAGGGCGTGGTGCAGCAGGTGGCCTGGGCGCCGGTGTGAATGCCAGCATTTTGCTCGCCCGTGATAAGAGCACTGCCATTATCGACGTTGGCCAAAATGCGGTACTCAACGCGGCAAATGCATTGAGCCTGACGGCTACAGCCAGTCCGAAAGTGAAGGCCAGCAGCTTGGGTATTGCTTTGGGCGGCTATTTGTCAGCGGGTGCAACGGTAGCGGATGCGTTGGCTAAAGCCACGGCAAAAGTCAGCCTAGGTAGCGCTGCGGTGTTGACTGCCAAGAGCGCTGACATCTTTGCCCATGTTGGGCGTCAAGATGGCGCGAGCAGTGCATTGGTTGATGCGCTGGGGGTCTCCGGTGGTATTGGTATTTCCGCCAATGCGGTGGTTGCCCGTGCGGTTAACGAAAGCAGCAGCCTGGTTGAAAGCACCAACACCACCCGTTTTGTCGGCACCGGTGGTGATTGGGCGTTGCGCGCTGCCAGTGAAGTGCATCAGCGTGCGAAAACCACAGGGTATGCTGGCGGCCTGCTGACTGTGGGGGCTCACGTTGCTGAAGCCCTGTCCACCACCACCACTCAGGCTCTGATCAATGGTGTGTTTGATGGCAACATTAAACTCCTGAACGTTTCAGCTACCTCCACGGTGGATAACGAAGCGCGTTCTCAGTCAGGTCAGGGCGGCCTGGTCAGCGGGGCGGCGTCGATTGCCAATACCCGTGATGACGGTACAACCCGCGCGCAACTTTTTGCAGTCGGTGCCGGCAGCGACACCATCGCCCGTTTTGCCGGCGTTGATCTCAGCGCTCTGCACACCTCTAACTTCAATGCCTTTGTTGACAGCATCAACGCCTCGCTTATTGGGGCCAGTGGTGCTCATGCTAAGAATAAAGTCACCCTGACCACCGAGAGCCTGTTGCTGGCTAACTCGAAGATTCTGACTGAGGCATATGAGCAGAGTGCGACGAGTAAAGTAGTTAAAGCAGCGAGTACTGATTACAACGTTAAATCGGGCTCCGGTGGTGTGCTGAATGCGGCAGCTGCTTTGAGCGAGTCAACGATCAGCATGAATACACTGAGCCGTGTAGGTAGCGGCGCGATTGTGGACCTGTCTGGGGACTTCCGTGAGCCACAGCACCTTAAAGTTTCGGCTTTCAATGACGTATTCGCCCGTGACCGCGTTAAGCTCGACAGCGGCGGTGCTATTGCCATTGCTAAAGCGGACTCCAAGGTCGATGTCACCCGCGCCAGCGCAGTTGTGGATATCGAGACTAATGCGCAGTTAGAGAGCATTGGTGACATCATTATCAGCGCCAGCGGCAAATACGATATTGACACCCACAGTGCAGGGAAAACCTGGGGGCTGGCCGGTGCAGCCATGGGCCAGACGCTGGCACGTGTGGTGGCCAACTATGATGTCAACGTTAAAGCCGGCAGCACTCTGCTGGGCTATGGCGATGTAAAACTGTATGCCGGCCAGGATTTGGCTGGTGGCTCGAACCAGGCAAGACTGGTAGCGATCACTGACTTGTGGAACAACACTGCCTTCCCGGTCACTAATGATCCGGGCGCGGATGCCCGCTATCAACGTAACGCGCAGATTACGGTGGCCGCCGGTGCTAACGTCAACAGCGTGGGGGACGTGTATGTTCACGCGGATAAGGGTTACGGCAATCTGACTGGTAAAGGTGTGGCCAAAGACCTTTACACCGAAGCGTTGAATGCTGTTGGCCTGGCGGTGGAGCGCACAGGTGGCTCCAGCGTTAACGTTCACACGGCAGTCGCTACGCTCAATGGCAACATCAATTCCGGTTATTTGAATAACCGCTTTGTGACCATCAATGGCCTGACCTATTGGGTCAACGGTCAGGAAAAGACTCTGCAAGAGCTGGCTCAGTTGAACCTGAGCAAAACTGACAAGCTTGTAGTACGGCCGAGTGTCACCACCAGTGATGACAAAATCACCTATCGCCTGACCGAGGGTACTTACTCACAGTTCATCACTGCACGTATTGAGCAGATCAACAAGAACCTGACCAACTATGGCATTTCTCCCATCGAGAAAACGGCCATGGAAGCCGAGCGCAATCTGTTGCAGGTGACGTTGAATCGGCTGTATCAGGAAATGGGCGGAAATGGCACAGGCTCTATAGCGAAAGACCACAAAATCTACATCTTCCAGCTCGATCAATTACTGGCCAAGCCCGGTAATGTAAGGGTTGTGGCTGATTCCCTGGTAGGCAGTGGCAAGCTCCGCGCGCCTGGCGATGCCTCTATCAAAGTGGTCAACAACAGTTCGGCGTTCCTTGATATCCGCGGTCTGGAGATTCCCTACCACGAAGGCGGGCAGCTGCTGTTTAACAACACCGCGATGACCAGCCTTGCTCAAATCAATGCGGCTAACCGTCAGACTGGGGCAGCGTTTAACCTGCAGTTATCCGCCAGTTCTGCGGAGCCTGTGATTAGTGTGATCAACACCTATAACCCTGCAACAGGGGTGGTGGGTGCTGATGGTATGCGCGCACCGGCACCGGATATCTACATCAACGGCAGGCTGTTCAACCAGCGCGGGCTGGTGAGTGTCACGGCGGCCTACGGCAGCATCTATTCCAACGCAGATATACGTGGCAAAACGGTCGAAATCAGCTCTGGTCGGGATTTTGTGCTGAACTCCGATTCGCCGTTCTACCATGTTGGCGGGGATCCGGCGGGTAGCACCGGTACTACGTTGAGCCAACCCACTAAGTCCACTGTGGCGGCTAATAACGTTGTGATTAGCGCCCAGCATCTGAATATCAACGGCACAATCCAGAGTGGCGCTGCCAGTTGGAAAACCACGATAGGCACGGATCTCGCGGCCCGGATCGACCAAGGTCGCAAGACATATAAGGCCACCGGCAAGCGCTACCTGCAGCTGGTGAGCAGTGACGTGCGAAACGGCATCCTCGGTTACAGCTATGACTACCTGACTGAAAGTCTGGTTATGGACAGTGTTGAGGTGGCTGGCGGCTACATGGAGCTCAGCGGCCACATCATGAGCACTGGCAACGGCCAGCTTAAAGTGCTGGATGGTTTCTCTCAGGTAGAGATTGTCAATAACAGCGGCTACAAGCTGAACCTCAATACCCTTGACCTGGGCATGAAAACCCACGGCACCTTGCGTCTGAACGATGTCCGCACGGTCAGCGGCAAGCAGGTGGTTTGGTCGACCGTCTACACCCGTGACTTTGATGCTGGCCGCAATAGCTATGTGGTGAACATGCGTCAAGGCTACAGCCAGGATATCGATACCGCCGCAAAAACCTACGTTACGACTGGCCGCGATACCACCTTCAACCCGGTTGCTGGGCGTGGCTACGTATGGCTGACTGGCCAGAAGCAAACCACCACGACTGTCGAAACCTGGTACAAAGATAAGGTCTGGGGCTTGTTCCCTAGTGGTGATGGCACGCTGTGGTCTCGTGACGTCTACACGGACCCGGTTAAGGTGCCGATTGACGGTGCTGATTACATGTCCAGCGGTTATTGGGGTACTCCGGGTCAGATTGCCGAGACCAGTACGACCTACAATGACGGTACGCCTAATGTGGAAACCAGCACCTGGACCACCTGTGAGGCATGGTTCCTGTGGTGCCACGAGAAGCGCAGCTGGCTGGAAGAAACCACTGTGCAGGGTGAGCGGATTATCAATCGCCACGAGGTGCGTGCTGACAGGCCGATCAATATCAGCTTTATCGGCAGTGACACAGGCCTAGTCAATGTTACGTCCAACACTGAGGTCACCCTGCTGGGCTCCATTCTGAACCCAACAGGTACCGTTAATATCACCAGCGGCGGCAGTCTGTTGCAGAACGCTGATCACTTGGTGATTTCGGCCAAGGATTTGAATCTTAAGGCTGCTACCGGCATTGGAAGCGATGGCAAGGCCGTGAGTGTACAAGTGGGCAATAACCTGTCCGCTAGCACCACCGTGGGTGATTTGAACCTTTCGGCTATCGGTAACGTGAATCTGGCGAAACTGGAGTCCGGGCGCGGCAATATCAGCCTGAGTGCGCTGGGTAATATCACTGCTGCCAACGGAACAACTGTCAAGGGTTACTCGATCAACCTGCAATCCGCTTACGGCAGCATTGGCGCCAGCAACAAACTGCTGAATATCGACAGCGGTTATGCCAGCGGTGCTATGTCTGGCGTGGCTGCCCTGACTGCTGGCGCTTCCGGCGGCATCTTCCTCAATGAAACCAGCGGTGATCTGGCGGTTAACCGCGTTATCGCCGGTGGCGATATCCACCTGAAAGTGGCTGCCGGTGATCTGATTGATGCCAACTCGACCCTGACTTACGACACCCGCACGCTGGAGCAACTGCAGGCGCTGTGGAGTGACATGGCATTGACCGGTACGGCTGCTGAGGCGGCTTTGGCCGAACAGAAACAAATCCTGATTGATGCCGGCCAGCGCAGCTACGAGCGTTACTGGCAGATGCGTACCGGCGCCAATGGTTTGGTTCAGGTCTTTGATGAAAGTCAGGCCCTGCTCTCAGCCTCACAGATTGCCCAGCTTAAGGAGATGGGTTGGACTGATGCGCAGGTTGATCAGGAGCAGTTGCGTCGCGCAGCTGAATACAATGCGTTGCACGACCGCTTCGGCATGGGTACAGGCTATGACGCAAGCTTTAAGTACCAGCTCAGCGCAACGGAATCCGCCATGCTGGAAAGTACAGCCAGCTGGACACCGGAGCAGTTGCAGTTCTCGATCTCTTCTGCCCTGCTCAACCGTGGCACCAACACTCAGGTCAAGGTTGAAGAGCTCAATATCGAAGGTAACAACGTTACCCTCGAAGCCAACCGTATCGGTCGGGTTCTGGATGCAGATGTGCTGGTCGATCTGAGTGTCGGTATTGAGAATCTGACCACCGCACAATTGGCAGCGCTGGCGGCGGCTGAACATGATGATGTGTACTTTGATGATCCGAATGACAAGACCAAACTGCGTATTGTTCAGCGTGACGACATCAACTTGGCGGCAAGGGGCAACCTCTCGGTTACTGCGGTTGGTGACGTGTTCCTCGGTGGTGAGCGCGACCTGAACCTGTACAACGTGAAGGGCGACACCATTCACATTAAAACCAACGGCAGCATCGAAAGCGCCAACGGCCAGAATATTGTGCTTAAAGGCAACGATGTGTTGCTGGAGGCTTCTTCTGGCGCAATTGGCGGCAAGGGCTCGCTTAACATTGAGGTGAAAGGTGACCTGACAGCTCGTGCTCAGACCCTTAACCTGACTGCGCACGGTGATCTGAACATCCAGCGCCTAATTGGTCTTAACGGGCTTAACCTGAAGGTCGTGGGCGGTAACTTGTACTCTTCTAGCCAGATGGGTGAAAACCTGCTGGGTGGCAACATCAATCTGACGGTCAGTGGCAACGTTGGAACGTTCACTGATCGCGTCCAACTGGGCACCTCTGGTCTGGGGCAGCAGATTGTTCTGGATATCGATGGCAATGCTTATCTGGGCGGTTTGCAAGGTGCAGCCAGTGCTGCCGGTACACTCAACTTTGGCGCGGTTTCGGTCGATGGTCTGCTCGATATCGCCCAGACTCGCGACCTGCTGCAATACGCCAACTGGTCGTTGGGCAGCCTAGCGCTGGCGCTGAGCAACCAGTGGACGATGGCTTCTGGCACTAACCTGACAACTGCCAATGGTATTTTTGCTCGTGTAGCTGACACAGCCACACTGGGCAATGTGTTTGCTAATAACACCTCAGGCAATATTGATATTCAGGCCCGGCTGTTGAGTGCCAATGCGGCTGGCCAAAGCTGGAAAGCGGGCAACCTCCTGACCCTGCTTAGCCATGGTGATATCGGTAGTCAAACATGGAAGGTCGGGGTTGCTGGGCGCGAAGTGGACATCACCAGTAGCCAGGGTGCGCTGTACCTTATGTTGCTCAATGGCACCCTGGGCGGGTCTCTAACCAGTGCACTTGGACAATTCCTGACCAGCGCCGGAAATGTAGCCCTAGACTCAGTTACCAGCCGTACCGATAAAGTTGAGCTGGATGGTAGTGGCAACGTCAGTATTGACACACTCAGTGCCCAGCTTGACCTTGATCTGTCTGGTGCCAACTTAGCGTTGGGCACAGCCAATACCGCGCAGGGCGATGTCCTGGTTGATGTCAGTGGGGCGTTCAGTGCGGATGAACTGCACAGCGCTACCAAGCGCGTGCAGGTTAAAGCCGGTGGTGCTCAGTTGGGCAACGTCAGCGCTGCGACCACGCTGAATATTCATACCACTGCAAATGCTCTGCGCATCGGCACTGGCATCAGTGGCGGCAATATGGAGCTGACCACCGCAGCTGGCTCGCTGGCTAATATCCACTTTGGCCCACTGGCTAACCCGAGCACGCCAAATGTGCTGGTGCCGACACACCTGAGTTCCGGCGCTAACCTGCTGATTCGTGCGGACGGCGATGTGCTAGGCGGTAACGCCGAGGCCAATGGGCTGCTGGAAATCTTTGGCCGTAATGTGACCTTCGGGCGGGTTCAGAGCTGGCTGGGTGATGTATTCCTACAAGCCACCGGCAATGCTCAGCAAGGCCACGGCAACATCACCGGTCTTAAAGTGGATGCTGATGGTTCCGTGAGCATCATCGGAGACGGCACGCTAACCATCGATAACGTTGAGTTTGGTGGCACATATACATTGCGTGCGGGCAATGACCTAAACGTGGGGCTTGGTGGTGACCTCAATATCACTGGTATTGCTGAGGCTGGCCGTGATCTAACGTTCAACGTGGGGGGGATGGTTGACCTGCAAGGCATCCAGGCCGGTCGCAATGTCGTGGTCAACTCTGGTGCCGGGGTGAATCTCACCGAGGGTGTACAGGCCGGCGGTGCGGTAAGCATCAACGCACGCAACGGCAACATCACCATCGGAACTGGCATCAACTCTACCGGGAGCTTCCGCGGTAACTCGGTTAATAGTGATGTGCAGCTTACCGCTACGGGTGACATCCGTGTGCCGACGATCACCACCGCTAATGGTCAGATCAGCGCTAACGGTCAGAACCTGAGTCTGGATGATCTGTCCGCCAGCGCTAATGTTGGCTTGCAGGCAGCGGGTCTGATCCGCGTCGGCACCAGCCGCAGCGGTGGCGATCAGAGCTGGCAGGCGGCACAGGACATTAACCTGACTCAACTGCAGGCAGGCGGTACGGTAAGCCTTACTGCCCGTGGTGGCGACATCAACGTGGGCACGGGCATTCAGTCCAGCGGCCTGTTTGGTGGTGCAGCTACCCTCGGTAATGTGCTGCTGAATGCCTCCGGCGATATCAGTGCACCGGTTATCAGTGCCGCCAACGGCCGTATTTCCGCCAACGGCCTTAATCTGAGCCTCGGTGATCTGAGCGCCAGCGCAGACGTTGATCTTCTGGCCCGTGGTGCCATCCGCGTCAATAACAGCCGCAGCGGCGGGGCGCAAAACTGGTACGCGGACGACGAGATCTTCTTCGAGCGTTTACTTGCAACCGGTCAAGTAATGCTCGACAGCCTGCTGGATACCCGAGGTACTGAGCTGGCCTCTGATCAGGCAGTTACCGTCCGGGCCGGCTGGCGTGACGGCGTGGCCAGCGATGCCAGTATCCTCATTGATGAGATCCGTGCTCCGAGCATTAGCTTGTGGTCTGGTCGTCTGATTCGTGTGGGTAATGCCGGTATCGGTCAGAGCCTTGACCTACATGCACAAGATATCGAACTGTACGGCCAGCATACTGGTGCCGGTCAGTTGAACCTGAACATCACCGGTAGCGCCAACAGCATTGCTGATCGTCTGGTCCTCGGTCTGCAGGCCAACCAAGTGCTGATTCCTTATTTGCACGCGACTGATATCCAGTTGCAGACCGGTGGCGATCAGCTGGAAATCCTGGATGCTCAGGGCGTGCAGCGCATGCGTCTGCAAACGTCGCAGGCGGTGGTGCTGATGAATAACGCCGGGCCGGCTTATCTGAACGGTGCAGATGTTCAACTGTATGAACCGGACGGTGCCTTCAGCTTCTCCCAGAACCAGCTGACCAGCACCACCAATGCCTATGTACTGCACCGTGCGTTCACCCATCAGGTGCTGCTGCCTAACTTTATGGAGGATCATGAGGGTAATAGCGGTCTGCTCTATCAGGGTATGACTGCTGCCCGTTATAGCGAGCAGTTTGTTTCGCGCGAGTACCTGATGGCTCGCTTGGCCTCGTTACTCAGTGCTGCAGCGCTGCGTGTACCAGGTGGTGGCTGGGTTGCTAACTGGCAGCAGCAGCCAGCCAGTATGCGTATCAACCTGAACATGCCTGAAAAGCCTTCGACCAGTGAAGAGGTAAGCAAGTGGGAAATTTGATCATGGGTCGTCTGGCAGGGGTAAGTGTACTTGCGCTGTTGGTAGCAGCCGAAGTGCAGGCTGCTACACCAATCCCAGCGGGTATTCCGGGGCAAATTGATCCGAATCTGCAACGTAACCAGCAGGAGCTTATCCAGCGTCAGCAAGAGATTGAGGAGCGTGCCCGGCGCATTGAAGTGCCGGCCCTACAAGGTGAAGCTTCGCCTTCGCAGGAACTACCTTCAGCGGACGAGCGCTTTGAGCTCAAGGGCATCCACTTCAACCCGTCGGTGTTCATCGAAAAGTCGCGGTTAGAGGCGATGGCTGCTGACTATGTGGGGCGTGAGATCAGCTTCAAAGACATCAATGAGCTGCTGAGCAAGATCAATGCGATCTATGAACAGGCTGGGCAACTGACGGCTCGCGCTGTGGTACCGCCGCAGAACGTCAGCAATGGTGTGCTCAGTATTGTACTGATCGAAGCCAAGGTGGACGGCGTGAGCTGGCAGGATGCGCCCCAGCATGTGGACGAGTCATTCTACCGCGATCGTCTTGGCATCACGCCAGGTGAAACCCTGGACAGCGCCGCGCTGGTGGCAGCCATCTCACGCTTCAACAGCACAACCCCAGGACCGCAGGTTAGCGCCGGCCTGGCACCTGGAGAGGCATTTGGTAGCACTCGAGTCGATCTTCAGGCATTCGAGCCTGATCCGCTACAGTGGTCGCTGTTCTTCAACAACTACGGCAGTGAAAGCACTGGCCGCGAGCAGTATGGCGGTAGCCTGACCTGGTTTTCACCTACTGGGGTGGCAGATGCGCTCAATGCCATAGTAGTTGCTACCTCTGGTTCGGAATACGGAAGCCTGCGCTACAGTCGTCCGGTTAACCGTTACAACGGTGTGGCCTATGTAGAGGCCGGCACTAACACCATGTCGGTTGAGAAGGGACCTTTCTCAACCATGGATATCGAAGGTGACTCCACTACCTACGGTATCGGTTATGACCAGCCGTGGTGGGTGGATAATCACTGGACGCTGCTGGGCGGTATTGGCTACAGCCATCAGACCTCTGAGTCGACTATCGCTGGCGTGCCGCTGAGTGAAGTAGATGTGGATGAAGTGGTGCTCAAGGGCCAGTTTGAGTACCGCGATGGGCCTTGGTACGGCCGCTATGAGCAGCGTCTGCGCCAAGCATCAGTGGACAATGCCATCAATGGCGAAGGCGATAGTTATCAGTTGCTCAACGGCATGGGTTACCTGAGCCGCGAGGTTAAAGAGGATTATCAGTTGGTGGGACGACTGTCTTGGCAATTTGCCACAGATAGTGAGAGTCTGCCGTCTGCGCTTTTGTACCAGTTCGGTGGTATCAGCAGCGTTCGTGGCTATGAGTCTGGGGTGATTGCCTCGCCTCAGGGCGTGACGATTAACGCTGAAGGCTACTGGCGATACAACGAAATGCTGCAGCCCTTCGTATTCTTTGACTACGGTCGCGCGATGGAGCTGGGCACGTCCGATGTTGACCTGATGAGTGTCGGCATAGGACTTAATTTCAACTGGGGGCGCCGCGTCAGTCTGAGCGTGGTTGCGGCGAACACCTTGGAAGATGTGACACCTGATCAAGACAGTGGGCAGTTGCTGGCGCAATTGATCATTCGATAACAATGAATTAGGAAGAAAGACGTAATGACCACCATGTTGCTGTACAAAGAAATCAAGGCTCTGAACCGTGACGAGCACAAAAGCCTGAAAATTAAGCCGGCCGCTGACTGCTCATTTGCTGCGGGCACCCACCTTGTTCCTTTGGCTGGTCTGGAGTTCTTCCAGGCGGCGCGCCATTACCCGATCGTCTTTATCGGTGAAGGCGAGCAACTAATGCCAATTGCCCTGCTGGGCATGGTTGAAGGCCAGAACAGCTATTTGGACGAAGCCGGGCAGTGGCAAGCCAACACCTACGTGCCGGCGTTTGTCCGTCGTTACCCGTTCGTGCTGGCTCAGGATGACTCCGACAACTTCACCGTGTGCTTCGATGAAGCCTACGCCGGCTGGAACCATGAAGAAGGCCGCGAGCTATTCAGCAGTGAAGGTGAAAACACCGAATACCTCAATGAGATGATTCAGTTCCTGCAGAATTTCACCCATGAAATGGAGCGTACTCGCGAGTTGGTCAAAGCGTTGAACGACCTAGAGCTGCTCGTTCCGCGCACCTTGCAACTGACTCACACGAGCGGCGAAAGCTTCCTACTGCGCGACTTTCATGCTGTGGATGAGGCTCGTTTTGCAGAGCTTAGCGACGAACAGATTCTTGATCTGCACAAGCGCGGCTTCCTTGGCTGGATCTATGCTCATCTCATGTCGTTGGGCAATGCCAACCAATTGTTTGATCACTTCCTCAAGAACAAGCCGCAGGCTGAGGCTCCGTCCCAGCTTCATTGATCTTATTGGAAGTTTTCATCAATAGGTGAATGCGAGTTCACGTAATGCAAAGAAGGCAGGCTCTGAGACACTTCAGGCCTGCCTTCTGCATTTTTAGTAAGGGGGGAGGAAGAACTACGCCTCAACGAGTTCGCCCTGGAGTCGTCTCGTTTGACTCCTGGCTTGTTGAGGGGGCCGATACTGACAAAGCAAATTTTACTCTGGCGTTCGGTTGTTAAATAGCGGAGTGCTTAAGCCTAAGAGTTTTTCTGCGCAAACAAAAAAGGCTCACCTTTCGGTGAGCCTTTAAATTTGTGGTGCCGGCACCAAGAATCGAACTCGGGACCTACTGATTACAAGTCAGTTGCTCTACCAGCTGAGCTATACCGGCATCTGTGGGTCGGCATTATATCTATTTGGTTGGCCGAGTAAAGACGTTTAAGAGGTGATTTTGAAGAAATTTTTAAATTGATTCAGATGCTTATACACATGAGGCGATGAAGGGTGGTTGGAGTGGGGAGTTTTGTGATGAATTTAACGGAGATCAGCTAAGTGTCTGAAGGGCATGGAAATATCGAATGCTTACATTCTGTTGTGGTTGTGGCATAAGAGCTTTTCATGCCCTTAACCGTGGCATTGTTAAGATTCTGTCAACAGAGTTATCCACAGATTAATGGGCGTGGTTGTTATGGCGTTCGGCTATCATTAGTAGGTTTCTCGGGCTCTCCGTGTAACTGCAAAACGTACCTAGTTTTACCCCATAGCCTTGCTCACTCAGGTATAGCGCTCTATCTAGCAAAAGCCAGAGTTCTAGGGGCCTGCGGAACAAATTGCGCACCAGCTCAAGGTTGCGAACTTCGGCCAGGCGCTGCCAGCCTAGTCGCTCAAGTTCGGGCCAGTTCTGCTGACTGAGGGGCGGCAGATTTTTCAATTGCGCAAGGGATTTGCAGAAGTCCTCAAAAGACTTATCCAAGTACGACAGTGGCAGTGAGGGTGTGGATAAATACTCGTTTTTTCCGCGTATCTTCCTCTGCAAAAGGTCGAATCCCAAGCGCCAAGCCATGGACTGATCCCGCTGGCGTCTGACCCGTGCACCGGCGGTGACGGTTTCGCTTAGCGGCAGGCCTAGGTCGTCGATATCCAGAACCAAAGCGGATTGCTGAGCCGGCTGTGAAAGCGCTTGGTAGAGCGGTGTGCTGATGCGGTTGTAGCAGCAGGGTGCTACGGCCAGTTGCTGGCAGCGGGACTCACTGGCCAGCTGTAGCAGGCGGGTATGCAGTTCGCCGCATGCGTGCAGGGCAACTGGTGTGTGTTCTGCGCTGAGCCGTGAGGCGGCGTTGGAAGCGAGTACATCTTGTTGAATGTGCTGGGCATGAATGGCCAGTTTGTCGCTGAGCTGCTGGCCGCTGGCGACGAGTTGCGCGTCATGCTCAAGGCAGGTCAGGCGTGCTCCTTCGCGGGCGAGCAAGCGGCCGAGATGGCCTTTGCCAGAACACCAGTCGAGCCAGTGTGTCGGTGCGTGTGCAAAGCTGAGGCTGCGGCTGAAGGCGTCGATCTGTTGCCACTTGCGCCCTGGTACGCCGTTGCTCAGGCGAGCGGGGTAGGCCATCGCAGCAGTATGGGGATGCGCACCAATCTGGCTGAGTCGGGCCGCGTGAGCTGCCAGTTGCGTAAATGGATCGGGCGCGCCGCGTAGCAGGTGCGGTTGATTGTGGGCTGCTTCGGCGTGCTCCAGCGACTGCTGGCGAAGCCAGTGGCCTAACTCTGGGTGCCGACTTTCCCATGGGAGATTTGGATGGTGGACGAACGGCCTTGGGCGCCACAGTGCCTGATGCTCTGTGAGGAACTGATCAAGCGCACTGAAGCGCTGCTGTATAGCAGCGCCACTGAGTACCGAATGAGTGTCGTGATCAGGCATTGCGTGACTGTGCATGAGGGTGACCCCTCATGCAATCAGCGGCCCTGGCAGGCGTCAACGCGCAGCCAGCGTTCCAGCAGCTTAAAGGCCTGCACCAGAACGAAGGCGATCACCAGATAGAACATGCCGGCGGCGAAGAAAATCTCAACCGGCAGGTAGGTGCGGGCGATGATGGTGCGCGCCATGCCAGTCAGCTCCAGCAAGGTGACGGTGCTGGCCAGTGCGCTGGCCTTGAGCATCAAAATCACTTCGTTGCTGTATGCAGGCAGGCCGATGCGAGCAGCACGCGGCAGGATGATGTAGAACATCGCCTGAGCGTGGGACATGCCCAATGCCCGTGCTGCTTCGATCTCGCCCTGAGGCACAGCCTGAATCGCACCGCGCAGAATCTCGGCGATGTAGGCGGCTGTGTGCAGCGTCATGGTGATGACGGCGCACCAGTACGGATCACGCAGATATGGCCACAGCGCGCTTTTACGCACTACGTCGAACTGCGCCATGCCGTAGTACACGAGGAACAGCTGAACCAGCAGCGGCGTACCGCGGAAGAAGAAGATGTAGCTGTACGGCACTGCGCGCACATACCAATGACGGGACGAGCGAGCCAGGCCCAGCGGTATGGCCAGAATAAGGCCCGCGATAACGGCAATGCCGACCAGTTCCAGGGTTAGCAGGGCACCTTCAGACAGGCGTGGCAACCACTTGATGATGACTTCCCAGTTCATGCTGCACTCCTGATAAAGCCACGGCTGGCGCGTTTTTCAAGGAAATGCATGCCGATCATGGCAAGAACGGTCAGGCCCAGATAAATAAAGGCCGCCACCAGATAGAAGGTGAACGGTTCCTTGCTCGCGGTTACGGCGATCTGGGAGCGGCGCATGATTTCTTCCAGGCCGATGACTGAAACCAGTGCGGTGTCTTTCATCAGGATCATAAACAGGTTGCCCAGGCCCGGCAGGGCGATACGCCACATTTGCGGGAGGATCAGGCGCATGAAAATGCGTGGTTTGGACAGGCCCAAGGCCAGACCCGCCTCGCGATGGCCTTTAGGGATGGCCAGAATCGCACCACGGAACACTTCAGTGGCGTAGGCACCGAAGCAGATGCCTAGGGCAATGGTGCCTGCAGCAAAGGCATTCAGCTCAAGGCTTTCGATGCCGAGCAGGTCCGCCAGGTTGCGCATCAGTTGCACGGTGCCGAAATAGATCAGCAGGACCCAGAGTAGCTCGGGGATGCCGCGCACGATGGTTGAATAGGTACCGCCAAGCCAGCGCAGTGGCTTGTACGGAGAAGTCTTGGCAAGGGCGCCGAGCAGGCCGAGCACGAGACCTAAGCACAGCGCGCTGAGCGCCAGCTTGATGGTCATTAGGGTGCCAGCAGCAAGTGCCGGGCCGAATCCGTAGAGGTCGAAAGTCATGTGATGCTCAAGAGCCTGCACCGCCACATCGAGCGGTGCAGGGCAGGCAGCTTATTAGTAGATGCTGAACGGGAAGTACTTGTCGTTGATCTTCTTGTAAGTACCGTCGGCAACGATTTCAGCCAGAGCAGCATTCAGCTTCTCGCGCAGAGCGTCGCCTTTACGTACGGCAATACCGATCTTGTCGTTGTCGAAGACTGGTTCGCCTTTGAACTCGAAGTCCTTGCCAGCGTCGCTCTTCAGCCATTCCCACTGAACGAAGGTGTCAGCGAGGATGCCATCAACGCGGCCTGATGCGAGGTCCAGGTAAGCGTTTTCCTGGGTGTCATACAGTTTTACGTCAACCACGCCGCCCAGATTGTCCTCCAGCCAGGTACCGGCGATGGTGGCGCGCTGCGCACCGATCACTTTACCTTTCAGGGAGTCTTTGTCAGTTTTGAACTCGCCGCCTTTTGGTGCCACGAATTGCAGTTTGTTGGTGTAGTACGGCTCGGTGAAATCGACTGCAGCTTTACGCTCTTCGGTGATCGACATGGAGGCGATCAGGAAGTCGAATTTCTTGGCGTTCAGAGCTGGAATGATGCCGTCCCAGTCAGAGGTCACGACTTCGCACTCAACTTTCATTTTGGCGCACAGGGCCTGGCCAATCTCGACGTCGAAGCCGCCAACTTTGCCGCTTGCATCAATCAGGTTGAAAGGAGGGTAGGCGCCCTCTGTGCCAATCTTCAGCTTGTCAGCTGCAACGGCCTGGGTGCCGAAAGCCAACGTGGCTGCAGCAGCCAGCAGGATCTTTTTGTACTTCTGCATAGTGATTGCTCCGTTTTATTGATTGCTGGACATAAATTGTTTGCAACGTGCTGAAGTCGGGTTGTCGAACACCTGTTCAGGTGTGCCCTGTTCCTCAACCAGACCCTGGTGAAGGAATACCACTTCGCTGGATACCTGACGAGCAAAGCTCATTTCGTGAGTAACCAGCAGCATGGTGCGTCCTTCTTCAGCCAGTGCACGGATCACATTAAGCACTTCTTGTACCATCTCCGGGTCTAGAGCCGAAGTAGGCTCATCGAACAGGATTACTTTCGGCTGCATGGCCAGTGTGCGGGCAATCGCTGCACGCTGCTGCTGACCGCCGGACAATTCGTTTGGATAAGCATGGCGCTTATTGGCAATGCCGACTTTGGCCAGCAGCGCTTCGGCTGTCTCAATAGCGTCGGCTTTGCTCTGGCCAAGCACGCGGCGTGGTGCCTCGATAATGTTGTCGAGCACGGTCATGTGTGGCCATAGGTTGAAATTCTGGAAGACAAAACCCAGTTGGCTGCGCAAGCGGTTGATTTGACGATTATCGGCGGCAACTAGCTCACCGTTCTTGGCGGCCTTCAGCTTCAGTTCCTCTCCCGCAATGATGATCTGCCCTTGATGAGGATTCTCAAGCAAGTTAATGCAACGCAGAAAAGTGGACTTGCCGGAGCCGGAAGAGCCGAGGATAGAGATCACATCGCCGTCACGGGCGGTGAGAGAGATGCCCTTGAGTACTTCAAGGTCGCCGTAGCGTTTGTGCAAATCGCGAATTTCGAGCGCAGGCGTGGCCGCAGCCATGGTTGTACCTCTCTTCTTGTTCGGGGGCTCAGGCATTACGTGACCTTCCAGGCGAGGGTCAACCTAGCATAGCGTCCCAATAAGCGCCAAGCCGTTTGCCGTTCACGAGCCGTTACCGTGCATGTTGTGTCGCCTGTTTACAGTTGCTTGTCGCGCTATGGCAATACTGCCGGGCGGCTGAGCTACTGAATTGCTATTGCAATATTTCAGGCAATAAAAAAACCCCAAGGAATGTTCGCCTGGGGTTTTTTAGTCTTTTAATGTGCCACCACGCGTTGGGCTACGGCACAGGAATTTCTAAAACCTGTAGAACGCTTTGAGCACGCGTAGTGCATAAAGTGACCATATTCTACCGTGAACCTACAGGGGTCACAAGCAAGGTACCTGCCGCTGGTGGGTGGTTCAGTTCGGGCTGGCCAGGCTAACAGGTGAGAGGCATAGGTTGCTGAACATTAACTCCCGCCCCTTCTTTGAAGTAAATAACTTTTAGTTAGGTGGATATGTTCAATAGCGTGAAGATGCTCATAGGTATCCTCGGGCTGTTTTAATTGTTTAACTGTGGGTAATTGTTTCATTGTTCTTTTGTTGGGCAGTATTAATTCTGCGTTGTAAGCACTTCTTAATATAGATGCCAGATGATGAGGTTGATCTTTAGGAAGTGATCATATTTCTTGAGTTTTTAGTTCTAAATTCAGCGCAGGTAGGGATACTGATATGAATATTCTCACTAAGGCGGGATCTAAAACCAAGCAATTAGCTAGTGTCGCGGCACTTATTTCCATTTCAACTCTGGCTGGCGCTTCTGAGCTGCTGCCGGCTTTCGGGTTGGCAAATGATGAGTATGCCTTTACCGACAAGGCAGGAGCTTATGAGGTTTCGACCACGGCGGTAGGGGCAGATTGCCGTGGGCTGGTGGGTACAATTGCAAAGTTGGTTTTAACTGATCCAGACTTGAAGTGCAGTAGCTCTTTTCCGTATGGCTTCAGTAGCCCTGTTTCAGTTAGTGTTTATTACCCTGAAAATATAAAAGACTTGGATAAGCTCCCAGTGGTGGACTTTGTGGGAGGTATATTGTCCAACGATGAGCAATACACAAGGATGGTTGAACAGTGGGTCAGCTATGGCTTTATTGTTGTTTCATCCACTAACTTTATTAACTCGCTGCCTACAATGCATATTTTGGGAGCGCTGGAGGTTAGTAAGTTAAACAAAGATCCAAGCTCCCCTTTATACGGCAAGGTAGATTTGGGGCGCACCGTGATAGCTGGGCACTCCGCTGGTGGTGGGGCGACCATTCAGGTGTCAGCCCTGCCTGACTCTGCGCTGCGGCTGATTGATCCTGAATTGAAGGTGTTAGCTTCACTGCCAATTGAGCCCGGTCCGCTAGGCTCAACATCTCTTTCAAATGTTCCTACGCTGGTTTTAACCGGGGCTGCTGATGTGGTGGTGCTACCGATTGGCTGGACGCAGCTGTGGCAAAGTGATTGGGCTGCTGTCAAAGCACCGGCATGGCTTGCAACGGCGAACAATGCGACCCACTTCAGCCCTGTCAGAGAGAATGCCAAAAACGAATTTGCCGGGATTACCACGGCATGGCTGCTCTATACCGCAAAGAACGATCTCAACGCTAAGGGATACTTTGTGGGACGTGACTACAAATTGGCGAAGGATCCCCAATTCAAGCCGCTGTTAAATCCATTACTTAAAGTAAGGCGTAACAAGCTCGCTGATCAGCTCAAGTAGATCGTAAGAGGCCTGGCGCCGGTGTGTGGCGCCAGGCGTTTCAAGAGCCTGAATGGGGGTCGGTTTCAGTGTCTAGCAGCATCATGCTGGCTCATTTGCAGGCAATCGTTTTGAGTTTTGCATCGTGTATTTGATCTGATCAAAGACCCAGTTATACCCAACGGTGTAAGGCAGAATCAGGGCAAGAAACACGATGTCCAGCAGTAAAGCTTGCAACAAGCTGATGTTCAGTAGCCAGGCCGCGAGTGGCACGCATGTGATGATCAGGCCAAGCTCGAAAACCAGCGCGTGAGTGATTCGACTACCAAGGTTCCAGTGAATGCGCTCAGTTTTGATGCAAATATCGACGAGAGCGTTGTAGACCATATTCCAGAACATGGCGATTACGCATAAGGCCAAAGTTAGGGTGCCTACTTCTTGTAGTGGCTTATCCAGGGCCAACGCCATTAGTGGTGTGGCGATTAGGATCAGAAGCAGCTCGAAGCCTACTGCGTGAATGATCCTTTCTTTGGCTGAAAATGCTAAGGCAGTCATTGTGAATCTCCTTTGTTCCATCTGTGACGTGACTGTCCGTCTATAGTCTTTGATAGAGTCGATACTGAACACATAGATGCCATCGGTTTTATCAATACATGCGCTATTCCCCTGAATCACTGGTTGCTTTTGTAGAGGCCGCAGCGCTCGGTTCTTTCTCTGCGGCTGCACGAAAGCTGAAGAAAAGCCAGTCCACCATCAGTATTGCTATTGCCAATCTTGAGGCGGATGTGGGCTGTGAACTGTTTGATAGGTCGGCGCGTCATCCCGTTTTGAATGACGCCGGGCGCCTGGTGCTGGCGCGTATAGAGGAGATCTTGTCTGCCAGTGAGCGGTTGGATGCGCTGGCCAGCCGGCTATCGATTAATGTTGAGCCGCTGCTTTCTGTGGCGATGAGCGATATTTACAGCTTGTCCGTGTTTGGCGAAGTGGTAGCCGGTTTTGCGCAGGTGTTTCCTGATACCGAGCTGCGCTGTGGGCCGTCTGAGGATGCTGATGTGATTTATATGATCCAGGCCGGTTATGCCCACATGGGCATTTTGGCTGCGCAGCCAAGCTACCCGCCGGATATCGCCACGGTCCGATTGCCTTACCGTGCGCAGTTCAATGTTTATGTGAGTGCTAGCCACCCATTGGCGAAGCTTGCTGATATTCAGCCCCGGCAATTGCAGTCACAACGGCAGTTATGCCTGAAAACCTATGAGCCTGGGCAGCAGCACAGAGTGGGACAGGCCTGGTCGGCCCCTGATTATCTGACGCTTATGGAGTTTGCCAAGCGTGGCTTCGGCTGGGCTGAGCTGCCCGTGGACTTGGTCGACAGGTACGGTGCGGGGCTCGTGGTGCTCAATACCCAGGGTTATCCGCATTATGTTGACCTTGATGTGGTCTGGTCGCGCCGATCACCGCTGGGGCCGGCGGGGCAGTGGCTGGTTGAGCATATGCAGGCGGCTACAGGTTAAGCCGCCAGTGGTCGGGTGGTAAAATGCGCAGGCAAAAAAAACCCTGAACTCTTTCTAGGTCAGGGTTTCGGTATTTTGGTGCCCAGGGACGGAATCGAACCGCCGACACGGGGATTTTCAATCCCCTGCTCTACCGACTGAGCTACCTGGGCAACGGGGCGCATTAAACGCGTTTTCCGAGGGTCCGTCAAGCGCGAATTGAAAAAATGTTTAATTATTTCGGGCGCTTAGGTTTCTTTGCTGTTTTGGGGCCGGTTTTTCGAGGGGCGTGAGGGTGATCCTTCACGCCCGTCAGGCGTTATTCGCTTGGGGGCACATAGCCGTCAGCTTTGGCGTATTCCTCGCCACTGAGAAACTTGTCCATTTCGGCCTGAAGAAATTTGCGGTCGTCGGCGTTCATCATGTTCAGACGACGCTCGTTGATCAGCAAGGTCTGGTGCTTTTGCCACTCATCCCAGGCCTGCTTGGAGACGTTGTTGAAGATGTCTTCGCCTTTGGCACCCGGATAAGGGGCACGATCAAGGCCGGGCAGGTCCTTCTGGTATTTGCGGCAGTGGACGGTGCGGGTCATGTGTCTCTCCTGAAATCAGTAGGCTTTAGGCGTGTGTGTGAGCGTTCAGCGCTCATACAGAACCCAGGGCTTCGGCCGCGCGCTTCAGTAGTTTTTTGACTGGGGCAGCCAAGCCCAGGCGCGGTGGGGTGGCGAGGTTATACCAGAGCCAGTCGGCCTCGGCCACGGCCCCCGGTATTGCCTCCACATGGATCAGCCAGGGTTCGATGGCCAATTGAAAGTGGCTAAAGGTGTGAGTCAGGCCGCTTAGGGGCAGATGTTCGCCAAGTGTTAGCTGGTGCTGTTTGGCCAGTTGCTCGGTCGCATCGAGGGCATCCAGCTCTGGCAGGCTCCAAAGGCCGCCCCAAAGACCTGTCGAGGGACGGCGATAGAGCAGGACTTCGCCGTTCTGGTTGGCAAAAATGGGCATCAGGGTGCTTTTTTGCGGCAGTGCCTTGCGTGGTTTAGGAATCGGGTAACGGATTTCCAGACCAAGCAGGTGGGCTTTACAGCCACTTTGCAGTGGGCAGATCAGGCAGCTGGGTTTGCTGCGGGTACAGAGGGTTGCGCCCAGGTCCATCATGGCCTGGGTGTAGTGGTTGACGCGCTGCTGCGGGGTGAAGCGTTCGGCGACATCCCACAGTTGCTTCGCCACTTTAGGTTCGCCGGGGTAGCCTTCCTGAGCCACATAACGGGCCAGTACGCGTTTGACGTTGCCATCCAAGATGGGCGCTCGTACGCCCATACTCAGGCTGGCGATAGCGCCAGCAGTGGAGTGGCCGATGCCAGGCAGATCGCTGAGTTTGTCGACGTCAGGAGGAAACTCTCCGCCGTATTCGGACATGATCAGCTTGGCTGTCTTTTGCAGGTTGCGTGCCCGGGTGTAGTAACCCAGGCCCGTCCACAGGTGCAGCACTTCGTCCTCGGGGGCTTCGGCCAGATCTTTTACGGTGGGCAGTGCTGCCATAAAGCGGTCGAAGTAGCCGAGCACGGTGCTCACTTGCGTCTGTTGCAGCATGATCTCGGACACCCAGACGCGGTATGGGGTGATGTTCTGCTGCCAGGGTAAATCTTTGCGGCCATGCTGGTCGTACCACGCCAGCACGGCGCTGGAGAACTGCTCAGGGGTCATTAACGGAACAGGCCCTTGATTGCGTCTTTCAGTTCAGGGCTGACTTTGTCCCCGAGTTTTTCTTCAAGCTTCTCGCTGATCTTGTTACCGGCGAGTTTGGCGGCGACTTTGCCCAAACCTTCCTGATCCAGACGGCAGGCTTTGCCACCCATTTCCAGCGGGCCGCGGCAACGTACCGGCCAGGCAATGCCGACATAGCGCTGGTTGACCTGGCAGGCCGGATCCGGCATTTCACGGCGATCGCCTTCGATGGTAATGCCGATCTGGTAGTCGAGGCCGAGGGTGCGTACATCCAGTAGGCCGTTTCCGGCAACGGAAAGACCCGGAATACGGGCTTTAAGGTCCGGGTTGTTCGCAACGCCGTTGTGGATGTTGAGGCTGCCCTGCAGGGTTTCGAACGGGGTGTCCTTGCCTCTGGCTTCGCCGCTCAAGGATTTGCGGTTGAGCGTGGCAATGCCGCGGCACAACTGCTGCTCTAGGTTGGCACCGACCAGTACGCCATTGCTCAGGTTGAAGTTAGCCGTGCCATTAAGGGCTTCGACCCAGCTCTTCTGACTGTTGCCTTGGGTGGTCAGGTTGGCGGTCAGGTTGAGATTGCCTTTGACCGGGGACGGTTGCTCCGGCTTTTTCAGGAACGGTTCAACTGCCACGTTTTTCAGGTTGGCTTGCAGGGCTAGCAAGGCTGCATCTGGACGTGCATTGATGCTGCCTTTGACGGCTACTTCGCCGGTGCCGAGTTTGCCGTGAGCATCCTGTAGGGTCACCAGGCCGTTTTGGGCCTGCGCTTTAACGATGACGTCGTGAAGCGTTTGTTTGTCCACAGTGAGCTGGCCGAGGCTTACGTCCAGCTGAGCATCCAGCTTACGCAGGGTATTGGCTGGGAGTATCTCGACATGGCTCCATGCGTGCTCGGTCGGTGCATTAGGCAGGGGAGTGCTGCCGCTTTCGCCTGCTTTGGCGATGCTTTCTTTCACTTCAGCGGAGCGGGCAGTCTCTGCCTTCTTGGCGTCTTTGCCGGGGGCTGGCAGGTAGCGATCCAGATCAAGCTGGTCGCCCTTGAGTTTGACGCGCAGGGCCTGTTTGGCAAAGTCTGCAACGCCTACATCGCCGGTGAAGTGGCTGTCGTCCAGTGTCACTTTCAGTTCATCCAGCGACAGACTCTTGTCTGTGCCACTGAGGCGGGTAGTCAGTTCGAACTTGCTCAGGGTTTTATCGTCATTCAGCGGCGGTAGTTTTTGCCCGACGGTGGCAAGGAACTCACGCAGGTTCAGTGGCGCAATGGACAGGCCGCCGCTGAGTTTAGGTGCTGTAGACAAGTCGCGGACTTTCAGTTCGCCGAGGGCGCGCAGCTGGTTCGCGGAGAGTTTCAAACCGTTCCATTCCGCAACCTGGGCTGCCTGATCAACCAGCAGTTGGCCTTGTGCGGAATAGGTCAGGGTTTGGCCATTGAATGGGTCGCCGGAGATTTCCCCGGAGAGTTTGGCGTCTTCGAGCTGATAGCGCTTAAGGGCGCGATCAAAGCGCAGCACACCTTGAAGTTCACTACGGGCCCGCAGCAGCGGTTTGTTCGAGCCAAAGAATGCACTCACTTTGACCGGGACCGGGCTGCCTTCAGCAATGGCGCCGGTGGTGATCTGGATGCTTTCTGCGCTGAACTGGTCGCCTTTCTGGGCATCGTGGTAATTGATGCGGGCACCGTTGACGATCAGGCTGTCGATGTCCAGTTTCAGATTCTGGTCGCTGTTATCCGTGGTTTCGCTGGTGCTGGTTTGTGTGCTTTCAGCTGTTTTGGATTCGGTTGTTGCAGGGCTTTGCGCGGTTTGCAGCGGTTTACCGACGTTGTTCCAGTTGCTGTTGCCTTTGTCGTCGCGCTGAAGATCGAGGTTGAGGCCGTCGATACGGATGTCGCTCATCTGCACTTCTTTGCGCAGCAGTGGCAGCACGCGCACGGACAAACCCAGCAAACGCAGGTTGGCAAACGGATGATCAGGGGTGTCGAGGCTGGCGACGCTGGCATCGGTCAGCTCCAGGCCGAGCCAAGGGAACAGACTCCAGCCAATATCGCCATTGAGGGTCAGCTCGACGCTGGCTTTTTCCCGGGCCAACTGACGGATTTCATCTTTGTAGTCGTTGGGATCGAACAGGTGAGTCAGGGCGAAGCCGAGAGCCACGATGATCAGCAAGAGTCCGAGGAAAATCAGACCGAGGATTTTGCCGAGCGCTTTCATGTGCGAATCCTTGTGATGAAGCTGAACAGAGATCAGCGGCATTATGGGCCGCCCAGTATAGCGCCAGCATTGGCTTGTGGGCGGTTACAGCGCCCTTTATCGGGATGAATTTGTGAGTGGATTTAGCAGTGTGTCCTGCAGGTGTGTCGCTGGCGTGTTGCACACTTTGGTTCAGCTCACGGTTCTCCTAGTTTTGAGGCCGATCGGAGGGCGCGGTTCCATTGCGGTGGCACTTTCAGTGCGGCGTTTTGGCGCAATCGGCTGGCGCAGCAAAAGGGGATCGGGGGTAGGCTTGGCTTAAAGAAGAAGCCAGAGGTGCCTGTGAACGTCGCAATCGTGGCTATTCCGATGTATGTCGTGCTGATTCTGCTTGAGCTGGCGTACGAGCAGCGCAGTGGTCGGCGTACCTATCGCCTGGCCGACGCGACTACCAGTATCAACACTGGAGTGTTGCGGGTGTTGTTAGAGGGGCCGCTGCGCCTGCTGCTGATCGTTCCTTATGCCTGGCTGTATGAGCATGCACGGCTGTTCGAATGGGACACCCGTTCACCGTGGCTGTGGGTTCTCGGATTTCTTGCGGTGGACTTTTGCTTCTACTGGTCTCACCGCAGCATGCATACCTTTAATGTGCTGTGGGGCGCGCACCAGCCCCATCATTCCAGTGAGGATTTCAACTTATCCACAGCGCTGCGCAAAGGTGCGGTGCAGACTGCCTTTGATTGGCCGTTCTATTTGCCCCTGGCGTTGCTGGGCATTCCTTTGCCGGTCTTTCTGCTGTTGTTAGGGATTCAGCTGGTATATCAGTTCTGGGTGCATTCGCAGCACATCGGCAAGCTAGGATGGCTGGAACAGGTCATCGTTACACCGTCTCTGCATCGCGTTCATCACGGTCAGAACGACTGCTACATCGACAAGAACCATGGCGGTGTTTTCATTATCTGGGATCGCCTCTTTGGCACCCATGCGGTGGAAACAGAGCCGGTGCGCTTTGGTGTGACCACACCGGTGAGCACGTTTGATCCGCTGCGTCTGCAATTTTCCTGGTGGCGTTTGTTATGGGCGGATGCGCGGGCTACGCGTTCTTGGTGGGACAAACTGCGTTTGTGGTGGATGCCCACGGGTTGGCGCCCGGCCGATGTGCAGCACATCGTCTGGCCGAAAATGCCGGAAGATAAGTTCTCGGGTCGTTGCCCTACAGGGTTGCGTTGGTATGCCTTTGTTCAGTTTCTCCTGATTAATGCGTTAACGCTGATTTTTTTGGCTCAGGTCAAAGAGTCGGCACTCTGGTGGTCAGGGCTGCTGATGCTGTTGGTCATCAGCGGTTGTGTCTGCTTGGGCAGGTTGTTTGATGGCGCTATCAATCGCACGGTTGAATTGCTTAGGTTGTCGGTGATGGCTGCCGTTGCTGTGTTCTGGGGCGTTTATTTGCCGGCAGGGAGTTCATTTGTAGCGCTGGGCATTGTGGCCGTTTGCCTTGGCTGTGCAGTGTGGTTCAGCCGCTTGAAGGTGCAGTCTGACTTTGGAGAGCGTGCTGTCGCACCTTGATGGAGTCTGTAAATAAATAGGGCGAAATACGCACAGACTCCCTCAGTTCAGTGCCCAAACGCAGGCGTAAGTGGTAATCTCCGCGCCCGCCTCATCTATGAATTGATCGACTGCATCTATCAAGACTGAGGCCCTGCCTGTCACCTATCAACAGAGAATGAGTCATGACTGACGCCCAAGCATTAAATGGCGCTTCAGCGAAGCCTGCTTTTTTGTCTAAAGAACGCATCATCGCTGCCCCCGGCTTTAACCGCTGGTTGGTTCCACCCGCTGCGCTGGCCATCCACCTGTGCATCGGTATGGCCTATGGCTTCTCGGTGTTCTGGTTGCCACTGTCGAAAGCCATCGGCATTGACGCACCGGTCACTTGCTCGGCGGATATGGGGTTCTTCGAGCAAGTGTTTGCCAGCGACTGTGACTGGCAGATTTCCATGCTGGGTTGGATGTACACGTTGTTCTTCGTGTTTCTTGGATGCTCGGCGGCCATTTGGGGTGGCTGGCTGGAGAAGGCCGGGCCGCGTAAAGCCGGTCTGGTTTCCGCATTCTGCTGGTGTGGTGGTCTGCTGATTTCTGCCCTGGGTGTGTACACCCATCAGATCTGGCTGATGTGGGTGGGCTCCGGTGTTATTGGCGGTATCGGTTTGGGGCTGGGCTATATCTCGCCGGTTTCGACTCTGATCAAGTGGTTCCCGGACAAGCGTGGCATGGCTACCGGCATGGCAATCATGGGCTTCGGTGGTGGTGCGATGGTTGGTGCACCGCTGGCGGCGGAGCTGATGAACCACTTTTCCGGGCCTGATAGCGTCGGTGTTTGGCAGAGCTTTGTGGTGATGGCGGCGATTTACTTCGTCTTTATGCTGGCGGGTGCATTGGGTTACCGCGTACCGCCAACTGGTTGGAAACCCGCGGGCTGGACTGCTCCTGCGAGCAAGGCTAATAACGCCATGATCACTCAAGGCCATGTGCACGTCAGCAAAGCGTGGAAAACCCCGCAATTCTGGCTGGTGTGGGCGGTGCTGTGCCTGAACGTATCGGCGGGCATCGGCATCATTGGGATGGCTTCGCCACTGTTGCAGGAAGTGTTCGCAGGCAAACTGCTGGGCAATGACCTGGCCTTCAATGAGCTGAGCGCAGCGCAACTGGCGGAGATCGCCGTGCTGGCGGCAGGCTTCACCGGGCTGCTGAGCTTGTTCAACATCGGTGGCCGCTTCTTCTGGGCGTCCATTTCCGACTTTATCGGCCGCAAAGCCACTTACTTCGTGTTCTTCGGCCTTGGCTTCGCTCTCTATGCGTCGGTACCGATGCTCGGTCAGTGGGGCAGCCTGGCGCTGTTCGTGTTGGCGTTCTGCATCATCCTGTCCATGTACGGCGGCGGTTTCGCCACGGTACCGGCCTATCTGGCTGACCTGTTCGGCACGCAAATGGTCGGTGCCATTCATGGTCGCCTGCTGACTGCTTGGGCGGCGGCAGGGATTCTCGGCCCGGTGCTGGTGAATTACCTGCGTGAATATCAGCTGAGCATTGGCGTTGAGCGTGCGGCGGCCTATGACATCACTCTGTACATCTTGGCCGGTCTGCTGGTGCTGGGTTTGATTTGCAACGCGCTGATTCGTCCGGTTGCGCCTAAGTACTTCATGACTGAAGCCGAGCTGGCGGCCGAACGTGCGAGCCATGATAAGGCGGCACCTGTCAGTGCCAACCTGGAGTGGGCGGCCGATCGCGCCAGCCTGCCTTGGGTGATTCTGGCCTGGCTGGCTGTTGGTGTTCCGATGGCGTGGGGTGTGTGGATCACCCTGCAAAAGACCATCGTACTGTTCCAATAACGGCTGCAATCTGACCTGCTGACCCCGCTTTCAGCAGGTCAATACCCTTGGGGCGCTAGCAATCAGGGGTGACTATCGTGCCGATAGGCGGCTTACGGCTACCGCTGGTAGCCGTACAGCGCCCGGCCCGCCTATAATGGCCGTCTTTTTCTTGGTCAATTTGTGGAGCGGGTGATGGCCGAACGTACGGCATTCGTCGAGCGCAATACCCTGGAGACTCAGGTCAAGGTCTCGATCAATCTTGATGGAACTGGCAAAGCCAAGTTCGATATCGGCGTGCCTTTTCTGGAGCACATGCTGGATCAGATCGCGCGTCATGGTCTGATCGACCTGGACATCCAGTGCAAAGGCGACCTGCACATTGACGACCACCACACCGTGGAAGACGTCGGTATTACGCTGGGTCAGGCGTTCACCAAGGCAATCGGTGACAAGAAGGGCATGACCCGCTACGGCCATTCCTATGTGCCACTGGATGAAGCGCTGTCCCGCGTGGTCATCGACTTTTCCGGTCGTCCGGGCCTGCAAATGAATGTGCCGTACACCCGTGCGACGGTGGGTGGTTTTGATGTGGACCTGTTCCAGGAATTCTTCCAGGGCTTCGTTAACCACGCGCTGGTGACCCTGCACATCGACAACCTGCGTGGCACCAACACCCACCACCAGATCGAAACTGTGTTCAAAGCCTTTGGCCGCGCCCTGCGTATGGCCATTGAGCTGGACCCGCGCATGGCCGGGCAAATGCCGTCCACCAAAGGTTGCCTGTAATGCAGACCGTTGCTGTTATCGACTATGGCATGGGCAACCTGCACTCGGTCGCCAAGGCGCTTGAGCATGTTGGCGCTGGCCGTGTGCTGGTGACCAGCGATGCGGCGGTGATCCGCGAGGCTGATCGCGTGGTGTTCCCCGGTGTGGGCGCGATTCGTGACTGCATGGCTGAAATCAAACGCCTGGGTTTTGATGCGCTGGTACGTGAAGTCAGCGCTGATCGCCCGTTCCTTGGTATTTGCGTGGGCATGCAGGCACTGCTGGATCACAGCGAAGAGAACGACGGTGTGGATTGCATCGGTTTGTTCCCCGGCAAGGTGCGCTTCTTCGGCAAGAATCTGGTCGAAGACGGTGCTGCCCTGAAGGTGCCGCACATGGGCTGGAACGAAGTTCAGCAGAGTGTGGCTCACCCGCTGTGGCACAACATCCCGGATCAGGCGCGCTTCTACTTTGTGCACAGCTACTACATTGAGGCGCAAAACCCGCAGCAGGTGGTTGGTCGCGGCCATTACGGTAAAGACTTTGCCGCCGCGCTGGCTGAAGGCTCGCGTTTTGCTGTGCAGTTCCACCCGGAAAAAAGCCACACCCATGGTCTGCAATTGCTGCAGAACTTCGCCGGTTGGGATGGCCGCTGGTAAATGAGCCGCAGCAAATCGAAGCCTGCCATCCTGACCCTGACTGCACAGCAGGAACAGGATGCATGCCTGGCCATCAAGCGATTCATGGCGGATCGCTTTGAGCTTGAGCTGGGCACCTTCGAGGCCGCTGAAGTGCTGGAGCTGTTTGCCCGCGAAATGGCACCGCTTTATTACAACCAGGCGATTAACGATGTTCAGGCTCATTTGAAAGAGCGGTTTGAGAGCATCGAAAGCGACCTTTGGGCGCTCGAAAAGAGCTGACCCTCCGAATTTACGAGACTTGAGCAGGTTCAACCGATGCTGATTATCCCCGCTATCGATCTGAAGGACGGCGCATGCGTGCGTCTGCGTCAGGGCCGCATGGAAGACTCCACCGTATTCTCTGATGACCCGGTGAGCATGGCTGCCAAATGGGTTGAAGGTGGCTGCCGCCGTCTGCATCTGGTCGACCTCAACGGCGCCTTCGAAGGCCAGCCGGTTAACGGCGAAGTGGTGACTGCCATTGCCAAGCGCTACCCGAACCTGCCGATCCAGATCGGCGGCGGTATCCGCTCGCTGGAAACCATCGAGCATTACGTTAAGGCGGGCGTTAGCTACGTCATCATCGGCACCAAGGCGGTTAAAGAACCTGAGTTTGTCACCGAAGCGTGCAAGGCCTTCCCCGGCAAAGTGATTGTGGGTCTGGACGCCAAAGATGGCTTTGTCGCCACTGACGGCTGGGCAGAAGTCAGCACCGTGCAGGTGATTGATCTGGCCAAGCGCTTTGAAGCCGACGGCGTCAGCGCCATCGTTTATACCGACATCGCCAAAGACGGCATGATGCAAGGCTGCAACGTTGAAGCCACCGCTGCACTGGCCGCTGCCAGCCGCATCCCGGTGATTGCTTCCGGCGGCATTCACAACCTGGGCGATATCAAATCGCTGCTGGACGCCAAGGCGCCTGGCATCATCGGTGCTATCACGGGTCGTGCTATCTATGAAGGCACGCTGGATGTGGCCGAGGCGCAAGCCTTCTGCGACTCCTATAAAGGCTGAGGACTGATTCATGGCGCTGGCTAAACGCATTATTCCTTGCTTGGATGTGGACAACGGTCGCGTCGTAAA
Organism: Pseudomonas mendocina; assembly: GCA_037482215.1. Classification (NCBI taxonomy): domain Bacteria; kingdom Pseudomonadati; phylum Pseudomonadota; class Gammaproteobacteria; order Pseudomonadales; family Pseudomonadaceae; genus Ectopseudomonas; species Ectopseudomonas mendocina. Next base: position 405,496 of record CP148074.1, read on the forward strand.
GGGTGTGAAGTTTGAAAACATCCGCGACGCCGGTGACCCGGTGGAAATCGCCCGCCGCTACGACGAGCAGGGCGCCGACGAGATTACCTTCCTCGATATCACCGCCAGCGTTGATGGCCGTGACACCACCCTGCACACCGTCGAGCGTATGGCCAGCCAGGTGTTTATCCCGCTGACCGTGGGCGGTGGCGTGCGTACCGTGCAGGACATCCGCAACCTGCTCAATGCCGGTGCTGACAAGGTATCGATCAACACCGCGGCGGTGTTCACTCCGGAGTTTGTCGGTGAGGCCGCTTCCCGCTTTGGTTCGCAGTGCATTGTTGTCGCCATCGATGCGAAGAAGGTTTCCGGTCCGGGCGAAGAGCCGCGCTGGGAAATCTTCACCCACGGTGGTCGCAAGCCAACGGGGTTGGATGCGGTGATGTGGGCGAAGAAGATGGAAGGCCTGGGCGCCGGTGAAATCCTCCTGACCAGCATGGATCAGGATGGCGTTAAAAGCGGCTACGACCTCGGTGTCACCCGTGCTATCAGCGAAGCTGTGGGTATCCCGGTGATTGCTTCCGGTGGTGTTGGCAACTTGGAGCACCTGGCCGCGGGCATTATTGAGGGCAAGGCGGATGCAGTGCTGGCTGCCAGTATCTTCCACTTCGGTGAGTACACTGTGCCGGAAGCCAAAGCCTATCTGGCCAGTCGTGGGATTGTTGTGCGCTGAGCATTACCGCCCGGCCAAACTAAAAGCCCGGCCCTGATTTCTCAGGGCCGGGCTTTTTTTCGCGGTGAAACCGCCCCACGGGGCGGTGAGCTAATTAATCGCCCCGGGTGATGTTCAACCCTTTGAGCAGGTTGAGGGCCTGGCTGAGCTGGTAATCATCATCTTGCGGGCGGGACGGTTTTGCCGTTTTGTCTTTGCTTGGACGATCGGCGCCGCCGTTACCATTGCCCAGGTGGCCTTGTAGATCGGCTTCTTTGATTCCGACGCTGTCCTGTTCACGGGTGACCTTGGCGCGTGTGACCTCAATGTCCGGGACAATGCCTTGGGCCTGAATCGAGCGCCCGTTCGGAGTGAAGTACAGCGCGGTGGTGAGCTTCAGGGCGCGGTCGTTATTCAGCGGCAGCACCGTTTGCACTGAGCCTTTACCGAAACTGTCGGTGCCCATTACCACGCCGCGTTTGTGATCCTGCAGGGCGCCTGCGACGATTTCGGAAGCTGAAGCGCTGCCGCCGTTGATCAGCACCACCAGCGGCGCACCATCACTGGCATCAGCTGGATCGGCGTTGAAGCGCAGCTCGGAGTTGGCAATACGCCCTTCGGTATAAACGATCAGGCCTTTTTTGAGGAAGTGGTCAGAGACCTCAACGGCCGCTTGCAACACCCCACCTGGGTTGTTTCGCAAGTCGAGGACAATACCCCGCAGGCGCTTGCCATAGTCTTTGCGCATTTTATCCAGAGCTTTACCGACCTCTTCACCGGTGTTGACCTGGAACTGGCTGATGCGGATATAGCCGTAGCCGTCCTCAAGGAACTGGCTCTTCACGCTTTTAACTTTAATGACGGCGCGGGTCAGGGATACATCGAATGGCTTGCCGCCATCACGCACAATGGTCAACTCAATCTTGCTGCCGGACTTGCCGCGCATCAGATCAACGGCCTGCATCATCGACATGTCTTTGGTCGGGTGGCCGTCAATCTTGATGATCAGGTCGCCCGGCTGAATGCCAGCGGCAGACGCCGGGGTGTCGTCGATGGGCGATACCACCTTGATAAACCCGTCTTCGGTGCCGATTTCGATACCCAGACCGCCGAACTCGCCACTGGTGCTTTCCTGAAGATCGCGGAAGTCGTCGGGCTCAAGGTAAGCAGAGTGTGGGTCAAGATTGCTGAGCATGCCTTTGATGGCATTTTCCAGCAGCGTCTTATCGCTGACAGGTTCGACGTAAGCAGACTTGATGCGGTCCATTACCTCGGCGAAGGTGCGCAGCTCGTCCAGAGGCAGTGGTGCACTGCTGTCAGCGTTGGCGTCATCGGCAGGAGCAGCCAGGACGGCTGTGTTACCCAGTAAGGCAACAGTGAGCGCCAGAGTGGTGAGGCGGAACAAATGCAGCATGTCGAACGTACTCCTGTCCTGAATCAGTTAACGCAACACTTATCCCTGTGCGCGACACCATTGAGCGGGGTCGATGGCACGGCCCTGCTGACGAATTGCAAAGTACAGTGCCGGACTATCCTGGCCACCGCTGTTGCCAACGGTGGCAATGGCTTCACCTGCCTGAACCACTTCGCCGGCATCTTTGAGCAGGCTCTGGTTATGACCGTACAGGCTCAGGTAGCCATTGCCGTGATCCAGAATAACCAGAAGTCCCGCACCGCGAAGCCAGTCTGCAAAGACGACGCGACCGCCATGAATGGCACGTACCTGTGTGCCGGCAGAGGCGCCGATCATTACGCCATCCCATTTGGCTCTGGAGTCGTCGCCTCGCGCGGTGCCGTACCGGGCAAGCACGCGTCCATTAACCGGCCAAGGCAGCTTACCCTTGGCGCTGGCGAACGGGCCGCCATAAGTTGCGCCTGAGCTTACTAATGGACCACTGGCGTTTGTATTGGTGCTGCGCCGCGGCTGCGTCTGTTGGGCTAGCAAGGCGCGTTGGCGGGCCTCTTCAGCCTCGCGAGCCTGGCGGGCGAGGGTTTCTTCAATGGTTTTCAGCACACGCTGGAGATTGGCCTGATCTTGCTGGCGGGCTTTAAGGCGCTGGTCGCGGGCTGCGTAATCTTTGTTCAGTTTAGCCAGTGCCAGTTGGCGTTCTTTGCGTACGGCGGCGAGTTGTTCGCGGCGGCTGTCTAAAGAGGCTTTCTGTTCGACCAGTTTGGCTTGGTGATCACTGATGTCTTTTTCGACGTTGGCCAACTGGCGCAACGTTTCATTAAAGGCCGTGAGTTGCTCCATGCGCGCCTGGCTGATGTAGTCATAGTAGGTCAGGGTACGGGAGAACTTTTCCGGGTTCTGCTGGTTAAGGAGCAGCTTCAGGTACTCCTGGCGGCCGCCGCTCTGATAGGTAGCCCGGGCCTGGATGCCGATCAGCCGTTGTTGCTCGATACGGGCACCCTCAAGTTTTTTTTTCTCTTCACCGAGGCGTTTGATTTCGCTCTCGCTGCTATTCAGCTCCTGCTGCAGATCCTTAACCTGACGCTCCAGTTGGCCCATCTCGCTTTCGGTTTTCTTCAGTTCCTTTTGCACGCCAGATTTCTCTTGCTGCAGTTTCTCCAGCAGCTTTTTCAGCTCAGTGATATCACTGCGAGCGGCTTCAAGCTGTTTCTGGGTCGCAGCTTTATCGTCTGCATGGACAGGCGTCAGTGCGAGGGCGAGGAGAATCAGGGCTAGGGCGCGGAACATAGAGTTGGCAGTACCTAAGGCGTGGAGCTTCGTAGTATGCCTAAAAATACAGGCGGGTTGCTGGGCTTCAGTAGTGTAAGAGATCAGATGCTGCTGGCGTGAGGGGTAATCAGATTATTGGTGTTCCGGGGCACACATTGCGTCTGCCCCGGAACATGCCCTTAGTGTAGCTCAACGATGCTGGTGCCCGTCATCTCTGGCGGCACCGGCAAGCCCATGAGCGTCAGCAGGGTGGGGGCTACGTCAGCCAGAACACCGCCTTCACGGATGCTGGCGGAACGTTTGCCGACATAGATGAACGGAACCGGCTCGCAGGTGTGTGCGGTGTGCGCTTGGCCGGTGGTCTCATCAGCCATTTGCTCAACGTTGCCGTGGTCAGCGGTAATCAGTGCTTCGCCGCCGACTTTATCCAGTGCTTCGACGATGCGGCCGATGCAGGTGTCGAGGCATTCAACCGCAGCTACAGCGGCGGAGAACACGCCGGTATGGCCGACCATGTCGCCGTTGGCGTAGTTGACGATGATCACGTCATAACGCTGGTTTTCAATGGCGTCGACAATCTTGTCGGTCACTTCCGGGGCGCTCATCTGCGGCTGAAGGTCGTAGGTGGCGACGTTGGGTGATGGAATGAGGATGCGTTCTTCACCGGCGAACGGGTCTTCACGGCCACCGGAGAAGAAGAAAGTGACGTGGGCGTATTTTTCGGTTTCAGCGATGCGCAGCTGGGTTTTGCCGTTATTGGCCAGATACTCGCCCAGTACGTTGGTCAGTGCTTCTGGTTTGAATGCGCTTGGGGTCTGAATGCTCGCGGCATATTGAGTGAGCATGATGAAACCGGCCAGTTGCGGTACGCGAGCACGTTGGAAATCCTGGAAGCCATCTTCCACAAAGGCGCGGGTCAGTTCGCGGGCGCGGTCTGCGCGGAAGTTCATGAAGACCACTGCGTCGCCGTCTTCTACCGATACAGCCTCACCGATGGTGGTGGCTTTAACGAATTCATCGCTCTCGTCGCGTTCGTAGGCAGCGGCCAGACCTTCGCTGGCGCTGGAAGCGGTAAACGCAGCTTTGCCGTCGACGATCAGGTTATAGGCTTGCTCTACACGGTCCCAGCGGTTGTCGCGGTCCATGGCGTAGTAGCGGCCGATCAAGCTGGCGATGCGGCCTTTACCGAGTTTGGCAAACGTGGCGTCGAGCAGCTCGATGGAGCTTTGTGCACTGCGTGGTGGTGTGTCGCGACCATCGAGGAACGCGTGCAGGTAGATTTTTTCAGCACCGCGTTTAACGGCCAGCTCTGCCATGGCAACCAGGTGGTCCTGGTGGCTGTGCACGCCGCCATCCGACAGAAGGCCAAGAATGTGCACGGCTTTGCCAGCATTTACGGCCTTATCCACTGCTTCGGTGATCGCAGCGTTGGTGAAAAACTCACCATCACGGATAGCTTTGGTTACGCGGGTAAAGTCTTGGTACACCACGCGGCCTGCGCCGAGGTTCATGTGACCAACTTCCGAATTGCCCATCTGGCCGTCTGGCAGGCCCACGTCCATGCCGCTGCCGGAGATCAGCCCGTGGGGCTGGGTAGCGCGTAAACGGTCGTAGTTCGGCGTGTTCGCCGCCATGATGGCATTGGACTCGGGGTTGTCGCTGTGGCCGAAGCCATCAAGGATCATCAGTACCAGAGGTTTTGGCGTAACGCTCATAACGCAGGCTCGCTGTGTATAAAGGGGCGAAAAGACTTGGCATTTTACGGCCAAGCTGAATAAAGGTCACGGTCGGCGGGCTTTGGCCGACCTGAGTGGCTGTGTATACTTGCCGACATTTTACCGTCCCGGAACCGTACGATGCTTGCCAACCTGATTGAATTTGTCTCTAACCACTATGTACTGAGCGGATCGTTTGTTGTTCTGCTGGCGCTGCTGATTTTCACCGAGTCCCGCAAAGGTGGCCGCAGCCTGAGCACTCGCGAGCTGACCGCGCTGGTCAACAGCGACCAAGGCATTGTTGTCGACGTGCGTGCGCAAAAAGACTTCTCGACCGGGCACATTGTCGATGCTCTGAATATCCCATACGACAAAATGGCCAGCCGCATGGTTGAGCTGGAGAAGCACAAGGCGAAAACCATTATTGTGGTTGACGCCATGGGGCAGCACTCCGGTACTGTCTGCCGCGAGCTGAAAAAAGCCGGCTACACCGCGGCCAAACTGTCAGGTGGTATTTCCAGCTGGCGTGGCGATAACCTGCCATTGGTTAAGTGATATGCAGCCTGTTGTCATCTATTCGAGCGACTGGTGCCCGTACTGTATCCGCGCCAAGCAACTGCTTACCCAGAAGGGGGTGTTGTTTGAGGAAATCCGGGTCGACGGCAAGCCGGATGTGCGCGCTGAAATGGCTCGTAAGGCCCAGCGCACATCGGTGCCACAGATCTGGATTGGTGAAACCCACGTAGGTGGTTGTGACGATCTTTATGCCTTGGAGCGCGCAGGCAAGCTGGATGCGCTGCTCAAAGGCTGACTGATTCCATTTAAAACGAACTGAACCATAGGAAGGCTTAGCAATGACCGAACAAGCAAGCAACGGCGCCGCCCAAGGCGAGCAGGCTGCTCAATTTTCCCTGCAGCGTATTTATGTGCGCGACCTGTCCTTTGAAGCGCCAAAAAGCCCGGAAATCTTCCGTCAGGAGTGGGCGCCGAATGTTTCGATGGACCTCAACACCCGTCAGAAAGCCCTTGAGGGTGATTTCTACGAGGTGGTGCTGACCGTTTCGGTTACTGTTAAAACCGGTGAAGATGTTGCCTTTATCGCTGAAGTGCAGCAGGCCGGTATCTTCCTGATCAAGGGCCTGGACGCAGCGTCCATGAGCCACACGTTGGGTGCGTTCTGCCCGAACATCCTGTTCCCGTATGCCCGCGAAGCGTTGGACAACCTGGTAACCCGTGGTTCGTTCCCTGCGCTGATGCTGTCCCCGGTGAACTTCGATGCTCTTTACGCTCAAGAGCTGCAGCGTATGCAACAAGCTGGCGAAGCGACTGCCCACTAAGGGTTGCATTGCTGCTTGATAAAACGCCCTTCGGGGCGTTTTTTTATGCAGGTATGGTCTGCTGTGGGGCCATGCCCAATCTTGCAGCGCACACATGCCAGAATGATGAGTGCTGCGATGGCCTATTCACGGCTAAAGCCGTTCCCACGAAAAGCTGATATCCGCAGATACTGTAGGAGCGGTTTCAACCGCGAAGCATTTCTTTGAGCGTCACTGCGCCTCGGCAAACCCTTGCTGGCGCCAGGCTTCATACACTGCGACTGCAACCGTATTGGACAGGTTAAGGCTGCGACAGCCTTCGCGCATGGGCAGGCGCACCCGCTGTTCCGGCGGCACGCTGTTGCGGATTTCCTCGGGCAAACCACGGCTTTCCGGGCCGAACAGGAAAGCATCGCCGGGCTGGTAGCTGACATCATGAAATGGCTGGCTGCCTTTGGTGGTAAAGGCGAACAGACGTGGGTTCCCTAAGCTGTGTAGGCAACTGTCCAGGTCTGCGTGGCGTTGCAGCGTGGCGTATTCGTGATAGTCCAGCCCGGCGCGACGCAGGCGTTTATCATCTAGTTCGAACCCCAGTGGTTCGATCAGGTGCAGGTGGCAGCCGCTATTGGCGCAGAGCCTGATAATGTTGCCGGTATTCGGCGGTATTTCCGGTTGAAAAAGGATTACGTGAAACATGAGCGGTTCCAGCCCTGAAGACGACGGCTATTCTACCCCTGATCTGCCGCCACGGCCTCGTCCGTGGGTGAGGGTGATTGCTTCGCTGGGCATTTTCGCGTTTCTGGTTGGGCTGATGCTGGGGCGGCTTATGCAACCTGAGCCGCAATGGCTGCGGGACGTCAGCGTCACTGATCAAGGCCTGGCGTTGTGGTTTGATGAAGAGCCTAAGCCTGTAGTGGCGAGCACCGGCGGTGTTTTCATCATGCGAATCGAGAGCTTCGGCAAGGAGCGCAATGGCCAGTTGCAGATTGCCGGTCATGCGGCGAATTGGAGGATCGAGCGGGAGCGACGGGATTTGCTGCTGAGAGTCGTGGCGGCGCGTCCGCTGCAAGGCACATGGCGTGCTCAGGAAGCGGACGGTCGCTGGCGGCTGGAGATCAGCCTGTCGCAGTAATAAAAGAGGGGATTCCCCGGCCTGCCTGTACCAAGGCCCCCAAAACTGGAAGTACTTGTCTATAAGCAGGGGGCGTGCCAACTTTCTGAAAATCTCTGAAGCCCTTGTGTTTTCTGGCTTTCAGCGATTTTGAAGGTTTCGGTTTGGGATTTATCTTGTAGATGTCTTTGCGTTTAAGTGCACCAGGCTGAGGCTTTGTGCCTTGCTATGGCGCCATATGGGGCATTTCACCCAAGTTGGCATTAGAGCAGGCGTACCTGTGTTTGGACGGGTTATGCGCAGGGCAGAGAGGGCGGCCGAGATAAGGTGTGCTGATGGTCGTTGCAGGCGGGGGTGACAGGCGACGTGCAGGCACGCCGCCTGTGGGGGATTAATCGTCGCTGTCGTCGCCGTCCTCACCCTCGCCACCGGCCACATTCATGCCCAGTTCTTTGATTTTGCGGGTCAGAGTGTTGCGGCCCCAGCCCAGCAGTACCGCGGCATCACGGCGTCGCCCGGCCGTATGCTTGAGCGCGGTTTCGATCATGATCCGCTCAAAGGCTGGTACAGCGCTGTCGAGCAGGTTGGACTGGCCGCGTGCTAGGCACTGATCGGCCCACTGACGCAAGGCCTGCTCCCAGTTGCTGACTGGCGCATTTTCTTGTGGCTGGCTGAGCAGTTCCGGCGGCAGATCGTCAATATGCACTTCGCGCCCAGATGCCATGACGGTGATCCACCGGCAGGTGTTTTCCAGCTGGCGCACGTTGCCTGGCCAGGCCAGGTTGCTCAGGTATTCCTCTGTTTCGCTCTTGAGCAGTTTGGGCTCAACAGCCAGCTCAGTTGCGGCGCGACCGAGGAAGTGGCGGGCCAGTGTTGGAATGTCCTCGCGGCGGTCGGCCAAACGTGGAATATGAATGCGAATGACGTTGAGCCGGTGGAACAAGTCCTCCCGGAACTTGCCGGCCTGGACCAGGCTTTCAAGATTTTGGTGAGTGGCGGCGATGATGCGCACGTCGACTTTGACCGGGGTGTGGCCGCCGACTCGGTAGAACTCGCCGTCAGCCAGTACGCGCAGCAGGCGGGTCTGGGTGTCGGCAGGCATATCGCCGATCTCATCAAGGAACAGGGTGCCGCCGTCGGCCTGTTCAAAACGGCCGCGTCGTTGGTTGGCGGCGCCGGTGAACGCGCCTTTTTCGTGGCCGAACAGTTCCGATTCCATCAGGTCTTTAGGAATCGCGGCCATGTTAAGCGCAATAAACGGTGAGGCCGCCCGTGGGCTGTGGCGGTGCAGCGCGTGGGCCACCAGCTCTTTACCGGTGCCGGACTCGCCGTTGATCAGTACGGTGATGTTGGAGTGGCTGAGTCGGCCAATGGCGCGGAACACCTCCTGCATGGCCGGGGCTTCGCCGATGATTTCTGGCGTGCGCGGCTGCTCAATGGGGGCCGCCAAACTTTGTTGTTCTTTAGCGTGTTGGTTGGCGCGTTTGACCAAGGAGACGGCCTCATCCACATCAAACGGTTTGGGCAGGTATTCGAAGGCGCCGCCCTGATAGGAGGCCACAGCGCTATCCAAGTCGGAGTGCGCGGTCATGATGATAACGGGGAGGCGGGGATACAGTTCGCGGATGCGGGCCAGCAGATCCAGGCCGCTGGCGCCAGGCATGCGGATATCAGAGATGATGACGTCCGGCTGCTGGCGGCTAAGACGATTAAGTACACCGTCTGCACTGTCGAAACTTTGAGTGGTCATGCCTTCCTGTTGCAGGGCTTTTTCCAGAACCCAGCGGATAGAGCGATCATCATCGACAATCCAGACGGTTTCACTGTGATTCATGACGGGGCAACTCCTTGTTCCAGGGGCAGGAAGACTGAGAAAACGGTGTGGCCAGGATGGCTCTCACATTCGATCAGCCCCTGATGCTGACTGATGATGTTCTGGGTGATGGCCAGGCCAAGCCCGGTGCCTTCGGCACGCCCGCTGACCATGGGGTAAAAAATGGTTTCTTGTAGTTCCGGCGGGATGCCGGGGCCGTTATCGATAATTTCGATTTTGGCCACCAGCCGGTGGCGATTGTGGCCAATGGTGAACTGGCGCATGGTGCGGGTGCGCAGGGTGATGCGCCCTGGTGTAGCCTCGGCGCTCTCGGTCAGGGCCTGCATGGCATTGCGGACGATGTTGAGCACGGCCTGGATCATCTGTTCGCGATCAATCAATACGTCCGGAATACTCGGGTCATAGTCGCGCACCAGAACGATTCTGCCCTGGCTCTCAGCCTCAATCAGGCTGCTTACGCGCTCCAGCACTTCGTGGATATTGGTCTGGGTTAACGACGGCAGCTTGTTGGAGCCGAGCATACGGTCGACCAGATTACGCAGGCGGTCGGCCTCTTCGATAATGACGTTGGTGTAGTCGCGCAGGCTGTCTTCGGGTAGCTCCCGGGCCAGCAGTTGGGCTGCGCCACGGATGCCACCCAGCGGGTTCTTGATCTCATGGGCGAGGCCTCGGACCAGCAGTTTGGTAGTTTCCTGCTTGGACAGTTGGGCTTCTTCTTTGGTGATGCGCAGCAGGCGGTCACGGGGATGAATTTCCAGTAGTAGCAGGGTTTCACCCTTGTTAAGTACTGGCGTAACCGCATAGTCCACGGTCAATGGTTGCCCGCTGATCGTCATCAGCACTGTTTCGCGTTTGTTGAACGGGTGCGCCTGCTCAACGGCTAAGTGCAGTGCGTTGAGGGCTTCTTCTGATTCTGTAAACAGCTCGCTGATGAATTGACCGTGGCTGCGTTGGCCGCTGACGGCCAGGAGCATTTCGGCTGCCGGGTTCATGTATTCAAGGCGTAGCCCGGCATTGAGCAGCAGTGTGGCTGTGGTTAGGTTGTCGAGCAGTAATCGGTGCAGAGAGTCGTTAATGATCATGGCTTCACCCCCGCAAAGGTTGCGTCGCAGCCCGTTGGCATTGCGGCGTAAGGGGGTTGGCCTAGTCTGGCGTGGCCCGATCGTTCTTGTTGCGCATTGGAAACAAGCAAACTTCACTCCTCATATGAGCAGGGTCTGGGAACAGACTGCTGTCGCGCAACACGGCGCACTGCTCACAGCTCCTGAAATGTGTGGCTCCGCTCCAGTAAATGCAAAAAGCAAACCAAAGCCCCGAAAAGAGGCGTGTTTTGCACAGGTGTGCCCAATGTAGCGACTTTCAGAGGGTTTCGGCGCGTTGCTGTGACCCATAACGGGGACAGTATAAGAATATAAAGGCGTGACGCGCACCATTTTGGTGCGCGTTAGATGAAAGGTACGAACGGGATATCAGATTTGGGTTGAGGCTTATCTGTCAGGGGGCATTCCGGACGCACACCGTACTCATCCATTTTGCAGGGGTTAGCTTTGCGCTTTTGCGCCAGGGATATGCGGTGCAGGTGGAAAGGTTGGCTGGGGGTGCGCTCTACAATCCGCTCTTTTTCATCGATGATCTCGATGGCGATGCGGTGTGTGCCCCGGTCAACATTTTCTAGCGCAAAAACCGGGCTGCTTTGCGCACTGCCCACCTGCTTACCATCCATGACCAAACGGTACAGGTGATTCGGGTAAAGGCCTGGCTCACTGTCTGCGGTGACAATCAGGTTGCCTGCGTTGTCGCGGATGTTGGCGTCCGGCAATGGGATCAGGATGCGCAGTACCTTGTAGCGCAGTTTGGGGGCCTCTTCATTGGTTGGGGCGACCTGCGGGGTTTGGCGCTCATAGCTGGGCATGCTGTTGCTGGGTGCCAGTTGCACAGGCTGTGCAGTGGTGGAGCGGGGTTTGTCGGTGAAAACGCGGTTACCTTCGGCATCTATATAGGTATAAACCTGTGCCATGGCCGGTAAAGCTAGCAGCATAACGCTACACAACAGCAGTTTACGCATGATGGGTTGATCTGTTCTCAGGAGGCGGGACGGGGCTGAGGCTTGGGTGCTGAGTTGATGTGGACGCGTTGAACAGTAAACGTTCGGGTTTCGCTTTGTTGAATGATTTCCTGACCGCTAAGCACTTGCACTGACAAGCTGTGTTCGCCGCGATCAATGTTGGTCAGTTGCACGCGTGGAACATTGGTTGGCTGTCCATACGGCTTACCGTCCAGCAGCAGGCGCAGACTATGGCCAGAGCGCAGGCGCGGGCTTATTTCAACGCCTACGCTGAACGTGCCGTTGTTTGCACGCAGAGCGTCATCGGTAGGGATGTCGGTCAGGCGCAGTACCTTATAGGCTGCCTCTTGAGTGACGGGCTCGCTGGCTGGCTGAGGTGCCACCACAGGTTGAGCCTCAACTGTGTTGGTGGGGGCCAGTTCAATGGTCTCTGCTTGTCGGCCCTCAGGGGCTTGGTCAGTGAACACGGTGTTGCCACGGTCATCGGTGTATTTGTAAATCTGCGCGCTGGCAGGCAATGCTAGGGCGCAAAACATAAACACGGTTAGCAGGCGCATGGTCAGCAATTCCGGTGTGTGCAATGCAGTAAGCCTTGCATTGCTGGTCGTACTTGGCAAGTCGGTACGTGGGTAATGATTGGCGGGTGGCGCTGTCATAAGGGCAGAATGTGGGTAATGGAGCTTCGCTTTAAGGGGATGCATGTGAAGTTAATACAGCGTTTTTTTATTCTGCTGATGATGGTCTTTTGCATGGCGTCTCCAGCGATGGCGGTGTTGCCGGGGCTCACTGGCAGCGCTGATAAGTCCGAACAGAAAGTGTCGGATGCGCAGCTTGAGCAATCGCTGAATCAAGTCATTCAGGTGTTGGAGAATGACAAGCAGCGCGCGGATTTACTGAAAAAGCTCACACAGCTGCGAGATGTCACGGAAAAGAACAAGCAGGAGTCCAGCAGTGTTCTGGGGCTCCTGGGGGAAACCATTAGCAGTTTTGAGCGCCAGTTTCAGGGCGAAAACAGCCCGTTGGCGCTTTGGTCTAAGAAACTGACTAAGACCCAAGAGGAGTTGCAGGAGCGCGCCCCATCATGGCAACAGTGGCCAGAGATGATCCTCGACTTCTGTGTTGTCATCCTGATCTGGGGCTGTGTGGCGGTTGGTTTGCGCTGGATTGCCCGGCGTATGCAGCAGCGCTTTGGGCTTGAGCAGGAGTTGCCGCAGAATCCCAAGACCCGCGACCTGATGCTGTTTGCCGTGCGCAAACTCGGCCCCTGGCTGATCGCATTTATCATCACTCTGTATTTTTCCATTGTCTTACCCAGTTCGCTGGGGCGCATGCTGGCGATGATCACGGCCTATGTGCTGGTGTGCGGCACATTGATCTCGGCGTTGTGTGTTATTTCACTGTCCTTGCTCAGTGGTCCCCATCGGACGCCTGCATTGAACATCCTCAGGCGTAAAGCGTTTCGCCCCCTGTGGTTGATCGGCAGCTTGGCTACACTCGGTGAGGTGATGCACGACGCTCGCGTAGTCGAAGGATTGGGTGAGTACACGTCACTCTCCATTGCATCGGTGGCTAACATCCTTGCCGCGACACTCACCGCTGTTTTTGCCCTTAAGTTCCGACGCCCCATTGCGCATCTGATCCGTAATCAGCCCTTGCAGCGCCGCTTGAAGCAGCGTGGCGTGCAAGAGCTGCTTGAGGTTGTGGGCAGCCTCTGGTACGTCCCGGTGCTGCTGTTGGTTGGAACCTCTCTGGTGGCAACGGTGATGACGGCTGGTGACAGCAGTGCGACCTTGCGTCGAGCGCTGTTGTCCTCAGTTATTGCTGTGGTTTGGCTGACGGTCAGTGGGTTGATTCGCCGTGCCCATAACCGCCCCGCTCGGGCCGGGCATCGCCCGAGTGCGCCTTATGTGGAGCAACTCAAAAAGTTTTTCTACACCCTGATTCACCTCGCCACGGTGCTGGTTTTTCTTGAGATTGGCTTGCGTGTCTGGGGCATGTCGTTGTTTGGTTTTGCTGAGGGCGAAGGGTCGGCCATCAGCATGAAGGTGGTGAGTTTTGCCACGACGCTGATCTTTGCCTGGTTGGCGTGGATTCTTGCCGACACTGCTATCCAGCATGTGTTGGGGTTGGGGGCAAAAAATCGGACCAGTACCCGTGCCCTGACCATGTTGCCGCTGATCCGCAATGTGATCTTTGTGACCATCGCCATCATTGCTTTGATTGTGGCCTTGGCCAACATGGGCATGAATGTGACGCCATTGTTGGCGGGTGCCGGTGTGATCGGCCTGGCGATCGGTTTTGGTGCGCAGTCGTTGGTGGCGGATCTGATTACCGGGTTGTTCATCATCATCGAAGACTCACTGTCGATTGATGATTATGTGGATGTAGGCGGTCACCTCGGCACGGTGGAGGCGTTGACCATCCGTACCGTGCGCCTGCGTGATCTGGATGGCGTGGTGCATACCGTGCCGTTCAGTGAAATTAAGACCATCAAGAACTACTCCCGGCAGTTTGGCTATGCCATGTTCCGCTGGCCGGTGCCTGCCACCATGCCGATCAATGATGCATTGGCGCTGGTGCGTGAGGTCGCTGGTGAGCTGCGTAGTGACCGGATTGTCAGCCGCAATATCTGGTCACCGCTGGAGATGCAGGGTGTAGAAAGTTTTGATAACGGTCAGGCAATTTTGCGCTTCCGCTTCAAGACGGCGCCTATCAAGCAATGGGAAGTGCAGCGTGCGTTCAACCTGTTGCTGCGGCAGAAGTTGGATGCTCGCGGATTGGAGCTGGCGATGCCGCGTCTGAACGTGCAGCTGACCCGTCCTAAGGCTGCAACGGCAGGCCCTGCTGACGTAGGCGAGTGAGTGGCGGCGGGCTGGCGTGATGGGGCCAGCCCGCTGATGACGTCAGAACATAGTGTTGTCGTTGGCCGCTGTTTCAGGCACGTCTTGAATCACGTCCCAGTGCTCGGTGATGCGGTTGTTTTCCACGCGGAAGATATCCACCAGCGCCTGTCCACGGTCGTCCGGGCCGTTGGTGAAGTGCACGTGCAGGTAAACCAGATCACCGTCAGTGGCGCTGCGCACCACCTTTGCCTGCGCCTTGGGATTACTTTTGAAGAACTCGGTGAAGTAACTCACCATCGGCGCTTTGCCGTCCGGTACGTGGGGGTTGTGTTGGCGATAATCGTCGGTCAGCACTTTGGCGGCTTCGGCGATTTGGTGCTTGTTAAAGAACTGATCATAGAAAGACAGAACCAGCGCCCGGTTGGCCTCTTCCTGTTTTAGGTCGCGCGCAGTTTCAGTCGCATGGCTCAAGCCTGTGCTGAGCAACGTGCAGGCCAGAACGGCGGCAGATATAAGTCGGGTTAAAGGCATGGAAGAACTCCTGTTCTTAGCGGCTCATGGATTACGGGTGTACGTGCTGCATGGCAATACAGGTAGACCCAGTCACTGATTCATCCCTGCTCTACTATGTAGACCATGGATTTGGGGGAAGGTACAGTTCGCCGCACATGCCCACAAGAAGTCATCAGGCGGGGACCAGGTCACGCCGCGATGACCTTTGTTACCGGCCAAGAGGTGAATTAATGGTTAAAAACGTAGCAGCCCTCGAACATCCCTGCCCAATTCGCAGCGTGTTGGATCGCCTGGGGGATCAGTGGAGCTTGCTGGTTATTTTGGCGCTGGGGCAGGGAACGCTGCGCTTTAATGAGCTTGGCCGGGAGGTGGGCGATATCTCCAAGCAAATGCTTTCGCGTACCCTCAAGCGTCTGGAGCAAGACGGCTTCGTTAAGCGAACCTTGTACCCCGAAGTGCCGCCGAGAGTTGAGTATTGCCTGACCGACCTTGGCCGCTCGTTCCTCAACCCGATGAATGCGCTGATTGATTGGGCAAGCGAAAATCGCGCAGAAATTGATCAGGCCCGGAGGGAATCTGGGCTGGTCTGAACGGGGCGCGAATGTTCATTGGCTAAATGAAACCAGCGTCTGCCGCACGTCCGATCCAGCAGGCGTGCTTGCTTTTGTGCTTATGCCGCCCATAAAAAAGGCCACCCGTAGGTGGCCTTTCTGTCGCTCGCGGATTAGACGCTGTAGTACAGGTCGTATTCCAGCGGGTGTACGAAGGTGCGTACTTTGATTTCTTCTTCAGCCTTCAGCTCGATGTAGGCGTTGATGAAGTCGTCGGAGAATACGCCGCCTTTGGTCAGGAACGCGCGGTCCTTGTCCAGCTCTTCCAGGGCTTCTTTCAGGCTGCCGCACACTTGTGGGATCAGCTTGCCTTCTTCTGGTGGCAGGTCGTACAGGTTCTTGTCTGCAGCATCGCCAGGGTGGATCTTGTTCTGGATACCGTCCAGACCAGCCATCAGCAGTGCAGCGAAGCACAGGTACGGGTTAGCAGCCGGGTCCGGGAAGCGCGCTTCGATACGGCGTGCTTTCGGGCTGGATACGTATGGGATACGGATCGAGGCAGAACGGTTGCGGGCAGAGTAAGCCAGCATGACCGGCGCTTCGAAGCCAGGAACCAGACGCTTGTAGGAGTTGGTAGCCGGGTTGGTGAAGCCGTTCAGAGCCTTACCGTGCTTGATGATACCGCCGATGAAGTACAGAGCAGTGTCAGACAGACCGGCATAGCCTTCACCGGAGAAGGTGTTCTTGCCATCTTTGGAGATGGACATGTGCACGTGCATGCCCGAACCGTTGTCACCGTACAGAGGCTTCGGCATGAAGGTCGCAGTTTTGCCGTAGGCATCTGCAACGTTGTGCACGCAGTACTTCAGGGTCTGAACTTCGTCAGCTTTCTTCACCAGAGTGTTGAACTGCACGCCGATTTCGTTCTGGCCAGCAGTGGCCACTTCGTGGTGGTGAACTTCTACAACCAGGCCCATCTCTTCCATGGCATTACACATGGCAGTACGGATTTCGTGGTCGTGGTCGCACGGCGGAACCGGGAAGTAGCCACCTTTAACGGCAGGACGGTGGCCTTTGTTGCCGCCTTCTACGTCCTGGTCGGTCATCCAGGAGCCTTGTTCAGAGTAGATTTTGAACATGGAGCCGGAGATGTCGGACTTGAATTTTACCTGGTCGAAGATGAAGAACTCAGGCTCCGGACCTACGAATACGGTGTCACCGATGCCGGTGGTTTTGAGGTATTCCTCGGCGCGCTTGGCGATGGAGCGTGGGTCGCGGTCGTAGCCTTGCATGGTGCTTGGCTCGATGATGTCGCAGACCAGGATCAGGGTCGGCTCTTCGGTGAACGGGTCCAGCACAGCGGTGTCGTCGACCGGCAGCAGGATCATGTCGGAAGCTTCGATGCCTTTCCAGCCGTGGATGGAGGAGCCGTCGAACATTTTGCCGACTTCAAAGAAATCTTCGTCCAGGGCGTCACGTGCGGGCATGGTCACGTGGTGTTGCTTGCCTTTGGTGTCGGTGAAGCGCAGGTCAACCCACTTCACGTCGTGTTCTTTAATCAGTTGAATCGACTTCGACATGCTGTTCTCCAGGTAGATTCGGGCTTAATTTTTCGCCCTAAAATTCGTGTTGGCTCGGCGGCAATAGTCCACCGCAGCGCCCTGCCTCACAAGGGAGCAAATTGCATGCCAGTGCTTGGGGCGTGCGCAAACCCGCAGGCTTGACGCATTAGGCGGGAGGTGGACTTTTTTAGGGCTTTTAAATGCACTATTACTGGGCACCTATTCTATCTGTTGCTCTGACTTGGTGCACAGATTTGGTGCGTTACTTTTTTGATCAAATCATGAGCAGTTTCCGCTATAATCCGCGCCCCTGATTTTTTGGCGTCCCCGGCGCGCACTGTTTTCATGAAACTGATCGTAAAAGTCTTCCCCGAAATCACCATCAAGAGCCGGCCTGTGCGCAAGCAGTTCATCCGGCAGTTGGCGAAGAATATTCGTTCGGTTCTGCGCGCCCTCGATCCGAAGGTGGATGTCAGTGGCACCTGGGATAACCTCGTGGTCACCACCCAAGTCGAGGACCCGAGAGCCCAGCAGGAAATCATCGAGCGCCTGCGTTGCACACCGGGCATTGTGCATTTCCTGCAAGTGGATCAGTACCCGCTGGGCGATTTTGATGATGTGGTCGCTAAGTGCAAGCAGCACTTTGAAGACCAACTGCCGGGTAAAGTTTTCGCCGTGCGCTGTAAGCGCGCCGGCAAGCACGACTTCAGTTCGCTGGACATTGAGCGCTACGTCGGCAGTCAACTGCGTCAGCAGTGTGGTGCAGCCGGTATCTCCCTTAAAGAGCCGGAAGTTCTGGTTCGTATGGAAATTCGCGATCAGACCCTGTTCGTGATTCACCGTCAGCACGAAGGCATTGGCGGCTACCCTCTGGGTTCGCTGGATCAGACGCTGGTGCTGATGTCCGGGGGCTTTGACTCCACCGTAGCGGCTTATCAAATGATGCGCCGTGGTCTGCTGACTCACTTCTGCTTCTTTAATCTGGGTGGCCGCGCTCACGAGCTGGGCGTGATGGAAGTGGCGCACTATCTGTGGAACAAATACGGCAGCTCGCACCGCGTTCTTTTTATCAGCGTGCCGTTCGAGGAAGTGGTGGGTGAGATCCTCACCAAGGTCGATGACAGCCAGATGGGCGTTATCCTCAAGCGCATGATGCTGCGTGGCGCGACCCGTATGGCCGAGCGCCTGAACATTGATGCGCTGGTGACCGGTGAGGCCATCTCTCAGGTATCCAGCCAGACCCTGCCGAACCTCTCAGTGATCGACTCGGCCACCGACATGCTGGTGCTGCGCCCGCTTCTGGCCAGCCACAAGCAAGACATTATTGATACCGCTACCGAGATTGGGACCGCCGATTTCGCCCGGCATATGCCGGAATACTGCGGTGTGATCTCGGTTAACCCGACCACCAAGGCGCGTGGTTACCGGATCGAGAAAGAAGAAACCCATTTCGACATGGCCATCCTTGAGCGCGCCCTTGAGCGCGCCACGCTGCTGCCGATCGACAAAGTCATCGACGAGCTGGGCAAGGACATTAAGGTCGAAGAAGTGAGCGAAGCGCTGGCGGGGCAGGTGGTGATTGATATCCGCCACCCGGACGCCGCCGAAGATGATCCGCTGGAGTTGGCCGACAGCGAAGTGCAGTGTGTGCCGTTCTACGCGATCAACAACAAATTCAAGGAACTGGATAACACCCGCCAGTACCTGCTGTATTGCGACAAAGGTGTCATGAGCCGCCTGCATGCTCATCATTTGCTGAGCGAGGGGCATGCCAATGTGCGCGTTTATCGTCCGGCATAGAACTCCGGCGTGGAATGGCGGCAGCATTCGCCATCGCCCCCCCGACATGCAGGCGGCGTAAAAGCTGCCGCGACGCTGGACTGCTGAGTTAATGCAGGCCGCCTTTCGTCGCTGTGCTGGTGCACCGCCTGACCTATTCGCAATACCTCAATATTCGTCGCCTAGACTAAGCGGCACCCGAATCCTCTGATTAGAGATACAGACGTGATCGAGAATCTACGTAACATCGCCATCATTGCCCACGTTGACCACGGTAAAACGACCCTGGTTGATGCCCTCCTGCGCCAGTCCGGCACCCTGGAGCGTAACGAGCTCAACGACGAGCGCGTGATGGACAGCAACGATCAGGAAAAAGAGCGCGGCATTACCATTCTGGCCAAGAACACTGCCATCAAGTGGAATGACTACCGCATCAACATCGTCGACACCCCCGGCCACGCCGACTTCGGCGGTGAAGTAGAGCGCGTAATGTCGATGGTTGACTCCGTATTGCTGGTAGTTGACGCCCAAGACGGCCCGATGCCACAAACTCGCTTCGTAACCAAAAAAGCGTTCGAAGCTGGCCTGAAGCCGATCGTTGTAATCAACAAAATCGACCGTCCGGGCGCGCGCCCTGACTGGGTTATGGACCAAATCTTCGACCTGTTCGATAACCTCGGTGCCACCGATGAGCAACTGGACTTCCAAGTTGTTTACGCCTCGGCTCTGAACGGTATCGCCGGTCTTGATCACACTGACATGGCCGAAGACCTGACTCCGCTGTATCAAGCCATCGTTGACCACGTGCCGGCTCCGGACGTTGATGTGACTGGCCCGTTCCAGATGCAAATCTCTGCACTGGACTACA
The DNA here is from genome assembly GCA_037482215.1 of Pseudomonas mendocina. Lineage (NCBI taxonomy): Bacteria > Pseudomonadati > Pseudomonadota > Gammaproteobacteria > Pseudomonadales > Pseudomonadaceae > Ectopseudomonas > Ectopseudomonas mendocina. The sequence goes on from CP148074.1 coordinate 425,024, forward strand.
ACAGCTTCCTCGGCGTAATCGGTGTTGGCCGTATTGCTCGCGGTACTGTTAAGCCGAACACCCCAGTTGTGGCCATCGACGTTGATGGTAAGAAGCGTAACGGCCGTATCCTCAAGCTGATGGGGCACCACGGTCTGCACCGTGTGGACGTTGAAGAAGCGTCTGCTGGCGACATCGTGTGTGTGAGCGGTATGGACGAGCTGTTCATCTCCGATACCCTGTGCGACATCAACCACGTTGAAGCGATGACTCCGCTGACCGTTGATGAGCCGACCGTTTCCATGACCTTCCAGGTCAACGATTCGCCATTCTGCGGTAAAGAAGGCAAGTTCGTGACCAGCCGTAACATCAAAGAGCGTCTGGACAAAGAGCTGCTGTACAACGTGGCCCTGCGTGTTGAAGAAGGCGACAGCGCTGACAAGTTCAAAGTATCCGGCCGTGGTGAGCTGCACCTGTCGGTACTGATCGAAACCATGCGTCGTGAAGGTTTCGAAATGGGCGTTGGCCGTCCGGAAGTAATCATCCGTGAAGTTAACGGCGTTAAGCACGAGCCGTACGAGAACGTCACCATCGACATCCCTGAAGAAGCGCAGGGTAAAGTCATGGAAGAAATGGGTCTGCGTAAAGGTGACCTGACTAACATGGCGCCGGATGGCAAAGGCCGTGTACGTCTTGAATACAACATCCCGGCCCGTGGTCTGATTGGTTTCCGTAACCAGTTCCTGACCCTGACCAACGGTGCAGGCATTCTGACCTCGATCTTCGACCGTTACGACGTGATGAAGTCTGGCCAAATGTCCGGCCGTCAGAACGGCGTTCTGGTTTCCATCGAAACCGGTAAGGCGCTGACTTACTCCCTGGAGACCCTGCAGGCTCGCGGTAAGCTGTTCATCGAGCACGGTCAGGAAATCTACAACGGTCAGATCGTTGGTCTGAACAGCCGTGATAACGACCTGGGCGTTAACCCAACCAAAGGTAAGAAGCTCGACAACATGCGTGCTTCCGGTAAAGACGAAGTCATCGCGCTGGTTCCGCCGGTCCGCTTCACCCTGGAGCAGGCTCTGGAGTTCATCCAGGACGACGAGCTGTGCGAAGTAACACCGAAGTCGATCCGTCTGCGTAAGAAGATCCTCGACGAAGGCGAGCGTACCCGCGCTGCCAAGAAAGCTAAGGTCTAATTAGCCTCAGCTAAAAAAGCCCCCGCCAACGAAAGTTGCCGGGGGCTTTTTGTTGTTTGGCTTGCTGGGTTGTAACTGTTCGCGGCTTAAGTGTCTCCTACCTGCCAATGCGCATCTGTAGGAACGGCTTGAGCCGCGAATAGGTCGCTACCCTTACAGGCCGCTCTTCACCTTGGTCCAGATGCGGGTGCGCACGCGGTCGATGTTCAGCGGCATGGCTTCCAGCGAGTAGAAGGTGTTCATCTGTTCGGCAGCCGGGTAGATGCGGCGGTCGTCGAGAATGGCTTTATCGACCAGTGCATCGGCAGACGGAACGGCGTTTGCGTATTGCACGTAGTTGGTGATCTTGGCGATCACTTCCGGTTGCAGCAGGTAATTCATGAAGGCATAACCGGCTTCTTCATTACCGGCGTCAGCAGGCATGGTGACCATGTCAAACCAGATTGGTACGCCTTCTTTCGGGATGACGTACTGGATGTTGATGCCGTTCTTGGCTTCTGCTGCGCGGTTAGCGGCTTGCAGGATGTCACCGGAGAAGCCGACAGCTACGCAGATGTCACCGTTGGCCAGATCGCCGATGTACTTGGACGAGTGGAAGTAACGCACGTTCTTACGCACTTCCATCAGCTTCGCTTCGGCTTGCTTGTAGTCGTCGAGGTTTTTGCTGTGGTGCGGCAGGCCAAGGTAGTGCAGGGTGATAGGCAGCAGTTCTGGGCCGTTGTCCAGAATGGCTACACCGCACTGAGCCAGCTTTTCCAGGTTTTCAGGCTTGAAGATGGCATCCCAAGAGCCCATGACCGCGTCGTCGCCCAGTGCTTTACGTACCAGTTCGACGTTATAGCCAATGCCGGTGGTGCCCCACAGGTACGGGAAGCCGTGCTTGTTGCCTGGGTCGTTGACTTCCAGTGCCTTGAGCAGGGTTGGGTTGATGTTCTTCCAGTTTGGAATACGGCTCTTATCCAGCTCTTTCAGTGCACCGCGCTGGATTTGGCGGGCCATGTAATGGTCGGACGGGAACACCACATCGTAACCAGAGCGACCGGCAGACAGCTTGGCATCGAGGGTTTCGTTGCTGTCATAGACGTCGTAGTGGGCTTTGATTCCGGTGGCTTCTTGGAACTCTTTCATCGTGTCTGGCGCGATGTAATCGCTCCAGTTGTAGATGCGCACGGATTCTGCGGCCTGGCTGATACTGCTGACTAGCAGCAGGGGGAGCAACTTCTTCAGCATGGTATACCTCATCGTATTTATCGGTTTTATCGAAGCGGCAGTTCAAGAGTTGGCGTTGGCCTTTGATTGTTGTTTTCTAGCCAGTTGCAGTGTCGATTGGGCTCGGCATCTAGCGTGATCACTCAATCTGTTACGAAGGTACAGATTCCTTGCGTAAAGTGGCAGAACTCTTGTTGCTCAATTTTTCCGCCAACCTCCAGGCCTCGTTTTAGAGCCTGGGAGGGTGGGTAAAAGCATTTCTGTATTACTTGAGGAGTACGTAGGTTTTACGCACGGTTTCCTCAATGTCCCAGATGCCAAATGTGTTAGCCGGGAACAGCAACGCATCGCCTGCATTGATCTGGATGGGCTCGCCACCGTCCGGAGTGAAGGTGCAGCGGCCGGAGATAAAGTGGCAGAACTCTTGTTGGGCAATCTGGCGACGCCAGCGGCCCGGTGTGCATTCCCAAACGCCAGCGGCAACGCCGTCAGCATGCTCGACGCCTTGCCCGGTGGTGACGGCGACGGGTTCGCCCAGTGGCACGGCAACCGGTGTTGCATCGGTCAGTGCCATGCTTGGGGTGTTTTTAAAGTGCTCAATGCTCATGGCGTACTCCGCTTAACGCATGAAGGTTTCTAGGGTGTTGGCCAAGGTGATGGCCAGTCGGCGGCGCCAGTGGGCGCTATCGGTTTTAGCCAATACTTGGTCTTCGTGAACAAAACTCTGGATGATCGCGTTGTAACCCAGCCAGCGCAGGGGTTCTGGCTCCCATCCGGACAGTGTGCGTAAGGGCTTGTCACCCAAGACCCAGGGCTGCTCGGTCAGTTGGGTTTGTTTGCCGAGAATCAGGTCAGCCAAGGTGCGGCCGCCGAGGTTGGTCGCGCCGACGCCTTCGCCGCCGTAGCCGCCGGACAAGGCAATGCCGTTGCGTCGGTCAGCCAGCATGTGCGGACGGAAACGTCGCGCCATACCCAGGTTGCCGCCCCATGCGTGGGTCTGACGTACGTCTTTGAGCTGTGGGAACAGGTCGCAGTAAAGGTCGCGACGCAAACCGCGTTCGTCCGCCGTCAGGTTGAAGTCCGTGCGCAGCTTGCCGCCAAAACGGTAGCCGCCGCGCGCGCCGAAGACCAAACGGTTGTCAGCACTGCGTTGGCCATAGGTGACCTGACGGCTCCACTCGCTGAAGGACTGGCCTTTATCCAAGCCGATGCTTGCCCAGAGTTCGTCGCTGAGCGGTTCGGTTGCAACAATCAGGCTCTGCACGGGCAACTGGTATTTGCCCAGCGGTGGAAGGCTGGCGGCGTACCCTTCTACAGCGGGTACGATCCAGTCGGCGCGGATGCTGCCGTTGCTTGTGCGGATCAGGCCCTTTTCCCAATGGATGACGCGGCTTTGTTCGTACAACTCAACGCCCATAGCGGTGAGGCAGCGAGCGAGTCCGCGAGCCAACTTGGCAGGCTGAATTGTCGCGCAGTGTGGGGTGTAAATTGCGCCATAGGCATTGTGGATGCGTAGCTGTTGATCCAACTCTTCGCGGGACAGCCAACGGTAGTCGGCTTCGCTGTGGCCTTGGGCGTGATAGCTGTCGAGCTGGGCGCGCAGGGTTTCGCGCTGCTCCGGGTAACGGGCTGCGCAATACAAGGAACCGCCTTTGCGATAGTCGCAGTCGATGCCCTCGCGTTGCAGTACCTGCGCGACTTCATCTGGGATGCCGTGCAGAATCTCATGGGCAGTGTGGCGGTCATGGGCAGACAGCTTAGCCAGCAGGCGGTCCTCACCCAGCATTGCGCCCATCAACCAACCGCCGTTACGACCTGACGCACCGAAACCGGCCGTTTCCGCTTCGAGGATGACGATTCGCAGATGCGGTGCCTGGCGCTTGAGGTAATACGCCGTCCACATGCCGGTGTAGCCTGCGCCAATGATGGCGATGTCGGCCTGGATGTCTTCTGTCAGCGCCGGACGAGGTATCAGCGGGTCATCCAGCTGATCCATCCACAAGCTGATGGAGCGCCATGCTTCCACGGGGGGGGTCTCCACTAAGAATTTTCTTAAGTCGAGACTAGTTAAGGCGCTCAGGGCTTGTCGTGCTTGCGTGCCCGCAAGGAAATTTCCTTGAGATAGGCCTTAGGCGACTGTCCGGTGTGTTCGCGGAAACATTTATAGAAGGCAGAGAGTGAATTGAAGCCCGAAGCAAAAGCCAGCGCATCCACAGATGGAGGCATTGGATTCTGTTGCAGGCTGTCCATCAAATGTTGCAGGCGTTTGTTGTTGATGTAGCGGTAAAAGCTCTGCCCGAGTACTTGATTGAGCAGGTGCGAAACCTGATTGCGGGTGTACCCCGTTGCGGCTGCAACCTCTTGCAGGTTCAGTTGTGGATTCAAGTAAGGCTGCTGGCGCTGCATGTACTCATCCAGATCCTGCGCCATTTGCCCCAGTTGGCGGGCACTGAGGCCTAGGCGGCTGAGCGCCGGGCGTGGGTCGTTAACCGGCTGTTCGGTGCTTTCATCACGGATCAATGTGGCGTACTCATTGACCCGCCAGATCAGACCATCAACCACCGTCAGGGCTTCGCACGAGCGAAAGGCGGCTAGCCCGTTGGCGCTGTGCAAACGGATACGACATTGAATAAAGGCCGTATTGCCATCAAAGCGCAGACGGTCGGTGTGCTCCAGTGCTTCGCCAGGGTGACGCGGTAGGTTATCGCGCACGTAATCCCGTAACTCGGCGTAGCCCATAAAGCGCTGCTGGAAAAAATCCAGGTACTGCACATCCGGGTGATATAGCGCCATTACCCCGTCCAGATCACGAGCCTTCCAGCACTCGTGGTACCGCGTGATGGTGGCGCGGGTTTGCTCGGTTTGGGCGGCATCATCCGGAATATAGATAGTGTCCATGGGTGTTCAGGTTTAATCCATATATAGCTGAGTTGGATAACTAGATATTAACTTTAATTGAAGTTTTTGTCTGTTTTCTGCCGGTTTCTTGACAGTGTATTTTTGCTGAACTAGTTTCATTTGTAAGTAGTATTCTGATGATTTATTAATAATTTTAAGTGTTTTCAATTATTCAGGGCTTTCCTTTGTTTTGATTTTGTTCGGCTTTTATGTCGACTTAGAAAGCTTTGATGTAGGGGTGGTGTTTAATGAAAATTAAATGTATTTCCGGTGCTGGTGCAAGTTTTGTTGTTAATTTTGTTTTATTAATTGTAGGTTTTAAGGCTGCTGCGGCTGATGTTAACTCGGTCGCAAGTGGGCGTTGGGAACAGCCTTCGATCTGGAGTAATGGACAGGCTCCAGAACCGACTAATGATTACCATATTCTCTCAGGCGATAAAGTTATGTGGCCTTCTGTGTCGACCGAAGGTAGCTATATATTCTCATTTTCCGGCAGGAGTATGAAAGTAGAAGCTGGAGGTGTTCTAGATTTGGTTAGTAATAGTAAAACTAACAATGCTTATGTGGACTTTGAAATTCCAGATTTTTCGTTGGAGGATGGTGCGACTTTAAAGCTCGGTCTCCAAGGTGTAGGAAATATTGAGAGAAGGCTGGTATCTCCAGTATCTCTGCCTGATTCAGGGCAGGTTATTATTGAGATTGACGGATATAGTGGAGGATACAGTAATCGACTTGAATTGATGCCTTCATCAGTATTGTCAGGGGCTGCTGACATACTCCTAAATATTGATTCGACGGGTGTGAATTCTAGTATCAATGCCAAGTCTAGGCGTTATGTAATGGTCAGGAGTGAAAATAATCCATTTAGCGGAGACTGGATTGTTTCTTCAATCAACACATCACCTGGTGTCCGTATTGGTGGGGTTTATGCCAGCGGGAAAAACGCGCTGGGAACAGGGGGGGTATTCTTAACATCTTCACTCCTGTCGAATGAGGTGGATGGAGGTCTGGACTCATTGCGTGAGGTCGTTGTGGGTAAAGACTCTATTGTGCTTCTTAATGGAGATTGGAACGGGCCATCTACTCCAGTTTCGCTCAAGGATTTAGGGGGGCAAATTTTGCTCAGTGGTGACGGTCGGCGTGCCATTGTTGGGGATCTAAAGGGGGTAAGTGGGACTAGTATTAAAGGTAATGCTTCTGGTCAAAGCTTTGAGGTTATTTCAACAAACGATACAACATTTAGTGGTTTGATCAGTGGTGCTGGTCTCTCATTTATAAAATCAGGTGATAGAACTCTAATTTTTGATACGGATCACGATTATGCTGGAGGTACCATCATAAATAGTGGAACGCTGCAGCTCGGGGTGGGAGGGGCAAGTGGTGGAATCACTGGCGATGTTATAAGTAATGGTGTTTTGTCTTTCAATCGAAGTGATTCATACGATTTCACAGGTTCAATTTCCGGCAGCGGTGAAATTAGTCAGGTTGGTTCAGGTGTTACTACATTAAGTGGTGCTAGTGCAGCATATTCCGGAGTTACAAGTGTCTCTAATGGCACTCTTTTGGTGAATGGAGTTCTGGGTGGTGGTGGGCACCGATTAGTGGTTCATAGTGGCGGTGTTTTAGGTGGTGTTGGGAGTGTCGGGGGCGGGGTAACTATCGAAGATGGTGTTCTATCACCAGGAAAATCAGTTGGTACTTTAAATGTTTTGGGTGATTTGAGTTTTGTATCTTCATCGGTTCTTAATTATGAATTTGGAGAAGCAAATGTTGTCGGTGGAATACTTAATGATCTTACGAATGTCGGAGGGGCACTCGTACTCGATGGCGTCTTGAATGTTAATGTGGATACTGGCTCGGTGCTTCAGGCTGGTGTGTATAGGATTATTAATTATAACGGCGCGCTGAGTGATAATGGCTTGTCGCTTGGGTCTTTACCTGCGCCGGGTGCTGAGTTTTTTATACAGACATCAATTCCCCAAGAGGTGAATCTCATATATACGGCTGGGTATAAGTTTAATTTCTGGGATGGTGAGTTGTTTAGTAATAAAAATAATGGATCAATAGAGGGTGGTAGTGGGGTTTGGCAGAGTGAGGCTGGTAATGATCATTGGACTAACTATGAAGGTGTGTTCAATGCTCCATTTAACGACGCAGCATTTTCGATTTTTTCTGGCAAGCCCGGGGTGGTTACCGTTGATCAGGGTTTGGGCGATATAAATATTTCCGGTGCGCAGTTTGCAACAAGTGGTTACCAAATTAAGAATGGTACCATCAATATGGTTGCCGCCAATACGCCCATATTTGTAGGCGACGGTACTGAGTCTGCAATAGACATTATGGCTACCATCGACTCTCAGCTAACTGGCAGTACGAAGCTGACAAAAATTGGTATGGGTACTCTTGTTCTTAATGGTGATAATAGCTACACCAATGGTACAAGAATTGGAGGGGGCACTCTGCAGATATCCTCCGACAAGAATCTCGGTAAATCAGGCAGTCTTCTGGAGTTTGCATTAGGAAGTTTGCATGTGACTGAGTCGATGGGCAGTGATCGGCCAATTTCAATTGAGAGAGGGGCTGACTTTGTTGTCGATGGTTCTAGTGTTTTAGAAACCAAGAATGAGATTTCTGGTGCGGGCTATCTAGTTAAGTCGGGCCAAGGGGCTATGATTTTAACAGGAGGCAGCAGTTATTCAGGCACTACGCTTGTTAGTGCTGGGCGACTTGAAGCGGGTGGGGTCAACAAGCTTAGTCCCTTCTCTATATATACGACTCAGTCAGCAGGCATACTTGACTTAAATGGATATGGTCAGTCGGTGGCGGGATTGATAAATGCTGGTGCTGTTCTGATGTCTAACAAAGCAGGTGTTAGGCTAAATGTTGATGGTGATTATGTTGGCAGGGATGGAGTTATTGAAATGGCTACAAGATTGGGTGACGACCAATCTACAACGGATCAATTAGTCATTAATGGTAATAGTGACGGGATAACCAATCTACGTGTACGCAATGCAGGTGGGCAGGGCGCCCTCACATATAATGGAATTAAAATTATTGATGTTCAGGGGGATTCTGTCGGAGACTTTAACCTGATTGGTGACTACACATTTGATGGTGAGCAGGCTGTAATAGGCGGTGCATATGCCTATAGGCTTGTGCAAAATAGCTTTGATAATCCGACTGATGGCGACTGGTATCTGCGGTCTACATTCTTAAATGGTGAGCCTTCCTCTCCGTTAGCACCTGCACCTTACCCGCCTATACTACAGCCAGGAGTTCCTCTTTATGAGTCGTACGCAAGCTTGTTGTTGTCACAAGATGAGTTGGATAGCTATCAGCAGAGAACGGGAGGGCGTCAATGGCTCAATATTGATAGCGACGGAGAGACTAGCAAGCGTGGTATTTGGCTGCGCACTAAAGGTTCGAAATTACATCAAGTACCCAATAAATCTACCAGTGTCAATGACTCGACTTCTGATGTATGGAAAGTTCAGCTAGGTGCCACGGCTCCCCTGCAAGAGAGGGCTGGATATACCATCGTTGCTGACTTTGCACTGCAGTATTCCCAAGGGGATTTCAATATTGACTCTCTCTATGGGGATGGCGCTATAGAATCTCGAGGATATGGCGCTTTAGCAACGCTGACTTGGCAAAGAGATGATGGTCTTTATATAGACAGTCAGTTGCAGGCTATGTGGTATGAAAGCGATTTAAGTTCGAAGTTAATTGCTGAAAAAATGAAAAAGGCCAACAGAGGCTTGGGAACATCGGTTAGTGCCGAGCTGGGTAAGCCAATACCGCTTGGGGACAACTGGTCTATATCACCGCAGGCTCAATTGACCTATTCGAACATCAGTTATGATGATTTCAGTGATGCTTTTGGTGCAGTTGTAGAATTAAAAGATGGCGACAGCCTTCAGGCTCGTGTTGGTGTTTCTTTAGATTTTACTTCTACAAAGGCTCTGGATCACGGCTCTGAAAATGGCGATGTAACCACGGCTTACGGAATCGTTAATCTTTACCAAGAAATGCTTAGTGGGACCGAGGCCGAGGTCAGTGGCGTTTCGGTGCGTAATGAGCTGGATAAAACATGGGCTGGGATCGGTGTGGGTGTGAATCACAGTTGGGCCGGTGGGCGTTACACCGTTTTTGGTGAGCTGGAGGCACGCTCCAGCCTTGAAAATGTTGGTGAAAGTTACGGTGCTGTAGGCTCGATCGGGGTTAACTTTAGGTGGTAGGCGGCAGTCAATCTCTGTTATTGACCGCGGGTATGATCAGCGCTGCTTAGGAATATACGCGCAGTAGCCAGGGCGCGGACCGATGCGTGGGTGGTTGCGGCAGGTATCGGGGCGTTTGTCGTAGATGGTGCACAGGCGCGTTTTGCGATCTAGGTAATAACAGTCGTTGTTGCTCATGCGCACCAACGTGAAGATGCCTGATTTCTGGCTGAAACGCTCAACGATGCCTTCTTTTTGCAGGCGCTTGGCAATGTTTTTCGGCGGCTCACTGCGCTCGAACTCGTCCACCACACCGATACGAATCAGGTCGTTCAGGCGTACTTCAACCGGCAATGTGCAGCAGGTGGAATTGCAGCTATGGCACATGTCGCTGGTGTATTTGGCCCAAGTTTCCAGGCGGTCAATTTCGGCGGCGGCAATCAGGTTGTTTTTCATCAGGCGGGCTATGTGGTTGGGCGGCGGGCGATGATACCGGCAGTGGTGAGTTTGTGAATGGCTATCTGCTGGTCGGCCCATAGTTTAGCGCTGATGGCGCTTCAGCAGTGTTCATTCATACTACAGGGTTGAACTCATTCAGGATATTTTTTGGGCGCTGAGCGGTTATTGCAAAAGTGCTGAACTGGATGCGAAAAGCTTTAATTGTGTCTACATTCATAGGCGGTGAAGTTAATAACAATAAATCCAGAGGTCCTCCTATGAAGCGCAAACTCACGCCTCTCGCGGTCTCGTGTCTGTTGATCTTTGCCCCATCCCAGAGTTTTTCTTCCCCTTATTCATCACTGGTGGTCTTCGGCGATAGCCTGAGCGATGCCGGGCAACTGCCCGATGCGGGTGGGCCGGATGGCGCGACTCGGCGCTGGACCAACCGCGTCGGGCCGACTTTTCAAGCAAACAGTGGTGAGATCATCGGTGCCACCTCGCCCATGATGCTGAGTGAGCAGCTCGGTTTAGGGGCGCTGACACCTTCCACTTCATCGGTCTATCAGGAAAAAGGGTTGCCGGACGGTAATGACTGGGCGGTAGGGGGCTATCGCACCGATCAGATTTACGACTCCATTACCGCGCCGGGTGGATCGGTGGCAGGGAGCCGAACCCGTGATGGTTACTTGGCTGATCTGGCTAACCGTGGCCTGCGCCTAGACCCCAATACGTTGTTCTATGTGAACGGTGGCGGTAACGATTTTTTGCAGGAGACTATTTTTTCTATCGGAGCCAAAGCCTCGGCCGATCAACTGGCTGATGGTGTGTTGGCCCTTCAAAATGCAGGTGCCCGCTACATCATGGTGTCGCTGCTGCCCAACGTCGGTACAACACCTGCAATCAGCGGTTCGCCGCTGGCTGGAGTGGTCAGTGCAGTAGGCGAGCAGTTCAACACTGAGTTGGTAACGCGCCTTGAGGGCATGAGTGCGCAGATCATCCCGCTCAACGTGCCGCAAATGTTCAACGAGGTGTTGGTCAGAGCTGATGCTTTTGGCCTGGATTCGACGCAGAACCTGATCGGCACCTGCTTCGACGGCTGTGACAACATCAACCCGAAATGGGGCATCAACAGCCCGACGCCAGACCCGAGCAAACTGGTCTATAACGACAGCGTGCACCCGACCACGGCTGTGCAGCAGATCCTCGCCGACTATATGTACTCTCTGCTTTCTGCGCCGTGGGAGTTGAGCCTGTTGCCGGAAATGGCTCAGGGCACATTGCGCTCCCATCAGGACCAACTCCGTTCCGAGTTGCTGGCTGACTGGTCCGCCTGGCAGTCAGTGGGGCAATGGCGCACCTTCGTCTCGGCATCCGGTCAGCGAATGGATTTTGACCGCCAGGCGTCCGGTGCCAGTGGTGATTGCAATGGATACAGCCTCAACCTCGGCGCCAGCTACCGCCTTAACGAAGACTGGCGCGTCGGCCTGGCTGCTGGGTTGTACGAGCAGGAGCTGGAAGTGGGCCGCGCCGACTCTAACTACGACATGCGCAGCTACATGGCTACGGCTTTTGCCGAGTTCCAACGCAACCGTTGGTGGGCAGACATGTCTGCCAGTGTTGGCTACTTGGATTACGACGACCTCAAACGCAAGGTCATATTGGGACGCGTGACTGACGGCGAGAAAGGCGATACAGAAGGCCAGCTCTGGGCGTTCAGCGGGCGCTTTGGTTACGACATCGCCCAACCGGGGGAGAACTGGCACCTGAGTCCGTTCATCAGCGCCGACTACGCCAAAGTGGAGGTGGACGGTTACAGCGAGAAAGGTGGTAGCGCCACAGCCCTGCGTATTGATGATCAGGACCGTACCTCTAAGCGACTGGGGCTGGGTTTCCAAGGGCGCTGGCAAGTAGCACGTGCGACTGAGCTGTTCGGTGAGATCGCCCGGGAAAAGGAATTCGAGGATGACCCCAGTAAGGTGCGCATGGCGCTTACCAGCTTGCCAACCCTCGATTACCAGCTGCAGGGTTACGAGCCGGATGATCGCATTGACCGCCTCAGTGTTGGCTTCAGGCAGCAGCTCGCCGCTGACCTTTCGTTGCAAGGTGCCTACAGCTTGCGCAAGGCGGATGACGACAAGCAGCAGGGCATCAGTCTGGCTGTCACGCTGGACTGGTAGTCACCAACGGGCGGCAGTATGAGGCACTGACGCCCTTAAAAGAGTAAACTGCGCAGGATTATCTTACTCTGGAGACCTTCATGTCCCGCGTTACCCTCAGCCGCTACCTGATCGAGGCAACTCGTAGTCACAACACTCCTGCGGACCTGCGCTTCCTGATCGAAGTGGTTGCCCGTGCTTGTAAAGCCATCAGCCATCAGGTTTCCAAAGGCGCACTGGGCGGCGTACTGGGTAGCCTGGACACTGAAAACGTGCAGGGTGAAGTGCAGAAAAAGCTGGACGTGATCTCCAACGAAATCCTTCTCGAAGCCAACGAATGGGCCGGTAACCTGGCTGGTATGGCGTCCGAGGAAATGGATCATCCTTACCAAATTCCGGGGCAATACCCTAAAGGCGCCTACCTGCTGGTATTCGATCCGCTGGACGGTTCCAGCAACATTGATGTGAACGTATCCGTCGGCACCATTTTCTCCGTGCTGCGTTGCCCGGATCGCAATGGCGAAGAGGGTGACCTGGGCGCCGAAGCTTTCCTGCAAAAGGGCACTCAGCAAGTCGCAGCCGGTTATGCCATCTATGGTCCGCAAACCATGTTGGTATTGACCATGGGTGATGGCGTTAAAGGCTTCACCCTGGACCGCGAACTGGGCAGCTTTGTGCTGACCCACGACAACATCAAGGTGCCAGAGGCGACTAAAGAGTTCGCCATCAATATGTCCAACCAGCGTCACTGGGAAGCCCCGGTACAGCGTTATGTGAGCGAGCTGCTGGCGGGCGAAGAAGGCCCACTGGGCAAGAACTACAACATGCGCTGGATCGCCTCTATGGTGGCTGACGTGCACCGCATCCTCACCCGTGGCGGCGTGTTCATGTACCCGCGTGATGCCCGTGAGCCGGACAAGGCAGGCAAACTGCGCCTGATGTACGAAGCCAACCCGATGTCCCTGATCATTGAGCAGGCTGGCGGTGCGGCTACCAACGGTACTCAGCGCATCCTGGATATCCAGCCGGACAACCTGCACCAACGCGTGCCGGTGTTCCTTGGCTCTAAAGAAGAAGTGCTGCGCATCACTGCGTACCACAAGGGCTAATAGCATGACGCAACCTTGGCAGCCGTTATTGGACTGGTGGTTCGGCCCCGGTAAGACGGCTGCCGAGGTGTCCGCCAGCCAACTCCCTTTATGGTTTGGTAAGCGTGATAGTCAGGATGCCGAAGCGCGGGAGCGCTTTGGCCATCTGGTCGAGCAAGCCCTGGCTGGACAGCTACACGAGTGGGACAACACCCCGAGCGGGTGGCTCGCCCACATTATTCTTCTCGATCAACTCCCCCGCATGATTTACCGCGATACGCCGCGCGCGTTTGCCGGTGATCCGCTGTCCCAACCGTTGCTGCGTAAGGGGCTTGAGAGTGGATGGGATCAGCAGCTCAAACCTATCCAGCGCCTGTTCGCCTATTTAGTTTATGAACACGCAGAAAATCTGGTACTTCAGGACCAGGTCGTGGAACTGTTTGAAAAGCTGCTTGCCCAAGTACAACCTGACGAGCACGAGCTGTTTGCCGGGTATTTGGATTTTGCCGAACGGCATCAGCGTATCGTTGCTCGTTTCGGTCGATTTCCACATCGTAATCAGATACTTGGCCGCGCCTCTAGTGCCGAGGAGATCGCCTTCCTGCAAGAGCCAGGCTCAAGTTTTTAGCATTCTTGCAGGCAATATCGACACTCCTATGCCAAGCTGAAACCGTCATCTGCTAATGGAGTTGTCCCATGTCTATGCGTGTTCCTGTGCTGCTTGCCACCTGCTTGTTATTGGCTGCCTGTAATAAGGTCAATCAGGAAAACTATGCACAACTGAAGTCGGGCATGACCAAAGCTGAAGTTGAGCAACTCCTTGGTGACGCCACTGAATGTTCCAGCGCTCTTGGTATTTCCAGCTGCACGTGGGGAACTCAGGAAAGCTTTATTAGCATTCAGTACGCAGGTGACAAGGTCATGATGTTCTCTGGAAAAGGATTGAAATGATGCGTCGACTGATTTTATTGGGCGCTGCAGCTCTACTGGCTGCATGTGCTAACTCGGGTACCGGTGATGTACCTCCGAAAACCGTGGATAAGGTAGACCTGAAGCGTTATCAGGGTGTCTGGTACGAGCAGGCACGTCTGCCGATGTTCTTCCAACGCAATTGCGCACAATCCGAAGCCCTTTATGAATTACAGAGCGACGGCAGCGTGGGCGTTACCAATACCTGCATTACTTACAAGGGCGAGCAGCAACAGGCTAAAGGCCGTGCCGTACTGCAAAGTCCGGATGACAGCAGCAAACTGTGGGTGAGTTTTGGCGACGGCATCCTGTCCAGCCTGAGCAAGGGCCATTACTGGGTGTTGTATTTGGATCACGACTACAAAACTGTGCTGGTCGGTACTCCGGACCGTGACAACCTTTGGCTACTGACCCGCGACAAGACCATGACCGCCGAGCAACGCAGCAAGCTGCTTGATGAGGCGACCCGACGAGACTACGACACCAGCAAGCTGATTTGGCGCAGCAGTGATGCATCGCTTGGGCTGTAAGTCAGCTGCGTTTTTTTGACTGACGCAGGCGGATGCTCACTGGAGTATCCGCGCTGCCATGTTCGAAGCGCGCTTTATCGGGTGAAGGTTTGCCATTGAACAGCGCAGGGTTTCCGGAAAACCCCACGGGCTCTAGTGGCAGGCCGCGTGGACTCTGATCAAGCTTGGCGTTGCCGTTAAGGTCTTGATACACCTGAACGGCATATACACCCGCCGGTATATCGGCAAAACGCAGGGTGCTGTCTTGCCCCGTGGCGGTCTGCAATGGGGTTGTTGGCCACGCTGTTTCATCTGCTGCCACCAACGCTCCGTACAGTGGGGCTTTGGCATTAATCCCCTCTATCGTGACCAGTACGTCACCTGCAACGCTTTGGCTACAGAAAAAATATAGTAAAAGCGTACCTGTAGAGCAGGCCTTGTTTACGGTCTTAAGAATTCTCTGTGGCATAATCCGGGCATTTCGCGTTGAAGTGGCTGGTGATGCGGCACGTTCTAATCGTTCATTTTTCTCAAACGGGACAGCTCGACCGGCTGGCTCAATCGGTCTGCGCGCCATTGCTAAACAGCACTGACATACAGGTCGATTTTTTGCCGTTGCAACCGCAGCAACCTTACCCGTTTCCTTGGCCGTTTCTAGACTTTTTCCGCATTTTCCCGGAAACGGTGTTGATGCGCCCACAGCCATTACTGCCATTGCAGGTGGAACCCAGTAAGCGTTACGACCTGATTATTCTGGCGTATCAGGTTTGGTTTCTCTCGCCTTCGCAGCCGATGACGGCGTTTCTCGCCTCGCCTGAGGCGGCACAACTGCTTAAAGATAGGCCAGTCGTAACCCTGATCGGCTGCCGCAATATGTGGCTGATGGCGCAAGAGAAGGTGAAGGCTCGGCTGACTCAGTTGGGTGCCCGTCTGGTGGATAACATCGCGCTAACAGACGCCTGCGGCACCGCTGCCAGCTTTCTTGCGACGCCGCTGTGGCTCTTTACGGGTCGACAAAAGCCCTACAGCTGGGTACCTCGCGCCGGTATTGATGAGGCGGAAATCGCGGCTGCTGGCCGTTTTGGTGAGGCCATCAAACAGCGGCTGGCGGCTGATGAACTCCCCATTACTGAGCCCATGCTTAGGGGGCTGGGTGCGGTAAAGATTGATGAAAAACTGATCGCCAGCGAGAAGGTGGGCAATCGCAGCTTCCAAGCATGGAGTCGTTTGCTGTCCGCACTGGGGCCGCAGCAGAGTCGTCGTCGAACCGTGGGCTTGGTGATTTACATCGTATTTTTGTTGTGCCTGATCGTCACCGTGGTGCCGGTCACTGCACTGTTAAAGAAATTGCTGGCACCCCTGACCAAAGCGCGGGTGCAGCGCGAGAAAGCCTACTACGCTGGCCCGTCCGGCGAGTGAAGTGGCCTGAGGAATACCTGTGGTACAGCCTGTTTTTATCAACCGAGTCAATGCTTTTCTGCCCCACGATGCGGTCGACAACGATCACATGGAAGAGCGTCTGGGGCGCGTCGGTGACAAGCCCTCACGAGCACGTAAGCTGATCCTGCGCAGTAACGGCATTCGCCAGCGTCATTACGCTATCGACCCTCTGACGGGCGAGCCGAGCATGACCAACGCTCAGCTCAGTGCCGAAGCCATTCGCGGTCTGTTCGATCACGACGGCCAGCTACGCGAACTCGATTGTTTGGTGGCGGGCACCGCGTCGCCG
Organism: Pseudomonas mendocina; assembly: GCA_037482215.1. Classification (NCBI taxonomy): domain Bacteria; kingdom Pseudomonadati; phylum Pseudomonadota; class Gammaproteobacteria; order Pseudomonadales; family Pseudomonadaceae; genus Ectopseudomonas; species Ectopseudomonas mendocina. The sequence continues at coordinate 441,421 of CP148074.1, forward strand.
GATCAGGTGATGCCTGGCCACGCCGTGATGGTTCAAGGTGAGTTGGGCAATCCGCCCTGTGAGGTGGTGTCCACCGCCGGTATCTGTCTGTGCGGCATGACTGCACTGAAATACGCCTGGATGAGCGTTGCCAGCGGTGAAAGCCACAACGCCGTGGCGTGTGGTTCAGAGCTGGCCTCTGCGCTGATGCATGCCCGCAACTTCAATGCTGAATACGAAAGCCGTCTGGAAGAGCTGGAAGAGCGCCCCGAAATTGCCTTCGAAAAAGACTTCCTGCGTTGGATGCTTTCAGACGGCGCTGGTGCTGTCCTGCTGCAAAACCAACCTAACGCTAAAGGCTTGAGTCTGCGTGTGGATTGGATCGACATCCTCTCCTTTGCCGATCAAATGCCAGCCTGCATGTATGCGGGGGGCGAGATGGTCGACGGCCGCCTGCAAGGTTGGAGCCGTTACGACGGCGCCGAGCGCAATCGCCTCTCCGTGATGGCGATCAAGCAGGACGTCAAACTGCTTAACGACAACATTGTGAAGTACACCGTCGAAGAGACGCTCAAACGCATCATGCAGCGCCGCGAGCTGAGTGTTGAGGCAATTGACTACCTGCTGCCGCATTATTCCTCGGAGTTCTTCCGTGACCGTTTGGCTGCGGGGCTGGCCAACGTCGGCTTGCCGATTCCGCAGGAGCGCTGGTTCACCAACCTCACCAGCAAGGGCAATACCGGTGCTGCCTCGATATTCATCATGCTGGACGAGCTGTTCAACTCCGGCAAACTGCGTAGTGACCAGCGTCTGCTGTGCTATGTACCAGAAAGCGGGCGCTTCTCCAGCGCCTTTATGCACCTGACCGTGGTCGGGCAAGACGAGTAACCGCTATGAAGCTCGATGAGGTTCCACAGGACTCCACCACCGTTTATGGCGGCCACAGCAAACTGCTCTATGCCGTTGATGAAAGCGGCCACTACCAAGGTGCGCAGAGTGCTGGCTGGGAGCCTGAGGCCTACTCGACACAATTGGCTGTGGCCGAACTGCAAGAGCAGGAGGCTGATGCCCATGCCGCCTGGCTGCGTGGTGAGCTATCGCCACTGAAATTCCTGATGTACCGCTACCGGCTGGATGAACCGGCGTTGGCGATGGTCACCGGCTTGTGGCAATGGCGCATTCGCCGGCATTTTCGCCCGAGCATTTACCGAAAACTCTCGCCAGCGCTGCTGGCACGCTACGCGGAGGCTTTTGGTCTGCCCGTTGAGCAATTGATTTCTTATCAGAAGGGGCAGGCATGAGCAGTTTCCAACACCGGCAGAGTGCCCACTGCGAAAGCGGGGTAATGGCCAGCTTGTTGAGCCACGCGGGCCTGCCCATGAGCGAGCCGATGGCGTTTGGTCTGGCCTCAGGGTTGGCATTCGCATATCTACCCATCGTCAAGCTCAGTGGCATGCCGTTGATTGCCTACCGCATGCCGCCGAAACACCTAATCAAAACCCTGAGCAAACGCCTCGGTGTTCGCCTGCAAACCCGCACCTTCAGTAACCCGGAGCAGGGCAAGCGTGCACTGGATGAGGCACTGGACAGCGGCAAGTTGGTCGGTCTGCAAAGTTCGGTGTTCTGGCTTCCATACTTTCCGCCAGAAATGCGCTTCCATTTTAATGCGCACAACTTGCTGGCCTACGGCCGTGATGGAGACGACTACCTGATCAGCGATCCGGTATTGGAAGAGCCCGTGCGTTGCCCCGGTAAAGACCTGCAAAAAGCGCGCTTTGCCAAAGGCGCACTCGCTGCAAAAGGCCTCATGTACAGCCTTGAGCAGGTGCCGCTGGAGCACGACTGGAACAGGCTGATCCGCAAAAGCGTGCTCTCCACCACCCGTATCCTTGATGGCATGCCGCTGCCGTGGATCGGTATCCGCGGCATTCAGCACCTGGCTGGGCAAGTGGCCAAGCTTGACCCTGCCAATACCAAATACAACCGCCTGTACCTCACCCATATCGTTCGCATGCAGGAAGAGATCGGCACCGGCGGCGCAGGCTTCCGCTTTATGTACGCCAGCTTCTTGCAAGAGGCCGGGGAACTGTTGGGTGAGCCAACACTGAACGAAGCCTCAGCCAAACTCACCGCCATCGGTGATAACTGGCGTCAATTCGCCTCTGCTTGTGTGCGTGCCAGCCGCAGTAAAGGCGAAGCCCCGGACTTTGCTCCCATTGCTGGCAGCCTGCGCAGTATTGCCTTGCAAGAGCGTGAGTTGATGAATGAGTTAGCCGCTTGGAGCAAGCGTAAATAATTTGATTTAAGGAGAGCGGGCACTCATATATTCGTCAGTGCCTCATTATCCGACAATCTTCAATTATTGCCTCTTGTATTCAGTTGTTTAAGTTCAGCTATTCAGTTTGCGCATATAAGTTGCAGCTGCTTTTTAAAATAAATTAGCCGCGCTGGATATTTGTTGAGGCTTAATTGTCAAGCGAATAATGGCTGTACTCCGCTGTAGCGCCGGGCTATAGCGATTTCGTAAGAATGATTTCAAATAGCTATTACGACTAAAGTTTTATGGCGATAACGCTATGGCAAAACTATAAAAAATTCCTGTTGATATTTAGTAATTGCCAATTGGCTGGCGAATTTAAATCTAGTACTAAATATCTGTTTTTATAAAGGTGTGGTGTGATCATGTAAGGATTTATTGCCAGATGCTTTATTGATTTAGTTATTTTCTTGGGGCGAACGTGTTCGTGCCAAATTAGTTCCTATAGAGATTGATGGATAGTGTGGCTTCTGGTTGAAGCTATGCAGGGATTACTTTGCACTTTTATTAACTATTAATTGTTTAATAAATAGGTAGGTGCGGCTTAAAAATATTCATATTTACGGGTATTTGACTGGTATCAGGGATTCGTCTGTCGTCACCCGTCTTGCGGAATGCTACACCCCATTATGCCTAACAGATGGAGACTGGATATGAGGCTAAATACACTTGCACTGGCTATTACAGCCGCACTGACGACTGGGGTTGGTGCACTGGCCCAGGCCGACGAAAGCTGTAAGCTCCTTTCCGTAGCTGACCAGGTGGATATATCTCGCGGGTCACCTGAGCGATGCCTGCCAGGGGTTAATCCCTTGCAGAACCAACAATGGCATCTTTTGAATAATGGACAAGATGCATTTAGTGCCAGTGTCGGCGTATCCGGAATTGATTTGAACCTTTGGTGGGCTCATCGCTTAGGTGTCTTGGGACAAGGTATTAATGTTGCTGTAGTTGATGATGGCATAGAAATTCTCCATCCGGATTTGGCTGAAAATATAAGGCCGGGATCCAAAAATTTTTTGAATGATTCGAATGACCCAACTCCAGCGCTGAGTGCAAAAGGTGACAGTCATGGTACGTCTATAGCTGGAATTATTGCGGCAGTTGATAACGAAATTGGGGTGAAAGGAATAGCGCCAAAGGTGAAGCTACAGGGATTTAATTATTTAAAATCCCAAAACGCAAAGAACTTTCTTTATTCCATGGGGGGGAGTGATGCGTCGAAAGACAATCGTGTGTTTAATCAGAGCTTCGCTTTAACTCCGATCAATAACACTAATGGAATTGATCTTGCTAATGATCTGTCAGAGATCTTGTTTGAGAGAAAAACATTAAGTGCCGACAGTAGCGCTGTCTACGTTAAGTCAGCTGGTAATGGTTTTTTAAGATTTCCTTATGAAGACTATACCTATAGTCGAAGTAGTCAGTACGCTCAGCCTCAGCTGCCATTTGCGAATAGTATTGCGGAGCACAGTAGAAATAACTTCTGGAATATGATCATCAGTGCGGTTAATGCTAATGGAACGCGATCATCATACTCTAGTGTCGGTAGTAATATTTTTTTATCAGCCCCGGGTGGTGAGAATGGCACTGAGAAACCGGCTATCGTAACCACGGATCTGACTGGCTGTGATATGGGTTCCAACCGTGCTGAATTTGCCAGCAGTAATCGTTTACATCACGGTGCAGCGCAGGATCCCAATTGCAATTACAGAGGGACTATGAACGGCACGTCCGCGGCTGCACCGAACGCCTCTGCTTCCGCCGCTTTGTTGCTATCAGCCTTTCCAGAACTTAAAGCTGGTGATGTGCGTGATGTGCTAGCGCGATCGGCTACACGCATAGACCCTGATCACCCGAGCGCTGTAATCAATGTGGGGCAGCGACAGGTCGTCATTTTCGAGGGATGGGAGAAGAATGCCGCCGGGCTCTGGTTTAGCCCGACTTATGGGTTTGGCCTGATCGACGTTAACGCTGCGCTCAAACTCGCTGCCAATCACAAACCTTTACCGCCTTTGGTCAAGCTGCCTTGGCAAAAGGTGACGTTAAATGACACGGCTCAAGCTGCAATTCCTGACGTTGGCAACCAACCTCATCAAGTGCTGTTGTCAAAGAATCGCTCAAGGTTGAAGGTGTACAGGTGTTGTTGAACCTGGACCATGAGCGGGTTACTGATTTACTTATCGAGTTGGTTTCTCCTTCAGGCACACGCAGTGTGCTGCTTAATCCATTCAATGGTTTTGTCGGTCAGTCCATCGCTAGGGAGTTGGGTGGCACACCGCAAAGTGGCATGCGTAATCTCAGAGTGTTGTCCAATAAGTTTTATGGTGAAGAAAGCGCCGGTCAGTGGAAACTACTGATTACGGATGTTACCAGTGCTACCCGCCAATTTATTAGGGAGGAAATTAAGGACGGGAAATTGCTTTCTACTCGCGTTTTTACTGAAGTCAACAATACCAAAGACGGTAAGTTGATCGACTGGTCTTTGCGAGTTTTTGGGCACTAAATTCTGAATCGCATAGGGGAGTTATATTCATGAAACGCTATTTTATGATTTGTGGCTTTATGGCGCTAATGACCGCTTTTTCCGTAACAGCTGTTGGCGAAGAAATCATCAAGTTAAATGGCTCAACATATCGAGGTGTAGAAGTTAACGGCGAGCGCTATTACTTGAAAGAATCAGGCTCGCGTGCTCGCGCCAAACGCAGTACTACAGACTCTCCTGCCTCACCGAGCCTATTTATAGGTGACACGCTGCGTCGTGATATAGCGGAGCCAGACCTTAAGATAAATGGCGGTGTTTTTGTAAGGGTTAATGAACAGGAAGCTCAGGCTCTTGCACAGCAGCATGGGCTTATAGTTATAAACAGTATTGGTGGTATTACACTGTTCGAAGTTGGGAAAACAACTGATATAGGTCAGTTAGCGGGGGTATTACAGCGTGAAGGCTATGAGGTGCAGATTGAGATGCAAGCTCCCTTATTGGTTCCTCAATGAAGTCAGAAGACTCAAATGGCAAAATGAAATTTGCATGAGGATTAATTAGTAATAGTGCCATTAAGTGCTTTTGGTGCGATGTTGTCTTGCTGTGGTAATACCTTGTTGTAATGAGGTAATGAGTGGCCTAATGGCGTATGTACTGGATTGATTTGAATCGCATAATCTGTAGTGTCTCAAAGTTAAGCTATTCCAGTATTTTACTTGGCGCAGTAATGGGTTTTTGTGTTGAGTTGCGGTCACTTTGATGTTTTTCCTAGTTTAAATGGTAGTAGGAGGTTTTATCTAATCATTGGTGGGAACTCAATTGGCGGTAAGGATTTCGCTTGGACTTCCCACGTGTTTCTTAGCAGATGGCGACTAACGCCTAACAGATGGAGACTGGACATGAGGCTGAAAACACTCTCATTGGCAATTGCAGCTGCATTATCAACTGTCGATCTATCGCTTGCATACGCTGATGAAAATTGTGCGAATCTTGAGGTAAGTGCTAAGGTTGATATTTCTAGTACCTCACCAGACCGTTGTTTACCTGGTAAGAATAGTTTCCAGGATCAACAATGGAATCTTTTGAATAACGGTCAGGATGCTTTTTCGTTACGAGGAGGTACACCTGGTGCTGATCTGAATCTATGGTGGGCTCATAGAATTGGGGTATCGGGGCTTGGCGTCAATGTCGCCGTTGTTGATGATGGTATCGACATTGCACATCCGGACTTATCTGCGAATATTCGGCCAGGGTCTAAAAATTTCTTAAATGACTCTAATGATCCGAGTCCTCTCTATCCTGAACATGCACATGGTACCTCTGTTGCTGGCATTATCGGCGCTGTAGACAATGAGATTGGTATAAAGGGTGTTGCGCCGAAGGTTAAGTTGCAGGGTTTTAATGTACTTGCGAAAGGTTTGAATCAAACATTAGATGATTATATATATTCATTGGGCGGTAGCCCTGCGTCTCAAGACAATAGGCTATTCAACCAGAGTTATGGGGTAAGTGCAGCAGCGGCTGAGAATAGCGAGGGTCTCGACCTCAAAAGGCTTGAGGCAATATATGAAAGCAAAACGTTACAAAATAAAAATGGGGCTACCTACGTAAAAGCGGCCGGAAACGGGTTCGGATTTTTACCTTTAGGGGAGCAGGCTTTAATTCCTATAAATTCACAACCACAGATTCCTTTTCTGAATAGCAATATTGAGCCTAATAATACTAACTTCTGGAACCTGGTGGTAAGTGCAATTAATGCCGATGGCGTACGCGCCTCATACTCTAGTGTAGGTAGCAATATATTCGTAGCAGCGCCAGGTGGGGAGGATGGTGTGAACTCTCCTGCGCACGTCACCACGGACCTCAGAGGGTGTAATATGGGTTACAGTATGGATGGTCCTAACATTGCAAGAGTAGGTAATCGTTTACATCATAATCCTACGCTTGACCCTAACTGTGACTACAACGGTGTTATGAATGGTACATCTTCGGCCACACCTAACACTACTGGGTCGCTAGCTCTACTGATTTCTGCATATTCTGATCTTTCGCCTCGAGATTTGCGCGACATTCTTGCTCGCACATCCACGCGTATAGATCCCGACCACGCACCGGCGGTGTTAAATTACCCAAGTACTGCGGGAACAAAGCAGGTGACTGTGCTTGAGGGGTGGGAAAAAATGCTGCAGGTTTTTGGTTTAGTCCAACGTACGGTTTCGGCTTGGTAGACGTAAATAAGGCATTACAACTAGCGGCTACTCACAAACCTATGCCTCCATTGATCCAAACTCCTTGGTTGACTGTGAAGCCTAACGATGCTGCTCAGGCTGCTATTCCTGATGTTGGTAGTCAAGCTACTTCTTCAAGTGCTAACGTCAATGAGTCTATAACTGTTGAAGCTGTGCAAGTACGGCTTAATCTGGATCACGAGCGCCTACCTGATTTACTAATCGAGTTGGTGTCACCCTCTGGTACCCGCAGCGTTCTACTCAATCCATATAACAGCATTGTTGAGCAATCAACCTATGTAAATCCTATCACGGCTAAGGGATTTAGAAACTTTAGGCTATTGTCCAATAAATTCTATGGTGAGAAAAGTAATGGCGAATGGAAGCTTTTGATTACAGATGTGAGTAATCAAAAACAAGAGATACGTCATGTAAATAGGGTCTTTAATTTTGATATTGCCAGATTTGAACTTAAGAATAACACCAAGGATGGTCAGCTGATCGACTGGTCGATAAAAGTTTTTGGTCACTAGCCTATAGGCGTTTAAAGGAGATAGATTTATGAAACGTTACTTGATGACCTGCGGCTTGATGACTTTATTGGCCTCCGTCTCTTTCTCAGTAATGGGAGAGGAGCCTCCCGCAAATGTTACAATTAACGGTGTAACATATAAAACTGTTGAGGTTAATGGTCAGCGCTATTACATGAAAGACTCTGGTAATTCAACGCGGAATAAACGCAGTGCGGATAATTCTTCTGTCGAACCTGGGCTTTTTAAAGGTGATGTTTTACTTCGAAACTCAATTGAGCCTGAGCATAAGATAAGTGGAGGGATTCTGATTGAAGTGAGTGAGCCTGAGGCTCAGGAATTAGCGCAACGATATGGTCTTGAGTTAGGCCGACAAGTAGGGGGCATTGCTTTGCTTAAGGCATCTGCCTCCACCGACTTAAATCAGTTGGCAGCTCGATTGCGGCAGGAAGGATATCAGGTCCAAATTGAAGTTTCTGCACCTCTAAATCGCCCCAATTAAAGCACTAGCTTTAGAGGTGGCTGTGTCTTTGTCGAATTGCTTAAAGCCGCTTCATGGCGGCTTTAAGCAATAGGAGTTGACCAGAGTTTTATAACGGGGCTTGGTCAATCCGTGACAGCCCCTCATTGATCTCAAAAATGATGCTCCGGGCCTCATGCACACCAAAGCTGCTTAGGCGCTTGCTGTGCATATGCAGATAGGCTTCAGCGCTGGCTTGGTCACTGAACAAATAGATCCCACCAGCAACTCCTTCCTTTTGATTCTCCGTCCACAGCTTCCAGATCAAGCCCGGCTCAGCTGCGATGGACTCTGCCAGCTCTTTAAAGGCCGTGCTCATATCGGCCCCCCATGGGCCTTGGTGGGGAAAGTCGATTTGTAATAAATAAGCCATTGTGGATCTCCTGTTAGACGCAAGCAGTAGCTTCTATTTCGATAAGAAAATCACTTGCGGCGAGGGATGTAATGCCGATCAGGGTGTTCGGGGCGGGCTCGTTTTGGCCGTAAAACGCGTTAAGTTCGGTGAACAGATGCTCAAGGTTCTCCGGGCTGGTATCGACCATAAAGGTGCGCAGCCTGACGATGTTGGCGGCTGTAGCATTTTGCGTGGCCAGCAGCTCATTGATGTTCTTCAGCACCTGGCCGATCTGGGCCTTCATATCACCCTTGCCGACCAGGTTCTGGTCTTTGTCCCAGGCGACCTGACCCGCTATGTGCAGGAGATTGCCCGAGCTGCTCAGGGCTGCATGGGAAAACCCGAATTCGTGTGTTGAGTGCATGGATGCTGGGTTGATGATGGTTCTCATGGTGACGTCCTCTTGTCATCGTTCAATCACTGCTTGAGCGGGTAGATAAACCGCCTTGCGTGGTGATCTAGGCTCAGAAAACAGCTAACACCCGCAACGGGCTGCCTGAGCCTTCTTCGATTTTCAACGGTGCGGCGATGATCAACACATCTCGTGGCGGTAGCCTGTCCAGATTGTTAAGGCACTGCAGGCCAAAGCGCCCTGAGCCCATCATCAGGTTGTGACAGGGGAAGGGCAGCGGCCAGTCGATGGACAGGCCCGCGTCGATGTTGATCGTCTCAACGCCAAAACCGCGCACGTTGCGTTGCTCAATCATCCACTGTACGCAGTCTTGATCTGGCCCCGGTGTATTGGGTTTGCCATCGACCAGGTTGGTGAAGCGTTCAGGGTTGTTGATGTGCTGCGACCAGCCGCTGCGAAACAGCACCCAGGCGTGCTCCGGGATACGTCCGTGGGCTTTCTCCCACATCAAAAGAAAGTCGATGGTCAGCAGCCAGTTGTCGTTCTGGCTGACTTCTTCGCTGGCGTCTATCACCACGGCTTCGCTGATGAAGTTGCGCACATCAATGGTATCGACCGTGCCATTTGGCCTGTCTTTACCGCTGACCCAGTGGGCGGGAGCGTCGAAGTGCGTGCCGGTGTGTTCACCGCAGGAGAAGTTGTTCCAGTACCAGGCCGGTCCCTTCTCGTCGTAATGGGAGATGGTTTCCTTTTTGAAGGCCCATGTCTGGCCAAACTGCGGCGGCAGGTTGAGGATCGGAAACTGACTGTTGAGCTGATGGCTTAAATCGACTATCTGAAGCTGGGTTGATTTGAAGCTGTTGATGATGGACTGAATTGTGGAATTGGACATATTCACTCCCTGAACGGCGCCAGGGTTTACACCCGGCGCCTCACGGTTTGGCTGCTGCCGTTTATTGGCTCTGCAAATCCTGCAGAGCGCCCCAGGTTTCAACCTCAATCAATGCAGGTTTTCCTGTTCTGCGTGCGCTGGCGATGGCTTGCTCCAGCTCGTTTGGCGTGCCCGCGCTGAAGGCTTGAACTCCGTAGCCTTCGGCGAGTTTGCTGAAGTTGATATCCGGTACATCAAAGGCCGGAATATCGCCGACTTCCAGTACTGAGGCGAACCAGCGCAGTGCGCCGTAAGTGCCGTTTTTCATGACGATAAAAATCACCGGCACGCTGTACTGCGCGGCTGTCCACAGCGCCTGAATGCTGTAGTTGGAGGAGCCGTCACCGATTACCACAAACACCTGGCGGTCCGGTCGGGCCATCTGGATGCCGACCCCGGCGGGCATGGCAAAACCCAGCCCGCCCGCTGCTGCGTAGTAATAGCTGCCCTGTCCGGCAAAGGTCAGGCGCTCCCACATTGCGGCTGTGGTGGAGGTGGATTCGTTGACGAAGATTGAGTTCTCCGGTGCAGCCCAGTTAAGGGTGTCGAACACCGTTTCCGGGCGCATCGGTGACGTCAGGCCCATTTGCAGGGGCGAGTTTCTGAAATCCGGCAGCGCTGTAGTTTTCTCTTCCACAGCGGTCACTAACTGCTGCAGCGCGGGTTTTATATCCGCCACCCAGGCATCCCCGGCAGGCGCGCGGGAGGCTTCGTTAATGTCGCAGGTGATGTGGATCAGCTTGGCATTCGCCGGCAGGTACTCGCCGGCCTCGTATTGGTGATAGCGGAATACCGGGGCGCCTATCACCAGAATCAGATCGTGCGCCTGCAACTGTTCGGAGATGGAGTTGATCCCGGATGTCAGCAGCCCTTTGAAGCTGCGGTGACGGTTCGGGAACGGGCAGCGCGGTGTGGACGGTGCGGCCCAGACCGGGCACTTGAGCTTTTCCGCCAGCTGTACGGCAAGGTCGTTGGCGTCGTCTGCATCCACATCCGAGCCCAGAACCATCACGGGATTTTGCGCGCTGCTGATGGCCGTTGCGATGCTGTCCAGGGAGTCCGTATCCAGCGCGCGGCGGCTGGTCACTTTGCGGCTGATCAGCGATTGGCTCTGCTGCTCGGCCTCTTGCGCCCAGTCGTTATAGGGAATGGACACATACACCGGGCCTTTCGCTTCAGACATCGCTGTGTGGATCGCACGGCTGATGGAATAGGGCACCTCCTGAGCCGTGGATGGCTCGTAGCTCCACTTCACCAACGGGCGCGGCAGCAGTGTGGCGTCGATATTGGTCAGGTACGGCTCAACCGACACCATCGCCCGGTGCTGTTGTCCTGCAGTCACAATCAGCGGCGAGTGTGAGTTCCAGGCATTGGCCAGGGCGCCCATGGCGTTACCGGTTCCAGCGGCAGAGTGCAGGTTAACCAATGCAGGCTTGCCGGAGGCCTGCGAATAACCATCGGCTATGCCCAGCACGGTGGCCTCCTGCAGGCCGAGTACATAGGTGAAGTCTTCGGGAAAGTTCTTCAGAAACGGCAACTCGTTAGAGCCGGGGTTGCCGAAAATAATGTTCATGCCGTTGCTACGAAGAATGTCGTAGGTCGTTTGCTGAACAGTGTTCATCGCGTATCTCCTTCGCTCTGAAGTCGAAGGCCAGTCTATGATCTGCTATTTTCATAGATCAAATAGATAGATTACGAATTAAATATAAACAGGTTTTATATGGATCTGAATCTGATCAAAGTGTTCGTGGCAATCTACGAACAAGGCAGTGTTTCCGGCGCAGCTGACGTGCTGTTCGTTACCCAGCCTTCGGTGAGCTATGCCTTGAAGAAGATGCGCGAAGAGCTGAACGATGATCTGTTCATCCGCCATAACAACCGCATGGCCCCCACACGCCAGGCCACTGAGATTTATCGCACCTTCAGCCAAGTGGTGAACGACGTAGAAGCGCTGGTGGCCTCGCGAAAATCCTTCGACTACCGCACCTCGCAGCACAAGTTTGTCGTCGCGATGTCCGACCTTGGCGAACGCTACTACCTGCCGCGCATCTTTCGCGAGTTGAGCAAGCACGCGCCGGGTGTAGAGATTGAAGTGATGCCGCTGAAAATCGCCGAGCTACAGGAGTGGCTGGATAAAGGCGTGATTGATGCCGCCATCTGCAACCGCACCTACGCCGTGCAGGATGTGCACTGCGACCTGCTGCTGAAGGACCGCTATGTTTGCCTGGTTGCGGAGTCGCACCCACGTGTTGGCGAGGCAATCACTCTGGAGCAGTTTCGCCGCGAGAAACACGTCGTCGCCTCATCCCAAGCAGGCCATGTGTTTTACCAAGACTGGATTAAACGCACCGGGCAGAAACTACCCACCGCGCTGACCGTCTCCGACCTCGCTATCGTCGCCTCGCTGGTTGAATCATCTGAATGCATCAGCGTCGTGCCGCAGACCTACAGCACCCTCGGCAGCCAACTTTACGCCATTAAAGACGTGCCGTTACCGGTAGATTTTTCCCCAATTGAAGTTTGCCTCTACAGCCAGAAAACCCTCAGGAACGCCCGCGAGAAATTATGGTTTTTGCAGATGCTCAGGGAGATTTGTATGGGGGACAGGTGAGCCCCTCAGATGAGTGATGAGGGGCAGCGCTAACTCACTTACAGAGTGGATATCAAATACCGACTAGCTGGATAGTCAGCGCTGAACATGTCGGGGTAAAGATGGGTAACGACCCTTCTGTATTTGCCCCACGAGCATGCGTATGAAAATAGATGACTGGGATGTTGCCTATAACAATAGTCTCGCCGTTAAGAATGCTGCCGCCCTGCTCGCAGGGTGGTCGGTGCAGGGAGCTGCTTATCAGGCTGATAGGAGGACACACGCCGAGCAGGATTTGAGCTACGGGCCCGGTCCGCGAGAGCTATTGGATATCTACCTGCCGGAGGGGGATGCTCATGGGACACTTGTTTTCGTTCATGGCGGCTACTGGCAAAGCAGCGACAAAAACGAACATGCGCAGTTTGCGGAGGGGGCACGGGCTCGCGGCTGGCGTGTAGTGGTTGTGGATTACCCGTTATGTCCGCAGGTCAGCATCAGGCAGATCACTGAGTCGGTTTGTCGGGCCATTGAGTATGTCGGCCAGCGTTACGCCGATGGCCCCTTGGTGCTGGCAGGCCACTCAGCCGGCGGGCACTTGGTGACATACGCTGTTAGCCAGAATAGCGGCCTGTCTAAACAATCCCGGTCACGTATTCAGCGGGTTATCTCGATAAGCGGTCTGCATGATCTGCGGCCTATTGTCCGTGCGGGAAAACTCAATGCGGCATTGGGCTTAGATAACGCCGAAGCCAGTCAGTTAAGCCCTGCTTTAAGCACTCCAGGCCATGCGTTTGAACTCATTTGTGTATGCGGAACTGATGAACTTTCCGAGCTGAGACGGCAAAACGCGCTCCTTGCCAGCATCTGGCTCGGATTGGGCATCAGTACCGACTGCCTTGAGGTTGCAGGTCGAAATCACTTCTCTGTGATGGAAGCGCTTAAAACACCCTTCAGTCACCTTTCACGGTTGGCGACGCTATCTGAAGAAATGATTGATTAACTGGGTAAAGTGTCCGGGATCGTTGTATTACGAGTCTGACTACGGGCTTGAATATGATTCTGGCTGGTTGGGTAAGAGCGGATCTTACCCACATCAGTTGCTCACATTTACAGGCCTGGTAAGTCCTTGTTGCTCTATTTCTGCATGTCTTTTAAAAGATCAGGCAGCTTTAATTCCTTGCCGGACTGTTCCGCGTAGAAAACGCTGATCTGATAGGGAATGAACACGCTATTGTCCCAGTCTGGATGCAGAGCCTTCAGTTTGGGGGTGAGCTCTTTCAGAGCTTGATCCTGAGTTTTTCCCTCGTGTACAGCGGCAGCAACCAGATCACGGGCATCAATAAGATAATCACGCACTTCTTTGATTAGGCTGGCATCGCTGAGGTCGCCGTGGCCTGGTACGGAAATGCTCGGTTTGTGCGCCAAGACATCATTCAGCACCTTGATCCATTTTTCTCCGTGCGCATCCGCGTCAGGCATGATCGGGTAAAAGCGGTTTTCAACCAGATCCCCCAGGAACACCGCCCCGTCTACGAAAATGACCTGATCACCTTGTGTGTGCGCTGGCATCTCAATCAACTCTGCCTGCTTGCCACCTAAATCAATGGTCATGGTGTTGTCATAGATGACAGTGGGGCGTGCGATAACAGTATCTTTCAGCGCCTCCTTCTCCACTGAACCAAAGTTCCGGAACATGGCCAGATAGGCTTCGGACTTTTCATCGATTTCTTTGGCTTGTTTGCGGTTGGCGACGTATACCGCGTTTTTGAAGGCCGATACACCGAAGGCATGCTCAGGATGGAAATGTGTCGTGGTCACATAGATTTTGCGGCCATTGGCAACTTTTTGGGCGTAGGTGTAGACCTTGCCCCCATTTGCGCTACCCATGCCCGTGTCGATGACCAGAATGGCATCCGAGCCTTCAATGATCCCTATGTTAGGAACGTAATTGGTGCGCTTACTGTCAGGGATGATGGTGATTCCTTCGGAGACTTTCTTTGCTCCGGACACATCAACAACAGGCGGGTTATGGGGCAGGTTGAATGCACTGGCTTCGGTTTGAGCCGACGCGCTTGCTGAAACTAAAAATAAGTTTGCTATTAGTATTGCGGCTGAAGTTTTAATTTTCATCGTGAGCCTCCGTTGCTTGATGAATACGCGACCTGCGTAAGTTGATCCTAGATGTGTTTAGGCAAGGGGCAATCGGACGTGGGACATATGTTTATAAACAATGAGATGCATCACATTGCGATTGTTGATGGCCTCTTGCTAATAACAGGGCCTAGACACACAGCAGATGCTTGCGAAATATTATCTTGAAGTCAAGATATCGGGGCGAATTTGGAACGCAATAAAGACTCAGTGGACAGGATTCTCGACCAATGGAAGCGTGAGCGCCCCGATCTGGACGCCGATCTCATGGGGCCGATCGGTCGTTTGCAGCGCTGTGCGGCACTTCTGCATAACAAGCTCGAAAACACCTTCCAGAATTTCGGCATCACCATGTCTGAGTTCGATGTACTGGCGGCACTCAGACGGGGCGGCGCACCTTATTGCCTCAGCCCGACCGCGATTTTCTCAACCCTGATGATCACCTCAGGCACCATGACCTACCGCCTGCAACGCTTGGAAAAAGCCGGGCTGGTGACTCGCCAGCCCGACCCGCAAGACGCGCGCAGCATGCTCGCCCAACTCACAGAGGCAGGCCTTGAACTCATAGATCGGGCAATAGAAGCCCATGTGGAAAATGAACGGGAAATCCTGAAGCTGCTCAAGCCCCAAGACGTGGAGTTGCTGAACAACCAGCTAGCAGAACTGCTGGGCGCGTTGGAACGGGAAGAACCTGCCGAGCAACCGGGAGCTGAATCCGGTAAGCGCAAAGGTGGAGCTGGGGCGAAGCCAATAAAGAAATGACTGCTGCTGGCCCAACAACGTAGGGCGGATTAGCGGAGCGTAATCCGCCGCTTACCGAGAATGGCCCGGGTTGCCCGCGCCCTGTTCACTAGCGCATAGCAAGCCCGCTAAAATGAGTCAGGAAAGTTTATGTCCGATCAAGTCCGCCCGAACCCCAAGCTCTCCCCCATCCTCACACACCACCAATAACGCCTGCTCAATCACGCCATCATCCAAATCCAGCTTGGCTAGTGCCTTCAGCTGTTCCCACACATTCTCCCCAGCACCAATAAACAGGTTCGGGCCTTCAAGGCCGAGTTGTTGGGCGATGTGGAAGCCTGCGGCGTTGCTCACGCTGTTGACGAACTCAAACGGCTTGGGCTGTTTGTGTTGCACGCAGACGCTGTTGAGCAGGGCGCCCATGGTGCTGCGGTCGGGGTGGGCGGCGGCGAGATAGAGCCCGCAGCGGCCGGTGATGTGGCTTTTCAGCGGGGCAGCGGCGAGCAGGCATTGCAGGATCAGGCGGTCGATGCGCCGTGGCGGTTGTTCCAGCCATTGTGAAAGCTGGGCTTTGAGTTGCTTGTCGGTGTCGGCGGCGTTGCCGCGTACTTCGTTACGGGCAATCACGCGCATGGTGGTTCACCTTGTTCACAGCCTTGCAGCACCAAGCTGGCGTTGTTGCCGCCAAAACCGAAGAAGTTGGCCAGCAGCAGGCTGTTGGCGGGCAGCCTCAGGGCTTGGGGGGGCAGTGGCAGCATGGCGTCGGCTGCGTAATCCACCGCGGGTAGCGAGCCGGTTTGCAGGGTGCGCAGCAGCAGTAAGGTTTCGCTCAGGCCGCAGGCGCCGAGGGTGTGGCCGAGCCAGGGTTTGAGCAGACTCAGGTGCGGCATCTGTTGTGGGTACATCAGGCGCATGCCGTTGCTTTCGGCTTCGTCGTTGGCGCTGGTGGCGGTGCCGTGGAGTTTCACCAGGTTGATCTGTTCGGCGCTGCATCCGGCACGAGTCAGGGCTTGTTGCATGACCCAGTGAATATGGCTGCCGTCTTCGCGGGTGGTGGTCAGGCTGCTGGTGTCGCAGGCGCTGAAGCCGCCGAGCAGGCGTGCCAGCGGTTGATCACCTGGCTCGTGGCTGAGCAGGGTGCAGGCGTAGGCTTCGCCGAGAATCAGGCCGTCGCGCTCCGGGTGAAACGGTCGGTACTGGCCGCTGGCGCTGCTCAGCATCAGGGCGCCGAAGCCTTGTTGGGCGATGGCGCTGGGAGTTTCAAAACTTAGCACCACAGCGCGCTGATACAGCCCTGCGGCGAGCATGCGGGCGCCGTAGAGCAGGCCGTTGGCGCCGCTGGTGCAGGCGGTGTTGAGGGTGAAGGCGTCGGCAAAGCCCCAACGCTTGCGCAGCTGGGCGGAGAGCAAATCCAGCGGCGTGGAGTCTTCCGGCTTAAAGCCACCGTTACTGCGAGTCAGTTCTTCCAGATCGCTGATGTCGAGGCTGGTGCTGGCGACGATCAGCAGGCAGTCGTTCAGCTCGCCCGCTTCGGCACCGAGCGTCTGTTCGAGCACGCGGTTAAGCCGCGTCATCAGCGAATCCCGCTGGCCTTGCGCAGGCAGGTAGCGACGCGGCTCGTTCAGCTCATGCAGCAGAAAGCTTTCGCCCGCAGGCATTTGCCCGGTGTGCAGGGCGTTGGCGGCGCTGTCCAGATCGGCACCCAGGGCGCAGTCCAGCGTGGCCCGTTGCAGGTAGATCGGGATCACTGGTGCTGCCTGATAAAGCTGGCGATGCTGCTGATGGTGCTGAGAATGCGGCGGCCTTCTTTCGCGCCTTCAATGCGTACGCCGTACTGCTGTTGCAAAGCCAGGGAGACTTGCAGGGCGTCGAGGCTGTCCATCTGCACGCGGCTTTTGCCACCGAACAGCACTTCATCGTTGGTGATGTCCTGCCAGTCGATGTCATCTTCTTTGTCGCACTCGCGAATGATGAGTTGCTTGAGTTGTTCTTCTAGTAATGAGTGGTCCATTGCGTGTGCCGTATTCTTCTTGTGAACAAAAACAGCCCGCCTACGCCCAGCAGCACTGCAACGATCAGCAGGCGGGCGCAGTAAGGGGCGATGTCGGCCAGTGTGCCCTGGCCTACTAATAAGGTGAGAAAGGCGTCCAACGCCCAGCTCATGGGTGACAGTTCGGCGATTTGCGCCATGGCGACGGGCATTACACTCTTCGGCACCATGATGCCGCCCAATGCCGCCAGCAGGATATTGATACCGCCGCCAAGCAACAAGGCCTGTTCGGCGCTGCGGGCCAGTGCCGCCAGCAGCAGGCCGAGGCTACAGGTGGCGAACGTCAGGCTGATGGCCAGAACGATATAGCCCGCTGCGCTGCCCGGCAGGCTCAGGGCGGGCAGGCCCAAAAGCGGCAGGCCATACACGCCGAGGGCCAGCAGGGCGCTGAATTGCACCAGGTTGATCAGCACATAGGGCAACAGCTTGCTCAGCACCAGTGTGCCGAGGCTCAGGCCCATACAGCGCAGGCGCAGCAGGGCGCCGCTTTGTTGTTCGCGTTGGAAGCCACCGGCCATGGGTAGGACGATAAAAAACATGCCGAAGATCAACCATGCCGGGACGCTAAGTTGGGTGGCGTTGGCGCGGCCGCTTAAGTCGCCGCTGGCGAGCAGTTCGTGTTCGCTGATCTGGCTTTGCGTGCGCTGCTGGATCAGTTGAAGGCGCTCGGCTTGGCTGAGGTCTTCATCAATCTCGCCGCTGTCTTGCAGATAGGCGAGCAGGCGCGTTTGCGCCAGGGCTATCGACACGGCGCTGTGCAGGCGCTGGCGGGAGAGTTTGTCGAACTGCGGCGGGAAGCTCAGGGCCGGGCCTTGGTGAGGCGAGTCGAGCAGGTGCTGATCAAAATCCGCAGGCAGGCTGACGCGGGCCAATCGTTCGTCGCTGCTGCTGAGCAGGTCGCTGTCCGGCAATTGTGCTTGCAGGGCGGCACTGAAGAACTGGCTGCTGGTGTCGCTCGGTGCTTCGACAATTAGCCGCAGCGCCGGTGGTTTTTCCTGCATGTAGTTGGACATGGCACCGGCCATCAGCAGCAGGAACAGTGCAGGCATGATAAACAGCACCGCCAGCGCGTGCGGATCGCGCAGGAGCAGGAGCAGTTCTTTGCGCATCAGCGCCCGGAGTCTCACAGTCGGCCTCCGTTCAGGCGCAGGTAAAGCTGTTCAAGGGACGGGCGACCGTAGCGCAGCAGGCTTGGTTGCTCACTTTGCGCGGCGATAAACTGGTTAATCTCCAGCAGCTGCTGCGGGCTGATGGCGTTAATGCGCAGGCCGTTGTGCAGGGTTTCTGCCTTGAGTTGCAGGCGATCCAGCAGGGAGGGCAGACCTTCGGGAACGCGATCAGGCCATTCCAGCAGCAGGCCATGGTCGTCGCCGAGCAGTTGGCGTTTATCCACATCCAGCCGCACCTGACCTTCGTGCAGCAGCAGGATGCGCTGGGCGACACGCTCAACTTCTTCCAGATAATGGCTGGTGTAAATCACCGCCTTTCCGTCTTGGGTGAGCTGTTCGACGGCATTGAGTAACTGCTGACGATTACTGGCATCCACACCGACGGTGGCCTCATCGAACAGGTACAGATCAGCCGGTTGTAGCAGGCCGATGGCGAAGTTGAGGCGACGTTGCTCGCCGCCGGAAAGCTGTTCGCTGCGGGCGTTGAGCTTGTCGCTCAGGGTGCAGATGTCGATGCAGCGCTCCAGCGCTTGCTGGCGCTGGGGGCCGCGCAGTTGATAAAGATCGGCAAACAGCGCGAGGTTTTCTTTTACCTTCAGCCCGGCATAGAAGGCCAATTGCTGCGGGATCAGGCCCAGGCGTGGCTGATCCTGCCAGTGCAGTTCGCCTTGTTGCACCGCCAGCACGCCGCTGATCAGCGACAGCAGGGTGGTTTTACCCGCACCGTTGCTGCCCAGCAGGCCAATGCATTCCCCTGCCTCTACGTGCAGGTCAATTCCGTGCAGTGCCGCGCGGCTGGCACCGGGGTAATGGTGAGTCAGTTGGCGTAGCTCAAGCATGGACCAGCACCAGAAGCAGTTTGCCGTCCAGCAACAGTTGGCCGTGGTGGTGAACGCTAAAGGCGTAGAGCGCACCGGCTGGGCTCAGGGCCTCTTGCTCGGCAGCCAGTTCCAGCGCACCGTCACGCTGCTCGGGCTCGTGGTGTACCTGCAACTGAGAAAGCTTGCCGACCAGTGCCATTTCAATAGCACTGCTGTCACCGTATAGGGCACCATGTGCGGCGCACAACTGGGCGGCAGCCTCAAACAGCAGGCAGGGCGAAGCATCTGCGCCTAAGGCATGCAGATAATGCCAAGCGCTGAGCCCCTGAATATGCGTGCTGTCGTGCGCCAATAGGCAATCCAGCCACAGAGCTGGGCCTTGGTGGGGCAGCAAGTTGTGCAGTTGTGAACGATCCATTGGCTGGGCCGAAATAAATGGTACGGCAGTGTAACAGAGGGGCTCTACAGCGCGCAGCGCCGGGGCTGGTTGGGGGAGAGTAGTTGATGGTGTGGGTGCAGGCTGGGGCGTTTGTAATCGGGTCGTTGTTGTTGCTGGGATTATCTCGGCAGGCACTGCTGCGGCCGAAGTCCCACGGGTTCTATCGGTTCTTTGCCTGGGAGGCGATTCTGGCGCTGCTGGTGCTCAATGGCCCTGTGTGGTTTGAGGATCGCTACAGCGCGCATCAACTGGTGTCCTGGGCGCTGCTATTCAGCTCGCTGCTACTGCTGTTTGTCGGTCTTTATCAACTGCGCAAGATGGGTAAGCCGGATACTCAGCGTCAGGATGCCGAGCTGTTTGCTTTTGAGCGCACGTCGCAGTTGGTGACATCCGGTGTTTACCGGGTAATCCGTCATCCGCTGTACGCCTCGCTGTTGCTGTTGGCCTGGGGCGTTGCCTGTAAGCAGCCGGGCTTCGTCAGTTGGCTGTTGGCGGCGTTGGCGAGCGTGGCGTTGTATTTGACGGCGCGCTGCGATGAAGCCGAATGCCGGGCGCAATTCGGTCAAGCCTATGCGGACTACATGCAACGCAGCCGGATGTTTATTCCGTTTATCTTTTAATCCCAGTTCAGGCGAGCCAGTTTCCACTCGCCGTCTTCTAACCACCACTCCAGTTTCACTGTGTAGTGCCCTGCGCTGTTGGGAATCAACCCTTCGGCGCCGGTCAGGGCCACTTGCGCTTCGGTGTGGCCTCGGTCGCGGTAGGTGCTGTCCAACGCGCTTTGCTTGCTCAAGGCAAGTACCTTGACGTTCTTGTGGCGCATAAACAGCATCAGCATGGTGCGCTTGGCCCAGTCACGGTCGTAGTTCTGCTGGGCGGAAAACTGCGGGTGCAATTGGTCCAGTACGTCACCGGTTTTCTTGGCCTCCAGATTGTCCTGCAGCTGCTGCACCGCCGCTTCAAGCGCGGTAAGCGGATCGTCTTTCGGGCCGCATCCGACGAGCAGAGTGATGAACATCAAGATTGCGCTGGCAAAGATTTTACGTGTCATGCTGAATGTTCTTTTCATGGTTATGATGCCGCTAATGTGACGAGGCTGATACTGACGCAGGCAGTCTCGAATGCACCCTTTAGGAGCAAAACATGCAGACCCTGTACCCGGACATCAAACCTTACGCCCGTCATGAGCTGGCGGTGGAGGCTCCGCATCAGTTGTACGTGGACGAGAGCGGCACGTCTAGCGGCTTGCCTGTGGTCTTTATTCACGGTGGTCCCGGTGCGGGGTGTGACGCCAGCAGTCGTCGTTATTTCGATCCGACGCTGTACCGCATCATCACCTTCGATCAGCGTGGTTGTGGCCGCTCCACGCCTCATGCCAGCCTGGAAAACAACACCACGCAGGCGCTGATTGCAGATATGGAGCGCATCCGCGAACACCTGGGTATTGAAAAATGGGTGCTGTTCGGCGGTTCCTGGGGTTCGACCTTGGCTTTGGCCTACGCTCAGGCCCATCCGCAGCGGGTGTTGGGGCTGATTTTGCGTGGCATCTTCCTGGCGCGGCCTGAGGAGTTCCGCTGGTTCTATCAGGAAGGGGCAAGCCGCCTGTTCCCGGATTACTGGGAGGACTACGTGGCGCCGATCCCGCCTGAAGAGCGTGGCGATTTAATGACCGCCTTCTACAAGCGCCTGACAGGCCCGGATCAGATCGCCCAGATGCATGCGGCAAAGGCCTGGTCGACTTGGGAAGGGCGCACCGCCACGTTGCGGCCAAACGCAGTGGTGGTGGATCGCTTCTGCGAAGCGGCGCGGGCGCTGTCGATTGCCCGTATTGAGTGCCATTACTTCGTCAATAACGCCTTCCTTGAGCCCAACCAGCTGCTGCGTGATATCGGCAAGATCGCCCACCTGCCCGGCGTTATTGTGCACGGCCGTTATGACGTGATCTGCCCGCTGGACAACGCTTGGGCGCTGCACAAAGCCTGGCCGAACAGTGAGCTGCAAATTATCCGCGATGCCGGTCATGCCGCAGCCGAAAGCGGTATAACTGACGCCTTAGTGAGGGCGGCTGATGACATGGCTCGCCGTTTGTTGAACTTGGCTCCGGAAGAAGCATGAAAGCATTGATTCAGCGCGCCCGCAGTGCGCGTGTCGAAGTCGCGGGTGAGGTGGTGGGGGCGATTGATCAGGGCCTGCTGGTGTTGGTCGGCGTCGAACCGCAAGACACCCCAGCCAGTGTCGAAAAACTATTGCACAAGTTGCTCAACTACCGTGTATTCAGCGATGCAGCGGGCAAGATGAACCTGTCCCTTAAGGACGTGAACGGCGGTCTGTTGCTGGTTTCCCAGTTCACCCTGGCAGCCGATACCAAAAGCGGCCTGCGCCCTGGTTTTTCCAGCGCCGCCTCACCGGCTTTGGGCGCTGAACTGTTTGACCTGCTGGTGGCGCAAGCGCGCAACCTGCACGCCGATGTGGCCACCGGCCAGTTCGGCGCCGATATGCAGGTGCACCTGATCAACGACGGCCCGGTCACCTTCCTGCTGGAAACTTGACCGGGCAGTTCATCAGCCTTGTAGCGCCTCGGCGACAAAGTCGAGGCGGTCCTGTCCGAAGAACAGCTCATTACCGACAAAATAGGCCGGTACGCCGAACAGGCCGCGTTTGACTGCCTCATCGGTGTTGTTCTTCAGCGTCTCCTTGATGCCTTCATCGTTGATCAATTGTTCGAACGTGGCTGGATCGAGCCCGGCCTGAGTCAGTACGACTGCCACTTGCTGCACATCGCCGAGATTCAGGCGCTGGGTCCAGATGCCTTCATAGATGGCTTTGACGTAGCGCGGGAAGTCGTCTGTGCCGAGGTATCCGGTTGCGCCGCGCATCAGTTGCAATGTGTTGATCGGGAAGTGCGGATTGGGCACCAGTGGCACGCCGTAGCGTCGCGCAAATCGGGCCATATCGTTCAGCATGTAGCGGCCTTTAGCCGGAATCGCTACCGGTGAACTGTTGCCGGTGGCCTTGAAGATTGCACCAAGCAACACCGGTCGCCAGATGATCTCGGCGCAGTGCTCCTGGGCGATACGGGGGAGTTGGGTCCAGGCCAGATAGCTGGTCGGGCTGCCGAAATCGAAAAAGAACTCCACTGCCTTGCTCATGCACGTGCTCCTTGTGGGTTGAGTGATTAAAAGGTTTCGGACCAGGGCCGCAGATCCATCTCGTGGACCCAGCAATCACGGGGCTGGCAATGGATCTGCCAATAGGTTTCGGCAATGTGATCGGGATTGAGGATGCCGTCCTGTTCCTTGAGCTTGTACAGCTGCGGGAAGGTATCGCGGATAAAGGCGGTGTCGATGGCGCCGTCGATGATCGGGTGGGCGACATGGATACCCTTTGGCCCCAGTTCCCGCGCCATGCTCTGGGCCAGTGCACGCAGGGCGAACTTGGCGCTGGCAAAGGCGCTGAAATTGGCGCGGCCGCGCAGCGAAGCGGTGGCTCCGGTGAAAATGATGGTGCCTTTGGCGCGTGGCAGCATCACCTTGGCGGCTTCGCGACCGGTGAGGAAGCCCGCCAGAGCGGCCATTTCCCAGACCTTGCGATAGACCCGTTCGGTGGTTTCGGTAATGGAGAACTGCACGTTAGCGCCGATGTTGAAGACCACCGCATGCAGCGGGCCGACTTCCCGTTCGATGGTGGCGAACAGCTCGACCACCTGTTCCTCCACCCGCGCATCACAGCCGAACGCTCGCACACTGCCGCCTGCGGCTTCGATCTCATCGACCAGCGGCTGCAATTTCTCAGCATTACGCCGAGCAACACAGGCAACGTAACCTTCTTTGGCGAAGCGCTTTGCAATGGCACCGCCTGTTGCATCACCGGCACCGACTACCAGAACTGCCTTGCGATCTGTCATTGGATTCTCCGTTAGTTCCTTTTTAGAACCTACTTGATAGTCGGTTCCATTTCAGAACCTGTCAAGCTATTGTTCGCGGACGTTTGTGGAGATTGGCTTATGCGTTGGGAAGAACTGGATCAGCAGCCCTGTTCACTGGCCAGGACGCTCTCAGTGGTGGGTGACCGCTGGACGCTGCTGGTGCTGCGTGAATGCTTTATGGGCGTGCGCCGTTTTGACGGTTTTGAAAAGCGCTTGGGCGTGACCCGCCATGTGCTGGCTGATCGTTTGAAGAAGCTCACTGAGGCCGGCGTGCTGGACAAGGTGGCTTATCAGGAGCGGCCGCTGCGTGAGGAATATCGCCTGACGGATAAGGGCCGGGATCTGTATCCGGTGATTGTCACTTTGGTGGACTGGGGGGATCGCTATATGAGCGGTCCGGAAGGTGCGCCGATCCAGCGCACGCACCGCACCTGCGGGCATCGCATGCGCGGCGTGTTGGTGTGCTCGGAGTGTGCCGAACCGTTACGCGCAGGGGAGGTGACGCTGGAAGAGGCGGAGGCGTTTAAAGGCCAATTGTTGCCAGAGAATTGGGCGAGTCGGTTTGCCTGAAAGGGGAGCAGAGTCTTATTCGCGGCTAAAGCCGCTCCCACAAGCAGCCCTCTATCTCGTGGGAGCGGCTTTAGCCGCGAATAGGGGGTTAATAAAGTCGTGCCAGCAGCGCTGTAACTGCTGTCTCAACCCGCAAAATTCGCTCGCCAAGCTGAACGGGCTTTAAGCCTGCGTTGCTCAGCAAATCCACTTCATAGGGAATCCAGCCGCCTTCCGGGCCGATGGCCAAGGTCACGGGTTCGTTTACCGCGCGAGGGCAGGCGGGGTAATCGCCGGGGTGGCCGATCAGGCCGAGGGTGCCGCTGGCCAGTTCGGGCAGGCGGTCCTCTACGAAAGGCTTGAAGCGCTTCTCGATGATGACTTCCGGCAGAACGGTATCGCGGGATTGTTCCAGCCCGAGAACCAGTTGTTCGCGGATGGCATCCGGCTCTAGAAACGGTGTTTGCCAAAAACTCTTTTCGACCCGGTAGCTGTTCAGCAGAACCAAGCGGGGCACGCCCATGCTGCTGACGGTTTGCAGCACGCGGCGCAGCATCTTCGGGCGCGGCAGGGCCAGCAGCAGTGTGATCGGCAGTTTGGCCGGTGGCGGCTGATCCAAGGTGACCGACAGCTCGGCGTACTCGCTGCCCAGGTGCAGTAACTGGCCTTGGCCCATTAGGCCGCCGAGTTTGCCGACGCGTAAGCTGTCGCCACTTTCGGCTCGGTGCACCTCAAGCATGTGCTTGAGGCGACGGCCGCTCAGGCGGGCCCGGTCAGGCGCGACAAAGTCGGCCTCTTCCAGTAACAGCAGGTTCACGGGCGGGTTGCAGGCGGTTGGTCGCCAGACGCTTCTTCGCTGGCTTCGGCTTCTTTTTCTTCTTCGCGTTTGATGATGCTGCCAAACAGCAGGCCAACCTCAAACAGCAGCCACATCGGCACAGCCAATAGCGTCTGCGAGAAAATGTCCGGCGGGGTCAGGATCATGCCGACCACGAAGCAGCCGATAATCACGTACGGGCGGCTCTTGCGCAGGGTTTCCACGTTGACCACGCCTACCCACAGCAGCAGGAAGGTGGCGACGGGAATCTCAAAGGCCACACCAAAGGCGAAGAACAGGGTGAGGACGAAGTTCAGGTATTCGTTGATGTCCGTCATCATCGCCACGCCTTCCGGTGTCACGCTGGCGAAGAAGTGGAAGATGATCGGGAATACTAGGAAGTAGGCGAAGGCCATACCTGCATAGAACAGCAGGATGCTGGAGGCCAGCAGTGGCATGGCGATGCGCTTCTCATGCTTGTACAGGCCCGGCGCAATGAACCCCCAGGCTTGGTGCAGCAGAATCGGTACGCTGAGGAACAGTGCCACCCACGCGGTCAGTTTGAACGGCGTAAGGAAGGGCGAGGCGACGCCGGTAGCGATCATGGTCGCGCCTTCAGGCAGGTAGGCACGCAAGGGGGCCGAGACCAAGGTGTAGATGTCCTGCGAGAAATAGAACAGCGCCATAAACAACACAAATACCGCAATGACGCAGCGCAGCAGGCGCGAGCGCAGTTCAGCCAGGTGTGAAATCAGGGGCATTTCCTGATCGTTTTCTGGGGTAGAGCTCATGGCTGCGGCTTATCCTGATTGGTCGCTTGGTTCGCTGTTGCCGGTGTCGCGGGTGTAGCAGGAGCAGGCGGCTCCAGTGGCAGAACGGTCTGAGCGCTGGTGACTGGCGCAGCAGGGGCCGGCGCTTCGCTGTTTGGCTGTGCCACTGGGGCGGGCTGTTCCGGGGCTGGTGCGTTGGGATCAGCCAGTTTGCCAGCGGAAATCAGCTCCTGCTTCATGGCGTTCATTTCACGCTCAAGTTGCAGAATCTGTTCGTTGTGCAGCTGACGGCGGATTTCGTCCGCGCCGATTTCCTGCTCAACCTGCTGTTTGATGGCATTGAAGCTGCGTTTGATTCGGCCAATCCACAGGCCAGCCGTACGCACGGCACCCGGTAGGCGCTCGGGGCCGAGGACGATCAGGGCCACCAGACCTACCAGCAGGAGTTCGGAAAAGCCGATATCAAACATGGACTGACTCAGTCTTTACGTGCAGGTTCTTCAACTTTCTGAGCCTGGCCGTCAATGGTGTGCGGCTGGTTCAGCGGTGCGGCAGGCTGTTGTGGAGCAGCAGTCTGCGCTTGTTCGGTTTTTTCGCCTTCGTCAGTGTTCATCGCCTTGCGGAAACCTTTGATGGTTTCGCCGAGATCAGAGCCGAGGTTTTTCAGGCGCTTGGTGCCGAATACCAGAATCACAACGATCAGGATGACGACCCAGTGTTTCCAATCAAAAATGCCCATATTCAATGTCCTCGTTAGTTATTTAGTCAGTGCCCGGGCGGCTTTTTCATCGTGCCCGGAGAGGCCGAAGCGGCGGTCGAGTTCGTCCAGAACTGCCTGGGGGTGCTGGCCTAAAGAGGCGAGCATGACCAGGCTGTGGAACCACAGGTCGGCGGTTTCGTAGATGAGATCGCTGCAATCGCCCGACTGCTGCGCATCCTTGGCGGCCAGAATGGTTTCTACCGATTCTTCGCCGACTTTTTCGAGAATTTTGTTCAGGCCCTTGTGGTACAGGCTGGCAACGTAGGAGCTGTCCGGCGCTGCGCCCTTACGTTCTTCCAGCACCTGAGCCAGGCGCGTAAGGGTGTCACTCATGGTTGTGTCCTTTGTGATAGATGCTGTCAGCGGATTTGATCACCGCATCTACGGTTTTCCAGGCGCCATCTTCGTAGACCCGGTAAAAGCAGCTCTGCCGTCCGGTATGACAGGCAATTCCGCCAATTTGCTCAACGTGCAGCGTGATCACGTCGGCATCACAGTCCAGACGCAGCTCATGCAGTTTCTGCACGTGGCCAGACTCTTCGCCTTTGCGCCATAGCTTGCCCCGTGAACGTGACCAGTAGATGGCACGCCCTTCGGCGACACTGAGCGCCAGTGACTCTCGGTTCATCCAGGCCATCATGAGGATGCGCCCGGTCTGGTAATCCTGGGCAATGGCAGGCACCAGCCCGTCTTTGTCCCAGCGAATTTCATCAAGCCAATCAGTCATATCTCGTTCCGCCCTGGCGGGTCGTACTGCACGTGGGTGTCAAAGCGCTAAGTTTGACAGCCTGTGCGGCTGCTGGCTATCTGCGCACGACCAAGTACAAGCCTGCTGCACCCATCAACCAAGCAGGCCAAGTCGACGGATCAGTGACTGCAGTTGCGCCGCTGAGCATCACCGCTGCCCCGGCGAGCAAGGCCCCGCCCAAGATGCGCAGCGCCCGGCTGTCGCGGCCTGCGAAGTCAGGCGCAGGTTCGTTGTGGGCATGTGGCTGGGACAAGCGCTCCAGCAAATCGCGGGTCATGTTGGCCAAATGGGGGATCTGCTCTGCCTGCGACTGCACATTCTGCAACAGAGTTTTAGGGCTGTGCCGCTCGCGCATCCAACGCTCCAGGAATGGCAGAGCGGTGGTCCACAGGTCCAGATCC
Organism: Pseudomonas mendocina; assembly: GCA_037482215.1. Classification (NCBI taxonomy): domain Bacteria; kingdom Pseudomonadati; phylum Pseudomonadota; class Gammaproteobacteria; order Pseudomonadales; family Pseudomonadaceae; genus Ectopseudomonas; species Ectopseudomonas mendocina. The sequence continues at coordinate 469,088 of CP148074.1, forward strand.
GGGTAAAGCTGACGGCCCAAACCTTCGATGTTAAGCAGGGTTTTTTGCAGCAAAACCAGCTGCGGCTGCACTTCCATATTGAAGCGTTGCGCGGTCTGGAACAGGCGCATCAGCACCTGGCCGAAGGAAATATCCTTGAGCGGCTTGTCGAAAATAGGCTCGCAAACGGTGCGGATAGCGGCCTCAAATTCGTTGACCTTGGTCTCTTTCGGCACCCAGCCAGAGTCGATGTGCAGCTGCGCAACCTTGCGATAGTCACGCTTGAAGAAGGCCATGACGTTGCGCGCCAGGTAGTCCTGATCTTCCGGTGTGAGGCTGCCGACGATGCCGCAGTCGATGGCGATGTATTGCGGGTCCCATGGCGTGCGGGTGCTGACAAAGATGTTGCCGGGGTGCATATCAGCATGGAAGAAACTGTCGCGGAATACCTGGGTGAAGAAGATTTCCACACCGCGTTCAGCCAGCAGTTTCATGTTGGTACCCTGATCCGCCAGGGTGGCCAGATCGGTGACGCCGATGCCGTAGATGCGTTCAGTTACTAGCACTTTCGGGCGGCAATAATCCCAGTAAACCTGCGGTACGTAGAGTAAGGGGGAACCTTCGAAGTTGCGGCGCAGCTGGCTGGCGTTGGCGGCCTCTCGGAGGAGGTCGAGTTCGTCGTAGATGGTTTTTTCGTAGTCGCAAACCACTTCGACCGGGCGCAGACGGCGGGCGTCGGCGGAGGCTTTTTCAGCAATCGTGGCGATCAGGAACAGCCATGCAATATCCTGTTCGATTATCGGCCGTAATCCGGGGCGAATGACTTTTACCACCACTTCTTCGCCGGTTTTCAGCTTGGCCGCATGCACTTGGGCCACGGATGCGGAAGCCAACGGCTGTGGATCGAAGCGGGCAAAAAGCTGCTCAACCTTGGCGCCGAGCTGGGATTCGATCAACGCCAGGGCTTTGTCCTGAGCAAAAGGCGGCACGCGGTCTTGCAGTTTGGCCAGTTCATCAGCGATGTCCGGTGGCAGCAGATCGCGGCGGGTAGAAAGCAGTTGACCGAACTTGATGAAGATCGGCCCCAGTTCCTCCAGCCCTAAGCGCAGCCGGGCACCCCGTGACAGAGACGACTGGCGACGCGGTAGCCAGCGCCATGGCAGCAGGTAGCGGCTCAGGTTGGCCCAGAAGGGCAGTGGCAGGCTGAACAACAGATCATCCAGCTGGTAGCGGATCATCACGCGCAAAATGCGCAGCAGGCGACGCAGGGCGAGCAGCTTCATGCAGTAGGCTTATGGCGTTGGGCGAGGCGCTCAATGCGCGCTTCGAGTCGGTCGAGGGACAATTTCAGGTCGTCCAGTTCGGCAAATCGGGCGTCGGCCTCACGCTGGCCCACGAGGGTGCGTGACTCTTCACTGACGTAGTCGGCCAGGTTCTGACGCAGGCTCTCCAGCGAGTCTCCGAGCCAATTAGCGCGGCTGCGCAGGTGGGCACCGATCAGTGGGCTGGCCACCGGCCCCAGCCAGCGGGATAGCTCGTATTCCCAGTCCAGCTCAAGGTCCTGCAGGATGTTGGCGAGTTCGAGCAGGGCGGCACTGTCGCCATCCAAGTCGACCTCAGGACTGTGCAAGATGCTGGTTTTGTCCTGGCTGATGGCCAGGCGCATCAGGTCGGTGGCAGAGGCACGCAGGTGGCAATCCACATCCCCGTGCCATTGTCCGGCCAGCTGCAGGCCCTCGGCATTGGGCAGGATATACACCTGCAGGCTCGGCGCCGTGCATTGCACAGCAATAACATGACCGGATAGCTTGGCCAGACGTGGCAGCGCAGTGCTATCCATGCTCAGTACGCGATTGAGGCCAAGCTCAACGCCGGCCAGTAGCCCGGTCAACAGCATCAGGGTTTTACACCTCGGTGCAAGGCGACAATGCCGCCTGTCATGTTGTGGAAGGTGACGCGCTCAAAACCGGCGTCTGCCATCATGCCTTTCAGGGTTTCCTGATCCGGGTGCATGCGGATCGACTCAGCCAAGTAGCGATAGCTGTCGGCATCATTGGTGATCAGCTTGCCGGCCAGCGGCATGAAGTGGAACGAGTAAGTGTCGTAGAACTTCGACAGCAGATTGTTCGATGGTTTAGAGAACTCAAGTACCAACAGCCGCCCGCCCGGCTTCAGCACACGCAGCATGGAACGCAGTGCGTCTTCTTTATGGGTGACGTTACGCAGGCCGAAGGCGATGGTCACGACGTCGAAGTAGTTGTCCGGGAACGGCAGCTTTTCAGCATCGGCCTGAACGAAGCGGATGTTGCCTGCCACGCCTTTATCCAGCAGGCGGTCGCGACCGACTTTAAGCATGGAGTCGTTAATATCAGCCAGTACTACTTCGCCGCTCGGACCGACCAGACTGGAGAATTTGCGGGTCAGGTCGCCGGTGCCACCGGCAATATCCAGTACGCGGTTGCCACTGCGTACGCCGGACAGCTCGATGGTGAAGCGCTTCCACAGGCGGTGTAGCCCACCGGAAAGCACGTCGTTCATCAGGTCATATTTGGCGGCCACAGAGTGAAAGACTTCGGCGACTTTCTCTGCCTTCTGGCTTTCCGGGACATTCTGGAAACCAAAATGCGTTGTGGCTTCGGTGTCGCTGCTCTTGCGCGGGTCGTTCATCTTGCCCTTTCCTAAACACAGATGCTGACTCAAAAGTAATACTCATTCTAAACCCAAAACGGCCAAGTGGGTTTGGCTGTGTCAGGTAAAGCCAGAATATGCTGCCCGTTGGTCGACTGCGTTCTAGGTTGATGCGACCGTTGCCGGACACGGTCGCATCATGACTCAGTGTGCCTGTGCAGCGGCACGCTGCCTGAAAAACAGCAGGCAAATTACGATAATCGCAATCAGGGTAGCTGATGCGCTGAAATGACTCAGCTCCAATCCGCCACTGCTGACGGGCTTGTCGAGGAAGTCGCCAACTACAGCGCCAAGGGGCCGGGTCAGTACAAAGGCGGCCCAAAACAGCAGCGTGCGCGACAGTCGGGTGAAGAAATAAGCCAGCGCAATCACACCCAGCAAACTGGCAAAGATTACTGCACTGCCGCTGTAGCCCAACCCAGCACTGTCTGCCGTCCAGTCGCCGAGCGCAGTACCCAGGGTTTGCGAGAACATGATGGTCACCCAGTAAAAGCCTTGGGCCTTGAGTGAATCGAGGCTGTTAACCGACACCGAGCCCAGCGTGCGATGCCAAATGAACAAGCTCAGGAGCACCAAGCTGAGTAGCAGGCTCACCCCTTCGGCATAACCGATGCCTAGCGAGCGGTCGGCGAAGTCGGCCAGGGTGGTGCCCAGCGTGGTGGTAGCAATCATGCACGACCAGTACAGCGTGGCGCTGAAGCGTCGCGCACGCAGTTGCAGCCATAAGGTTATGCCGAACAGGCCGAGGAATACCCCAGTGCTGGCAAGGTAGCCCAGCCCCATGGACATCGACAGGGCGTCTCCGGCGGTTTCGCCAAGTGTGGTGGCTAAGATCTTCACCACCCAGAAAATCATGGTCAGCTCCGGAACTTTGCTGAGTATTTTTGTAGTGTCCATCGATGGTTCACCTTCAGGGTAAGGAGGGGTGAAGGCTACTCACGCGGGTTTCAATAAAGAGTCAAAAGCGGGTGAAAAAAGTGTTGGTTGCAGCGTCCGGTTATCCCTATCCCGATGTGTGCCACGTGTCTTGATTAGGCAGCAAGTATGCAGCGGGCACTCAGCGGCCTTGGTATAGTCGCGGCGACTTATGGTTGTAGTAGCCAGTAGGAGAAATGACATGGCCAAGATCACGATTGAACGCCCGCATAACCTTGGCCGTGAAGCCGCCCGGGAGAAGGCCGAGCAACTGGCCGAGCGCCTGGCCAGCCGGTTTGATGTGCGGTTCCGCTGGAGTGGCGATACCTTGGAATTTAATCGCAGCGGTGCGGATGGCCGGATCGACGTGCATGAGGACTCCGTACGCGTTCAACTGAGCCTGGGGTTGTTGCTGTCACCCATGAGCAGCACCATCAAGCACGAAATTGAAAAGGCCCTGGATAAGTATTTGCAGGCCTAAGCTGCATGGCTGTGCTGTAGCTGCTCACGGGGATGTCCTGCAGTGAGCGACGCTTAGTATGTGAATTCTAATTTTCCTCGCTATCGTGCACCCAAGCCTGCAAAAGAAGGCATCCATACAATGGAGGTGCACATGTCGAAAGTTGCCGTAACGAACGTCGCTGCCCGTGAAAACAACCTGGCGGATATGTCTGAAGCCAAGGTCTGTGCCCGCAAGATCTGGCTGGCTGGTTTAGGGGTTTACGCAAAGGCCGGTCATGAAGGTGTTAGCTACTTCAATGCGCTTGTAAAAAGCGGTGAAGGTGTTGAACAGCGCGGCAAAAAACTGGTCAACAAACAAGTTGAAGCTGCCAATGGACAAATCGGCAGCTTCAAGCACACTGTAAGCAGCGTTAAGGACAAGGTTGAAGTACGGCTCGACAAGATTGAAAGAGCATTCGACAGCCGTGTCGCTAGCGCTTTGAATCGCCTCGGCATCGCCTCTCAGCAGGATGTAGAAGGTCTCTCTGCTAAGCTGGATGAGCTGGGTGCATTGCTTGAGCACGTCGCGCGTACCAATTAAGGAGAGCAGGATGGCCGTCAAAAAGAAAACCGATAAGCAAACCCCTTCCTGGATCGGCGAAGTAGAAAAATACTCGCGTCAAATCTGGCTGGCTGGTTTGGGTGCCTATTCCAAGATCAGTAAGGACGGCAACAAGCTGTTCGATGCACTGGTTAAGGATGGCGAAAAAGCTGAGAAGCAAGCCAAGGTCGAAGTTGATGGCGTGAAGTCCGCCGTCGGCGCGAAGGTAGGCTCGGCGAAATCCAAGGTTGATGAAGTTAAAGATAAGGCAATCGGCAAGTGGGGTGAGCTGGAGGAAGCCTTCGACAAGCGTCTGACTAAAGCCATTTCGCGTCTCGGTGTACCGAGCCGTAACGAAGTGAAAGACCTCAACGCTAAAGTTGAAAGCCTGACCAAGCAACTGGAAAAGCTGACCGGTGTATCTGCCAGTTCAGTTAAACCAGCTGCCAAGAAAGTCGCGGCTAAACCCGCAGCGAAAGCGGCTGCTAAACCTGCCGCTAAACCGGCTGCCAAGCCTGCAGCAAAAGCTGCAGCCAAACCAGCCGCTAAGCCTGTAGCAAAAGCTGCGGCTAAACCAGCCGCTAAGCCCGCTGCGAAAGCCGCTGCTAAGCCTGCCGCCAAACCGGCAGTGAAAGCTGCGGCCAAACCAGCCGCTAAGCCCGCTGCGAAAGCTGCTGCTAAACCGGCTGCCAAACCGGCTGCAAAAACTGCGGCTAAACCAGCCGCTAAGCCCGCTGCGAAAGCCGCGGCCAAGCCTGCTGCCAAACCGGCAGTAAAAGCTGAGGCCAAACCAGCCGCTAAGCCCGCTGCGAAAGCTGCCGCTAAGCCGGCCGCCAAACCGGCTGCAAAAACTGCGGCTAAACCAGCCGCTAAGCCCGCTGCGAAAGCCGCGGCCAAGCCTGCCGTTAAGCCTGCTGCCAAACCAGTGGCAGCGCCTACAGCGACTCCCACTGCGGCATCTGCACCGGCGGCAGCAACACCCGCTCCGGTAGCTGCACCGGCAACCCCTGCACCAGCCACACCGGCACCTGCTCAGTCGTAACTCGGCAGGAGTGCAAAGCAACGCCCGGCTTAATGCCGGGCGTTTTTGTTTGTGCCCATGGCTAGAGTGGTATGGCGGGTGGCGATGTTCAGTCGCGCAGATACCGTTGTGCGAGCAGGATGGCTGCGCTGTGAGCATTGTCCTGAAGATGTGGGGCGAGCAGCATCATGACTTGATAGACCACCAAGCGTGGTTCGCCCTGCTGACCCAGTACGCGCTGATAGTCGAGGGAGAACAGTAAGGTTAGGGTGATCTGTTCCACCAGTTGGCCCAGGGGCTGGGTATCGCTTCGCAGCTGTTGCTGGAAGTGCAGTTGCGCCAGCAACTGAGCCAGTGTTTGTTTCAAAGTGTTCAGCCACAGACGGATGCCCCGCTCAAGTTTTGGCAGGCGTCCGGTGAGGTTGGACAGGTCTTGAAAGAGAAAGCGGTAATGCGCCATACGTTCGGCAATCAGGTGCAGGAACAGCCAGCAGTCTTCGATATCCAGTTCGACGTTGTCCGGCGGTGAGAGCAGTGGTGCGAGTTCATGCTGGAAGCGTTCGAATAACCCGAGAACGAGCGGTTCCTTGCCGTGAAAGTGGTAGTAGAGATTGCCGGGGCTAATCTCCAGTTCGTTGGCAATCTCAAGAGTGGAAACGTTGGGTTCTCCCTTGTGGTTGAACAGCAGGAGTGAGCACTCAAGAATGCGATCGCGGGTTTTCATGGGTGTCCCTGTCACGGCTGACGTACCTGTCTTATTTGAGGCTTTGACTCAGTCCTGGCGCTGTTCGCCTGCGGATGCATGACGGCGCGCTGACGTTCTTCGTTTAGAAAAGTCATCATGATTGGCACCAAAGCGTCAGCGCAGGTCACCAGAAACAGGTTGCCGTCGTCGATGATAGGCAGGTCGGAGTGGGGAATCCTCCAGTCCGGCCCGGCGAACCATTACTAGTCGTAATCCACCCTGTCGCCGGAGCGAGTTTTACTCACGTGAGACAGGGCCAATCTAGGGTTGCGGAGGACGGCACCGCCATGAATAAACGTGCGGCCAGTATGCCGTCAAGAATTAGAAAATGCGCTCTAACAGCGCGAAGCCTGAGATAAGGGGCTTGGAGGGGCGGTGAATCGTTAAAGCATGAGTTTGATGACGCTCTCATTGGGGTCGCGGGATTTACCGGCGGTGGCCAGGGCATCGAGGTACTCTTGCCAGAGTTCTTCTTGGCGTAGGCATAGCTGTTCAAGGTAGTCCCACGTAAACAGTCCGCTGTCGTGGCCATCATCAAAGGTCAGCTTGACCGCATAATTGCCTGCAGGCTCGATATTCTCCAGGCCGACATTGAGCTTGCCGGTTTGCAGAATGGGGTTGCCGTGGCCTTGCACTTCCGCAGATGGCGAATGCACCCGCAGGAACTCCGCAGGCAGGCTGTAGTGCTCGTTGGGGCCGTATTGCAGCTCCAGCGTTTTCGAGGCTTTACGCAGTTTGATGGCGGTAGGCGTACGCATGGCGTTTTCCGCTGAGCCCGTGCCTGGCGCGGGTGCACCAGGCAGGCGGGAGAGTTACAGGATGTAGCGGGACAGGTCTTCGTCCTGCGCCAGTTCGCCGAGGTGGCTGTTGACGTAGGCCGCGTCGATCTTGATGGCTTCGCCATTCTGCTGCCCAGCCAGATCGCCGGCGCTGAAGGAGACTTCTTCCAGCAGGCGTTCCAGCAGGGTGTGCAGGCGGCGGGCACCGATGTTTTCGGTCTTCTCGTTGACCTGCCAGGCGATCTCGGCAATGCGCTTGATGCCATCAGCTGCAAACTCAATGCCCAGACCTTCAGTCTTCAGCAAGGCAGCATATTGCTCGGTGAGCGAGGCATGCGGCTCGCTGAGAATGCGCTCGAAATCTTCCGGCGACAGGGCTTTGAGTTCAACACGGATCGGCAGACGGCCTTGCAGTTCCGGCACCAGATCGCTCGGCTTGCTCAGGTGGAACGCACCGGAAGCGATAAACAGGATGTGGTCAGTTTTGACCATGCCGAGCTTGGTGTTGACGGTGCAGCCTTCAATCAGCGGCAGCAGGTCGCGCTGTACACCTTCGCGGGACACGTCAGCACCACCGGCGTTGGCGCGCTTGGCGACTTTGTCGATTTCGTCGATGAAGACGATACCGTTCTGCTCGACCGCTTCCAGGGCACGGGCCTTCAGCTCTTCCTCGTTGACCAGGCGCGCAGCTTCTTCGTCGCGGATCATCTTGAAGGCGTCTTTGACTTTCAGCTTGCGGGTTTTGGTCTTGCCTTTGCCCATGTTGGCAAACAGGTTCTGCAGCTGGCTGGTCATCTCTTCCATGCCCGGTGGGGTCATGATTTCAACGCCAATCGGTGCATCAGCTACTTCGATGTCGATTTCCTTGTCGTCCAGCTGGCCTTCACGCAGGCGCTTACGGAACAGCTGACGGGTATTGGAATCGGTCGGGGTGCTGGACTCTTCGCCGAAGGTGCGTGCCGGTGGCAGCAGCGCGTCGAGAATGCGCTCTTCGGCGGCATCTTCAGCGCGGTGGCCGACTTTGACGATTTCTTGCTCGCGCAGCATTTTGACGGCGGCATCTGCCAGGTCGCGGATGATGGACTCAACATCACGGCCGACGTAGCCGACTTCGGTGAACTTGGTGGCTTCTACTTTGATAAACGGCGCATTGGCCAGTTTGGCCAGACGGCGGGCAATTTCAGTCTTGCCGACACCAGTCGGGCCGATCATCAGGATGTTTTTCGGGGTGACTTCAGCGCGCAGCTCAGCGGGCAGCTGCATACGCCGCCAGCGGTTGCGCAGCGCGATGGCAACGGCGCGCTTGGCGTCGTCCTGGCCGATGATATGGCGGTTGAGTTCGTGGACGATCTCGCGGGGCGTCATGGACATGCGGGGTACTCCGAAGCGACTGCGCTTATTCAGCGCAGTCTTCTTCCTCAATAGTCAGGTTCTGATTGGTAAAGACACAGATGGAACCGGCAATGTTCAATGCCGTTTCAGTAATCTCGCGGGCGCTCAAATCGGATTTTTGCAGCAGTGCCATGGCCGCAGCTTGGGCGAAGCCGCCACCGGAACCCATCGCGATCAGGCCATGCTCAGGCTCGACCACATCACCGTTGCCGGTAATGATCAGCGAGGCGTCCTTGTTGGCGACTGCCAGCATGGCCTCAAGGCGGCTTAGGGAGCGGTCGGTGCGCCAGTCTTTGGCCAGCTCTACCGCTGCACGAACCAGATGGCCCTGGTGCTTTTCCAGTTGCGCCTCAAAGCGTTCAAAGAGGGTGAAGGCGTCGGCGGTGGCACCGGCAAAACCTGCCAGAACCTTGCCGTGGTACAGGCGGCGAACCTTTTTCGCATTACCTTTCATCACGGTGTTGCCGAGGGAAACCTGGCCGTCGCCGCCCATGACGACTTTGCCGTTACGGCGGACTGAAACGATGGTGGTCAAGGGGGAAATCTCCACGCAGCGGGGCAAAAGTGCCTGATGGCTTAGAGATTGGGGCGGGATGGGGCGGGTTCAAGCCCTGAGCGCAGATACTCCGACAAAATGTCGTGCAAATGCGCTCAAGGGCCTGTGTTTACTGGACTTGGCGTTGCTGTAACAGCAAGTTGCTGTAACCGCTGGCGGCCAGTGACTTCTGCGCTTGACCCAGTTGCTCGCGGGTAGCGAAGGGGCCGACCAGTACGCGGTACCACGTCTCTTCACGTACCGTGCCGGACTCCACTTGCACGTTCTGGCCCAGCAGGATCAGGTGAGCGCGCAGGTTGTTGGCATCTTCTTTACGGCGGAACGAGCCCGCTTGGAGGAAGAACTGCGAAGTCACCGGCCCCTTGGCCACAACCGGCGGTGGTGGCGGTGTCTGACCGCTGAGTGCTGCCAGCGCGCGGGCTTCGTCGATCTTCTTGGCTTCTTCCGGAGTTACCGGCTTCTGCTCTGGCTTCGCGGGTGGCGGAGCCGGGGGCTCGACTGCTTGCGGTGGCAGAATCACTTCTGACTCAGGTAGCAGGGTGTAGAAGTCGTACTTAGGCTTGGCCGGTTCCTTCGGCTCGGGTTTGGCAGGCTTGGACGCTTGCGTGTTGCGGGCCTGATCTGGCCGCTCGCGCTTGATGTCGTCCTTGCCCGGTTCCAGGCTGAACAGAAAGACCATGAAGCCACCAATAACCAGGCCGCAGACCAGCCAGAACCAACCCGGAACCGGTTTTTTGGCCGGCGGTTGGTAACGACTGGCACCACGCTTGGGTGCAGGTTTCTTCTTGGCTGCCACTTACATACGCTCCAGTGTTTCCAGGCCCAGCAGTTGCAGGCCCTGTTTGAGGGTGCGGCCAGTCAGTGCGGCCAAACGCAGGCGGCTTTGCTGAGTGGCTGGATCTTCAGCGGTGAGGATCGGGCAGTGCTCGTAGAAGCTGGAGAACAGCCCGGCCAGATCGTACAGGTAGGCACAGAGCAAGTGTGGGACGCCTTTCTCAGCGACACCGTTGAGCACTTCAGAGAACTGCGCCAGTTTGGCCCCCAGTTCGATCTCTTGTGGCGCCTGTAGGTTCAATTGGCCTTCGATCTCATCGAAGCTCTTACCCAGCTTGCGGAACACGCTGGCCACGCGGGTGTAAGCGTAAAGCAGGTACGGCGCGGTGTTGCCTTCGAAGCTGAGCATCATTTCGAAGTTGAAGCTGTAGTCACTGGTGCGGTGTTTGGACAGGTCAGCGTATTTGACTGCGGAAATACCCACCGCATGGCCAATCTGGCGCAGCTCTTCTTCGCTCAGATCAGGGTTTTTACCCTTAACCAGGTTGTAAGCGCGCTCTTCTGCTTCGATCAGCAGGTCGATCAGTTTAACGGTGCCGCCGTCGCGGGTTTTGAACGGGCGACCGTCCGGGCCGTTCATGGTGCCGAAGCCCATGTGCTCCAGTTGCATTTCCGGATGGACGAAGCCAGCGCGGCGCGCCACTTCAAAGGCCATTTGGAAGTGCAGTGCCTGGCGCTGGTCAACGAAGTACAGGGCGCGGTCTGCATGCAGTTGCTGGCTGCGGTAGCGCATGGCAGCGAGGTCGGTGGTGGCATACAGATAGCCGCCGCCTGCTTTTTGCACGATCACCGGCAGCGGATTGCCTTCGGCGTTCTTGAACTCGTCCATAAAGACGCATTGGGCGCCGTTGTCTTCGGTCAGCAGGCCTTTTTCGCGCAGGGCGTCCACAATGCCCGGCAGATCAGCGTTGTAGGCGCTTTCGCCTTTAACGTCGGCCATGGACAGCTTCACCCCAAGCATGTCGTAGACCTGCTGGCAGTGGGACAGGGAGATGTCGTTGAAGCGGTTCCACAGGGCCAGGCACTTCTCGTCACCGGCTTGCAGCTCAACCACCAGCTCGCGGGCGCGGTCAGCAAACTCAGGGGATTCGTCAAAGCGCTTCTTGGCGGCACGGTAGAACCCTTCCAAGTCAGACAGCTCGCTTTCTGCGGCCTCCGGGTTGGATTCCATAAAGGCCAGCAGCATGCCGAACTGAGTACCCCAGTCGCCTACGTGGTTTTGGCGGATGACGTCGTCACCGAGGAATTCCAGTACGCGGGCAACGCCGTCACCAATGATGGTGGAGCGCAGGTGGCCGACGTGCATTTCCTTGGCCAGGTTTGGCGAGGACAGGTCGATGACCACTTTTTGTTTAGCGCCGGCTTTGCGCACGCCAAGGTTGGCGTCAGCCAGATAACTATCCAGGCGTGCGGCCAAGGCTTGGGTGTTCTGATAGAAGTTGAGGAAGCCAGGTCCAGCGATTTCGACTTTGCTGATTTGCTCGTCGGCGGGCAGAGCCGCAATCAGTTTTTCGGCCAGATCGCGAGGCTTCATGCTGGCCTGCTTGGACAGCATCATGGCGATATTGCTGGCGAAGTCGCCGTGGGTTTTGTCCTTGGTGTTCTCCACCTGAATGGCCGGGCTCAGGCCTTCAGGCAGTACGCCTTCGGCAGTTAGGCGAGTCAGGGCTTGCTGGATCAGGTGGCGAATAGTGTCTTTCATGGTCTGCTCAGTCGGCCGTTAGGCGGCGGCGCCGCAATGGCGCTGGTTGAAAACTGCGCATTATCGACGGCCTTGGGCAGTGGCTTCAAGCTGCATGTCATGGGTTCCGGCCAGCGGACGTCTGGCGGCGGTGATCTGGGGCATGACATTCGCGACTGAAGTCGCGCCTACAGGGCGTGTGCGCCACCGTGGGAGCTGCTTCAGCCGCGATGCGTGAGGGCCATCTTCAGAGTTGGCGCTGCGGTGTGCCGCGTACCGGTGCGCCATTGGCCTTGTAATAGGGGGCGTTGCTGCGCGGTAGGGGGGCGCGGCCCCGAATTTTATCGGCGATCTTTTCGGCCATCATGATGGTGGGCGCGTTCAGGTTGCCCGTGACGATGATCGGCATGATAGACGCATCCACTACGCGCAAACCCTGCATACCGTGCACGCGCCCCTGGCCATCGACCACCGCCATTTCGTCTTCACCCATCTTGCAGGAGCAGGACGGGTGATAGGCCGTTTCGGCGTGCTCGCGAATAAAGGTATCCAGTTCGGCATCGCTCTGCATATGCAGGCCAGGGCTGAGCTCGCGGCCGCGGTAACGGTCCAAGGCGGGCTGAGCCATGATCTCGCGGGTAATGCGGATGCCGTCGCGGAACTCTTGCCAGTCCTGCTCGGTGGACATGTAGTTAAAGAGGATGCTCGGATGCTGACGCGGGTCTTTGGATTTGACCTGAATCCGCCCCCGGCTCGGTGAGCGCATGGAACCCATGTGCGCCTGAAAACCGTGTTCTTGCACCCCTTTGCTGCCGTTGTAGTTAATGGCTACCGGCAGGAAGTGGTACTGAATGTTGGGCCACTCAAACTCCGGGCGAGTGCGGATAAAACCACCAGCCTCAAACTGATTGCTGGCGCCCAGGCCTGTGCCGAGGAATAGCCATTGCGCACCAATGGCGGGCTGATTCCACCACTTGGTCGCCGGATAAATAGAGACGGGCTCCTTGCACGCGTATTGCTGGTACAGCTCCAGGTGGTCTTGCAGGTTCTGGCCGACGCCGGGCAGGTCATGTACCACGGGAATATCCAGCGAGCGCAGCAGGTCGGCTGGGCCGACGCCGGAGCGTTGCAGAATCTGTGGTGAGGCAATGGCGCCACCACAAACAATCACTTCACGGCGGGCATTGGCGCTGTGCGTTGCGTTGCTATCACCCAGCAGATAGGCCACACCAGTTGCGCGTTTACCGCTGAACAGAATGCGATCGGTCAGGGCGTGGGTGACGATGGTCAGATTGGGACGCTGGCGGGCCTGATCCAGATATCCACGGCCGGTGGCTGCGCGGCGGCCTTGCGGGGTGACGGTGCGGTCCATCGGCCCGAAGCCTTCCTGCTGGTACCCGTTGAGGTCTTCAGTGCGTGGGAAACCTGCCTGCACACCGGCTTCAACCATGGCGTGAAACAGCGGGTTGTTGCCGTTTTTCGGCGTGGTCACGCTCACTGGGCCATCGCCGCCGTGGTAGTCGTTGGGGCCGATATCACGGGTTTCTGCCTTGCGGAAGTACGGCAGGCAGTCCAGATAACTCCAGTCTTCTAAGCCTTTGATCTGCGCCCATCCGTCGTAATCCATGGCATTACCACGGATGTAACACATGCCGTTGATCAGCGATGAGCCGCCCAGACCCTTGCCGCGCCCGCATTCCATGCGGCGGTTGTTCATGTAGGGTTCCGGGTCGGTCAGGTAGGCCCAGTTGTAACGGCGGCCTTGCAGCGGATAAGCAAGGGCTGCGGGCATTTGGGTGCGGAAGTCGAATCGGTAGTCTGGGCCACCAGCCTCCAGCAGCAGTACGCTGACATCGGCGTCTTCAGTCAGACGTGTGGCTAGCACGTTCCCGGCCGAGCCCGCGCCGATGATGATGTAGTCGTATTCATTGCTCATAAGCAAACCTCTGCACGCAAGCTGGCACTGGCCAGTCAATGCTGAATAGGTGGGGCGCATAAATGCGCCCGAGAAAACCAGGTGGTTTTAGAACACCGAGTTGTAATCACCCAGCTCGACCTGTACAGACTTGATACGGGTGTAGTGGGCCAGAGTAGTCAGACCGTTTTCACGGCCTACGCCGGATTGCTTGTAGCCACCCACGGGCATTTCGGCAGGCGACTCGCCCCAGGTGTTGATCCAGCAGATACCGGCCTCAAGCTGATGAATGACTCGGTGTGCGCGTGTGAGGTCGCGGGTGACGACGCCCGCCGCGAGGCCATACTCGGTGTCATTGGCGCGGCGGATGACTTCTTCTTCGCTGTCGTAGACCAAGATGCTCATCACAGGGCCGAAGATTTCTTCACGGACGATGGTCATGTCGTCACGGCAATCGGTGAATACAGTCGGTGCCACATAGGCGCCTTTGCCGTACTCGCCATCGGTCACGCGCTGGCCACCAACCAGCAGGCGGGCGCCTTCAGCGCGGCCTTTTTCGATGTATCCGAGCACGCTCTCCATGTGGGCAAAACTCACCAGCGGGCCGAAGTTGGTGGCGTCGTCCTGCGGATTGCCCAGGCGTATACGTTTAACCCGCTCCAGCACCTTGGCTTCAAAGCGCGCTTGCAACATGCGCGGTACAAATACGCGGGTGCCGTTGGTGCAGACCTGACCGGAGCTGTAGAAGTTGGCCATGACGGCGATATCGGCGGCGCGGTCCAGGTCGGCATCTTCAAAGATGATCAGCGGCGACTTACCGCCCAGCTCCATGGTCACCTCTTTCAGGCTTGAGCTGCTGGCGCTGGCCATGACTTTTTTGCCGGTCACGGTGCCGCCGGTGAAGGAGATCTTTTCGATGCTTGGGTGCTCGGTGAGCCACTGGCCGACTTCACGGCCGCTACCGGTGAGCACGTTAAACACGCCGTCTGGTACACCTGCTTCGGTGTAAATTTCTGCCAGTTTGAGGGCAGTCAGTGAGGTGACTTCGCTGGGTTTGAAGATCATCGCGTTACCGGCTGCCAGGGCTGGCGCGGACTTCCACAGAGCAATCTGGATCGGGTAATTCCAAGCACCGATGCCGGCCACCACTCCCAGTGGTTCGCGGCGGGTATAGACGAAGCTGGTGTCGCGTAGCGGGATTTGCTCACCTTCGATGGCAGGGATCAGGCCTGCGTAGTACTCCAGCACATCGGCGCCGGTGACGATATCGACATAGCGGGTTTCCGACAGCGGCTTACCTGTGTCGAGGGTTTCCAGTTCAGCCAGCTCATCGTTACGTTCACGCAGGATGTCCACGGCTTTACGCAGGATGCGCGAGCGCTGCATGGCAGTCATCGCCGCCCAGACTTTTTGACCCGCTGTTGCACTGGCAACGGCCTTTTCCACATCGGCTTGGCTGGCGCGTTGCACCTTGGCCAGCACTTCACCGTTGGCTGGGTTGATGCTGTCGAAAGTTTGCCCACTGCTGGCGGCAACGTAACGGCCGCCAATATAGAGCTGCTGTTCGGCGAATCGAGTCATGGTGGCCTCTCTTAAGGCTGTGGGAATCCTTAAAGGAATTCTCCGTTTGTGGGCAAATCACCGGGCGAGTAAGGCGGGCGCCGGTAATGGCAAGGTGAAAATCAGCCTACTTTATTTTTATTGAACGTTCAAACAATTAAGAATAAGCTCGGTTGATCGACCCAGGTGCGGCACAACGCCACACCTGTTGGAGGTGCAGGACGCGCCAGAGAAACGCGCCGCACGCCTGCGGTCATCAAAATGCAGGCGCTCAGAGCTTGCGTGCGTTTCCACTGACTTGGAGCTCAGCGGTCTATGAGTAGTCCTGCCTCTGCGATAGCTACGCCTACTGCGCTTTCCACACCTGGAAAAGTCCGTCTTAACCCGTTGGTGTTCTATGGGTCGACCAGCCTGATAGTGCTGCTTAGCCTGATTCTGATCATCTTTCCCGAAGCTGCCGGTGTTTGGCTGGGCAAGGCTCAGCTGTGGCTGTCGCGTAGCTTCGGCTGGTATTACATGCTGGTGATTGGCGCGTACTTGGTGTTTGTTTTGTTTGTGGCGCTGTCGCGCTATGGCACCTTGCGCTTAGGGGCCGAACATGAGCGGCCCGAGTTCAGCTACGGCGCCTGGGCGGGGATGCTGTTCTCGTCAGGTATCGGCATTTCACTGCTGTATTTCGCCGCCTCTGAGCCGCTTGATCACTTGTTCAGACCGCCTCAAGGCGTGGCCGGGAGCCCAGAGGCGGCAAGCCAAGCATTGCAGTTGACCTTTCTGCATTGGGGCGTGCATGGCTGGGCGATTTACGCCTTGGTCGGCTTGGCAGTGGGCTACTTCGCTTATCGCCACAAGCAGCCGCTGGCGCTGCGTTCGGCCTTGTATCCGCTCTTCGGAGAACGCTTGACCCGTGGTTGGGCGGGCAATGCGGTGGACTGCTTCGGCATCTTCGTCACCCTGCTGGGGCTGGTTACCAACCTTGGAATCGGCTCGCTGCAGGTTTCATCGGGCCTGGAATACCTGTTCGGCCTGCCGCACAGCTCCAGCGCGTTGCTCGCGGTAATTTTGCTGATGAGCTTGGTGGCCACCTTGGCGGCCGTGTCGGGGGTTGAGAAGGGTATTCGCCGCTTGTCCAACCTGAACATCATTCTGTTTAGCGGCTTGCTGGTGTTTGTCTTGCTGGCTGGCGACACTCTGCATCTGATGAACGGTTTGGTGCAGAACCTTGGTGATTACCTCAACGGTTTAGTGCTGAAGACCTTCGACCTCTATGTGTACACCGGTCAGGCCGGCAAAAGTGAAGAGTGGCTGGGCTTGTGGACTCTGTTCTACTGGGCCTGGTGGATTTCTTGGGCGCCTTTTGTGGGCATGTTTATCGCGCGGATTTCCCGTGGCCGCACGGTGCGTGAGTTAGTGTTCGGCGTGCTACTGATCCCACTGGCGTTCACCCTGGCCTGGCTATCGGTCTTTGGTAATAGCGCTCTGGATCTGGTGCTTAACCATGGCGCTGAGGATTTAGCCAAGTCCGCCGTGGAGCAGCCGGCCATGTCGATCTACCTGCTGCTGGCCTATTACCCCTGGGCCAAGGTGGTGATTGGCTTGTCGATCTGCGTCGGTTTTGTGCTGTTCCTGACCCCGGCCGATTCAGGCTCGATCATGCTGGCTAACCTGTCGCGCCAAGGCACAGAGCTGGACCAAGACGCTCCGCATTGGCTACGGATCTTCTGGAGTGTGCTGATCACCATGGTGACCATCGGCTTGCTGTTCGCTGGCAACTTCACCGCCATGCAGACTGTGGTGGTGCTAGCTGGTTTGCCGTTCTCGGTGGTGCTGCTGATGTATATGGTGGCGTTACAAAAGACCATGAAGGCCGATTTAGCAGCAGCGGACAGCGCGCACGTCGCGCTGCACAGCCAAGTACCGGCTCAGGAGTAAACCTGGAGGCAACTGGGCGGTTTAGACTTTGCCCGGTTGCTTGGCCAACTGCATATCCAAATAGTCATAGGCGATTTGCATGGCTTGCTCGGTATTAAAGGTTTCCCCCGACAGCGCGCCCCGCAGCCACAGACCGTCGATCAGTGCGGCTAGGCCACGGGCGGCGCTGCGTGCTTGCTCCAGTGGCAGCACTAAGCGGAATTGACCGCACAGGTTGGAGTACAAGCGGTGATCGTTGACCCGCTGCAACCGGCGCAAGGCGGGTTGGTGCATGCTGGTGGCCCAAAAGGCCAACCAGGTTTTCATTGCCGGACCGCTGACTTGGCTGGCATCGAAGTTACCTTCAATAATCGCCCGCAAATGCTCCCTTGGCGTGCTCGTGCCGAGGGTATGTCGGCGCATGCGTACAGCGTCCCTCAAGGCCTGCATCAGATGACGCATGGTGGCTTCAAGCAGGCCGTTCTTGTCGCGGAAGTAGTGGCTGATGATGCCGTTCGACACCCCGGCGATGCGGGCGATATAGGCGATGCTGGCGTCGCTCATGCCGACTTGGTCGACGGCTTCCAGGGTCGCGGCAATCAATTGCGAGCGGCGGATCGGCTGCATTCCAACCTTGGGCATGGGAATCTCCATCACGGGCCATAGGCGCAAAGAAGGAAGTCTAGGCCGGTTGTTATTGATCAATCAATCAACCTTGAACCTGTATGGGTTTTACTCGGCCTGCTGAGCATGGACACGCGTGCAGTCAGGTATGGACTAATGCCCTGACAGGATTTTTTAAGGATTTGCACTTGTATTGACGAGCGGGTTGGGCAGCGCGGTGGTTAATAGCAGGGATAAAAAAACGGGCCGAAGCCCGTTTTTTGTCTTTTTGGTAGTGCTTATTTCAAC
This sequence comes from Pseudomonas mendocina, assembly GCA_037482215.1. NCBI lineage: Bacteria > Pseudomonadati > Pseudomonadota > Gammaproteobacteria > Pseudomonadales > Pseudomonadaceae > Ectopseudomonas > Ectopseudomonas mendocina. Next base: position 487,015 of record CP148074.1, read on the forward strand.
CAAGCGGCTACGCGCTCTGGGTTTTTCTCAACCCAGGCTTTGGCGGCTTCTTCTGGTTTTTTGCCGTCGCGGATTTCCAGCATCACGCTGCCGACTTCGTCAGCACCCCAGGAGAACTTCTTCAGGAAGGCAGTGGCTTCAGGGGCTTTGCTGTTGATGCCAGGGTTGGCCACGGTGTCGATGCGCTCGGCGTCACCGAAGACGTTTTTCGGGTCTTCGAGGAAGCGCAGTTTCCATTTGGCGAACATCCAGTGCGGGATCCAGCCGGTTACCACGATTGGTTTCTGAGCCTTTTCTGCACGGGCCAGGGCGGTGGACATGGCAGGGCCGGAGCTTGGCATCAGTTTGATTTTGGTCAGGCCGTATTCTTTAACAGCATCTTCAGCGCGGCGCATAACACCGGCACCGGCGTCGATACCGATGATTTTGCCGTCGAAATCGGCAGCGTAGGTGTCCAGGTCAGCGATGGATTTGGCTTGCACATATTCCGGCACGATCAGACCAATCTTGGCGCCAGCGTAGTTGGTGCCGAGCACTTCGACTTTGTCTTTCAGGCGCTCGTAGTACTCACCATGGGTGGCGGGCATCCACGCAGAAAGGGTGGCGTCGAGGTCACCACGGGCTACGCCTTGCCACATGATGGCAGGCTCAACCGGCTTAAGCTCGACAGTGTGGCCGAGTTTGCTTTGCAGGATTTCAGCGGCGACAAATGTGGCGGCGACGCTGTCGTCCCAGCCGTTGACGTAGCCGATTTTCAGCGGTGCTTTTTCAGCAGCAAAGGTGCTGCTGGCACTGAATACCAAGGCCGCAAGGCCAAGGCAGAGTTTACTCAGGGATTGCATGTTACTTCTCCGTCAGGTGGATGGCAGTTGTTGTTAGTTGTAGTTGTGCATCCATGCGGACTTCTTGTCGGTCCGTTGAGGCGGAAAATGCCTCCCTGCAAGGCCATTAAATGCCTTGGGTTAAAGAGGGAGGCCGTCCCGTGTACGCGGGCTTAGTTACAAGCCCAGGTGTTTCTTCACGGCGCTGAGGCCGTCTTTCCCGTCGTAGGTGGTGACGCCTGCCAGCCATTGTTCAAGCATGGCCGGGTTGGCTTTGAGCCATTCGGCAGCTACGGTGGTTGGGGTTTGCTTTTCCAGTACCTTTTCCATCAGTTGGCTTTCAATCGCCACGGTGAATTGCAGGTTGTTGAGTAGTTTGCCGACGTTGGCGCAACGGGCTTCGTAATCGGTAGGAATCACAGTGAACACCTTGGCGGCGCCGAAGTTCGGGCCGAACACGTCATCGCCACCATCCAGGTAGGTGATGTCGAATTGAGTGTTCATAGGGTGTGGCGCCCAGCCGAGGAAGACGGCAGGTTCTTTCTTCTTGATGGCTCGTTGCAGCTGAACCAGCATCCCGGCTTCGCTGGATTCGACCATTTTGAAGTCGCCCAGGTTGAATTTGTTCTCTTTGATCATGCCGTCGATCAGCAGGTTGCCGTCATTGCCGGGTTCGATGGCAAAGATTTTTCCCCCCAACTGATCTTTGAATTTAGCGATATCGGCAAAGGTCTTAAGGCCTGCCTCAGCGGCATAGGTGGGTACAGCAAGTGTGTACTTGGCACCTTCGAGGTTGGCTTTAGGCAGTACCTTGAGGCCGCCTTTTTTCAGGAAGGGTTCGATGATGGAGTCCATCGACGGTGCCCAGTAGCCGAGGAAGGCGTCAATCTGGCCCGTTTGTACACCGGTGAATGCAATAGGTACCGAGGCCATGGTCTTGCGGGGCTGGTAACCCAGCCCCTCCGCCAATGTCATGGCGACCCCGGTGGTGGCCGCAATATCCGCCCAACCAATCTCAGCAAAACGCACTACCTTGCAACTTTCTGGCTCTTGCGCCCATGCGTTTTGCAGCAGTGTTACTGAAAGCAGGCTTACACTGGCGAGCTGTTTGAGCTTCTTCATATGCGACCTCTTTTGCGGGGAATTTTTAGTTCATTGGCGTTGTAGTTTTGCGCTTACCCAACTAAAGAACGTGCTGCGTTTTGCGGCTTTGGCGGTGCCGAAGCTTTCTGTGATGCGGTCAAGAATGATCGCCAGCAGTACTACAGCCATGCCACTTTCAAAGCCCAGACCGATATCCAAACGTTGGATACTGGCCAGTACATCGTTACCCAGGCCGCCTGCGCCGACCATGGAGGCAATAATCACCATCGACAGTGCCATCATGATGGTCTGGTTGACCCCAGCCATGATCGACGGCATGGCGTTGGGCAGCTGCACTTTGAACAGCAACTGAGTAGGGGGGCAGCCGAAGGATTGGCCCGCTTCGATCAACTCTTTGTTGACCTGACGAATGCCCAGTGCGGTGAGGCGTACCGCTGGCGGCATGGCGAAAATCACCGTGGCAATGATGCCGGGCACGCGCCCCAGACCGAACAGCATGGCGGCCGGGATCAGGTAGACGAACGCGGGCATGGTCTGCATGAAGTCGAGAACAGGCCGCAGGATGGTGGCAACCCGCTCGCTACGTGCGGCCCAGATACCCAGCGGAACACCTAGCAGCAGGCTGATGAAGGTGGCTGAGAAGGTCAGGCCGAGGGTGACGACGGTCTGTTCCCAGAAGCCGGTCATGACGATCAGGCTGAACGCGGCGGCGGTGAAAATCGTAAAGCTTGCCCCGATACGCCACAGCCCCAAGGCTACGAAGATGCTGATCAGCAACCATGACGGTGGCGCCATCAGCAGTTTTTCGACGCCTTCAGAAAAACCATCAACCACGCTGCCGATGCTATTGAAGGCTTCGCTGTAGTTGTCCAGCAGGTGTTGGACGATATCGTTGACCCAACTGCCCAGGTCGAGTTTTTTGTCACTCATAGCTTTCTCCCTGCAGGCGGCTTAACAAGCGGCCTTTGCTGATGGCGCCGCAGTAGCAGCCGTTTTGATCAATCACCGGCACCGGACCTTCGTTGTCGACCAAGCGTTCGATGACTTCATTCAGCGTGAGGTTTTCAGGGATCGGTGCCACTTGCTTCAGCACTGAGCTGTCCAGGGCAACGCTGTTGCCGCCTTCGACGAGCAGCGCGATTTTTTCCAGGCTGATGGAGCCTTTAAAGGCGTTTTGTTCATCCACCACAAAGGCGTAATGCTTGTCTTTGGCCAGCAGCTCTTTGCACACCGTCTGTGCATCCGGCGCTTTGCCGTTGTGCACGTAGACCGGGACGCTATCGGCTTTGAGCTGGCCTGCGGTGAGGTAACGGTTAGTGTCGACGGTATTGAAGAAATTGCGCACGTAATCGTTGGCGGGCTTGTCGATCAGCTCCTGCGGGGTGCCGACTTGAATCAGGCGGCCGCCTTCCATGATGCCGATGCGGGTGCCAATGCGGATGGCTTCTTCAATGTCGTGGGATACGAAGATGATGGTGCGGCGGTCGGTTTTTTGCAGCTCCAGAAGGATGTCCTGCATTTCCCGGCGCTTGAGTGGGTCAAGGGCGGAGAAGGCTTCGTCCATGATGATCATGGATGGGTTTACCGCCAGGGCGCGGGCCAAACCGACCCGTTGTTGCATACCGCCGGACAGTTCACCAGGCAGTTTATGGGCGAACGTATCCAGGCCCACTTGCTTAAGAACGTGCATGGCGCGCTCTTCGCGTTCTTTCTTGCTCTTGCCTGCGACTTCCAGACCGAATGCTGCGTTTTCCAGTACGGTGCGCGAGGGCATCAGGGCAAAGGATTGAAAGACCATGCTCATGTCGCGGCGGCGCAGGTCAATCAGGTGTTTTTTCGGGAGTTTTGCGACGTTCTGTCCGTCGATATAGACGTTGCCTGAGCTGGGTTCAACCAGGCGGTTAATCAGGCGAATGAGCGTTGATTTACCTGAGCCGGAAAGGCCCATGAGAACAAAAATTTCGCCTTCTTCAACGCTAAATGAAACATCGCTGACGCCGATAATCGCGCCTTTTTCTGCAAGAATCCGTTCTTTGCTCCAACCTTGCTGTAGCAGGTCGATGGCTTCCTGTGGATCTGCGCCGAAGACCTTGTAGAGGTTCTCGACGACGATTTTTCCAGACTGCATGGGATGAGTCCCCTTCAGTAGACATCCAGATCAGTACTGCGGACCGGACCATAGCCGGGTGGCGTTTGGGCGGTGATGCCGACTGCTCTTGCCTGTGTGGTTTACTGGGTTGCTGGGCCGGCGCGCGGTTTGCGCGGTGGCCTGAGAACGGGGTGCGACCACATTTATTTCAGGCAGCCGAGGCTGTCTGGTGGTGTGCGGGTGTTCTAAAGCCATCAAGCAAACCGTGTTCCAAACCTACTGGCAGTGTTACGAAGACCTTCCTTGGCGTTTCACAGCGAATCCTGCGCTGCACGTACTTCCGAAATTTTCTTGTTTGACCTCCCTGCTCTGAAGCAGTCAGGTACTTATTGGTGTTTCGGTCCGGGCTCTGGTTTCCCGGTCTGCCGAGCACACTCCTGCGCGGCAGTGACGAAATCGAGTGACTCAACGATATAGCCTTCAGTCCTTGGCAATTGTCGGTTTGCGACTCTGACGTGTTGTCTCACGACATGGTCTTCATCTGCCTGGCCAGCCGGGGCGCTGCCCAGAGCATGTCGTAAAAACTCAAGTGAAGCAGGGTTCAATCAGAGGTTGCAGTGGGCGAGGTGTTTACATTAGTGCACTGAAACGGAGCGTTTCATTTGGGCTAATTAGCCCGGCAAGTCAGTGGGGGGATGTGCTGCGGGTTGTTTATCAGCCCGTGTAGCCAGTTGTTTCAATACGGCTTGCGCAAAGTAACGACATTTTTCGTGATGATGAAAGCGACCTGTGCTGACGTATTTAGATAAGCCTGAGTCGGTGTTGGACGACGCTGTAAGGACGAAATCCTGATCATGGCCGCGAGCTAATTGTGCGGGAGAGTGTTGTGGCTATCAGCGTTTTCGACTTGTTCAAAATCGGCATTGGTCCGTCCAGTTCCCATACCGTGGGCCCCATGCGGGCAGCGGCCCAATTCAGTGCAGTACTGGTCGAGTATGGCTTGCTGGACGAGTGCCAGCGAGTTGAGGTGCGTTTGTATGGCTCGCTCTCTGCCACTGGTATCGGCCACGCGACCGACCGTGCAGTGATTATGGGTTTGATGGGGGAGTGGCCTGATCAAATTGATCCGGCCAGCATCGCCCCCCGGATTGATGCATTGCTGGCAGACAAGCAGCTACTGCTGGCGGCAAAGACGGCTGTTCCTTTTGAGTGGGAGCGGGACATGCTCCTGCTTGAGGAGAGCCTGCCGTACCACCCAAATGCCATGCGCCTGAGCGCCTTCGCAGCAGATGGTAGCCTGCTTTACAGCAACACTTATTATTCGATCGGTGGCGGCTTTGTAGTCGATGAAGCACAAGCCAGCAGTGGTCAGTTGGATCAGGACCAGACGCAGCTGCCCTACGACTTCAATAGCGCCGAAGAGCTGTTGCAGCTGTGCCAGGAGCACGGTCTGCGGGTCTCCGAACTGATGATGGCCAACGAAAAGGCTTGGCGCAGTGAAGAGGAAATACGCAGTGGCCTGATGAAGCTGTGGCAAGCCATGCGTGATTGCGTGGATAGCGGCTTGCGCCAAGAAGGAACGTTACCGGGCGGTTTGTTTGTACAGCGTCGGGCTGCGCGTTTGCACCGTAGTTTGCAGCAGATGAGTCGACCCAATGTAATTGGCTCCACACTCAGCGGTATGGAGTGGGTCAACCTCTTTGCTTTGGCCGTGAACGAAGAAAACGCTGGGGGCGGGCGCATGGTGACGGCGCCGACCAATGGCGCGGCAGGCATTATTCCGGCAGTACTCCATTATTACGTGCGCTTCAGTCCTGCAGTGACTGAGGACAATGTGGTGGATTATCTATTAGCGGCTGCTGCAATCGGTATTTTGTGCAAAAAGAATGCATCCATATCCGGTGCGGAAGTGGGCTGCCAGGGTGAGGTGGGGTCTGCTTGCGCCATGGCGGCTGCAGGTCTGGCCGAGATATTGGGTGGCACGCCTGGGCAGGTCGAAAACGCTGCTGAAATTGGTCTTGAGCACAACTTAGGGCTGACGTGTGACCCAGTCGGTGGTTTGGTGCAGGTGCCTTGTATTGAGCGTAATGCTATCGCGGCAGTGAAGGCAATCAACGCTGCGCAAATGGCGTTGCGCGGTGATGGCCAGCACTTTATTTCCCTCGACCGGGTGATCCGCACCATGCGTGATACCGGCGCGGATATGCATGATAAGTACAAGGAAACCTCGCGCGGTGGGTTGGCCGTCAGCGCAGTAGAGTGCTGATGCCCTGGTTGGTCGCGCTACCTGGGATTGCCCGCATTAATGTGCATTTATGGTGCGCGATTGCCAGGCGATGGCGGGGTCAGCCAAGTGTGGATTGCGGTTACGAGGGTGGATGTAGGTGCGCTAAAGAGTGACAACGTTCCCCACTGCGTGTGCTACCGAAATGCCCAGTCGGTGCTAGGGCTACGCGGCATTGTCGTGTCGCGCACAGACATGACCTGCGGTCGCGATCAGAGAATCCGACTGGTTGGTCGAGGGTACAAATTTTTATTGAACAGGTAATCAATTTAGGCACGCCCTTTGCCTAATGCTAGTCACCCTAATCGGGCAGTTAATAAAAACAATAGAAGAGCCTCCTCGTAGGGCTCTAAACAGTGTGTTGCTTTGCGTGAGGATTCCCCTGATGTCATACCTCAACTCTGGCGCCCAGCCGCCCAAAGGTAATACCGCTCCACAAACCATTGGTTTTCTCCTTCTGGACAACTTCACCCTGATCTCGCTGGCCTCGGCAGTAGAGCCTCTGCGCATGGCCAATCAGCTGTCTGGTAAGGAGTTGTATCGCTGGCACACGCTTTCTCTCACCGGGCAGCCGGTCAGCGCCAGTGACGGTTTGCAAATCACCCCGGACACCAGTTTCGCCAGCGCTCCACGGCTGGATGCGGTCATTGTCTGTGGTGGTGTGGATATTCAGCACAGTGTTACCCGTGAGCATGTGCAGTGGCTGCAGAGTGTGTCGCGTCAGGGGGCTCAGCTGGGTGCTGTGTGCACGGGCAGTTGGGCTTTGGCTAAAGCTGGCTTGTTGGATGGCTTTGAATGCAGTGTGCATTGGGAGTGTTTGGCGGCGATGCAGGAGGCCTTCCCCCGTGCAGGCGTGAGCACGCGCTTGTTCTCCATCGACCGCAACCGTCACACCAGCTCAGGCGGTACTGCGCCAATGGACATGATGCTGCACCTGATCGGTCGCGAGCATGGTCGTGAGTTGGCCGCCGCGATTTCTGAGATGTTCATCTACGAACGTATCCGCAACGAGCAAGATCACCAGCGTGTGCCGCTCAAGCACATGCTGGGCACCAATCAGCCGAAGCTGCAGGAAATTGTCGCGCTGATGGAGGCTAATCTGGAGGAGCCAATCGACCTTGATCAGTTGGCTATGTACGTGGATGTGTCGCGCCGTCAGCTGGAGAGGTTGTTCCAGAAATACCTACACTGCTCGCCGTCGCGCTATTACCTGAAGCTGCGTCTGATCCGTGCCCGTCAGTTGCTTAAGCAAACCAGCATGTCGATCATCGAGGTGGCGTCGGTATGCGGTTTTGTATCCACGCCGCACTTCTCCAAGTGCTACCGCGAGTATTTTGGCATCCCTCCGCGTGATGAGCGCGCAGGTCAGCAAAACAGCAATGTGGTGCTGATGCCAATGCCTGAAGAGCTGGCCCGCACGCCTTCGGCAGCCGTTGCTGCGCTTAATCGAGCACAGGGTGAGTCTACTTTTGCCAGTGTGCGCCTCTAAACGTTGATCCACAGGCCCCTCAAGCGGGGGCCTGTCCTGATGTTTTCCACCCCTGGCAGGCATAGGCTACTGCCATAGTTGTGTGTCCTTGCGTCTGCAAGCCGCGTAGAATTCTCGCGCTATCGTTCTGTTTCCCGCTTTCAGTTCTGCTGTTCTCATCAACGGGTTCAACAATGAAATTGCCAGGATCGCCTTTCTTCTGGGTGAGTTTTGCCATGATTGTCGGAGGGATGAGCACGGCGCTGATCAGCCCGCTTTATCCCTTGTACCAGATCGAATGGGACCTGCTTGTCAGCCAAGTGTCGCTGATTTATGTGGTGTACATGTTTGGGGCATTGGGCTGCTTGCTGTTTCTGGGGCGGTTGGCGGATCGGATCGGTTTTCGTAAGGTCTTGGTCGCAGGTTTGGTGCTGATGCTGCTCGGCACCGGCCTTACCGTAGCGGCGTGGGATATATACAGTCTGTTGTGCAGCCGCTTTATCGTCGGGGTGGCCGCCAGCTTGCTGACAACATCGGGCACGGGCTACTTGTTGGGTTCGTCAGAACCTGATTCTTTGCCGCGGGTATCGACGATTACCAGTGTGCTGGTGACCATCGGCTTCGGCCTTGGGCCATTGCTGGGGGGGATCATCGGCCAGTGGCTGGCGTACCCGTTGATCACCGCCTATATCCCTGTGCTGGTGCTGGGCACCTTGGCGCTTTACGCGCTGCTCACCCAAGTGCCATCACTCAAGATTACCCAAGCAGGCCCGGTTGCTCACTGGTTGAAAAGTTGCTTGCCGAGGCTGACATGGCCTGCCCATAGCAGTTCGGGTGTGTTTCTACTGATCTGCTGGTTTCCGTTTGTGGCCTTCAGTGTGTTCGGTCTTTATGCCTCCATTGCCCCTCTTTTTCTGGAAAAAATGGTGAGTTGGCATGGCCCGTTTGTGGGCGGCGCTGCCATCGCCTTGATCCTGTTTATTTCGGCCAGCATGCAGGTGGCCTGTCGGCAATTGCACATCCACATCAATGGCATGTGGGGGATGCTGGCTATGGCGATGAGTAATGCGCTGATGATCATTAACCTGCACCTGGGATCATCACTGGTGTTTGTATCTGGGGTGCTGCTGGCCGCCATTGGTCATGGCATGGTGATGTTGGCGGGGGCGAGCATGGTCAACCGTCTGGCGTTGCCCCATAACCGCGCCGGGATGTTTGCGACCTTTTGGGTGGCCGGTTATATCGGCGCGATAGGGCCGATGATGGGCATGGGCTGGATCGCTGACCACTGGGGCATCAGCACATCGGTGACGGTGTTCTGCTCGTCAATCATTCTGATTGCGGTGGTGCATGCGCTATTTACCCGGCGCCATCCTGGCTTACGGGCAGTGCAGGGCTAACCGCGTAGCCTGGATTGGCCGCAGGGGTAATCCGGAGGATGCTAGTGCTGACTGCGTGGGGCGGGCTCTAGTGTTGAGTGAGACCGCTACGGCGGAAACGCTGTGCGGTTCCGCCCTACGATTCTGGGTGTTCAGAAATCAATCGACACGTCGCTGGTCGGCACGCTGCAGCAGGCGAGGATGTAGCCTTCAGCTACGTCTTCATCGGTGATGGCGCCGTTGTGCTCCATGTTCACCTCGCCGCTGTTTTTCATCACCTTGCAGGTGCCACAAATGCCCATGCCACAGGCTTTGGGGATGTGCAGGCCGATCTTGGCCGCCGCTGCATGGACGGTTTCACCAGGGGCAATGCGGATGCTTTTACCGGTGCTGCTAAAGCTCACCTCAAACATATCGGCTTCTGCAGGGGCGGGCTCTTCGGCGGCTTCGGCAGCCAATTCGCAAACCTCTTCGCGGACCTCTTCAGGTGTCGGGCCAAAGGCTTCTTCGTGGTAGTGGCTCATGTCGAAGCCGCTGGCTTCGAGCATGCGCTTCACTGCATTCATGTAAGGCGTAGGGCCGCAGCAGAAAATCTCCCGTTGCATAAAGTCCGGGGCTATCAGTTCCAGCATCGGTTTGTTCAGGTAGCCGCGGTAGCCTGACCAGGGCTCACCAAAACCGTGTTTTTCGCAGATCAAATGCAGGTTGAAGTTACTCACCCTGGCCGCCATGTGTTCCAGCTCACGGTGGTAAATGATGTCTTTCGGCGAGCGGGCGCTGTGTACAAAGACCATGTCCACGTTGGCGTTGGTGTCGTAGAACCAGCGGGCCATGGACATCACCGGGGTGATGCCGACGCCGCCGCTGAGGTACAGCACCTTATCTGCAGGAAAGTCGATGGCGTTAAACATCCCCACAGGGCCGTGTACGGCGATTTCCTGACCCGCCTCCAGGTTGTCGTGCAGCCAGTTTGAAACCTTGCCGCCAGGTACGCGCTTAATGGTGATCGAGAAGCTGTACGGCACTGAAGGCGAGCTGGAGATGGTGTACGAGCGCATCACCGGCTCACCGTCGATCTTCAGTTCCAGAGTGACAAATTGCCCTGGCTTGAAGAAGTACATCAGCGGCTGATCAGCCATAAAGCAGAAGGTGCGTACATCCCAGGTCTCCTGAATGATTTTCACGCAGCGTACCGGGTGACGGCCGTTGCTCCAGGTCTGGGTGGTGACAGGGTTCAGGAAACTGTTCGACATGGTCGTGATCTCGCGCACGGCGGCCTGTTGTCGGCCGGATGGCACTGATTGTGCGCATCGCTCCTGGTGCTCATTTACCTGTCTGCGACATTTGCATGCTTATCACGACCTGCCCCGTGGGACGGGCCTTGCCGCGTCGGAAACGGATGTGGGTGTGTCGTGCATAGGTAAGGATTGCTGGGTCTTCAGGGCCAAACTCCAGCCAGCCGAATAACAAGGTCATTAGCAGGTTCGCCTTTCTGACAGACGCCTTCGGCGGGCATGAGAGGGCTGACACTGCCGCCATGCGTGAGTCGTTGCCGAGGCTGGCAGCGCATTTGATTAGCCATTTGATTACGGCCATTTGCAGCGCGAGTGGCCCCGAGGACAGACCGATGGATACGACCGTTACGTTGGGCCTGGGTGATGTACTTGAACCTGCACGCAAGGCCACCGCAGAAATGCTGCAAAGCCGCGAGCGCACCTTTTCCCTGCCGCAGCCGTTCTATAACGACGAGCGCCTGTTTAAGATCGACATGCAGGAGATCTTTCATAAGGAGTGGCTGATTGCGGGCATGACCTGCGAGATTCCGGCTAAAGGCAACTTCCTTACGCTGCAAATCGGCAACAACCCCATCATTGTTATTCGGGGTGCAGAAGGCAGTGTTCACGCCTTCCACAACGTGTGCCGTCACCGTGGTTCGCGTTTGTGCACAAGCGACAAAGGCAAAGTGGCCAAACTGGTTTGTCCGTATCACCAGTGGACGTACGAGCTGGACGGCCGTTTGCTCTTTGCCGGCACTGAAATGGGCGAGGACTTTAAGCTCAGCGACTACAACCTTAAGCCGGTGAACTGCAAAGTCGCAGGCGGCTACATCTTTATCTCTCTGGCGGAAAACCCACCTGCCATTGACGATTTCCTCTCCACGCTGTCGCACTACATGGAACCGTACGACATGGAGAGCACCAAGGTGGCGGTGCAGACCACCTTGATGGAAAAAGCCAACTGGAAGTTGGTGATGGAGAACAACCGCGAGTGCTACCACTGCAATGGATCGCACCCGGAACTGCTCAATACCCTGCTGGAGTGGGATGACGTTACCGACCCGCGTGCCACCCAGGCCTTTAAAGATCAGGTCGCGGAGTGCACCAGCCGCTGGGATCGCGACAAGATTCCCTATGCCCACGCCAGTTTCGGTCTGCGTAACCGCATCGTGCGTATGCCACTGCTCAAGGGCACTGTGTCCATGACCATGGACGGCAAGCCAGGCTGCAATAAGCTAATGGGTCGCATCACCGATCCGGATCTGGGCTCCATGCGCATCTTGCACCTGCCGCATTCGTGGAACCACTGCATGGGCGACCACATGATCGTCTTCACCGTGTGGCCGATCAGTGCGCAGGAAACCATGGTCATCACCAAATGGCTGGTGCACAAAGATGCTGTTGAGGGTGTCGATTACGACGTCGCCCGTCTGCGCGAAGTGTGGGATGCGACTAACGCACAAGACCGTCAACTGGCTGAAGAAAACCAGCGTGGCATCAACTCCACTGCCTACCAGCCTGGCCCGTATTCCAAAACCTACGAGTTTGGTGTGGTCAACTTTATCGACTGGTACAGCGAGCGCATGCTTAACAACCTAGGTGCAGCGCCTGCTGCCTACCTGCGCACAGTTGGGAATGACTCAGCATGACCCTGTGCCTACTGCTGCTCTTCGGTGTAACCCTGTATGGCGTGCTGGCCGCACGCATACAGCCGTGAACCGGTCCGTGCTCTCACACTGAGATCCTTCCACAGGGATCACGCTCGCCTCTGTCAACGTTGGTTCGGCAGAGGCTTTTTTTTGTCTGCTTGGCGGGACCGGGCGACCTGCCTAAATGCGACTGTGGCTTGACGCTTTCGGCAATACCCCGGTCGCTTTTGTGCCGGGCTGCTTTAGCCCTCGGGGATATTCTCACTGCATAGCGCCAGCAACGGGTTTGGCGACACAGTTTGAGGGGAAAGCCAGATGAGCCCAGCCGAATTACACGCCGACAGCATCGTTATTGACGGGCTGATCATTGCCAAGTGGAACCGCGAATTGTTTGAAGACATGCGTAAAGGTGGCCTGACTGCGGCCAACTGCACGGTGTCGGTGTGGGAGGGGTTTCAGGCCACGGTCAACAACATCGCCGCCAGCCAAAAACTCATCCGCGAAAACAGCGACCTGGTGATGCCCGTGCGCACCACTGCGGACATTCGCAAGGCTAAAGAGTTGGGCAAAACCGGCATCCTGTTTGGCTTCCAGAACGCCCATGCGTTTGAAGATCAATTGGGCTACATCGAAGTGTTCAAGCAGCTTGGCGTGGGCATCGTACAGATGTGCTACAACACCCAGAACCTCGTGGGTACCGGCTGCTATGAGCGTGATGGTGGCTTGTCTGGTTTTGGTCGTGAAGTGGTCGCGGAAATGAACCGCGTGGGCATCATGTGCGACCTGTCCCATGTGGGCTCTAAAACGTCTGAGGAAGTCATCCTCGAATCGAAAAAACCAGTGTGCTACTCACACTGCCTGCCGTCGGGCCTGAAAGAACACCCGCGCAATAAGTCTGATGAAGAGCTGAAGTTCATTGCCGATCACGGTGGCTTTGTTGGCGTGACCATGTTTGCGCCATTCCTGGCCAAAGGCATTGACTCCACCATCGACGACTACGCCGAAGCCATTGAGTACACCATGAATATTGTGGGTGAAGACGCCATCGGCATCGGCACCGATTTCACCCAAGGCCATGGTCATGACTTCTTTGAATACCTGACCCATGACAAGGGCTATGCCCGCCGCCTGACCAACTTTGGAAAGATCATCAACCCGCTGGGAATTCGCACAGTAGGCGAATTCCCCAACCTCACCGAAACCCTGCTTAAGCGCGGCCACAGCGAGCGCGTGGTGCGCAAGATCATGGGTGAGAACTGGGTGCGTGTTCTTGCCGACGTCTGGCACGAGTAGGTGAATACCTTTGGGCCTACTCGTGGGGTGGGAGCGGCTTTAGCCGCGAATAGTTTTGTAGAGGGTGGATCGTTTCATTCACCCGGTAAATAACGTGGTGCCTATGGGATTAACCACACAGTAGTGGCGTGGAATTCGCGGCTGAAGCCGCTCCCACGTACTGCGTAACACATCAACGAATTTCGGTGGCGGGTAATGCGCCCGGCACTCAACGACTGATTTGAATTTTGGAGTCTGCACACATGGCCAAACACGCCCCCGAACTGCCTATTGAAGTCGACAGCGAAACCGGCGTCTGGACCACCGATGCGCTGCCGATGCTGTACGTGCCACGGCACTTCTTTGTGAACAACCACATGGGCATCGAAGAGGTATTGGGCGCTGAGGCCTATGCCGAAATTCTCTACAAGGCTGGCTACAAATCAGCCTGGCACTGGTGTGAAAAAGAAGCCGAGTGCCATGGCTTAGAAGGTGTGGCGGTTTTTGAACACTACATGAAGCGCCTGTCGCAACGTGGCTGGGGGCTGTTCGAGATCGAAGCCATCGACTTGGAAAAAGGCACTGCCAGCGTACGCCTCAAGCACTCCGCATTTGTGTACGTGTACGGCAAGTGTGGCCGCAAGGTGGATTACATGTTTACCGGATGGTTCGCTGGCGCCATGGATCAGATTCTCCAAGCGCAGGGCAGCTCCATTCGCACGGTGGCCGAACAGGTTTATGGCGGCTCCGAAGAGGGCCACGACGACGGTCTGTTCATCGTCAAGCCTCTGTAACTCAACACAACTTTATAGATAGGAGCGGCTAAAAGCCGCGAAGCAACGACCCGTGAACACGGCGTGCCGCTCCTGTGAATACCAATAAGGTCGCCCTTTCGTGAGGTTGCCATAATGGCTTTTGAAGCAATGTTTCAGCCGATTCAGATCGGCAAACTGACCATCCGCAACCGCGTGCTCAGTACCGCTCATGCCGAGGTTTATGCCACTGATGGTGGTATGACCACGGATCGTTATGTGAAGTATTACGAAGAGAAGGCTAAGGGCGGCATCGGCCTGGCTATTTGTGGTGGCTCATCCGTGGTGGCCATCGACAGCCCGCAACAGTGGTGGAGTTCAGTCAACCTGTCCACCGATCGCATCATCCCGCACTTCCAGAATCTTGCTGATGCCATGCACAAGCACGGCGCCAAGATCATGATTCAGATTACCCACATGGGCCGCCGCTCCCGTTGGGATGGTTACCACTGGCCGACGTTGATGTCGCCATCTGGTATCCGTGAACCCGTACACCGTGCCACCTGCAAGACCATCGAAGAAGAGGAAATCTGGCGCATTATCGGCAACTACGCACAAGCGGCCCGTCGCGCCAAAGAAGGTGGTTTGGACGGCGTCGAATTGTCCGCTGTGCACCAACACCTGATCGACCAGTTCTGGTCGCCACGGGTTAACAAACGCACCGACGAGTGGGGCGGTAGCTTTGAAGGCCGCATGAAGTTTGGCCTTGAAGTGCTCAAAGCCGTACGTAAAGAAGTTGGTGATGACTTCTGCGTTGGCATGCGTATCACCGGCGATGAGTTCCACCCGGACGGTCTGTCCCATGACGACATGAAACAGATCGCGGCCTATTACGATGCCACCGGCATGATCGACTTTATCGGCGTGGTGGGGTCCGGCTGCGACACCCATAACACCCTGGCTAACGTGATCCCTAACATGAGCTTCCCGCCAGAGCCGTTCCTGCACTTGGCGGCGGGCATCAAAGAAGTGGTCAAAGTGCCGGTGTTGCACGCACAAAACATCAAAGACCCGAACCAGGCGACGCGCATTCTCGAAGGCGGTTACGTGGATATGGTGGGGATGACCCGCGCCCATATCGCCGATCCGCACCTGATCGCCAAGATCAAAATGGGTCAGGTTGATCAGATCAAACAGTGCGTAGGCGCCAACTACTGCATCGACCGTCAGTACCAGGGCCTGGACGTGCTGTGCATCCAGAACGCCGCCACCAGCCGTGAATACATGGGCTTGCCGCACATCATCGAAAAATCCACCGGGCCGAAACGCCGTGTGGTGGTCGTTGGGGGTGGCCCAGGTGGTATGGAAGCCGCACGTGTCGCCGCTGAGCGTGGTCACGAAGTCATTCTGCTGGAGAAAAACGACAGCCTCGGCGGGCAGATTTCACTGGCGGCAAAAGCTCCTCAGCGCGATCAGATGGCGGGTATCACCCGCTGGTATCAACTGGAACTGGCACGCCTGAACATCGACCTGCGTCTGCTTACCACCGCCGATGCACAGAGCATTCTGGCACTCAATCCAGACATCGTGGTGCTGGCTAACGGTGGCCATGCCTTTGTTGAACAGAACGAGCATTGGGGCGCAGCCGAAGGCTTGATCGTCAGCAGTTGGGACATTCTCGACGGCAAAGTTGCACCGGGCAACAACGTGCTGGTGTACGACACCATCTGCGAGTTCACCGGTATGTCGGTGGCCGACTTTATGGCTGAGAAGGGCGCCAAGGTGGAAATCGTCACCGACGATATCAAGCCGGGTGTGGCGATTGGCGGTACCAGCTTCCCGACTTACTACCGCAGCCTGTACCCGAAAGAGGTGATCATGACCGGTGACCTCATGCTGGAGAAGGTTTACCGCGAAGGTGACAAGGTGGTGGCCGTTCTGGAGAACGAATACACCGGCGCTCGCGAAGAGCGGGTGGTGGACCAGATCGTCGTGGAAAACGGCGTGCGCCCTGATGAAAGCCTGTACTACGCCCTTAAGCAGGGCTCGCGTAACAAAGGCCAGATTGATGTCGAGGCCCTGTTCGCGATCCAGCCGCAGCCATGCCTGAGCGAAGGTGGCGATGGCTACCTGTTGTTCCGCATTGGCGACTGCGTGGCTCAGCGCAACGTTCACGCTGCGATCTACGACGCCCTGCGCCTGTGCAAGGACTTCTGATCGCCACGCTAATGCATCGGCGCTTGTAGGGTGGATGACGATTTTGTCATCCACCAATGGGAAGTGTGTCACTTGCTGGTAGATGGCTTCGACCATCCACCCTACAGGACCGATGTTTTGCTGGCGTTTTGATGTGGGAGCGGCTTTAGCCGCGAAGGAATAGTCGTAAACGCTTGGAGTCGGTGCTGCGGCTGTTATGGAATTTCGAGGCTGAAGCCGCTCCTACAAAGCTCCATGGGTGTTGAGTGGTGGATGGTTTTACTCATCCACTCCACGGTTATCGAAAGGGTGCGCTCATGTTAAACACCATCCTGCCTATTCTGCTGTTCGCCGCCCTGGCGTTGGCGGTGTTGGGCGCTGTTAAACGCTTTTTAATGTGGCGCAGAGGCCGCCCGGCCAAGGTTAATTGGCTCGGCGGACTGCTGGCCATGCCGCGCCGCTATCTGGTGGATTTGCACCATGTGGTCGAGCGCGACACATACATGTCCAAGACCCACGTGGCCACGGCGGGCGGTTTTGTCCTCGCGGCTGTGCTGGCGATTGTGGTGCACGGCCTTGGCCTGCACAGCAAGATTCTCGCTTTCGCGTTATTGGCCGCCACCGTGCTGATGTTTGTCGGTGCGTTGTTTGTGGCTAAACGCCGCAAGAACCCGCCGTCACGCCTGTCCAAAGGCCCGTGGATGCGCTTGCCGAAGAGCTTGCTGATGTTCGCGGGGAGCTTCTTTATCGCCACGTTGCCGGTAGCCGGGATTCTGCCGGAAGGTTTTGGCGGTTGGCTGCTGGCGCTGCTGCTGACTGTGGGTGTGGCCTGGGGCGTGTCGGAGTTGTTCTTCGGCATGACTTGGGGTGGGCCGATGAAACACGCCTTTGCCGGTGCGCTGCATCTGGCCTGGCACCGTCGCAGTGAACGCTTCGGTGGTGGTCGCTCCACCGGCCTCAAAGCCCTGAATCTGGATGACACCAGTGCGCCGCTGGGTGTGGAAAAACCCACTGATTTCACCTGGAACCAATTGCTTGGTTTCGACGCCTGCGTGCAGTGCGGTAAGTGCGAAGCCATGTGCCCGGCCTTTGCCGCAGGCCAGCCGCTGAACCCGAAAAAGCTGATTCAGGACATGGTGATTGGCCTGGCGGGTGGCAGCGATGCCAACTTCGCAGGTTCACCATACCCCAGTAAGCCGATTGGTGAGCACAGTGGCGGTCCGCACCAGCCCATTGTCGACCTCAATGGCAAGGCGCTGGTGGATGCTGAGACGCTGTGGTCCTGCACCACCTGCCGCGCCTGCGTGGAGGAGTGCCCGATGATGATCGAGCA
The DNA here is from genome assembly GCA_037482215.1 of Pseudomonas mendocina. Taxonomy (NCBI): domain Bacteria; kingdom Pseudomonadati; phylum Pseudomonadota; class Gammaproteobacteria; order Pseudomonadales; family Pseudomonadaceae; genus Ectopseudomonas; species Ectopseudomonas mendocina. The sequence continues at coordinate 504,639 of CP148074.1, forward strand.
CGTCGACGCTATCGTTGATATGCGCCGCCACCTGACCTTGGAGAAAGGCGCGACACCGAACAAAGGCGCAGAGGTGCTGGATAACCTGATCGCCACGGATAACCCCGGCGGCTTTGCTCCCGGTGGTCGTCTGAACTGGGCGGCGGATTTGAATCTGTCGCTGATGAGTGAAAAACCTCAGGTCGATGTGCTGTTTTGGGTCGGTGATGGTGCCTTTGATATGCGCAACCAGCGCACCCTACGCGCCTTCGTCAAAGTACTCAAAGCCGCCAACGTCGACTTTGCTGTGCTCGGTCTGGAAGAACGCGACAGCGGCGACGTCGCCCGTCGTCTGGGTGATGAAGCCACCTTCCAGAGTCTGGCTAAACGCAACATCGCCACGCTGAACAAATACCGCTTCAAACGCATTGTGACCTGCGACCCGCACAGCTTCCATGTGCTGAAAAATGAGTACGGCGAGCTGGGCGGCCGCTATCAGGTTCTGCATCACAGCACCTATCTGCAAGAGCTGATCGCCAGCAAAAAAGTCAGCCTCGGTCAGCATAAGGGCGGCAGCGTGACCTATCACGACCCGTGCTACCTGGGCCGTTACAACGGCGAATATGAAGCGCCGCGTCAGGTGCTCAAGGCCCTGGGCATTGAAGTGAAAGAGATGGAGCGTTCGGGCTTCCGCTCCCGTTGCTGCGGTGGTGGTGGCGGTGCGCCGATTACCGATATTCCGGGCAAGCAGCGTATCCCTGATATGCGCATGGTGGACATCAAAGAAACCGCTGCAGAACTGGTTGCAGTGGGGTGCCCGCAGTGCACAGCGATGCTTGAAGGTGTGGTCGGGCCGCGTCCGGAAGTGAAGGACATCGCCGAGCTGGTGGCTGATTCGTTGATCGAACAAGAAGCCGCTCCCGCGAAGAAAACAGCAGTCGCCGAGGTGATGGCATGAGCCGGATTATTCGACGTGACCCGCGGGCTGAGTGGATTGCCCGTAACCGCCTGCATCCGCTGCACGCCAGCGTGCAAAGCAGCGTGATCAGTTGGATGGGGCCCAATGGCTTAATCCGTAAAAATCCACATGCAGTGGGCTTTATCGGCCCCAATGGGATCAAAAGAATTGACCGCAGTGGCAGCCAGCAAGGCAGCCAACGTGTACGTGACAGCGTTGAGGCCGTGGTCCAGTTACCGCTGCATATCGTCGAGCAACCGGCGTTTTATGTGGCTGTGGTGCCGGATATGCAGGGTGGGCACCTCAGCAGTCACGACAAAGATTTGCTCGGTCTGGCTCGCAAGCTCGCAGGCACAGAAGGTGCCGTGCTGGCGGTGATCTTCGGTGAGCATAAAGAGACCGCGCTGGATCTGAACGGCGTCGACCGCCTGCTGCATCTGCAAGACGCCGCCTTTGCTGGATACAGCCCCGAGGCGCGTGTGCTGGTGCTGTGTGAGCTGGAAGGACAGCTCGCGCCGCGGCACTGGCTGTTCCCCGACAGCCGCAGCGGCGGTGCTGAGTTGGGCCGTCGCCTGGCCGCTAAGTTGGGTGAGCGTCCGGCCACACGGGTGTGGCAAGTCGCAGAAGGTATTAGCAGTGGCCGCGCCGGAGCAGGGCGTGAAGATGTCCATCAACCCGTTCCACGCATGCTGCTGGCCTCGGCTGAGTGTGCTGAGCCGGTTAGCGAGACACGTCACGAAGTTCGTGCATTGGAGCTGGAGTTGTCTGTCACCGCGCAATTGCCACGGATTCAGGACATGGGTGCGGTAGCGGTAGACCCGGCGCAGATCCCAATGGCCGAAGCGGAGTTTATTCTCTCCGGTGGCAACGGCGTGAAGGATTGGGCGTTGTTCCATCAGGCTGCCCAAGCCCTTGGCGCCACCGAAGGCGCCTCGCGGGTGGCGGTGGACGACGGCTTTATGCCGCGTAACCGTCAGGTTGGTGCGACTGGGACCTGGGTCACCGCACGGGTGTACGTGGCGGTGGGGATTTCCGGTGCGATCCAGCACCTGCAAGGCATTGGCGCTTGCGACAAAGTAGTGGCGATTAACCAAGACCCCGGTTGCGACATGATCAAACGGGCAGACCTTTCGGTGATTGGCGACAGCGCAGAAATCTTGCAGGCGCTAATTGAGCGAGTGGCGGCCCATCGTCAGGGAGGTGCCCGTGATGCAGCCTGATGCATTGAATGTGGTGAGTCTGGTTTCGGTCGGGGCTCACCCCACTTCGGGCCGTGCACGCCGTGCCGAGCAGGACGCCCGTGCAGTCGAGCTAGGTCTGCACCTTGCTGGTAACCGCTTGCAAGTGTTGCACGCCGGTGATCCCCATGCAGAAGCACTGCGTGGCTATCTCGGTATGGGCCTGAACGAAATCAACGTGCTCGAACAACCCGCTCACAGCGACGCCGTGCCGGTGCTCAGCGAGTATCTGTCACGCAGCCCAGCGCAACTGGTGCTGACCGGCACGCAGGCCGAGACAGGCGAAGGCTCCGGCATGTTGCCGTATCTGCTGGCCGAACAACTGGGCTGGCCGCTGGTGGTGGGGCTGGCCGCCGTTGAGAAGGTTGATAACGGCATGGCGCAGGTCTTACAAGCATTGCCCCGTGGTCAGCGCCGTCGCTTGCAAGTGCGTTTGCCGTTTGTGGCCAGTGTGGACAACGCCGCCCCCATCGCGCGACAGAGCGCTTATGGCCCGGCCCGCCGTGGTCGTCTGGGAGCGACCAGTGTGGAGGTTGTGCCTGACTCATTGTTTGAGCACGGTGAACTGCAACCGGCCAAACCCCGGCCCAAACGGCTCAAGGTGATCAAAGCGAAAACCGGTGCAGAGCGTATGCGTGCGGCAACCGCCAAAGCCAGCGGTGGCGGTGGTCAGGTGCTTAAAGGGGTTTCAGCGGCAGAAGGCGCAGAGGCGATCTTCAAACTATTACTGGAAGAAGGCGTGCTACGGTAGTCGCCCGGGTTGGCTAACCTGGCTGGCCCATACGTCTTGTGCGCACCCAACTGGAGGACTTGAACATGATGCATGCTGATCTGATTGATCACGAAGATCTTCGCGAACGTCTGGTGGCACTTGGCTTTGCCATTCCCTCTGGCGTCAGCGCCGAGCAGGCCTGTGAACTCGCCGTAAATGGCCTGAGCCCGGAGCGGGCGGTGGCGTTGCGTAAGATGGTCGAATCGCTGTTGGGCGGCAGTGCAACACTGCTGCCGAATGTGCGTGAAGCGATATCACGCACATTGTTGCCAGCGTTGGTGCCGCGCTGACCCTTAATAGATTAGCTGGGGAGCGTTAGTGTGTCGGATAACGCTCCCCGGATTTAATCCAGGCTACGGACGGCCAGCGTTCATGGCCAGGCGGATATCCGCTGCCAACTGACGGACGCGCTCTTCTTCGGTATCCCACGAGCACATAAAGCGTGCACCACCGGCCCCGATAAAGGTGTAAAAGCGCCAGTCTTTGCTGCGCAGAATCTCCAGTGCCGGTTCAGACAATTGCAGGAACACACCGTTGGCCTGCACCGGGAACATCAGGCTGACGCCCTCCACATCGCTAACCAATTCAGCCAGCAGTTGCGCACAGCGGTTGGCGTGGTTGGCATAACGCAGCCAAGCACCGTTCTGCAGAATGCCCACCCATGGCGCAGACAGATAACGCATCTTCGACGCCAGTTGGCCGGCCTGCTTGCAGCGGTAGTCGAAGTCTTCGGCCAGATCCTTGTTAAAGAACAGAATCGCCTCACCCACCGCCATGCCGTTTTTGGTGCCGCCAAAACACAGCACATCCACGCCAGCCTTCCAGGTCAGTTCAGCTGGGGTGCAGCCGAGAAACGCGCAGGCATTGGAGAAGCGTGCACCGTCCATATGCAGGCGCAGGCCCAGTTCTTTGCACACATCGCTGATCGCCCGCACTTCTTCAGGCGTGTACACCGTGCCGACTTCGGTCGCCTGGGTAATGGTGACCACGCGGGGTTTGGGGTAGTGGATGTCCTGACGTTTGAGTGCGATTTCACGGATCGCTTCCGGTGTCAGCTTGCCGTTCTCGGTCTTGGCCAGCAGCAGCTTGGAGCCGTTGGAAAAGAACTCCGGCGCGCCGCATTCATCAGTCTCGACGTGAGCCGTCTCAGAGCAGATCACGCTGTGGTAGCTCTGGCCGAGTGACGCCAGTGCCAGCGAGTTGGCCGCAGTGCCGTTAAAGGCAAAGAACACCTCACAGTCACTTTCAAACAACTGGCGGAAATGGTCGGCAGCACGGGCCGTCCATTCGTCATCACCATAAGCACGCTGGTGCCCCTTATTCGCCTCGGCCATCGCCTCCCAGGCTTCCGGGCAGATACCGGAGTAGTTGTCGCTGGCAAATTGCTGGGATAGATCGGGCATGGCAGGCATTCCTTGCGGGTAACAGACAGGAGGTAGAACAGCACCAAATACTTTAGCCTGAGCGGCTCAAACTTGCAGATAGCAGGGCGACAAGATGTGCTGATTTGGCGAAGTGGTGAATGGCGGGTTAGTCGCAATAAAACCGACTGGAGCCAGTTTCATTCTCATTGAACTTTGCAGGTGTTACAGCCCAAGTATTTTGCGTAAGGCTGATACAAGCCTTGAGGTAAAAACGGGCGCGACGGTTTTTCTGGTCACCTGCGTCTAATATCACGGAGTAGAGTCCGGGATTAATGGGCTGTGCAGGTGTTTTGGTAGTAAAACCAGCCAGGTTTTGCCCATAACTTATGCAGGTGTCTGACGTTATTCTGACCCCTTCCGCTGAAGATTCAGGCGGGATGTAGGCGTACCACACATCTTTATCAACTGCGCTTACCGATATCGCGTGTAGGCGCACATCGTTGTCATCTACTTGAATTGTGCGCGAGAACAGGAATCCGTCGGTCTTGTAGGTGGGGGCAACACCCAGGCAGAGCTTGTCGTCCTGGCTCCAGATACGGGCGTCGCCATCGTGATGGCGGGACATGGCCTGCGCTGATGTTGCGACCAGAAAACTCAGGGCGATGAGGTGGCTAAGGAAGAAGGTTCTTGTCATTGGGATTTCTCAGGAAGTCAGCAAGCACTGATAAATAGGGCGTGACGCTCTTGATAGAACGGCCACTGTTACTTCTGATCGGGTTACCCGATACCCAGGCGTAGTAGTCAGCAATGATGTCGCCCTGTTGTTCCATATTGAAGTCTTGAAGTTTGCTGTTCGGCTCTAGGGTGTACTCGTAAGGGTTGCCCAAGAGCCCCCACAGTTTCCCCGGATGTAACAGCACGCCGTGAAGTTTCACCCCGTAACCGAGCTGGTACTGCCAGACGTGAACCATCTCGTGCATAAACCAATGGTTATTGACTAGGTCATCCTGCGTTGCTGAGAGCGAGAAGTCGTCTTTGTAATACTGGGGGTTGAAATAAATCTCCCCATTCGGCGTCATCGCTGTGTTATCCGGCTGCAAACCAAAAGGCAGATATTCCTCGTTGTGAACCTTCACTTTGCTGTAGTCGATTGAGTCTTTAAATATGCTTTTTGCCATCGCGATTTCACCGCTGGTCAGCGGGCGCGATTTGTCGTCTTTTTTAACGGCTGTGAGGTTGTTGGTTTGCCCATTGGCAGAGGCGGTTTGGACGCCACTCAGCGCAATGGTGACGCCACTGCTTTGGGCAGGGGCGCTGCGGGCACAGCAGGGCGCGGAGGATGACGGCGGCAGTAGCTGTACGCTGGCTAATGCAGTTTCAACTGCGGTGGTAATGGCTTGCGTGGTGCCGGTTGCATCGGTTGTACCTTTTTGCACCGAGCCGTCGGCCAGTGTCACCCGATAAGGCAGATTTGAGTAAGGCTGCCCGTTAGCCGCAGACAGCTGCAGTTTGCAGTTGCAGACACCGGGCATCGCTATGGGCGGCACAAACTCAGCAGGCGCGTGCTGAGTGCCCACCAGCACATCACCTGAGCCGGTGATGATGACGCCGCCGTGGGCGGTGGCGCTGCCTAAGAAGGCGATGGGTTTGCCGTTGACCAGAATATTGCCGATGCCCTGCGTGACGGTATCACCGCAGGCGGTGCTGTCGCCTACGCGTAGGGCGGCAAGGCCGTTGATCAATACATCAGGTGAGCCGGTGACGGTCGGGTTAACGCCGTGACCGCTTTTAGGGCAGTCGTTTTTGTCGCTGAGCCGGGCTGCTGGTTTGGCCATGCGCTACTCCTTGCGTGTCGTATTGGCCTGTCCAAGGCCATTTTCAGACGTTTTCGCGAAAGAGACGAAATGCGTCTGAAACGAGGGTTTCAGACAACTCTACTTATTTTTGCGACCTATGCAATGTCGCAAACGATATTACCTGCGGCGTCCCTAGGCATCTGACCAATCGGGGCCAGTCATACCATCGCTGACAAGTGGGGCCTTCCCGAACGACACCCGTGTGTCGCATGCAGTTGCCGCAGGAGATCAGCGATGTTTAGCAAGCAGGACCAGATTAAGGGCTATGACGATGAGCTGCTCAGTGCCATCGAGGCCGAAGAGCGCCGTCAGGAACACCATATTGAGCTGATCGCCTCAGAGAACTATTGCAGCAAGCGGGTGATGCTGGCTCAGGGCAGTGGGCTGACCAACAAATACGCCGAAGGCTATCCCGGTAAGCGCTATTACGGCGGTTGCGAGCATGTGGATAAGGTAGAACAACTGGCCATCGATCGCGCCAAGGCGCTGTTCGGTGCTGATTACGCCAACGTGCAGCCGCACTCCGGCTCATCGGCTAACGCGGCGGTGTATCTGGCGCTGCTCAGTGCCGGTGACACCATTCTTGGTATGAGTCTGGCCCACGGCGGCCACCTGACTCACGGCGCTAAGGTGTCGTCTTCGGGCAAGCTGTACAACGCGGTGCAGTACGGCATTGATAATGAAACCGGCCTGATTGATTACGACGAAGTCGAGCGTCTGGCTGTTGAGCACAAGCCGAAGATGATCGTCGCCGGTTTCTCGGCTTACTCGAAAACCCTCGATTTCCCTCGCTTCCGCGCGATTGCCGACAAAGTCGGTGCGCTGCTGTTTGTTGATATGGCCCACGTTGCCGGTCTGGTCGCAGCAGGGCTGTACCCGAACCCGATTCCGTTTGCTGATGTGGTCACCACCACCACCCACAAAACCCTGCGCGGCCCCCGTGGCGGTTTGATCCTCGCCAAGGCCAATGAAGAGATCGAGAAGAAGCTCAACGCAGCTGTCTTCCCCGGTGCTCAGGGCGGCCCGCTGATGCATGTGATTGCAGCCAAGGCGGTGTGCTTTAAAGAAGCCATGGAGCCAGCATTCAAGACTTATCAGCAGCAGGTCATTAACAACGCCCAGGCCATGGCCAAGGTATTTATCGAGCGCGGCTATGACGTGGTGTCCGGCGGTACCGACAACCACCTGTTCCTGGTCAGCCTGATCAAGCAGGGCATCACCGGTAAAGACGCCGATGCCGCGCTGGGCCGCACCGGCATCACGGTGAACAAAAACGCCGTGCCGAATGATCCGCAATCGCCGTTTGTGACTTCAGGCCTGCGTATCGGCACTCCGGCGGTGACCACCCGTGGCTTTAAAGAGGCGCAGTGCATTGAGCTGGCCGGCTGGATCTGCAACGTGCTGGATCACCTCGGTGATGCCGATGTCGAGGCGCAAGTGGCGGTGATGGTGGCGGGCCTGTGCGCTGATTACCCGGTTTATCGCGGATAAGTGACGGGCCTGCGCGGCCCTGACGATTTGTCCCAGAGTTTCTGAGGGAGCATTCCATGCAACGTTATTCCGGCTTCGGCCTGTTCAAGCATTCGTTCAGCCACCATGAAAACTGGCAGCGTATGTGGCGTAACCCAACGCCCAAACCGCTGTATGACGTGATCATCGTCGGCGGTGGTGGCCATGGTCTGGCGACTGCGTATTACCTGGCCAAGGAATTCGGCGTGAAGAATGTCGCGGTGATCGAGAAGGGTTGGCTGGGCGGCGGCAACACCGCGCGCAACACCACTATCGTGCGTTCCAACTACCTGTGGGATGAGTCAGCGCACCTGTACGAGCACGCGATGAAGTTGTGGGAAGGCCTGTCGCAAGACCTCAACTACAACGTCATGTTCTCTCAGCGCGGCGTTTATAACCTCTGCCACACCTTGCAGGACATGCGTGACTCCGAGCGTCGGGTCAACGCCAACCGCTTAAACGGCATTGATGGTGAGTTGCTGGACGCGCGGCAGGTGGCGGAAGAAATCCCGTACCTCGATTGCAGCAAAAACACCCGCTATCCAGTGATGGGTTCTACCGTGCAGCGTCGCGGTGGCGTGGCCCGTCACGATGCGGTGGCCTGGGGCTATGCCCGTGCCGCCGATGCGCTGGGGGTGGACCTGATTCAGCAGACCGAAGTGATCGGTTTCCGCAAACAAAACGGCGCGGTAATTGGTGTCGAAACTTCCCGTGGCTTTATCGGTGCTAAGCGCGTGGGCGTGGTCACCGCCGGTAATTCCGGGCATATGGCCAAACTGGCTGGCTTCCGTTTGCCGCTGGAATCTCACCCGCTGCAGGCGCTGGTGTCGGAGCCGATCAAGCCGATTATCGACAGCGTGATCATGTCTAACGCCGTACACGGTTATATCAGCCAGTCGGACAAGGGGGACCTGGTGATTGGTGCTGGTATCGACGGCTACAACGGCTACGGTCAGCGCGGCTCCTACGGCACCATCGAACACACCTTGCAGGCCATCGTCGAGCTGTTCCCGGTGCTGTCGCGTGTACGCATGAACCGCCAGTGGGGCGGCATTGTGGATACCACGCCGGACGCCTGCCCGATCATCTCGAAAACACCTGTACAGAACCTGTTCTTCAACTGCGGTTGGGGCACCGGTGGCTTTAAGGCTACGCCGGGTTCGGGCCATGTGTTTGCTGCGAGTCTGGCCAAGGGCGAAATGCATCCGCTGGCTGCGCCGTTCTCCATTGACCGCTTCCATACCGGCGCACTGATTGACGAGCACGGCGCTGCTGCCGTGGCTCACTAAGGGGGCTGATTTATGTTGCTTATCCATTGCCCGCACTGCGGCGAGTCGCGCAGCGAAGAAGAGTTTCATGCCAAGGGCCAGGCCCACATTCCACGTCCGCTGGACCCGGCGGCCTGCAGTGATGCCGAGTGGGGCGAGTACCTGTTCTTCCGTGATAACCCCCGTGGTATCCACCATGAGCTGTGGGTGCACTCGGCCGGTTGCCGCAAATACTTTAACGCGACCCGCCACACCGTCAGCTACGAGATTCTGGAAACTTACAAGATCGGCGAAAAGCCCAGCGTGACTGAGGCTCCAAGCGATACCAAAACGACCAGTGCCCAAGGAGTACCCGCATGAGCCAGGTCAATCGTCTTGCCCAGGGCGGCCGTATCGACCGCAGCAAGCCTCTTACTTTCAGTTTCAACGGCCAGAGCTATCAGGGCTATGCCGGTGACTCGCTGGCCGCCGCGCTGCTGGCCAATGGTGTTGATGTAGTCGGCCGCAGCTTCAAGTATTCCCGCCCGCGCGGCATCGTCGCTGCCGGTGCTGAAGAGCCCAACGCCATCCTGCAACTGGGCAGCACCGAGGCCGCGCAAGTGCCTAACGTGCGTGCCACCCAGCAGGCGCTGTACAACGGCCTGGTGGCTAAGAGCACAAATGGCTGGCCGAGCGTAAATACGGACTTGATGGGCATTCTCGGTAAGGTCGGCGGAGGCATGATGCCGCCGGGGTTCTACTACAAAACCTTTATGTACCCGCAGAACCTGTGGCTGACCTACGAGAAGTACATCCGTAAGGCTGCCGGTCTGGGTCGTTCACCGACTGAAGTGGACCCAGACAGCTACGACCACATGAACCAGCACTGTGATGTGCTGGTGGTTGGCGCTGGCCCGGCCGGTCTGGCGGCTGCGCTGGCGGCCGGTCGCAGCGGTGCCCGGGTGATTCTGGCCGACGAGCAGGAAGAGTTTGGCGGCAGCTTGTTGAGCACTCGTGAGACTCTGGACAACCAGCCTGCTGCTCAGTGGGCTGCGCAAGCAATCAGCGAATTGTCGGGGATGGCTAACGTCACCCTGCTGCTGCGCGCCACGGTTAACGGCTATCACGATCACAACTTCCTGACCATTCACCAGCGTCTCACTGATCACTTGGGCGAAGTCGCGCCTATGGGCAGCGTGCGTCAGCGCATGCACCGTGTCCGCGCCAAGCGCGTGGTGCTCGCCACCGGAGCTCACGAACGCCCGCTGGTGTACGCCAACAACGATGTGCCGGGCAACATGCTGGCGGATGCGGTCAGCACGTATGTGCGCCGCTATGGTGTTGCGCCGGGACGCAAACTGGTGCTGTCGACCAATAACGATTACGCCTACCGCGTTGTATTGGACTGGTTGGACGCAGGGCTGGAAGTTGCGGCTGTGGCTGATGCGCGGGTCAATCCGCAGGGCAGCTGGGTGGCTGAAGTCCGCAGCCGTGGCGTGCGGATTATTACTGGCAGCGCAGTGGTCGAGGCCATTGGCAGCAAGCGTGTCAGCGCTGCGCGTATCTGCCCGATTGATATCACCAGCCATAAGGTTAAAGGCTCTGGTGAGGCGGTGGCCTGCGATCTCATTGCCAGCTCAGGTGGTTACAGCCCGGTGGTGCATCTGGCATCTCACTTGGGCGGTAAGCCGGTTTGGCGTGAGGATATTCTGGCCTTTGTACCGGCTGAGGGTGGCTTCCAGCAACGCGTGTGTGCCGGTGCTGTTAATGGCGTCTTCACCCTGGGCGATGCCTTGAGTGACGGTTTTGAGGCCGGAGTACGTGCCGCGACCGAAGCCGGTTTTGCTGCCGTGACAGGCACCTTGCCGCAGACCCAAAAGCGCACCGAAGAGCCTGCCTTGGCGCTGTTCCAAGTGCCTCACGACAAGCCGACTTCCCGTGCGCCCAAGCAGTTTGTTGACCTGCAGAACGATGTCACCGCAGCCGGTATCGAACTGGCTACCCGCGAGGGGTTTGAGTCGGTCGAGCACGTGAAGCGCTACACCGCTCTGGGGTTTGGTACCGATCAGGGCAAGCTGGGCAACATTAACGGCCTGGCCATTGCCGCCCGTTCGCTGGGCATCAGCGTGTCGCAAATGGGCACCACCATGTTCCGCCCGAACTACACGCCGGTGACCTTCGGCGCGGTGGCGGGCCGTCACTGTGGTGCGCTATTCGAGCCCAAGCGCTACACCGCCATGCACAGCTGGCATCTGCAAAACGGTGCTGAATTTGAAGACGTCGGCCAGTGGAAGCGTCCGTGGTATTTCCCCCAGGCCGGTGAAGACATGCACGCTGCTGTGGCCCGTGAATGCAAAGCAGTGCGCAATGCTGTGGGCATTCTCGATGCCTCGACTCTGGGCAAAATTGATATCCAGGGCCCGGATGCCCGTGAGTTCCTCAACCGCGTGTACACCAACGCCTGAACCAAGCTGGATGTGGGCAAGGCCCGTTACGGCCTGATGTGTAAGGAAGACGGTATGGTCTTCGACGACGGCGTTACAGCCTGTCTGGCCGACAACCACTTCCTGATGACCACCACCACCGGCGGCGCGGCGCGTGTACTGGAGTGGCTGGAGATTTATCACCAGACCGAGTGGCCGGAGCTGAAGGTGTACTTCACCTCGGTTACCGATCACTGGGCGACCATGACCCTGTCCGGCCCCAACAGCCGCAAGCTGCTGGCTGAAGTGACCGACATTGATCTGGATAAAGACGCCTTCCCGTTTATGAGCTGGAAGGAAGGTCTGGTCGGTGGTGTACCGGCGCGGGTGTTCCGTATCTCCTTTACCGGTGAGCTGAGCTACGAAGTCAACGTGCAGGCCAACTACGCCCTCGGCGTTTGGGAGCAACTGATTGAGGCGGGTAAGAAATACGGCCTGACTCCGTATGGCACCGAGACCATGCACGTACTGCGGGCTGAGAAGGGCTTCATCATTGTCGGTCAGGACACCGACGGCTCGGTCACTCCGGACGACCTCAACATGAGCTGGTGCGTGGGCCGCAACAAACCGTTCTCCTGGATCGGCCTCCGTGGCATGACCCGTGACGACAGCCTGCGCAGCGACCGTAAACAACTGGTCGGGCTCAAACCCATCGACCCGAACAAAGTGCTGCCGGAAGGCGCTCAACTGGTCAACGACCCGAATCAAGCCATCCCGATGGATATGGTGGGGCATGTCAGCTCCAGCTACTACAGCGCGGCCATGGGCTACAGCTTTGCTATGGGCCTGGTTAAAGGTGGCCTGAAACGCATGGGTGAGCGGGTTTTTGCGCCGCTGGCCGATGGCAGTGTGATTGAGGCTGAGATCGTCAGCTCCGTGTTCTATGACCCGAAAGGGGAGCGCCAGAATGTCTAATTTGAGCAATGTGTTTCAACAGCGTCCGGATGCAGGCCGGGCTGAATCGCCTCTGCACCATGCCGGGCTGGCTGAGCTGGTCGGCAAAGGGCCGGCCCACACCGGTGTCACCCTGCGCGAGAAAAAGCTGCTGGGCCATCTGGTGCTGCGTGGTGATGGCAAAAGCGCTGAATTTGCCGGCTCTGTGCATCAAGTCCTGGGCTTGGAGTTGCCCAGCGCGTTGATGCTGGTCAGCAACGGCGACACCTCGCTGCAGTGGCTGGCACCGGATGAGTGGCTGCTGATCGTGCCGGGCGGCAGTGAGTATGAGACTGAGCTGAAACTGCGTGAGGCGCTGAACGGTCAGCACATCTCCGTGGTCAACGTCAGTGGCGGGCAAACCCTGGTTGAGCTGAGCGGGCCAAAGGTGCGCGACGTGCTGATGAAGTCCACCAGCTACGACGTGCATCCGCTCAACTTCCCGGTGGGCAAAGCCGTGGGTAGCAACTTTGCTAAATCCCAGCTGGTGATCCGCCGTACCGGTGAAGACGTATGGGAGTTGGTGGTACGCCGTAGTTTTGCTGACTACATCTGGCTGTGGTTGCAAGATGCCAGCGCCGAATACGGCTTAGCCATTAAAGCCTGAAGATGGAATGGAGCGCCCGGCACCGGCTGGGCGCTCGCACAAGGAAACAGGAGACAGACACATGAGTCGCACGCCGGACACTTGGATACTCACCGCCCATTGCCCCAGCGTGCTTGGCACTGTGGATGCGGTGACGCGCATTCTGTATGAGCAGCAGTGCTACGTTACTGAGCACCACAGTTTCGATGATCGTCTGTCTTCGCGTTTTTTTATCCGCGTAGAGTTTCGTCAACCCGATGCCTTTGACGAGCAGGCATTTCGTGGTCTGCTGGCTGAGCGTCTGGCAGCTTTTAACATGCAGTTCGAGCTGACCCCGCCTGGCTATCGGGCCAAGGTGGTGATCATGGTCAGTAAAGCCGATCATTGCCTGAATGATCTGCTCTATCGCCAACGCATCGGCCAACTTGGCATGGACGTGGCAGCGGTGATCTCCAACCACCCGGATCTGGAGCCGCTGGCGCGCTGGCACGATATCCCTTACTACCACTTCCCCCTTGATCCCCATGACAAACCTGCGCAGGAGCGCAAGGTGTTGCAGGTGATCGAAGAAACCGGCGCTGAACTGGTGATTCTTGCCCGCTACATGCAGGTGCTGTCGCCGGAGTTATGTCGCAGGCTGGATGGCTGGGCGATCAATATCCACCACTCGCTGTTGCCCGGTTTTAAAGGCGCTAAGCCCTACCATCAGGCCTATCAAAAGGGCGTCAAATTAGTAGGCGCCACGGCGCATTACATCAACAACGATCTGGACGAAGGCCCGATCATCACCCAAGGCGTGGAGCCCGTTGACCACGCCCATTATCCCGAAGACCTGGTCGCTAAGGGTCGTGACATCGAATGTCTGACCCTGGCCAAGGCCGTCGCCTACCACATCGAACGGCGGGTGTTCCTGAACGCCAACCGAACGGTGGTGTTGCATGGCTGACGCAGGTTTACCTGCGCAGTAGCAACTCCGGTAACTGAGAGGGCAGACCGCACTGCCTCCGCGGCCTCTCAGACAGTTATGACCCAAACGCTCCAGTGCAAGGCCGCGTGGCCGTTGGCTGCGCCTTTGTATTCATTACAAAAAAGGAGAATAGCGATGTCTGGTAATCGTGGTGTGGTGTATCTGGGTGCAGGCAAAGTCGAAGTGCAAAAGATCGACTATCCGAAAATGCAGGACCCGCGTGGCCGCAAGATCGAGCATGGTGTGATTCTGCGGGTGGTTTCCACCAATATCTGTGGCTCCGACCAGCACATGGTGCGTGGCCGCACCACCGCTCAGGTTGGGCTGGTGCTGGGCCATGAAATCACCGGTGAAGTGATCGAAAAGGGCAGTGATGTCGAAAACCTCAAGATCGGTGATTTGGTTTCTGTGCCGTTCAACGTCGCCTGTGGCCGTTGCCGCTCGTGCAAGGAACAGCACACAGGCGTTTGCCTGAGCGTAAACCCGGCGCGTGCAGGCGGTGCCTACGGCTACGTGGATATGGGCGATTGGACTGGTGGGCAGGCTGAATATGTGCTGGTGCCGTATGCCGACTTCAACCTGCTGAAATTGCCGGATCGCGACAAAGCCATGGCTAAAATCCGCGATCTGACCTGCTTGTCCGATATTCTGCCGACCGGTTACCACGGTGCAGTCACGGCAGGTGTTGGCCCAGGTAGTACAGTGTATGTCGCGGGTGCTGGGCCTGTTGGGCTCGCAGCCGCCGCTTCGGCACGCTTGTTGGGCGCTGCGGTGGTGATTGTTGGCGATGTGAATCCCGCCCGTTTGGTGCATGCCAAAGCGCAGGGTTTTGAGGTGGTTGATTTGTCCAAAGACACGCCGCTGCATGAGCAGATCGCGGACTTATTGGGTGAACCGGAAGTAGACTGCGCGGTGGATGCCGTGGGCTTTGAGGCCCGCGGTCATGGGCATGCCGGTGCGCAGCAGGAAGCTCCGGCTACCGTACTCAACTCCCTGATGGGCGTGGTGCGCGTTGCAGGCAAGATCGGCATTCCGGGCCTGTACGTTACCGAAGATCCGGGCGCTGTGGATGCCGCTGCGAAGACTGGCAGCTTGAGTATTCGCTTCGGTCTGGGCTGGGCTAAATCCCACAGCTTCCACACCGGGCAGACACCGGTGATGAAGTACAACCGCCAGTTGATGCAGGCGATCATGTGGGATCGCATCAATATTGCCGAAGTGGTGGGTGTGCAGGTGATCAGCCTGGATGATGCGCCGCGCGGTTATGGCGAGTTCGATGCCGGTGTGCCGAAGAAGTTTGTGATCGATCCGCACAAGCTGTTCAGCGCCGCCTGAGTCAGTGTTGATCGGACAAACCTTCGCGGTTGCCCGATCACATCAGCCGTTTTATCCCGGAAAAATCAGCGCATTGGTTAAGTCGCCCATGGGCTGCTGTCCGCGGGCAATCATGGCGTCATCCCGAGCTTTGATGCCGTCCAGTGTCTCCAACTGAAACACGCGGGTGATCAGGCGCAGGATTGAAGCGGTGTCGTACACCGTGTGATCCACCGTGCCTTTACGCGCGAACGGCGAGACGACCAGTGCCGGAATCCGCGAACCCGGTCCCCAGCGGTCGCCCTGCGGCGGTGCAACGTGATCCCACCAGCCGCCATTCTCGTCCACCGTGACAATCACCACCATGTTCGGCCACTGCGGGCTTTCCCGCAGCACCTTGATTGCCCGGTCGATATGGCGGTCGCCGCTGGCCACATCGGTGTAACCGGCGTGCATATTGAGGTTGCCCTGGGGCTTGTAGAAGCACACCGGCGGTAGCTTGCCGGCTTCGGCATCGGCAAAGAATTTATTGGTAGAAGACTCGTCACCCAAGCCTCCGTCGCGCAGGTGTTGAGCGCGTTTAGCAGGGTATTGCGGACCCAGTTCTTCGAAGTAGTTGAAAGGTTGGTGGTGGTACTGGAAGTTGGGGATTTTCGGTATGCCGTCAGACGCTTTGAATTCATCAATGGTTGCCTGCCATGCACCACCGTACCACGCCCAATCGATCCCTTTGGCCGACAGCTTGTCACCGATATGCTCGTGGGTTTGAGGCACGAGTACATTCGGCTGGTCGGCTCTGGCGTAATCCGGGTGGGCAGGGTCACGCGATGAACTTGGCCAGTACGGTGGGGCCATGGTGTTGACGGCATAACCGTCTGGCGTCAATGCACTGGGGCCAAACTGTGGCGGGCCTTCCATGGCACTGGCAGGTGAACTGTCCAAGCGCTTAAGGCGGGTGCCTTTGGGGTCGTTACCCTCAAGGGTGGCGATCTGGGACTTAGCGACTGAGTTTGCAGCATCCGGATAGAACGGTACCTGTGCGCTGATCAGGTACTGGTGGTTGAGGAATGAGCCACCAAATGCTCCCTGAAAGAAGTTGTCGCACAGTACAAATTCACGGGCCACGTCCCACAGGCGCAGGGAGTATTTGCTCTGTGCGTAGTAACCCATGGGCAATGCACCGGAGTCAGCCCAGGCGACAAAACCGTCATTCTTACCGCCGTTGATCTGCATCTGGTTCTGGTAGAACACGTGCCACAGATCGCGGGTCGCCACAGACAGCGGCAAGTCCTCGCCACTCGGTCCTTTGAGCGCAAAGGGCGCGTTGGGAAGGTTGTTTTGGAACTGGGTCTGGTTTGGATAGGTGACGCCATCTACAGTTTGCGGCCCCAGTTGTAGAACTCCGCCCCATACCTGAGGCAGTATCACCAGTAAACGACCATCCCGGTCTCGTTGCTGGTAGTCCTCAGGTTTGAGTGCCGAGAGCGGTTTCTCTACGCCGGGGAAGTTGGCGAACAGGTTGTTGAAGCTGCGGTTCTCGGCATAGATCACCACAATGTTTTTCACATTGTCGCGCAGGGCTTTATCCAGCTCGCCAGAGGAAAATCTTCGCTCACCCTCCTCAACACGGATATCGCTGCTTTTGCCGTATGCGCTTAAGGTCGCACCGACACCTAGGGCAGCAACGCCGCCGAGGAATCGGCGTCGAGTGGTTCCAGTTAGGGGCTCAACGCTAGACGGCTGATCTTTAGGGGGAATTTTTTCGCTCATGAGATCTCCTGATTTCTTATTCTGACTATCCGTTACAAAATGTTTCATTTGTTCGGGGTGGCCGGATGATCTGCCAGGCGGGTACGGTGAGCGGGATGGAATATTCTGAAACTTTGGCCAAAACTGGCTTTTATGCGTTTATGCCCTTGTGGGCTACACGAGCATTTAGAGCGGTTGCTCTGACATGGCTGCTTTGAGTCACCAATGGGGGCACATTGCATATGATGGAACGATCGAATCAGTTATTGGGTCGAACCAGCGTTACTCGCCGCAAACGCGGCGTCATTTCTGTTTAAGAGGTTTGCTGATGAAAATTTCCCGCAGCGTTGTACTGGCCAGTGTTCTGAGCTTGGGTGTGAGCCCGGTATTTGCGGCTGGCTTTAACCTGAATGATGCAGCCGGTGCGCTCTCGACGCTGAGCGGCGGAAAGGCTGCAACAGGCAGCACGGCGCAAACTGCTAACCTGATCAGTGCACTTTCCGACCTGAATGTCACTCCGCAGCAGGCGGTAGGCGGTACGGGCGCAATGCTCAGCTTGGCCAAGAACCAGCTCAGCGGTACCGATTATTCACAACTGACCCAGAGCGTCCCTGGGGTCGAAAAACTGGTGGGCAGTGAAGGCCTGAGCAACCTCAGCGCCCTGAGCGGCCTGCTGGGTAAGAAGAACACCGCAACGCCGAGTTCGGCCCTGCAAGATGCCGTTGGCAATGTGCAGAACGCCGCTGATCTGAACAGCGCTTTCAGCGCGCTGGGCATGGATGGTGGCATGGTCAGCCAATTTGCTCCGATCCTGCTTCAATACCTAGGGCAGCAAGGCGCGAGCAATTCATTGCTGAGCAGCCTGGGCAACATCTGGGGCGCTGCTAAGTAAGCGTCGTGGTCTGGAGCCCATCCTTTACATGGGCTCCAGCCCTCTTTTGGGTATGCCCTCTACGATTGACCTGCGTTGATTTGTCGCAATGACTAATCGTGCTCTGTCCCCGGCAGCGCACAGCTTAAGGCACGATTCGCAGGCCCTCATCGAGGCTTCTATCTGTCGGATTCTCGGCAATATCTCAGGCAAAAATACGGCTCTTGAGCGATAATGGCACGGTAGTAGCAATATCGATCTATTTGTGTTGCCGTGAAGCGAATTTCGAAGAGACTTAGTGTTTTTTGCAGAAATCCCTTAGTGACATGCCGATGGGTGGATCATGGTGCTACATGTCTGAGGCATTTCGAATTCGATTATGTTGAAACGTATTGCAGTCGCTGATCTGCGAGTAGGAATGTACATTCACGAGTTTTGTGGTGCATGGACTGCCCACCCGTTCTGGCGCTCAAAATTCCTACTCAACTCCCCAAAAGATTTAGAGCGCATTAAGTCCACGACCATTGCGGAACTGTGGATCGATGTCAGCAAAGGACTCGATGTTCAACTCGGTGCGCGTAGTGCTACCCCTGAACAAGTCGCCGCTGAGGCCGAGGCCAGCCTGCTTGTTGTGGCAGAGGATAAACCCCTGCCTGTAACCAGCAGCATGGAAGAGGAAGTTCGGCGTGCTTATCAGCTGTGCGAGCGTTCTCGTGAAGCGGTCATCGACATGTTTACCGATGCGCGCATGGGCCGGGCCCTACATTTTGAGCAGGCAGATGATCTGGTGAGTGAGATTGCCAGCTCAGTTCGTCGCCACCCTGACGCACTAATCAGTCTGGCCCGTCTTAAAACCGCGGATGAATATACCTTCATGCATTCGGTTGCTGTGTGCGCACTGATGATTGCGCTGGCACGGCAACTAGAGCTGGACGAGCAGTCTATTCGTGAGGCGGGCCTCGCTGGGCTTTTGCACGATATTGGCAAAATGTCGGTCGCCGACGCTGTTCTGAACAAACCGGGCAAGCTCACTGACACTGAGTTTGGTCAGGTGCGGCTACATCCGGAGGCTGGTGCTCGTCTACTTGCAGAGGGCCAAAAGGTGAGCGAGCGCGTGGTAGATGTGTGCCTGCATCATCACGAGAAGGTGGACGGCAGTGGCTACCCACATCGGCTTGTGGGTGACCAAATCAGCCTGTTTGCGCGGATGGGGGCGGTATGTGATGTGTACGATGCAATCACATCCAATCGCCCGTACAAAAAAGGCTGGGACCCAGCAGAGTCCATTCGCAAAATGGCGGAATGGACCGGCCATTTTGACCGGCATATCTTCCAAGCGTTTGTGAAAGCCGTGGGTATTTACCCGGTGGGGTCTCTGGTTCGTTTGCAGAGTGGCGCGATAGGCGTTGTGATTGAGCAAAAGCCGGGCTCACTGCTAACGCCTAAGGTCAAAATTTTCTTCTCGTCGAAGTCCCGCTTGCCGATCGCTCAGGAGGTTATCGACCTGAGCAAGTACGTAGGCCGGGAGAAAATTGTCAGCCGTGAATGTGCCAAACAATGGGGCTTCCGCAATATCGACCAGTTGTGGAATAACCAAGCGGCACCGGGGGCTTCAGCCTAGCGGTGGTGCTTGATGAGCAACAAAGCAGCGGTATCACGCTGCTTTGTTTTGTTCAGCTTTAATGGCCGTGATGCGGGCGTCTTTTTCTTCCCAAAGTTGTGTCACCCAGCCTTGAACAAGGCTTCGAAAACTCGGGTCGTTCTCGTAGTCGCCCTGATAAAGCTGCGGGTTGAGTTCACGGGTTTGAATATCAACGATCACCCGATCAACCTGACCGCTGATCAGCTCCCAGAACCCTGGTATGTGATCACCGGGGTAGACCAACGTCACGTCCAACACCGCATCCAACTGCTCCCCTAATGCGGCCAGCACAAACGCAACGCCCCCCGCTTTGGGTTTGAGCAGGTGTTGGTAGGGGGATTGTTGCTGTGCTTTCTTAGCAGGGGTGAAGCGTGTGCCCTCAAGGTAGTTAACAACAGTGACAGGCAGATCCTTGAACTTTTCACAGGCTCGTTTAGTGATCTCTAAGTCTTTACCCTTCATTTCAGGATGCTTGGCCAGATAGGCCTTGGAATAACGCTTCATAAACGGGTAATCGAGCGCCCAAAAAGCCAGCCCCAGAAACGGCACCCAGATCAGCTCTTGCTTAAGGAAGAATTTGAAGTAGGGCGTCTTGCGGTTGAACGCCTGAACCAGTGCCGGAATATCGACCCAAGACTGATGATTGCTGATGACCAAGTAAGACGTACTTTGACGTAGGTCAGCATTACCGCGGATATCCCACTGCACGGGAAGCAGGGTGGCAAAGATCAATTTGTTGATTTCTGCCCAGGTTTCGGCGATCCACATGACGAGTCTGGAACAGGCGTTCTTGAGCGGTTTTCCAGGCAAGACGAACTTGCCTAAAGCCACGATAAGCATGGGGCCAATCAGCGTGATGGTGTTGAGTAATGCTAAAAAAATGACACTCGTAGCCGTCAGTATTGGGCGCATGAAAGCTCCTTGCTGTGCATAATATCCCCACCATTAACAGGCCTATAAGGTCGTTTAGTCGGGCAACGCAGTTGTTTTACCTGATGTAGTTTACTTCGAGCTGAGGATCAGCTTTTGAGTTTGGGGTGCTGGATGTGCCTGGCTCTGTGAGCCACCATGTTGAAGTGTATTGCCGTATCTGATTTGCGTATTGGGATGTTCATTCATGAGTTCTGCTGTTCATGGATGGATCACCCTTTCTGGAAAACCCGTTTTCTACTCAACAACGAAAAAGACCTGCAGCGCATCCGTGCCTGCGGCATGCAAACCATCTGGGTTGATGTCAGCAAAGGGCTGGATATCGCCCAGGGCAGGCCCAGTGTAAGCCCTGAACAGGTCAACGCAGAAGTTGACGCCGAGTTGTTGGCCAGTGTTTCCACTGTGCCCCCGCATCAGCATCAGTGGGGGCAGTTGAGTGATGAGGTGCAGAATGCAGCAACATTATGTGCCCGCTCTAAAGATGCTGTTGTCAGCATGTTCGCTGATATTCGTATGGGCAAAGCACTGGACATGCAGCGGCTTAATCAGCAGGTTAATCAAATTACCGACTCGGTAATGATGAACCCTGATGCCTTTATTGCTCTGGCTCGCCTGAAGCGTATCGACAATTACACCTACATGCATTCGGTTGCCGTGTGCGCGTTGATGATCGCGCTGGCGCGGCAGTTGGGCTTGGATGAGGACTCAGTGCGTGAGGCCGGGTTGGGGGGGCTGTTTCATGATGTTGGCAAGGTAACGCTGCCGCGTAAGCTACTCAGCAAGCCCGGTAAATTGACCACTGAGGAGTTCAACCGTGTACGGGGGCATCCCGTCTCTGGTGCACAGCTGCTTGGGCGTTTGCGCCAGGTCAGCCCTCAGGTGCTGGACGTCACTCTGCATCACCATGAGCGGCTCGATGGCAGTGGTTACCCAGATGGTTTAGTTGGCTCACAAATCAGCCTTTTTGCGCGTATGGCAGCTATTTGTGACGTCTATGATGCCCTGACCTCAGATCGCGCCTACAAACCCGGATGGGACCCTGCGCTGGTTTTGCGCAAGATGGTGGCTTGGAAAGGACAATTTGATATTCGTCTGCTTCATGCCTTTGTTAAAGCCATTGGTATCTATCCGGTGGGGTCGCTGGTACGGCTGAAAAGTGGCCTGATTGGGGTGGTTGTCGCGCAATCAGCGGCGTCATTGTTGCAGCCGTTGGTAAAGGTCTTCTTTTGCACCACGACGCGCTCTGTGGTCGCACATCGAATCATTGATCTGAGCGAGCGGCAAATTGACGAAACCATTGTTGGCCTTGAGTGTGCGCAGAAGTGGGGCTTCACCAATCTAGACCGGCTGTGGCTGGATAACTTGACGCAAGGGCAGGGCTAACGCAGGCTCGCCTGCAGTGCCCTGGAGTCGGATTTCCATGCCCCATATTTTGATCGTAGAAGACGAAGCCGCTATTGCAGACACCCTGATTTTTGCCCTGCATAGTGAAGGCTTTACCACGCATTGGGTCAGCTTGGCTGAGCAAGCGCTGAGCGAGCAGCAGAGTAATCCTGCTGATTTGCTGATCTTGGACGTGGGGCTGCCAGATATTAGCGGCTTCGAGGCTTGCAAACGGTTGCGGCGCTTTTCTGATGTGCCGGTAATTTTTCTAACGGCCCGTAGCGAGGAGATTGACCGGGTCGTAGGGCTGGAAATCGGTGCGGACGATTACGTGGTCAAGCCATTCAGTCCTCGTGAAGTGGCAGCGCGAGTCAAAGCGATTCTCAAGCGTGTCGCTCCCAGAGCCGAACAGACGATGCCGCCCGAAGACAGCCTGTTTCAGGTGGATGAGCTACGGGTGCAGATTCATTACCGACAGCAACTGCTGGGGCTGACCCGCCACGAATTCCGTCTTCTGCAACAGCTGCTGGCGCAGCCGGAGCGTGTCTTTACCCGCGAGCAATTGCTAGATGCGCTGGGCGTGGCGAGTGATGCTGGTTATGAACGCACCATCGACAGCCATATCAAAAGTCTGCGCGCCAAACTGCGACAGATAAATGAGCAGGCAGAGCCGATCCAGACCCACCGTGGGCTCGGTTACAGCTACTCACCGAGGCACGCCTGATGCCATTGGGAATACGCATCTTCCTCGTGTATTTCCTGTTTGTCGGCCTGTCTGGCTGGTTTGTGTTGAATACCGTGATGGATGAAATCCGTCCTGGCGTTCGCCAGTCCACTGAAGAAACACTGGTCGACACGGCCAACCTGTTGGCTGAGCTGTTGCGTGATGACTTCAAAGCCGGTCGTTTGCAAAACAGCAATCTTCCGCTTTTGCTCGAAGCCTACGGCCGTCGCCAACCCCAGGCACAGATATGGGATGTGAAAAAAGAGGCGGTCAATCACCGAATTTATGTGACCGATGCCAAGGGCATTGTTGTACTGGACTCAAGCGGCCAAGCGGTCGGGCAAGACTACTCGCGTTGGAATGATGTGTTGCGAACCCTGCGCGGGCAGTATGGCGCTCGCTCCAGTCTGGAAGACCCGACTGATCCGGACTCCTCCGTCATGTACGTCGCCGCCCCTATAAAAGACGGCAGCCAGATCATCGGCGTGGTGTCCGTCTCTAAACCCAATCGAACCCTACAGCCTTACATCGAACGCTCAGAGCGACGGTTAACCTGGTTTGGTGGTGCATTGATCGCACTGGGGCTGCTGGTGGGAGGGCTGCTGTCGTGGTGGCTGAGCGGTTCTGTACGTAAGCTAACCCGCTATGCCCAACAAGTCAGTGCTGGTGAGCGCGCCGAGCTGCCACAGGTGCGTGGTGGCGAGCTGGCTCAGTTGGCTCAGGCGCTTGAGCGCATGCGTACCGAGTTAGAGGGCAAAGCCTACGTTGAGCGTTATGTGCATACGCTGACCCATGAGCTGAAAAGCCCGCTAGCGGCCATTCGCGGTGCGGCTGAGTTGTTGGATGCCGATATGCCTGCCGAACTGCGACAGCGCTTTGTCAGCAACATTGATCAGGAAAGCCTGCGCATGCAGCAACTGATTGAGCGGCTGCTGCATCTGGCCCTGGTCGAACAGCGTCAGGGCCTTGAAGAGCTGGCCGATATTGCTCTGCGGGAGTTGGTCGGGTCGTTGCTGGATGCACAGATGGCGCGCATGGAAAGTGGTGGTATTCGGGTTGAGAACAGTATTGACCCGGTACTGACGATTCGTGGCGAACGCTTTCTGTTGCAGCAGGCCCTGACCAACCTACTGGAGAACGCCTTGGACTTCACCCCCTCCGGAGGTTGGGTGCGCTTTGATGCACAAGTGCAGGATAAATACCTGAGCCTGAGTGTATTCAATCAGGGGCCGGCTATCCCGGACTACGCACTGGAGCGTGTCAGTGAACGTTTTTATTCGCTGCCACGGCCTTCGACAGGGCGCAAAAGTACAGGGCTAGGGCTGAATTTTGTCGCTGAAGTGATGCAACTGCACGGCGGACAGCTGCTGGTCAGAAATGCCGACGATGGCGTAATGGTTTGCCTTATGCTCCCACGGGCTGGGAAATAGCGCGCTGAGTGCAATTTGTGTTCGGTAATTGGCTGGATAGCGCACTCTAGAGCGGCTTGTCCATGGATTGGCATTAAGCGTTGCTATAGTCTATTTCTATTAGTACTTCGGTTTGGTTGCGGGCAATTTATGCGCATTCGTTGCCTGCCTCGCGACCGTATAGACGCTTGTAAGCCGGGTACATATATAAGATCGAAGGGGATAACAGCATGATCACAGTCGCCGAAATACTCAGAGCTAAACCCAATGCCGCTGTATTCAGCGTTGGTCCGGACACCTCAGCACTGGATGCAGTCAACGTGTTGGCTGAGAAAGGCATCGGTGCATTGGTCGTGCTGGATAAAGGCAAGCTGGTCGGCATCGTCAGTGAACGTGACTTCGCCCGCAAGTTCGAAGTGCTGCACAACTCGTCTCTGGATACGCCCATCAGCCAGATCATGACTGCCAATGTCATCACCGTTGGCCCCCGCGATACATCGCAGGAGTGCATGCAACTGATGACTGATCGTCACCTGCGCCACTTGCCTGTGGTGGCTGAAGGCGAGCTGATTGGTCTGCTGTCGATCGGTGACTTGGTCAAACACACCATCGCCGAACAAGCCAGCCTGATTCACCAGCTGGAGCAGTACATTCGCGGTTAAGCACATGCACAGAGGCCGTTAACCCACAGGTTAACGGCCACCTGCTGCACTATTCTTCCAGCGGTAATCCGCACTCAGAGCGCCACTCTTGTTGCATGGCCCAATGCGCGGGCGCGTCCTCACCAGCGGCCTCACGAAACGCAGCCAGTTTTTCGTCATAGCAGGCTTCACCCTCCGCAACGACTGGCTCCGGCTCCACTGGCGCCGGACGCTCCTCAGCCAGTTCAAGCAACGCTTCCTTGGCGTCTTCAGCTTCATTCAGCACATCATCGATGTCCATGCCATCCAGGCGCTCTTTGAGCTGATTGATCAGGCCGCGCACCTGCATCAGGTCACTGAACATATGAGGCGGAATATTACTGCCGTCTTTAAACAGCGCCTTGATCTGATCACCGTTGAAATCAGGGGTTTGTTCGGCGTGAATCAGGACCAGCACAGCACCGATTGCGGCATCCACGTGCGAGGCTTTCTGCGGATAACTGCTCTTCATCTCCTGCAGGCTGCTGTAGAAGGCCTGATCGCTTTCGCCGTTAACTTCAGGTTCGCCTTTAATGATGATTACAGGCCAAGTTAACCCTCGCCCGAGGTTGTAGGCGTAGCTCATGTGCTGGGTGGCCCCAAAGAAGTAACCCCAGCTAGCAAACAGCACAGAGATCAGTAGATAGCCGACAATCAGCTTACTTTTCAAAATCAACCTCGAAGTCGTCAGGAATGGTATGTGCGCCATTTATGGCAGCGGCCAAGTGTAATGGCGCTTTGACTTATTGGTACTAAAGTAACGACTTTTGTGGGTGATAATTTTGACGCGTAAGAAGGTTGGCGAGCTTTGTCACGTTTGTTTCAGTTCTTGAAACGTGGTTCGCATCGCACGTCAGATTTCACCGAGTTGGCGATAAAGCATTCCTCATGCGCCAGATGGTGCATCTGCTCAATCTGCTGCCGCGTTGGCAGGCGCTCGCCTGAGAAAGTGACTTCCGGTCTCAGCACGACGGTGGCGATATACAGCTTGCCTGCCTCGTTCTTACCCATTTGTCCGCTAACGCGGTCGTTGTAAGTGTCTACACGGAAGCGGCGTTTGGCTGCGATGGAGAGAAACCACAGCATGTGGCAGCTGGACAGCGATGCGATAAAGGCTTCTTCCGGGTCCAGGGCATTGGGATCAGAGAAGGGCAGCGGCACCACATGCGGTGAGGATGACGCCGCGATTTCCTGACCACTGTCAAAGCGCAGCCAATGGCGGCGGCTGTACTGGTTATCGAGAAAGTCCTGCTCACCGCGTTGCCAGCCCAGTTCCGCAACATACTCATCCATGTTCAGGTACCTCCTTGAAAAGACGGTTATAGAACGACCGGTTTATCTCGCCTCACCACCAGCCGTTGTCGTTCAGCAGCATTTTTTTGTAGTAGTCGATGTTGGCGCGGGCAGCGAATACGCCAGCCAGACCGTAGCTGAGTGCGCGGGTGAATTCGCCGTAGCCAAACTGCTCCATCACTAGACCGACAGTGATTGCCACCGCAGCACATACCGCAAACAGGCTCAGAGCCTTTCTCCACATACCTTTAGCGATGTAGTAGAGCGGCCCAAAGAAAAAGGCCAGTAGGTTGAACATGCCGATCTGCCTGCGCTCTGCTTTGCTGAGATGCTTGAAGTGGGGCATTTTCGGACCGCCGGCGAGACTCAATGCGCTAAAGCGTTTTTTCCAGGTGTCGGAAGTCTCAAGCGCAGCAATCTGCTCGTCCGTCACCTGTGCTTGTGGGTCTGCAAGGCTGGCTTGGGGTGTGGCGTAAGGGGAGTGCTGTGTCATCAGTCTTCATCCTTGGCTGAGTTAGGCCACGCTACGCATTTACTCGGTCGCTGTCCATGAAGACGAGTGCCGCCATTGACTCTCCACACACTCTCCACGTTGTCTCCATAAAACCAGCATACGGGCTGCCCAGACTGAACTCACCTGAACCATTGGAGCGTTCCGAGATGAACCGAGTGCTGGGCTTTAAATTGGGGGCCATTGCCCTGTTGATTCTGTTGTTGCTGGTTCCCTTGATGATGATTGACGGGCTGGTGAGTGATCGTCAGTACCAGCGCGAAGAAGTACTGCGCGATATCGCCCGCAGTTCCAGCTTCAGCCAGAACATCACCGGGCCGATTCTGGTGGTGCCGTTTGTGAAGAAGAATCACAAGTGGAAAACCGTCACAGCCACTGGAGAGCGCTACATGGAAGAGCAAACCTCTCAGGGGCGCTTGTACTTCCTGCCAGAGCGTCTTGCCGTGAAGGGTGATATTGGCACTGAAGAGCGGGCGCGGGGTATCTATAAAGCCCTGCTTTATCGCAGCAATAGTCAGATCAGCGGTTCGTTCAAACTTCCAGACAGAATGGGGCTGGGGGATGAACTGGGGATGTATGAGTTTGGTAAGCCTATCCTCGCGGTTGGCATCAGTGATGTGCGCGGCATCAGCAATGACCTGCAGCTGAACATTAATGGTAATAAGCTGAGCTTTGCTCCTGGCAGTGGTGAAAATCTGTTGGGGGAGGGCGTGCATGCAGAGCTGCCGCAGCTGGATAGCCAGGGCGGGCAGACTCTTGAGTTCGCTTTCAACCTTAAGTTGCAAGGCACCGAGAAACTCACCCTTACCCCTGTGGGACGCGATACTCAGGTTGAGCTGACCTCGACATGGCCGCACCCGAGTTTTACCGGCGATTACCTGCCGCATACACGAGAGATCAGTGCTGAGGGCTTCAAGGCGAATTGGCAGACCAGTTTCTTTGCCACCAACATGGAAGAGGTGCTTAATCAGTGCATTCGTCGTGGCGACTGCGAAACCCTCAGCAGCCGTAGCTTTGGCGTGAGCTTTGTTGATCCGGTCGACCAGTACTTGAAGACCGACCGGGCGATCAAATACGCGCTGCTGTTTATCGGCCTGACCTTCGCCATATTCTTTCTCTTTGAAGTGCTCAAACGCATGGCCGTACACCCGGTGCAATACGCATTGGTAGGGATGTCACTGGCCATGTTCTACCTGCTGTTGCTGTCCCTTTCCGAGCACCTGAGTTTCGCCCTGGCCTATGCCGTTGCCGCCTCGTCTTGTGTGCTGTTGATTGGCTTCTACGTCAGCTTCGTGTTGCGCAGCGCGGCTCGTGGTGGCGCCTTTGCCGGGCTGCTGGCGCTGCTCTATGGCCTGCTCTTCGCCCTGCTTGGCGCGGAGGATTACGCCTTGCTGATGGGCTCGGTACTGGTCTTCGGTGTGCTCGCCGGGATCATGGTGCTGACGCGCAAACTCGACTGGTACAGCGTGGGCAAAACTGCGCAACCTACTTACCAACTCGATAACTGAAGCAGGCACGGGCGCAGGCTAACCTGCGCCCACGGAGAACGATCATGTTTGGCAAATTGATGAGTTTTACCGGCTGCTTTGCCCTTGGTTTGGTGCTGTCCGTGATCCTTTTAGTGGCGCTGATGTTCTTTGGCCAGTTTGACCTGATCAAGCTGCTGCAACTCAGCGGCAAGCCGCTGGCTCAGATGGGGCTGATGTTTCTCCCAGACGTACTGTGGGACAGCCTTAGCGGGACCACGGGCGCTGCAGGTAATCCTAACGTGCAGTCATTTCTGAGCTTGTGTACGGCGTTGGGTCAGGTTGCTCTGCTGTTGGGCGCAGGTTTCTACCGCCTGTGGTATCGCTCATGAATGTTCATGTGGGATTGCGCGAAGAGCGCCGCGCCGGGCGTTTGTTGGCCCGGCGTATAGCGCGCTTGTTTGGGACGATTCCAGCCGCCCAACGGCTCAAATCGGCGGCTGGGTCGCCAGCATCTCAGGGTGTTGGCTGAATTGGCTGTACCAGTCGGCCAGTTGCGGGAAGCGTTCACGCCAATTTAGGGTGGGCAGGCGCAGGTCGAGATAGCCGAGGGCGCAGCCCAAGCTGAGGGTGGCGATATTCACGGACTGGCTGAGGCCACTCGCAGCTTCTTGTTCAAATTGTTGCAGCGCACGTTCGATCTTGTTTTGTTGACTGTTTAGCCATTCAGGAGAACGCAACTCTTCGGGGCGCAGGAACGTCTCGTAGCGGATCAGAATCGCCGCATCGGCGATGGCGTCCGCCAGTGAGGCCAGTGTCAGTTGCTGCCAGCGTTGTGGACCACTGCGTGGGATCAGGGGTTGGCCGCTGTGCTGATGGTCAAAGTAATCAAGGATCACCCGGCTGTCGTGCAACGTGCTGCCATCGGGCAGGCACAGGGCTGGAATCTTACCAGCAGGGTTTCTGCTGTTGACCCGCTGGCTGGGTGTGTTGGGCGTCAGTTGCACTTCCTCAACGTTGACCGAGTCCAGTTGTCCGGTATGGCGCAGCAGCACCAAGACCTTACGTACAAACGGTGATGCAGGTGCAAACAGCAAAGTAGGTTTGGTCATGACACAAGGCCTTAAGGTGGCGTGAGTGCTGAGCATAGTAGGCAGCATTGCTCGCGTTGGAAATAAAAAAGGCAGCCCGGAGGCTGCCTTCAATCTGCTTACACAGTGTCTTAGTGAGCGCTGGCAGCGCTGGCCCCCAGACCTGTTTGCGAACGGACGAACTGCGGTAGGAAGCGTGCACGTTCTTCGTTGGCAGCGTGGGACTTGTCGGTGATCGAGAAGAACCAGATACCGATAAAGGCCACGATCATTGAGAACAGTGCTGGGTATTCGTACGGGAAGATCGCTTCGGCGTTGCCCAGTACCTGAACCCATACGGTTGGGCCGAGGATCATCAGGGTGACCGCAGTGATCAGGCCCATCCAGCCGCCGATCATGGCGCCGCGGGTGCTGAGGTTTTTCCAGTACATGCTCAGAATCAGCACTGGGAAGTTGCAGCTCGCTGCGATGGAGAAGGCCAGGCCAACCATGAAGGCGATGTTCTGCTTCTCGAAGGCAATACCCAGCACGATGGCCAGAATGCCCAGCGCCACAGTGGTGATCTTGGAAACGCGCAGCTCGTCTTTCTCGTTAGCTTTGCCCTTCTTGAACACGCTGGCGTACAGGTCGTGGGATACCGCTGAAGCACCGGCCAGGGTCAGGCCAGCGACTACCGCGAGAATGGTGGCAAAGGCTACGGCCGAGATAAAGCCGAGGAACCAGCTGCCGCCAACGGCATTGGCCAGGTGAACCGCAGCCATGTTGTTACCACCGATCAGGCCGCCCGCTGCATCACGGAAGTCTGGGTTGGTGCCCACCAGCAGAATCGCGCCGAAGCCGATGATGAAGGTGAGGATGTAGAAGTAGCCAATAAAGCCGGTTGCGTAGAACACCGATTTACGTGCTTCTTTAGCGTCGGATACGGTGAAGAAGCGCATCAGGATGTGTGGCAGGCCAGCTGTACCGAACATCAGCGCCAAGCCCAGAGAGATGGCAGACAGCGGGTCTTTAACCAGACCGCCAGGGCTCATGATGGCTTCGCCTTTCGGATGCACAGCAATGGCTTCGCTGAACAGTTTGGCGAAGTTGAAGTCGACGTGTTTCATCACCATCAGGGCCATGAACGAGGCTCCGGAGAGCAGCAATACAGCCTTGATGATCTGTACCCAGGTGGTGGCCAGCATGCCGCCGAACAGCACGTAGAGCACCATCAGGATGCCGACCAGCACCACGGCGACGTGGTATTGCAGGCCGAATAGCAGCTCGATGAGCTTACCGGCGCCGACCATTTGTGCGATCAGGTAGAAGGCCACAACCACCAGCGAGCCGCTGGCGGACAGGGTGCGAATTTGCTTCTGGCCAAGGCGGTAGGAGGCCACGTCGGCAAAGGTGTATTTGCCCAGGTTACGCAGACGCTCAGCGATCAGGAACAGGATCACCGGCCAGCCAACGAGGAAGCCGATCGAGTAGATCAGGCCGTCGTAGCCGGAGGTGAACACCAGTGCGGAAATCCCCAGGAAGGAGGCTGCCGACATGTAGTCACCGGCAATTGCCAGACCATTCTGGAAACCGGTGATGCTGCCACCTGCGGTATAAAAATCCGAGGTGGATGTGTTGCGCTTAGACGCCCAGTAGGTGATGTACAGGGTCGCGCCGACGAAGGCGATAAACATGATGATGGCGGAGGTATTCAGCGGCTGGCGCTGAACATCGCCTTCCAGTGCGCCTGCGGCCCAGAGTGCAGGTGCCAGGGCCATCAGGCCTACGGCGGTGAGGATGCGGGTGATCATTTCTGCACCTCGTCGAGGATTGCCTGGTTGAGGGTGTCGAACTCGCCGTTGGCGCGGTGCACATAGATGCCGGTCAGCACAAATGCGGCCAGAATCAGGCCTACGCCGATTGGGATACCCCACGTGACGGACGAGCCTTCGCTCAGCGGTGTGCCGAGCAGTTGTGGCTCGAAAGCGATCAGCAGAATGAAGGCCACATAGAGGCCGAGCATGATGGCGGAGAGGGTCCAGGCGAACCGGTCGCGGGTAGCGACCAGTTCTTTAAAGCGCGGATTGGCTTGAATCCGTGCGTAGCTGTCGTCGTGCATTATTGTTGTCCTCGACGGTGGTTGGTGAGCTAACTCTAGGCTTGCTCCGTCGAAGTGACAGGCGACATTAGTCGTAGATCAGGGGCGTTCTAGACGAAGGTCGTAGACGCCGAATTCATTGGCTTTGCGGTTTTTTCAGGCGTGTTTAGAGACGCTCAGCGTCGCAGTAATGGGAACACGCCGAGTGCGGCTGGGATACCCAGGCCCAGCCAGGCGACGGCATCCCACCAACCCTCCCCGAGTAGGGCGCTGAGCAATCCGGCAGCACTGAGGATGCTGATCATGAGCGGCAGAGCAAAGGTCGACTGGCGCCACGTCATTGTGCTGCCTCCATGCGGGGTTGGCGTCGGTTGCTGGCGCGTTGGCGTACCCACCACAGGTACAGGCCACTGCCGAGTACGATGATGGTCAGTACATCCAATACGGCCCAGAGAATCTGCATTGGCCTGCCACCGTAATCGCCAAAGTGCAGTGGCTGCGACATCGACAACGCGTCCATGTACCAAGGGCGTTGGCCAATGGCGGTGACCTCCAGGGTTTTGGCGTCGATCAACACCGGGGTCCACAGGTGAGCCGTCAGGTGTGTGCTGCCTTTCATAAAGACGCTGTAGTGATGCTCACTGGAGAAGCGTGTGCCGGGGAAGGCGATAAAGTCTGGCTGCATACCCGGTGCCGCCTTGGCGGCAATCAGCAGTACGTCATTGACCGGTGCCCGTTCGGTGAGTGGCGGTGCGTTGCGGTACGGCTCGACCATGGCGGCCAGGGATTCATTGCGCCAGGCGCTGATGACTAAGTCGGCGCAGGCGCTGATTACGCCGGTAACGCCGACCACCAGCGCCCACGTCAGGGTGACGATGCCGATCAGGTTGTGCAGGTCCAACCAGCGGGTGCGGGGCGATTTGTCGTGGCGAACTTCGGCGAATTTCAGGCGGCGCATAAAGGGCGCGTAGAGCACTACGCCGGAGATGATGGCCACGACAAACAGCACGCCCATAAAGGCTAGAAGCAGTTTGCCCGGCAGCTCCGCGAACATATCCACATGCAGGCGCAGGATGAACATCAGCACGCCACCGTTAGCCGCAGGCATGGCCACGGCTTCACCGCTGCGGGCGTCGAGCATGAAGGTGTGCGATGAGTTGGGCTCGTTGCCAGCAGTGGCCGCGGTAATGGCGATGACGCCGTTGCGTTCGTCTTCGTCGTAACCGAAGTACTGCACCACCTCGCCGGGGCGATGACGCTCGGCGGCTTCAACCAACTGTTGCAGGCTTAAGTGCGGCGTATCGGCAGGCATGTCGCGCAGCTCGGGCGCTTCGCCCAGCAGATGTTCCAGCTCGTGGTGGAAGATCAGCGGCAAACCGGTCAGGGCCAGCATCAGCAGGAACAGGGTGCAGATCAGGCTGCTCCATGTGTGGATGAAGGACCAGCGGCGGATGGTTGTGCTTTTCATAGATGGCTCAATGGCGTCAGGCCGTACGCAAGGCACGGCCTAACTGGGTTACCACTTGTAGTTGACGCTGGCGACTACGTTGCGCTCATCACCGTAGTAGCAGTAGAAACCGTCACAGGTGGACAGGTAGTCCTTGTTGAAGATGTTCTTCGCATCCACGGCAACGCTGGCACCTTTGAGCGAGCTGTTGAGGCGGCCCAGATCGTAATGCACTGAGGCGTCATAGACGGTGTAGGAGCCGGTATAGCCCCAGTCGGAGTTAACCGCATCGCCATACGAGTCGCCGACATAGCGCACGCCGGCAGCGATGCCGAAGCCATCAAGGGCGCCGTCATGCCAGGTGTAGTCGGCCCAGAGCGTGGCCTGATTGCGCGGCATTTGCACCATACGGTTGCCTTTCTCGCCGGGGTTGCCCTTAACGATTTCGCTGTCGGTGTAGCTGTAAGAGCCGATCAGTTTGAGGTTCTGTGTAACCTCAGCATTAGCCTCTAACTCAAGCCCTTTGACGCGGACTTCACCGACCTGACGGGTGATGTTGTTTTCAGTGACTGACATGTTTTCCTGAGTCAGATCAAACACTGCTGCACTGAACAGCATGTTGCTGCCCGGCGGTTGGTATTTGATCCCCAGCTCCACCTGCTGGCCTTCGGTCGGTTTCATCGCTTCGGTGCTGCTGACCAGGTTGCCCATGACCGGCTGGAAGGATTCAGCGTAGGAAAGGTAGGGCGTGATGCCGTTGTCAAACACGTAGCTCAGCGCTGCGTTACCGGTGAGTTTTCGGTTGCGGTCAGTATTAGTGGCGTCGCCAGCGTTGTGGAACGTGGTGGCGGTGTGTACCCAATCCTGACGACCGCCCAGGGTTAGGCGCCAGTTATTCAGAGCCAGTTGGTCCTGGATATACAGGCCGGTCTGCTGGATCTTCTGTTGGTAGTCGTACATGGTGAAGTACTGAACATTGGAGAAGTCCTGACCGTAGCTGGGATTATGGATATTGCTGGGCGGCACGCCCGTAGAGCCCCACAACCAGCTGGAGTTGTCAGTACTGCGTTGGTGATCAAGCCCCAGCAGCAGGGTATGGCTGATCGCGCCGGTGTCGAAGTCCGCTTGGAAGTTGTTATCCAGCGCGAATTGGCTGATGTCTTCGTTGACGACGCTTGCACTGCGTTGGACGGTACCATCGGGGCTGACGGATTCGTCCGGGCCGTTTGGCCAGAACTGCCCACCAGCGGTAATGCCATTGAAGCCCAGGTCATTTTTCACGTAGCGGAAATTCTGGCGGAACTGCCAGATGTCGTTGATCCGGGTGTCGAACGCATAGCCCAGTGAGTAGTACCTGCGGTCGTAGAACTCCCAGTCCGGATCACCCAGGTTTTTGTGGTGCGAAATTTTGCCCGCTTCACTGCGCAGCTTGGTGCCTTGCAGCGGCAGGAATTGCCCGGTGATGCCGGTGTCATCACGGGTGTACTGCGAGAGGAAGGTCAGGTGGGTGTCGTCGTTGATATTCCAGGTCAGGCTCGGTGCGATGTTGTAGCGCTTATCTTCGATGTGATCGACCGGGGTATCACTGTCGCGAACGGTGCCGCTGACACGGTAAAGCAGGCGTGCGTCGTCATCGACTTTGCCGGTGCTGTCGAAATTGATTTGGCGGTGATTATTGGTACCGGCCTGCACCTCGACCTCATGGCTGCTGGCTTCCTGCGGACGGCGGCTGACCATGTCCAGCAAGCCGCCCGGAGGGGTTTGGCCATAGACTGAAGAGGCTGGGCCACGCAGCACGTTGATGCGCTCCAAGTTCCACGGCTCGATTTTCGGCGTGGCGTAGGTTCCGCGTGGCAGGGCCAGACCGTCGAGAAACTGGGTGGGAACAAAGCCGCGTACCAGCAACCAGTCATTGCGGGAGTCGGCGCCATAGCCGCTGCTTTGAACGCCAGCGGTGTAGCGCAATGCATCGTTCAGGCTGAGGACGTTGCGGTCTTCCATTTGCTGGCGAGTGACCACGCTGATTGAGCGCGGCGCCTCGGCCAGCGCTGTGTCGGTTTTGCTCCCTGCTGCGGTGCGCTGAGCTAAATAGCCCCTTGTTTCTCCCCAGGCGTCCTCCACGTTCTGGCTGCCGGAGATAAACACTTCCGGCACGGCCAGGGCTGCGCTGTCAGGCTGGGGCTCAAGGCTGTAGCCGCCACTGCCATTGGCTTTCAGTTGCAGACCGCTGCCGCTCAACGCCTGTTGCAGGGCGCTTAGGGCATCGTAGTCACCCTGTACAGGAGCCGATAGCTTGCCGGCGGTGAGACTCGGATCAATGCTCAGGACAATCCCCGCCTCACTGGCGATTTGCGTCAGCGTGCTGCTCAGTGGGGCTGAGGGCAGTGTGTACGGCTCAGCCAGGACTGTGCCAGTTAGGCTGGCAAGGCTGATGGCGGCTGCAAGCAGTGCAGGGCGGAACAGGGGCAGGGAACGGGTCATTAGGAAATTCTCCTGTACGGGAATGCATCTCATTGACCTTTTGCCGAAGCAGAATTCAAAAGTGTCAGGGCTAAACGAAATTTATTTTCATTTGCCCTTTTCAGCAGGGACCACCTTCGTCCACCAGCTGCCGATTTTCTCGATCTTCACCGGAAGGCTGGGGGGGAGTGCAGCCAGCGCCATGTCGCTGTCTTGCAGGGGGAAGCTGCCACTGATGCGCAAATCCGCCAGGCGCGAGTCGACCCCTAAATAGCCGGTGCGGTACTCAGCAAGGGCGTCGAGTAAGTCCGCCAGGCGCATGTTGTCGGCCACCAGCATGCCGTGTCTCCATGCGGCAGCACCTGCGGGCGCAGGCTGGATGTCACCTAGCTGCTGGCGCTGCATCAAGACTTGCTCACCTTGCTTGATCACGCGCTCGCGGCTGACTTCTGCGGGCGTGGCTGCGACAGCTGACTGGATGACCGTGAGTCGCGTCGCGTCACCTTCGCGCCGTACCAGAAAGCGTGTCCCGAGGGCGCGCAAGCTGCCGTGGGCCGTCTCGACAATAAATGGACGGGTGTCGTCGTGACCCGTCTGGATGAAGATCTCACCGTTGCGCAGGTAGAGGCGGCGTTGATGGGCATCGTAATGGATGTCCATGGCGCTGCCGCTGTTCAGGCGCACTCGGGTGTGGTCGCTGAGTTGGATTTCGCGTTGCTCGCCATAGTCGGTGCGTTCATCGGCCAGGTAATCGCTGAGTGGCCGGTATTCTTGGAGCAGCCCGAGGCCAAGTCCAGCCGCAATAAACAAGCCTAGCGCGGCTCCGGGCAAGCGCCGTTGGGGTTTGTTTGCGCGGTATAACAAGGCGTGTCGTGCAGGCGTACTGGCTGCCGAGGCGAGGCGCACGTCGAGTCCGTTGAGTTGCTGCCAGACTTTGCTGTGGTCCGGATGCGCGGCCAGCCACAGGGAAAACTGATGACGTTGCTCATCCGTTGCCAGGCCTGAGTCCAGGCACAGCTGCCACTCAATGGCAGCGTCCAGCACCTTTGCCGGTACCGCAGTCATTCCGGCTGTCCGTACAGGGCGATGTAGCACTGGCGCAGGCCCTGGGCCAGGTACTGGCGCACGCGGGAGACGGACACGCCCAGCTGTTCGGCAATTTCGGCATGGCCCATGCCGTCCAGGCGATTGTGCAAAAAGGCGGCGCGGGCGTTGGCAGACAGGTTGCCGAGCAGGCGGTCGATTTCTTTGAGGGCTTCCAGTGCCAGTGCCTGTTCTTCCGGGCTGGGTTGCTCACAGGCGGGCAGTTGGCCCAACTCGTCCAGATAGGCGCGCTCCAGTGCACTGCGGCGGAAATAGTCGATTAGCAGACCCCGGGCGATGGTGCTGAGCAGGGCGCGTGGTTCGCGGGTCTGGTGGAGGTCATTGCGCCCCAGCAGGCGCACGAAAGTGTCCTGGCTGAGGTCTTCGGCACGGTCCGGGCAGTACAAGCTTTTGCGCAGCCAGCCCAACAACCAATCGCGATGGTCGCGATAGTACAGACTGAGCAATTGCTGATCCGTAGAGTTGTCAGCCCGCACACTTACCTCAATATAAGTTTTATTCGAGAATCATTCGCATATGATGTCAGGACGCAACTAGCCCTGCAATGTCACTTACGTACTAAATGATGGCCGGTCACTGATGCTGTTGGTTATAGACGCAGATCAATAGATGCGCCGTTGCAGCTGGCTAAAATCCTCAGCTTTTTGGCTGAGCGCTTGACCCATGGCAACTCCTCCCCGTTATACCGAACTGTTATCCCCGGCTGGCACCCTGAAAAACATGCGCTATGCCTTCGCCTATGGCGCGGATGCGGTGTATGCCGGGCAGCCGCGATACAGCCTGCGGGTGCGCAATAACGAGTTTGATCACGACAACCTGCAACTGGGCATTAATGAGGCACACGCTCAGGGCAAACAGTTTTATGTGGTGGTCAACATTGCCCCCCATAACGCCAAACTGAAGACCTTTTTGCGCGACCTTGAACCGGTGATTGCGATGCAGCCGGATGCGCTGATCATGTCCGATCCAGGCTTGATCATGATGGTTCGCGAGCATTACCCGCACATGCCGATTCACTTGTCGGTGCAGGCTAACGCGGTGAACTGGGCCAGCGTCAAATTCTGGTATCAGCAGGGGCTGACCCGGGTGATTTTGTCCCGCGAGTTATCGCTGGAAGAGATCGAAGAAATTCGCCATGAAGTGCCGGAAATGGAGCTGGAAGTTTTCGTCCACGGCGCCCTGTGCATGGCCTATTCCGGCCGCTGCCTGCTCTCTGGGTACATGAATAAGCGTGACCCGAACCAAGGCACCTGCACCAATGCCTGCCGCTGGCAGTACAAGACTGAAACCGCGCAGGAAAACGAGCTGGGCGATATCGTCAAAATCGTTGAGCCGACCCTAGGCGTTGGCGCGCCGACTGATCAGGTGTTCCTGCTTGAAGACGCCAGCCGCCCCGGTGAGCAGATGGCTGCCTACGAGGACGAGCATGGCACCTACATCATGAACTCTAAAGACCTACGCGCCGTGCAGCATGTGGAGCGTCTGGTGAATATGGGCGTGCATTCGCTGAAAATCGAAGGCCGCACCAAATCCCACTACTACGTGGCCCGCACTGCGCAGGTGTACCGCAAGGCGATTGATGATGCTCTGGCCGGTCGTCCGTTTGACAAGAGCCTGATGGATACTTTGGAATCACTGGCCCATCGTGGCTACACCGAAGGCTTCCTGCGCCGCCATGTGCACGACGAATACCAGAACTACCAGCACGGCAGCTCAGTCTCGGATCGTCAGCAGTTTGTCGGTGAGTTGACCGGTGAGCGTCGCGGCGATCTGGCCGAAGTGCGGGTGAAGAACCGTTTTGCCGTGGGCGATGGTATTGAGCTTATGACGCCTAAGGGCAACCTGCGCTTTAAGCTGGAACACTTAGAGAACCGCAAGGGCGAATCGATGCCAGTGGCGCCGGGCGACGGCCACACGCTGTACCTGCCGGTGCCACAGGATGTGGAGTTGCCGTTCGGGCTCTTGATGCGGGATTTATAAGTCCTACATCGACAGCGCCTGCTGCCGCCTGCGCCATTGGCAGAGGCGCTGTTCCAGCGTTTGCAGGCTGTCCATCTGCTGGCGTCGGGCCTTGCTGAATAGAATCAGCCCCAGCTCGGCGGTAGCCAGTGCGTCAGCGCTGGCATGGTGGCGCTGTTGGACCTGCAGGCCAAAGTAGCGGGTCCAGTCATCCAGCCCGCCGTTACGGATTTCCGCCTGCGGACAGAGCATCGGTGCCAGTTCCGCCACATCAAAGAACGTATGCTGCAGCCGATAGTCCAGGCTCTGCTTAAGCGCGCGGGCCAACATGCGCTGGTCGAACCCGGCATGAAAGGCCAGCAGCGGACTGTCGCCGAGGAACTCCATAAAGTCCAACAACCCTTCTACAGGCTCTACGCCACTGGCGATGGCGCTGGGGGCGATGCCGTGAATCAGGGTGCTGGCGCTGGGTTGGTGATGCGGACGTTGCAGGGTGCATTCGAAGGTTTGGCCCAGCTGGATTGCGCCCTGATCGATCACCACTGCACCAATCGACAGCACCTCGTCGCGCTTCATGTCCAGCCCGCTGGTTTCTAAATCAATCACCACCAATCGCTGCTGGTTTAGCGGTTGCTCAGCCAGCGGGGCCGGTGCGGGTAGTTGCGCGCGACGATGCAGGTGTTCCGCGCTCAAGTTTGCGCCGCGGCGGCCAAACCAGTTGAACCTGTTCATAGTTGGTACCGCAGGGCGAGGCTGCTTTGCAGGCGCTGAGCCTGGCGAAAGGATTCGCGCAAAATGCGCTGATCCAGCACGTTAAGGTGTGCCGGGTCGATGCGGTTGGAGTAGGGCTGCTGCGTGCGGGCCTGCTGTTGATGCTGTTGCATACGGGTTTGCTGAATGAAGTGATAGGCCTCTTCGTAGGCTGCCCCGTCCTGCTGCTCAATCACCTCTAAACGGATCAGCTCGCGCAGACGCTCTAGGGTGTTACAGGCGCTCACGCCGTGGGCCAGGGACAGCAGTCGGGCTGCATCCACAAACGGCGTCAGTCCCTGCACTTTGAGGTCGAGGGTGTCTTTATCTGCGCCTTTACGGGCCACCACAAAGTTGCGCAGCATGCCGACGGGTGGTTTCTGGCGCAGGGCGTTCTCTGCCATGCGCCGCTGGAACAGGCTGTTATCCGCAATCTGTTGCAGCAGCTCGCTGCGCAGTTGCTCGCAACCCTGTGAGTCCCCCCAGACAGCACGCAGATCGAAGTAGATGGTAGAGGCCAGCAGGCTGTCTGGAGAGGACTCGTGAATAAACTGGCTGAAGCGCCGTGACCATTCGTGGCGCGACAGGCACAGTTCAGGATTGCCCGCCATGATTCCACCTTTGCACAGGCTAAAGCCGCATTGCGCCAAACGCTGGTTGATCTCCTGCGCCAGGGGCAGCAGTTTGCCGCGAATGGCTGCGGCTTCCACGGCATCCGCGGCTTCAAACAGAATGCCGTTGTCTTGATCGGTGTGCAGG
Organism: Pseudomonas mendocina; assembly: GCA_037482215.1. Taxonomy (NCBI): domain Bacteria; kingdom Pseudomonadati; phylum Pseudomonadota; class Gammaproteobacteria; order Pseudomonadales; family Pseudomonadaceae; genus Ectopseudomonas; species Ectopseudomonas mendocina. Next base: position 544,150 of record CP148074.1, read on the forward strand.
GTTTGCTCGCTGCGGCCTTCACTACCGAAGCACAGCCAGGTAAAGGCAATGCCGGGGTCGCCCAAGTCCTCTAGGGTCAATTCGATAATGCGGCAGACTGTGTGATCGTTGAGCAGGGTGATCAGTTGGGTGATTTGGGTGGAGCTGGCGCCGTGGGCGAGCATGCTGTCGACTAAACGCTGCACGTCACTGCGGATCGCGATCAAGGTCTCAATGCGTCCGGCATGGCGGATGCTGCGGGCCAGGTGCACCAGATCGACCCGTTGCAGGCTGAACAGGTCACGTTCGGAAATCACCCCCACTAACGTATCGTCTTGCACCACACAGACGTGGGCGATATGCCGTTCAGTCATGGCCATAGCCGCATCAAAGGCGCTGGCTTCTGGCGGCAGATGGAAGGGGGACTGTGTCATCAGTTGGCTGATCGGCTGGTCCAGATCGCTGCCATCGGCCACTACCTTGCGCAGGTCGCGCAGGGTGAAGATGCCTTGGGCACGGGTTTGCTTATCCACAATGACAATGCTGCCCACATGCTGTTCGTGCATCAGTCGCACCGCTTCGCGGGTGCTCAAGTCTGGGCTGCAGCTGATCGGCTGGCGCACCGCAAGCTGGCCGAGGCGGGTGTCCAGTGAGTATTGCGAGCCGAGGGTTTCCACCGCGCGCATCTGCACTTGCTGATTGACCTGATCAAGCAGGCTGCTGACGCCGCGCAAGGCAAAGTCACGAAATGGTGCCGACAGGCTGAACAGGCGGACAAACGCCGGTTTGTTCAGCAATAGGCAGAAGCTGTCTTCCGCAGCCAAGTGTTCAGTGCGCGTGGCCCGCTCGCCCAGTAGGGCGGCCAACGGGAAGCACTCGCCAGTGGTGATTTCAAAGGTGGTTTCTGTGCCGCGTCGAGCCGAGTGCGGGCGCTCACCGTGCACACGTCCCTGCTTGACGATGTAGAAGTGCTCAACCGGGCCATCGGCCGGTTTGATGATGGTGTCGCCCTCGGCATAGAAGCGCAGCTGGCAGTTTTCCACCAAGTAGGCGAGCTGAGCCACATCCATCTGATTGAAGGGCGGGTACTTCTGGAGGAATTCCATGGTGCCGTGAATGTTCTGTTTCACGGCCGTCACGCCCGCCTGGGTTATCGCGTCCGTAAGCGTCATGGGCTTTCTCACGCTGTTTTTTATGCGCCTAGCCTCATATTTAGGCATTTTTTTGGCAATTGGACGTAAGTCTAGATTTTTTCGGGCGCGTCATCGTCATTAAGTTGAAGGAAACTCAAGGCATCTAATGCGTTACTCGGGTGAAGCCGTGTATCTCGTCGGATTTGTGCCAATAAAATGCCTTTTATTAGGTATGATCGTGCATTAAGTCAAAAATGTGTCGATCTATGCGGGTGTGAAGGGAATCACCGATCTGCCCGCACAAGGACGTAAACAGTGCTTACTCAAGATACAGCCAGGCGCGTGGATAACCACTGCGCCCGTGGCGTTAGCGTTTTTAAAATTCACCTGCTTTGTTCCTCTCTGCTTTTCTCCACCTGGGTGCAGAGCCAGCCGCTGTATGACGCGTTGCTGGAAAAAGCACGAGCAGGGGACTATGCCCCTGCATTAAATTTCCTACGCGAACAACGGTCTGAGGCGTCCCCGCGTTACCTGATCGATCACCTGCTGATTGCCGGTTGGGCGGGTGAGGATGCTGAGGCCACGGCGCTGTATGAGCGCCAACGTGATCACTCAGGTCTTACCGCTGATGCACTGGCGACGGTTGCGCGCGCATACCGTAATCAGAAGCAATGGCCGCAAGCGTTACAGGTATACCGCGAAGGCGTATCGCGCTTCCCCGACCACGAGGGCCTGCAACTCGGTCGGGTTATGACCCTGGCAGATGCCGGTAAATTTACTGCTGCCATTGCCCGTGGCCGCACGCTGGTCAATGAAGCCCCACAAAACCCTGACCGCCGGTTAGCGCTGGCCTATGCCTACCAGGCTTCAGGTCAGACCTTCGCTGCGCACGCCGAGGTGGACCGTGCGCTGGAGGTGGCGCCGCAACGTGAGGATGTGCTGCGCGAGTATTTGTTCAGCTTGCAGCGTGCCGGTATGCCGCAACCGGCACTGAGTTTGGCTGAACGTCATCCAGGTGTACTGAGTCCGGCACAGATTCGCCAGTTGCAGGGCGATTTGTTGGCTGAGCAGGTGCGCTTTTCAGACCTCAGCACCCGTGCCGAGAGCGAGCGCTATCAAGTGGCTGACCAAGCCCTGACGCGTGCTGACACACTGCTTAAAGAATGGCAGGCACTGTCCGACGCGCGAGCAGATGTGCAGCGTATTCGCATTGACCGAATGGGCGCATTGCATACCCAGGGGCGTATGCCTGAGGTGCTGGACGAGTACCGCCAGTTACAGGCTGAACAGGTCGATCTTCCTATCTATGCCAAACGCTGGGTCGCTTCAGCAGCCCTGTATATGCGTCACCCGGAATTGGCTGCCGAGTTGTATGAGCAAGTTGTAGCTGCTGAAAACGACAAGCACCCGGAGTGGCTCGAAGATAACCGCAGTTTGTTTTACGCCCGTGTGGAAAGTTGGCAACTGGAAGAAGCCAAGCGTCAGGCTGATAGCCTGGCGGCTACCCAGCCTCCACGTCTGTACCAACTTGGCAACCCTGAGCCAGAGTCCAATGCCAACTGGTTGGATGCGCAAGTGCTCAGGGCGGTTGCCTTAATGGAAAACAACGACTTGCCGGGCGCCGAGCAAATTCTGGCCGACTTGCTAAATCGGGCTCCCAACAACACCAGCTTGCGCACTAACTTGGCCAGTCTTTATCTGGCCAGGGGCTGGCCGCGCCGTGCTGAAGATGAGTTAAAAGTGGCCGAAAGCGTCAACCCGCGTAGCCCTGCGCTGGAAGTTGAGCAGGGCATGGCCGCACTGGAGTTGCAGGAGTGGCGGCAGGCCGATGTGTTGACCGAAGACGTGGTCGACCGTTACCCGGAAACCCTGCCAGTGCAGCGCCTTGAACGGTTGCACAGTATTCACGAGATGGCCGAACTGCGTGTTAACGGCTATCGCGGCCAGGGCTCAGGCAGCGCCGTTTCAGGTGGCGATAGCATGGGTATTGATACCGTGTTGTACAGCCCGCCGATTAACAGTGACTGGCGCGTGTTCGCAGGTTTCGGCTATGCCACGGGTGACTTCGATGAGGGCCGCGGGCGTGATCGCTGGCAGCGAGCCGGGGCTGAGTGGCGTGTACGTAATCACACCCTGGAGGCCGAAGTCTCGCGTCATGACTATGGCGAGGGCGACAAGATCGGCGCACGCCTCAGCGGCACCCATGACATCGATGATTACTGGCAGTACGGCTGGAGTGCGGATTACCTGTCGGCAGACACACCGCTCAGGGCACTCAACTCAGGCGTCTCCTCCAACAGCGTGAGTGGTTTTGTGCGCTGGCGTGGTGATGAGCGCCGCGAGTGGCGTCTGTCTTCTGCTGTGGCCGACTTCAGCGATGGCAATAACCGCTTCGGTCTGGTTCTGGATGGTTATCAGCGCTTCTACAGCCGCCCGACCTGGCAGGCCGACTGGGGGCTGGAGCTGGCCTACAACAGCAATAGCCGCGACAACGATGTGCCCTATTTCAATCCCAAGTCCGAGGTGGTGGTACTGCCACGTCTGCGTCTGCAACAGACCCTGCATCAGCGTTACGAGACCGCCTGGACCCAGCAGCTTGAGCTCGGTGCCGGGACCATCAATCAGCGTTATTACGGCACTGATGCCGTGGGACTGATCAGCTACTGGCAGCGCTTGCGCTTGGATGATCGCTTTGAGGGAGGCCTTGGGATTTCAGCCCTGAGCCGCGCCTACGACGGCGATCGCGAGCAGGAAATCTCCCTGCTGTTCGACGTCAACTACCGTTTCTGAGGACTCACTGATGGTTACTGTCTATCGCAGTGTGCTGCTTGTGCTGGCACTGCTGGTGCTCAACGCGTGCGCTGTTGAGGCGCCTCCGTTTACGCCACCGTCTGAGCGGGTTATCGAACCGACTGAAAGCCACTGGCCGAAAGGCCAAGTGTTGGTGTTGGCTTACCACGATGTGGAAGATGCCAACGCTGATCAGTCCTTTATGTCTGTGCGTACAGCCAACCTGGCTGAGCAGTTTGCCTGGCTGAAGGTCAATGGCTTTCACCCGGTGTCGGTAGACCAGATATTGGCGGCTCGTAAAAGCCAGAGCACATTGCCGGATAAAGCTGTGTTGCTGACATTCGATGATGGCTATAGCAGTTTTTACGAGCGCGTTCTGCCGCTGCTCAAAGCCTATCAATGGCATGCCGTAATGGCTCCGGTCGGCGTCTGGACGGATACACCGGTCGGGCAGAAGGTAGATTTTGGTGGTCTCCCGGTTGAGCGCTCACGCTTTTTGACCTGGAAGCAGATTAAGGAAGTTGCCGACAGCGGTCTGGTAGAGATCGCGTCACACACCAACGCCCTGCATTTTGGGGCCTTGGCTAACCCGCAGGGTAACCTGCAACCAGCTGCCGTCACCCGTTTGTATGACAGCCGTACTGGCCAATATGAAACTGAAGCGCAGTACACCGCACGTATCACACAAGACGTGCAGCGCATCACGGATAAGATCAAGTCCGCGACTGGGCGCACACCCCGGGTCTGGGTTTGGCCTTACGGCGCAGCCAGTGGCACGGCGTTGAGGATTGTTGGTGAGCAGGGCTATGAGCTGGCATTGACTCTCGAAGACGGCATGAGCCGTTTGAGCACGCTCCAGGATGGGCCGCGTCAATTGATCAGCGGTGATCCGGATATCAGCCGTTTTGCACAACAGATCACCAGCGTGGATGCATCACAGATGATGCGTATCGCTCACGTTGACCTCGACTACGTTTACGACCCTGATCCGCAGCAAATGGATGCCAACCTTGGCGAGCTGGTCCAGCGTATTGCCGATATGCGCATCAATACCGTGTTCTTGCAGGCCTATGCCGATCCCAAGGGCGATGGTTTGGTGAAGTCGCTGTATTTCCCCAACCGACATTTGCCGATGCGTGCCGACCTGTTTAACCGGGTTGCCTGGCAACTGCGTACCCGGGCCAAAGTGGAGGTGTATGCGTGGATGCCGGTACTGAGTTACGACCTTGATCCCGCATTACCCCGTGTTGAAAGTTGGTCTGAGGATGGGCGCACTGCGGTGAGCCACGAGCAATACCGGCGTCTGTCTCCGTTTGACCCGGAAGTGCGTCGGCAGATCGGTGAAATCTATGAAGACCTGGCCCGCCACGGCAATTTTACCGGTGTGCTGTACCACGACGACGCGTTGCTCTCCGATTTCGAAGACGCAAGCCCTGCGGCGCTTGCGGTTTATCGCAAAGCCGGACTGCCAGGTGACATCGCCAGCCTGCGCGGCGATGAAGACACGTTGCAGCGCTGGAGCCGGTTTAAGAGTCGCTACCTGATTGATTTCACCCATGAGCTGACCGCCAAGGTCAAAGCAATCCGCGGGCCGCAGATCAAAACGGCGCGCAATATGTACGCCCAGCCGATCCTCAATCCCTACAGCGAAACATGGTTCGCACAGAACCTGGATGACTTCCTGGAGGCGTATGACTGGACCGCGCCGATGGCGATGCCGCTGATGGAAGGCGTTTCTGAAGAAGATTCCAACGCCTGGCTGGACACCTTGGTCAAGCGTGTCGCTGAGCGCCCCAATGCCTTGTCTCGAACTGTGTTCGAGTTGCAGGCCCGCGATTGGAGCAACCCGGAGGGTAAGCCGGTAGACAGCGAGCTGCTGGTGCAGTGGATGCGCCGCCTGCAATGGAATGGTGTGCGCAGCTATGGCTACTACCCCGACGACTTCATCAATGACCAACCCCGCTTGCAGGAGATTCGCCCGGCATTTTCCAATGCTTGGCATCCATTGCCATGATTGATCGTTTTTACGCACTGCTGATTCTGGCCGTTGTCCTGGGCGCACCTTTTGGGGTTGCGCTGACACTGACCGGGCAGGTCATGTTGGACTTCATTTTTCTTTACCCGTTGTTTATGTCGGCCCTGTGGATATCCGGAGGCCTTTACTACTGGTTGCACTGGGAGCGGCATTGGCCGTGGTCTCGTGACGCTGATGTAGAGCCGCCGGAATTAGTAGGGCAGCCGCTTGTCACCATCCTGATCCCTTGCTTCAACGAGGGGGAGCACGCGGTTGAAACCATCGGTGCCGCGCTGGCTCAGCGCTATTCCGAGATTGAGGTTATTGCCATCAACGACGGCTCCCGCGACAACACCGGGGAAGTCTTGGACCGCCTGGCCGCTAACGAACCCCGCTTGCGTGTGCTGCATCTGGCGCAAAACCAGGGCAAGGCAGTTGCTCTGCGCATGGGGGCGCTGGCGGCGCGCAGCGAATACCTGGTGTGCATCGACGGCGATGCCCTGCTGGACAAGGATGCAGCGAGTTATCTGGTAGCCCCGTTGATCAACAACCCGCGCGTCGGTGCGGTAACCGGCAACCCACGTATCCGCACACGTTCAACGCTGATCGGGCGGATTCAAGTGGGCGAGTTCTCATCCATTATCGGCCTGATCAAACGCACCCAGCGGGTTTATGGCCGGGTGTTTACCGTCTCAGGGGTGATCGCAGCCTTCCGCCGCAGTGCGCTGGATCGTATCGGGTATTGGAGCCCGGACATGATTACCGAGGACATCGACGTCAGCTGGAAGCTGCAGCTGGATCACTGGAGCATCTTTTACGAACCACGGGCACTGTGCTGGATTCTGATGCCGGAAACCCTGCGCGGCTTGTGGAAGCAGCGTCTGCGTTGGGCACAGGGGGGCGCGGAGGTGCTGCTGAAAAACATTCGGACCATCTGGGAGTGGCGCTTCCGCTACATGTGGCCGCTTCTCGCTGAGTTCACCCTGTCCGCCATTTGGGCATTCACCTTTGCCATATCCATCGTGCTATGGGGATTGGGCCATGTTGTCGAGTTACCTGAAAACCTACAGGTTTCACGTCTGGCGCCACCGGCCTTCACAGGGTTGGTTTTAGCGTGTGTTTGCTTAATGCAATTTGCTGTCAGCCTGATGATCGAGCGGCGTTATGAGAAGAACCTGACGCACTCATTGTTTTGGATCATCTGGTACCCGATGGCGTTCTGGCTGCTGACGTTGTTCACCACACTGGTCAGCTTTCCTAAGGTCATGCTTAAAGCTAAACAACAACGGGCTCGTTGGGTCAGCCCGGATCGTGGGATTAAAAGGAATTAATCATGTCGCTATTGATCAGGACGCAGCAGCATTGGTTGCCGCGCTCAGTTGATGCATTACTTACCATCATTGCTTGGGTTGGCTTCATCAGTCTGATTGTTATAGGAGTACGGGACTTGATCGGAGGCAGTATGGGCGCGATCAGTCTCAACCTGCTTATGGGTATCAAACCAACATTGGAAACTTTATTGGTCTACCTGATTACCGGGGCTGTGATCGGCGCAATTCTGCTTATGTGGGCTAAATACAATGAAGTGCGGGCCCGTCGATATGAGCGTCGGCAAGGCGTCGAGTCTTTGGATATAGAAAGACTGTCTGCCAGCTTTAGGGTCTCTCCGGCCGTCATTGAGTTCATGCAAAGCGAGCAGGTGTGGATTGTCCATAATTATGAATATGGCGACCTGTCTGCCATCGAGATTCCTGGCCTAGGGCTTAAGTTACCGGCCAATGCGGATCACTCACGGCTACAGTCTGTCTTCTCGGACGGGCAAAGCAATAAGCTAACGTTGGTCGTATAAAGCCGCTGTTTGTGAAATAAAAAAACCGCCCCGTAGGGCGGTTTTTTTATGCGTCAGTCTTAGCGAGCGTTTTTCGCTTTGAACTCACGGCGACGGCGATGCAGTACCGGCTCGGTGTAACCGTTCGGCTGTTTGGCACCTTCGATCACCAGTTCCAGAGCAGCCTGGAACGCGATGTTGTTATCGAAGTCCGGAGCCAGTGGGCGGTACAGCGGGTCATTGGCGTTCTGGCGGTCAACCACCGGCGCCATGCGCTTGAGGCTAGCCACGATCTGCTCTTCAGTGGCGATGCCATGACGCAGCCAGTTGGCCAGCAGTTGGCTGGAGATACGCAGGGTCGCGCGGTCTTCCATCAGGCCGATGTCGTTGATGTCCGGCACTTTGGAGCAGCCGACGCCCTGGTCGATCCAGCGCACTACATAACCGAGGATGCCCTGAGCGTTGTTGTCCAGTTCGTTCTGGATTTCCTCGTCGCTCCAGTTGGTGTCCTTGGCCAGCGGGATGGTCAGGATGTCATCCAACGAAGCGCGCTCACGCTTGGCCAGCTCAGCCTGACGGGCTGCCACGTCTACCTTGTGGTAGTGCAAGGCATGCAGGGTGGCGGCAGTCGGGGACGGAACCCAGGCGGTGTTGGCACCGGCCAGCGGGTGGGCGATTTTCTGCTCAACCATCGCTGCCATCAGGTCCGGCATGGCCCACATGCCTTTACCGATTTGGGCACGGCCTTGCAGGCCGGTGGCCAGGCCGATATCCACGTTCCAGTTCTCGTAGGCGCCGATCCACTTTTCAGTTTTCATGGCGGCCTTACGAACAACCGGGCCTGCTTCCATGGAGGTGTGGATTTCGTCGCCGGTACGGTCGAGGAAGCCGGTGTTGATGAACACCACACGCTCGCTGGCAGCCTTGATGCAGGCTTTCAGGTTAACAGTGGTGCGACGCTCTTCGTCCATGATCCCGACTTTCAGGGTGTTGCGGGTCAGGCCTAGGACGTCTTCAACGCGGCCGAAGATTTCATTGGTGAACGCCACTTCTTCCGGACCGTGCATTTTCGGCTTCACGATGTAAACCGAACCGGTGCGGGTGTTTTTACGGGTGGTGTTGCCATTGAGGTTGTGGATGGCGATCAGGCTGGTGAACAGCGCGTCTTGAATACCTTCCGGGATTTCGTTGCCTTGAGCGTCGAGGATCGCCGGGTTGGTCATCAGGTGGCCGACGTTACGCACGAACAGCAGGCTGCGGCCGTGCAGGGTCAGCTCGCTGCCATCTGCCTTGGTGTACACGCGGTCCGGGTTCATGGTGCGGGTGAAGGTGGTGCCGCCTTTGGACACTTCCTCCGCCAGGTCGCCCTTCATCAGGCCGAGCCAGTTTTTGTAGACGATGACTTTGTCTTCTGCATCAACAGCGGCAACGGAGTCTTCGCAGTCCATGATGGTGGTCAGCGCGGCTTCCATCAGCACGTCTTTAACGCCGGCGGCGTCAGTGCTGCCAACCGGAGTACTGGCGTCGATCTGGATTTCAAAGTGCAGGCCGTTGTGCTTGAGCAGAACCGCTTTCGGTGCAGCAGCATCGCCCTGGAAGGCAATGAACTGAGCCGGGTTTTTCAGACCGGTGCTGTTGCCGTTTTTCAGGCTGACTTGCAGCTGACCGTTGGCTACCACATAGGCGGTGGAATCGACGTGGGAGCCGGACTCCAGCGGCGCGGCCTCGTCGAGGAAGGCGCGGGCGAAGGCGATTACTTTATCGCCGCGGACTTTGTTGTAGCCCTTGCCTTTCTCTGCGCCATTTTCTTCGCTGATTACGTCGGTGCCATACAGGGCGTCGTACAGCGAACCCCAGCGGGCGTTGGAGGCGTTCAGTGCGAAGCGAGCGTTCATCACCGGCACAACCAGCTGTGGGCCAGCCATGAGGGCGATTTCTTCGTCGACGTTCTGAGTCGTGGCCTTGAAGTCAGCCGGTTCTGGCAGCAGGTAGCCGATCTCTTCAAGGAAGGCTTTGTAGGCCACGGCATCGTGGGCCTGACCGGCACGGGCCTGGTGCCAGCTGTCGATTTGCGCCTGGATCTGATCGCGTTTGGCCAACAGGGCGCGGTTTTTCGGAGCCAGGTCATTGATGACCGCTTCCGCACCTGCCCAGAACTTGTCGGCGCTCAGGCCGGTACCCGGAATGGCTTCGTTGTTTACGAAGTCGTACAGCTCTTTGGCAACCTGCAAGCTGCCTACTTGAACGCGCTCAGTCATCACTAGCCTCACTCTGCTCAGCTCTACTTTTTAGCCGCTTCGGACAGGGGAAAATAATTTTGTAGTCCGAGGCGCGGAATACTACATGAAGATCATTTGAAAAGCAGCGGATGTGCACTGGCCTGCGACTTTAGTCGGTCGGACGGTCACTACATAACCTGAAAAAACGACCTCCAAGCGCCTTGATTAGGCATTTGTAGCGCAGGCGACTAGCCTTTCAGTGAACGCTTAAGGAGGTGATCAAGTATGGAGCATTTAGTACTGACGCTGATCGCCCGGGATGAGCCGGGTCTGGTTGAGCGAATAGCCTTATGCATCAGCAACCATGGTGGTAACTGGTTGGAGAGCCGCATGGCACGTATGGCCGGGCAGTTTGCCGGGATTGTGCGCATAGCCGCGCCGTTGAGTTCACACGCAGACCTTGTGGCGGCCCTGAGGGAGCTTGAGGGGCAAGGCATTCGTGTGCATGTGGCCGAGGCTGGCGGCGAGCCGGTAGGTGCTCGGCAGGTGATCCGCTTGGAACTGGTCGGTAACGACCGTCCCGGCATCGTCCGTGACATCACCCGTTTGCTCAGCAGTCACGGTGTCAATCTGGAACGCTTAAATACCGAAGTTATTCCAGCTCCCATGAGTGGCGAGCTGTTGTTTCAAGCGCAGGCCCTACTGGCGGTTCCGCAGAGCTTGAGCCTTGAGCAATTGCAGACCCATCTCGAAGGGCTGGCGGATGAGTTGATGGTGGAGCTGAAACTGCACGCGGAAAGTTGAGGCCGGCTTTATCCACGGCGGCTGTGGGTAAGTGTGTGCGTGCCATGGGGAGTAGCCCCGCAAACCCCCACAGCACGAGGCTTTGCGGGAATTGATTAAAATTTATTCAGTTGGTTTTGCTTACACACAAACGCGGGGGATTGTCGTGTGGATAAGCCCTGAGCAATCCCCTGTAAGCCACGATTGCTAAGGCTTTTAGAGGATTGATCACAAAGTGATCATTCGCTGTTGGTTGTGCAGCGATGCTGATGTGTCCATCGCAGTCGGGATGGTCGTGGCTGCGTTATCCACCCTGAGCGTGGATAAGTGTGTGGGTGCTTTGGGGAGTCTGGTCTGAATCCCTAGTGCCCTCTGCGATTGCGCGGAATGAATGAAAAATGAGCAATAGAGTTTGCTTACGCACAAATGGCGGGGATGGCTTTGTGGATAAACCGGGGGTATAGGGCTAAGACCCATGATTTCTGCGGTCTGTAGCTGGTTGGTTGTTTTATGATCAGTTTCTTTAACACTCGACCTGCTATGTCTTGTGATCGGGGCGTGAGCTGAGCCCATCCCTTGCCTACGCCTTATTTCCAAGGAGCAGCACGGCAGTTGTTCAGCTAGTGCGTGGATAAGTCTGTGGGTGTGTTGGGGAGTCCGAGTGCCAGGCCACGGCAGCCGTGGCTCAGAGAGAAGTGATTGAAAAATAGCCGCCCGTGTTGGCTTGTTCACAAAGCGCGTGGATGCAACTGTGGATAAAGCGGGGGCAGTTCTCTACAAACCAGAAAGGGCAGGCTCTCCAGAGTTTTGATTAAAATTTGATCATTTTTTCGCTGAATCTTTGAGTGACCAGAGTGGCCATAACGATTGCTCTCGATTAGTGGCGCGCAACTGCGCAGGAGGGATAACTCGGGCCCGCTGGGACCGTTTATCCACGAGTCGCGTGGATAACTCTGTGAGCCATTTGGGGAGTCAGATCCCACACGCTAGTGCCACGGGGCTTTGAGTAGGCTGGTCAAAAAATAAACAGCCCCAAAGCGTTACGCACAAACGGAGGGGACTGCTTTGTGGATAAGGTTGGGGTATTCCGCTGTAGCCCAGGAATGACGGGGTGTGTAAAGGTTTGATTGTTTTTTGATCAGATGTAGGCGTGTGTGCTGGGGGCTGCCGCCGGGAAGGTGGTGGCTACGACGTGCTGCCTCAGCATAAGGGCCGCAGGGTGCTGTTATCCCCGTGCTACGTGGATAAGTCTGTGAGCGATTTGCGGAGCATTCAATCAAGCCTTAGTGCTGTCTAGGTTTGATGCGAGCGGTCAAAAAATAACCAGCCATTTGAGCTTACACACAAACGCCGGGGACGGAGTTGTGGATAAACCGGGGGCAACAGTCTGCAACCCTGATGCCCCGTGATTTTGCGAGAATTGGTTAATTTTTGCTCAGTGCGTTTTTGCGTAGATTCAGCCATGCATCCACGCTGTAAACCACCAGCCCGGCCCAAATAAACAGGAAGGCTACAAGCTTGCTGCCGGAGAGGGGTTCGCCGAACAGGAATACGGCCTGTAGTAACACCAGCGTCGGCGCCAGGTACTGCAGGAAGCCCAGTGTGGTGTAGGGCAGATGCCGCGCTGCCGCGTTAAAGCACACCAGCGGGATCAGGGTGATAGGTCCGGCAGCCATCAGCCAAAAGGCTTCGGAGCTGCTCCAGAACTCCGGCTGAGTACTCTGCGCAGCGGGGTGTAGCAGCAGCCAGCCAATGGCCAGGGGCAGCAGTAACCAAGTTTCGACCACCAAGCCCGGCAGGGCAGCAACCGGTGCCTGCTTTCGGATCAGGCCGTAAAAGCCAAATGTAAGAGCCAGTGCCAGCGACACCCAAGGCAGGCTGCCGAACTGCCAGACTTGCTCCAGCACACCGATTGTCGCCAGCCCGACCGCCAACCACTGCAAGCGGCGAAGACGCTCGCCGAGTATCAGCATGCCCAACAGCACATTGACCAGCGGATTGATGTAGTAGCCCAGGCTGGCCTCCAGCATGCGATCGTTATTCACAGCCCACACATATACCAGCCAGTTGCTAGCGATCAGCACACCGCTCAAGGCCAGAATCGCAAAGCGCTTGGGATTTGCACATAGTTCACGCAACCAGCCGGGGTGTTTCCACACCAGCAGCATCAGCGCGCCGAACAGGGCAGACCACAGTGCCCGATGAACAATGATCTCAAGCGCCGGAACGCTCTGGATAACTTTGAAATAAAGCGGGAACAGGCCCCAGATGGTGTAGGCCGCAAGGCCCAGTATGTATCCGCGGCGCGGATTGACAGTGCTCATGAATATCCTTGGAGAAGTGGAGCTGAAGCTTGGTCCAGACCATGCCGGTGCTACTGACTGTACATTGTAGTGGCTGAGTCAAGTTGACACAGCAGACAGGATTTCAAGGCGTTTGTTGTTCCAGGACAACAAAATCGCAGTGGAGCTGACGTGCAATGTAGACATCCCTCAGCTAAGGAGAGCTACATGAAACGCCTTAATCCCCTCGCATTGGCCGCCACTTTGGTATGCAGCAGTTATGCACAGGCCGACAACACCGCAGGGCTTGAGCGGGTCAAAGTCAGCCTGGTTCCGCCACCTAACGTGCATGTGCATGAACAGGCTGTAAGTGGAAAGCCCAAAGTGGTTCAGTTCCGCATGACCATCGAGGAGAAGAAAGTCGTCATCGACGGCAAAGGCACCACGCTACAAGCCATGACCTTTGATGGCTCCATGCCGGGGCCGACCATGGTGGTTCACGAAGGTGACTACGTTGAACTGACTTTGGTTAATCCTGCTACTAACAGCATGCCGCATAACATCGACTTCCATGCCGCGACCGGAGCTCTGGGCGGCGCCAAGCTCACACTGGTACAGCCCGGGCAGGAGGCTGTGCTGCGTTTTAAGGCCGATCGCAGCGGCACGTTTGTGTATCACTGCGCCCCGGAAGGCATGGTGGCTTGGCATGTGGTTGCCGGGATGAGTGGCACCTTGATGGTGCTGCCCCGTGACGGATTGAAAGATCCAGCCGGTAACAAGCTGCATTACGACCGCGCCTACACCATTGGCGAGTTCGACCTGTATATCCCCAAGGATAAAGACGGCAAGTACAAAGACTATCCGAGCCTGATGGCCAGTTACCCGGAAACCCGCGAAGCCATGCGCGGACTTATCCCCAGCCATGTAGTGTTCAACGGCAAAGTCGGTGCTCTGACCGGTGAGAACGCCATGACCGCCAAAGTCGGTGAGACGGTGCTGTTTATCCACTCCCAAGCCAACCGCGACACCCGCCCGCACCTGATCGGCGGCCACGGCGATTGGGTCTGGGAAACCGGCAAATTTGCCAATCCGCCTGAGAAGGATCTGGAAACCTGGTTTATTCGGGGCGGCTCTGCCGGTGCCGCGCTGTACACCTTCAAGCAGCCCGGCGTGTACGCCTACGTCAACCACAACCTGATCGAAGCCATGGAGCTGGGCGCAGCTGGGCACGTGAAGGTTGAGGGTGAGTGGAATGATGATCTGATGAAGCAGATCAAAGAGCCCGGCCCGATCACCAGCGAGTAATGCTGCGGTGAAGGCGTTATGCACAGGCCTGCTGGCTGTGGGGATGCTGACAGCCTGTTCGCCCTCCGAGCCGCCTCTGGAGGTGGCTCTGTTGGCGATTCCTGCGAGCACGGTGAGTTACCAGTTGCCGGGTAGTCCGGCGACTTATGATGAGCATGTTGCGGCGTTCTCCATCATGCAGCGCCAGGTCAGCCAGGCGGAAGACTTGCCTGCCACCGGTTTGAGCTGGTTGGACGCCCAAGCCTATGCGGCTTGGTTGTCGCATCAGACCGGGCAGTTTTTCCGCCTGCCCGACTACCCTGAGTGGGTGGCTGCTGCCGGTGAAGCCTTTGTGCAGGATCAGGCCATTGTGGATAACCTGGCCAATCCCGCGCAGCGCTGGCTGCAGGAATACGAGCAGGAAGCCCGGCGTGGGCCGCTCTCAAAAACACTGCTGACATTTGCCGAACAAGAGCGCAACAACGCGGGGCTGCTGAATATCAGCGGCAATGTGTGGGAGTGGACACAGACCTGCTTCGGCCAGTCGCCGGGGCTTTCCGCTGGCGAAGGCTTTTGCGGGGTTCGCATAGCGGCGGGCAGGCATGCCAGTGCCTTGTCCGACTTTGTCCGCGATCCGATTGCCGGAGCCTGCTCGGTTGGCACACCGCCTGCGCATCTGGGCTTGCGTCTGGTGGTGGAAAATTGAGTCTGCTGTTGACCGGACTGCAGCAATCAGGCGTTATGCGCGATCAAGAATCCCGCTTACGGATACCGGGATAATCTGAATCTGATCGAGTCATTCTGCATGAGTGTATTGGTGACCGGCGCATCAGGCCTCGTCGGGCGCGCCCTTGTTGATCATCTGCTTACTGCTCCGGGCAGTAACGTCGTTGCGGCGTTGCGTACGCCAGTCAGTGATTGGTCTGTGCCGCAGCGGCAAATGGGTGATTTGGCCGGTGGAGAAGTCCCTGCCGGTCTGCTGGAGGGGATCGGCGTGGTCGTGCATCTGGCGGCCCGTGTGCATGTCATGAATGAAACCGCCAGCGACCCGTTGCAAGCCTTCCGCGCGGTCAATGTGCAGGGCACACACGCACTCTTGCAGGCCGCTGCCAAGGCGGGTGTACGTCGCTTTGTGTTTGTCAGTTCGATCAAGGTCAATGGCGAAAGCACCGACGCTCAGCCCTTCAGCGAAAGCGATCCCGCTAACCCGCAAGACCCTTACGGCCAATCTAAATGGGAAGCCGAACAGCTGGTTCAATCGTTCTGTGAAGAGCACAGCATGGAATGGGTCATCGTGCGTCCGCCGCTGGTGTACGGCGCGGGCGTGCAGGCCAACTTTTTGCGCTTGTTGCAAGCACTGGCCCGCAACCGTCCACTGCCGCTGGGGGCGCTACATAACCACCGTAGCCTGGTGGCGCTGGATAATCTGGTGAACTTTCTCAGCCTGTGCACAAGCCATCCGGCAGCAGCCAACGAGCTGTTTCTTATCAGCGACGGGCACGACCTCACAGTCGCCGAACTCACCCGGAAAATGCGTGCGGCACTCGCCTCGCGCTCATGGCTGGTGCCCGTGCCCGCGTGTCTGTTGAGTGCCGGTTTGCGCCTGTTGGGCGCGTCCGGGGCTGCCCAGCGCCTGTGTGGTGAATTACGGGTCGACAGCCGCAAGGCGCAAAACCGATTGAACTGGCAGCCCCCAGCCTCGGTGGACGAGGTTATCCACAAGACCATTGCGGCGCTGCAGCGTTAGCTGAACAACCGCAGCGGCTCCTCATCCAGCGCGGCGATCTGTTCGCGCAGGGTGAGAATCTGCTCACCCCAGTAACGCTCCGTGCCGAACCAAGGGAAGCTCATGGGGAACGCCGGGTCGTCCCAGCGCCGCGCCAGCCAGGCGCTGTAGTGCATCAGGCGCAGGGCGCGGAAGCCTTCGATCAACACCAGCTCGCGCGGGTTGAAATCGTGAAACTCCTGATAACCCTCGACTAGCTCGGCCAACTGGCTGAGACGCTCGTGGCGCTCGCCGGCCAGCATCATCCACAAGTCCTGAATCGCCGGGCCCATGCGGCAGTCATCTAGATCGACGATATGGAAACTGTCGCCCCGGCACAGCAGGTTGCCGGGGTGGCAGTCACCGTGCAGACGGATCGACTGACAAGGGTGGGAGGCAAACAACTCATCCAGTCGCTTGAGCAGGTCACGGGCGACGGACTCGTAAGCGGGCAAAAGGCTCTGCGGAATAAAGTTTCCGTCCAGCAAGGTCGCCAGTGATTCGTGGCCGAAGTTGCTTACCTTTAGATGCTCGCGGTGTTCGAACGGCTTGAACGAGCCGACGCCATGCAGGCGGCCGAGCAACTGACCGAGGCGGTACAGCTGATCCATATTGCCCGGCTCCGGTGCACGACCGCCGCGACGGGGGAACAGAGCAAAGCGGAAGCCTGAGTAGCTGAACAGGGTTTCATCTTCAAGGCTGACAGGCGCCACCACTGGTACTTCGCATTCGGCCAGTTCCATGCTGAAGGCGTGTTCTTCGCGGATGGCAGCATCGCTCCAGCGTCCCGGGCGGTAGAACTTGGCAATTAGCGGCTGTTCGCCTTCGATGCCGACCTGATAGACACGGTTCTCGTAACTGTTCAGCGCCAGTACGCGGGCATCGCTGAGGAAGCCGAGGCTCTCCACGGCATCCAGCACCAGGTCGGGTGTGAGTGCAGCAAAGGGATGGGACATGATCGGCTCCAACACAAAGGGTCGGCCAGTTTAGCGCTAACTCCGCTTTCCCGCTTAATCGCCCGGTCGCGGCGTACGCGCCAGGCAATACACATCCACATGAGTCGCACCGGCCCGCGTGAGCAGGCAGGCGAGCATTTCTGCCGTAGCGCCCGTGGTCAGCACGTCATCGATCAGGGCGATATGGCGATTTTTCACCTCGGCATGCGCGTTTAGCGCAAAGGCGTTGCGTAGGTTGCGCCGTCGGGTTTTGGCATCGAGCTGTTGTTGCGCGGGTGTATCAAACTGGCGGATCAACCAGCGTTTCTGCACTGGTACATCCAGCAGTGGGCTGAGCCACTGGCACATCAACTCAGCCTGATTGAAACCGCGTTGGCGCAGACGTCCTGCGGCCAAAGGCACAGGCAAGAGCAGATCTGGTGTGCTCAGCCCATCATCTAGGCTGTGGCGAATATGCCGGGCCAGCAGTTCGGTCAGCAGATGCCCATACGGCAGCTTGTTCTGATGCTTAAAGCGGGTGATCAAGGTGTCCACCGGGAAGCTGTAGCGCCAGGGCGCAATCACCCGCTCAAATGCGGGCGGGCGTTTCTGGCAACTGCCGCAAATCATTCCCGACGCAGGCAGCGGCAGGGCGCAGACGCTGCAATGCGGACCCAGCCAGGGCAGGTCTATTTCACAGGCCATGCAGATGCCGATGATGCTGTGCTCGCTGCGTTCATCACAGAGCAGGCAGCGGTTGGTCGGTTTAATCCAGGTAGGTAGATGGTCCATAAAACCGTCCAAGGCAGGCATATAGGCTCTTCCGTGAATAAATCATAATTGATCACAAAATAACCAGTAGTAAACCTTAAGTAAAAACATGGTTGACAGTGTGTGATCTGTATCTATGATTTGCCTGGCCTGATGACCGCCTTTACCGGCGGAACCAAAGAACAACATGCGCTATTGAGCAAGGACACAACCATGAGTGCCACCGCCGCCTCTCCAACTCGCCACGACTGGACCCTCGCCGAGGTCAAGGCGCTGTTTGAGCAACCGTTCAACGATCTGCTGTTTCAGGCGCAAATGGTGCACCGTGCCCACTTTGACCCTAACCGGGTACAGGTCTCGACCTTGCTTTCGATCAAGACTGGCGCCTGCCCGGAAGACTGCAAATACTGTCCTCAGTCCGGTCACTACAACACTGGCCTGGATAAGCAGAAGTTGATGGAAGTGCAGAAGGTGCTGGAGGCTGCGGCGGAAGCTAAGGCGATTGGCTCCACCCGTTTCTGCATGGGCGCAGCGTGGAAGCACCCGTCGGCCAAAGACATGCCCTACGTGCTGAAAATGGTTGAAGGCGTGAAGGCACTCGGTCTGGAAACCTGCATGACTCTGGGCAAGCTCGACCGCGAGCAGACTCAGGCGCTGGCAGCAGCCGGGCTGGATTACTACAACCACAACCTGGACACCTCACCGGAGTTCTACGGCAACATCATTACCACCCGCACATACGCCGAGCGTCTGGAAACACTGGCCTATGTACGTGAGTCCGGGATGAAGATCTGCTCAGGCGGTATCCTCGGTATGGGTGAATCCCTGGACGACCGCGCCGGTCTGCTGATCCAGCTGGCTAACCTGCCGGAGCATCCGGAGTCGGTGCCGATCAACATGCTGGTGAAAGTGCAGGGCACGCCATTGGCCGATGAGCAGGATGTTGATCCGTTCGACTTTATCCGCATGCTCGCCGTGGCCCGCATCATGATGCCGAAATCCCACGTGCGCTTGTCCGCAGGCCGCGAGGCGATGAACGAGCAGATGCAGGCGCTGGCGTTCTTTGCCGGAGCTAACTCGATCTTCTACGGCGAGAAGCTGCTCACCACCGCCAACCCACAAGCGACCAAGGACATGGAGCTGTTCGCACGCCTGGGCATCAAGCCGGAAGAGCGCGAAGAGCACGGCGATGAGGTCCATAAGGCGGCCATCGAGCAAGCTCTGATTGAGCAGCGCGACTCCAAGCTGTTCTACAACGCTGCCGTTTAATCACCCGGCGGGTGCTTAGCCACCCGCGACTGCCCGGCAGGTTTTTCTATGAGTTTTGATCTCGCCAGCCGTCTGGCCGAACGACGCGCCGCCCAGCTGTATCGCCAGCGCCCGCTGCTGCAAAGCCCGCAAGGGCCTAGCGTGCAGGTGGATGGCCGCGAGCTGCTGGCGTTCTGTTCCAATGACTACCTTGGTCTGGCCAACCATCCACAGGTGATCGAAGCCTGGCAGGCTGGCGCCGCGCGCTGGGGTGTCGGCGGTGGTGCTTCGCATCTGGTGATTGGCCACAGCACACCGCACCACGAGCTTGAGGAGGCGCTGGCCGAGTTCACTGGCCGGCCCAAGGCGCTGCTGTTTACCACCGGCTATATGGCCAATATGGGCGTGGTCACAGCGCTGGTCGGGCAGGGCGATACCGTGCTGGAAGATCGCCTTAATCACGCCTCGCTGCTGGATGCCGGTTTGCTCAGTGGTGCGCGCTTTTCCCGTTACCAGCACAACGATGCTGATAGCCTCAACCTGCGCCTGCAAAAGGCCGTTGGAAATACATTAGTTGTCACCGATGGCGTGTTCAGTATGGACGGTGATCTGGCTGAGTTGCCTGCCCTGTGCGCTGAAACCAAGCGCGCCGATGCTTGGGTGATGGTGGACGATGCCCATGGCTTTGGCACGCTGGGTGCGAACGGTGGCGGGATCGTCGAGCACTATGGTCTGGCACAGGATGATGTGCAGGTGCTGGTCGGCACCCTGGGCAAGTCATTCGGCACCGCTGGCGCGTTTGTCGCGGGCAGCGAAGAGCTGATCGAAGCCATGGTGCAGTTCGCCCGGCCCTACATTTACACCACCAGCCAGCCGCCTGCGTTGGCCTGCGCTACCCTGAAAAGTCTGGAGCTGCTGCGAACCGAACATTGGCGGCGCGAGCATCTGAGCGAGCTGATCCGCCGCTTCCGCGAGGGGGCAGCGGCCCTGGGGCTGGAGCTGATGGACAGCCCGACACCAATCCAGCCGATTCTGGTCGGCGACAGTGGCCGTGCTCTGCGGTTATCGCAAATGCTGCGCGAGCGTGGCCTGTTGGTGACGGCGATTCGTCCGCCTACTGTTCCGGCTGGCACCGCCCGCCTGCGGGTGACACTTTCGGCAGCGCACAGTTTCGAGCAGCTCGAGCGCTTGCTGGAGACGCTCGGCGAGTGTTGGCCGCTGCTGGCTAATGAGGATGCTGCCCATGCGTAATCGCCTGATTCTGCTGCCCGGCTGGGGCTTGGGAACTGCGCCGTTGCAACCGCTAGCGGATGCCTTGAGCGGGATTGACCCGCACCTGCTGGTGCAAGTCGAGCCGCTGCCAACGCAGACTTCAGCCGATCCGGCTGATTGGCTGGATGAGCTGGATGCCAACCTGCCGGAAGATGCCTGGCTCGGTGGCTGGTCCCTTGGCGGCATGCTCGCCGCCGCATTGGCTGAACGCCGTGGTGAACGCTGCCCTGGCCTAGTGACCCTGGCCAGTAACCTGAGTTTTGTTGCCGAACCGGACTGGCCGACGGCAATGCCCGTTGAAACCTTTGATGCCTTTATGCAGAACTGCGCGGCAGATGCGCAGGCAACCCTGAAGCGTTTTGCCTTGCTCTGCGCGCAGGGCGCTGCGGATGGGCGCAGTCTGTCCCGGCAACTGCTGGCCAGTGCGCCGACCGTGCAGGCAGACATTCTGCTGGCCGGGCTTGAAGTGCTGGCGGCATTGGATACCCGCCCTGCGATTGAACAGTTTGTCGGCCCGCAACTGCACCTGTTTGCAGGCAGCGATGCGCTGGTGCCTGCTGATGCCGCACAGGCCCTGCTGGCGCTGGTGGGTGATGTGGAAGTCGGCCTGATCGAAGAGGTCAGCCACGCTTTTATTCTGGAGCGCCCCCACGAAATCGCTGCCGCTATTCAGGCTTTTTTACATGAGGCCCGCGATGACTGATCTGGCTCAACAGCAATATGTCGGCCTGCCGGACAAGCGCCAGGTCGCAGCTTCGTTCTCCCGCGCGGCCACGACCTATGACAGCGTTGCTGCCTTGCAGCGCAATGTGGGCGAGCGCTTGTTGAGCTTGCTGCCTTCTGTGAGCGTTGAGCGTTGGCTTGATCTGGGCTGCGGTACCGGGCATTTCAGCCGGGCATTGGCCCAGCGCTTTCCGGCCACTGAAGGTGTGGCGTTGGATATTGCTGAAGGCATGCTGCAACACGCCCGTCCGTTGGGTGGTGCCCAGCAGTTTATTGCCGGGGATGCGGAAAACCTGCCTTTACAAGATGCATCCTGCGATCTGATTTTCTCCAGCCTAGCGTTGCAGTGGTGCGCGGATTTTCAGTCTGTCCTACGGGAAGCAGGCCGGGTGCTCAAACCCGGTGGTGTGTTTGCTTTTAGCAGTTTGTGTGTCGGCACCTTGCAGGAACTGCGTGACAGTTGGCAGGCAGTGGATGGTTTTGTCCACGTTAATCGCTTTCGTCATTACAGTGATTATCAGCGCCTGTGCTCAGGGAGTGGTTTGCGTGAAGTCTGTTTGCAGGTAGAGGCGCAACGCCTTTTTTATCCAGACCTGCGCACACTGACCCACGAACTCAAGGCGCTGGGCGCACACAACCTTAACCCCGGAAGGCCGGGCGGTCTCACCGGGCGAGCGCGAATGCTGGCGCTAATTAACGCGTACGAACAGTTCCGCCAACCCCAAGGGTTGCCGCTCACCTACCAAGTGCTCTACGGCGTATTACGTAAGGAGTGATATGAGCGCTGCGTTTTTTGTAACCGGCACGGACACGGAAATCGGCAAAACCACGGTGGCGGCAGGACTGCTTCGGGCTGCCCAGAAGCTTGGGCTGTCTACCGCAGCAGCCAAACCGGTGGCTTCCGGCTGTGAACTGACCGATAAGGGTTTGCGCAACGAGGACGCGCTGGCGCTGATGGGGCAGTGCAGCCTGGAGTTAAGTTACGACGAGATCAACCCGATGGCCTTTGCCCCGGCCATTGCCCCGCATCTTGCCGCTCAAGAAGCTGGAATACAGTTAGACAGCGCTGCCTTGCTGGCACCCGTACAAGCCGTGCTTGAAAAGCAGGCTGACTTCACCGTGGTTGAGGGTGCGGGTGGTTGGCGTGTGCCGCTGGCCGGGCAGGAGACGCTGGCGGATCTGGCCATCGCTTTGCAGCTACCGGTGATTCTGGTGGTCGGCGTGCGCTTGGGTTGTATCAACCATGCGCTGCTGACGGCTGAGGCGATTGAACGCGATGGCCTGAGACTGGCGGGCTGGGTGGCTAATGTCGTTGACCCAAACACCTCGCGGATCAAAGAGAACCTGGCGACCCTGGCTGAACGCCTGCCCGCACCATGCCTGGGGTTCCTGCCGCGTTTGCCAAAGCCAACGGCGGATGAGGTGGCCGGTTATCTGGATCTGCGCCTGCTGCTGAATACGGTCTAAGCTGAAACACGTTGATAGCGATTTGGTTGTACGTTTTTCGTACAGTATCTGCTTCAATAAGATTATTCACTGGTTTCGTGGCAGGACTTCATTATGGAAATTTCGCGCAGTGCGTTCAGCTCAGCCATCAGCACGGTACAAAGCGGACAGCGTCGTGTAGATCAGGCCGCTGCTGATATAGTCAGCCAGACGTTGCCGCCTGCTCAGCCCGTCAATCCAACGCCTGCACCGAATGCGGTCGAAGCCACGTCGCGCGCATCGGAACAAACTCGCCCTGATCTGGCGCAAAGCTTGGTGAGTCTGAACGAAGGCCAGCAACAAGTGCAGGCCGGCAGCAAGGTCGCTAAAAGTGCGGACGAGGTGCTGGGCACGTTGATCGACATCCGCGCATAAGTTGAATGACAGCGGCTGAAGCCTACGGCGTCAGCCTGTCATCAGGGTGAGGGTGCATCCATGCAGGTTGCCAACTTCAATCACTCTGTAGCCTATTCATCCTGGCCGCAGCCTGATCTGGCTGCTAAAAAGCCTGACACTCAGGCTTCCCCATCGGCCTCATCCGCTTCTGGCTCTTCCGAAGGGCCGTCCTCAGGCGTTAGTAACGCCAGCAATAAGCCAACTGCAGCCGAACAGATTGAGCAGCTCGAACTTACCCGAATGGTCCAGCGTGACCGGGAAGTTCGCTTGCATGAGCAGGCCCACGCAGCCATCGGAGGCCGCCATGCAGGGGCCCCGACCTATAGTTATGAGCGTGGCACAGATGGCAAACGCTATGCCGTCGCCGGTGAGGTCAGCATTGATGTCAGTGCGGTGCCGAATGATCCCGAAGCCACCGTACGCAAGATGGAGGTGGTGATCAGGGCGGCGCTGTCCCCGGCAGAGCCTTCAGCCCAAGACCGACAGATTGCAGCACAAGCTCAGATTCGTATGGCAGAAGCCTTCGCGGAGGTCGCCAGGACGCGCCGCGAAGAGACTGAAGCTGCGCGTGAAACCCGAGCTGAGCAGCGAGAAGAGAACGAACAAAAAGCTACAGAAAATGACAATAAGAAAGACGTTACACCGGCGTCCGCCACATCCACTGCGCTTGAGCTTTACCGCCAGATGAGTGGCGTGAAGGGCTCTGATCCATTGATCGACCTGGCTATCTGAGCCTGTCTGGGGGTGCTTGACATTGGTAGGTCATAAACGTATGTTTCAAACACCTGTTTGACTGTTTGTTGGCGTTATCCGCTCCCAGTCGAACACTAAGAACAGTCGATTTCCCCTGTTACCTATACATCCAAGAATCTACCGCAGAGGTTTACCGTCATGCCTGAGTACAAGGCTCCCTTGCGTGATATCCGTTTCGTTCGTGACGAACTGCTGGGCTATCCCGAGCACTATCAAAGCCTTTCGGCTTGCCAGGACGCGACTCCGGACGTGGTTGACGCCATCCTCGAAGAAGGCGCCAAGTTCTGTGAGCAAGTCATTGCTCCTCTTAACCGTGTAGGTGACCTGGAAGGTTGTAAGTGGTCACCTGAAGGCGTGAAAACTCCGACAGGCTTCAAAGAAGCCTACGACCAGTTCGTTGAAGGTGGCTGGCCGAGCCTGGCGCACGACGTTGACCATGGCGGTCAAGGTTTGCCGGAATCCCTTGGCATCAGCATGAGCGAAATGATCGGCCAGGCTAACTGGTCCTGGGGTATGTACCCAGGCCTGTCCCATGGCGCGATGAACACCATCGCCGCTCACGGTACTGAGGAGCAGAAACACGCCTACCTGAGCAAGCTGGTGACCGGTGAGTGGACCGGTACCATGTGCCTGACCGAGCCCCATTGCGGTACCGACCTGGGCATGCTGCGTACTAAGGCTGAGCCGCAAGCTGATGGCAGCTACAAAGTATCGGGCACCAAAATCTTCATCTCTGCGGGTGAGCACGACATGTCGGGCAACATTGTCCACATCGTTCTGGCCCGTCTGCCGGATGCGCCGCAAGGCACCAAAGGTATCTCCCTGTTCATCGTGCCGAAGTTCCTGCCAGCAGCTGACGGTTCTGCCGGTGAGCGTAACGCCGTGTCCTGCGGTTCTATCGAACACAAAATGGGCATCCACGGTAACGCGACCTGTGTGATGAACTTTGACGGCGCCACAGGCTTCCTGATTGGCCCGCCGAACAAAGGCCTGAACTGCATGTTCACCTTCATGAACACCGCTCGTGTTGGTACCTCGCTGCAAGGCCTGGCGCACGCTGAGATCGGTTTCCAAGGTGGTTTGAAGTACGCTCGTGAGCGTCTGCAGATGCGTTCCCTGACTGGCCCGAAAGCGCCGGACAAGCCTGCCGATCCGCTGATCGTGCACCCGGACGTCCGCCGCATGCTGCTGACCATGAAAGCCTTCTCCGAAGGTAGCCGTGCGCTGATTTATTTCGCAGCTAAGCAAGTCGACATCGTCCGCTACAGCGAAAACGAAGAAGAGAAGAAAGCGGCTGATGCCATGCTGGCTTTCCTCACGCCGATTGCTAAAGCGTTCATCACCGAAGTGGGCTTTGAAGCTGCTAACCACGGTCTGCAAATCTACGGTGGCCATGGCTTTATCGCTGAGTGGGGCATGGAGCAGAACGTGCGTGATGCCCGTATCTCTATGCTGTACGAGGGCACCACTGGTATCCAGGCACTGGACCTGCTGGGCCGTAAAGTGCTGATGACTCAGGGCGAAGCGCTGAAAGGCTTCACCAAGATCGTGCACAAGTTCTGCCAAGCTAACGAGGGCAACGAGAGCCTCAAAGGGCTGGTTGGCCAACTGGCTGACATCAACAAGGAGTGGGGCGAGATCACCATGAAAGTGGGGATGGCTGCCATGAAGGATCGTGAAGAAGTCGGTGCTGCTTCTGTCGACTACCTCATGTACTCCGGTTATGCCTGCTTGGCTTACTTCTGGGCTGACATCGCACGCGTTGCGGCTGAAAAGCTGGCGGCAGGTACGTCGGAAAAGGCTTTCTACGAAGCTAAGATCCAAACTGCCAAGTTCTATTTCGCCCGCATCCTGCCACGTACCCGTGCGCACGTCGCTGCAATGCTGTCCGGTGCTAACAACCTGATGGACATGGCAGAAGAGAACTTCGACCTGGGCTACTAAGTTCGGGTTTGAGGATCAAAAACCGCTGCTTTTGGGCAGCGGTTTTTTTATGAGCGGTGTTTTTTGACTGGCCGGTTCTGGCCAGACATTCGCTAGTTTCTGGTGCTTGTGCGGGTTTTTGGCACGGCACTCAATGGTGGTTTATGCCTGAGTTTTGGCTAAAACCAATAATGGATATATGGTCACAACCTGACGCTACGTGTCTGCAATGTTGTTCAGTTAGACTCGCTGCGTCCCGTTATTTTCGCTGGTTTGCGTGAGGATTTCCGATGGCTGACTACAATGCTCCACTGCGCGATATGCGCTTCGTACTTAATGAAGTATTTGAAGTTTCCAAGCTGTGGGCGCAGCTGCCGGGCTTGGCTGACGTTGTCGATGAAGACACCGCTAATGCGATCCTCGAAGAAGCTGGCAAGGTCACGGGTGGCGTAATTGCCCCACTCAATCGCAGCGGTGATGAGGAAGGCTGCAGCTGGAACAACGGCGTGGTGAAAACCCCGGCTGGCTTCCAGGATGCATACAAGGCTTATGCAGAAGGTGGCTGGGTTGGTGTAGGCGGTGATCCGGTATTTGGCGGCATGGGCATGCCGAAGGTGATCTCTGCACAGGTTGAAGAAATGGTGAACTCCGCCAACCTGTCGTTCGGCTTGTACCCGATGCTGACTGCCGGTGCCTGCCTGTCGATCAACGCTCATGCCAGCGAAGAGCTGAAAGAGAAGTACCTGCCGAATATGTATTCCGGTGTGTGGGCAGGTTCCATGTGCCTGACTGAGCCCCATGCTGGCACCGATTTGGGCATCATCCGTACCAAGGCTGAGCCGCAGGCGGATGGCAGCTACAAAATCAGCGGCACCAAGATCTTTATCACCGGCGGCGAGCACGATCTGACCGAGAACATCATCCACTTGGTGTTAGCCAAACTGCCGGATGCACCGGCGGGCCCGAAAGGTATTTCGCTGTTCCTAGTGCCGAAGGTGCTGGTCAATGATGACGGCTCACTGGGTGAGAAAAACGCCCTGTCCTGCGGTTCTATCGAGCACAAGATGGGCATTAAGGCATCCGCGACCTGTGTGATGAACTTTGACGGCGCCACTGGCTGGATCGTGGATGCGCCGAACAAAGGCCTGGCAGCGATGTTCACCATGATGAACTACGAGCGTTTGGGCGTAGGTATTCAGGGGCTGTCTCTGGGCGAACGCTCCTATCAGAGCGCTGTTGAATACGCCCGTGAGCGTATCCAGAGCCGTGCGCCGACCGGCCCGGTGGCAAAAGACAAAGCAGCTGACCCGATCATTGTGCATCCGGATGTACGTCGCATGCTGCTGACCATGAAGGCGCTGAACGAAGGCGGCCGTGCCTTCTCCAGCTACGTGGCGATGCAACTCGATACTGCCAAGTACAGCGAAGACCCAGCCACCCGTAAACGCGCTGAAGAGCTTGTCGCGCTGCTAACGCCGGTGGCCAAAGCATTCCTGACCGATATGGCGCTGGAAACCACTGTGCATGGTCAGCAGGTGTTTGGTGGCCATGGTTATATCCGCGAGTGGGGACAAGAGCAGCTGGTGCGCGATTGCCGCATCACGCAAATCTATGAAGGCACCAACGGCATTCAGGCGCTGGATCTGGTTGGCCGTAAGGTGATTGGCAGCGGCGGTGCGTATTACAAGCACTTTGCTGATGAAATCAAAGCTTTCACCGACAGTGCTGACGCCTCATTGGCTGAGTTTGTTGAGCCTTTGAAAGCGGCAATCGCTAACCTTGAGCAAATGACAGCGGATCTGCTGGAGCGTGCGAAAGCTAACCCGAATGAAGCAGGTGCAGCGTCGGTCGAGTACCTGCAAGTGTTTGGCTATACCGCCTATGCCTACATGTGGGCATTGATGGCGCGCACGGCACTGGCCAAGCAGAGTGAAGGTGATTTCTATGTCAGCAAGCTGGGCACTGCGCGGTTCTTCTTTGCTCGTCTGCTGCCGCGTATTCACTCACTGACTGCTGCGGTCAAAGCAGGAAGTGAGAGCCTGTATTTGTTGGATGCTTCACAGTTCTGAGGGATACAGTAGAAACAGAAAACCCGGCTTACGCCGGGTTTTCTGTTTCTGAGCCGCTTAACGCTGAGAGTGGAGTGAGCTTTACTCTTTGATCAGCTCATTGACCAGTGCCGGGGTGTCGATAAAACGATTGCGTGAGCCTTGGAGCGCTTCAATTTTGTCGTTGCGCAGGCGTTCATCTGCATCTGGCGGGTCCATCTCATGCCATTGTTTGAATGTGGCAACATCGCCGGGAATCGGCAGGTCATATTCCACGTGCATGTAGAACAGGGCGCGCGCAACGTTACCCTTGGCATCATCCCGGGGCTCGACCATTTTAAAGCTGGTCTTCATCTCACAACCCAGTTCGGCAAAACTGACCTGTGCGCTGTCATCGAGTGTGCCGAACTGTGCATTGCTGCGCGCCTGATCGACCTGGCTCAAGGCTGGGTAGTAGTTATGCAGATCAGAAGCGATAAAGACGTAGCGCGGGTTCATGATGTTGCACTGACGATCAGTGACACAGCGCAGCGCGCTTTTCAGCTGTTTGGCGCTGTATACCGGGCTTGCCTTGAGTTGGCTGACGTCGCTGGTGAAGGTGCTGGAACAGTAGAGGGTCTTACCGCCTTGCTCGTAGATTTTGCTCCAGAGCAGTTGCGGCGTTGCTTTTGGGTCGGAGAGTTGGCTCTGACCGTTTGCAAAGGCGGTCAGGCTGATGCTGGTTGCCAAGCAGCTGAGGGCGATTACGAGTGAGCGCATTGCTAACCCCATGACCCCGTCGTCGGGGTCTGTTGTTTTTGTAGTCGGCAAGCAGTCTAACAAGAGCAAAGTCACAAAATAAAGCAACGTTCAGGTTTTGGGTTTTTGTAAGCAATTGCCTACAAATAGTTAGGTAGTTCTCCACTGTTCTACCCTAGCCTGAGTGGTTAATCTTTGTTCCATGGACGTCGCGCAGGAAGCGCACTTAGCAATAGGGAAACGTGGATAGTCGCCAGGATGGTGACAGACCAAGGATGTTCAAACAGTCTGCAAAGGCCCCGCAATGCGGGGTTTTCTTTTTTGGGCGCTCGCCTAATTTCTATTTCCTATTTACGCTCTGGCGCTCCGCTCATGTCATGCTCCGATGCGGCCAGTTGCTCAGGCAATCCACTATTTATATAGCTGTGCAAACCAGTTGAGTGCCTCATCCCATAGCGCTTGTGAAGAGGGCCTGAAATACCCCATGTGACCGATATTGCCGAACTCCTCTGGAGCATGAACCGTGCGGGTTTGGTAGGGCGCGTTGCGGTAACCAGCCATAAAGGCATCACGTGAGGCAGCGGGTGCCCACAGGTCGTCAGTTGCGTTACAAGCCACAATAGGTGTGGTGACGCTGGCAAAGCGCTCGGCTATGTCTGGCATGTCCGGGTCGTCGAAGAAGTAGCGCGGGTGACTGCACCATTTTTTCCAGTTGGTATACACGCCCATGGGCAGATCCTCGCCCATCCCCAGTTTGCTCCAAGCCAGATAGCCTTTAACCCGGGTGAGTATTGGGCCAATCAGATGCCACATCGTCAGAACACGGATCTGTTCACTTTTCGGCATCCAGCCATGCCAACCGGCCCCAGTACCAAATGTGTAGAAGCCTTTGACCTGTTGGTGATTGGGTAATAGTCCGAAGGCATGCCCGCCAAATGAGTGGCCAATCATATAAAGCGGATGCTCTGCATGGCTGTGTTGATCAACGGCGGCGGCCAGGTCGAGGTTGGCCCAGTCCAGATAGTGCATCTCGAAACCGCGAAGTGTGGCGGGTTTGGATTTGCCTATGCCGCGATAATCCAGCGTCAGGGTGCTGAAGCCCTGTTGGGCGGCGTACTCAGCAAAGCGTCGGTAAAAGCCTTGGGGAACGCCTGTGGCACCGGCAATCAGCAGATGGGCCTGCGGATTCGCTGCGTGATAGCGAGTAGCGGCCAGCGGATAGCCGTCTAGTGCGCGCAGCGACAGGTTTTCACTCTGGATAGCGGGGCGTTCGGTGCTCATGGATGGGTTCCGTTTAAGTGTTGTTGCTCGGTGAGTTCAAACAGGGCGTCGATGGCATTGAGCAGCGGTTCGCTGGAACCGGCAACACGGGCTTGCAGCAGCACGCCTTCGTAGAGTGAAACAAATAGTGCGGACAGCTTGTCGGCCTGTTCGCGGCTGTAGCCAAACGCGTGCAGGTGATCACTCAGCCCCCGGCGGATGGTGACGAAGCAGCGTTGCAAGGCTGCGCGTATTTCGACGTCATCCGGGCTGCTTTCAAGGGCGATGGTGGCCAGGGGGCAGCCTCGTTCGAAGCGGCTGTTTTCCAGCTGTACCAAGGCACCGGCGAGCCATTTTTTCAAGGCCTTGAGCGGGGCTGGTTGCTGACTGAAGAGATGGCTGAAGTGCTGGTCGCTCTGTTCGCCAATGGCGTCGATGGCGGCCACGGCGAGTTGGGTCTTACCACCAGGGAAATGATGATAAAGGCTGCCCTTAGGCACACCGCTGATTTCCAGTATTTCACTGAGGCCAACACCATGCAGGCCTTTGCGTTGTAGCGCATCTGCCATGGCATGGATCAGTTTGCTGCGGGTCGGTAAGTTTTCCATGCCTAGAGGTATAGACCGGTCGGTCTAGCGCTCCAAGTGACATTCTTGTCATCCCCGCCTTGTATTCAGTCACGCCGATAACCGGTGCGTGCCGTCCAGACCTTTTAGCGAGCCACGGCTATTACGAGCCTGTTAATGCAAAGGGGGCTTGTGGCACGCTTTTTCCGCTACTATCTGACTCTTTCCGACAGGCAATAAGGATTCTCCATGTCCGTTTCCACGATGATTTTCCTGGCTGTAGTCGCTGTGCTGGTGTTTTACGTTATCGGCATCTTCAACAATCTGGTGTCGTTGCGTAACCGCTACAAGAACGCCTTTGCCCAGATCGAGGTGCAGCTCAAGCGCCGTTACGATCTGATCCCGAATCTGGTGGAAACGGCTAAGGCTTACATGGCCCACGAGCGCGAGACGCTCGCAGCTGTGATCGCCGCCCGTAATGCGGCTGTAAGTGGCCTTAAAGCCGCGGCGGCACAGCCTGGCAGCGCGCAGGCTATTGCTCAGTTGAATCAGGCTGAGTCTATGCTGACATCGGCCATGGGGCGCATGGCGGTCACTGTTGAGGCTTACCCGGACCTGAAGGCCTCCGCCAACATGCAGCAGCTCAGCGAGGAACTCACCAGCACCGAGAACAAGGTGGCGTTTGCCCGTCAGGCTTACAACGATTCGGTCATGGCCTATAACACCTACAAGCAGACCTTCCCGCCAGTGTTGGTGGCCGCAACCTTTGGTCACGGTCAGGATGCCAGTTTGCTGGAGTTTGCCGACAGTGCTGCGATTCAGGATGCCCCCAAGGTTTCTTTTTGATTTGGGGCATTGAATGAATTTTTTTGAGCAGCAGGAAAAGGCTCAGCGCAACAGTGGTCGTCTGCTGTTGTTGATGGTTCTGGCTGTGGTCAGCCTGATCAGTATCACCAGCTTGGCGCTGGGAGCACTCTGGCAGTTTAGCGGGGATAGGCCAAACCCAATGGCCAGTGGCGCCGCTGCCTGGCTGCCGCCGTTGGAGTTAGTGGCACTGGTGTCGGTGGTGATCATCGCGGTGGTGCTGGTGGGAAGCCTGTACAAATGGGTTGAATTGCGTAAAGGCGGTGCTGTAATCGCCGAGCGCTTGGGCGGGCGTCTTATCAACTTGGCTCCGCAAAGCCTTGAAGAACGCCGCTTACTCAATGTAGTGGAGGAGATGGCGCTGGCCTCTGGCACACCTGTTCCCCCCGTGTACGTGCTTAATGATGGCAGTATCAATGCCTTTGCTGCGGGCCTTACGCCACAGGATGCTGTGATCGGTGTGACTCAAGGTGCTATCAGTCAGCTGAGCCGGGAGGAACTGCAAGGGGTGATCGCCCATGAGTTCAGCCATATCTTTCACGGTGACATGCGCTTGAATACGCGGTTGGTAGCAGTGCTGAACGGTATTCTGTTGTTGGGGCTGATTGGCGATTTTCTGCTGAGCAGTGCTGGCAGAATCCGTAGCCGCTCCAAAAAGGACAGCACGGTCGAGATTATTCTGACTACGGGCCTCGTATTGTGGATTTTGGGCTATGCCGGGACGTTTTTCGGTAGCTTGATCAAGGCTGCAGTCAGCCGTCAGCGGGAGTTTTTGGCGGATGCGTCGGCGGTGCAGTTCACCCGTAACCCGGACAGCATTGCCGGTGCTCTCAAGAAAATTGGCGCAAATCAGCAGGGCTCCCAGCTTGTCAGTGCTTATGCGGCTGAGTTCAGCCATATGTACTTTGCCGCAGGCATTGCCCGAGCCGTGAGCGGGTTAATGGCCACTCACCCGCCGCTGGATGTCCGCATTCGCCGTATCACTCCGGATTGGGATGGCTCGTACTTGAGCGCAAGTGCTCAGGCTTCAGCTTCAGGGGGTGCCCCCGTTGATCCGAACTCAGCCTTTGGCGCTACTGCATTCAGTGGGCAGTCAGCACTGGCCTCCATTGCTGCGATTGGTGAGCCAGGCGACAGGCATTTGGCCCAGGCCCGCGGTGCTTTAGAGCAGCTTCATCCTGCGCTGAATGAAGCTGTCCACAGCGCTGTTGGGGCTCAGGTCGTGGTCTACGGACTGCTGCTGGATAAGCGCCCAGAGCAGCTGGATAAGCAGCTGCAGGCGCTTAAGTCGCTCATTTCCGTTGAGGCACACGGCGTGCTGTTGCAACTGCAGGATGCCTTAACGCGGTTACCCGTTCAGCTGCGGTTGCCGGTTCTGGATTTGGCAATCCCTGCATTGAAGCAAATGGGGGAGCATCAATACGCCAACTTTAAGCGTGCGCTCGTGGCGTTGATCCGTACAGATGGCCGTGTGGCGCTGCATGAGTGGGCATTACTGCGTATCGTCGAGCGGAACGTTAATAATCAACGGCCGGTGAACAGCCGTTACAACCTTTCTGAACTGGCTGCTGAGCTTTCGGTGGTGCTGACACTTATGGCCAGAACGGGAGCCGCTCGGGAGCAAGAAGCCGAACAGGCCTTTGCTGAGGCGCGCGAGGTGCTGGGCGCAGAGCTGGAGGCGGTTAGTTTTCTAGCAGTGACCGCGACGAGTTTGGAGGCGTTTGAGCAGGCTTTGGGGCGGTTGAATCTGCTCAAACCACTGCAAAAGCCGCGTTTGCTTAAAGCACTGGCTCGCTGTGTTGAGCATGATGGGCGTGTTGAGGTGTTAGAGGCCGAATTGTTACGAGCTGTGGCAGATATTCTGGACTGCCCGATGCCGCCTCTGCTGGTGCCTAAAGCGTGATAACGGAAGCTGCGTATTTATCGACTGAGTCAAAAAAACGCTGTGACGGCAAAATGGCGTGTGTTTTTTTTGTACGCTCGTAACACATAATGTTCGTTATTGGCTAAGCTGCTTTCAATCAAGGCGCACAGACGCCTCAGCTGTCAGGGCGACAACATGTTTTCTAAAGTGCACAAAGGTGCATCCTCACCTGACTCTCCTGCGCTACGGGAGTTGCAGGATGAGGGACAGAGGTCCATTACACGCATCATTTTCGTCGTCACCGGATTGGTGTTGGGTAGTTTTTGCCTGATGCAGTTTGCTGCGGGCAATTATCTATTTGCTTCATTCGAGTTGATTTGCGCCACTGCTCTCTTAGGCGCCGGATGGCGTATTCATGCTGTCCACAATCTGCAAATGTGGCTGTACGGCTATGTTCTGAGCACGGTTGGTTTCCTCATATACATCATCGTCATGCCCAATGCCTCAACCACTGCATATGTGTGGGGATATATCGTTCCGGTTTTAAGCTACCTGCTGTTGGGACGCTTGCGCGGTGTGATCATCACGGTTGCGTATACAGCGATTGCGTTGGCTTTGTATCTGCGTAATAGAGAGGTTTCACTCGAGCCCCATGAAATCATTGACCTGGCTAACGCCATCGGTTGCGTGATTATGGTGACTCTATTCGTGCATCTGTTTGAATCACGCAGGGCGGCTGCTCATCACCAATTGCAGAAGATGGCACGGACTGATGCGCTGACAGGTGTGGCCACCCGAGGCAGCTTTCAACAGTATTTGGATCAAACCATCCTAGAGTCAGTCCGCTCGCAAAGCCGCTTTGTGTTAGTGATACTGGACATCGACCACTTCAAAGAGGTGAACGATCGCTGGGGCCACGATGCGGGTGACCAAGCCCTGCGTCACGTCTGCGATATTCTCGGACAGCGCCTGCGTACCTCTGACACATTGGGCCGCATGGGGGGCGAAGAGTTTGGTCTTTTACTGCGCAATACCGATAGATTCTGTGCTGAACCCTTGGTCGAGTACTTGCGCGAGTTGGTATGCACGACGCCATTGAATTATCGCGGTCAGGAAATCCATCTTTCAGCGACCTTTGGTTTGGCGGAGTGGCCGGTGGATGGTGAAACCTCCGAAGCGCTTTACCGCCAAGCTGATCGCCGTCTCTATTATGGGAAGGCGGCCGGTCGTAACCAATTGATCAGTGAAGATAAGTCACCCCCTGAGGTGTTTATTTCGGAAGGTGGTTCTGCTTAGTTTACCTGTCTAATAAAGCGTATAAGCACCTTAGAGCGAGGGTGTTGAACTTTGCTCGGGGTTGGCCGTTACTGGAAAATAGACAAAACTAAAACAAGGCAAAGCAACTTTGCATGTGCTTTGAGTCCAGCCCCTAGTGACCTGCGCGTTCCTATATTTTGCGTGCTTAGAAGCGCATAACTACGCCCACAACAGGCCCTTTTTGTACTACGTCGTAGACAAAACTGCCTTTGTTGTAGTCAACGCCCAATGCACGGTAGCCTGCAACGGCGGACAGGCTGTTGCTGAACTGATAGCCGACTGTGGCAGCAACATCCCAGTCCAGGTCTGCTTCACCGGCGCCGATTAGCCCCCAACCGCTGAGGTAGATTTCTGGGGTCAGGGCATAGCGGCCACGCAGGCCTGTCACCGCATCAACCCAGGTGTCGCTGTCGTGGCCAGAACGATCACCGACCAGGCCGCCTTTAAAGTTAATATCGGTGCTGGCGTGCCAGAGGCGTGCGCCGGCTACCCAGTCCACTAACGCGCGGTCTGTTTCCACGATGGCATAACCAGCGCCGAGGACCCCGGCAAAGGTTTCAGATTTAACGTTGATGTGATCAACCAGGACGCCTCGTGGTGTATCCGCTCTGCTGGATATCTTGGTGTAGACCACATCAGAAAACAGGCTGAAGCGACCTTTGCGTGCTTCGGCGATGGCCATGAATGAGAAGTCCAGGTCTTTCCAGATATCACTGAAACTGGAGTCCATCTCGATTTTTGGAAGGTTGAACTGGCCGACATCGCCGGATATTCCGGCGCCCCAGAAATAAGGGCTGAAGGCGAATTGCCACTCATCTTCCGTGCCCTCAGAGGCAAAAATGGGCGTGATACTGAGTGCGCTGAATGTGAGTAGTGTGAGTGCGGGACGCAAATTCATGATGCTCTCCTGTGCAGTGCGTAATGATCCAGTGAACAGGCCCGTAACCATAAAACGTAGTGGCGTGTATTCATTTAGCTGTGGGCTTATACGCTGTGCCGATTTTGTGAGTGACTTACGCCTGGTAAAGCTGGTCGTTATGTTTTCCAACTGTCCGGCGAACAATAAAACTTATTTAAGGTTTTAAACTGATCATTAAGCATAGTCCGCTATTTTTGGTCTGCTTGTGCGCAGGCCATTAATTTAGGGCGTGATTGTGATGCGGAATATAGCGAGCGTGCTAAAAAATGTATGCAGAGTTTAGTGGCATGTTCTGACACAGGAGCGAGGTTGAAGTTTCAGGGGGTTCTTATTAAAAATGAAATTTAGTTATAAAGTGTTATTTGTTAGGAGGGGCGTTACGGTTGTTCTAATACCTCTTTGAGGTGCGTTTTGGTGTTTTGGTAAAAGCTGCCGCGAGTCCACACTTCAGGACGTTCAATGCAGGCTCTCGTTGCGGCTATGTACCCTGAGCAGCCGGTGCATGCTTATGGCTTGAGACGAGAGATAAGAGTCTGGTGATTGAGGTTTTCAGCCTGGACTGATTGTTATTGTGGAATTAATCGTGACTGCAAACTGTATTAATGTGCGATTTATCACATTTCTCGCTCATTAATATTTAGTGGTATTACAGGTTTAACGATTAATACAAATAACGGCTGTTTGTTTCCTGGCTGGTAAGGATGGGTTTCGGAGCGGACAGATCCAGTGGTATCAGAAGTGGGTGGAGGTTAATGGTTATACGAATACCACTTGTGCAAACAAGGCTTAGGGTTGAGTCGATAAAAGGGGCAGGAAGTTCGGTTTTAAATAAGTGCATTAACCCTGCATGAGCGTGTGGGCTCTGCATGTGTTGCGTCTTACTAGTGGTGAGATTTGTGTATTAAACAGGGCAGCAACCCAGGAGCCAGGTTGCCACCCGAAGTGGAGCCCTAGAAGCTTAGTCGAACCCCTACGGTGAAATTGCGTCCCGGCTGCAACACGTCATCTTTGATGAATGAGCTGTGATTGCGGATACGTTCATCCAGCAGGTTGTCGCCTTTGAGGAACACTTGATAGTCGGTGTTTTCAAGCTTGCCCTGGTAGCTCAGGCCGGCAGCGAGCATGTTGTAGCCTGAGGTTTCGGTCTCGTAATCAGCCACTTTGTTCTGGCGCTGTGAGCGATAGAATTCAACATCGCCGCTGATGGCATCGGTAAATGTCTGATTGACCCGCACACCGAGACGGTCTGCCGGGATACGTGGCAGATCACCACCGCTTTTGAGTTTGCCGCGAACGTGGTCGCCGAACAGCGTCACATCTGTTTTGTCGGTCAAGGCATAAGTCACGGAGCCTTCTGCACCTGTCAGGACGGCGTCGCGCTGGCGGTATTCGATTTCGCGATAGCCTCCGCCCACGTTGTGGCCGGTGTCGGCGGCATAGATGAAATCATCTACTTCATTGCGGTACACGCTGAGCGCAAAGGTAGTACGTCCACTGAATTTGCGCAGGGTCAGCTCAGCGTTTTTCGAGGTTTCCTTGTCCAGGTCCTCATTGCCCAACTCAATGGTACGGGTCGCCGCGTGAGGGCCATTGGCATACAGTTCTTCGGCTGTCGGCAGGCGCTGCGAACGGGACAATGAGAAACCCAAGGAGTATTCCGGGGCAAAGGTCCAGACTGCACCGGCTGAGATTGATGTGCCGTTGTGGTTGGTATCTCTGGCGCCTTTGGCGTCGATGTCCTGCCACTCGTGACGCAGACCCAGCTCATAACGCCAATCGCCGCTGGTGTATTCCTCCAGCAGGAACACTGCATGGTTGTTGGTCAGGGTCGGTGGAACGTAAGCCTCTTCGCCGCTGGCCTCAAAGTCGCGGCGCATGGTTTGCCCGCCGAGCACGCCACGCCAGCCGAATAGTGGCTCGTGGGTCAGTTCAAGGCGTGCGTCTGTGGATTTATTGTCAAAGCGTGTGCCGATTTCTCCACCTTCGATTTCATCGTGTCGGTAGTCACTGTGGCCGACGCGTAGTTTGGCCAGCTCAAAGCCCGGCAGTGGATCGGTGAGTTCGCCGCGTAGATCCCAGCGCTTCTGCTTCATTTTGATGTAAGGCACGCCTGCGTGATCGTGGTCATGGCCGTCGTGATCATCGTGATCGTGGTCATCATGATCATGTTCATCGTGGTCATCATGTCCGTGTTCATGGGCTGCACAGTGCCAGTCACGTGGACCGTGGGTATGGCAGTCGGCGTGCTGGTGGGCAAGCAGGCCATATTCAATATTTTGTTCACTGTAGGCTGCGCCGATATACCCGCGTTCGCCGATAAAGCTTCCGCCTAGGCTATAACTGTCGGTGTCGTTAAAAGAGCCCGCTTGCTTGCTTGGAGAGCCCGGTATTTCGTATTCATTGTCCTGGCGTTTGCTGCCTTCGGCCCTCAGGGCAAAGTTACCTGTCCCGGCAGTAATGCCGAACATTCCCGCGCCCTGGTTGGCGACCGAATTGGCGCGCAGCTCCAGTTCACCCTCGTAGCCTTTTTCCGGTACGTAAGTGGGGACTTTTTTGTCTATCACGTTGACCACGCCACCAATCGCGCCACCACCGTAGAGCAAGGTGGCGGGGCCTTTAAGTACCTCAATGCGTTCAGCCAAGAGCATCTCACTGGTAACAGCATGGTCAGGGCTGATAGTCGAGGCATCGCCAAGGTCTACGCCATCACTAAGTACCTTCACCCGAGCCCCGTCCAGCCCCCGGATTACCGGGCGGCTGGCGCCTGCACCAAAACTGCTTGAGTGCACGCCAGGCAGGGTATTGAGGGTCTCGCCAATGGTGGATGCACGGCGTTTCACCAACTCATCACCCTGCAGCACTTCCGCCGGAGTGGTCATTTCATTGATGGAGCTGTTCAGCGCGCTGGCGCTTACCGTGGTGCTCTGCAGCTCAAGTGAACCTTGAGGTGCATCCGCCAAGGCATAGGTAACAGGTAGGAAGGCGAGGGTTATTGCATAAGCAAGCGGGTGACGACAGTTCACTTTTGATTCCGATGTTATATCGTTGCAATTATTGGCAGTTAAAGCAGGGTTTGGGTGCGCTTTATGGCTTAGCGACAAAACCGCCAAAACGTTTGTTGAATCCGGCGATGCGGCCCTCGGCTTTGGTCTGGCGCTGCTGCCCGGTGTAGATCGGGTGCGAGGCGCTGGATACGTCCAGAACAATGTAGGGATAGGTGTTGCCGTCTTCGTGGGTATACGTCTTGTCGGTATCGGCCGTTGAACCGATAAGAAAGAACACATTGGCAGCTGTGTCGTGGAATAGAACGGGGCGATAGTCGGGGTGAATTCCCTTTTTCATGGTGAATCTCCTGGTACGTTATATGATAACAATATCGTCAGCGTCAGACATTTTTCAACACAAAAATGCTCAAGCTAGCTAACTCACTGAATCAGTCAGTACGTTTCAGCCCAGGTGAAGTGGATGTTGGGTCATGAATTTGGCGTGATGGGATAGGCTGGTTAGGCCTGCGTTTGGCTAGTCTTTGGCTTCAAATGAGTCGTCAAATAAGGACGTTGCCATGCGAAAAGTATTTGTGGTGTTGCTTGCAGTTGTTGCCTATCTGTTGTTCTGGCCCACTTCGGTTCGCCCTGTGGCTTGGAAGCCCGCAGCAGTGCCTCCTGCTGAAGGTGCCTGGGTGCCAAACCAGAGAATGAATGCTGCCATTAAGGACCAGAGCAACATCGCTGGGCCAGACACGGTTGTGCAAGATGCCGATGGCTGGCGTTATAGCGGCCTTGAGGACGGCCGTATTGTGCGCTGGCGACGGCAGCAGGCGCATGAGACTTTCGTGAAGGTCGATGGCCGCCCAGTAGGTTTGGCGTTCGGGCCGGATGGCAGCTTGTTTGCAGCGGATGAAGTTAAAGGTGTGGTGTGGAAGGTCACCCGGGATCGTCAGGTTTCGCAGGTGGTGAAAAGTACGCCGGAGCGTCGCTTTACCTTTATCGACGATTTGGTCGTAGCCCGCGATGGACGCATTTTCTTCACTGAGGCCTCAACCCGCTGGAGCCTGCCGGATAACAAACTGGCGATGCTGGAGCATGGTGGTGATGGTGAAGTGTGGCTGCGTCATCCGAATGGCCGCCTTGAGCGAGTTCTGGATGGTCTGGAGTTCGCCAATGGTGTGGTGCTTTCGCCAGATGAGTCTTACTTGCTGGTGGTTGAAACCGGAGCCTACCGGATTACCCGTCTGTGGTTGGAGGGACCGCGCAAGGGCGAGCGCGAAGTGATACTGGATAACTTGCCGGGGTTTCCTGGCGACATCTCCAATGCACCAGACGGCACGTACTGGGTATCCCTGTTCACACCGCGTAAAAAGCTGCTCGATGAACTTGCACCCCATCCGTTTTTGCGTAAGGTGCTGGCGCGCTTACCGGCCGCTCTGATGCCCAAGCCGGTTGCATATCCCTTCGTATTCCGTATTGATGGTGACGGCAAAGTCCTGGAAACCCTGCAAGCCGGATCAGGCAGCAACCTGCCGAGCTTTAGCAGCGTCGTACAAGCTGGAAATGAGCTGTTGCTGGGTACGCCGGGCGGTGTTGGCGAGATTGATTCGGATGGAGCATACCGTGTGAGATTGAATTGATGGCGGGCTGACCGGCTGTCGTTAAGTCCTCAAGAACCTTCCCTTAGAACCGATGGATTACATACGGGCTGCTAACTTCAATTATGTGAGCGTGCAGCCCTGCGGCGGACGCTCATGCGATTGCCGCGAGCGTTTTACCTATGAGTAATTCGAGGGGGTGGTCATGAAGAAAGTATGCGTTTCAAGCTGCTTGGCGTTGCTTATCGGGGTGTCATGTAGTCTCGTTCAGGCAGCAGAAAAAGTGGCAGTCAGCAGTGGTGTGATTCGCTTCACTGGAGCAATCGTCGAGCGCTCTTGTGATGTCACTCAGCAACAAAACCAAATACAGACTCAATGTATGAGAAGTGGGGAAACCACCACGAACTCAGTGTCACTCAATCAACTGTCTGGCAACATACAGTCACTCCCTACCTCCTTTGGTACATCACAAATCAAGTGGCTTGATACTTCACGCAAACAAGGTGTCGCGCTCCTTAGCTACTTCTGATGTTCATTAACGGTACTGTCGCTGATGTTGCTCTGTCGGCGTAACACGACACAGCTGCCGTAGTTTTCTACGGCAGCCTTTAAAGAAGACTTTTGAAGCTGAAACCCAATGCGATCTAAGTCTTATCTTGACGCAATTATGTGCCATTGACTCTGTGCACTACGAATTCACTTGCTACTGCTCGGATTAGATGCAGCTTAAATCAGCTGTTCGACAATTTAAATCAGGTCAATTTCAGTATTTCGCGCCAGGCATCCTGATTGCCATACACGTTCTGCGTTGGAATCAGGCTCTGCTTACCGTTCAGTTCTAGCAGTAGAGTCGGGAAGCCTTTTGCTCCGCGCTTTTCCATCAGTGCTCGGGTATCTGCAAAGTGCTGAGTAATCTCACCACCAATCAGCTGTGCATAAGCACTCTTAAACGCCTCATTGTTAAGGGATAACTCCTCAGCAAGACGATCAATCGTGGACTGCTCACTAATGACCCAGCCTTTTTGGAATTGCGCAGCCTGGATGGCCTTGATCATCTCAAGGCCTTTGCCAGCAGACTGCTGCGCCGCAACGACTGCCGCTGAGGGCGGAATCGAATTCATCACCCAGTCCTGATCCAGCGTTTGGTAGTAGCTGTCGCTGAACTGCACACCCGCCAGTTCGGTGATTTTGGGTTGGTTATCTTTAAGGATCTTGCGCAGCTCGTCACTTGGCGCAGCGACGCGCTCGCCTGTGATCATGCCGCCGCCATGCAGCTCCACCTCAACGCCATGGGCATTGGCGTATTGAACGAAGGAAGAGATGGCGTAGCACCAGCTGCAATACGGATCGTAAATGTAGTGGAGTTTCTTGCTCATGATTAGACCGTTTCTCTGGCGTAAAGAAAAAGGCGCGCCGAATGCCAATGCATTCAGCGCGCCCCGGATGATTAAAAGACGTTGCTGACCTTAGAGGTCTCAGGGATTTCTTGAACAATGTCCCAGTGCTCTTCGATCTTGCCGTCACGGAAGCGGAAGATATCCACAGCGACAAAGCCATTGTGCTGGCTGTTGAAAGCGTTGTGGTTGTGCAGGACAACGTAGTCGCCATCAACAATCACACGCTTAACTTCACTCTTGAACTCCGGGTTTTCACTGAAGAAACCCTTGAAAAAGTTAATGAAAAACGGCTTGTCGGTAATCGGATCGAAAATGCTGTGGCTGACAAACTTGTCATGCAGATAATCGTCGAGATTGTCGAATACGTGGTCCTGGAAAATCTCTTTGTGGAACTTAAGAGCAACTTGTTTGTTATCGGGCATGGTAAAACTCCTTAAATTTAGGGTAATAAAAACCTACAGTCAGAAGTTTCTTCTGACTCAAATGTTCGTGTTTGACTGAGGGTCGATCAGGCCAGAAATGCAGCGGTATACAACTAGACGTTAAGCAGCGCCTTGTATTCGTCAGAGCCTGTGCCAAGCACCTCAACGTCATACACCGTAACGGCTGAGACGGGGTAGAGCGGGTCAGTCGCGAGTACCTTATCCAGCTCCTCACGGGGGATCGACTTTACGATAAAGAACCCACCTTCAGCGCGATTCTTTTTAGGGCCGGAGGCGATAAAAAGATCACTCTCGGCAAATTGCTTATCCATCCACTCTGTATGTGCAGGAATCAGATCTTTAACTTCACTGATGTCTTTTTGATAAGTAAGATCAACGTAATACATATATCCTCCAGAGCCCGATGTGGTTACTCGGGGTCTCTATACAAGAAATAGATCAGGCTTATGTAACGCCATTGCTGTAGAAAGTTATCACCAAAGAATCACCAACTCTAATATCAAAAGTGTCCGTGACTTATCGGCTCGCAGAAGGAGTAAAATCCATATTTTGGTGTTTTTACGCCTGTGCAGAGGCCAAGTGGGGTAGGGTGGATGACGTTGTTTTCATCCACCAGTAGGTAGAGGAAACGCCCCGTAACACCTGCCTGCCTCCAGAACTTAGGGTGAGGGCACGCATCGTTCCGTCGCTGTGTTATTGGCTGTAATAGCGTTCCCCGGATTACGCCTGCGGCTAATCCAGGCTACGGATAGCGCTGGCTTTACGCTCAGCCTCAGCAATTTCAGCAAAGACTTTTATGTGCTCGGCATCGGCGGGTTGGTCTGCATATACCTCACTGATGAATCTGCCAGCTATGTCGGCTCCGCTCTGAGCATCGCGTCGTATCGTGGCAACAAAGCGCCGCTGCTCAAGCTCGAGATAAAGGTAGTAGTAATCTTCGGGATCGTTGGGTTTGCTGAACGCGCTATATGCATAGCGATAGCGTTTGGATAAATCGGGAGGGTTGTCGAGATACGCCTCCCGATTGATCTCGGGGAAGTCCTTCCTAAGCAGCGCCAGGACGGTGAAGGGGAGCTCCTTAATCTGATCTTTGGTGAATGTAAGAGGCTTGGCTCGCTGCATGGTGACATTGCTTGCGCTGCCATCCGCCTCAATATTGCGTGGCTTATACATGCCGCTTGTGAACCACTGAGTGGCATCGAACATCTCTTCAGTGTTCCAGCCGCCGTAATACATCACCACTTTGCTGATCGCTTCATCTCTGGTGAATTTGAGGGCGACACCTACAGTAAGCAATGCAGTCAGTACCAGTAGCCATATCAATGGCTTGTGAGGCTGTAGGGCTTTCATGATTTCAATGTGAAACCTGACCACTGTTCCATTGGGGGCAGCCGTTACTTTCCTAGCGAGCGTCGTGTTCGGCTTCTGTGATTTCAGCAAAGACTTTCATGTGCTCGGCATCGGCAGGTTGGTCAGCGTGTACTTCCTGAACATATTTTCCTGCTAACTTGTCTGGCGCTTGGGCATCCATAGAGAAGGTCACGACAAACTGTTTCTTCTGCCAATCCAGATACAGGTAGTAGTAATCCTCGGGGATATTGGGTCTGGCAAAGGCGCTGTAAGCGTAGCGGTAGCGATTGCTCAGGTCTGGTTGTGAGATGGCAAACGCTTCAAGGTCCAGGGGGATATCAGCACTGAAGAAAGCTCCTGCCAACACAACCGGGAGCTGCTCAACCTGTTGGGAGGTTAGTTTGAGTGGCTTGTTACGGAGCATGGTGACATTACTCGCGCTGCCATCTGCTTCAATATTGCGCGGCTTATACATGCCGTTTGTGAACCACTGAGTGGCATCGAACATTTCCTCAGTGTCCCAACCGCCGTAATACATC
Organism: Pseudomonas mendocina; assembly: GCA_037482215.1. Classification (NCBI taxonomy): domain Bacteria; kingdom Pseudomonadati; phylum Pseudomonadota; class Gammaproteobacteria; order Pseudomonadales; family Pseudomonadaceae; genus Ectopseudomonas; species Ectopseudomonas mendocina. The sequence goes on from CP148074.1 coordinate 587,623, forward strand.
ATGACTTTCTTAGACATTGTTCCCTCCTTAGTAGCCCAAGCGAATCCAATAAAAAGAACAGCAATAAGCGCAAGTGCAGCCAGCACGCGAGATTTGTTCAGTCCAGCTTTCACTTTGGCTTGTACTCCAATAGAGAGGCAGGAAGACCTGATGGGGTATCCCCTGCTCGGACAGGGCGAAGAGCACCTTCGGCGTCTAAAGGGTAGCCAATCTGACTTTCATAGCCGTCTCGACTTTGGGCATGCCGCGCAAGCATTTTTTCATGGTCTGATGCAGTCCTTTGAGGTGGTAATGGTGCTGACTCATTTGGGAGCAGGGCTTGTGGATTTTTGACTTTCTGTCTATGGGCGGCTAAGCGCTTCTGGTAGCTAAATAAGCGTTGAGCATGGGCTTCATGTGCTGCTTGATCGGCCTTGACTCGCTCCACCGCCTTCGCCTGCTGCGCCCGGTCGCTCGCATTGCCGTATGTGCCATCGTAGTTACTACGCCGTGGAAACGCCCACACCGAACAGCGCGTTGTATTCGCAATTAACTGCGCCAGGCTTTGGTCGTATTTTGGGTCTTCGCCTTCGCGGACCATCACATCTGCCTGAATACCCAAGCCGGTACGGCAGGCGTAGGAATAAATCTTCCCTTTCATATCGAATGCATCTGCCTGAAGCATGCGAGCCTGGGCGTCACGCAGGCGGTAGCTATCGACCTTGCTCAACTCGTAACCGAACTCGATGCTGCCGACCAGACCATGAGCGAACATATCCAGTTGCATCACCTCGCGCTCTTTGCGGATGCGCGTGTTGATGAAGTCCAGTAGCTGCGAGATGTTGTCCAACTCGCGGTATTGAGCACCGTATTTCTTCTCGACGATGCCTTTAACAGCGTTTAGCAACGGGCGTTCGTAATCATCAATAAAGATCAGAAATATGCGCTGTACCGAGTAACTCGGCGTCGCCGCCGGATACTGTCGTAGTTGGCGGATGCCCTGATTGATGAAGCGCATTTTGTTGCCCTTCTGCCCGCGCACTTTCTCCATAAGGGTCATATGTGAGGCACCGACGACGGTGATGTAGTCGCGGGCGAGGCTGACGGGAATCTGTTTTGTAGCGTGTTCGGCGCTGGTTTTACTTTGGTGAAGTGTGGCCATGTTCTTTCCCTAGAAGCTAATCCCAAGCCCTTTCAAATACCGGGCGGCATCTCGCCCCCAGCGTACAGTGACGGACTGCGGATCATCAGAGAACACCCGCTCGGTATTGCCATAAGCATTGGTGTAGCCGACCCGTCGCTGGCCGTCGCCGCACTCCACACAGTACAGCGCGCCTTCAACCGGCTCGCCGCTGTGCTTGTCGACCAAGCTGTATTGCTCACTGTGGCGCGGCAAAACCTCGGGTGCGGAAAACGGTGCGTTGGAGGTTTGCGTGCCCACCAGTACATCGCCTGAGCCGGTAATAATGATCCCACCGTGGGCCGTCGCACTGCCTTGAAAAGCAATCGGCTTGCCGTTGATGAGGATATTGGGGATGCCCTGCGTGACCGCATCGCCACAGGCCGTACTGTCGCCCACACGTAACGCTGGCAGGTTATTGATCAACACATCCGGCGAACCGGTCGTTGTCGGGTTTGTACCGTGCCCAGGTAATGGGCAGGCATCCAGATCGCTTAGACGAGCGGCAGGTTTGGCCATTGTTCACATCCTTGTTATGGAGGTTACATGCAGCTGGATAGATGCTGCCCCTTGTAACACCCTATGTTTCGCACTTCAGTACTGGCAATGGGCCGGATTAGAGCGATTGGACATGAAAATTAGTGTGGGACTGATACGAGTCAAACTATCGGCAGCGCCATATTTTCGAACGCTGTGACCACAACGTCAGGCGCAGCCAACCTGTGGCCAAATCTGTTCTTGTGACTGAAACACTGGTGCAACTGAGGGAGTCTGTGCAGACTCTGTACTGCTGTGGAGGTAAGCCCAGCCTGCAAACCGGGGGGGGATGGATGCCTTTTACGTTTGAACACCAACAGGGAATTTTGGGACCACGATGCTTGATCTCGCTGCCGCGTTTATAACGCTGACCACGCTTCTTACCTATCTGAACTACCGCTTTCTTAAACTGCCACCGGCAATTGGCGTGATGCTGAATGCACTGCTTTTATCGTTGGCTGTGCAGGGCATTAGCGCTGCGGGTTATCCCATTCTGGAAAAGAGTTTTATCCAGTTTTTACAGGGCATCGATTTCCATCAGGTGCTGATGACTTGGTTCCTGCCCGCGCTGCTGTTTGCTGGCGCCCTGCATGTGAACCTGGCTGACTTGAAGGAATACAAATGGCCGATTGGCTTTCTGGCCACGGTGGGCGTGGTCATCTCGACCTTCGCAGTGGGTGGCGTGGCCTATGTGTTGCTTGAAGCACTGGGCTGGCAGGTCAGCTTTATCTATTGCCTGATCTTTGGCGCGCTGATTTCCCCCACCGATCCGATTGCGGTTATGGGCATTCTTAAAACCAGTGGTGCACCAAAACCGTTGAGCATGACCATTGTGGGTGAGTCACTGTTTAACGACGGTACGGCAGTTGTGGCGTTTGGTGTGCTGCTGGGCATCGCCGCGTTAGGGCATTCGCCCAGTGCCGGAGAAATCACCTGGCTGCTGGTGCAGGAAGGCTTTGGTGGCGTGTTGTTCGGCCTGATGGTCGGTTATGTCGGGTGCCTGATGATTAAGACCATCCATCAGCCGCAACTGACCGTAATGGTGACGCTGGCGATGGTGTTTGGTGGCGCTTCGGTTGCCTCAAAGCTGCATGTGTCTGCACCGATTTTCGCGGTGGTGGCCGGACTGGTGATGGGCAACGTGGGCCGCTTGCGCAATATGGGTGATAAAGAGCGCGAATATGTGGATGACTTCTGGGAGCTGGTGGATGACATCCTCAACGCCCTGTTGTTCGCCCTGATCGGCCTTGAACTGCTCCTGCTGCCGATCAGCTGGCTGCACTTCGGGGCGGCGATCCTGCTGGGCGCTGGCGTCTTGCTGTGTCGCCTGGCCGCTGTTGCGCCAGGGGTCATGCTTTTGCGTTTGATGCAGCGCAAAGGTGAGCGGCAGTTTGATAAGGGAACCATCCGTACCCTGTGCTGGGGCGGTCTGCGCGGTGGGGTTTCGGTGGCACTGGCGTTGTCGCTGCCTGCTGGCCCGGAGCGTGATGTGTTGGTGGTCATCACCTACATCATCGTGCTGGTGTCGATTCTGATTCAGGGACTGACCATCGGCCCGCTGGTGCGGACGTTGTTTGGTGAGAACAAAAAGCCGGAGCACACAGACGGCACCGCGGCGGAAGAGGCTCCGCCCGCACATTGATTTGTTCATGCCGTGCAACGCTGCATGCCTGTAAGATTGCCGCGCTTACGACAGGAGGCGCGGCATAGTCCTGAAGTCGAGCGTAAGTGGTTGCAGAACGCCCTGATGCACCGTGCATGCTGGGCGTTTTCGGGGGCGTTACTCCGGCGCCACCGTAAAACTCTTCAACTGCGCCGCCCCCTGGCGGTCTGTCTGCTGGAATTTCTCCCGTGCTTGCAGCATCAGCGGGCGGTTTTCCAAGGCCCATTGGAATAGCGCCTGGAGCGGTTTCAGCAGGCTGCAGCCAAGGTCTGTGAGGGTGTAATCGACTCGCGGCGGGATGGTGGGATAGACGGTGCGCTCGACGATGCCGTCTTGCTCCAAGCTCTTAAGTGTCAGGGTCAGCATGCGTTGGGAGATGCCACCGACCCGGCGGTGCAGTTCGTTGTAGCGCAACGGGCCATCCTGCAAGGCACTGACCACCAGTACAGTCCATTTGTCGCCAATGCGGGCCAGGGTTTCTGCCAGCGCCCGGCAGTTTTCCCCGGCGTGGGGGATGCCTGAGTCACGAACATGGGTGTCTGTATCGCTCAAAAAAGTGCCTCCTTGTTCAGTTTCATTGCGCTAACTAGTATAGCCCTACGAACATTTTGTTCGCGACTTGGGTGATTCGGGCACGCTGCCCTTTGTGCTATCACGCCACCGCGAATGTGTTCAAACGGCCGAGTTTTCCGATCAGTGCTTGAATGAGTCTGATCATTCAGGAACCAAAAGGGACTGGCCGTTTCGTAGCACTGGGACTGAACCCAGGCTACCGGAGGAGATGCGATATGAAAAACGCAGTATTAAATGTGACCCCTCTCACTGCACCATGGTCCGGGGCTGATCCGTTTCTGTTCTGTGCTTATCACCTGGATCATTACCCGGCCAGCGATGGCGATATGGGTGTGCCTGCTGAGGCGCTGGGCGGGCGACCTTTGGGTAGCGATTTCAGCCGCAAGAATGGCTTCAGCATGTACCACAGCGAGCGCGTGCCGGGTTTCCCGGTGCATCCGCATCGTGGCTTTGAGACGGTGTCCTTTGTGCGCAAAGGGTTTGTCGACCATGCCGACTCATTAGGGGCGACTGCCCGCTATGGCGCGGGCGATGTGCAATGGCTGACCACCGGCAGTGGTGTCCAGCACGCGGAGATGTTTCCGCTGCTGAATGAGGATAAAGGCAATGATCTGGAGTTGTTCCAAATCTGGCTCAACCTCCCGGCGCGTAACAAGTTTGCCGAGCCTGAGTTCAAGATGCTGTGGGCGGAGCAGATCCCAGTCTGGCGTAATGTTCAGGGTGACAATGAGCAGGCCGTCAATGACGTGACTGTGATTGCGGGTGCTTTCAAACCTGCTGACGGCGAGGTGATTGTGCCGCCCAGCCCGCCGAAAAAATCGTGGGCAGCAGATGAGGCAAACAAGCTCGCGCTGTGGTCGATTCGCTTATCTGCAGGGCAGCGCCTGACGTTGCCCGTAGAACCGGACGCCGGTGTGATGCGCATGCTGTACGTCTACGAGGCGGATACGTTCCGTGTGGCTGACCAGCAGTTGTCCGGTAAGACTCAGGTTGAGCTGTCGGCCAGCGCCAGTGTTGAGATTGAAAACACCGGTGAGGGCCTGCTGCAGATCATGCTGATGCAGGCCAAGCCCATCGGTGAGCCGGTGGCCGCTCACGGCCCGTTTGTGATGAACAACGAGGCTGAGTTGCATCAGGCCTTTGCCGATTATCGCCGCACTCAGTTCGGTGGTTGGTCATGGCCGAGCAATGGCCCGGTTCATTCTGCCGACTCAGGGCGTTTTGCCCGCTACCCCGGCAGCTCGGTGGACGATCGCCCGCCGGTGAAATAAGCCCTTTGATGCCTGCTGTTTTGCAGCAGGCATCTGTCTTTTAAGTAATCCATTCAGCCTCCCGCACGTGCTTCGGCATGGGCGTGCTGTGTGCTGCCTACAAGGAAGGTTTAATCATGAGCCATGTGAATACTGTACTGACTGCCCAGAGCCACGGTGGCCCTAGGGTGCTGGAGTTTCTGACTCGGCCAATTCGCCGTCCTGCTAAGGGTGAGGTGTTGATCAAGGTGCGGGCCGCCGGGATCAACCCGATTGATGCGCGGCGTATGACAGGCGAGTTCGGTCAGGTATTGCCGCAACACTTCGGGACGGAGTTTGCAGGCGTTATCGAGCAGCTTGGCGAAGGTGTCAGCGGTTGGCAGGTTGGTGATGAGGTGCTTGGCTCCGGGGCCGGTTGTACCCATGCCAGCTATATCCTCGTGCCAGCAACCAACCTGGTCGCTAAGCCTGCATCTCTGGGCTGGGAGGTAGCCGGTTCACTGCCTGGTGTCAGCCAGACGGCCTCGACCATTCTGCGCGAGCTTGCCCTGAGTGCTCCGGCTTCTCTATTGATTCACGGAGGCGCAGGGGGGGTTGGTTCAATCGCCATTCAGCTGGCGAAGCAGCAGGGGCTGAAGGTTGTGGCAACGGCATCGGCAGCGAATCAGGACTACCTGCGTGAGCTGGGCGCTATCGCGGTTGTATATGGTGAGGGGCTGATTGAGCGCATTCGCGCCGTGCACCCTGAGCCATTTGATGCAGCGGTTGATATGGCAGGCACCGCCGAAGCGATTGAGGCCTCCCTGCAACTGGTCAAGGTCGACGGCCATATCGGCACCATCGCCGGTAAGCCAGTCGAGTCACCTCGCGTGCAGCCGATGTGGGTTAAGCGCAACCCTGCGGATCTTCGTCGTGTTGTCGAAGGTGTGGCAAATGGCAGCCTGAGCTGGACGGTGAGCCGCACTTATCCGTTTGCTGAAGCGCGTGCAGCTTACGGGGACATTCTCAACGGCCATACCCGTGGCAAGTCAGTGCTGCTGTTTGATTAAGGCGGAAGGGGACTGTGTAACGCACGATTTGGCAGCCTGCAGACTTGTTTTTACGCAGTTAACCGATCAGCGGAGCTTTTGTCGAAGACGAAGGTGACAGAATCCGTGGAATGTTTGCGGTGCCGAGCACGCACCGCTGTCTAGGCTTTACGTCACTGTCTTTGCCATTCGCACGGAAATGCGCCATGAAGAAACTGATCAATGCAGCTAACACCGTTGTTGAGGAGATGCTGGAAGGCGTCGTCCTGGCCAATCACGAGCTGGCATTACTGGAGGGCGAGAATGTTGTTGTCCGCCAGGATTACGAGGCTCTGAAGGCCGCCAATAAAGTCGCCATTATCTCAGGTGGTGGTGCTGGTCACGAGCCCGCCCATGCAGGCTACGTGGGCAGTGGCATGCTCACCGCAGCCGTCGCCGGGCCGGTGTTTACCTCGCCGAGTGTGGATGCGGTGCTCAGTGCAATCATGACCGTCGCTGGGCCTGCTGGTGTGCTGCTGATCATCAAGAGCTACACCGGTGACCGCTTGAACTTCGGTCTGGCCGCCGAGATTGCCCGCACCCAAGGTGTAAAGGTTGAAGTGGTTGTGGTGGGGGATGACGTGGCGCTGGAGGATGCCGGTCGTGCCGTAGGCCGACGCGGGATTGCCGGTACGGTGTTTGTGCATAAGGTCGCCGGTGCGGCAGCGAAGGCGGGCTTGTCCCTGGCGGAAGTTAAGCGCGAGGCCGAGCAGGCAGCTGCTGATCTGTTCAGCATGGGCCTTGGCCTGAGCAGTTGCACGGTGCCTGCGGCAGGCAAACAGGGCTTTGAGCTGGGCGCGGACGAAGTTGAATACGGGCTGGGCATTCACGGTGAAAGCGGCGTGCGCCGCGAGACCCTGCAAAGCGCTGATGTGATGGTGCAAGCACTGCTGGACCGCATCTTCGAACAGGGCCGTCTGGTGGCTGGTGAGCGGGTGGCGCTGATGGTGAACAACCTCGGTGGCACTGCTGCGCAGGAGCTGGATATCGTCACCCGTCGTGCCCTGCTCAGTTGCAGCACCCACGGCTTGCAGGTGGAGGCGGTGATGACCGGTACCTTCCTCACTGCGCTGGAAATGGCGGGCTGCTCGTTGTCGCTGTTGCGTTGCGATGATGTGCGCTTGCAGCGTCTGCTGTCGCCGACATCGGCCACCGCTTGGCGCGGCATGACCACACCCAGCCAGGGCCTTACGCGTAAAGCCTCTATTACTACCGCCACTGAGCGTACGGCTCAGGGCGCGGCCTGGTCAGCTGAGCAGGCCGCCCGGTTCAAGGGTGTGATCAGTGCGATTACCCGTGCGCTGCGTGAGCAGGAACAAAAGCTCACCGAGCTGGATTCCGTGGTGGGTGACGGTGATATCGGTATCAGCCTGGCCCGAGGTTCGCGGGCGATTGAGGAGGCGCTGAGCAGCTTCGATTTCCAGCGTCCGGGGCTGGCGCTGCAACAGATTTCGGCCATTTTGCGCCGCGTGTTGGGCGGTACATCTGGCCCGCTGTACGCTGTATTTGTGTTGCGCGCCGGAGTGAGTCTGGCCAATGCGTCCAATCCTGCGCAGGTTGCCAGCTGGGCCGCCGCCTTCCGTGCGGGCTGTGACGGCATCGTGCATCTGGGCGGCGCCGGTGTCGGTGACCGCACCATGCTTGATGCCTTGCTACCAGCGGCAGATGCACTTGAGGCCGGTGTAGATAAGTCGGCTTTTGAGGCTGCCAAAGCAACTCATGCAGCAGCGGCTCAAGGCGCGGAGGCGACTAAAGATATGCTGCCGCTGAAAGGCCGCTCCTCCTATATCGGCCAGCGTGCGCTGGGCCATGTCGACCCAGGTGCTTATGCGGTGACGATCTGGACGCAGGCGATTGTTGAAGCATTAAGCGCCTGATCTGAGCTGCAATAAAAAGCCGCGCAGTGCGCGGCTTTGAAGGTGGTGGGCCCACACGGACTCGAACCGTGGACCAAAGGATTATGAGGCAGTAAAAAGCACGTTTCTGGTCGTTTCCCGCCGTCTCCCGAAAAAAGCCGATTTAGCGCGTTATCCTGAAATCAAGGGGTTAGGTGTTTCCCTTTGGTTCTGGTCATGGCCGTGCATGACCTTCGAAGCGGTGACCAAAGTGGTGACCAAGGATGCGGCGTATGACGGGGACTACAGGCAAGACAGCGGCGAGAAAGCATCTCACGGATATTGCCATTAAAGCCTTGAAGCCAGGTAAGAGCGCGACTGATCCCTTACCAGGCCGAAGCAGTGGTTCACTGCTTTTCAAGTGTCGAGACTCCGGCGCAGTCGAGGCCTACTACCGCTCCCGGGATCATGGGCTGGATCAGTTGGTCAAGCTCGGGGTCTATAAAAAGACACCTAAGAGCTCAGGGCTCTCTCTAGCCGAACTGCGCGAGCTAGCTGCCGGTTACTCAAGGATTGCCGCTGAGCACGGTGATATCAAAGCCTATCTGGCTAAGTGTGCAGCTGAGGAAGAAGCACAGCGGGCTGAGCTTGAGCGTGAACGGCTGGAGCAGCAGCGCCTCGCCGAAATCGAAGCTGCAAAAGGCACTCTGTCAGAGCTGTTTCGAGAGTACATCGAGGATCGCAGGCGCAACGGTGTTTCAGCCCAGCAACTCAATGAGTTTGAGCGCGTGCTGCGTAACGATCTGGAAGGCGAAAAAGTGGTGTCCGTGGCCGACGATGGTCAGGAACAGAAGCTCAATGTCATGGCGATGAAGGCTAGGGATGTGAGACCAGACTATGTGTATCTGCTCATAAAGCCAATTTGGCTGCGGGGGGCGCAACGGCAGGCTCGGAAGGTGCGTTCCTTTCTTGTGGCTGCATTCAATTTCGGCCTGAAGGCTGAGCACGATATCGAGCGAAGCAGTAACAAAAGCTACGGACTGCAAATGAATCCTGCGGATCCAGTGACTGTACGAGATACATCAAGGCCAGGTGAGCGCGCATTGACTGATGAGGAACTTAAGCAGTTTTGGAAGACCACCACTCAGGTGGGGACGGCAGTAGGCCCGATTATGGCGCGTGTTTTTCACTTTGCTTTTGCTACTGCGGGGCAGCGACCTCTCCAGTTCATTCGTGAGCCTTGGAGCAGCTACAACCTGAAAGAAAAGTATGTGAAGGTCATCGACAGCAAAGGTCGCGGAGGTAAGCCTCGTGCTCACTGGGTGCCACTGAGCGATAGGGCACTGCAAATTTTGGACGAAGTACGGGCCTTACAGCCCAAAGGGGCTCTCTACCCTTGGAGTACCGATGGAAAGCGTCCTATCCATTCGTCTAGTGTTTCGCATGCAGTTACAGAGTGGCTAGAGACGGAGCATGCCCAATTGGGTGGGCACCCAGTTCCTAAATTCACCCCGAAGGATATTCGCCGAACGTGCACGCAGTTTATGCAGCGCAATGGCATCAAAAACTTCGATAGCGATGTCTTGCAATCACATGGTCAGACAGGAGTGGTTGCTAAGCACTACCGTAACAACCCAGAAGCCAAGCTTCCTGATATGCGACTGACTATGGATGCATTTGATGCTGCGCTGGGCTGTCTGCTCGACGGTGAAGAGGAGGATGTGCATCAAGCTGAACAGTTGGATTTGTTTGAGATTGGATAACTTTCTGAAAAGTCAAGTATTTTGTTGCGCTCCTCCCGGGGCTGTGAAAATATACAGGTGTTGGGGTTAAGCGGAGCCCCATGGTTTGCCGCTGTGTCGTTGTCTGCTTGATGCGCTGCGGAAATGGAAAAGCAGAACTAATGCCTTGAAGGCACGATCCGTCTGAGTAGTTCACCATGAGGAAAAAATCACTACAGCTGCGCTCACATCTCCTTGCTGTCACCTCGATTTCGGAGGTGGGCTATGCCTGAGATGATTCTCCTAGATTTCAATGCCGTTAGCCGGAAGGTCGGCCTGAGCCGCAAGACCATCTATTGCCGTATCCGGGAGGGTGGCTTCCCAAGGCAAGTAAAAATAGGTCGAGCAAGCCGGTGGCTTCAGCATGAGGTCGACGATTGGATAGCAAGCGCAGCTGCAGCGAGATAGAAAAAGCCGGTCACATGACCGGCTTTTTTATGCCTGTACGAATCAAATTACTATAAAATTATGTTGTTATTGCTTGCTAAAGAGCTTCACAAGAAGTGAGAGCCTAGACATCCGGTAAAGATGGTTATTCTGGGGCACTTCGTTGCTAGTAAAGTCCAAATCCATGCTCTTCATCGCGCTCAGATTCTTTAATTATTAGATGGTCGATATGAGAAATGTGGCTTTTAACCCATTCTCGAACATTAGCGCTTTCATGATCGACCAAGGGGGATAGCGCCGCCTTGTCCGATTCAAGGTAGGGAACAAGAGATCCGGACCAACCGCGAGTTGCTATATTGGCACTGAGCTCGCTTGCAACGCGGCTGTCATTTCCAAAATTTTCAAGTAGAGCAATAAAAAGTTCGGATGGTCTTTGATTGTCGTCAACTGTTTCTAATATGTTCAAGCAGCGGGCAACAAAAATAGGGCCAAGGCTAGGTTGAACTGAGCACCAGTTAATGATGCTGTCGACAGGCATGACTGAGAGAACGCTTGGTAAGTTGCTCGCTAATCCGGTCTCTCGGTCTAATAGTTGCTGCAGCCAATATGTATCCATTCCCTCTGACTGAATAATGGCTTCAGAAAAAATAGGCCATAGCTGCTCGTGATATTCTTTCATTAGCTTTAGCAGTAATGGTTTTATATAAGACCAAATGTCCCCATGGTTTAGGCCGTGCTTGCTTGACTCGATTAGCTGGAGAGTAAGGGCGGCAGCAAACTCCGGATCTCGCTGAACTAGTATTTTTTTAGCAAGATCTTGCCAGTGGTGCAGATCTGAGGCTGTATGTTGCTGCTCTCTATGTAATGGCACGGAAAGCACCAGAGTCTTGAGATCATTGCGTATGGTGTCGATGCAGTCATTGTTGCTGAAGTAATACATGTAGATGACATTTAATGCTGGCCAGCTTGCTTGGTCACCGAGTCTAGATAGATGTATGCAGAAGTCGGCCATGATATTGGGCGAGATTCTTTCAGTGACACCTCCGTAACTCAGTAGGTTTGCTGAGCTTGCAGGTATTTCTCCATTTCTAATTAGAGTTAATAGCGTGTCCAGGTGGTTTTTTTGAATGTCGCCCGTGCGGATGAATTCAGCGTAATAAATGGTTAGGCTTTTATCTTCAAGTAGTTTGTTTAAATAGTTATCCCACGCCTTGGGGGAGGTCTCATATAGGCCTTTATAAATACCGGAAACCAAGCTCGGGTTGGCTCTTTCTAGGCTGGATAAGATTGCTAAGGTTAGATCAAGAAAGCTGTTGATATCGTCTAGGTCGCGCGCCAATTGGTATCCGAAAGAGAAGGATTGTTTTTGCTCTCCAATTAGTAGTGAGTCAATGTATGGTAGAAGCTCATCAATGTTTTTAGATAGCTCTGTAGCAAGTGCCATTGCATTCTTTGCGGCAACATCAATGTAATGGCCGTCATCGCCCTTGCGGTGCTCCCATGGTGGATTGGTTACCAGAATCTTTAGCTTTTCCGGGAGCTCAGCTGAGGAGGGGTTCAGCAATGACAGCCAGTCGTTTAGTTTGGATGATGCATCTTTGCTGATGTTGTTTGAGTCATACTCAAGAGTGCTTTTTATGCTGTCTAAAGCTTCAGGCCAGTAGCGGCCATTAACAGAAATTACTTTTTTTATGGTTGCATCCAGCATTTCGATTCGCTGGAATGAAATAAGCCCTCTGATTGAATGGCCTATAATAGAAAGAGCCTTGTCTTTTTGCGATTGGCCGCGCTCCATTAGGGTCAGTATAAAATCAGTGGCTTGCTGCCAAAAATCAAATACTTCCTTCCAGGTGGTGGCTTGCCACTCTTCAAGCGGAGCTTTAGTTCCTTGATATTCGGCGCCTACAGATCGTGATCCGCCATAAGTGTTGATAGCCTGTTCTAAGGCCTCAAGAACTATGAGATCAATGCCTATCTGATTAAGGTTAATGGCACGCTTCAGAACGTCAAATCGGATTTTAGGATTTGCTTGTGTTCCAGATAGATTGACTCTGAAGAGTTGGGAGAACATGCCAGTGGCATTGTTGCTCCAACTTTCATTTTCTGCAGATGCAAGTAGTAGTAGGCACCATGAAGACTTTTCGAATACTGAACTGTGGAAGCATAGCTTTTCCAAGGCCCAAATTAGGTTTCGACGTGTTTCACCATCTATGGCTAGGAGTTGTTTTTCAGTGCGCTCAGACAAGATGTGGTAAAGCGCAGTGCTTGTAGAATCTGGGTTCACCTCAACAAATGCGCGAAAGAGTTTCGAACCCTTCTCTGTAAGCAACTCCTCCGCTTTGACAAAAGGGCTTTCGCCTCCGAATAGCCGATCAGAAAATCTCTGAACGCTGGGCTGACTATCAAGATATGTTGCCTGAGTGCAGAAACTCTCTATTAAAGAGCTTGGTAGGTTGTCAATTAATTGCTTTTGACGTTCGTATGGCGTCTGCTCCCACCACTCGGACGCTAGTGTTAATGCCAGCGGCTTTGGAACAAGTCGTGCGTATCTTCCTGCGCGATTTATTATCTGCCGTCTGGTGAATGTAGAGATTACCCGGTCGAATACTCTCAGTTCAGATCCGGCGACATTCTCTGCAATGAATTTGGCTTCTTCACGTGCTGTGCCTTCAGTTGTGCCGAATACGTCGAATAATGAGCATGCTGATAGTACGGATTTATCTTCAGGTGTTATGCCTCCATCGCCCTCAATCAGCTTTCTTACAACTGAGTTTGTTTCGATAGATCCAAGCAGTCGGCCTTCTTTCTGGTATTGCTCTGCGATAAGGGTAGCCATTAATGGGTAGCCCTGAGCAAATCTAGCAACTCTCTCTACTTCACTCGGAACCATTCCAATTAATATTGGTGAAAGTACCTGCTTTATTGCGTCGTCGGACAGCGGTGAAAGCTGAATTTGAATCGAGTCGTCTACTTGTTCATTCGAGTAGCCAATTGTAACTAGCTTAATTAAGCAGTCTGTTTTGTTAACTTCTTTTGCTAGTTGGTTATGCAAGTCAACGCTACAGTTCTCAATGATTGCAAGGCCGTCAGCGTGATCTTCAACAATTGATCTAATACATTGTTTTATTTCTGTATCGTAACCGGGGGCATTGAAAACAAGAACGTTAGAGTCGCCAATCTTTTCAGATTTCTCTATTGCCTCCAATAGTAGTCGTGTCTTTCCTAATCCTGATGCGCCAGTTAGCCTTATTACAGTCTTGTCTGCCCTTAGTTCAGAAATTAAGGACTCTAAGTCTTTTGCTCTTCTTTCATCGCTTGCATAGTGATAGCTATGGTTTCTTTCGATGCTCTTCCAGTCTTCCAGATCTCTAGAGGCTAGGGTTTTATACCTTGAGACAGTGTTTTTTTTTAGAATAAAATTCCTAAATACAACGTATGACGTTGAGTTTGTATTGTCTGGTTTTACAATTGATAGATGATTTGTTTCGTTGATTGTCTCAACGGCGTGTTCTCTAAAAATGCTCTTAGCGCTAGAAGAGGAAACAATATCATCATTTGCTGCAATTATGCTTATGATGTCGAGTTTGTTGTTTAGTTCGCTGTGGATCCACTGGTCATTCAAGTCGTCTAGTTCGCTAGAGTCGCGAGTCAAACTTTTTAAATGTCTATTTCGGAATGTTATGTACTTTCCTACGTTCGCATATCCGGACCCGTCGTGTGGTACGTCAAAAAAACAAACCTTTGATATTTTGTGCCGAAGTTGTTTGTTTTCCAGTAATAGGAGAACTTTTTTTACGATTATTCCACCCAGGCTATGGGCTGCTATAATAATTTCGTCGTTCTCAATGTCGCATCTAGCTCTGATGTCTGTGAGAAGACCGTTTGCAATATTTAAAATGCTTGGGGCTCGCTTAAGTATTTTCCAAAGTGCGGGGGATTCATATCCATAAGTGATGATGTCAAAATCTATGGCCAAGTCCGCTTGTAAGAGTTGAGGGAACTTCCCCCATGTTTCATTGGCTGTGCCGCCTAATCCGTGGACAAGTATTATTTTTTTTGCCATGTTGTTTTCCGGTTTTTTATTCAAGGATGTGGCGGTTCATTAAGGAGTTATGAGCTTCGGGCCACGGCCAATATTTTAACTATGATCTGTATTCTATTTGTATTGCATTACTCTGCATTTGGGGTATGACGAGCATCCCCAGAACTTCTGCCCCGCTTTCTGGCCTGACTTCACAGTACGAATCAGGAGAGCACTGCCGCATTTCGGGCACTGCCGCTCGGCTGTCGGATCGCTACGGCGCTTCAGGTTTTGCACATGCTCGCGGTGTGTCGCGAGGGTCGGCGCGCGGCGGCCGGTTTGCAGTGCGTGCAGCATGGCGTCTACTTCAGCCTTACTGAAAACGGTCTGCTGGAACGATTTGATATAGCGGATAAAACCGATGCCTTCGGTGACGTTAGCGGGCATTTTGGTTTTGAAGGTGCTGCCGCCGACAAAGGTGATGACTGAATGCAGATATTCAGGTTTTACGCCAAGGGTGGCTTCCAGCGCTTTAAGGTGCTTGTAGTTCTGTCGCAGCGGGTTTTGGAATTTGAAGGTGCGTTTGTAGAGCTTATGCGTCCACTGCGCCTGTTTTTCGCTGCCGAAGATCCAGCCGGTCATGTTCTTCGTTTCCAGCACGAAGATACCGTAGCGTGAGAGGAATACGTGGTCGATTTGTGTGGTGCCGTCAGGCGTGTTCAGGGTGACATTGTGCAGGCGCCGGTAGGTCTGCTTGTCCAGCTGCCAATGAGCAAACAGCCGAACCAACAGTTCACCCATATGGCCTTTAGCCCATGCTGACTTGAGCAGGCCAATTAACAGCATCAGAGGAATCAACCAACCCAATGTGCTCCAGGCCTGCGCAATGATGGGTGTGAAATCCATGTCCTGACCTTCGATAATCCCGACTTGTTTGGAGACTATCGAAGTCCGCAGTGATGGCACAAGGCTGCTTTGGTAGTGTCGTTCTAAATTTTCCGGCTTGTTGAGAACTAGCCCGAATTGCTGTTGGATGTGGCTGAGTTATTGATTTGATAACCGGTACTGCGGCCGCCGCCGGGCAGGCGCACGAGGCATCCTTTTTCCATTAGATCGCGCAGGTGCCGGGTAGCAGTGGCTTTGGATACCTTGGCCACGGCCTGGAATTGGGCTGCGCTGGTACCTTCCTCAAAGCAGTGTTCACTGCCATCTAGCACGCCCAGAGCATTTTGATCTGCTCGGCTGTGATGCATCCGTTAAAAGCGTGTCTTAGCCAGGGTGCGAGAGGCTCTATTCGGCTCATTATGTGAGCTGAATATGTCGGCTACTGGCTAACGGTCCATTCCAGTAGCAGGTTGATGGATATGGGCTCAAGGTACGGTATGCCCTGCATGGCCTCGACACGCCTAATCTCTTTGACAAAGCGTTCTACGGCAGCTGAGCGGGGCATTAGCTTCGGGTGTGGACGTTATGTGGACACATAGCTGACTAGTGCCTTTTGTGGGGGCAGCTGAAGTCAGGCTTCAGAAACACGAAAGCCGCGCAGTGCGCGGCTTTGGAGTTGGTGGGCCCACACGGACTCGAACCGTGGACCAAAGGATTATGAGGCAGTAAAAAGCACGTTTCTGGTCGTTTCCCGCCGTCTCCCGAAAAAAGCCGATTTAGCGCGTTATCCTGAAATCAAGGGGTTAGGTGTTTCCCCTTGGTTCTGGGTGTGGCCGGTCATGCCCTAAGAAACGGTACGCAAAACGGTACGCAAAATGGCAGAGGCATCGGGCAAGACGAGCAGTAGGAAGTTTGTAACGGATGTGGAGCTGAAGGCGCTACGGCCTGGTCAGACTGCGACCGATTCGCTGCCAGGCCGTGGTAGCGGATCAATCTTGTTCGAATGCCGTACCTCGGGAGCTGTCGAGGCCTACTACCGCCGCCGTGGTGAGGGTGGGCAGAAGGTCAAGATAGGTGTCTTCAAGAAAACGCTGAAGAGCCCAGGTCTCTCCCTTACTGAAATTCGCGAGCAAGCTGTCCGTCTCGCCAAGATTGCCGCAGAGCATGGCGACATCAAGGCCTATCAAGCCAAGTGTGCTGCTGAGGAGGAGGCTCGGCAGGCTGAGCGCCAACGCCAGCTGCACGAGCAGCAACGTCTCGCTGAAATCGAGGCTGCAAAAGGCACCTTTTCTGAGCTGTTCCGGGATTACATCGAAGATCGTAGGCGCTCGGGTGTATCAGCCCAGCAGCTCGATGAGTTTGAGCGCGTGCTACGTAACGACCTGGAGGGCGAGAAAGTAGTGTCCGTGGCCGACGATGGTCAGGAGCAGAAGCTCAATGTCATGGCTATGAAAGCTAAGGATGTCAGGCCTGAGCATGTTAATTTGCTGCTGAAACCAATCTGGGACAGAGGTGCGGGGCGTCAGACTGGCAAGGTTCGTTCGTTTCTCGTTGCAGCTTTCAGTTTTGGCTTAAAAGCTGAGCATCATATCGACCGAAGCAGTAATAAAAGCTACGGGCTTCAGATGAATCCTGCTGATCCAGTGACTGTCCCGAACACATCAAAGCCTGGCGAGCGCGCTCTGACGGATAAGGAGCTGAAGCAATTTTGGCACACCATTACCAAGGTCGATTCGGTTGGTGCAATTATGGCGCGTGTCTTTCACTTTGCTTTTGCTACTGCAGGGCAGCGCCCCCTCCAGTTTATCCGTGAGCCTTGGACCAGCTACAACTTTCAAAAGAAGTACTTGAAGATCATCGATAGCAAAGGGCGTGGCAGTAAAAAACGTGCTCACTTCGTTCCCTTGAGCAGCAGGGCTTTGCAGATACTTGAACAGGTTCGTGCCTTGCAGCCTCCAGGGGCCGTATACCCTTGGAGCGTTGGTGGACAAAAGCCGATTCACGCGTCCAGCCTGTCTCATGCGGTGACCGAGTGGTTTGCGACTGAGCATGCCAAGTTGGATGGCCAGCCCGTGCCGAAATTTACTCCGCGTGATATCCGGCGTACCTGCACACAGTTCATGCAGCGCCACGGCATCAAGGATTTCGATAGCGACGCGTTGCAGTCGCACGGACAAACAGGTGTTGTCGAGGTGCACTATCGCAATAACCCCGAAGCGAAATTGCCTCAGATGCGCCCGACCATGGAGGCTTTCGATGCCGCGCTTAGCCGCCTGCTCGATAGTCCTGATGAGGATGAGTATCAGGCTGAGCAGCTGGATTTGTTCGAGAAAGGATAAGTTCCAGGAAAGTCAAGTATTTTGTTGTGCGGCCTAGGTTGCTGTGTAAATATACAGGCGTGAGGTTATCCGGAGCCTCTAGGTTTGCTGCTGTGACGTTGTCTACTTGATGCGCAGCGGAATTGGAAAAGTAGAACTAATGCCTGGAAGGCATGATCCGGCAGAGCAGTTAGCTATGAGGAACGCATTACCACCGCAGTGCCCACATGAATCCACCAGCCTCTCTTTCTGGGAGGTGGGTTATGTCTGAGATGATCCTTCTGGACTTCAATGCGGTTAGCCGCAAAGTCGGATTGAGTCGTAAAACTATCTACTGCCGTATCCGAGAGGGTGACTTCCCGAGACAGGTGAAGATAGGCCGAGCAAGCCGCTGGCTTCAGCACGAAGTCGACGACTGGATAGCCAGTGCAGCTGCAGCGAGATAGTAAAGAGGCCGGTCATATGACCGGCATTTTTTTGCCTGAAAGGATCATAGGACTTTTGATCCTATGATCGTTTCAGCAGTGCTGGTCTGATAGATAATGTGTCGACCGCTTGAGCCAGAATTAGTATCAAAGGCTGGGTACCACCAGCATCGTTCTGCATAGATCTAGTTCATGCCTATTCGGGCGTTGCCTGATTTGAGCGCTGGGTATCAAGGGGGACCAAGTGTTTCGTAGACCCATTCACGATGAGGTTATGGGCCTGGCCTCGCGCCTTGCGCAGCAATGCCATCCGCTAGTGGCGCAACAGCATGCAGAAGAGCTGGCTCGGTATGCGCGGGTGACGTCGGCCTGCACCGCCTTGGAGTCTTTTAGCGGGTGCCGCCCCAGAATGGATGACGATGCTTTTGATGTGCTTGCCAGGCGCCGCTCGCAGGTGGCGGACCTTATCGCCCATGCGAACTTACATGCCTATGAGCAGGAGAGCCCAGAAAAGCTTCAGTAGAGACCCTCTACGCTTGTGGTAGCTGTAGACGAATGCCAAGGGAATGAGCCAAAAGTAAAAGCGCAACATTCCTATGCCCGCATAAAAGACATTTTCCGAAAAGCTATATGCGTACTCGATTTCCATATCAATTTAACACCTGAATTAAGCCGCGCCGCGAAGCGGCGTCGGCTTGAATGCTGTAATGGACTCCCCCCGCACCACCCTTCTATACCAGGCATCGTGGTGGCTGAAATTGGGAGAGGCGATATGAAACGCATTGCAGTTGATCTGGCCAAGTCCGTTTACCAAGTTGCCGAGAGTGTCCGTTCCGGCCAGGTGGTGCAGCGCAAGCGGCTGAACCGGGAGGCGTTCCGGCGATATATACAGGAGCAGGCCGAGCCGGTCGAGTGGGTGATGGAGGCCTGTGGCACGGCCCACTACTGGGGACGTGTAGCGCAAGCCCTGGGGCATCAGGTGAGGCTACTGCATCCGCGCTACGTGCGGCCCTATCGCCGCCGCAACAAGACCGACCGCAATGACTGCGACGCCATGCTCGAAGCGGCACGCTGCACCGATATTCATCCCGTGCCGGTGAAAAGCCACAGCCAGCAACAGCTGCAACAGTTGCACGGGCTGCGGGAAACCTGGAAGAAAAGCCGCACCCAGCGGATCAACCTGCTGCGCGGTCTATTGCGTGAAGCCGGTATCGAGGCCCCCGCCTCGACCGCCGCCTTCATCCGCGCCGCCAGCGAGCGGGTTGACCAGCCCGAGCTCGCGCCCCTGAGCCGTCTGCTGCATATCGTCCTGGCCGAAATCAACCTGTATGAGCAGTGCATGGCCGAGTGCGAGCAGCAGCTCAAACGCTGGCATGCCGACGATGACATCGTACGCAAGCTGGATGAGGTCAGCGGCATTGGGCTGCTGACCGCCAGTGCCCTGACAGCCGCCGTTGGCAGGCCCGAGCGCTTTGCCAGTGGTCGCCAGCTCAGTGCCTGGCTGGGCATGACCCCGCGCGAGTTCAGCAGTGGCGAGCGCCGCAAGCTCGGCCACATCAGCCGACAGGGCAACGTCTATGTGCGTACCCTGCTAATCCATGGCTCACGGGCAGCCTTGCTGGCTGCACAACGCTGTCAGGCACGTACCCCGGAAAAGCTGACGCAACTGCAACGCTGGGCCGTGGCAACGGCGGCGCGCATCGGCCACAACAAGGCTGCGGTAGCCCTGGCCAACAAACTGGTGCGGATCTGCTGGGCCGTGTGGTGCCATGAGCGGCGCTTCAATGGCAATTGGCAAAGCACAAAGCCCGCCTGACGGCGGGGGGTAATCAGAACGGCAAGATGGTTTTCTGGTGGTTGTGGTGAACAGCAGCACTGTCGGAACAGGCGAGTCCTGCAGCGGAATAAGGCCGATAACAATCATGATCCGCGTGATCGATTGAACGCTTGGCCCCCGCTGCGCGAACTACAGATTGGCCAGGGCAAGAAAGTCCACAACAGGCCGGATATACGAATGCAACCGCGCTGACGACAGGTGCAAAAGCAATGCTTTGCTCACTACTTGTGGGGAGAGTCCATATATGAGTTGTTAGGCAACACCGCGCTTTCTCTCGAAGGCTTGTCGTGTTTGAACCATGTAAACCGCCGGCCCGTCAGGCGTGGTGATGATCTTCTCCCGCACGAATCCTGCCTTCTCATAGCAGCGTATGGCTCGATGGTTGTTCGGAGTCGGGTCGGTCTGAATCTTCGTCACGGTGGGGTCCGAGAACAGTAGTTCAACGAGAGCGCGGACAAGCCTTGTTCCTAGGCCTTTGTTCAACTGTGTCGGGTCAGCCAGAGACTGGTCTATTCCTCGCACTCCTGGATCAGTTTCATCTTCCCACCAGCCATCACCGCTTCCGAGCGCGACGTACGACTGAGCATAGCCGATCGGTTCCTCGCCCAGCATTGCGATGTACGGTGTTACGGACTCTTCCGCCATCGCTCTGGGCAGGTAGTGTTCCAGCACTTCATCAAGAGTCGGTCGCTCTTCGTCACCACCCCACCACTCAACGATGTGCGGCCGGTTGAGCCAATCATGGAGCATCGGCAGGTCGCGCTCGGTCATGAGGCGAAGAGTTATGGGGGTGCTCGCGGACATGAAATGGTCGCTCTGTGCTGCCTAACTTTGTTTTAGGGCGACTGCCCTGCTGCGTAACATCGTTGCTGCTCCATAACATCAAACATCGACCCACGGCGTAACGCGCTTGCTGCTTGGATGCCCGAGGCATAGACTGTACAAAAAACAGTCATAACAAGCCATGAAAACCGCCACTGCGCCGTTACCACCGCTGCGTTCGGTCAAGGTTCTGGACCAGTTGCGTGAGCGCATACGCTACTTGCATTACAGTTTACGAACCGAACAGGCTTATGTCCACTGGGTTCGTGCCTTCATCCGTTTCCACGGTGTGCGTCACCCGGCAACCTTGGGCAGCAGCGAAGTCGAGGCATTTCTGTCCTGGCTGGCGAACGAGCGCAAGGTTTCGGTCTCCACGCATCGTCAGGCATTGGCGGCCTTGCTGTTCTTCTACGGCAAGGTGCTGTGCACGGATCTGCCCTGGCTTCAGGAGATCGGAAGACCTCGGCCGTCGCGGCGCTTGCCGGTGGTGCTGACCCCGGATGAAGTGGTTCGCATCCTCGGTTTTCTGGAAGGCGAGCATCGTTTGTTCGCCCAGCTTCTGTATGGAACGGGCATGCGGATCAGTGAGGGTTTGCAACTGCGGGTCAAGGATCTGGATTTCGATCACGGCACGATCATCGTGCGGGAGGGCAAGGGCTCCAAGGATCGGGCCTTGATGTTACCCGAGAGCTTGGCACCCAGCCTGCGCGAGCAGCTAACTTACTACGCGCCACCCCGACGCACTCTCGTTGCCCACAAGGAGGCGGCGACGTGGGCAAGCTGTTCGAGAGGGTAAGGGAAGCGCGCTGGATGACCGGGCTATCTCAGGACGCCTTGGCTCCGGTTGGCCCGGTCGTCAGGGAACCGGACCGCGCCAGCGCGGTCCGATCCCGGCAACGACCCGACATCAAGGCCCCAAGGACGGGGCCGGAGCCCGGCAGCGATGTCGGGCTTTTTGTTGTGCCCGCGCCGCGGCAATGTCTGACGCGAAGATCAGAACGCACCGATACGAACGTGCGAACACAGGCGCAACACTGAGCAGCCGTCCCCGCACCGGAGCGCTGCGTGCCGCGCCTCGCCACATCCCGGCGGCAAGCCGCGGGATGCGCGCCACTGCCGTCCGCCCACACCGGTTCGCGGTACGCGCGCCACGCGCCCGAGCGCACGCTGCTGTACGCGTTGGTAGAGGCGCACTACCCGGACTTCATTGCACGGATCGAAGCGGAGGGCCGCTCGCTGCCCGGGTATGTCCGCGAGGCGTTCGATGCCTACCTGCGTTGCGGCGTGTTCGAGCACGGCTTCCTGCGGGTGGTGTGCGAGCACTGCCGTGCAGAGGCTGGTGGCCTTCTCCTGCAAGAAGCGCGGGTTCTGCCCGAGTTGCGGCGCGCGACGCATGGCTGAGAGTGCGCGGCACCTGGTCGAGGAGGTGTTCGGCCCGCGGCCTGTGCGGCAATGGGTGCTGAGCTTTCCGTACCCCTTGCGTTTCCTGTTCGCCAGCAAGCCAGAAGCCATTGGCCCGGTGCTGGGCATCGTGCAGCGCGTGAGCGCCGGCTGGTTGGCCGATCAAGCCGGCATCGACCGCGCCAGCGCCCAGTGCGGCGCGGTGACGCTGATCCAGCGTTTCGGCAGCGCGCTGAACCTGAACATCCACTTCCACATGCTGTGGCTCGACGGCGTGTACGTGGAAGCCACCGAGCTGCCGCGGCGCGAACTGCGCCTGCACCGCGCCCGTGCGCCCACCACCGCGCAGTTGACCCAGCTGGCAGCTACCATCGCGCACCGGGTGTGTCGGCACCTGACGCGCAAAGGCTGGCTCGAAGGGGAGGGCGAATCGGCCTTCCTGGCAGACAGCGCTGCAGGCGACGACAGCATGGATGGGCTGCGGATGAGTTCGATCACCTACCGCATCGCCACCGGCCGCGACGCTGGCTGCAAGGTCGTCACGCTGCAAACGCTGCCCGGTGACGCCGGTTCGCTGGAGGGCGAAGCCGGCAAGGTCGGCGGCTTCTCACTGCATGCCGGCGTGGCGGCCGAAGCACACGAAAGCCACAAGCTGGAAAAGCTGTGCCGCTACATCACGCGCCCGGCGATCAGCGAGAAGCGGCTGTCGATAGCGCTCCAGGGCAGGGTGCGTTACCAGCTCAAGACCCCGTGGCGCAATGGCACCACGCATGTGGAATGGGATCCGGTGGATTTCATCGCCAAGCTGGCGGCGCTGGTCCCGCCACCGCGCGCCCACCTGACCCGCTTCCACGGGGTGTTTGCCCCGAACGCCGCCCTGCGCGCACAGTTGACGCCATCGGGGCGCGGCAGGCGGCATGACGCCGCTGTGGAGCCGGCGGACGCAAGCGCGAACGACGCGCCGCGCAGCCCCGAGGAGAAGCGCCGTTAGATGAGCTGGGCGCAACGCCTCAAGCGGGTCTTTTCCATCGACGTCACCGCCTGCGTCCACTGCGGTGGCACCGTGCGGATCGTCGCCAGCATCGAGGAACCTGCCGCCATCCGCGCCATCCTTGGCCACTTCGTGAAGCACGGCGCGCGGGAAGAAGCGCACTACAGGCCCGCAGCGCGCGCACCGCCAGTGCAAGCCGCGTGACGATCTGCCGGCTGCACAGCCGACGGCGAAACCGGAATCCGAGCCGATGCGGCCACGATCCGCAGGGCGGCGCTCGGCCCGCTGTCGGGAATGAGCGAAGCATGGCTGCTGACAACGCCGCTGCGTGGCCCCGCGATGCCGAAATCCCACTCACAGACGTCCGATCCGTGCCCAAAACGGGGCTTGCGCGACCGCCGCCTACCCAGCAGACTGCCCGAAAAGGGCGTTTGAACTTCCTATACGCGAGGATATCGACAACCTCTCGCGCAACCAAGACATCGCGGTCGGACTGCAAGTGATCTTGAAGCCACGGGCCCGTCCCACCCCGACATGGACCTCGATGCCCGAACGGACGTTAGATTTCGAGTTCTAGGCGTTCTGCGATGAAGGTTGGATCCCAGCCGGGATTGAAAGTGTCGACGTGGGTGAATCCGAGCCGCTCGTATAGGCCACGCAGGTTCGGGTGGCAGTCGAGCCGCAGCTTGGCGCACCCCTGCGTTCGCGCGGCATGGCGGCAAGCCTCGATCAGCGCGGAGCTGACACCCCGGCCCGCATGTGTCCGTCGCACCGCGAGCTTGTGCAGATATGCGGCCTCCCCCTTGAGGGCGTCGGGCCAGAACTCGGGATCCTCGGCCGACAAGGTGCAACAGCCGACGATGCCGTCGCTGCAACTCGCGACTAGGAGCTCGGATCTCAGGACGAAGGTCTCCGCGAATGTCCGGTCGATCCGCGCGACGTCCCAGGCGGGCGTTCCCTTGGCGGACATCCACGCCGCAGCGTCGTGCATCAGCCGCACAACCTCGTCGATATCACCCGAGCAGGCGACCCGAACGTTCGGAGGCTCCTCGCTGTCCATTCGCTCCCCTGGCGCGGTATGAACCGCCGCCTCATAGTGCAGTTTGATCCTGACGAGCCCAGCATGTCTGCGCCCACCTTCGCGGAACCTGACCAGGGTCCGCTAGCGGGCGGCCGGAAGGTGAATGCTAGGCATGATCTAACCCTCGGTCTCTGGCGTCGCGACTGCGAAATTTCGCGAGGGTTTCCGAGAAGGTGATTGCGCTTCGCAGATCTCCAGGCGCGTGGGTGCGGACGTAGTCAGCGCCATTGCCGATCGCGTGAAGTTCCGCCGCAAGGCTCGCTGGACCCAGATCCTTTACAGGAAGGCCAACGGTGGCGCCCAAGAAGGATTTCCGCGACACCGAGACCAATAGCGGAAGCCCCAACGCCGACTTCAGCTTTTGAAGGTTCGACAGCACGTGCAGCGATGTTTCCGGTGCGGGGCTCAAGAAAAATCCCATCCCCGGATCGAGGATGAGCCGGTCGGCAGCGACCCCGCTCCGTCGCAAGGCGGAAACCCGCGCCTCGAAGAACCGCACAATCTCGTCGAGCGCGTCTTCGGGTCGAAGGTGACCGGTGCGGGTGGCGATGCCATCCCGCTGCGCTGAGTGCATAACCACCAGCCTGCAGTCCGCCTCAGCAATATCGGGATAGAGCGCAGGGTCAGGAAATCCTTGGATATCGTTCAGGTAGCCCACGCCGCGCTTGAGCGCATAGCGCTGGGTTTCCGGTTGGAAGCTGTCGATTGAAACACGGTGCATCTGATCGGACAGGGCGTCTAAGAGCGGCGCAATACGTCTGATCTCATCGGCCGGCGATACAGGCCTCGCGTCCGGATGGCTGGCGGCCGGTCCGACATCCACGACGTCTGATCCGACTCGCAGCATTTCGATCGCCGCGGTGACAGCGCCGGCGGGGTCTAGCCGCCGGCTCTCATCGAAGAAGGAGTCCTCGGTGAGATTCAGAATGCCGAACACCGTCACCCTGCTGCGTAACATCGTTGCTGCTCCATAACATCAAACATCGACCCACGGCGTAACGCGCTTGCTGCTTGGATGCCCGAGGCATAGACTGTACAAAAAAACAGTCATAACACCTGAATTAAGCCGCGCCGCGAAGCGGCGTCGGCTTGAACGAATTGTTAGACATTATTTGCCGACTACCTTGGTGATCTCGCCTTTCACGTAGTGAACAAATTCTTCCAACTGATCTGCGCGCGAGGCCAAGCGATCTTCTTCTTGTCCAAGATAAGCCTGTCTAGCTTCAAGTATGACGGGCTGATACTGGGCCGGCAGGCGCTCCATTGCCCAGTCGGCAGCGACATCCTTCGGCGCGATTCTGCCGGTTACTGCGCTGTACCAAATGCGGGACAACGTAAGCACTACATTTCGCTCATCGCCAGCCCAGTCGGGCGGCGAGTTCCATAGCGTTAAGGTTTCATTTAGCGCCTCAAATAGATCCTGTTCAGGAACCGGATCAAAGAGTTCCTCCGCCGCTGGACCTACCAAGGCAACGCTATGTTCTCTTGCTTTTGTCAGCAAGATAGCCAGATCAATGTCGATCGTGGCTGGCTCGAAGATACCTGCAAGAATGTCATTGCGCTGCCATTCTCCAAATTGCAGTTCGCGCTTAGCTGGATAACGCCACGGAATGATGTCGTCGTGCACAACAATGGTGACTTCTACAGCGCGGAGAATCTCGCTCTCTCCAGGGGAAGCCGAAGTTTCCAAAAGGTCGTTGATCAAAGCTCGCCGCGTTGTTTCATCAAGCCTTACGGTCACCGTAACCAGCAAATCAATATCACTGTGTGGCTTCAGGCCGCCATCCACTGCGGAGCCGTACAAATGTACGGCCAGCAACGTCGGTTCGAGATGGCGCTCGATGACGCCAACTACCTCTGATAGTTGAGTCGATACTTCGGCGATCACCGCTTCCCTCATGATGTTTAACAAGCCATGAAAACCGCCACTGCGCCGTTACCACCGCTGCGTTCGGTCAAGGTTCTGGACCAGTTGCGTGAGCGCATACGCTACTTGCATTACAGTTTACGAACCGAACAGGCTTATGTCCACTGGGTTCGTGCCTTCATCCGTTTCCACGGTGTGCGTCACCCGGCAACCTTGGGCAGCAGCGAAGTCGAGGCATTTCTGTCCTGGCTGGCGAACGAGCGCAAGGTTTCGGTCTCCACGCATCGTCAGGCATTGGCGGCCTTGCTGTTCTTCTACGGCAAGGTGCTGTGCACGGATCTGCCCTGGCTTCAGGAGATCGGAAGACCTCGGCCGTCGCGGCGCTTGCCGGTGGTGCTGACCCCGGATGAAGTGGTTCGCATCCTCGGTTTTCTGGAAGGCGAGCATCGTTTGTTCGCCCAGCTTCTGTATGGAACGGGCATGCGGATCAGTGAGGGTTTGCAACTGCGGGTCAAGGATCTGGATTTCGATCACGGCACGCTCATCGTGCGGGAGGGCAAGGGCTCCAAGGATCGGGCCTTGATGTTACCCGAGAGCTTGGCACCCAGCCTGCGCGAGCAGCTGTCGCGTGCACGGGCATGGTGGCTGAAGGACCAGGCCGAGGGCCGCAGCGGCGTTGCGCTTCCCGACGCCCTTGAGCGGAAGTATCCGCGCGCCGGGCATTCCTGGCCGTGGTTCTGGGTTTTTGCGCAGCACACGCATTCGACCGATCCACGGAGCGGTGTCGTGCGTCGCCATCACATGTATGACCAGACCTTTCAGCGCGCCTTCAAACGTGCCGTAGAACAAGCAGGCATCACGAAGCCCGCCACACCGCACACCCTCCGCCACTCGTTCGCGACGGCCTTGCTCCGCAGCGGTTACGACATTCGAACCGTGCAGGATCTGCTCGGCCATTCCGACGTCTCTACGACGATGATTTACACGCATGTGCTGAAAGTTGGCGGTGCCGGAGTGCGCTCACCGCTTGATGCGCTGCCGCCCCTCACTAGTGAGAGGTAGGGCAGCGCAAGTCAATCCTGGCGGATTCACTACCCCTGCGCGAAGGCCATCGGTGCCGCATCGAACGGCCGGTTGCGGAAAGTCCTCCCTGCGTCCGCTGATGGCCGACTCCTGCCTGTTACCTGCTTTCGCAGAAACAATCAGACAGCAATCATACGGCTATGACTGCGGTGTCGGCAGGCTCTTATCGGAACGTTGCTGCTTCAACCTCGTATACCAATGACCTCGTGTTGCCGCAGGAAACTCGATCTCTCCCAGAATGCGACCTGGGCCATATCTCGATGGCTTTTGTGGCTGACGAATACGCGTCAGATCAGTGCCATCTGCGGAGCGGATATGGCACTTCATGCCTTCGCCAAGCCGCCCATCACCATAAACGCTGATCGAGGAGGTGGACTGGTGCCCCATGATGTAAGCCATGCTTTCTGGACTTTCCCCGGAGGCTTTCAGAATTGAGCCCAGCTGGTGTCGGAAGCTTTTCAGCGTCGGATGTTTCTTCCTCCTAGGCCACAGGCTTCGGCATTCCTTGCGAAAGCGATCTCTGATTGCGGTGTTGGTGCGGGGGCATTCCGACATTCGATGCGCGGCCCATTCCACCAGTTTTAAAATGTTGGGTTTGTCGATCAGCAGAGTACGGTCGGCACCTCGATGCAGCTCGGCAGACTTTTTGCCGCCGATGACGTGGACCAGGTGACCTACGACGGTGATTGTGCGCATTTCGCAAGAGCGTACACCTAGGTAATTGGCAAGCACCAGGGAGGCTGCCTCATCAAGATAGCCGCCTACATGCAGGTGTTTGTAGAGGGTCTTGAAGTCCTCGATGGTGACTTCACGAATCTGTTTCAGCTTGGGCTTTTTCTTGATCTGACTACCCTGCGCAGTGACCGGGTTGACCAGATTTCTAATGGCTTTTGCCGCCTGGGTGTTTCCCCGAGCAAGCTGATCGTTCATCAGTGCGTTCTTTAGAGTGCTGAACGCATTGGGCCGATAGTTTGGTGCCAGGGCAAGCAAAGCCGCGCAGATCTGCGCCGAATCTGGGGCATCTGACCCGCAGTGATCGTGGTAAAAGTTTCGAGCTCGGGTCTGGTATTTCTTCAAGGTGTCGGGCTGCATCGTCGTCATCTCTTCTTGTTGTTTTGATGACAAAGCTAAGCCGCTGCGCGAAAGGCGTTGTGTCAGCTCGAACTCCACTGAAACACTCCGCCGTCGCTCCGTTTTTTCTTGTTCCGTCCGAACTGCCACAACGCCCTCTTACTCGCGCCGCGAGTAAGAGGTGCGCGCTCTCACTCACGCGACACGCTTCTCATCTACATTCAGCGTGCGCCGTGAGCAAAAGCGCGCGCAAGCCTTTTGTCATCAAAATCGAAAAGCAGCCAGCGCCTGTGGCGCTGAAGGGGCGAGCTCGGTGACATGATGTGGCGTATGGCTAGCACGCCGAAATTGGTACATTCAAAAATGCTAGCCATGAGGCGACGATTTGGTTATGGAAAAAGCTATTGATTTTATATATTTCAATGACTTGCGTGATTTTATAGCCGAAAAGAGCAGTGCCAGTTTGGGCGCTATCAGTACCTCAAGTGGTAGGTTCGGTGTCGGTTCTGGCTTCTTTCAGCGCCGTTTTGGGCATTCATACTGCCGCTAGCGGCACGATTTGTGTGTCGCAGAGCCGTGGTGCGACATGCGCGGTGTATCGCAGCGATATGACTGGTGTGTCGCAGCCAGCGTGTGCGACAGCCCGCCTGTATCGTAAAGGTGGCTCCGCGACACCCACTGAGTGTCGCGGCGCTTGCTGCGATACACATGCTCTGTCGCAGCCTGGTGATCACATCACTGCTCAGTGCAGCTGCCATGGCTCTGGATGAGCCATGGTCAGCAGCCGTTGCAGGTAGTCATCCAGCGATTGTGCACCCCTCAAAATGTTGAAGCTGAGGATCACGTAGAAGCTGCCGCTCAGTGTGTGCAGTACCCAGAACGGCCCCTCTCGCGCAACCTGAACGACGGCTGCCGACTGGATCGATTGACCGGCAGGGAGTAAAGCACGGCAGTGCTGCAGGACGTATGGCCTGCGGATCAGGGCAAATACTTGCATGCCTTTCGCCGGGATACTTGCCAGAACAATACCGACAGTCTATTGTGACACTATCGCTGACACAATGGCAGGTTCAGGTATTTCCATGACCACCGACAACACCACCAACCCCTCCGCCAGGAGCTTCACGCTCGAAGAGCTGTGCACGCTGACGGCGCTGACCCGCCGCACGGTTCGTTACTACATCCAGCTTGGGCTGGTAGACCGTCCGCAGGGTGAAACCCGCGCAGCGCGTTACAGCCAATCCCACCTTGAGCAGCTGCTGCTGGTGAAGAAGTGGTCAGCGGAAGGTTTGTCGCTTGACCGCATCCGCGAGCTGCAGGAAGCATCCAGCGAGCCGGCAATGCCGCACGCACCGCGTCGGCCCGGCTCGGTCGAGGTCTGGTCGCACCTGCTGCTGGATCACGGGGTGGAGCTGAAAGTTCACCCGCACACTGCCGGACTGAGTCCGGAGCAACTTCGCGAACTGCTCAAGCGCTGCACCGCAGCATTGGCCGATATACGACAGGAAAGTTGAGATGAGCATAATCATGAGTACGCCATACCGTGCAATGACCGCTGGCCGCAGCCAGCACATGACCCTGCGGGCGATGGACATGTCAGTACAGCTGCAGGATACCTGCGCCCTGGTACAGCAGACCCAGCGCTGGCAGAACAGTGAGAGGGTGAACATCGAGGCGATCTACAGTTTTCCGTTACCGGCCAAGGCCAGTCTGCTGGACGTCAGCGTGACCCTGAACGACCGGCTGATCGTAGCCGAAGTGGTCGAGGCACGCCAGGCCGAGCGCCGGTATGAGGCGGCCATGGTCGAGGGCGACACCGCCATGCTGCTGGAGCAGACGGAACCAGGGTTGTACAACCTCAACCTTGGTAATCTGCTGCCCGGTGACAGCGCCAGCATCTGTATCCGCTATGCCCTGCCCCTGCAATGGGAAGGCCGGCAGCTGCGGCTGGCCCTGCCCACGGCGGTGGCGCCGCGTTATGGCAGCGCAGCTGGTGCCGGCCTGCAGCCACAGCAGATCCCCCAGGCAGATATCGGCGTGGAGCATGACTACCATTTGAATATGACGGTCAGCGGTAAGCTGGCGCAGTGCGCTATTCAATCGCCGTCCCACAGAATCAGTCTGTCGCCCGGCCAGGATCAAACGCGGGTGGGTTTTGCCGACGGTAGCGCGGCGGCGGATCGTGATCTGGTCATCGTGCTGACCAGCGCAGAACAGCCAGCCGCTTCCGCCCAGCTGGCCAGTATCGGGCAGACCCATCTGCTGCATGCCGCCTTCCCGATCCCTGCTGAAGGGCAGTCGCACCCGCTGAACCTGAAAGTGCTGGTGGACTGCTCGGGCTCCATGGGCGGAGATTCAATTCAGCTGGCACGCGGGGCCGCACTGCGGGCACTGCAGCAGTTAAGCCCGGGCGACCAGTACGCGCTCTGTGCCTTTGGCAGCTCTGTGGTGCACGGACCGGGCAATGAGCAGCAGACGCTGACAGTGGGCGAACAGGGTATCGACCTGCGCAGCCTGCGGTTTGCCCGCCATCTGGATGCCGATCTGGGTGGCACCGAGATGGGGGTAGCGCTGCGGGCTGTGTTCGGCCTGGAGTCACAGGCTGGCGAGAACTCTTCAGCCGATGTGCTGCTGATCACTGACGGAGAAACCTGGGATCGGGACGAGATAGTGCGCTTGTGCCGCGAAAGCCGGCACAGGGTGTTCGTGATTGGCTGCGGCGCCTGCCCGGCCGAGTCGGTGGTACGGGAAATTGCCGAAGCGACCGGCGGCGCAGCGGTCTTTGTCGGCCCGCATGAGGATGTTGGCGCTGTGGTTGATCGCCACCTTCAGCGCATGCGCCAGCCGCGTATCAGCGCTGCCAGTCTATCCCTGACCGGGCAGCTCTGGCAGGCACCGACGGACCTGTCACGCTGTACCTTCGCCGACAGCACCCTGCATGTATTTGCCCAGCTGCCTTCTCCGGTCAGCGAGCTGCTGCAGCTGCACATTACCTACAGGGATGGACGCTCCCTGACCCTCAGCAGCGAGGTTGCTCCCTGCCCACCGGCACTGGCCGAAGACGCTGTGCGGATGGGCATCGACAACTATATCCGCGAGACCCTGTTCAGTACAGATACCCCCGACAGGAAGGAGCTGACACGTCTGGCGGTTGAGCACCAGGTCATATCACCCTTTACTCATTACCTGATGGTCGAGCCTCGCGGGGGCGATGCTGCTACAACTGATCCCGAGCTGCGCCGGGTGCCTGGTATGTTGGCTGCCGGTTGGGGTGGTACAGGGATAGTCCGTGCACCGGCTCGTGTCGCATCGCCCGATTATGACGCTATGCCCGATTTTGATGCTATGCCCGACTTTGGCGCCACGACCCAGCATGTGGAAACGCTTGATTATCTGGAAATGCCTACCTTCATGCGCAGGGCCGTGGACGACAGCGGTACATTCACACCCCCGGTCGAATATTCAACAGCCGCAGGGAACACACCCGCAGAGCTGATCGGGCACCTGAATGATGACTTCAGCCTTCTGCGCCCCAACCGCAAGCCAAGGCTTAGCCTGATCGAGCTTGAGGAGCTCGTTACCTTTACCCCACATCTGACTTCCGTCATCCGCGAACGCTTTGATGAGCTACTGGACACAGGCTGGTCTGAACGGGAGATACTTCTGGCCTTTTGGCAGGCTTTGCTGGAGCACCCGGCACTGAACAACCTGTTCAGTCGCGGCCATCAACGGGCGATCATGCGCACATTGCGCCAGGAAGCGCCGCCCGCCACCTTGCTGGAAGAGATGGCCCGCGGCCTGAAGCACTGCACGGCAGAGCAATGGGACTGGGCAGCGACCGAGACACCTGCATTGGATATAAGGTTTCCATAAGTGAGGGGGAAGCGCGGTGCCGCGCAGCGCCGTGTCTGGCAGTGGCTACAAGAGAACGCTCCAACATCGAGTGATCGAGATTAGGAATCGCAGACAATGTCTGGCCACTGCAAGTTTTCCAGATACACAAACTCCTCAAACAAGGGGCTGATACCTATTTGTACGCGCCTCTGGGTGCCAACAGCCATTAGCCAAAAAGCCTTCTCTGGCCAGCTGTAGACAAGGAAATCCCCATGTGCCTCAAGTCCGTCAAGCTCACCCATTTCCGCGGCTACCGCACCACCACGGTCATTCCCATCGACGAAGGCATGACCGGCATCGTCGGTCGCAATGACGATGGCCAATCGACCAGCCTTGAGAGGTCGAGCTCGCTTGAATAGACAAGGCGCTCAGTGTGTCTCTCGCTGACACACGCTCACAGGCTGACTATGACTGCTGAATCCTCATCGATAGATGTCGCCCCTCACTGGTTGATGCGCCTGTTTGGCGCGCAAGCGGCCACCTTCTCGTTGGGTGACAAAGGGTTAGCGGTCACGACCAAGAGCGGTGAGAACTACCTGATCGAAGCGACGTCGCTGGCTAGGGCTGTTCGTGCTGTGCGTTGCTGTGATGTTGTCCCTCCAGTTCAATACTGCACAGCAGAGCCGCGAAGTCAGAGTCGAGCAGGTGAATGCGCTGAGGGCGGGCGTCTACGATGGATTTGATGATCGAATCGACCCGAGCCGATACGGGCATCTGACTCGGCATTTTCGAGCGATCATGCTGATAGATGATCGTACTAAGCGAAGCTACTGCGCCGCGCAGTTGGTGCTCTTGGACA
This sequence comes from Pseudomonas mendocina, assembly GCA_037482215.1. Lineage (NCBI taxonomy): Bacteria > Pseudomonadati > Pseudomonadota > Gammaproteobacteria > Pseudomonadales > Pseudomonadaceae > Ectopseudomonas > Ectopseudomonas mendocina. The sequence continues at coordinate 620,370 of CP148074.1, forward strand.
TCAGCAATTTCAAAACCGTTTTTCACACTGAACTGTTCGGCGAGCTCTTTGAGCATGGTTTTACGCTTTCCTGGCTCAGCTTGTTGCGCTCGCCAATTCAGAATCCGCTTCAGAACTGCCGGTGCTGCTGTTGCAGTCGGCGGTGTCGATGCTGCCATCGACGTGGGCTCACCAAAAAAGTGCGCGCGCAGCTGAGCGAGTCGTAAGCGAGCGGCAGGGGATACCTTTCGCGAGCTAAGGCTTTTCAACCAAAACTCAAACTCTAGCTGTGGCAGGCACAGCATTCGTTTCAGCAGTGGTTCCCCAGGCAGGGCAACGTCATGCTCGGTCGGGCTGTAGCGAGGGGGCTGCAGTTTGGCGGCTTGAGCATGCCAGTTAAGACCCATAGCTTCGCAAATGGGGCGTATCGGCCAGTAACGCTCATTGTCGCTGCTGATCAGACTCGGAATCGACAGACCCTGGATTTTGATTTTGGTTGCGCGCATCGGATTACTGGCCTCCCGGAGCTGCATGGTTGGGGGAGGTGGCCGGTGGGCGTTGATGCTGTCTGCTGAGGATCTTGTGCATTGTTTGCTTGGCCTCATCAGAGTACATCCATTGCAACCATGCCGCGTAGACGTGGGGTTTGGTGTTTTTCAGCCTGGAAATCGTGTTGGCGCTAGCTTCCAGAGATCGGCTGGCATCCCGGAATCGCACGGCATCTGCTCTGGCATCTGGACCTAGCTGGTCAAGGATCAGATCGATAAAGTCTGCGGCTAGCTGTAATGGCAAGTAGTACAGCGGTGATCCTGACTCAGGATCATCTTCAATTAGGAGCTCGTCCCCCCACGCCGAAGCTGCAGCTTGAGCCAAGGCGGTTGGTGCCCCGAGCGTGCGGAGCAGTGAGCCAAGTTCGATCCTGGTCTGCAGTGCTTGCTTGTCGAGCACGAACAGGATTTCCGAATTGATCGGTGGTTTGTTGGTGAGGGTATTCATGAAAAGCTCCTTGAACCGATATCCAGATAATCTGTAAATCAGATATCTGTAGATTAGATATACCCTTGGCGGCTTGTCAAGCGTGAGGTGTACCCGTTGGAAAAGTCAGTGTATCGGGATGAGAACCTGGTGCTGCTCAGACTGCTAAAGCAGTGCCGAGTAGAGGCGGGTCTGACCCAGGCGGAGTTCGCTAAGGCGTTGGATCGCCCGCAGTCTTTTGCCAGCGATATCGAGCGCGGCTTGCGCCGGATTGATCTCGTTCAACTCCGTGACATCTGCCATGCGCTGGGTATGGGGCTTGTCGACTTTGTAGAGCGATTTGAAGCAGAGCTTTCTTCAAAAGGAGCAAGCGAGTAGGGCCTGCTCCTTTCGCAAGAGGCTAGTAACGCTCTTTCCGCAGCGCTTGCCAGGCGCCGGCATAGAGGGCAGCTGCATCCTCACTGAGGATGCGAATGGCTTGGATGCAGTTCTGCAGGCTCGAAGTGCTTAGTTCGTTCAGGTCTGGCGCGCTGCTGAGTACACAAAGCACTCCAAGGACGGCGGAGTGACGATGCGTTGCGGTATCGTAAAGATCGGGTGCAGCTGTATTGCTGGGGTAGCCGATAACGCAGAGAGGGTCACTGCTATGCAGCGGGGTGAAGCCATCGATTGTGCCGGTATCGGCATGACTGCTACCGGTACAAGACTCGGTGGTCTCGGTAGGGGAGGTGTTGGTTTCATTCATGGTGTGATCCTCAGAACGGATTAGTTCTGCCACCCAACGCCAACTGGGTGAGCAGACCGCACGGGTTGGCGTACCGGTCTGAGGGCCGGCGCATCCGAAGATGCCCCGCACGGCCCGCCCATAAAGACACAGCCATGCTCAGAGCTAAGCCTTGCTTAGCCCTGTCTCAGACCGGAACGCCAATTCCGTCCCCTTTAGAAGGGGAGCACAAACCTATTGGAGTGCTACCTGAGTGTCAATCTGCGAGTGGGGCAGTTTTGCTGAGCTCCAAAGCAGCAAAAATGAAACGGTACGCAAAACGGTACGCAAATTTTTTATTCAGCCCCAAAACGACAAAAGGCCAGCGCAGTGGCTGGCCTAAGTCGTTGTTTTATATGGTGGGCCCACACGGACTCGAACCGTGGACCAAAGGATTATGAGTCCTCTGCTCTAACCGACTGAGCTATAGGCCCTCAGGGGTCGGGGGATTATAGCGAGGTGATTTGCCGATAGCCAAGCTAAAGCGTTGATGTAATTAGTTTTGTGCGGCAGGCACGATTTAAAAACGACTGGCCCATAAAGCAAAACCCCGGCAGTGCCGGGGTTTTGGTGTTACTCGTCGAGGAAGGAGCGAAGGTGCTCGCTACGCGTCGGGTGACGCAGTTTGCGTAGGGCCTTGGCCTCGATCTGACGGATACGTTCGCGGGTTACATCGAACTGTTTACCGACTTCCTCAAGGGTGTGGTCGGTGTTCATGTCGATGCCGAAGCGCATGCGCAGTACTTTGGCTTCACGGGCGGTGAGGCCGGAGAGTACTTCGCGGGTGGCTTCTTTGAGGCTTTCCACGGTCGCCACGTCGATTGGCGATTGCATGGTGGAGTCCTCGATGAAGTCGCCCAGATGCGAATCTTCGTCGTCGCCGATCGGGGTTTCCATGGAGATCGGCTCTTTGGCGATCTTCAATACCTTGCGGATTTTGTCCTCTGGCATTTCCATGCGTTCGCCCAGCTCTTCCGGGGTCGGCTCGCGACCCATTTCCTGCAGCATCTGGCGGGAAATACGGTTGAGTTTGTTGATCGTCTCGATCATGTGTACCGGGATACGGATGGTCCGTGCCTGGTCAGCAATGGAGCGAGTGATCGCCTGGCGAATCCACCAGGTGGCGTAGGTGGAGAACTTGTAGCCGCGACGGTATTCGAACTTGTCCACCGCTTTCATCAGGCCGATGTTGCCTTCCTGAATCAGGTCGAGGAACTGCAAACCGCGGTTGGTGTACTTCTTGGCGATGGAGATCACCAGACGCAGGTTCGCTTCAACCATCTCTTTCTTTGCGCGGCGGGCTTTGGCCTCACCGATGGACATGCGACGGTTGATGTCTTTGATCTCAGCCAGGCTGAGTTCGGTCTCGGCTTCCAGTGCGATCAGTTTTTGCTGGCAGCGCTGGATGTCTTCTTTCAGGTTGCCAATGGCTTCAGCGTATTTAGCTTTGCCTTTGGCCAGCTGGTCGGCCCAGCTTTCGTCGATTTCGTTGCCTGGGAACAGGCGCAGGAAGTCGGCGCGCGGCATGCGGGCATCACGCACGCACAGTTGCATGATGGCGCGTTCCTGAGCACGCAGGCGCTCCAGGGCGCTGCGAACATGAGCAACCAGGGTGTCGTACTGTTTCGGTACGAGCTTAATTGGCATGAAGAGGTCGGCCAGCTCGTTCAGGGCAGCGATACCCTGCTTGCTGCTGCGGCCGTTCTTTTTCAGTGCCTTTTTGGCGGCTTCGAGTGCTTCAGCTACTGCGGCAAAGCGGCGTTGCGCTTCTTCCGGGTCTGGGCCGCCGTCGCCTTCGTCTTCGTCGTCGGAGGCTTCTTCGTCGGCTTCTTCGTCGTCGCTTTCTTCGGCGGCTTCACCGTCTTTCAGTGGGACAGGTGCTGCTGTTTCGGCTGGCAGGGTGCCGTCATCCGGGTCGATGTAACCACTGAGGACTTCAACCAGGCGACCACCTTCGGTGGTGACGCGGTTGTATTCGGCGAGAATGCTGTCGACTGTACCTGGGAAGTGGGAGATGGCTCCCATTACTTCGCGGATACCTTCTTCGATGCGTTTGGCGATTTCAATTTCGCCTTCGCGGGTCAGCAGTTCCACGGTACCCATTTCGCGCATGTACATGCGCACTGGGTCAGTGGTGCGACCAATATCGGTTTCGACGGCTGCGAGTGCAGCGGCTGCCTCTTCGGCGGCTGCTTCATCAGTATCGGCTTCGGCCAACAACAGGGCATCCGCATCCGGGGCAGTCTCGAATACGTTGATCCCCATGTCGTTGATCATGCGGATGATGTCTTCCACCTGTTCCGGGTCGGAAATATCCTCCGGCAAGTGGTCATTGACCTCCGCGTAAGTCAGGTAACCCTGCTCACGTCCACGGCTGATCAATTCTTTCAAACGAGATTGCTGTTGCGCTTTTCCGGACATAACACCCTATCCATTGAAGGTCTTGGCGGGCAAAAAACAAGCGGAGGATTATACCCGAGTTACATACTTATGCGCCAGTTGGGCGCGGGATATCCCCAACAGAGTTGCGGGTAAGCAGGTTTCGCAGCTGGTCTTTTTCTTCCGCGCTTAGCTCGCTTTGACGCGCTTTGCGCAATAAATGTTCCAGGCTGCGCTCACGCTGACGGTCGACTAATCTATTTATAGTGTCGAAAAACTGTTGTTCAAGGTTGTCATCTGAAATTAACCATTCCTTTTCCGCTATAGCGCGAAGCAGTCGCCCTTGTTCGGTGCCGTGCCAGCGTGCAATGAGCTGCAGGGAACGCAAATTCGGATTTTTCTGTAGCGCGCCCAGCAAGGCGACCAGCAGTTGTGCGTAGGTGTCGTCTTCGGCTGCGAAGTGGCTAACATCTTCGACTTTCTGCGCCAGCTGTGGGTGGTGCAGTAGGGTGCGCAGGGCGGCTAGGTGCGGTGATTCAACACTGATGGCGGTGCGCGGCTGGCGAGGTGTGAAGTCGCCTTTTTTGGTCCACTTGCCGCCTTCCTTCCTCCATTCGCCCTTGCCTTTTCCCTTGCTTTTAAAGTTGCCGCTGTCGAACTCAGGCGTCGGGATTGGCTGCATGTAGTCGCTGTGGCTAGCTTCTGCTTCGTAGAAGGCGCTGTCTGGCATGTCCGAGTAGTCGGGGTAGTCATGCCCGGAGGGTGTGCTCGGGGTGGGGGTGGCCTGGCTTGGTGGTGTCAGTTCATCGAGTGCCTGGCTGGTAAGGCCGGTAATCTGACTGAGGCGCTGGCGCATCAGGGCGCGCAGTGTGTTGCCTGGGATCTTTTCAATCAGTGGGGCGGCTAGGGTGGTTAGGTGCGCCTTGCCTTCTAGTGAGCTGGGGTCTGCTTCTTCGCATAGGTGCTGGAAGAAGTAGTCGGCCAGTGGTTGCGCTTGCTGATTGATGCGCAGGCGGAAGGCCTCGGTGCCTTCTTGGCGTACTAGGGTGTCCGGGTCTTCGCCATCTGGCAAAAAGAGAAAGCGTGCGCGGCGGCCATCTTGCAGGTTGGGCAGTGTGGCTTCCAGTGCGCGCCAGGCTGCGTTGCGTCCGGCGGTGTCGCCGTCGAAACAAAAGAGGACGTTTGGCACGAGGCGGAACAGGCGCTTGAGATGTTCTTCGCTGGTGGCGGTACCGAGTGTGGCAACGGCATTGCGCAGGCCTTGTTGGGCGAGGGCGATAACGTCCATGTAGCCTTCCACAACCATGATTTCATCAAGGTTGCGATTGTGCTTGCGCGCTTCGAACAGGCCGTACAGCTCCTGGCCTTTATGGAATACCGGGGTTTCCGGGGAGTTCAGGTATTTGGGCTTCTCGTCGCCCAAGACTCGACCACCAAAGGCGATGACGCGCCCGCGAGTATCGCGGATCGGGAACATGATGCGGTCGCGGAAGCGGTCGTACTGTTTGCCTGTCTCGGCGTTTTCAACCAGCAGGCCGGCGTCGATCATGGCTTTATGTTGCAGCGTATCTCCGCCTAAGTGTTTGCGCAGGTTGTCCCAGCCGGGTGGGGCAAAGCCCATGCCGAAGTCCCGGGCGATTTCACCGGAAAGGCCGCGACCCTTTAGGTAGTCCACGGCGGCTTTGCGTTGTGGGTGGCTCTTGAGGGCTTGCTTGTAGTATTCGGCGGCTGCAGCGAGCAGCGGGTAAAGCGGTGAGTCCGTTGGCTGGCGCGGTTTACTGTTGCGTCCGCCTTCTTCCCGGGGGATTTCCATGCCGGCGCGCTTTGCCAGCTCTTCAATGGCCTGGGGGAAGTCCAGCTGGTCGTGGTCCATGATGAACCCCAAGGCGTTTCCGCCGGCGCCGCAACCAAAGCAGTAGTAGAACTGTTTGTCCGGGCTGACGCTGAACGAGGGGGTTTTCTCTTTGTGGAACGGGCAGCAAGCTGTGTAGTTCTTGCCAGCTTTTTTCAGTTGGACACGCGAAGCGACCACGTCGACGATGTCGGTGCGGTTGAGCAGATCATCGATAAAAGACTGTGGAATTAGGCCGGCCATAGGGACTCAGGATACTGCTCTGTGCGCTGGCAGAACAGAGAAATGCAGAAACTAAAAGACCCCGCGATCACTGAAATGATGCGGAGTCTAAAAGCGAAACCCGGCCGGAGCCGGGTTCGTTCGTTGCGCGAGTACTGATTAGTACAGGCGAACGCTGCGGCGCTGTTCGCGCTGCACTTTCTTAGCGTGACGCTTAACAGCGGCAGCGGCTTTACGCTTACGCTCAGCGGTCGGCTTCTCGTAGAATTCACGGCTGCGAACTTCAGCCAGAATACCGGCTTTTTCGCAGGAGCGCTTGAAACGACGCAGAGCTACGTCGAAGGGTTCGTTCTCTTTAACTTTGACGGCTGGCATCCAGGGCGTACCTTTTTCTTTACCGGGGGTAACGTTACTCCTGGCAAGTGGTGCTGGAGAACGTAGTTTTTAAGGGTTGCGGATATTACCGCCTTGTTATGAGGAATGCAAAGCCTCTCGGCGAAAAGCGCTGGCCGGGCCATGCTGCGGGCCATTATCATGCGCGGCCTCATTAGTTGCACACTTTACTACGAAGGCACTGCCCATGCTGGTTCTGGGATTGGAAACCTCTTGCGACGAGACAGGTGTCGCGCTTTATGACAGCGAGCATGGCCTGCTCGGCGATGCGCTGTTTAGTCAGATCGATCTGCACCGTGTTTACGGTGGTGTCGTGCCTGAGTTGGCCTCCCGAGACCACGTAAAACGCATGTTGCCGTTGATTCGGCAGGTGCTGGAACAGGCGCAGCGAAAGCCTGAAGACATTGACGCAGTAGCCTATACGGCGGGGCCAGGGCTGGTCGGTGCGCTGCTGGTTGGTGCCTCCTGCGCCCAAGCCCTAGCGTTTGCCTGGGGTATTCCTGCCCTTGGTGTTCACCATATGGAGGGACATCTTTTGGCGCCGATGCTGGAGGATCAACCGCCGGCATTCCCGTTCGTCGCATTGTTGGTTTCCGGTGGACACACTCAGCTGGTTCGCGTGGATGGCATTGGCCATTATCAGTTGCTCGGCGAGTCGTTGGATGATGCCGCCGGGGAAGCTTTTGATAAAACCGCCAAGCTGATGGGGTTGCGTTATCCGGGGGGGCCTGAAATTGCTCGTCTGGCTCAGGACGGCACGCCGGGGCGCTTTAAGTTTCCGCGTCCAATGACGGATCGTCCGGGCCTGGAGTTCAGTTTTAGTGGTTTGAAGACGTTCACTCTGAATACCTGGCAGCAGTGTCAGGCTGAAGGGGATAACAGTGAGCAAACCCGCAGCGACATTGCTTTGGCCTTCCAAGATGCGGTGGTCGATACGCTGACGATCAAGTGCCGACGTGCACTTAAACAGACCGGATTAAATAATCTAGTGATCGCTGGCGGTGTGAGCGCCAACAAGGCGCTGCGGCAGTCTCTGGAAAAGATGCTCGGTGAGTTGAACGGTGAAGTGTTCTACGCGCGTCCGGCGTTTTGTACAGATAACGGCGCGATGATCGCTTACGCGGGCTGTCAGCGGCTGCTGGCCGGGCAGCAGGAAGATTTGGGGATCAAGGTTCAGGCACGTTGGCCAATGGAGCAGTTGCCGGCTATTTGAGGCTAAGGTGAGCGGTGCTCATTTGGTCTGTTCAGAAATGTCGCTCACGCCCGGCAAACAGATCACGTAAATTGCTGCGGTGCCGCCAGACGATCAGTCCGCATAATACACAGACTGGCAAGAGTGCCGCGGGTTGCTGCCAAGCTAGCAGTGGCAGGGTTAGCGGTGTAGCGATCAGGGCCGCGAGTGAGCTGGTGCGTGTGAGCACAAACACCAGGGCCCAGCTGGCTAGGGCGAGTAAGGCGGCTGGAGGGTACAGGCCTAGTAGCATGCCGGCGGCAGTGGCTACGCCTTTGCCTCCTCGGAAGTTGAAATAAAGTGGGTACAGGTGGCCGATAACGGCTGCGAGGCCAATCCAGGCTTGCTCTTGCAGGCTTAGGTTAGCCAGTTTAGCGAGCAAAATAGGCAAAAGGCCTTTGAACAGGTCGCCAATCAGAGTAAAAACGGCGAGGCGTTTTCCCGCTACTCTGAGCATATTGGTAGCGCCTGGGTTGCCTGAACCGCTGGCGCGCGGATCTGGCCCGCCGGCCAGTTGGCTGAGCAGAATGGCGAACGACAACGAGCCGAGCAGGTAGGCGAAAGTCGCCAACAGCCAAAACATGGTATCCATTCCGGGCGAGGGAGCCCTGATTCTAGCGAGGTACGATCAGATTGTCGTGCCGTGGAGAGTATTGTTGGACACAGTTTTTATCGAAGGCCTTGAAGTCGACACGGTGATTGGTGCTTACGACTGGGAACGCACCATCCGCCAGTGTCTGCGCTTGGATTTGTATCTGGGGTGGGATAACCGCCCAGCCGCCGCAGGGGACGATTTGAGCAAGGCGCTGGATTATGCCCAGGTTTCCCTGCGTATCCAGGCCTTCGCCAGTGAGTCGCAGTTTATTTTGGTAGAGACGTTTGCTGAGCGTTTGGCCGAGTTGCTGATGAGCGAGTTCCAGATCCCGTGGGTGCGCCTGAAGCTGACTAAGCCAGGTGCAGTACCAGCCGCCGTGGGTGGTGTCGGCGTGGAGATTGAGCGCGGATGTCGCTAACTCCTGTGTTGTTGGGCCTTGGCAGCAATATCGAGCGAGAGACTCACTTGCGTGCCGGGTTAGATGCGCTTGCCGGGCTGTTGACGGATATGCGCTGTTCGCCCGTGTTCGAAAGCGAGCCGGTGGGTATTAAAAGTGGGCCGTTTTTCAATCTTGTGGTGTCAGGCAATAGTGCTTTGCCGCTGGGGGAGCTGGATCGTCGGCTGAAGTTTATTGAGGCTGATAATGGCCGCTATGCGCCGGACCGCAAAGGATTGCCGCTGGATATAGATGTGTTGATGTTCGGCGATCTGGTGGGTAACTTCGATGGATTAATCCTGCCTCGCGCAGAAATTCTAAAAAACGCCTTTGTCCTTTGGCCGTTGTCCTTGCTGGTACCAGATGTGCTGCACCCTGAGCAGCAGCGCAGTTTCGGGCAGCTTTGGCAGGAGGCTGAGATTGCCCAGAAGCTGTGGCCAGCCGCTTTCTGTTGGAGGGCTCAGCAATTGACCCCGCAAGCCTTGCTAGATACCTGTACACGCGTGGGTTGAGGCCCGCCAGTCGTCAGTTGCTGGGATCAATGATGATTACCACCCGGCGATTCTCCCGGCGGCCTTGTGCTGTGCTGTTGTCATGCACCGGTTTGGTGATGCCCATGCCGCGCACGCTGATCTTTTCTTCGCTCATGCCAGCGTTGATCATGGCCTGGGCTACGCTGTTGGCGCGTCGCGTCGACAGTTCTTCATTGTATGCTGGTGTGCCGGTGCTATCCGCGTGACCTTCGAGGCGGGCGTGATCAATGCCAATACTCAGCAATTGCTGGGTGATATGGGTGATGCGGGTGTTCATCTCTGCCGACAACTGGTCAGAGTTGAGGGGAAATAGTAGTTTGGCTGACATATTCAGCTCCCAGCCGTCATCCGTCAGCGTGAAGCCCTCATATTGCAGAAGCTCTGTCTGCTGCTGGCTAAGGCCTGGGCTCTGACAACCGGTGAGCGTTGCAAGAACAAAAGGGAAAAACAGGCAGGAAAAAAGACGGTGCAAAATGCCTCTCCTTGTTAGCTGTTGACCCGTTGTGACGCGCAAATGCGTCAGGCCAAGTTGTGTCCATGCTGGTTGCGTTTGGCTTTATACATAGCAGCATCCGCCCGATGCAGTAAGCCTTCCGGGGTGTCAGCATGCTGTGGGTACATGGCGATACCAATACTCAAAGAGGTGCAGATTGTGCGGCCATCATCCAGCTGGATCGGCTCCAGCATGCTGGCGTTTATTTTATCCGCAATTAGGCCTGCGTCATCTTCACTGAAGATAGGCTTGAGCAGTACGGCGAACTCATCACCGCCCAAGCGGGCAACCACATCATCTTCGCGCAGCTGAGCTTGTAAACGGCGAGCGATGGCGGTCAGCACTGTATCGCCAGCGGCATGCCCCAACTGATCGTTGATTTCTTTGAAGCGGTTGCTGTCGAGAAACATCACGGCAATTGAGCTCTTGGCGCTGCGGGACTCACGAATCGCCTCCAGCAGCCGGGTATTAAAAAACGCACGATTGGGCAGCCCGGTTAGGGCGTCGTGGCTGGCTTTGTGGGCCAGTGTGGCTTTTTCTGACTCCAGCTGGTGCTGCCAGGCTTCGAGCTGGTCCAGCAGGCTGTTGAAGTCATCGGCCAGATCGTTGAATTCCTCAATCTGAGTTGCAGGTACGCGCTGATTGAACTTGCGGTCCATTGAGATGCTATGGGCCAGTAACGACAGGTGTCGCAAGGGACGTGTGATGACCCGCTGCATACGTTTGGATGCATAGACGGCTCCCACCGTACTCAGCGCCAGGCTGGCCAGCAGACCAATCAGACCATAGAACAGGTATTGCAGCATGCTGGAGCCTTGGCCGCGAATGTGCAGCTTGCCGATGACAGCATCATGATCTGTGATGGTGTGAGTCAGTTCGCCAGACAGCAGCAAATCTGCAGTCAGATCCTCTAGGGCACTGAGCACTCGGCGACGATTGGCTTCCCGGCTGGCGAGCAGGTGACCGTGCTCGTCATAGACGGAAACCTGTGCGACGTCTTCGGTCTCTAGTACTTGGTTGAGGGCTTCCTGTACGGCCTCTCTGTCCTTGAATATAACGGCTGGTCCCAGACTGTACGCCATGGAGCGGGCAATCAGTTGCAGGTTCTGAGTCGCATAACTGCTGAGGGTTATCAGGCTGATCAGCACCAGTGGCAAACAGGTTAGGCTGATTGCTAGCAAGGTGAGTCGCAGATGTGCCCGGTCCATCAGGCGGCGAAGGCTGGGGCTTGGTTGTGTGGGTATGGGCTTACGTCTGTTCATGGCTGCGTCCCTGCGCGTTTGCCAAGTTGCAGAACATTGGGATGAATGCGGATACCGCTGCGGGCGATGGCATCCAGGTTGATCTGAAAACCAACGTTGCTATCAATCACTTTCAGGCAAAACATGCTGCCTTGGCTGCATCCCTGGTTATGTTCACTGATAGTGAGTACAGGAATGTCGGACAGTATCTGGAATAGCTTCTGACGCTTGGCAGGTGCGGCCGCCCCCAGGTAGACCGCGTTACATTCGGTTGCCAGTTGGGGGTTGTCGATTAGCAGTCGTTTTGTCCGGATGTCGTAGCGGGACGTGAGGGGCTGATTTTGCCAGAGCTTATCGGCGTACTCTGTGGCGCCCACGATGCACAGGGTCAGCGGTTTAGGCAGGGCTGGCCAGCGCGCGTAATTAATAATGCCCAGCACGACCTGAGCGGCATGCAAAGAGCGGCACTGCGCGCGGTTTTCACAGGGCGGGTCGGCTGGTGCAGCGATTGCCGAGGTGCTTAGAGCAGCATACAGCGCCGTCGCGAGGGCCGTCCTAGCCAGTGAGTGTGGGGAAATCAACTCGGAAACTCCAATGCTGCCTTTGCACGCGTGTCGTGGCGTTGTGGCCCATTAGAGAGGTGAAAATGTGATTAGGTTCTGTACGGAAGTCTCGAAGATGGCTGTTTAATGGCAAAAAAATGACTTTATGTCGATAAATAAATAGGAAAAGTCGTATTTTTGACCGTTTTGGAGCGATTTGGCCAAGGCAGCAAGCCAGCTGGTGCTGGGTGCGCTCAGGACTTTAGGTGTTGGGTGCGAAACGCTTGGAGAGCGTCTAAGCGCGCTTTATCCAAAGCTTCACCTAATTCAGGGCCTTTGTACCCTTGATCAAGTAAGGGTTTGACTGAAACCTCTCGGGCAGCATGCATAGCTGCTCGCAGATATGCTGCTTGTGGATATTCACGATGTTCAAGGCCAAGACGGCCCCGTGCGTCCATTTCGCAGGCGGCGACGAACTCCTCAAAGCGCTGTGGGCGACGGAATACGTCGAAGTTCTGCAGGAGCTTGAGCAAGGTTGCCGCCTTAAGCTCCAGGGCACGGTGACCGTGGGTATGGAATTCGCAGACTTTCAGGGCTAGCTCTTGGCAGTCTTTTGGCGCCTTGCAGCGCTGATTGATTGCAGTGACAAGCTTCAGTCCTCGGTGCTCGTGAGCAATATGACGGGGCCATTCGGCCTCGGGTGTCAGGCCTTTGCCCACATCATGCAGCAGGCATGCCCAGCGCACTGTCAGCGGCTGCTGATGCTCGACGCATTGACGCAAGACACTGAGGGTGTGCTCGCCGGTATCGATTTCCGGGTGATGGGTCGGTGGCTGCGGCACGCCGAACAAACGGTCGACTTCCGGCAGTAGAACGTTCAGGGCGCCGCAGTCGCGCAGCACTTGAATAAACACATCGGGCCGGGGCTCCATCAGGGCGCGGGAGATTTCTTTCCAGCTGCGCTCAGGTGTCAGGGCTTCCAGCTCGCCGGATTCGCTCAGCTCGCGCATTAGTACTAGGGTTTCATCCGCAACGCGGAACCCGAGCGGTGCATAGCGTGCAGCAAAGCGTGCAACCCGCAGTACGCGCAGCGGGTCTTCGCTAAAGGCCGGGGAAACATGGCGCAGCAAGCGGGCTTCAAGGTCACGTTGGCCGCCGTAAGGGTCGGTTATGTTGCCGTGTTCATCCTCGGCCATGGCATTGACGGTCAGGTCGCGGCGGATCAGGTCTTCTTCCAGTGTTACCTCCGGGCTGGCATGAAAGGTGAAGCCGCCGTAGCCATGGCCGCTTTTGCGCTCGGTGCGGGCCAGTGCATATTCTTCGCCACTTTTCGGGTGCAGAAATACCGGGAAGTCCGAGCCAACGGGTTTGTAGCCCTGCTCAAGCATTTGCTCGGCAGTGGCGCCGACAACAACCCAGTCGATGTCGGTCACGGGTTTGTGCAACAGGCGGTCGCGCACGGCGCCGCCGACTTTGTAAATCTGCATGGTGTGTCCTCCGAAGTGCACAGGATAACGGCTTACGGAGGCACTTGCCTGCTGGTTGTTCAGCTGCCGGAGCGGGGTAATTCATTCATGAGGTTTTGGACCGCCTGATCCAGGAAGGCCGCGCGGTCGTTTTCTGGACTGAGCGGCGTTTCGATTTGTCCCTCCCAGAGGATGCGCTGTTGGCTGTCACGCAGCTGCACACGCAAGGTGGCGGAGAGCGATTTCAGGCGGTGTAAGGCCTGATAGGGCCCGAGCTGCTCCGGAGGCGCAGTGTGCTCATTGAACCAGCACAGCACGTGATTATCGGCGGGTTGTGCCTGGGCCTTGCTGCCAACCGATCAAACGGGCGGCGGGAACGGATCAAATCGCAGATAGTCGGTAGCGCTTTCGGTGGCAGGTTTGGGTGGGATGTGCCGTGTGTCTGTCAACTGATCGCCCTGATAAATCTCCAGATGAATATTGAAGCCCCACAGCCTATGCAGATGTTTGAGTACTTCGTCTGTGGAGCTGCCTAGGGGTTTGCGATCATGTTGTTGGTGGCGAAGGGTAAGTGAGCGGTCACCACGGCGGTCGATGCTCCAGATTTGTACGTTGGGCTCGCGGTTGCCGAGATTGTATTGGGCGGCCAACGACTCGCGGATGCTGTGATAGCCAGCTTCATCATGGATGGCAGGAACGTGAAGATGGCTCATGCGGTCGTCATCCAGCACGCTGAACAACTTGAGGTCGCGGATGACCTTGGGTGACAGGTACTGCAGGATGAAGCTTTCATCCTTGAAGCTCTTCATGGCGAATTTCAGTGTGCTCAGCCAGTCGCTGCCTGCAATATCCGGGAACCAGAGGCGGTCTTCATCCGTTGGCTCTTCGCAGATGCGGCGAATATCGCGGTACATGGCAAAGCCCAGCGCGTAGGGGTTAATGCCGCTGTAGTAAGGGCTATCGAAGGGCGGTTGATAGACGACGCTGGTATGGGATTGCAGAAACTCCATCATGAAGCCGTCAGTCACCAAGCCTTCGTCATACAGGTCATTCATCAGGGTGTAGTGCCAGAAGGTCGCCCAGCCTTCGTTCATGACCTGGGTTTGCCGTTGTGGATAAAAATATTGGGCGATCTTGCGCACGATACGAATGACTTCACGCTGCCAGGGCTCCAGCAGCGGGGCGTGCTTCTCTAGAAAATAGAGGATGTTCTCTTGGGGCTCGGCAGGGAAGCGGCTGGTGTCAGTCTCGTCTGTTTTGCTTGCACCTTTTGGAATGGTGCGCCAGAGGTCGTTGATCTGCCGTTGCAGGTGCTCTTCGCGTTCTTGCATGCGCCGCCGTTCTTCTTCGGCGGATATCGGGTAGGGGCGTTTGTAGCGGTCTACGCCGTAGTTCATCAGGGCGTGGCAGGAGTCCAGCAGCTCCTCCACGGCATCAATGCCATAACGCTCTTCGCATTGGGTGATGTACTGCTTGGCGAAGACTAGGTAGTCGATGATCGAGCTGGCATCCGTCCAGGTGCGGAACAGGTAATTGCCCTTGAAGAAGCTGTTGTGGCCGTAGCAGGCGTGGGCAATCACCAGCGCCTGCATACAGATGGTGTTTTCTTCCATCAGATAGGCGATGCACGGATCGGAGTTGATCACGATTTCGTAAGCCAGCCCCATTTGCCCGCGCTTGTAGCCTTTCTCTGTGTGCAGGAAGTGTTTGCCGTAAGACCAGTGGTGATAACCCAGTGGCATGCCGACGGAGGCGTAGGCGTCCATCATCTGCTCGGCAGTGATCACCTCAATTTGGTTGGGGTAGGTGTCCAGTCCGTAACGTGCCGCCAGTTGGCCGATGGCCTGGTCGTATTCGCGGATCAGCTCGAAGGTCCATTCTGAGCCGGTAGAAATTGGCTGACGCGGCTTAGTAGCGTCTTTCATGACGCGATCCTCCGCTGAAACAGATTGCGGAATACCGGGTAGATGTCGGCTGCAGAGACCAGCTGCTGCTGGGCGAATGAGTCGGAGAAAGCTTCGCTCACCCTTTCATACTCGTGCCACAAGGCCTGGTGCTCGCGTGGCGTGATTTCCACGTAGGTGAAGTACTGCACAAACGGCATGATCTGTTTAATCAGTATGTCCCGGCATACGGGGGAGTCATCATTCCAGTTATCGCCGTCGGAGGCTTGGGCGGCATAGATATTCCATTCGGTGATGGGATAGCGCTCAGCCATGACCTCCTGCATTAGCTTCAGCGCGCTGGAAACGATTGTCCCGCCGGTCTCGCGGGAATAGAAAAACTCTTCTTCATCCACCTCACGGGCGCTGGTGTGATGGCGGATAAAGACCACTTCGATTTTTTCGTAGTTACGCTGCAGGAACAGATACAGCAGGATGAAGAAGCGTTTTGCGATGTCCTTGGTTGATTGGGTCATCGAGCCGGACACGTCCATCAGGCAGAACATCACAGCTTTCGAGCTGGGCGTTGGGTGCTTTACCAGCAGGTTGTACTTGAGGTCGAAGGTGTCGAGGAAAGGGATGCGGTTGATCCGCGTGCGCAGTTTTTCGCACTCCTGCTCAAGCGCTTGAATGTCGTTGAGGTTGTCCGGCTCCTCGCGCAGCAGGCGCTCCAGCTCGGCTTTGGCCTGTTTGAGCTTCTGCCGGCTGCTGCCGGACAGGGCAATACGGCGGGCGTGGGCTGAGCGCAAGGTGCGGACGATATTGATGCGTGACGGGTTGCCTTCGTTGCTGATCCCTGCGCGTACGGTTTTGAAGGTGTCGCTGCCGGTCAGGTGGCGTTTTACTAAATTGGGCAGTTCGAGGTCCTCGAACATAAAGTCGAGAAACTCTTCTTGAGTGATCTGGAAGACGAACTCATCCATGCCTTCGCCGGAATTGCTGGCTTGCCCGGCACCTTGCCCGCCGCCACCGCCCTGTGGCCTCGGAATGTTCTCGCCTGCAGTGAATTCACGGTTACCGGGGTGAACTGTGGTTTGCCGGCCCCCCTGGCCATGGTGCAGCACGGGCTCGTCGATATCGCGCCCGGGAATGCTGATCTGCTCGCCGTGCTCCATATCCGTAATGGAG
Organism: Pseudomonas mendocina; assembly: GCA_037482215.1. Classification (NCBI taxonomy): domain Bacteria; kingdom Pseudomonadati; phylum Pseudomonadota; class Gammaproteobacteria; order Pseudomonadales; family Pseudomonadaceae; genus Ectopseudomonas; species Ectopseudomonas mendocina. The sequence goes on from CP148074.1 coordinate 636,541, forward strand.
CGGCGGGTGACCGCTTCTTCCACGGCCTTTTTGATGTGCTCACGGTAACGCCGCAGGAAGCGCTGGCGGTTTACCGTGCTCTTATTCTTGCCATTTAGGCGACGGTCGATCACATGGCTCATACCTGTCCTCCGTGCGCGGGTGCTGGCCGGTGAGGCGGTTCCGGCGTCCGGCGCCGGAACCGTCAGGCCGCATTACTGCGATTTGCGTACGCGCAGATACCACTCGGAAAGCAGGCGGACCTGCTTGTCGGTGTAGCCGCGTTCCACCATGCGTGTGACAAAGTCGTTGTGCTTCTGCTGATCTTCTTTGCTGGCCTTGGCGTTGAAGCTGATAACCGGCAGCAGGTCTTCGGTGTTGGAGAACATTTTCTTCTCGATCACCACCCGCAGTTTTTCGTAGCTCAGCCAGGACGGGTTCTTGCCGTTGTTGTTGGCGCGGGCGCGCAGGACGAAGTTGACGATCTCGTTGCGGAAGTCTTTCGGGTTGCTGATGCCTGCCGGCTTCTCGATTTTCTCCAGCTCCTCGTTGAGGGCCATGCGGTTGAGGATCTCCCCGGTTTCCGGGTCGCGGTACTCCTGATCCTGAATCCAGAAGTCGGCGTACAGGACATAACGGTCGAAGATGTTTTGGCCGTATTCGCTGTAGGACTCCAGATAAGCGGTCTGGATTTCCTTGCCGATAAACTCGATGTAGCGCGGCGCCAGGTATTCCTTGATAAAGCGCAGGTAGCGCTCGCGGACTTCGGCCGGGAACTGTTCCTGTTCAATCTGCTGTTCCAGCACATACAACAGGTGTACAGGGTTGGCGGCGACTTCGTGGGGGTCGAAGTTGAACACTTTGGAGAGAATCTTGAAGGCGAAACGGGTCGACAGGCCGTTCATGCCCTCGTCGACACCGGCGCTGTCGCGGTATTCCTGAATCGACTTGGCTTTAGGGTCGGTGTCTTTCAGGTTCTCGCCGTCATAGACGCGCATTTTCGAGTAGAGGTTGGAGTTTTCCGGCTCTTTCAGGCGGCTGAGTACGGAGAACTGCGCCAGCATCTTCAAGGTGTCTGGTGCGCAATGGGCGTTGGCCAGGGAACTGTTGAGCAGCAGTTTGTCGTAGATTTTGATCTCATCCGACACGCGCAGGCAGTACGGCACTTTAACGATGTAAATCCGGTCGATGAACGCCTCGTTGTTCTTGTTGTTGCGGAAACTGTGCCATTCCGATTCGTTAGAGTGGGCCAGCAGGATGCCGCTGTAGGGGATCGCGCCGAGGCCTTCGGTGCTGTTGTAGTTGCCTTCCTGGGTGGCAGTCAGCAGTGGATGCAGCACCTTGAGCGGCGCTTTAAACATCTCCACAAACTCCATCAGGCCTTGGTTGGCCCGGCACAGGGCGCCGGAGTAGCTGTAGGCGTCGGCATCGTTCTGTGGGAAGTCCTCAAGTTTGCGGATATCGACCTTGCCCACCAGCGCAGAGATGTCTTGGTTGTTCTCGTCTCCGGGCTCGGTTTTGGCCACGGCTATCTGGTTGAGAATCGACGGATACAGCTTAACCACGCGGAACTTGCTGATATCGCCGCCGAACTCCTGCAAACGTTTGGTTGCCCACGGGGACATGATGCTGTTCAGATAGCGGCGAGGGATGCCGTAATCCTCTTCCAGAATCGTGCCGTCTTCAGCGTCGCTAAACAGCCCCAGTGGTGACTCAAAGACTGGCGAACCCTTGATGGCGTAGAAGGGCACTTTCTCAATGAGGTGTTTGAGCTTTTCCGCCAGCGAGGACTTACCACCACCGACCGGGCCGAGTAGGTAGAGAATCTGTTTCTTCTCTTCCAGCCCTTGGGCTGCATGGCGGAAGTAGGAGACGATCTGGTCGATGCATTCTTCCATGCCGTGGAAGTCGGCAAAGGCCGGGTAACGGCGAATCACCTTGTTGGAGAAAATTCGCGACAAGCGGGTGTCATGGGTTGTGTCGATTAGCTCAGGTTCGCCAATAGCCATCAACAATCGCTCGGCTGCCGAGGCGTAAGCGCTGGGATCGGTTTTGCACAGTTCGAGGTATTCCTGGAGGGAGAGTTCCTCCTGGCGGGTGGCTTCGAAACGTTGCTGGAAGTGGCTGAAGATGCTCATGACCTGACCTCGCTCGATGCTGAAAGCCTGGTCGGGGCGGGCCGGGTGCCAAGGTGCTCCACTGCACTACACAGCGGAAGTTCCCCCTAGATTGCCAGCTCGATATTGCATTGAGCCAGCGGCCCCAATCCCCGATGCCTAATGGCCGGCTCTTACCTGTTTTGGATGGCCTGATTTAAGGATAGTTCGGAATCGGAGAGGTCAAGGCGGAGGGTGTAACAAGAACGACAAACTTCGCGGCTGACAGCGCTGAAACCCTTGTGCTGTGCGGTTTGCAGCGCCGAAAAAATTATTCGGAGACGCCGCTTTCTGTGTCGTTCGGATAAGTGGTACGCCACAACTCGAACCCACCGTCGAGGCTGTACACATCGGTAAAGCCCTGACTGATCAGGTAAGCGGCTGCACTTTGGCTGGAGTTACCGTGGTAGCAGGCGACAATCAGCGGGGCATCCAGATCGGCATGGGTGATGAAATCATGCAGTGAATGGTTGTCCAGATGCTTTGAACCAGTGATGTGGCTCATGGCATAGCTCTGCGGATCGCGGATATCGACCACGACAGCGCCATCCAGGCGCAGGGCTTGGGCTTGTTGCGGGGGGATGCGTTTGAACTCGCTCATGCTTGCTCCATACAGTCGCAGTTGTATTTGATGCCGCTGTCTATGTTCATCAGGGTCATGCTGGCGCCCCATACGCAGCCCGTATCCAGCGCTACGATGCCGGGTTCGTTGGCTTGGCCTTCGAGCGCTGCCCAGTGGCCAAAAATAATCCGTTGTTCGCGGGTTTTGCGCAGTTTATGGCTGAACCAAGGCGCGTAGCCTGCTGGGGCGCTATCGGCACCTTCTTTGGTTTTCAGATCAAGCGTGCCATCGGCTTTGCAGAAGCGCATACGGGTGAAGTAGTTAGTGATCACCCGTAGGCGGCTGACGCCTTGCAGCTCACCGTTCCATTTGGCCGGTTCGTTGCCGTACATGCCGTCGAGAAACAGCGGAAACCGAGCGTCGTCGCGCAGAGCTTCTTCGACCTCAGCAGCGCGGCGCAAAGCTTTGTCTATGCTCCATTGCGGCGGAATGCCTGCGTGTACCAAGGCAGTGTTGCGATCTTCGTCGTAGTGCAGGAGCTTTTGATGGCGTAGCCAGTCAAGTAAGTCAGCAGCATCGGGGGCCTCAATGATTTCCTTGAGGGTGTCACCTTTCTTCAGGCGCTCGATGTTGTTCGCCACTGCCAGTAGGTGCAGATCGTGGTTGCCCAGTACACAAACCAGCGACTCGCGGATGTTGTAGAGGTAGCGCAGGGTGCCTAGGGAGTCTGGGCCGCGATTGACTAAGTCTCCTACCAACCACAACTTGTCCTTAGCTGGGTCAAAATCGACCCGCTCAAGTAAGCACTGCAGAGGCTTGATGCAGCCCTGAATATCCCCTACTGCATAGGTAGCCATTAGTGCAGGGCCCCCGGAACTGCTAAGCGAAAGGGGGCAATGATTGCGTTGAAGGTGTGATCGTCTTCAGCCTTCATCTGATAGGTGCCCTGCATGATGCCCACTTTTGTGGTCATCAAGGTGCCGCTGCTGTAGGTGTAACTCTCACCCGGCGCAATTAGTGGTTGCTGGCCGATTACGCCTGATCCGCGCACCTCTTGTACCTGCCCATCCCCATTGGTAATGACCCAGTGGCGTGAAAGTAATTGGGCGGCGAGTTCTCCATTATTGGTAATCGTCACCGTGTAAGAGAAGGCAAAGCGGCTTTGTTCCGGTTCAGACTGCTCTGGCAGATAGCGGCTGACGACACTGACATCAATGTTGTAAGGCGAATCACTCATAGGGTGGAAGCTCACTGGGCTGGGCTGCTCAGGTGGTTTGGTTTAAGTCGGCTAGTTTGTCTGCAAGTCGCACAAAGTCTGCCAAGTTAAGTTGTTCCGGGCGTAGGCCGCCGTCTACACCGGCTGATTCGATGTGCTCGGCTGACAGTAAGCCCTTCAGCGTATTGCGCAGGGTTTTGCGGCGCATGTTGAAGGCTTCACGCACAACGCGCTCAAGCAGGCGAGGGTCTTTGGCTGGATGCGGCAGCACTTCGTGGGGCACCAGGCGAACGATGGCTGAGTCCACTTTAGGCGGTGGGTTAAAAGCGCCGGGGCCGACGTTGAACAGGTGTTCGACACGGCAATGGTACTGAACCATGATCGACAGACGCCCCCAATCACCACCACCGGGCTCTGCGGCTAGGCGTTCGACCACTTCCTTTTGCAACATGAAATGCATGTCGCGTATGAGGTGCGCGTTGTCGAGCAGATGGAAAATCAGGGGAGTGGAGATGTTATAGGGCAAGTTGCCGACCACGCGCAGCGAACGCTCACCCGCATTCAGCTGATTAAAGTCGAACTTCAGGGCATCGCCCTGATTCAGGCGAAAACGTGGATTGTTGGCAAATTGAGCCAGCAGGATCGGCACCAGATCACGGTCCAGCTCGATAACGTCCAATTGCGCACCGCTGCTCAGCAGGCCCTCTGTCAGGGCGCCTTGCCCAGGCCCAATTTCCAGCATGTGATCGCCTTCACGGGCATGGATAGCGCGCAGAATGCGGTGGATAACGCCCGCATCATGCAGGAAGTTCTGGCCGAAACGCTTTCGCGCGCGGTGTTGGTACTCGGACATGCAACAGCTCCAGGCGCGCCAGACTCAGGGGCTGACGCAAGATAACGACACTGAGAAGTCGTACAGTTTAACAGCATTACGTACTTTGACTGAGGAGTGGGCGGCCCTCAGTCGAATGCTCAGCAGGTGTTTGTCTGACTATCGGCCATCTGGTAAGCCGTTTGCAGGGCAACATTCAGGCTGCCAGTGTCGATTTTTCCCGTGCCCGCCAGGTCCAGTGCTGTTCCGTGGTCCACTGAGGTGCGGATGATGGGGAGGCCTAAGGTGACGTTTACCGCTGCGCCGAAACCTTTGTATTTCAGTACTGGGAGGCCTTGATCGTGATACATGGCCAAGACTGCATCACAATGATCCAGATGTTTGGGGGTAAACAACGTATCGGCTGGAAGAGGCCCGATCAGGTTGATGCCTTCAGCGCGGAGGCGTTCCAGCGCGGGTTCAATCACCTCAATTTCTTCCCGGCCCAAATGACCGCCTTCACCCGCATGGGGGTTCAGGCCGCAGACCAGAATGCGTGGCTGAGCGATGCCAAACTTAGTCCGCAGATCATGATCAAGAATGCGGGTTACCCGGCTCAAGCGCTCTTCTGTAATTGCCGCTGCGATGTCCTTCAGAGGAAGGTGCGTTGTGACTAACGCTACGCGTAGGCCGTGGGTGGCCAGCATCATCACGACTTGCTCGGTGTGGGTCAGGTCAGCGAGGAACTCCGTATGTCCCGAGAAGGGGATACCAGCTTCGTTGATCACGCCTTTGTGTACAGGGGCGGTAATCATCCCCGCGAAATCCCCCTTCACACAGCCTTCAGCAGCGCGGGTGAGGGTTTGCAGTACATAGTGGCCATTGCGGGAATCCAGCTGACCAGCTTTGACGGGGCATGCCAGCGGTGTGTCCCAGGCATACAGGCTGCCAGCATCGGCTGGTAGCTCGGGCCAGTTATCTGGGGTAACCGCAATCACTTGGATGTTCAAGCCCAGTTCTTTGGCGCGTGCTTCCAGCAGTGATCGGCTGGCAATGGCGATCAGAATATGGGGTTGAGCTTCCCGGGCAAGCATCAGACACAGATCGGGGCCAATGCCAGCAGGTTCGCCTGGGGTCAGGGCAAAGCGATGTGGGGCGGTCATTGCGATATCTCGTTGAGTGCAGCTGAGTGATTAACAGTAGACGGTAGTGCTGTGGCGAAAAAAAGCCCGGCTGTGCATATGCAAGAGCCGGGCTTTCATATCTGAGCCTATAGCTGGCGCCGGAGCGTCAGTATGATCAGATTTTGATCTCGACGTAGGCTTCGTCGCGGATCTGGCGGAGCCAAGTTTGCAGCTCTTCGTCGTACTTGCGGTTACGTAGCACAGAAATCGCCTGTTGCTCACGGAACTGCGTGCTGTTGTCAGTGGCGCGGCGCCCCAACACTTCGAGTACGTGCCAGCCATACGGGCTCTTGAACGGTTTGGACAGTTCACCCGCAGGTGTGCTGTTCATGACCTCACGGAACTCAGGCACGAGTGCATTCGGATCAATCCACTCCAGCGTACCGCCATTGAGGGCTGAGCCAGGATCTTCGGAGTAGCTCTTGGCCAGTTCACCGAAGTCTTCACCGGACTTGATTCGCTCATAAAGGCGTTCAGCCAGACGCTTGGCTTCGGCTTCGCTACGAATCTCGCTGGGCTTGATCAGGATATGACGCACACTGACTTCATCACGGACTTGATTGCCGCCACCGCGCTTTTCTAGCACTTTCAAAATGATGAAACCGCCTGGCGTACGAACCGGTTCTGTAATCTCACCAACCGGAAGTGCGCTGATCATGGCGTCGAACGGCGCAGGCAGCTGACCGGCTTTACGCCAGCCCATATCGCCGCCTTCCAGTGCGGTTTCACTGGCCGAACGGGCAATCGCCAGTTGGGCAAAGTCGGCACCTTGTTTCAACTGTTGGTACAGGTCGCGGGTTTGGCTCTCAGCTGCCTGAATTTCCTGAGGCGATGCACCATCACTGACTGGAATCAGGATGTTGGCTAGGCGGAACTCTTCAGAGAGCTGCATTTTGCCCATGTCGGAGGCAAGGAAGTTTTGCACTTCCTGATCTGACACCTGCACGCGTTCTGCAACGCGACGTTGGCGTACGCGGCTGATGATCATCTCGCGGGCAACTTGGTCACGGGCGTCAGCAAACGACAAGCCGTCTGCTGCCAGCGCGGAGCGGAACTGCTCCACCGACATGCCATTGCGCTGGGCAATGGTGCCAATGGCTTGGTTCAGTTCTTCATCACCGATACGGATACCGGAGCGCTCACCGATTTGCAGCTGAATGTTCTCGATGATCAGGCGCTCAAGCACCTGCTGGGTGAGTACATGCTCAGGTGGCAGCTCTGCACCGCGCTTGGCGATCGTCTGTTGAACCTCACGAAGGCGGGTGTCGAGCTGGCTCTGCATGATCACGTCGTTGTCGACGATGGCCACGACCCGGTCCAGCGGGCGAACTTCAGCCTGTGCGGCGGTTGCTGCAAGCAGGGCGCCCACCAACAGTGGGCGTACGAAATTAGAAAGCTTTGTCTTCACGTGCGCGATAACCTTGAATGCCTTGGTCGAGGAATGACTCGACTTTATTGCCGACCACACCACCGAGTCCTTTAAGAACGATCTGCAGGAAGATGCCGCGATCACCTTTGTCGTTCCGTGCTGGGTCGAGGCTGACTTCGTCGTAGTCGATCCAGTAACGGCTGATCAGGCGCAGCTTCCAGCAGCAGCTGTCGTATTCGAAGCCGCCAAAGGCTTCCAGCGTACGGTCACGGCTGTAATCGTATTGCCAGCGGGAAATCACACTCCACTGCGGAACCAGCGGCCAGATGACGGAGAAGTCATGCTGGTTGATCTTGTAGTAGTCCTTGATGAAGTTCGGATTGCCTTCTGTGCCATAGTCGCCACCATACTGCCATTGGCCCGAGGCTTCGTCGTAACGCATAGTGTCGTTACGGTAGCGGTACCCAAGGTTGACCACCTTATTGACGTTATCTTCAGGCTGGTAGTGGAACATAGCACTGCCGGAGCGAGTACGGTGGCTATCCGGGTCCCAGTTGAAGTCCGAGCTGAAGCGCCAGTCGCGGTTGAAACGATAGAGGTACTCCAACGCATACGGGGAAACGTCAGACTGTGCTTCAGTGCGGTCACGGTAGTCGATGCCCGGCATCTGCACTTTGCGGTCAGCAAAATACAGTGCTTGGCCTACGCTGACGCGTTGGCGCTCAAAGCCGTTTTCCTCGATCCAGCGGCTGGTGACACCCAGCGACAGGCGGTTCTCATCGCCGATACGGTCTTTGCCGGTAAAGCGGTTTTCACGCCACAGCGAGGCATAGTTGAAGCTGCTCTCCGTGGTGTCGAATACTGGAATATCGGTCTGGTCTTCGTTTGGTACGTACAGGTAGAACAGGCGAGGTTCCAGAGTCTGGCGATAGTTTTTGCCGAAATACTGTGTGTCACGGTCAAAGTACAGACCGCTGTCCACACTGAGCATGCCCACGCCGCGGTTTTGGCTGCCCCCAAGACTTTGCTTGGCTAAGTAGGCTGTATTGGGGTCATTCGGGTTTGCAGTGAGAATATCTCTCTTGCCCTGCTGATCCAAATCCAGGTCGTAGTTGGTTTGCAGGTATTTGATCTTCGGAGTAATGAAACCCCACGTCTTGGTGAGCGGCAAGCTGATGCTTGGCTCAACGTGGATACGATCACCATTAGCACGGGCCAGGCCTTTGATCCTTTCATCAAACCATGGGCCTTCGTTGACACCATCTTCATTGATGTAGTCGCCTGTCCTTAGGTCGCGATCAAACCGCACATATTCAGTACTGTAATCGAACTTCAGTCCGGCGGGATTGAACGGCAGCGTGCCATCCAGAGTCACTTGCGGCAGGCGATCATATGGCGTGACGTCAGTGATATTGGCCAGTTCATAAGCGTGCAGGTTCAGCTTGGCTGTGTAGCTGTCGCCACGGTACGTAAGGGTGCCGCGCTGATCGACATAGCTTCTGGTGCTGACGCCAAGGTCTGACTCAAGATCTTGGAAGTAATACGCATCACTGATATCAGTGTAGTCGACCTCTGCCAGCAGGCGGGAGTCGAGACCGGTGGTGTTCTGCCAGCTGTACATCCAGCGCTGGTCTTTGTAGCCCGTTTGCAGCTTGCGGTCGTCGTTGCTGTCATCCAGGTAAGCAGCGCCGATCTGACCTTCACTGCTCTTGGTCAGATAACGGAACTCGCCTTCCATCAGCAGGCCGCGGTCGCTCATGTAGGTTGGGTACAACGTGGCGTCGTAGTTAGGCGCCAGGTTGAAGTAATACGGCGTCTTCAGGGTTAGGCCATTGTCGCTGGACGAAGCAATGGTCGGCGGCAGGAAGCCGGACTGACGACGGTCATCGATCGGGAAGTAAATATACGGGGTGTAAAACACCGGAATATTTTTTACCCGAAGCGTAACGTTCGTGGCTGTGCCGAAGCCGGTGGCTGGGTTCAGGGTGATGTTATTACCCTTCAGGTGCCAAGCGTTGCTGCCCGGTTCACAGCTGGTATAAGTGCCGTCTTTGAGGCGAATAATGGCGCTTTCTTCACGTTTGGCATACAGGGCGTTGCCCCGGATATGGCTCTTGTGCAGAACGTATTCGGCATTATCGACGCGGGCTTCACCGTTATCCAGTTGCAGTTCGGCGCGGTCACCCACAACAAGGGCGCCTTTGTCGCGCAGGCGAACGTTACCGACCAGCTCACCCAGGTTTTCGGCCTGGTGCAGGTTGGCTTCGTCAGCTTCAACTTGCATGCTTGACTGGCGAACTACAACGTCGCCTGCCAGGGTCGCAATCTGCTGTTCCTGCTCGTAACGCGAAGCTTTGGCCGAGATGTACATCGGCGCTTGGCTCATCGGCGTGTTGTCGTCCATACCTGGGCGAGTCGGCTCGATATAAGCACCGGAGCAGTAAGGGCCAGCCTCAGCAAGTTGAGCTGGGGTTAACTGTTCACGTGGCACCCAGTCCAGGTGGCTGTAGTCGGCGCTACGAGAGGCCAACGCCCTGCCACGGCTTTCTGTTACCAGAGTTGTCTGAGCGACTTTTTTGCCTGAGCTGGCTTCGCTCTCTCCCGAACTGCTGGCGACTGTGTCACGCTGTACAGGGCGCGCAGGCAGGGCAGCGTTGCTGGTTTTGGGCGCGCATGCCCAGCCGCCAGTGGCGGAAACCTGGCAATCAAACTGCTCGGCAGCGACGGCAAAAGGGATGGCTACTGGTTGGAGTGCAAGCATGCCTCCGGTGACCAGTAGAGGGAATTTTCTGCGGAACGCGGGGTATTTTACTGCCATCTTGTTTTTTCCGGGCTTCCTGCGCGTCTATGGCCGATAAGGCCGCACGCCTCTCGATGGGCTTCAAAAGATGCTGGATAATAAAGCATGACCCGCGCAACGGCTAGCGCCGTCGGAGACCATGTAATGCCTGATGCAGATGTACGCTTGAAACTGATTGAAAACTGGCTGCAGGAACGCCTGCCGCAATTGTTCCCAGACCAGTGCCCACAAGCTCTGGCCGGGGCTTCGCTGACATCCGCCAGTAGCGACGCAAGTTTTCGTCGTTACTTTCGCTGGCAGCACGAACAGTCCAGCTTGATCGTGATGGATGCACCGCCTCCGCAGGAAAACTGCCGTCCCTTTGTCAATGTGGCAGAGCTTTTGGCGGGGGCTGGCCTTAATGTGCCGCAGATTCTGGCTCAAGATCTGGAGCGTGGTTTTCTGCTGCTGAATGACTTAGGCCGGCAAACTTATCTGGATGTGATCAACAGCGAAAACGCAGATGAGCTGTTTGAAGATGCAATTCAGGCACTGCTGGCGTTGCAGCAGTTACCGATGACGTCAGCGCTGCCTATTTATGATGATGCTTTGCTGCGCCGCGAATTGCAGTTGTTCCCAGAGTGGTATGTGCAGCGTCATTTGGAGCGTGAGCTGACAGCTGAACAGTCAGCCATTTGGCAGCGGGTCAGTCAGCTGTTGATCGACAGTGCACTGGCGCAGCCTAAAGTCCTTGTGCACCGTGACTATATGCCGCGCAACCTCATGATCAGTGAGCCCAATCCCGGTGTGCTGGATTTTCAGGATGCGGTCTACGGTCCAGTCACGTACGACATAACCTGTCTATTTAAAGATGCATTCCTCAGTTGGCCTGAAGCGCGGGTGCGGGGCTGGTTGGAACGCTACTGGAGCTTGGCCCGGGAGCGCGGAATTGCGGTACACGCCGATTTTGAAGACTTTTACCGCGCCAGTGACCTTATGGGGGTTCAGCGCCACCTGAAGGTAATTGGTATTTTTTCGCGTATCTGTCATCGCGACGGTAAGCCCAAGTATGTCGCCGATGTACCTCGTTTCTTCTCTTATATAGAGGCTGTACTGGCTCGTCGCCCTGAATTGGCAGAGTTAGAGACGTTACTCGACTCTCTGAAAGTTGAATCGCAGGTGCCTGCATGAAGGCGATGATTCTGGCCGCTGGCAAGGGCGAGCGGATGCGTCCGCTGACTTTGCACACGCCCAAACCGTTGGTTAGGGCTGGGGGCGTGCCGCTGATTGAGTACCACATCCGGGCACTTGCCGACGCGGGTATCCGTGAGTTGGTCATCAATCATGCTTGGCTGGGGCAGCAAATTGAGGATTACCTAGGTGATGGTTCGCAGTTCGGGGTCAGCATTGCCTACTCCCGTGAGGGGGAGCCCCTGGAAACTGGCGGCGGAATATTCAAAGCCCTGCCGTTGCTGGGTGATGAGCCTTTTGTGCTGATCAATGGCGATATTTTCACTGACTACCCGTTTGCCCAGCTTAAACAACCGCTGACGGGGCTGGCCCATCTGGTGATGATCGATAACCCGCCGCACCACCCTAACGGGGATTTTTGCCTGGAGGGTGGGCAGCTCAGTGAGCGTCAGGAGGGGAAACCGACCCTGACCTATAGCGGTATGGCAGTGCTTTCGCCTGCACTGTTCGCCAACTGCCAGCCAGGCAGCTTCAAGTTGGTGCAGTTGCTACGTGAGGCGATGTCGGCTGGCAAGCTCAGTGGCGAGCATTTTAGGGGTTGCTGGGTCGATGTGGGGACCCATGAGCGCTTGGCGGAAGTCGAGAAGCTGTTAGAGGTAAATGCCTGAATGCTCTGGCCAGTAACAATTGCAGGAGCTCTTGCTGGGCTGGCAGTGGCCAGCATACCAGGGGCTTTGTTGGGCGGACTGCTAGGGCAAGTGGTTGATCGCCGCCTGAAGCTCGACTCGTGGGCGGCTATTCGCGAGCGTTTTTTTAAACAGCCTCCCCTTGATGATGAATGGCTGATGTTCGTGTTACTGGGACGTTTGGCAAAAAGCGGTGGTCGCGTCTTGCCCGCGCATATCCGCCAGGCGCGTGCAGAGATGCAGCGTTTAGGGCTAGATGCGCAGGGGCAGAGCAAAGCCATCGCGGCGTTTAATCGGGGCAAAACAGCGGTGGATAACTTGCGTCCAGCTCTGATTCGTCAGCAAGGTCGTGGTGAGGTGCTTCTGCAGGCCTGCTGGCGCATGGCGTGGGTGGATGGCGCGGTTGGGCGGGAGGAGCGTGAGCTGCTGCAACTGTGGGCGCGCTGGTTGGAGGTTTCTGCTGCCAAGCAAAACCAATACAAGGATGACGCTGGGCCCAAGCGCGAAACCGTCGCGGCGGCGCCAAGCACTGGGTATCAGCGGGCACTGGCCTTGCTCAAGGTCAGCGCGGATGACGAACCGGCGCAAATCAAGCGAGCCTACCGGCGTCTGCTCAGCCAGCATCATCCGGACAAACTGGCGGGCAGTGGTGCGTCTGAAGGGCGTATTCGTGAGGCCACAGAAAAAACCCGTGAACTGCATCAAGCCTACGACCTGATCCGGCAGCGTCACGGGTTTCGCTGATTACTCGGCGTTTGCCTGAACGATCGTGCTCAGCCAGCCACGGATGCGGCGATTGAGTTGTTCCTGCTCCACATCCGGGTTACCCGGCAGCGCTTTCATGGCGATTTGAATATAGGCCGGATGTTTCTGCCGCTTACTGGCTTGCGAGCGTTTGAGGGCAGACTGCCGGTCGGCATCCTGATCCTTATAGTAAAAATCGCCAGTGGCCAGTTTCAGCTGCGGAATTAATTCCTCCAGCGCTGGGCTATAGCCCTCAGGCAATTTGGCTGCAACCAGCAATAAGTTTTTCACAGAGGCTGGTTTGCGCTCAGAAAGATACCGGGCTGCCCAATAAGCCCCCGTTCCGTGACCCAGCAAAACAATGGTTTTGGCCTGTTGCTGTTCGGCATAGGCAATGGCAGCGTCGACGCGCTGCAAAATGTGCTCTGCTCGGGTTTTACGCAGCTCTTCAGGCTCAGGTGTGTGCTCGATTGGGGCCGACTCTGTGGCTGTGGAGGGAGCCGTATCGGCTGTTTCTTCCTGCTGTGTCTCGTCGGTGGTTGGCTCACTGGTGCTCGGCTCCGTTTCCACAGCGGGTGGGGCTGGACGCTTAAGGGAGATCGGGTTGACCGGGCTGGGTAACGTGACGCTCAGTGTGTGCCAGCCAGCGTCGGGTAATTTTTTACGCAATGGCCCGGCGCTTTTCGGCCAGTCAGCACTTTCATCATCGCCAGGCAGGAGAATAACCGCACCGCTGGGCTCGCCCACATTGGCGGGTAGCCAGAGGGCGAGAAATGTCTCATCACCTGCCTGCAGTTGCTGTTGTTCTTTTTTATCCAGCTGATGTTCAAGCGCTTGAGCCTCAGCCTTGGTGCGATCAGCAATAGGTGGTCGTTCAACCTCAACGGGTTGTGACTGTTCTTGTGTGTCGCTCGCTTCAGTTGGCGGCTCCTCTGCCCATGCAAGCGGAGTCAGGGAGGCGCACAAGACTAAGCAGAGCGGCAACTGGGTTTTAAGGCGTGACATGTGAGGTTCCTTGGCGAGACCCGCGTGATAAGCCTGATCTGAGTCATTGTTTGATGAGCTAGGCGGCGATTGAGTGTGCAAAAAAGCGCTGTGACGGCTCATGGTGTTAGATACATGATTCGCAATACGAACGTACCATTCGTAAACTGCGCCTGCTGAGCGCTTTTATTCTGTCTAAGCCGTATCCGTAGCCCTGTATCAAAAGTGGGGGCAGCGAGGCGGTGTTTTTCCAGCCAGAAGAGCGTTTACCCGCCTTGAAGTATTAGGAGTACCAGCGCTTTGCGGTTTTTTCTAGTGTTGTTGTTATGGCCTGCACTTTTGATGGCAGAAACGTCCGTGATGCCATTGCGCCCGGCGTTAAGTCCGGAGCAGCAGGCATGGCTGGAAGCTAATCCAAAGCTGCGTGTTGGTTTAATCATGCAGGCCCCTTGGGCTCAGTTTGACCGCCGGGAAAATGCGCTCAGCGGGGCCAACGTGGAACTGATGCAGCGTGTGCTGGAGAGCATCGGTGTTGAGCCCATTTGGCAGCGCTATACGGATCAAGCCGCTCTTGAGAAAGCCATCGCCCGAGGTCAGGTGGACCTGGCGCCGGGATTACAACAGACGCCAGCAGGGCTGCGCCGCTGGGATTTTTCCGATCCGTACATGCGCGTTCCGCATATGGTTGTGGGCGAGCGACGTGCCAGCAGCACGGTGGATTTGGACAGCGTCCCCCGTGATGAACGTGTTGCCCTACGCGGCTCAGGTCAGGCTGCTGAATACCTGCGTACTACCCATCCACATTTGGACTTGCACCTAGTGGGCAGTGATCGTGATGCCATGGAGCGGGTATTACGCCAGGAAGTCAGCTATGCGGTGGTGGATGAGGCGCAGTTGAGTATCTTGCTTCAAGAGCCGGCCTTTATGGGGTTGAGCATTGTAGGGGATACCGGCCTGTCTCAGTTATTGAGGATTGCCACCCGCCGTGATCAGCCGATCCTGGGGGAAATTATTGTGGCGGTGTTGCAGGCTTATCCCGCCTCTGAGCTGGACCAGTTGCACAGTAAGTGGATGCCTCTGAATAGCCGTGATCAGGGCAACCCCCTCGTATTCTGGCGCAGCTTCAGCTTTTTCCTGGCGTTTGCCCTTATGGGCGTTGGGATGATTGTCAGCTACCTGCTACGCCAACGCCGCACATTGGAACGGCAGTTGATCTCCGCGCGAACCGAACTCGCTCAGCGAGAAGAGGCTGCGCAGGCGTTACGACTCAGTCAGTTCTCCATTGATCAGAGCACTGTCGGCATTCTCTGGGTTAATTGGGACAGCCATGTGCGATATGCCAACCGTGCCGCCGAACGCATGCTGGGCTATGGCAGCAATCGGCTGGTGGACGTGCCACTGCAACGTTTGGACGCGGGGATGAGCATGGATCGCTGGCTGATGTTGTGGCGTCAGGCGCGAAGTTCGGAATCGCTTCAAGGTTATGAGATCGACTACATACAGGCTGATGGTGGACGTTTGCCCGTAGAGATTTCCCTGAGCTTTCTGCGTTTTGGTATGAGTGAGTACCTGGTGGTGTTTCTCACTGACATCACCGAGCGGCGCAAAACTCAGGCGGCGCTGCTGGAAAGTGAGGCGAGATTAAAAGGGATTGCGGGCAACGTACCGGGGCTGGTGTTTCGTCTGGAACGGCTGCCAGGTGAGGATGCTGTGGAGTTCGCCTATATCAGTGAAGCCAGCCGCGAGCTGGTGGGCTATGCCCCGGAAGAGTTGCGTCCTCCAGAGAAAGGCATCCGCAGCCTGGTGCATCCCGATGACCTGAGCAATTACCGACGCATTCAGGATGCCGCCTTCAGCAGTGGCAGCGATTGGCGCTGGCAAGGGCGGATTGTGACCCGTGCCGGAGAGATTCGCTGGGCCGATATCAAGGCCACGACGCGAATCTTGGCCGAAGGTGTGGTGGTGTGGGACGGCATTGTCTGGGACATCACTGAGAACAAACAGGTTGAGCTTGAACTGGCAGATTCCCGAGCCCGACTGCGCGAGCTGGCCGCGCACCTGGAAAGCGTGCGCGAAGAAGAAAAAGCCCGTATTGCCCGGGAGGTGCACGATGAACTGGGGCAGGTACTGACTGTACTGAAGCTGGAAACCGCTATGTGTGAGCTGGCATTTGCAGGGCAGGTCCAAGGGCTGGATGCGCGTCTGCAAAGTATGAAGCGCTTGATTGCCCAGCTCTTCCAGCTGGTGCGGGATGTGGCCACAGCGTTGCGCCCGCCGATTCTGGATGCGGGCATTGCCTCAGCGATTGAGTGGCAGGTCCGCCGCTTTGAAGCGCGTACGCAAATTCCTTGTATGGCCGAGGTGCCTGAGGCGGTGCCTGTCATCAGTGATGCCAAGGCTATCGGCTTGTTCCGCATCCTTCAGGAGGCCCTGACTAATGTCATGCGTCATGCTCATGCACACAGTGTTCAGGTGTTCCTGAAAGTGGAGGATGGCAGCCTTTGGTTGACCATTACCGACGATGGCAAAGGGTTTTCCCCGCAAAAGCGGCAGGCAGGCCAGTCATTTGGCTTGGTCGGTATGCAAGAACGGGTGTTCATGCTCGGTGGGCATTTGCAGATTGACAGCGAACCGGGCGAGGGGACTACCCTGATCGTGCAAGTGCCACTGGATGAGGAGGAAATCGCTTGATTCGTGTAGTAGTGGCTGAAGATCACACCATTGTCCGTGAAGGCATCAAACAGCTGATCGGAATGGCTCGTGACCTTGAAGTGGCGGGGGAGGCCGGCAACGGCGAGCAGCTGATGGAGACCCTGCGTAAGGTTGAGTGTGATGTCGTGCTGTTAGACATCTCAATGCCTGGTGTTAATGGCTTGGAAGCGATTCCACGTATTCGTGCTTTAGCCAACCCCCCGGCGATCCTGATGTTGTCTATGCATGATGAGGCCCAGATGGCAGCCCGTGCACTGAAAATTGGGGCCGCCGGGTACGCCACCAAAGACAGCGATCCTTCGTTGCTGGTTACGGCCATCCGCAAGGTGGCCAGCGGTGGACGCTACATTGACCCTGAACTAGCGGATCGCATGGTATTTGAGGTGGGGCTGACCGATTCGCGGCCACCTCACTCGCAGCTGTCCGAGCGGGAATTTTCGGTGTTTGAGCGCTTGGTGAAAGGCGAGGGGGTTAATGATATTGCCCTCCATCTGGCCGTCAGCAATAAAACCGTTAGCACCCATAAAGCACGTTTGATGCAGAAGTTAGGGCTGCATTCAGTCGCCGATCTGGTTCGCTACGCGGTGGAGCATAAACTGCTCTAAATCGGTGCATTGAGGGTGGTTGTTAACGTCTGAATGTGAGGTGTGTCAGGCGTTGCAAGGGGTTCGCATGCGCCTTGGTGGTGCATGGCGTGCCCGGTTTTATGCCTCTGGTTAAATTCTTTTGTTTTGTAGGGATTGCCCTACAGCAAATACTCCTCCTGCCCGACAAAAGGTTGTCATCCCGCCTGATTCTTTCGTACCAATTCCCGCACTAGTCTTGTGCCATCCGCGTGAAGACAACAATAAAGGGTGTGGTAATGACCGGGTCTCAGGCTAATGATGTATTGGTCAGCTTTCGTGGCGTGCAAAAAAGCTACGACGGCGAAAACCTGATCGTCAAAGATCTCAATCTGGACATCCGTAAGGGTGAGTTCCTGACCTTGCTGGGGCCGTCTGGCTCGGGCAAAACCACCAGCCTGATGATGCTGGCGGGTTTCGAAACCCCCACAGCAGGTGAAATCCTGCTGGGTGGCCGTTCCCTCAATCGTTTGCCTCCGCACAAGCGCGACATCGGCATGGTTTTCCAAAACTATGCCCTGTTCCCGCATATGACGGTGGCTGAGAACCTCGCCTTCCCGTTGAGCGTGCGTGGCATGTCCCGCACCGACAGCACCGAGCGAGTCAAGAAAGCGCTTTCCATGGTGCAGCTCGACAGCTTCCGCAACCGCTACCCAGGCCAGCTTTCCGGTGGTCAGCAGCAGCGTGTTGCGCTTGCCCGTGCCCTCGTGTTCGAACCCCAGCTGGTGCTGATGGATGAACCTCTGGGTGCATTGGATAAGCAACTGCGTGAACACATGCAGATGGAAATCAAGCACCTGCACCAGCGCCTGGGCGTCACCGTTGTGTATGTGACTCACGACCAGGGCGAAGCACTGACCATGTCCGATCGTGTTGCGGTCTTCCACCAGGGTGAAATTCAGCAGATCGCTGATCCGCGCACCCTGTATGAGCAGCCGAGCAACACCTTCGTTGCCAACTTCATTGGCGAAAACAACCGTATTTGTGGGCGTCTTGCCAGCCGTAACGGTGATCGTTGCACGATCACATTGCCGCGTGGTGAGCAGATCGAAGCGTTGGCGGTAAACGTTGGCGAGGTGGGTGAGCCCGTGACCCTGTCGATCCGTCCTGAACGAGTGCGCCTTAACGGGCACAGCGAGGCTTGCAGCAACCGGTTCTCCGGGCGCGTAGCTGAGTTTATTTACCTGGGCGATCACGTGCGGATTCGCATGGAGGTTTGCGGCAAGGACGATTTTTACGTGAAGCAACCAGTTGCCGAATTGGACCCATCCTTGAGTGTCGGTGACCTGGTTCCGCTGGGCTGGCAAGTTGAACACGGCCGTGCCCTCGACCCGCTTCAGCAAGACTGAGAGTCAACATCTGAGTAGATTTACAGAGGAGATTAGAACAATGATGAAATCCCTGAAACTCGCGGTATTGGCTGCAAGCGTAGCGTGTGGGGCGCAGGCGCTGGCAGCAGATCTGACCGCCATCTCTTTCGGCGGCGCCAGTAAAGATGCACAGGCTAAAGCCTTCTATGGTCCGTTCGAGCAAGCAAGCGGCCACAAGGTCATCGCTGGCGAGTACAACGGCGAAATGGCTCGCGTCAAAGCCATGGTCGACACCAAAAGCGTGAGCTGGAACCTGCTGGAGGTTGAATCTCCAGAACTGACCCGCGGTTGTGATGAAGGTCTGTTCGAGCAGCTGGACACCAGCGTGTTTGGTAATCCGGAAGACTTCATTCCAGGCACTATTCAGCCATGCGGCGTGGGCTTCTTCGTATGGTCCACCGTACTGGCTTACAACGCCGACAAACTGTCTGCCGCTCCGACCAGCTGGGCTGACTTCTGGGACGTGAAGAAATTCCCAGGCAAGCGTGGCCTGCGTAAAGGCGCCAAGTACACCCTCGAGTTCGCGCTGATGGCCGACGGTGTTGCGCCGAAGGACGTCTACGAAGTGCTGGCTACCCAAGAAGGCGTGGACCGTGCATTCCGTAAACTGGATGAACTGAAGCCGCACATTCAGTGGTGGGAAGCCGGTGCTCAGCCGCCTCAGTATCTGGTATCGGGCGACGTAGTAATGAGCTCGGCTTATAACGGCCGTATCGCAGCCGTACAGGGCGAAAGCAACCTGCAAGTCGTTTGGAACGGCGGCATCTATGACTTCGACTCCTGGGCCATCCCGACTGGCGCCAAGAACAAGCAAGAGGCCATCGAGTTCATCAAGTTCGCGATTCAGCCAGAAGCTCAAAAGGTTTTCTCTGAAAACATCGCTTACGGTCCGACCCGTAAAGACGCCATCAACCTGTTGGCTCCTGAGCGTCTGAACGTCATGCCGACCACACCGGAAAACATCAAGAACCAAGTGGCCATTGATGTGGTGTTCTGGGCTGACTACGGCGAGCAACTGGAACAGCGCTTCAACGCCTGGGCCGCTCGCTAAGACCCCGGCTGCAGGCCTGTCACTGCACAACCTGCAGCCTGTTTTACAGAAAGCGTTGCCCAGTGCCTAAGTGGTATGGGCAGCGCGACCAGATTTCTTCGTCGCGCTATGCGACGGTTGTATGCGGAGTCACCCCATGGCCAGCGTTCTGCCTGCCTCTGATATTCCCGGAACCAGCCTCAAGCAGCGTCTGGCCCGTGCCGAGCGCTTCAATCGCCTCAAGTCCAAGGCCTTGATCCTGCCGCTGCTGGTATTCCTCCTGCTGACCTTTATTGTGCCGATCGCCGCCTTGCTGTGGCGCAGCGTGGAAAACCCCGAAGTCGTCAGCTCCATGCCGCAAACGGTAGAAGCCATTGCCTCGTGGGATGGTCGTGGTTTGCCGGATGAGTCGGTCTACCGCGCCATGGCTTCGGACATTGTCGAAGCCCGCAAACAACGGGTGCTGGGCGATCTGTCAAAGCGCCTGAACATGGAGCAAGCGGGTTTTCGCAGCCTGATCAACAGTACGGCGCGTAAGTTGCCGCTGGCCACTGAGCCTGAGTCGTACAAGATTGCGCTGGAAACCATGGACGAGCGCTGGGGCGACCCGGCCTACTGGCAGGTGATTCGTCGCAACAGCAGTTCCGTAACGCCTTATTACCTGCTGGCGGCCCTGGATCACCGTATTGATGACCTTGGCGAGCTGGCTGCTGCTACGCCGGATCAAGCGATTTACCTGGATATCTTTGCCCGTACCTTCTGGATGAGCTTGGTGATTACCGCCATCTGTCTGGTGCTGGCCTATCCGGTGGCCTACCTGCTGGCTAACCTGCCTGCGCGGCAGAGCAACCTGCTGATGATTTTGGTCCTGTTGCCGTTCTGGACTTCGATCTTGGTACGTGTTGCAGCTTGGATCGTACTGCTTCAGTCCGGTGGTTTGATCAACAGTGGTTTGATCGCCATGGGCATCATTGATGAGCCGCTGCAGTTGGTGTTCAACCGCGTCGGGGTTTACATCTCGATGGTGCACATCATGCTGCCGTTCATGATCCTGCCGATTTACAGCGTGATGAAAGGCATTTCGCCAACCTATATGCGTGCGGCCGTTTCGCTGGGTTGCCATCCGTTTGCCAGCTTCTGGCGCGTGTACTTCCCGCAAACCCTCGCCGGTGTGGGGGCTGGTGGCCTGCTGGTGTTCATCCTGTCGATTGGTTACTACATCACCCCGGCACTGCTGGGCAGCCCGAATGACCAGATGATCAGCTACTTCGTAGCCTTCTACACCAACGTGTCGATCAACTGGGGTATGGCGACTGCACTGGGCGGCTTGCTGCTGGCAGCCACACTGCTGCTGTATGTGGTGTACGGCTGGCTGGTTGGTGCAAGCAAATTGAAGCTGGCCTGAGTCAGGCCGCTGAAGACGGGCTGGCAGCGTAATGCGCCAGCCCGGTCAGACAGGAATTTTCGGAGATAGAGCATGCTCAGTCCATACATGTCGCCCATCGAACGCATCTGGCACTACAGCCTGCGCACCCTCGTCGCGCTGGTGCTGCTGTTCCTGATTCTGCCGGTGTTGGTCATCGTTCCGTTGTCGTTCAACTCGGGAACTTTTCTGGTTTACCCGCTGCAAGGTTTTTCCCTGCGTTGGTATGAAGCATTTTTCACCTCAGCTGAGTGGATGCGCTCGCTGAAAAACAGCATGATCGTCGCGCCTGCCGCCACGGTGCTGGCAATGGTCTTCGGTACCTTGGCTTCCATTGGCCTGACCCGGGGTGAGTTCCGTGGCAAGGCGCTGGTGATGAGCTTGTTGATCTCGCCGATGATCGTCCCGGTGGTCATCGTTGGTGTGGCCAGCTACTTGTTCTTTGCTCCGCTGGGGCTGGGCAACAGCTACATTTCGCTGATCGTGGTACACGCGGTACTGGGTGTGCCGTTTGTGATCATCACCGTGTCCGCGACTCTGCAAGGCTTTAACCATAACCTGGTGCGTGCTGCAGCCAGCCTGGGGGCATCTCCGCTGACCACCTTCCGCCGTGTCACTCTGCCGCTGATTGCGCCGGGTGTGATCAGTGGTGGTCTGTTCGCCTTCGCCACCTCGTTCGATGAAGTGGTGGTGACCCTGTTCCTTGCAGGCCCGGAGCAAGCCACCCTGCCACGGCAAATGTTCAGCGGTATTCGTGAGAACTTGTCGCCGACCATTGCGGCAGCAGCCACGCTGCTGATTGGCTTTTCTATCCTGCTGTTGCTGACACTGGAATGGCTGCGCGGTCGCAGCGAGAAAATGCGTACCCAACTGCCGGAATAAGCATCAGCTAGCGTTATAACCGCAGTGCTAAACGAGC
Organism: Pseudomonas mendocina; assembly: GCA_037482215.1. Classification (NCBI taxonomy): domain Bacteria; kingdom Pseudomonadati; phylum Pseudomonadota; class Gammaproteobacteria; order Pseudomonadales; family Pseudomonadaceae; genus Ectopseudomonas; species Ectopseudomonas mendocina. Next base: position 658,279 of record CP148074.1, read on the forward strand.
CCGCTTGCGGGCTCGTTGGTCAACTGACGGCGGCAGCTTGCCATCGCCTCGGGTACAATGTGCGGCTTTCGTGAATGCCACTGAGGTGCGCCATGCAACCCTTCGCCATCGCTCCGTCAATTCTGTCTGCCGACTTCGCCCGCCTGGGTGAGGATGTGGACAAGGTATTAGCTGCCGGGGCAGACATCGTTCATTTCGATGTAATGGATAACCACTATGTTCCTAACCTGACCATCGGCCCGATGGTGTGTGCTGCCTTGCGCAAATACGGTGTGACTGCACCGATTGATGTGCACCTGATGGTAAAGCCGGTTGATCGGATCATTGGTGACTTCATTGAAGCAGGCGCCACCTACATCACCTTCCACCCGGAAGCCTCCGAGCACATTGATCGCTCGCTGCAACTGGTGCGTGATGGTGGGTGCAAGTCGGGCTTGGTATTCAACCCAGCGACGCCGCTGGATGTACTCAAGCACGTGATGGATAAGGTCGACATGATCCTGCTGATGAGCGTGAACCCCGGTTTTGGTGGTCAGAAGTTCATTCCACATACCTTGGAAAAACTCCGTGAGGCCCGCGCCCTGATCGACGCATCCGGTCGCGATATTCGCCTGGAAATCGACGGCGGGGTGAATGTGCAGAACATCCGCTCCATCGCTGAAGCTGGCGCTGATACTTTTGTTGCCGGTTCGGCCATTTTTAATCAGCCGGACTACAAAGCCGTCATCGACAGCATGCGTGCCGAACTGGCTCAGGTGCGTGGGTGAGCCTGCTCAGGCAACTGTTCCAGGGTGAGCTGCCAAAGCTGGTGATGTTCGATCTGGACGGCACCTTGCTTGACTCGGTGCCCGACCTGGCCGCCGCTGTTGATCGCACCTTGCTGGATCTGGGCCGCCCCGCAGCCGGGGCGGATAAAGTGCGTAATTGGGTTGGCAACGGTGCCCGCGTATTGGTACGCCGGGCGCTGGCTGACGGTATTGAGCATGACGGTGTGGATGACCAACTGGCCGCCCAGGCGCTGGAGCTGTTTATGCAGCACTACGCCGAGAGCCATGACTTGTCTCAGGTCTACCCCGGCGTGCAGCAAACACTGGACTGGCTGCGTGAGCAGGATGTTGAGCTGGCGCTGGTCACCAATAAACCAGAGCGTTTTGTCGCACCGCTGCTGGATCAGAAACAGTTGGGTGGGTACTTCCGCTGGATTATCGGCGGCGATACCTTGCCCCAGCAGAAGCCTGACCCGGCCGGACTGCTGCATGTGATGAAAATGGCACGGGTTGAGCCAGCCTGTGCATTGTTTGTGGGTGACTCTCGCACTGATGTGCAAGCTGCTAAGGCCGCCGGTGTGTCCTGTGTTGCGCTGAGCTATGGCTACAACCATGGACGGCCAATCGCTGAAGAGAAGCCTGACGTTGTATTGGATTCACTCAGCGGTTTGATGCAGGCACGCTGAAGTATCTGTTTGCAGGGCATGTGGGTTGATTCAACCCCAGCCCTGCGCTAGTGTGGCCAAACCATTCCCGCCTGAATAAAAAGAGAGTTTCGTGGTGGTTGTTATCTGCAAGCGCTGGTCCGCCGGAATCAGTATGAACATCATCAAGGCTTTAGCCCGTTGGCGCTGGCGCCACTGAATATGATTCTGGCCGTATAGACGGCACGCTCGCACACAACCGTTTTAACCTCATGCCACGAGGCTGATCATGACCCGCGAAGAATTTCAGCGCCTAGCCGCAGAAGGCTATAACCGTATTCCTGTTGCCTGCGAATCCCTGGTGGATTTCGACACGCCGCTGTCCATTTATCTGAAGTTGGCCGACGAGCCCAACACCTACCTGCTTGAGTCTGTGCAAGGCGGGGAGAAGTGGGGGCGTTACTCGATCATCGGCCTGCCAGCCCGTACCGTGCTGCGTGCTCATGATCATGATGTGCGCATCACCGTAGATGGCATCGAAACTGAACGCCACCAGTGCGAAGACCCATTGGCGTTCGTTGAGCAGTTCAAGGACCGCTACAAGGTCCCGACCCTGTCGGGCTTGCCGCGCTTCAACGGTGGTTTGGTGGGCTACTTTGGTTACGACAGTGTGCGCTATGTCGAAACCAAACTGGCTGGTGGTGCAAACACGGATACGCTGGGCACCCCAGACATCCTGCTGATGGTCTCGGACGCCGTCGTCGTATTCGATAACCTGGCCGGTAAGATGCACGCCATTGTGTTGGTAGACCCGGCTGAAGACAACGCGTTGGAAAACGGCCAGGCGCGCTTGCAGGAAATCCTGCACAAGTTGCGTCAGCCGATCACGCCGCGCTTGGGTGTAGACCTGTCTGCCCCGCTGGCAGCGGAGCCGGATTTCGTGTCCAGCTTCAAGCGTGATGACTACGAAAACGCCGTCAAAGCGATTAAGGAGTACATCCTCGCCGGTGACTGCATGCAGGTGGTGATTTCCCAGCGCATGTCGATCCCGTTCAAGGCAGCTCCAATCGACCTGTACCGTGCACTGCGTTGCATCAACCCGACGCCGTACATGTACTTCTTCAACTTCGGCGACTTCCATGTGGTTGGCAGCTCGCCGGAAGTGCTGGTTCGTCTGGAAGACGGCTTGGTCACCGTGCGTCCTATCGCAGGTACCCGTCCGCGCGGAGCCAACGAAGAGGCCGATCTGGCCTTGGAAGAAGATTTGCTGTCGGATGCCAAAGAGATCGCCGAGCACCTGATGCTGATCGACTTGGGCCGCAACGATGTGGGCCGTGTTGCCAGCACCGGCAGCGTGAAAGTCACCGAGAAAATGGTGATTGAGCGTTATTCCAACGTGATGCACATCGTCTCCAACGTCACCGGCCAGCTCAAGCCTGAGTTGACTGCTATGGATGCGCTGCGAGCGATTCTCCCGGCGGGTACGCTTTCTGGTGCGCCGAAAATTCGCGCCATGGAAATCATCGACGAGCTGGAGCCGGTTAAGCGTGGCGTTTACGGCGGCGCTGTGGGCTATCTGGCCTGGAACGGCAACATGGACACCGCCATTGCCATCCGTACCGCCGTGATCAAAGACGGCGAGCTGCATGTGCAAGCGGGGGCCGGCATTGTGGCTGACTCGGTTCCGGCCTTGGAATGGGAAGAAACCCTGAACAAACGCCGCGCCATGTTCCGTGCTGTCGCACTGGCAGAACAGAGCATCAAGGGCTGATCACTTAGATCAGCGTTTGACGCCAGCGCTGTGCGGAAGTCTTCAACTGGTTTTTCAACCACTGATTGAAGGCTTCCACGCTCGGCCGCTGACTTTTCTCCGGCGTGCTGATCAAGTAATAGCCGCGCAGTGAATCAATGGCGATGTCGAAGGGGCTGACCAATAGCCCCTGAGCCAAGGCATCGCCGCTGAGCAAATTATCCCCCATAGCCACACCTTGCCCTGCAATACAGGCCGCTTGGGCGCAGTTGGCATCGTCAAACACCACACCACTGTGCTGTTCTAAATCCAGGTGCTTAGCCCGGGCGGCATTCAGCCAGACACGCCAGTCACTGTGATCATTCATATGCAATAACGGGAAGCGGCTGAGGTCGTGTACGGATTTGAGCCCGCCCAACGCGTGGATCAGGCGCGGGCTGCATACCGGGAAGAAACGCAGCGGCACAATCGGCTCCACCTGCATGTTTGGCCAGTCGCCAATGCCGTAGGCAATAAACAGATCAGCCTGGCTATTGCTGACATCATCCGGGCTGCGCGGTGAGATCAGTTGCAGTTGTACCTGTGGAAACTGTCGAACAAAGTCGCCGATATGCTGACACAGCCAGTAACTGGCAAAGCCAGGGGGGCAACTAACGGTCAGTCGTCCGCCGACGCTAATGCTGTCGATACTTCGCCCCGCTTCTTCCAGTGCGTTGAGTATCCGGTGTACGTCTCGAGCATAGCGCTCACCCGCACTGGTCAGGACAATCCCTCGGCCCTGACGCTCAGTCAAGGTGAAGCCCAAGCTGTTTTCGAGGCTACTGATCTGGTGGCTGATGGCGCTGCGGGTCAGGCTTAACTCATCGGCTGCGGCAGAGACGCTGCCCAGCCGGGCAATGGCATCCAGTGCGCGCAGGGCGGTCATGGAGGGTAAGCGCATGGGCTCAAATCTGTTCGGTGAAAATATCTGAACAGTAGCGACTAAATAATTCGATTGTTGTGTGTTTTATCTCACCAATACTAGGCCCTAGAGCGCTTCGGTCTGGATGTGTTGAGCACTTCACGTTCCTGGCCGCAGCGCGTTGATCAATAGCGCTGTTGTGCCGTGACACAACGGCCTGTGCCGGTGAGGTATTCCATGTCCGTATCCCACGCTTCGGCTTTGCCTGCCGATCTGCTGCTGATTAATGGCCGTATTTATACGGTTGAGGATCAGCACCCCTGGGCCGAAGCGGTGGCCGTACGCGATGGCCGCTTTGTGGCGGTGGGCAGTAACAGTGACGTGTTGATTTGGCAGGGGCCGAAGACCCAAGTGGTCGATCTGCGTGGACGTTTTGTGATGCCCGGCCTGTATGACATGCACACCCATCCGGACTTGAAGCTAGCGCCGGGCTATGCCGGGTACTTGGACGTAGGCAGTGAAGACCCCACGGTCGAGCGGGTGGAGCAGGCCATTCTCGACTACTGCGCAGAGCATCCCGGAGATGGCTGGGTGTACGGACAATACTTCGTGCGTTATCGCTTCAAGCAGGCGGGGTTGGTGCCGGGGCGCGAGTGGTTGGACTCCGTCGTAGCAGACCGCCCGGTGGCGATCCTCGATCGCTCCTGGGGCTGCATGATGGTCAACTCCAAAGCGCTGGAGCTGGCGGGGATTGATGCCGATACGGTCGATCCGCGCCACGGCTATATCGAACGCGACAGTTTTAGCGGCGAGCCCACCGGCATTCTGGTGGATGGCGCCTATGCGCTGATTCACGCGGCAATGCCGCCGACGCCCCTGGCCGCATTGATTCGGGCCTACCGCGAAGGCGTCTGGCTACAGAGTTCGATGGGCGTGGTGGGCAGTAAATATGTGCATGTCTGCGAGCACCGCCTGAATGCTCTGCGGAGTATTGATCAGGCCGGTGAGTTGTCGGTGCGCATCGAAGCGGCGATCAGTTGGCAGGACGATATCTTCCCGGTGAAGCGCCGCTGGGAGTTGCTCAGCGGCGAGCGCCACTTCTATCGCAGTGCCCGCTTGAACGCCAACGCGGTGAAGTTCCACTTTGACGGCACCCATGAGTCGCGCTCCTCATTCCTGTCCAGCCCCTGGCCGGGCGAGCAGAGCTGGCGCGGCCACCTCAACCTGACCCCGGAGCATCTGCTGGACATGCTGGTGGATATGGATCGCCGGGGTATCCGGGTGATCGCCCACTGCACCGGTGATGGTGCATCGGATGTGTTCCTCAATGCAGTGGCCCTGACCCGGCAGATCAACGGCGAAAGCGGTGTGCGCCACCAGTGTGCTCACAGCACGACATTGCTCGATGCCAACCTCGGTCGTTTTGCTGAACTGAATGTGGTGGCGGAATTCTCACCGGTAGGTTGGTATCCCTCGGCATTTGCCAATGCCCGCAGCGTGTTCGGCGAACAGCGCATGCAGCGCGCTTATAACTTTAAGGGCGTGTTGGCGCACGGCGGGGTGGCGGTGATGGGTACCGACTGGCCTGTCTCCAGTATCAATCCGTGGATCGGTTTTGAGGCCATGCTGACCCGCGCCAACCCGTTCGGCGATGTGCCTGGGCATTTTTACGGCGAGCCCATCAGCCTTGAGCAGGCAATGCGAGTGATGACCATCAACGGTGCTTGGAGCATGGGCATAGAGCAGAGTGCGGGCTCAATCAGAGTGGGTAAGTCAGCTGACCTGATTGTGCTGGACCGTGATCTGTTCAGTCAGCCGGCCCAGGGTTTTGTGCAGGCCACGCAGGTGGAGCTGACGCTGTTGGAAGGGCAGTTCACCTGGGATCGCCATGGCGAATTGGATGCCACACAACAGAGGGCGCTATGGCGCAAGGAGGTACCCGATGTTTTGTGAGGCGCGGATACCGGAGTCGGTCTCTGTCACCTTGATTAGCGGATTTCTCGGTGCCGGAAAAACCACTTTGCTCAATCACCTGCTGACTCATGTACAGGGGCAACGCTTAGCGGTATTGGTGAATGATTTTGGCGCCATCAATATCGACAGTGAGCTGATTGTGCAGCAGAGCCAGAGCATGTTGACCCTGGCCAATGGCTGCATGTGTTGCACCATTGAAAGTGACCTGATTGCGCAGCTGGAAGAGTTGCTTGGCCCGGATGGGCCGCAGCCGGAGCGCTTGCTCATTGAGGCCAGCGGGCTGTCCAGCCCACAGAAAATTGCCAGCACCCTGCGTTATCCACAGTTCCGTCAGCGCCTGCACATCGACGCCATCATCACCTTGGTGGATGCAGAGCACTACGCCCAGCTGCCGGAATCCATGGCGGCGCTGGCGCAGGAGCAGTTGGACGTGGCGGACATCATCGTGCTGAACAAGGTTGATCGGGTTACATCCAGTCAACTAAGCCAGCTCAAGCAGCATTGGCTGTACCCCGGAGCACGCATCATCGAAAGTCGTTACGCCGCTGTAGCTCCGGAATTATTGCTGGGCTATGGCGGCAGTACGTTCGGCCGCTCGCTCAGGCCGGTTGCTTCATCTGTTCATGCCGAGCAGTTCGTTTCCCACAGCTTCGAGACGCCGCGTTTGTTTCGTCTGGCGCCCTTGCGTCGCCTATTACGGCGCCTGCCTGAAGGTATCTATAGAGCGAAAGGTGTCCTTCGGTTGGAGGGATATCCGGACCGGCGCTGCTTGTTGCATCTCGTAGGGATGCGCAGCGAGTTGACTTTGGATCGGCCAGCGCATGGCGTGCCTGAACACAGCCAACTGGTACTGATTGGATTGCGTGGGGCGATGGATCCCGAGCGCCTGAGAGCCAGTCTGTTGGGCTGTCTGGTGCCTGAAGTTACGCACGGTGAGCCGGTTGCAATTGGTGAATTTGACTAAACGATGAGGCGAATTCTTTTCGATTGTTGCCGTTTTTATTTCACCGATACTGGCTGTGCAACGTAACGCTGGCTGGCCTGAAAAGCCCGAGCCAGAGCCTCTACGCAAACAATAATGAGGTGCGCGAATGATCAGTTGTGCCCAAGCCCTGGTGAAATTGCTGGAAGCCTATGAGGTGGACTCGGTATTCGGCATCCCAGGCGTCCACACCCTTGAGTTGTACCGGGCGCTGCATGGCAGCAGCTTGCGGCATGTCAGCCCCCGGCATGAGCAAGGTGCGGGTTTTATGGCTGACGGTTACGCACGGGTCAGTGGCAAGCCCGGGGTGTGCTTCATCATCACTGGGCCGGGTATGACCAATATTCTCACCGCGATGGGCCAAGCCTACGCGGACTCCATACCGATGCTGGTGATCTCAACCAGCTTGCGCCGCGAACATCAGCATCTGGGGCACGGCCACCTGCATGAAATGCCGAACCAACAGGCGCTGGTGGCGGGTGTTTGTGCGTTTAGCCATAGCGTTCAATGTCCGTCGCAGTTACCAGAGGTACTGGCCCGAGCCTTTGCCCTGTTCTCCTGTGATCGTCCGCGTCCAGTGCACATTGAAATTCCATTGGACGTGCTGGCCATGTCCGCCGCAAACATTGATCTCAAGCCGAGGGCATTGCCCAGACCTCCGCAACCGGCTGCGTTGGATTTGATCAAGGCCGTTGCACTGTTGGATGAAAGTGAAAAACCGCTGATCCTCGCCGGAGGTGGTGCGCGCCATGTGGGGGCTCTGCTCGATGACTTGGCTATGCGATTGTGTGCCCCGGTGGCATTGACCACCAACGCCCGTGGTCTGCTGCCTATCGGTCACCCATTGCTATTAGATGGTGTTATGTCGGGTGCACATGGCCGCGAGTTACTGGATGAGGCCGATGTGGTACTGGCTGTAGGCACTGAACTGGGAGAAACCGACTACGACTTTTTCGGTCATGGGCCTTTATCGTTCAAGGGCAAACTGATTCGTGTGGATATCGACCCACAACAGGCGTTGGGATTGCATCCGGCAGATGTAAGCTTGGTCGGCGATGCGATGTCCGCCTTGCAGGTGCTGCTGAACTCGGTCGCCAATCACTCACGAAGTGGTGAGTGGGCAATGTCATCCGTACGCCGTGTTAATACGGCAGAGCGCGAGAGCTGGACGCCTCGTCAACAGACTCTGCAAGCGGTGCTGAACTGTCTGCGTGACGGTCTGCCGCAACCGGTGCTGGTGGGGGACTCCACTCAGCCCGTCTATCAAGGCGCCCTCGGTTACCGGGCATCGCAGGTTAATAGTTGGTTCAATGCGGGAACAGGATTTGGCACGTTGGGCTATGCCCTGCCAGCAGCCGTTGGCGCCAAGCTGGGAGCGCCAGAGCAGCAGGTGGTGGCGATCATCGGCGATGGCGGCCTGCAGTTTTCCAGTGCTGAGTTGTTATCCGCGCGCGAGGCAGGCGTCGGCCTGCTGATTGTGCTCTGGAACAACCAGTGTTACGGCGAAATACGCGACTACATGCAGGCCCGGCAGGTGCCGCCGTTGGGCGTTGATATCCTGACTCCAGACTTTTCCGCGCTGGCAGCTGCTTATGGCATTCATTACCACTGCCTGAACAACCTACCGCAATTACGCCAGTTACTGCCGCAGTTGGCCGCTACGGCTGACGTGCACCTGCTTGAACTATCAGCACAAGATTGGCTGGCGGCTTGACCAGTCGCTGAGGCACTTCATCAAAAACAAGGAGACATGCCCATGTCGCATCAAGCGAGTGTGGCTGCTGGCCCTTCGCCGGTGGTAGCGATTGATGAGTTGCACAAAAATTACGGCGAGCACCATGTCCTCAAAGGGATTTCGCTGCGGGCCCATGAGGGGGATGTCGTGTCATTGATCGGCGCGAGCGGATCGGGCAAGAGCACGCTGTTGCGTTGCATCAACCTGCTGGAAATCCCCGATGCCGGGCGCATCTGCATCAACGGTGAAGAGGTTCGCTTAGGCCGCGAACGCAATGGCACCCCGAAGATTCTCCAGCCGCGTCAGGTTGAGCGGCTGCGCACTCAACTGAGCATGGTCTTTCAGAGTTTTAACCTGTGGCCGCACCGCACTGTGCTGGAGAATGTGATCGAAGCGCCTGTGTATGTGCTGGGTGAAAAACGTCAGGCGGCCATCGCTCACGCCGAGCATCTGCTGGAAAAAGTCGGCATGGCCGACAAGCGCCACAGCTATCCGGCATTCCTATCGGGGGGGCAGCAACAACGAGTCGCCATTGCCCGTGCGCTGGCCATGCGCCCCAAAGTCATGCTGTTTGACGAGCCTACCTCTGCCCTGGACCCGGAAATGGTTGGTGAGGTGCTGAAGGTTATTCGCGGCATTGCCGAGGAGGGCTGCAGCATGATTCTGGTCACTCACGAAATGGCCTTTGCCCGCGATGTTTCCAGCCATGTGGTGTACCTGCATCAGGGCGTGGTGGAAGAAGAGGGACCGCCACAGCAGGTGATGCTGGACCCGCGCAGCGAGCGCTGCCGCCAGTTTGTGATGGCACAGGACAACCGCTGTTGAGGTGAGCGGCACACAACCACGGATGAGGAGGCAAGCATGAACAGAAAACTTCTCAGCCTGCTCGGCAGCTGTTTGCTGATTAGCAGCCTGAATGTGGCGCATGCGGACGAGCAGTTGGTGTTCGCCATCGCACAGGAAGCGTACCCGCCGTTTTCATACAAAAACGGGCATGGTCAGTGGAGTGGATTCGACCCGGATCTGATCACCGCCTTGTGCCGCCAATTGCACACTGAATGCAGCCTGCGGGAAATGGCCTGGGATGGACTGATCCCGGCCCTCAACTCTAAACAGGTGGATGTGGTGCTGAACTCCTTGTCGATCACCTCCGAGCGCAAGCAGGTGGTCGATTTCACCCGCCCCTATCTGCAAACCCCAGCCCTGTGGATAGGTGAGCGCGACGTGGCATTGCAGCTGACGCCCGACGGATTACGCGGCAAATCCATCGGCGTACAGGCATCTACCAGTCACGCGGCCTATATCAAAGCCAATTACCGCCAGGGCTCGCGCATTCGTTATTACAACAATCAGGACGACATCCTTGCTGACCTGCGCAATGGCCGTATTGACGTGATGTTGGCCGACCAGATCTCCGTGCAGCCCATGCTGGCCCAGACCGATAACGCCGGACTGGAGGCCAAAGGCCTGGCTCCGCCTGACCCCTTGTTTGGCGAGGGCATCGGGGTCGCAGTGCGTAAAGGCAATGATGATCTGCGCCAACGCCTGAATCAGGCCCTCAATGCACTGGATCGCAACGGCAGTCTTGCCGGGTTACGCGCCAAGTACCTCGGCGTACTCATGGAATAAGTCAGGGCCCGGCAGCTCGGGCCAGAGGGATAAATATGACGATTGCACAGTTGTATCAGCTGTTTTGGGCTGACGGTTGGTTGCAGGCGCTTGCCGAGGGGGCGACAAGGACGCTTGGCATCTCAATGGGGGCTTTTGCTTTGGGACTGCTGATTGGCCTGGTGGTGGCCATGATGAAACTGAAGGGGCCACGCTGGATGGTGTATTGGGCCAACGTGTACACCACGCTATACCGGGCAGTGCCTGAGCTGCTACTGATTCTGCTGCTGTATTTCGCCGGGGCAGACCTGATCAACAGCTTTATGGCGCTGATAGGGCAACCCAGTGTCGAGGTCAATGGCTTTGCGGCAGCCATCGTGATTCTCGGTGTTGTGCAGGGCGCCTACAGTGCCGAGATCATCCGCGGGGCGATTCAGGCTATTGCGCCGGGGCAAATTGAAGCGGCGCGTTCATTGGGAATGTCCCGTGTGTTGCTGCTCTGGCGGGTGCAACTGCCAAGCATGCTGCCATTTGCTGTGGCCGGGCTGTTTAACCTGTGGCTGGTGCTGGTTAAAGACAGTGCCTTGATCAGTGTGGTCGGTTATGGCGAGTTGCTTACGGCTGGTCGGCAAGCGGCGGCAACAACCAAGCACTACCTGACCTTCTATCTTGCGGTTGCCCTGTTTTACTACGTCATCACCCTGTTCACCGGCGTGCTGTTGCGGCTCTGTGAGGCCCGCTTCGAGCGTTGGATGCCTCGGCACAGCTAGGAGTAAATATCCATGAACTTTTCTTGGTTCAATGAATTCAGCCCTGAGCTGGTGCAGGGGGCTTGGGTCACTGTGCAGCTGCTGCTGATCAGCGCAGTGATTGGTTTCTCACTGGCCCTGCTGGTGGCCTTTGCCCGCCTGTCCAGCTGTCTACCTGTAGCGTTGCTGGGACGTTTTTATGTCAGCGTGCTGCGTGGGACACCGTTGCTGGTACAGATATTCATCTTCTATTACGGCGTAGGCATGTTGTTGGCGGGTTGGCCCTGGTTACGCGCCAGTTGGTTGTGGCCGTATCTGCGTGAAGGCTTTTTCTACGTGGCAGTCGCCCTGAGCCTGAGCGTCTCGGCCTACGTCGGTGAGGTTCTGCGTGCGGGATTACGCGCTGTCCCCAAAGGCGAGCTTGAAGCCGCGCGGGCGTATGGCATGAGTCCGCTGATGGTGATTCGCCGCGTGTGGCTGGTACGGGCTCTGCAACAGCTGCGCCCGACCTTGGCCGGAGAGGCGGTGATGCTGCTCAAGTCCACTGCGCTTGCCTCAACTGTCGCCCTGATGGACCTGCTCGGCGCCGCCAACTTGGTCCGCGCACAAACCCTGAAAGTCTACGAACCGCTGCTGTTGGTGGCGGTGGTCTACATCGTTCTGGCATTCGCCATTGAGCAGTCAATCGCCCGTTTGGGACACAAGCCCCAGGCGCGGCCAAGGATGGATTAAGTCCAAGGAGATCGTTATGCAGTATTCCTCTCTGGTAGAGCGCATTGCCGGTGAAAGCGTCAGCGCCTGGGACATTCACTACGCAGCCTGCGAAGCCCAGGCCCGTGGCGAAGATGTCATTGTCCTGAGTATCGGCGACCCAGACTTTGCTACCGATGCCGCAATCTGTGATGCCGCTATCCAAGGGCTGCGTGATGGCGATACCCATTACACACCGGTCACCGGGCGTTTGCCTCTGCGCGAGGCGATTGCGGCTAAGCAGCAGCGTTTGGCTGGCATCCCACTGACGGCTGATCAGGTCACGTTGGTGGCGGGCGCACAGAACGGCTTATACGCTACAGCCATGTGCCTGTTCGAAACGGGCGATGAGGTGCTGGTGCCTGAACCGATGTACCTCACCTATGCCGCCAGCATTCAGGCAAGTGGTGCCACGTTGATTCCGATCCCTCAGCCCAGTGCCGGTGATTTTCGCCTCACCGCAGAAGCGCTGGCAGCACTTATAACGCCACTGACACGTGGTATCGCTTTGGCTACGCCAAACAACCCGACGGGCAACGTTTATACCGCTGCTGAGTTGGAAGCGGTTGCTCAGTTGGCTCGCGAGCATGATCTGTGGGTACTGTCTGATGAAGTTTACGGACAGCTCACCTATGAGCAGTCGCACCAAAGCATTGCAGCGCTGCCCGGCATGGCCGAACGCACAGTGCTGATCAACAGCCTGTCGAAATCCCATGCCATGACCGGTTGGCGCGTTGGCTGGGTGGCGGGGCCAAAGGACCTGATCAGTCATCTGGATAACTTGCTGCTGTGTATGCTTTACGGCCTTCCTGGATTTATACAGAGTGCCGCACTCAAGGCTCTGGAGCTGGACGAAGCGATCGTCGGGCATGCCCGTGAGTTGTTCCGCCGCCGCCGCGACCTTGTTGTGCGAGCGCTGAGTGGTGTACCGCTGCTGCGCTACAAAGTGCCAGAGGCCGGTATGTTTATGCTGTTGGATGTGCGTGGCACGGGCCTGACTAGTCAGCAGTTCGCTTGGGGGTTGTTCGAACATGGCGGTGTTTCGGTGCTGGATGCTGAAGCCTTTGGTGCCAGTTGCCGAGGGTTTGTGCGCTTGTCATTTACAGTCGATGACGGCGCACTGAGTGAGGCCTGTAAGCGAATTGCTGCGTATGTGGCGTGTTTGAGCGCTGCCGCCGAGGTTTGTCGCTAGGGGAAAAAGCCATCGACTTGTTTTGTCGATGGGCGTTACAATCCGGGCAACTCTAGGCGCGGCGAATGCTGCGCCTGCAACTCTCAGGCTAGGTAACATGACCTCGACCGTGACGCTCAGTGTAAATCTGTGGTGGCGCTTCCATTAGGAAGCGGCGCGTCGTTGCGGTTCAAAACCCAACCCTGCCGCCATCATCGGCAAGCAGGTTTCAGGATTTACATAGCTCACCGGTGTGGCGGCTCCAACCCCTAGGAGAAGGCCACATGATCACATTACTCCCCCAGCTGTACCGTTCGCTGCCAGGCACATGGCTGGCGGAGCGATGGCCTGTTTCCGCTGTTCTCACTAAGCGCTGCTCTATTCTGCTTAATGCCCTGATTGACCTTAAAATCAAAAGGTTGGGATTGATATGCTGTTAATGATCGATAACTACGACTCCTTTACCTACAACGTCGTGCAGTACCTCGGTGAGTTGGGCGCTGACGTTCATGTCATCCGCAACGACGAACTGACCATCGCTGAAATCGAAGCGCTCAAACCCGAACGCATTGTGGTCTCTCCTGGCCCTTGCACACCCACCGAGGCGGGCGTTTCTATCGAAGCAATCCTGCATTTTGCTGGCAAACTGCCGATTCTGGGCGTGTGCCTGGGCCACCAGAGCATTGGTCAGGCCTTTGGCGGCGATGTAGTGCGTGCGCGTCAGGCCATGCACGGTAAAACCAGCCCGGTATTCCATCGGGATCAGGGTGTGTTCACAGGCCTGAACAATCCGCTGACCGTCACTCGCTACCACTCACTCGTGGTTAAGCGTGAAACCCTGCCGGACTGTTTGGAAATCACCGCCTGGACTCAGCATGACGATGGTTCAGTGGATGAAATCATGGGCCTGCGCCACAAGACCCTCCACATCGAGGGCGTGCAGTTTCATCCAGAGTCGATCCTGACTGAGCAGGGCCACGAACTTTTTGCCAACTTTCTCAAACAACAAGGAGGCGTGCGCTGATGGATATCAAGCAAGCCCTGAACCGTGTGGTCAATCAACTGGATCTAACCACCGAAGAAATGCAAAGCGTGATGCGCGAAATCATGACCGGCCAATGCAGCGACGCGCAGATTGGCGCGTTCCTGATGGGCATGCGCATGAAGAGCGAAACCATCGACGAAATCGTCGGTGCGGTTTCGGTGATGCGCGAATTGGCTAGCAAGGTTGAGCTTTCCAGCCTTGATAATGTGGTGGATGTGGTGGGCACCGGCGGTGATGGTGCCAACATCTTCAACGTGTCGACTGCCGCGAGCTTTGTGGTGGCGGCCGCCGGAGGCAAAGTGGCCAAGCACGGCAACCGTGCTGTCTCCGGTAAGAGCGGCAGTGCCGATCTGCTTGAAGCCGCAGGTGTTTACCTCAACCTAGATGCCGAGCAGGTGAAGCGCTGCATTGAGAATGTCGGCGTGGGTTTTATGTTCGCTCAGGTCCATCATTCGGCGATGAAACACGCGGCCATTCCGCGTCGTGACCTGGGCCTGCGTACCATTTTCAATATGCTCGGCCCGCTGACTAACCCAGCGGGTGTCAAACATCAGGTAGTCGGTGTATTCAATCAGGCCCTGTGCCGACCGCTGGCCGAAGTGCTCAAGCGTCTGGGCAGCAAGCACATTCTGGTTGTGCACTCCCGTGATGGTCTGGACGAGTTCAGCCTGGCCTCAGCCACCTACGTAGCGGAGCTGAAAAATGGTGAAATCACTGAGTATGAAGTGCTGCCAGAAGATGTCGGCCTGAAAAGCCAGAGCCTTGTAGGGCTGTCTGTGGACAGCTCGGAGGCGTCGCTGGCGCTGATCCGCGATGCATTGACTCGTCGTAAGACGGAGGCAGGGCAGAAGGGGGCAGATATGATAGTGCTTAATGCAGGCGCTGCTCTGTATGCTGCCGATATCGCCAGTTCGCTAAAAGAGGGCGTGGCTCTGGCGCACGATGCTTTGCACACAGGCTTGGCCTGGGAAAAGCTGACTGAACTGGCGTCCTTTACTTGTGTATTCAAAGAGGAGAATGCCAGGTGAGTATTCCAACTGTTCTGGAAAAAATTCTGGCCCGTAAGGCTGAAGAAGTTGCGGCCCGCCGCGCCATTGTCAGCCTGGCGGAGCTGGAGCAACAGGCTAGGACTGCCGATCCGGCCCGTGGTTTTGCTCAGGCGCTGATTAATCAGGCCCACAGCAAAAAGCCCGCTGTAATTGCGGAGGTCAAGAAGGCTTCGCCGAGTAAAGGTATTCTGCGTGAGGACTTCGTGCCTGCCGAGATTGCCAAAAGTTACGAAGCGGGCGGAGCGACCTGCCTGTCGGTGCTCACCGACATCGACTTCTTTCAGGGCTCAGACCGCTATTTGCAAGAGGCCCGCAGTGCCTGCTCGCTTCCGGTCATCCGTAAGGACTTCATGATCGATCCGTATCAGATCGTCGAGGCCCGCGCGCTTGGGGCCGACTGCGTACTGCTGATCGTCGCCGCTCTGGAAGATGCCCAGATGGCCGAGCTGGCTGCCACAGCCAAAGCTTTCAATCTGGATGTACTGGTGGAAGTACATGACGGCGATGAGCTGGAGCGTGCCTTGAATACGTTGGACACGCCGCTGCTGGGTATCAACAACCGCAATCTGCACACCTTTGAACTGAGCCTGGATACCACACTCGACCTGCTGCCGCGTGTCCCTCGTGACCGGCTGGTGGTAACCGAGAGCGGTATCCTCAACCGTGCCGATGTCGAGCTGATGCAAATCAGTGACGTCTATGCCTTCCTTGTCGGTGAGGCCTTTATGCGGGCCGACAACCCAGGGGCCGAGTTGGAGCGGCTGTTCTTCCCGGAGCGCCATCGCGCTATCAACGTGCCAGACGTTGACTGACCTGCTCAGGGCAAAAAAAAGCCGACCATCCGGGTCGGCTTTTTAATGTCTGGGAATATTTAGCGTGTTCCAAATACCACCATGGTTTTCCCTTTAACGTGCACTAAACCCTGTTCTTCAAGGGATTTCAGTACGCGGCCGACCATCTCCCGCGAGCAACCGACAATACGGCCGATCTCCTGGCGGGTAATCTTGATTTGCATGCCGTCAGGGTGAGTCATCGCATCAGGCTGTTTGCACAGATCCAGCAGGGTGCGTGCAACACGTCCGGTCACGTCAAGGAAAGCCAGATCGCCCACTTTGCGTGTGGTGTTGCGCAAGCGCTCTGCCATCTGGCTGCCCAGCGCATAAAGAATGTCCGGATCCTGTTGGGTGAGCTCACGGAATTTGGTGTAACTCAGCTCGGCTACTTCGCACTCAGTTTTGGCACGAACCCAGGCGCTGCGTTCTTTCTCGGTTCCTTCTTTCTCAAACAGGCCCATCTCCCCAAAGAAGTCGCCTGCATTGAGGTACGCAATGATCATCTCCCGACCGTCATCGTCTTCGATCAGGATGGTGACCGAACCCTTGATGATGAAAAACAGCGTCTCGCAACGATCGCCTGCATAAATGATGGTGCTTTTGGCTGTGTAACGGCGGCGATGACAATGAGCAAGAAGCTTGTCGAGATTTTTAATTTTAGGTGTAAGGGTAATAGCTACCATGCCCGAATCCCGAATGTATAAAAAATGTGCCGTAAGCGGCTGTCGTTCTAGTTCTTATGTGACCAAGTGTGCCAGCAATCGGTGCTGAGCTTAAGCGAACCCCTTGGTACCTGCTGTGGAATTGCGACCCAGCTAACATCTTGATAGTGATTTAGCCGTTGGAAAATTTTTAAAAGTGCTGTGCTAAGCTTTCCTCCTTTTTTCAAACAGCGGAGCCGGAGAGATGAAAGCGCGTATTCAGTGGGCGGGTGAGGCCCTGTTTATAGGCGAATCGGGTAGCGGTCACGCTGTTGTAATGGATGGCCCTCCTGAGAGTGGTGGCCGTAACCTTGGCGTTCGTCCCATGGAAATGGTGTTGATCGGCCTCGGCGGGTGCAGCAATTTTGATGTTGTCAGCATCTTGAAAAAGTCGCGTCAGGCTGTTGAAAGCTGTGAGGCGTTTCTTGAGGCCGAGCGTGCAGATCAGGAACCCAAAGTGTTCACCAAGATCCATCTGCATTTTGTAGTCAAAGGTCGCAGCCTGAAAGAAGCACAGGTTAAGCGTGCAGTGGATCTGTCTGCAGAAAAATATTGTTCGGCGTCCATTATGCTTGGACGTGCTGGTGTTGAAATCACCCATAGTTACGAAATTGTAGAGCTGGGTGAATAACTAGGATATTGCCTATTTGCTAACAAAAAGCGCCCATTAGGCGCTTTTTGTTACTTTGGTGCTAAATTCGATAGGTGCTTTTGGTCATAACCTTGGCCAGAAGGCTCATGCCGAACTTCACTGGAGCAGGGAAGCGCAGACCGCCTGCATCGAGCGCATTGGTCGAGTGTTGCTGCTCATCGATGCGCATTTGTTCGAGAATAGCCCGGGATTTCTGGTCCTCTTCAGGAATCTGTTCCAGGTGCTCATCCAGGTGTTTAACTACCTGATCTTCCGTCGCCGCGACAAAGCCGAGACTGACTCGGTCACTGATCAGCCCCGCAGCGGCGCCAATTCCAAATGACAAACCGTAGAACAGAGGGTTAAGCACACTCGGTTGGCTGCCCAGTTGGCGAATCCGTTGTTCACACCAAGCCAGATGATCAATTTCCTCATCGGCGGCATGTTCCATGGCTTCGCGTATTTCCGGAAGCTTGGCGGTCAGCGCTTGGCCTTGATACAGCGCTTGGGCACAGACCTCACCGGTGTGGTTGATCCGCATCAGGCCCGCAATATGTTTGGTTTGCTTAGCATCCAGCTCCGACTCGGGCTGCGCAAAGGCTGGAGATTGGCGGGTTGGCTGGCCGCTGAACGGCAGCAAGGTACGCAGGGCAGTGTCGGCTTGTAGCAACAAGCGGTCGACAGGTGAGAAGTGGCGTTCGCTGGCCATATGGACCTCCGGCGATAACTAGGCAGTCAGTTTACCTCAATCCTTGCCCATCGGTTTGATCAGGATCAGCCTCGCTCCGAGGGCAGAGCAGTCGCTACTTGGGGTAATAGGCATCTTTGCCAGCCCGTTCAGTTGCGTCTGATGAAGCGTTTGTTGATCTTGCCGCTGGCAACTCGCATCAAGCTGCGTGGCAGGAACCGCGGTATCAGCGTCAGCATACGATTGCGCCAACCTGGAATGATGATGGCTTTGTTTTTATCCAGTGCTTTAACTGTGATTAACGCGACCTCCTCGGGGCTCATCATCAGCTTAGTACCTTGCAGCCCTTTGACACTCATGTTGGCTGTGCGGAAGAAGGCGCTTTGGGTTGGGCCGGGACACAGTACGGAGACTTTAACGCCGTAGGGCTTTAGGTCCTCTCGTAGCCCCTCAGACAGACTCAGTACATAAGCCTTGCTCGCGTAGTAGTTACTCATTCCGGGGCCTGGCTGAAACGCTGCAACAGAGGCAATGTTGAGGATTTGACCGTGTCCTTGCCCAGCCATAATTCCACCGATGGAGTGGCACAAGCGCGCAAGCGCCAGGACATTCAGTTCGATCAAGCGTTGCTCCTGCCCCCAATCCTGGCTGACGAAACTGCCGGAGGTGCCTATGCCTGCATTGTTTATCAGCAGGTCGATACTATGTGCGCCTTGCTCAAGTTCGAGCAGAAGGCCAGTTACTTGTAGCGGTTGGCTCAGGTCGCAGGTGTGAAAGAGGACTTGCACGGAGAAACGCTGGCTCAACTCACAGGCGATACTCTCCAGTGCGTCACGCTGCCGGGCAACCAGAATCAGGTTGCGCCCGCGGCGGGCCAAGGCCTCAGCCAAAGCAAGGCCGATACCACTGGATGCGCCGGTGATGAGAGCGAAGTGAGCCATTGGGGTTCTCCTGAGGGTTGTCCCGGGTGCAGGCCTGTTACATAAGATACGTGTGCGCTGAAACTTTTGCAGTGGCTGGAGGTTGCCATGAGGGGGGCTACCGCAGGCTGCTATTGTGCCTACCTGCGGTAGTTAAAGGTGATGTTATTTCACTGCCGAGTCGATGTAGGCCATGTAGCTGGGGATCAGGATCGCCGCGAGAATGCCGCCAATGATGAAAACTACCCAGAGTGCGGCCAGTACTTTGACTGCGGTGCTGTTTGGCGGTGGTGGCGGCCCGTAGCGGTTCGCCTCGGTGCTGCCCGGAACAAGAAACATGAGCAGTGAGAACACACCACCGATGGCGGGCACCAGATTCAGTAATATGAGCCAGCCCGACCAGCCTATGTCATGTATCCGTTGGACGCCGATCATGACGGATACCACCAGCATGCCCACTAGCCCGATCACGCCCACGATAACCGACAGCACACCAGTGCCATCGCCAGCAGCAAACAAGCCAGCAAAAATGCCGATGGCTGGAACGAATGCCAGCGCCATGACCATCGACCAGGCCAAGTAACGTAAGCGGCCGATGCGTCCGTCTGTTGTGAATACTTTGAGTGTGCCGAACTCAGGCAGGTTTTCGCTCACCGCCGACTTAGGGGGGGCATACGGAGTTGCGGGTTGTTCGGCAGAAACAGACTTGGTTTGTTCCAGCTGTGAATGACGGGCGAGGTATTTTTCAATGATGATGCCACATGCAGCGCACTCAGAGCTGGCAGCTTGTTGGTGACCGCATTTAGGACAGGTCATCTGCGCTGCTGCCACTGGCGCGGAGCTTGGCGCTGGATGGTCTTCGGTTTCAACCAAGGTCAGGCTGGCGCTTATATCCCGTTCAATCGTGACCTGCGCACCGGCTTTTTGCAGGGCATTGAAATATTGTTTGGCTTCGGCTTCGTCAAGATCGCGTTTGATCTCAACCGCGCCGCCCTTAAACAATGTATTGATGCGATCAAGATCGCTTTTGAACAGTCTGACCAAGTTATCTTTAACCGTATTAAGGTCATGACCCGGCAATACTTCGCCTGAGAAGACAATCTTGTATCGGGTATCTGTCATGCCGTGCATCCTTGGGTATGTCAGGAGTGAAAGATTAAAGACTATCTGTCGGGTAGAGGCTCAAACAAGGGCTGTACCGTCTTTCTTTGTTCTTTGCGGGTTGACATCCCTGCAGGAGAAGCAGTGGACTCAAAGGTTCTGCACTCTTCAAACAGTTAGGTACATCGCGCTAATTAGTGGGGCGAAGTCTGAATCGCTTGCCTCGCCCACACTATCGGTTTGGTCACTCGTTTTACCGTAGCGTATGGGTAAACAGCTGGGTGCGCTGCAGGGCTGCGCGGTATTCATGGTCAAGGCGTTCTATCAACGTCTGAATACTAGGGATGTCAGTGATGTTGCCAACGCCTTGTCCCGCAGACCAGACAGTCTTCCAAGCCTTGGCTTCATCATTCATGGGTTTGAGTTTGTCCCCATAATTGATATCAGCTTTGTTTTGCAGTTGTGCCAGATCGTACCCGGCCTGCTCCAAACTCTGCCGCATGAAGCTAGCCGGTACACCCGATACTGCCGGGGTGTGGATGATATCGGCGGCCTTAGCCTCAATAATCATTTGCTTGTAGGCGTCCGAAGCGCCATTCAGGTGGGTGGCGATCAGGCGTGTGCCCATGTACGCGAGGTCGGCTCCCATTAACTGTGCTGCCAACACCTCGTGACCCTGATTAATGCAACCGGCCAGGAGCAGAGTTTTGTCGAAGAACTGACGGATCTCTGCGATCAGCGCAAACGGGCTCCAGGTGCCGGCATGCCCACCGGCCCCAGCGGCAACGGCAATCAGGCCATCGACACCGGCCTCAGCCGCCTTCTCAGCATGGCGGCGCGTGGTGACATCGTGGAAAACCAGTCCGCCATAACTGTGAACCGCATCGACCACATCTTTTACTGCGCCCAGGCTGGTGATGACGATCGGCACACGTTGCTCAACGCATATCTGCAAGTCAGCCTGTAGGCGTGGGTTAGTACCGTGCACGATCAGATTGACGGCATACGGTGCGGCATCTTCCTTTAAATTGGCGTTGATTTGCTCCAGCCATTCCCGAAATCCACTGCTTTCGCGCTGATTCAGGGCGGGGAAACTGCCGACGATGCCATTGTTACAGCATGCGCTCACCAGTTGAGGATCAGAAACCAGAAACATGGGAGCCGCCACAATGGGCAGGCGCAGTTTGTTTTTAAGCAGTGTGGGCAGCGTCATGGAGCAGTCCTTTAGCCGTTAAGTTAGAAAGGGCGCACTACAACCAGTATTACGATCCCTAACAGGGCTAGTACAGGCGCCTCATTGAACCAGCGGAAAAACACATGGCCGCGTTGATTATTGCCCGTAGCGAAGGCTTTGACCTGAGCACCACAGAACAGCTGGTACACCACCAGCAGCGCCACCAGCGTCAGTTTTGCGTGCATCCAGCCCTGGCTGAAGTAATAGCTGGGGTTAAGGCTGATCAACCAAGCGCCCATCGCCAGGGTCAAAATCATGGATGGCCACATGATCCCACGGTAGAGCTTACGCTCCATGGTGCAGAAACGCTGATGGCTGATCTCATCCGTGCTCATGGCGTGGTACACGAAAAGTCGTGGTAGGTAAAACAGCCCGGCAAACCAACAGACCATGGCGATAATGTGCAGGGCCTTGAGCCACAGATAGAGCATAGTGAACCTCGATACGGAAACTGATCTGCGATAGTAGTGTGCTGTGTTTGTTGCGTCATCCGGCAGTAAAATTTGGCCCGTGGCCATGGCGGCTTTATCATCAACAGTTTTCCATCCCAGCTCATAAGGGGCATTCAATGATCAAGGTCGGTATCGTCGGCGGCACGGGTTACACCGGTGTCGAATTGCTGCGTCTGCTGGCGCAGCACCCGCAGGCTCAGGTTGAGGTCATCACCTCACGTTCCGAGGCGGGTGTACGCGTCGACGAGATGTATCCGAACCTGCGCGGTCATTACGACAATCTGGCGTTCAGCGTTCCAGATGTGGCGACACTGGGGGCATGCGATGTGGTGTTCTTCGCTACCCCCCATGGCGTGGCCCATGCGCTGGCGGGTGAGCTGCTGGCCACTGGCACTAAAGTGATTGATCTGTCGGCAGACTTCCGCCTGCAAGACGCCGAAGAATGGTCCAAGTGGTACAACCAGCCCCATGGTGCACCGGATCTGCTCCCGGAGGCCGTCTATGGTTTGCCGGAGGTTAACCGTGAAGCCATTAAGCAGGCTCGCCTTATTGCAGTGCCCGGATGCTATCCAACTGCAACTCAACTGGCTTTGATCCCGTTATTGGAGGCCGGTATCGCGGATACCGCACAATTGATTGCCGACTGCAAATCCGGGGTTAGCGGAGCAGGCCGTGGCGCCAGCGTCGGCTCTTTGTTCAGTGAGGCGGGAGAGAGCATGAAGGCCTATGGGGTTAAAGGGCATCGTCATTTGCCTGAGATCCGTCAAGGCTTGCGCCGTGCAGCGGGTAAGGATGTCGGCCTGACTTTTGTGCCTCATCTGACTCCGATGATTCGTGGCATCCATGCCACTGTGTATGCAACCGTGGTCGATCGTTCGGTCGATTTGCAAGCGCTATACGAGCAGCGTTACGCCAATGAGCCTTTTGTTGACGTAATGCCCGCTGGCAGCCACCCAGAGACTCGCAGTGTGCGAGGCGCCAACGTGTGCCGTATTGCTGTACATCGTCCGCAGGATGGTGATCTGGTAGTGGTTCTTTCCGTAATCGACAACCTGGTCAAAGGCGCTTCCGGTCAGGCAGTTCAGAATATGAACATCCTCTTTGGCCTGGATGAGCGTGCCGGCCTTGGACACGCTGCACTGCTTCCCTGATGAGTGGCTGGGAGGTTTTACCGGCCAATCCTCGGCGTAGCAAACGCGCGATCTTGTTTAGCGGAGTGCTGTTTATCAGCATTCCGCTGGCTTTTTGGGCTGGTAGTGAGTGGCAGCAAGGACGCTCGGGGGCTTCAGGAGATGCCCAGCAAATAGACCAGCTCGAACAAGAGCTTGAAGAGTTACGGCAACAGATGGTGGTGCTCAAGAGTGCCGAGCAGTTGAGTCTGCAAGCCAATGAACAGAGTCGACTCACCATCAAACTGTTGGAAGAGCAAATCTATAAGCAGCAACAGGATCTGGCTTTCTACAAAGGTGTGGTTGCGCCAGAGAGTCGGCAAGAAGTCCTCAATATCAAAGCATTTGAGCTCTTACCAACAGAATCTGAGGGGCGATACCGGTATAAAGTGCTCCTAAACCGCCTTGGCAAAGGAGATAAACCGCTTCAAGGACGGTTGCACATTTCGGTATCGGGCAAGCACGACGGAAAAGCGCAAACCCTCTCACTAGCTGAACTCGTCGATGGCATAGCAGGCAGTCAGGGGGAGCCCGTTGAGTTTTCCTTCCGGCATTTTCTGGCTGTGCCTGAAGCAGCTCAGTTTGCCGAAATGCAGCTGCCGGTGGGTTTTGACGCGGAAAAGGTCATTATCAAAGCCGAGATCAAGGGTCAGAGTAGCGTTGTTCAGACGTTTGACTGGAAAAAGTAAGGGTAATTTTATAAATGTGGAATAAAGGTAAATCCGGTCCGGATTTGCAGCGCTACGCAGGTAAGACCAGCTTATTGGCTGTCGGAGCAGAACTGCATGGTGAGTTGCGTTTTGAGGGCGCTGTGCAGGTTGACGGTACAGTCAGAGGTAATTTGCAGGCGGTGGATGGCATGGTACGTATTAGTGCCAATGGTCGTGTTGAAGGTGAGGTAAAGGCCCCCCATATCATTGTTGACGGTGAGGTCCTGGGTGATATCTACGCCATTCAGCACCTGGAGCTGGGAGCCAAAGCCCGAATCAAAGGTAATCTCCACTACGGTGTGATGGAAATGGCTATGGGGGCGCAAGTCGAAGGCCAGCTTTGTCGTATGCATGATGAGCCGCGACCGTTGGAGTTGCCGCATCGCGTCGACGGAGAATAGTTGACCGCTTTTCTAGGGTAAGCGGATAATGTGAAGCAGAACGCAGTATGGCCCTAGCGCCGGGAGTTAATCAGCATGAGCGTTGAATCATTCACCCCCACCCCTCTGCTTTTTACAGAAGGGGCAGCCAACAAGGTAAAAACCTTGGTCAGTGAGGAAGGCAATCCGCGTCTGAAGTTGCGTGTGTTTGTCACGGGCGGCGGATGCTCAGGATTCCAATACGGCTTCACTTTTGATGAGGACGTGGCGGACGACGACACCATCGTTGAGCGCGAAGGTGTGAGCTTGGTAGTCGATCCAATGAGCTTTCAGTATCTGGTTGGTGCGGAAGTCGATTATCAGGAAGGGCTCGAAGGTTCTCGATTCGTTATTAAGAATCCCAACGCCACCACCACCTGTGGCTGTGGTTCCTCGTTCTCGATCTGATATCAGTCCCAATAAAAACGCCGCATTCATTGCGGCGTTTTTGTTTGCGGTATTTAGGCCGGGTAAATCGCGCCGAGAATGCGTAGACCTTTGGCGCCGGTTACGCTGGGGCGGTTTGCCGGGATACCCTCTAGGCAGCAATGGGCAAGCCAGGCGAATGCCATTGCCTCCACCCAGTCCGCAGGTACACCGTAATCATCGGTACTGCTGACCTGGCAGCCAGGCAGCAATTGGCCTAGTCGCTGCATCAGGCGCTGATTGTGAGCACCGCCACCGCATACAAGTAGAAGATCGGTCTGCTTTTGTACATTGCGTAGCGAGTTAGCCACGCTGACAGCGGTGAGTTCGAGCAGTGTGGCTTGGACATCAACAGCTTCCACGCCATGAAAATTGGCGAGGTGCTGATCTAGCCAGGCGAGATTGAACAGCTCGCGACCTGTGCTTTTGGGGCCGGTTGTATGGAAGAACGGATCGTCCAGCATCTGCTGTAGCAGTTCCGGGACAACGTTGCCGGAAGCAGCCCACTGTCCAGACTTATCGTACCCGACACCTTTGTGTCGCTGTATCCAGCTATCCATCAAGACATTTCCAGGGCCACAGTCAAAACCAGAGGCTGTATGCGCTGGGTCAAGCAGGCTGATATTGCTGAATCCACCTACGTTGAGTATGGCCCGAGAGCTGTTGGGGCTGGCGAAAAGGGCCTCGTGAAAGGCTGGAACCAGTGGCGCCCCCTGGCCGCCAGCGGCTAGATCTCTGCGCCGGAAATCACTGACCACAGTAATCCCCGTCAGCTCTGCCAAGAGCGCGGAGTTGGCTATCTGTACGGTAAATCCACGAGCCGGTTCGTGGCGCACGGTTTGTCCGTGACTGCCGATGGCTCTGATATCAGCTGGGTGCAGCTGCTGTTCCGACAGGAGTTGATGGATGCCCTTGGCTGCTAGTTGTGCCCACTGCTGTTCGGCGAGGGCCGCTCGGGCAATTTCGTCAGGGCCTGAGGCGCACAGCGCAAGGAGTTGATCGCGGAGCTGCTCTGGCATCGCCAGATAGCAGCTGCCGATAAGGTGGGTCTGATCAGTCTGCCTGATCAGCGCAATGTCCAGTCCGTCCAGACTGGTCCCAGACATTACGCCAATGTATAGAGGCATGATTACTGACGGTTATTCATGGCGAGCATGGTGGCTTTTTCTTTATCCATACGTGCCATCAGTGGTTTGCTCATCTGCATAAACCGAGCCTTTTCGCTTTGTGCGATGGGGTCAGACATCGGCAGACGTTGGCTGAGCGGATCAACGTGTACACCGTTAACCTGGAACTCATAGTGAAGATGAGGTCCTGTGGACAGGCCTGTTGTGCCGATATATCCGATGACTTGGCCTTGCTTAACGTTGACGCCATTACGGATGCCGCGCGCAAAACCGTTCATGTGGGCATAAAGAGTGCGATAGCGCTGACCGTGCTGAATGATTACGGTATTGCCGTAACCACCGTTGCGACCCGCCAGCATCACACGGCCATCACCTGCTGCTTTGATCGGTGTGCCGCGAGGAGCTGCATAATCCACACCTTTATGGGCGCGGATTTTGTTCAGGATCGGGTGGCGGCGGCCATTGGAGAAGCGCGAGCTGATCCGAGCAAAGTCCACAGGGGTGCGGATAAATGCCTTGCGCATGCTCTCACCATTGGCATTGTAGTAACTGGTGGTGCCTTGGCGATTGGTATAGCGCACTGCTGTGTAAGGTTTGCCACGGTTGGTAAAGCGGGCAGAGAGAATATTGCCGGTGCCCACTTGTTTGCCGTTTACGATCTTCTTCTCATAGATGACCTCGAATTCATCGCCTTGGCGAATATCCATGGCGAAGTCGATGTCGTAGCCAAAGATGTTGGCCAGCTCAATGGTCAGGTTATGCGAGAGTCCGGCGCGCTGTGCTGATCTGAACAGGGAGCTATCAATCACGCCGCGGGCATAGGTTTTTTCAGTCTCTGGCTTCGCCAGGTCGCGCTTGAACTCATAGCCCTTCTCGGTCTTGCTCAGGGATACATGCTCAAGATCACTCAGTTGGCTCTTCAGGCTTTCGAGTTGACCATCCTGAGTGAGGGTGAATTCAAGCTTTTGGCCGGCTTTCAGGCGGGTAAGCGATTTGGCGTCCTTGCTGCTGTTGATAACGTCGTGAAGCGTTGTCGCGCCCAGTCCAACTTTGGCAAATACGGTTGAAAGAGTGTCCCCGTTCTCTACTTGTACGACACGGCGCAGTGGGTCGCTAGGCTCCTCTGCAGCCTCTTCAGATTCGGCAATGGGCTCGTCGACTTTGGCGCTAGCGGGCTCAGCGGTTTCGGGAAAAGGTGATTCTGCTTTGTGAAGGCTGAGCTCTTTGCTTGCTTGGGGTTGTTCCTGGCTTTCGGAGTACTCGGCTGCGTTATCCAGTTCAAGGTTGAGGAAAGTACGTTTTGCTTCTACTTCGCGGGATGGGAAAACCAGTAGTGCCAGGCTCAGGAGGGCGGCGACACCACTGGCCGCCAGAATATGGCTTTTGGGATATATAGGCGGCGCTTTAGTTGATGAGGTCATAAGCTGCGTTCTGAATGTGAAAGAGAAAATGAAAAGAAAAAAAGATAAACAATATGATGAAAATGCAGTAACTGTATAAAATATAACCAAAACGTATGCTAAGCAACCCTGCGGTTCCGCAAATCACTAGGTTTTGACCTAGAGCAAACCTTGTGATTTGTTTCTGATCTTGTATGGTTGCTCCCCTTTGTTTACTTGTGGTTGTGAGTCCTGTCATGAAGTCCGTTGAAGAGCAGTTGGCGCTGATCAAGCGTGGTGCCGAAGAGGTTCTCGTTGAAGCTGAGTTAGTTGAGAAACTAAAGCGCGGCCAGCCGCTGCGAATCAAGGCGGGGTTTGATCCAACTGCGCCGGACCTTCATCTTGGACATACCGTACTTATTAATAAGCTGCGCCAGTTTCAGGAGTTGGGGCATCAGGTCATCTTTCTGATTGGTGACTTCACCGGCATGATTGGTGACCCGAGTGGGAAAAGTGCAACTCGCCCACCGTTGACGCGTGAGCAGGTGTTGGACAATGCCGAGACCTATAAGGCCCAAGTGTTCAAGATTCTTGATCCTGCGAAAACTGAAGTGGCATTCAACTCCACTTGGATGGATCAGATGGGGCCGGCTGATTTCATTCGTCTGACCTCTCAGTACACCGTAGCGCGCATGCTTGAGCGTGATGATTTCGATAAGCGCTATAAGTCCAATCAGCCTATCGCGATTCACGAATTCCTCTATCCTTTGGTCCAGGGCTATGACTCTGTTGCACTGAAGGCGGATGTGGAGCTCGGTGGTACTGATCAGAAGTTCAATCTCCTGATGGGGCGGGAGCTGCAGCGGGCCTATGGTCAGCCGTCGCAGTGTGTTGTGACCATGCCGCTGCTTGAAGGGCTTGATGGTGTCAAAAAGATGTCCAAGTCGCTGGGTAACTATGTTGGTATCCAGGAAGCGCCGGGCGTTATGTACAACAAGCTCGTCTCAATGCCAGATACATTGATGTGGCGCTACTTCGAGCTGTTGAGCTTCCGTTCCATGGATGAAATCAATCAGTTCAAGCGCGATGTGGAGCAGGGAGCGAACCCGCGCGACATCAAAATCAAACTGGCAGAAGAAATCGTTGCACGCTTCCATGGTGAAGAGGCGGCGCTGAATGCTCATAAGTCAGCTGGCAATCGCATGAAAGATGGTGAGTTGCCGGAGGATCTGCCTGAGGTTGAGGTGGTGTCAGAAGGGGATATGCCTATTTCTGCTCTCCTTAATAAAGCAGGTCTTGTTAAGAATGCTGCCGCGGCAAGGGATCTTTTGGGTTCGGGTGGTGTGAAGGTGGATGGCCAGGTTGTTGATCGCACTTATATGTTCTCGCTAGGAGCGGTTCGTGTGGTCCAGGCTGGTAAGAAGTCTTTTGCGCGGATCACGCTCAAAGCTGAATAATCTAAAAATAGAGGGTTGACCTTAGTGGTTGGCTCTCTATAATGCGCCCCTTCTTCGGCGCTAGCCCTTAATTAAATTTCTTATAAATCAATAAGTTATGAAGATTAAGAGGTTGCAATTCAGCGGAAGCTGAGTAGAATGCGCCGGGCTGGCAGTGTGGTGGTTTACTCCTGTTGGTGGCTTCGGTCAGGTGGATCGAAAGCGGTGAGAAAGGCAGGTTGACAGGGTTTTTAAACGCTGTAGAATTCGCCTCCCGCTGACGAGATGCTGAATGGCGATCGAAAGCGCAAGTGGTTGAAGTTGAAAAGAAATTTTCACAAATCGCTTGACAGAGAAAGAGGCTGCTGTAGAATGCGCGCCTCGGTTGAGACGAAAGACTTAGCCAACCGTTCTTTAACAACTGAATCAAGCAATTCGTGTGGGTGCTTGTGAGTTAAGACTGATAGTCAAAAGATTATCAGCATCACAAGTAACACTCGTGAATTCGAGAGTTTTTGCGATTGCTGAGCCAGGTTTAGGGTTTTCTCAAAACCCAAGCAGTATTGAACTGAAGAGTTTGATCATGGCTCAGATTGAACGCTGGCGGCAGGCCTAACACATGCAAGTCGAGCGGATGAAGGGAGCTTGCTCTTGGATTTAGCGGCGGACGGGTGAGTAATGCCTAGGAATCTGCCTGGTGGTGGGGGATAACGTTCCGAAAGGAACGCTAATACCGCATACGTCCTACGGGAGAAAGCGGGGACCTTCGGGCCTCGCGCCATTAGATGAGCCTAGGTCGGATTAGCTAGTTGGTGAGGTAATGGCTCACCAAGGCTACGATCCGTAACTGGTCTGAGAGGATGATCAGTCACACTGGAACTGAGACACGGTCCAGACTCCTACGGGAGGCAGCAGTGGGGAATATTGGACAATGGGCGAAAGCCTGATCCAGCCATGCCGCGTGTGTGAAGAAGGTCTTCGGATTGTAAAGCACTTTAAGTTGGGAGGAAGGGCAGTAAATTAATACTTTGCTGTTTTGACGTTACCGACAGAATAAGCACCGGCTAACTTCGTGCCAGCAGCCGCGGTAATACGAAGGGTGCAAGCGTTAATCGGAATTACTGGGCGTAAAGCGCGCGTAGGTGGTTCGGTAAGATGGAAGTGAAAGCCCCGGGCTCAACCTGGGAACTGCTTTCATAACTGCCGAGCTAGAGTACGGTAGAGGGTAGTGGAATTTCCTGTGTAGCGGTGAAATGCGTAGATATAGGAAGGAACACCAGTGGCGAAGGCGACTACCTGGACTGATACTGACACTGAGGTGCGAAAGCGTGGGGAGCAAACAGGATTAGATACCCTGGTAGTCCACGCCGTAAACGATGTCAACTAGCCGTTGGAATCCTTGAGATTTTAGTGGCGCAGCTAACGCATTAAGTTGACCGCCTGGGGAGTACGGCCGCAAGGTTAAAACTCAAATGAATTGACGGGGGCCCGCACAAGCGGTGGAGCATGTGGTTTAATTCGAAGCAACGCGAAGAACCTTACCTGGCCTTGACATGCTGAGAACTTTCTAGAGATAGATTGGTGCCTTCGGGAACTCAGACACAGGTGCTGCATGGCTGTCGTCAGCTCGTGTCGTGAGATGTTGGGTTAAGTCCCGTAACGAGCGCAACCCTTGTCCTTAGTTACCAGCACCTCGGGTGGGAACTCTAAGGAGACTGCCGGTGACAAACCGGAGGAAGGTGGGGATGACGTCAAGTCATCATGGCCCTTACGGCCAGGGCTACACACGTGCTACAATGGTCGGTACAAAGGGTTGCCAAGCCGCGAGGTGGAGCTAATCCCATAAAACCGATCGTAGTCCGGATCGCAGTCTGCAACTCGACTGCGTGAAGTCGGAATCGCTAGTAATCGTGAATCAGAATGTCACGGTGAATACGTTCCCGGGCCTTGTACACACCGCCCGTCACACCATGGGAGTGGGTTGCACCAGAAGTAGCTAGTCTAACCTTCGGGAGGACGGTTACCACGGTGTGATTCATGACTGGGGTGAAGTCGTAACAAGGTAGCCGTAGGGGAACCTGCGGCTGGATCACCTCCTTAATCGACGACATCAGCTTTCTCATAAGCTCCCACACGAATTGCTTGATTCATTGCAGAAGACGATTGGGTCTGTAGCTCAGTTGGTTAGAGCGCACCCCTGATAAGGGTGAGGTCGGCAGTTCGAATCTGCCCAGACCCACCAATGTTCATGGGGCGCAGGCTTCAAGACATTGGGGCCATAGCTCAGCTGGGAGAGCGCCTGCCTTGCACGCAGGAGGTCAGCGGTTCGATCCCGCTTGGCTCCACCACTCTCTACTAGAGTTCAGAAATGAACATTTATGCTTAGCATGAAATGTTGATTTCTGGTCTTTGGCTAGAAGAATCGTTCTTTAAAAATTTGGGTATGTGATAGAAGTGACTGACTAATTACTTTCACTGGTGATTAGTTTGGTCAAGGCAAAATTTGTAGTTCTCAATTGCAAATTTTCGGCGAATGTCGTCTTCACGTTTGAGACAGTAACCAGATTGCTTGGGGTTATATGGTCAAGTGAAGAAGCGCATACGGTGGATGCCTTGGCAGTCAGAGGCGATGAAAGACGTTGTAGCCTGCGATAAGCTCCGGGGAGTCGGCAAACAGACTTTGATCCGGAGATCTCTGAATGGGGGAACCCACTCAGCATAAGCTGAGTATCTTGCACTGAATACATAGGTGTAAGAGGCGAACCAGGGGAACTGAAACATCTAAGTACCCTGAGGAAAAGAAATCAACCGAGATTCCCTTAGTAGTGGCGAGCGAACGGGGACTAGCCCTTAAGTTGATTTGAGATTAGTAGAAGGCTCTGGAAAGTGCCGCCATAGTGGGTGATAGCCCCGTATACGAAAATCTCTTATCAATGAAATCGAGTAGGACGGAGCACGAGAAACTTTGTCTGAATATGGGGGGACCATCCTCCAAGGCTAAATACTACTGACTGACCGATAGTGAACCAGTACCGTGAGGGAAAGGCGAAAAGAACCCCGGAGAGGGAGTGAAATAGAACCTGAAACCGTATGCGTACAAGCAGTGGGAGCCTACTTTGTTAGGTGACTGCGTACCTTTTGTATAATGGGTCAGCGACTTATATTCAGTGGCAAGCTTAACCGAATAGGGGAGGCGTAGCGAAAGCGAGTCTTAATAGGGCGTTTAGTCGCTGGGTATAGACCCGAAACCGGGCGATCTATCCATGGGCAGGTTGAAGGTTAGGTAACACTGACTGGAGGACCGAACCGACTACCGTTGAAAAGTTAGCGGATGACCTGTGGATCGGAGTGAAAGGCTAATCAAGCTCGGAGATAGCTGGTTCTCCTCGAAAGCTATTTAGGTAGCGCCTCGTGTATCACTGCTGGGGGTAGAGCACTGTTTCGGCTAGGGGTCATCCCGACTTACCAAACCGATGCAAACTCCGAATACCAGCAAGTGTCAGCACGGGAGACACACGGCGGGTGCTAACGTCCGTCGTGAAAAGGGAAACAACCCAGACCGTCAGCTAAGGTCCCAAAGTTATGGTTAAGTGGGAAACGATGTGGGAAGGCTTAGACAGCTAGGAGGTTGGCTTAGAAGCAGCCATCCTTTAAAGAAAGCGTAATAGCTCACTAGTCGAGTCGGCCTGCGCGGAAGATGTAACGGGGCTCAAACCATACACCGAAGCTACGGGTTCAACGTAAGTTGAGCGGTAGAGGAGCGTTCTGTAAGCCTGTGAAGGTGAGTTGAGAAGCTTGCTGGAGGTATCAGAAGTGCGAATGCTGACATGAGTAACGACAATGCGAGTGAAAAACTCGCACGCCGAAAGACCAAGGTTTCCTGCGCAACGTTAATCGACGCAGGGTGAGTCGGCCCCTAAGGCGAGGCAGAAATGCGTAGTCGATGGGAAACGGGTTAATATTCCCGTACTTCTAATTACTGCGATGGAGGGACGGAGAAGGCTAGGCCAGCACGGCGTTGGTTGTCCGTGTTTAAGGTTGTAGGCTGAATGCTTAGGTAAATCCGGGCGTTCAAGGCCGAGAACTGATGACGAGTTATCTTTTAGATGACGAAGTGGTTGATGCCATGCTTCCAGGAAAAGCTTCTAAGCTTCAGGTAATTAGGAACCGTACCCCAAACCGACACAGGTGGTTAGGTAGAGAATACCAAGGCGCTTGAGAGAACTCGGGTGAAGGAACTAGGCAAAATGGCACCGTAACTTCGGGAGAAGGTGCGCCGGTGAGGGTGAAGTATTTACTACGTAAGCCCACGCCGGTCGAAGATACCAGGCCGCTGCGACTGTTTATTAAAAACACAGCACTCTGCAAACACGAAAGTGGACGTATAGGGTGTGACGCCTGCCCGGTGCCGGAAGGTTAATTGATGGGGTTAGCGCAAGCGAAGCTCTTGATCGAAGCCCCGGTAAACGGCGGCCGTAACTATAACGGTCCTAAGGTAGCGAAATTCCTTGTCGGGTAAGTTCCGACCTGCACGAATGGCGTAACGATGGCGGCGCTGTCTCCACCCGAGACTCAGTGAAATTGAAATCGCTGTGAAGATGCAGTGTATCCGCGGCTAGACGGAAAGACCCCGTGAACCTTTACTATAGCTTTGCACTGGACTTTGAGTTTACTTGTGTAGGATAGGTGGGAGGCTTTGAAGCGTGGACGCCAGTTCGCGTGGAGCCATCCTTGAAATACCACCCTGGTAACCTTGAGGTTCTAACTCTGGTCCGTTATCCGGATCGAGGACAGTGTATGGTGGGTAGTTTGACTGGGGCGGTCTCCTCCCAAAGAGTAACGGAGGAGTACGAAGGTGCGCTCAGACCGGTCGGAAATCGGTCGTAGAGTATAAAGGCAAAAGCGCGCTTGACTGCGAGACAGACACGTCGAGCAGGTACGAAAGTAGGTCTTAGTGATCCGGTGGTTCTGTATGGAAGGGCCATCGCTCAACGGATAAAAGGTACTCCGGGGATAACAGGCTGATACCGCCCAAGAGTTCATATCGACGGCGGTGTTTGGCACCTCGATGTCGGCTCATCACATCCTGGGGCTGAAGCCGGTCCCAAGGGTATGGCTGTTCGCCATTTAAAGTGGTACGCGAGCTGGGTTTAGAACGTCGTGAGACAGTTCGGTCCCTATCTGCCGTGGACGTTTGAGATTTGAGAGGGGCTGCTCCTAGTACGAGAGGACCGGAGTGGACGAACCTCTGGTGTTCCGGTTGTCACGCCAGTGGCATTGCCGGGTAGCTATGTTCGGAAGAGATAACCGCTGAAAGCATCTAAGCGGGAAACTTGCCTCAAGATGAGATCTCACTGGAGCCTTGAGCTCCCTAAAGGGCCGTCGAAGACTACGACGTTGATAGGCTGGGTGTGTAAGCGTTGTGAGGCGTTGAGCTAACCAGTACTAATTGCCCGTGAGGCTTGACCATATAACACCCAAACAATTTGTGGTGTCAGACGGTTGAAGTCGACAACAATCCGAAAATTTGCAGAAACTACAAAGCAATCACATACCCAATTCGGGATAGCGCCTTAACCGCGATATCCCAGCTGAATCGCTTGACGACCATAGAGCATTGGAACCACCTGATCCCATCCCGAACTCAGAAGTGAAACGATGCATCGCCGATGGTAGTGTGGAGTTTCTCCATGTGAGAGTAGGTCATCGTCAAGCACCTATACCGAAACCCCCGATCAGGCAACTGATCGGGGTTTCCTATTTGTACAAGCACCATGTTTTGCTAAAGGCAAAACCTAGTGGTTGAGCGTCACTTGTAAGTCATTGAGTAGAAAGAAAAATTCTTCGAAAAATAGCTTGACGCGAAATGAGGCTGCTGTAGAATGCGCGCCTCGGTTGAGACGAAAGACTTAACCAACCGTTCTTTAACAACTGAATCAAGCAATTCGTGTGGGTGCTTGTGAGTTAAGACTGTTAGTCAAATGATTATCAGCATCACAAGTAACACTCGTGAATTCGAGAGTTTTTTGCGATTGCTGAGCCAAGTTTAGGGTTTTCTCAAAACCCAAGCAGTATTGAACTGAAGAGTTTGATCATGGCTCAGATTGAACGCTGGCGGCAGGCCTAACACATGCAAGTCGAGCGGATGAAGGGAGCTTGCTCCTGGATTTAGCGGCGGACGGGTGAGTAATGCCTAGGAATCTGCCTGGTGGTGGGGGATAACGTTCCGAAAGGAACGCTAATACCGCATACGTCCTACGGGAGAAAGCGGGGACCTTCGGGCCTCGCGCCATTAGATGAGCCTAGGTCGGATTAGCTAGTTGGTGAGGTAATGGCTCACCAAGGCTACGATCCGTAACTGGTCTGAGAGGATGATCAGTCACACTGGAACTGAGACACGGTCCAGACTCCTACGGGAGGCAGCAGTGGGGAATATTGGACAATGGGCGAAAGCCTGATCCAGCCATGCCGCGTGTGTGAAGAAGGTCTTCGGATTGTAAAGCA
Organism: Pseudomonas mendocina; assembly: GCA_037482215.1. Classification (NCBI taxonomy): domain Bacteria; kingdom Pseudomonadati; phylum Pseudomonadota; class Gammaproteobacteria; order Pseudomonadales; family Pseudomonadaceae; genus Ectopseudomonas; species Ectopseudomonas mendocina. Next base: position 693,134 of record CP148074.1, read on the forward strand.
CTTTAAGTTGGGAGGAAGGGCAGTAAATTAATACTTTGCTGTTTTGACGTTACCGACAGAATAAGCACCGGCTAACTTCGTGCCAGCAGCCGCGGTAATACGAAGGGTGCAAGCGTTAATCGGAATTACTGGGCGTAAAGCGCGCGTAGGTGGTTCGGTAAGATGGAAGTGAAAGCCCCGGGCTCAACCTGGGAACTGCTTTCATAACTGCCGAGCTAGAGTACGGTAGAGGGTAGTGGAATTTCCTGTGTAGCGGTGAAATGCGTAGATATAGGAAGGAACACCAGTGGCGAAGGCGACTACCTGGACTGATACTGACACTGAGGTGCGAAAGCGTGGGGAGCAAACAGGATTAGATACCCTGGTAGTCCACGCCGTAAACGATGTCAACTAGCCGTTGGAATCCTTGAGATTTTAGTGGCGCAGCTAACGCATTAAGTTGACCGCCTGGGGAGTACGGCCGCAAGGTTAAAACTCAAATGAATTGACGGGGGCCCGCACAAGCGGTGGAGCATGTGGTTTAATTCGAAGCAACGCGAAGAACCTTACCTGGCCTTGACATGCTGAGAACTTTCTAGAGATAGATTGGTGCCTTCGGGAACTCAGACACAGGTGCTGCATGGCTGTCGTCAGCTCGTGTCGTGAGATGTTGGGTTAAGTCCCGTAACGAGCGCAACCCTTGTCCTTAGTTACCAGCACCTCGGGTGGGAACTCTAAGGAGACTGCCGGTGACAAACCGGAGGAAGGTGGGGATGACGTCAAGTCATCATGGCCCTTACGGCCAGGGCTACACACGTGCTACAATGGTCGGTACAAAGGGTTGCCAAGCCGCGAGGTGGAGCTAATCCCATAAAACCGATCGTAGTCCGGATCGCAGTCTGCAACTCGACTGCGTGAAGTCGGAATCGCTAGTAATCGTGAATCAGAATGTCACGGTGAATACGTTCCCGGGCCTTGTACACACCGCCCGTCACACCATGGGAGTGGGTTGCACCAGAAGTAGCTAGTCTAACCTTCGGGAGGACGGTTACCACGGTGTGATTCATGACTGGGGTGAAGTCGTAACAAGGTAGCCGTAGGGGAACCTGCGGCTGGATCACCTCCTTAATCGACGACATCAGCTTTCTCATAAGCTCCCACACGAATTGCTTGATTCATTGCAGAAGACGATTGGGTCTGTAGCTCAGTTGGTTAGAGCGCACCCCTGATAAGGGTGAGGTCGGCAGTTCGAATCTGCCCAGACCCACCAATGTTCATGGGGCGCAGGCTTCAAGACATTGGGGCCATAGCTCAGCTGGGAGAGCGCCTGCCTTGCACGCAGGAGGTCAGCGGTTCGATCCCGCTTGGCTCCACCACTCTCTACTAGAGTTCAGAAATGAACATTTATGCTTAGCATGAAATGTTGATTTCTGGTCTTTGGCTAGAAGAATCGTTCTTTAAAAATTTGGGTATGTGATAGAAGTGACTGACTAATTACTTTCACTGGTGATTAGTTTGGTCAAGGCAAAATTTGTAGTTCTCAATTGCAAATTTTCGGCGAATGTCGTCTTCACGTTTGAGACAGTAACCAGATTGCTTGGGGTTATATGGTCAAGTGAAGAAGCGCATACGGTGGATGCCTTGGCAGTCAGAGGCGATGAAAGACGTTGTAGCCTGCGATAAGCTCCGGGAGTCGGCAAACAGACTTTGATCCGGAGATCTCTGAATGGGGGAACCCACTCAGCATAAGCTGAGTATCTTGCACTGAATACATAGGTGTAAGAGGCGAACCAGGGGAACTGAAACATCTAAGTACCCTGAGGAAAAGAAATCAACCGAGATTCCCTTAGTAGTGGCGAGCGAACGGGGACTAGCCCTTAAGTTGATTTGAGATTAGTAGAAGGCTCTGGAAAGTGCCGCCATAGTGGGTGATAGCCCCGTATACGAAAATCTCTTATCAATGAAATCGAGTAGGACGGAGCACGAGAAACTTTGTCTGAATATGGGGGGACCATCCTCCAAGGCTAAATACTACTGACTGACCGATAGTGAACCAGTACCGTGAGGGAAAGGCGAAAAGAACCCCGGAGAGGGAGTGAAATAGAACCTGAAACCGTATGCGTACAAGCAGTGGGAGCCTACTTTGTTAGGTGACTGCGTACCTTTTGTATAATGGGTCAGCGACTTATATTCAGTGGCAAGCTTAACCGAATAGGGGAGGCGTAGCGAAAGCGAGTCTTAATAGGGCGTTTAGTCGCTGGGTATAGACCCGAAACCGGGCGATCTATCCATGGGCAGGTTGAAGGTTAGGTAACACTGACTGGAGGACCGAACCGACTACCGTTGAAAAGTTAGCGGATGACCTGTGGATCGGAGTGAAAGGCTAATCAAGCTCGGAGATAGCTGGTTCTCCTCGAAAGCTATTTAGGTAGCGCCTCGTGTATCACTGCTGGGGGTAGAGCACTGTTTCGGCTAGGGGTCATCCCGACTTACCAAACCGATGCAAACTCCGAATACCAGCAAGTGTCAGCACGGGAGACACACGGCGGGTGCTAACGTCCGTCGTGAAAAGGGAAACAACCCAGACCGTCAGCTAAGGTCCCAAAGTTATGGTTAAGTGGGAAACGATGTGGGAAGGCTTAGACAGCTAGGAGGTTGGCTTAGAAGCAGCCATCCTTTAAAGAAAGCGTAATAGCTCACTAGTCGAGTCGGCCTGCGCGGAAGATGTAACGGGGCTCAAACCATACACCGAAGCTACGGGTTCAACGTAAGTTGAGCGGTAGAGGAGCGTTCTGTAAGCCTGTGAAGGTGAGTTGAGAAGCTTGCTGGAGGTATCAGAAGTGCGAATGCTGACATGAGTAACGACAATGCGAGTGAAAAACTCGCACGCCGAAAGACCAAGGTTTCCTGCGCAACGTTAATCGACGCAGGGTGAGTCGGCCCCTAAGGCGAGGCAGAAATGCGTAGTCGATGGGAAACGGGTTAATATTCCCGTACTTCTAATTACTGCGATGGAGGGACGGAGAAGGCTAGGCCAGCACGGCGTTGGTTGTCCGTGTTTAAGGTTGTAGGCTGAATGCTTAGGTAAATCCGGGCGTTCAAGGCCGAGAACTGATGACGAGTTATCTTTTAGATGACGAAGTGGTTGATGCCATGCTTCCAGGAAAAGCTTCTAAGCTTCAGGTAATTAGGAACCGTACCCCAAACCGACACAGGTGGTTAGGTAGAGAATACCAAGGCGCTTGAGAGAACTCGGGTGAAGGAACTAGGCAAAATGGCACCGTAACTTCGGGAGAAGGTGCGCCGGTGAGGGTGAAGTATTTACTACGTAAGCCCACGCCGGTCGAAGATACCAGGCCGCTGCGACTGTTTATTAAAAACACAGCACTCTGCAAACACGAAAGTGGACGTATAGGGTGTGACGCCTGCCCGGTGCCGGAAGGTTAATTGATGGGGTTAGCGCAAGCGAAGCTCTTGATCGAAGCCCCGGTAAACGGCGGCCGTAACTATAACGGTCCTAAGGTAGCGAAATTCCTTGTCGGGTAAGTTCCGACCTGCACGAATGGCGTAACGATGGCGGCGCTGTCTCCACCCGAGACTCAGTGAAATTGAAATCGCTGTGAAGATGCAGTGTATCCGCGGCTAGACGGAAAGACCCCGTGAACCTTTACTATAGCTTTGCACTGGACTTTGAGTTTACTTGTGTAGGATAGGTGGGAGGCTTTGAAGCGTGGACGCCAGTTCGCGTGGAGCCATCCTTGAAATACCACCCTGGTAACCTTGAGGTTCTAACTCTGGTCCGTCATCCGGATCGAGGACAGTGTATGGTGGGTAGTTTGACTGGGGCGGTCTCCTCCCAAAGAGTAACGGAGGAGTACGAAGGTGCGCTCAGACCGGTCGGAAATCGGTCGTAGAGTATAAAGGCAAAAGCGCGCTTGACTGCGAGACAGACACGTCGAGCAGGTACGAAAGTAGGTCTTAGTGATCCGGTGGTTCTGTATGGAAGGGCCATCGCTCAACGGATAAAAGGTACTCCGGGGATAACAGGCTGATACCGCCCAAGAGTTCATATCGACGGCGGTGTTTGGCACCTCGATGTCGGCTCATCACATCCTGGGGCTGAAGCCGGTCCCAAGGGTATGGCTGTTCGCCATTTAAAGTGGTACGCGAGCTGGGTTTAGAACGTCGTGAGACAGTTCGGTCCCTATCTGCCGTGGACGTTTGAGATTTGAGAGGGGCTGCTCCTAGTACGAGAGGACCGGAGTGGACGAACCTCTGGTGTTCCGGTTGTCACGCCAGTGGCATTGCCGGGTAGCTATGTTCGGAAGAGATAACCGCTGAAAGCATCTAAGCGGGAAACTTGCCTCAAGATGAGATCTCACTGGAGCCTTGAGCTCCCTAAAGGGCCGTCGAAGACTACGACGTTGATAGGCTGGGTGTGTAAGCGTTGTGAGGCGTTGAGCTAACCAGTACTAATTGCCCGTGAGGCTTGACCATATAACACCCAAACAATTTGTGGTGTCAGACGGTTGAAGTCGACAACAATCCGAAAATTTGCAGAAACTACAAAGCAATCACATACCCAATTCGGGATAGCGCCTTAACCGCGATATCCCAGCTGAATCGCTTGACGACCATAGAGCATTGGAACCACCTGATCCCATCCCGAACTCAGAAGTGAAACGATGCATCGCCGATGGTAGTGTGGAGTTTCTCCATGTGAGAGTAGGTCATCGTCAAGCACCTATACCGAAACCCCCGATCAGGTAACTGGTCGGGGGTTTTACTTTGCCTGCGAATAAACGCTAACCACTAGCAGCTTGTAGGCAACTACAGGTCGCCTCGTTATCATGCGTGCCTCTTTGTTTGGTGGGTCATACATGCTCGCATTGTTAAAGCTGCTTGAAGATGGTCAGTTCCATTCCGGTGAGGAGTTGGGGGCGGCGCTGGGTGTCAGCAGAGCTGCTGTGTGGAAGCAGCTGAAGACATTACAGACTGAGCTTGCTGTACCTTTGCATTCAATTAAGGGGCGTGGCTACCGTTTGGCCTACCCTATGCGCTTGCTTGATGAGGCTGTGCTGAATGACCACGCCGTCTGGCCTGCGCATGTCAGGACCACAGTTGGCTCTACCAATGCGGAGGCAATGCGCCTTTTGGTGGAGAAGGGCGAATCTCCTTTCTACGTGGTTTCCGAGCAGCAGACCCACGGGCGTGGACGTCGTGGTCGGGAGTGGGTAAGTCCTTTTGGGCAAAATATCTATTACAGCCTGGTCATTCCAATAGATGGCGGTATGCGTCAGCTGGAGGGCTTGAGTCTCGTCGTGGCGCTAGCCTTGTTACGGTTGGTGCGAGAGTTGGGGCTAAATAGCGCGGGTTTAAAATGGCCCAATGATCTGCTGATAGGGAATAAAAAACTGTCAGGCATCCTGCTTGAGCTATCTGGAGATCCTGCAGATTTGTGTCACGTGGTCATTGGTATTGGCTTGAACGTGAATATGCTCCCTAGTGAAAGTGAAGGTATCGGCCAGCCTTGGACGTCATTGCGTTCTGAGCTAGGGGCTCCGCTAGATCGAAATGAGTTAATTCTGTCGCTTAATAAGCACTTGGCTTACTACTTGGAGCGGCAGATGAAGGGTGGGTTTTCATCACTGCGCGAGGAGTGGGAAGAGCATCATCTTTGGCAAGGGCGCTTGGTGTCTCTTACGTCGGGAGCTGATCCCATTGAGGGTGTGGTGTTAGGTGTTGGTTCATCAGGGGCGATTAAACTGAGTATCGATGGAGTTGAGCGTAGCTTCAGTGGTGGTGAGTTAAGTTTGAGGTTGCGCGATGATTCTTGAGTTGGATTGTGGCAACAGTTTTATCAAATGGCGTTTACTCAATGCGAGCATGGCTTCCGTTGGGTGGGGTGTTGTAGATAATGATGAGGCGCTGGTTGATGTTATAAGGCTGCGTTCCGTTGGTCTGAGCCAGTGTCGCCTTGTCAGTGTGCGCAGTGATGATGAAACCGCTGCGTTGGTGGCCACCCTAGAAAATACATTCGCTGTTACCTGCAGTGTTGTCTCGCCTGCTAGAGAGTTAGGTGGCGTGACTAATGGGTACGAACAGTTTGAGCGATTGGGATTAGATCGCTGGGTTGCCATGGTCGGTGCTTACTCATTAGCGCAAAGGGCTTGTCTGGTCATCGATTTGGGGACTGCTGTTACCTCGGACTTTGTGGGAGCTGACGGACAACACCTTGGGGGCTTCATATGCCCAGGTGTTCCGCTTATGCGAACCCAATTACGAACGCACACTCGGCGGACGCGATATGACGCCCTCGAGGCTTCATTGGCGTTGAAGGATGTGGCTCCCGGCCGATCTACGGCAGAGGCAGTTGAACGGGGCTGTGTGCTTATGTTGCAAGGATTTGTTTCTGGGCAAATAGCAATGGCCGCAGATTTATGGCAGCAGGACTTTGATGTGTTCCTGACGGGGGGGGATGCTGCGTTAGTTACATCAGTCGCGCCAAGTGCTCGAGTGGTGCCGGATCTGGTCTTTATCGGCCTGGCGATAGCTTGCCCGACAGTGTGAGGTGCGCATGCGCTGGATGTTTTTGTGGTTACTGGTTTTGAACGTTTTTTATTATGTCTGGCATCAGCAGCAAGCGCCAATGCGTGCTACCGAAATAGCTCCGCTGGCAATGCAGCCAGCTGATCGCGGTGATATTAAATTGCTGAGTGAGTCCAGTGCGTCCTTGCGTAAACCTGGTGCGATAAAAAAGGAGCACGAGGAAGCTGTCTGTATGTTTCTTGGTCGATTTGAAGAGGCCAGTCAAGCTGCTCCATTAGAGCAGCAGTTATTAAGTTTGGGGGTTGGGGCGCGGGTCGAGACGCTGGACGCCGCGGCAGGTGTGGACTATTGGGTGTATATGCCTCCGTTAGCGTCCAGACAGGCATCGTTGCGTCAATTGAGAGAGTTACAGGCGAGGAAAATCGATAGTTACATTATTGGTCAAGGGGAGTTGGTGAATGGTATTTCGCTCGGCATATTTCCTCGTATGGCTGCTGCTGAAAGTGTAATGGAACGATTACGCGCTGCAGGATATGAGCCGCTGTTGCGTGAGTTGCCGCGGGCACACAGAAGTTATTGGGTGCAAATTGAGCCTGAAAGCAGGCGTCTGGCTGATGAGGCATTAGTTAGTCGTTTGGCTTTTAACTTCAAAGGGTTAGAGCAGCAATTAATGCCTTGTAAAGGGATTGCAACGGGGCACTAGATTGCATAGAATGGCGCCCGCTTCGCAGGCTGGCTCTAAAGGCTGATTTGAGGAGCTGCTGTCAAATTAGCTAACCTCAAGATTTTAAATGAGAAATTGCTTGACAGCAGGCTGGCAGAAGATAAAATGCCGCCCCATCTGGAGGGATACCCGAGTGGCCAAAGGGATCAGACTGTAAATCTGACGTCATAGACTTCGAAGGTTCGAATCCTTCTCCCTCCACCAGATTTAAGCGAGAGCTGCAGGCTCCGCGGGTATAGTTTAGTGGTAGAACCTCAGCCTTCCAAGCTGATGATGCGGGTTCGATTCCCGCTACCCGCTCCAAGTTTGTTGTTCTGGTAATGTGTTTGCTCATGTAGCTCAGTTGGTAGAGCACACCCTTGGTAAGGGTGAGGTCAGCGGTTCAAGTCCGCTCATGAGCTCCATTCTACAAAGGCAGATATGTGAGTATCTGCCTTTGTTTTATGGCGGTGATACTTGATCCTTTCTTCTCTCGGAGGCAGCCAAGATGGCTAAAGAAAAGTTTGAGCGTAGCAAGCCGCACGTCAACGTCGGCACCATCGGTCACGTTGACCACGGTAAAACCACTCTGACCGCTGCTCTGACTCGCGTCTGCTCCGAGGTATTCGGTTCGGCTCGTGTTGACTTCGATAAGATCGACAGCGCTCCGGAAGAGAAGGCTCGTGGTATCACCATCAACACTGCGCACGTAGAGTACGATTCCACTATTCGTCACTACGCGCACGTTGACTGCCCGGGTCACGCCGACTACGTAAAAAACATGATCACTGGTGCTGCCCAGATGGACGGCGCGATCCTGGTTTGCTCGGCTGCTGATGGTCCGATGCCTCAGACTCGTGAGCACATCCTGCTGTCCCGTCAGGTAGGTGTACCGTACATCGTCGTGTTCCTGAACAAGGCTGACATGGTTGATGACGCTGAGCTGCTGGAACTGGTTGAGATGGAAGTGCGTGACCTGCTCAGCACTTACGATTTCCCAGGTGACGACACTCCGATCATCATCGGTTCCGCTCTGATGGCACTGAACGGCGAAGACGAGAACGGTCTCGGCACTTCCGCTGTTAAGAAGCTGGTTGAGACTCTGGACAGCTACATCCCAGAGCCTGAGCGTGCTATCGACAAGCCGTTCCTGATGCCGATCGAAGACGTATTCTCCATCTCTGGTCGCGGTACTGTAGTAACTGGTCGTATCGAGCGTGGTATCGTTAAGGTACAGGAAGAGATCGAAATCGTTGGTCTGCGTGACACCACCAAGACCACTTGCACCGGCGTTGAAATGTTCCGCAAGCTGCTGGACGAAGGCCGTGCTGGTGAGAACTGTGGCGTTCTGCTGCGTGGTACTAAGCGTGATGAAGTTGAGCGTGGTCAGGTTCTGGTTAAGCCGGGTTCTGTTAAGCCTCACACCAAGTTCACTGCAGAAGTTTACGTGCTGAGCAAAGAAGAAGGTGGTCGTCATACTCCTTTCTTCAAAGGCTACCGTCCTCAGTTCTACTTCCGTACTACTGACGTAACTGGTAACTGCGAACTGCCGGAAGGCGTTGAGATGGTAATGCCAGGTGACAACATTCAGATGACTGTCACTCTGATCAAAACCATCGCAATGGAAGAAGGTCTGCGTTTCGCTATCCGCGAAGGCGGTCGTACCGTTGGTGCTGGTGTTGTAGCAAAGATCATCGAATAAAAGATTGATCTCATTCAGTCAGGCCGTCATAATGGTCGGCCTGATTCAGTTTCTAGGTCAGTAGCTCAATTGGCAGAGCGACGGTCTCCAAAACCGTAGGTTGGGGGTTCGATTCCCTCCTGACCTGCCATTTTCTAAGAATTTGGCATGTCTTCTCACAGGGTGCTAGTAGATGAATGTTAAGGCTGAAGCCAGCGATTCGCGATTTGATCTGCTGAAGTGGCTTTTGGTTGCTGCATTAGTAGTGGTCGGTGTTGTTGGTAATCAGTACTTCTCTTCAGAGCCTGTTTTTTATCGGGTTCTTGGTCTTCTGGTTATTGCTGTTCTTGCTGCTGTAGTGGCTCTACAGACTGCAAAAGGAAAGGCCTTCTGGGTTCTCTCCAAAGAAGCACGTGTTGAGATTCGTAAGGTCGTTTGGCCAACTCGTCAGGAAACCACGCAGACAACGCTTATTGTAGTTGCGGTTGTGCTGGTGATGGCTCTCGTTTTGTGGGGGCTTGATTCGCTGCTGGGTTGGCTTGTTTCGTTGATCGTCGGTTAAAGGTGTCCCGTGGCTAAGCGTTGGTACGTTGTGCATGCTTACTCGGGTTACGAGAAGCATGTAATGCGCTCTTTGATTGAGCGTGTGAAGCTTGCAGGAATGGAAGACGTTTTTGGTGAAATCCTCGTTCCAACCGAAGAGGTTGTTGAGATGCGGAATGGCCAGAAGCGTAAGAGTGAGCGCAAATTCTTTCCGGGCTATGTGTTAGTCCAAATGGAAATGAGTGAAGCGACTTGGCACTTGATTAAAGATACCCCGCGAGTAATGGGCTTTATCGGTGGTACTGCTGATAAGCCTGCTCCTATTACTGAGCGTGAGGCTGAAGCAATTCTTCGTCGTGTTGCTGACAGTGGCGACAAACCTAAGCCGAAGACGCTGTTCGAGCCGGGTGAGATGGTTCGTGTCATTGATGGGCCGTTTGCGGACTTCAGTGGCGTAGTTGAAGAAGTTAATTACGAGAAAAGCCGAATTCAGGTTGCAGTTACGATTTTTGGTCGTGCTACACCGGTCGAGCTGGAGTTCAGTCAGGTCGAGAAGGCATAACTGACATAAGCATCCCATACCCCGCAGTCCTGGGCTGCGGGGTTTTGTCGTCCTTGGGATAATTGCATTGAAAAATGGGGAGCCGTTAGGCGTTAGAACCCAAAACTGGAGTAGCTCATGGCTAAGAAAATCTCAGCTTACATCAAGCTGCAAGTTAAGGCTGGTCAAGCCAACCCGTCGCCACCCGTTGGTCCAGCTCTGGGTCAGCACGGTGTGAACATCATGGAATTCTGCAAAGCGTTCAACGCTAAGACTCAAGGCCTTGAGCCGGGTCTGCCGACTCCAGTGATTATCACTGTATACAGTGACCGTAGCTTCACTTTTGAAACCAAAAGCACCCCTGCCGCTGTTCTGCTCAAGAAAGCTGCAGGCCTGACCAGCGGCTCGGCTCGTCCGAACACCGTCAAGGTCGGCACCGTTACTCGTGCTCAGCTGGAAGAGATCGCCAAGACCAAGCAAGCGGATCTTACCGCTGCTGATCTGGAATCGGCTGTGCGTACCATCGCTGGCTCTGCTCGCAGCATGGGCTTGAACGTGGAGGGTGTGTAATGGCTAAGTTGACTAAGCGTCAGAAGGCAATCGCTGAGAAAGTTGAAGCTGGTAAGGCTTACAACTTTGTTGAAGCAGCCTCTCTGCTGGCCGAGCTGTCGGCTGTCAAATTCTCTGAGTCTTTCGATATCGCTATCAACCTCGGCGTTGATCCGCGTAAATCTGACCAGGTAGTTCGCGGTGCAACCGTTCTGCCGAATGGCTCTGGTAAGACCGTACGTGTTGCAGTTTTCACCCAAGGTCCGGGCGCTGAAGCTGCTCTGGCTGCCGGTGCTGACCGCGTAGGTATGGACGACCTGGCTGCTGAAATGAAAGCAGGCGAGTTGAACTACGACGTCGTGATCGCTTCCCCTGACGCAATGCGCGTTGTGGGTCAGCTGGGTCAGGTCCTGGGTCCTCGCGGCCTGATGCCGAACCCGAAAGTTGGTACTGTGACTCCTGACGTTGCTACTGCGGTTAAAAACGCTAAAGCCGGTCAGGTTCGCTTCCGTACCGACAAAAACGGCATCATCCACGGTTCCGTGGGTAAAGTCGGTTTTGAAGCTGAGAAGCTGAAGCAGAACGTTGAAGCCCTGGTTGCAGACCTCAAGCGTCTGAAGCCTTCGACTTCGAAAGGTGTTTACGTCAAGCGCATCACCCTGAGCACCACTATGGGCCCAGGTCTGGTTATCGACCAGAGCTCGCTCGACGCGTAATACAGCGCTGGTGAGGGCAACCTCACCAGCCAAGGTTTGGGGTCCCTGCCTGGCGGGGGCTATCCAAGACCGTAGGTGGTGTAAGCCTTAAAAGAAATGCCTACGCAGATGGTGCTCCCGATTCGTTACCGAATCAGACACCAAAACGACATCCGGCTTCGGCCAGATGAAACGGTAAAAACCAGGAGTAAACCCGTGGCAATTAAACTCGAAGACAAGAAGGCCATCGTCGCTGAAGTCAACGAGGCTGCCAAAGCTGCCCTTTCCGCTGTCGTGGCTGATGCCCGTGGCGTGTCTGTAGGTGCTATGACCGGACTCCGTAAAGAGGCCCGCGAAGCTGGCGTTTACGTACGTGTAGTACGTAACACCCTGCTCAAGCGCGCTGTTGAAGGTACTCAGTACGATATCCTCAACGACGCGTTCAAAGGCCCGACCCTGATTGCATTCTCCAACGAACATCCGGGCGCTGCTGCTCGTATCTTCAAAGAGTTCGCTAAGGGTCAGGATAAGTTCGAGATCAAAGCAGCTGCATTCGAGGGTCAGTTCCTCGCAGCCAATCAGATCGACGTGCTGGCAAGCCTGCCGACTTACGACGAAGCAATTTCTCAGCTGATGAGCGTTATACAAGGCGCTACCAGCAAGTTCGTTCGTACTCTGGCAGCTGTTCGCGACCAGAAAGAAGGCGCTGCTGCCTAAGTTGGCTGCATAACCTCTTTCAATCTTATTTGTTTAATTTGATGGCCGCGAAGGCTGTCCCCCAATACAGGAATTAGAGTCATGGCTCTGTCTAACGAAGAAATCATCGAAGCGATCGGTCAGAAAACCGTTCTGGAAATCGTTGAGCTGATCAAGGCAATGGAAGAGAAGTTCGGCGTTTCCGCTGCTGCTGCTACCGTTGCTGTTGCTGGCCCGGCTGCTGCCGCTGCTGAAGAGCAAACTGAGTTCAACGTTATCCTGGCTGAAGCTGGCGATAAGAAAGTGAACGTGATCAAGGCTGTTCGTGAACTGACTGGCCTGGGCCTGAAAGAAGCTAAAGCTGCTGTTGACGGCGCTCCGGCTACTATTCTGGAAGGCGTTGCTAAAGAAGCTGCTGAGAAAGCAAAAGCTGCTTTGGAAGAAGCTGGCGCCAAAGTCGAGCTCAAGTAAGAGACGACCTTGCGTCTGCAGCCGAAGCGACTCGCGTAAGGCTGATGGCTGGTGGCTTTTGCCACCGGCCTTTTTCCGTTCTAGGTCGACCATTCAGTGGTTGGCCTGGTTCTGGGAAATCCCGCCCGATGTGGCGGCGCAAACTAAGGGTTTGCAAGAGTTTCTGGCAACTCCCGTCGGAGTGGCCTACTAGGCAGGTGACCAAGCTGGGGAACGCTGATGGCTTACTCATACACTGAGAAAAAACGTATCCGCAAGGACTTTAGCAAGTTGCCGGATGTCATGGATGTGCCGTATCTCCTGGCCATCCAGCTGGATTCGTACCGCGAATTTCTGCAGGCAGGGGCGACCAAGGACCAGTTCCGCGACATTGGCCTGCATGCGGCCTTCAAGTCTGTTTTCCCGATTATCAGCTATTCCGGCAATGCTGCTCTGGAGTATGTCGGTTATCGCTTGGGCGAGCCGGCTTTTGATGTCAAAGAATGTGTGCTGCGCGGCGTAACATTTGCCGTCCCGCTGCGTGTAAAAGTCCGTCTGATCATTTTCGACAAAGAATCGTCGAACAAAGCGATCAAGGACATTAAAGAGCAAGAAGTTTACATGGGGGAAATCCCCCTGATGACCGAGAACGGTACCTTCGTTATTAACGGTACCGAGCGTGTTATCGTGTCCCAGCTGCACCGTTCTCCTGGTGTATTCTTCGACCACGACCGTGGCAAGACTCACAGCTCGGGCAAATTGCTGTATTCCGCTCGTATCATTCCGTACCGTGGTTCCTGGCTGGACTTCGAGTTCGATCCTAAGGATGCTGTTTTCGTCCGTATCGACCGTCGTCGTAAACTGCCGGCGTCTGTTCTGCTGCGTGCACTGGGCTACAGCACTGAAGAAGTGCTTGAGGCTTTCTATGCAACCAACGTCTTCCACGTTAAGGGCGAGACCCTGAATCTGGAGTTGGTACCTCAGCGTCTGCGCGGTGAAATTGCTGCCTTCGATATCAAAGATGAGAAGGGCAAGGTCATTGTTGAGCAGGGTCGTCGTATCACGGCACGTCATATCAATCAGTTGGATAAGGCCGGCATCAAAGAGCTGGAAGTTCCAATTGATTACCTGCTGGGTCGCACAACTGCGAAGGCAATCGTGCACCCGGCTACTGGCGAGATCATCGTTGAGTGCAACACTGAGCTGAACGTTGAAACCCTTGCCAAGATTGTTAAGGCTCAGGTCGTTCGGATTGAGACGTTGTACACCAACGATATCGATTGCGGCCCGTTCATTTCTGACACGCTCAAGATCGACAGCACAACCAACCAATTGGAAGCGCTGGTTGAGATCTATCGCATGATGCGCCCAGGCGAGCCGCCAACCAAGGACGCAGCTGAGACACTGTTCAACAACCTGTTCTTCAGTGCTGAGCGTTACGACCTGTCTGCTGTTGGTCGTATGAAATTCAACCGCCGCATCGGTCGTACTGAGATCGAAGGCCCAGGCGTACTGAGTCGCGAAGACATTGTCGACGTGCTCAAAACGCTGGTTGATATCCGTAACGGTAAAGGCATCGTTGACGATATCGACCACTTGGGTAACCGTCGTGTGCGTTGTGTTGGCGAGATGGCTGAAAACCAGTTCCGCGTAGGTCTGGTGCGTGTTGAGCGTGCAGTCAAAGAGCGTCTGTCCATGGCAGAAAGCGAAGGCCTGATGCCGCAAGACCTGATTAACGCCAAGCCAGTTGCTGCGGCCGTTAAAGAGTTCTTCGGTTCCAGCCAGCTGTCTCAGTTCATGGACCAGAACAACCCGCTTTCTGAGATTACTCACAAGCGCCGTGTTTCGGCACTTGGCCCAGGCGGTCTGACCCGTGAACGTGCCGGCTTCGAGGTTCGTGACGTACACCCGACTCACTATGGTCGTGTGTGCCCAATTGAGACCCCTGAAGGTCCGAACATTGGTTTGATCAACTCTCTGGCTGCCTACGCACGCACTAACCAGTACGGCTTCCTCGAAAGCCCGTACCGCGTTGTTAAAGAGGGTTTGGTCACTGACGAAATCGTGTTCCTGTCCGCCATCGAAGAGGCTGATCATGTGATCGCTCAGGCTTCGGCGACCATGAACGATAAAGGTCAGTTGATCGACGAGCTGGTAGCTGTACGTCACCTGAACGAATTCACCGTTAAGGCGCCTGAAGATGTAACCCTGATGGACGTTTCGCCCAAGCAGGTAGTCTCTGTTGCAGCCTCGCTGATTCCGTTCCTGGAGCACGATGACGCCAACCGCGCATTGATGGGTTCCAACATGCAGCGCCAAGCTGTACCGACACTGCGAGCTGACAAGCCGCTGGTAGGTACCGGTATGGAGCGCAACGTAGCCCGTGACTCCGGTGTTTGCGTAGTTGCTCGCCGCGGTGGTGTGATCGATTCGGTTGACGCTAGCCGTATCGTGGTCCGTGTTAATAATGATGAAGTTGAAACCGGCGAAGCGGGTGTCGACATCTATAACCTGACCAAATACACCCGTTCTAACCAGAACACTTGCATCAACCAGCGTCCGCTGGTTCGTAAAGGTGACAAGGTAAGTCGTAGCGACATTCTGGCAGATGGTCCGTCCACCGATATGGGTGAACTGGCTTTGGGTCAGAACATGCGCGTTGCGTTCATGCCGTGGAACGGCTTCAACTTCGAAGACTCCATCTGCCTCTCTGAGCGCGTTGTTCAAGAAGACCGCTTTACTACGATCCACATTCAGGAACTGACCTGTGTGGCTCGTGACACCAAACTCGGTTCGGAAGAAATCACCTCCGATATCCCGAACGTAGGTGAGTCGGCTCTGAACAAGCTGGACGAAGCCGGTATTGTTTACGTCGGTGCTGAAGTTGGCCCAGGCGACATTCTGGTTGGTAAGGTCACTCCGAAAGGCGAGACCCAACTCACTCCGGAAGAAAAACTGCTGCGTGCGATCTTCGGTGAGAAGGCGTCCGATGTTAAGGACACCTCCCTGCGTGTGCCGACTGGCACCAAAGGTACCGTTATCGACGTGCAGGTATTTACCCGTGATGGCGTGGAGCGTGACAGCCGTGCTCTGGCTATCGAGAAGCAGCAGCTCGACGAAATCCGCAAGGACCTGAACGAAGAGTTCCGCATCGTTGAAGGTGCAACCTTCGAGCGTCTGCGTGCCGCGCTGGTAGGCAAGAAAGCCGAAGGTGGTGCTGGCCTGAAGAAAGGCGCTGAGGTTACTGAAGAGTTCCTTGATGGTCTTGAGCGTGGCCAGTGGTTCAAGCTGCGTATGGCCGACGATGCACTGAATGAGCAATTGGAAAAGGCACAGGCCTACATTTCTGATCGCCGTCAGTTGCTCGACGACAAGTTCGAAGACAAGAAGCGCAAGCTGCAGCAAGGCGATGACCTGGCTCCGGGCGTACTGAAGATTGTTAAGGTCTACCTGGCAATCCGTCGTCGCATCCAGCCGGGTGACAAGATGGCCGGCCGTCACGGTAACAAGGGTGTGGTCTCGGTGATCATGCCAGTTGAAGACATGCCGCATGACGTCAACGGTACTCCGGTCGATATCGTACTGAACCCACTGGGCGTACCTTCGCGTATGAACGTCGGTCAGATTCTTGAAACCCACCTGGGCCTCGCGGCTAAAGGGTTGGGCGAGAAGATCAACCGTATGCTCGAAGAGCAGCGTAAGGTCGCTGAACTGCGTAAGTTCCTGCATGAGATCTATAACGAGATCGGCGGTCGTCAGGAAAGTCTGGATAGCCTGAGCGATCAGGAAATCCTGGACTTGGCGCACAACCTGCGTGGCGGTGTACCGATGGCTACTCCGGTATTCGACGGTGCTAAAGAAAGCGAAATCAAGGCCATGCTGAAGCTGGCTGATCTGCCTGAAAGCGGTCAGATGCGCTTGATCGACGGTCGTACTGGTAACCAGTTTGAGCGTCCGACCACCGTTGGTTACATGTACATGCTGAAGCTGAACCACCTGGTAGACGACAAGATGCATGCTCGTTCTACTGGTTCTTACAGCCTGGTTACCCAGCAGCCGCTGGGTGGTAAGGCGCAGTTCGGTGGTCAGCGCTTCGGTGAGATGGAGGTCTGGGCACTGGAGGCGTATGGCGCAGCCTACACCCTGCAGGAAATGCTGACCGTGAAGTCGGATGACGTGAACGGCCGTACCAAGATGTACAAAAACATCGTGGACGGTGATCACCGTATGGAGCCGGGCATGCCTGAGTCCTTCAACGTGTTGATCAAAGAGATCCGTTCTCTGGGTATCGACATCGATCTGGAAACCGAATAACACGTGACGCGAATCGAGAGCGCGGCGGCAACGCCCGCTCTCTGCTCCGCCAGGAGGAAAGGCCTTGAAAGACCTACTGAATTTGCTGAAAAACCAGGGTCAAGTCGAAGAGTTTGACGCTATCCGTATCGGACTGGCGTCGCCTGAGATGATCCGTTCGTGGTCGTTCGGTGAAGTTAAAAAGCCGGAAACCATCAACTACCGTACGTTCAAGCCTGAGCGTGACGGCCTGTTCTGCGCCAAAATCTTTGGCCCAGTTAAGGATTACGAGTGCCTGTGCGGTAAGTACAAGCGCCTGAAGCACCGTGGTGTGATCTGTGAGAAGTGCGGCGTTGAAGTTGCGCTGGCCAAAGTTCGTCGTGAGCGCATGGCGCACATCGAACTGGCTTCTCCGGTAGCCCACATCTGGTTCTTGAAGTCCCTGCCGAGCCGTATCGGCCTGCTGATGGACATGACCCTGCGTGATATCGAGCGCGTACTCTACTTCGAGAGTTACGTTGTTATCGACCCGGGTATGACCACGCTGGAAAAAGGTCAGCTGCTCAACGACGAGCAGTACTTCGAAGCGCTCGAAGAGTTCGGTGACGACTTCGACGCCCGCATGGGTGCCGAGGCTGTTCGCGAGCTGTTGCACGCTATCGATCTGGAGCACGAGATTGGTCGTCTGCGTGAAGAAATTCCGCAAACTAATTCCGAGACCAAGATCAAGAAGCTGTCCAAGCGTCTGAAGCTGATGGAAGCATTCAAAGACTCCGGCAACCTGCCTGAGTGGATGGTGCTGACTGTTCTGCCGGTTCTGCCACCAGATCTGCGTCCGCTGGTACCGTTGGATGGTGGTCGTTTCGCGACTTCCGATCTGAACGATCTGTATCGCCGCGTGATTAACCGTAACAACCGTCTGAAGCGTCTGCTGGATCTGTCTGCGCCTGACATTATCGTGCGCAACGAGAAGCGCATGCTTCAGGAGGCGGTTGACGCCCTGCTGGACAACGGCCGTCGCGGTCGCGCCATCACTGGCTCGAACAAGCGTCCGCTGAAGTCCCTGGCTGACATGATCAAAGGTAAGCAAGGCCGCTTCCGTCAGAACCTGCTGGGTAAGCGCGTGGACTACTCCGGTCGTTCCGTGATTACCGTAGGCCCTACTCTGCGCCTGCACCAGTGCGGTCTGCCGAAGAAAATGGCTCTTGAGCTGTTCAAGCCGTTCATTTTTGGCAAGCTCGAAGCCCGCGGTTTGGCGACTACCATCAAAGCTGCGAAGAAGATGGTGGAGCGTGAGCTGCCAGAGGTTTGGGACGTTCTTGCTGAAGTGATTCGCGAACACCCCGTACTGCTGAACCGTGCACCAACCCTGCACCGTCTGGGTATTCAGGCGTTTGAGCCGGTACTGATCGAAGGTAAAGCGATTCAGCTGCACCCACTGGTCTGCGCGGCGTATAACGCCGACTTCGACGGTGACCAGATGGCTGTTCACGTGCCTCTGACACTCGAAGCTCAGCTCGAAGCCCGTGCGCTGATGATGTCGACAAACAACATCCTGTCGCCAGCCAACGGTGAGCCAATCATCGTTCCTTCTCAGGACGTTGTACTGGGTCTGTACTACATGACCCGTGAGGCTATCAACGCTAAGGGTGAAGGTCGCGTGTTTGCTGACCTGCAGGAAGTTGACCGCGTGTTCCGCGCTGGTGAAGCATCCCTGCACGCCCGCGTAAAAGTGCGCATCAACGAAACCGTTAAAGAAAAAGACGGTTCGCTGACTAAGAACACTCGTATCGTCGACACCACTGTCGGCCGTGCGCTCCTGTTCCAAGTTGTTCCAGCTGGTATGTCTTTCGACGTCGTTAACCAGCCAATGAAGAAGAAGGCGATCTCCAAGCTGATCAACCAGTGCTACCGCACTGTAGGTCTGAAAGATACCGTCATCTTTGCTGACCAGTTGATGTACACCGGTTTTGCTTACTCGACTATTTCCGGCGTTTCTATTGGCGTGAATGACTTCGTTATTCCGGAAGAGAAAGCTCGGATCATTGACTCCGCCACTGAGGAAGTTAAAGAGATCGAATCCCAGTACGCTTCAGGCCTGGTAACCCAGGGCGAGAAGTACAACAAGGTGATCGACCTCTGGTCCAAAGCTAACGATGAAGTGTCTAAAGCGATGATGGCTAACCTCTCGAAAGAGAAGGTAGTGGATCGCGAAGGCAAAACTGTCGAGCAAGAGTCTTTCAACTCGATGTACATGATGGCTGACTCCGGTGCGCGGGGTTCTGCTGCACAGATTCGTCAGTTGGCTGGTATGCGTGGTCTTATGGCCAAGCCAGACGGCTCCATCATTGAAACGCCGATTACGGCGAACTTCCGTGAAGGTCTGTCGGTTCTGCAGTACTTCATCTCGACGCACGGTGCTCGTAAAGGTCTGGCCGATACCGCGTTGAAAACAGCTAACTCCGGTTACCTGACTCGCCGTCTGGTAGACGTTGCTCAAGATCTCGTTGTAACCGCCATTGATTGCGGTACCGAGCATGGCCTGCTGATGACACCTCACATTGAAGGTGGTGACGTAGTAGAGCCGTTGGGCGAGCGCGTACTGGGTCGTGTGATTGCTAAGGACGTGTTCAAGCCAGGTACTGATGAAGTCATCGTACCTGCTGGCACTCTGATCGACGAGAAGTGGGTCGAGTTCATCGAAGTAAACAGCATCGACGAAGTGGTCGTGCGCTCTCCGATCACCTGTGAAACCCGTTACGGCATCTGCGCCAAGTGCTACGGTCGCGACCTTGCACGTGGTCACCAGATCAACATCGGTGAAGCTGTGGGCGTAATCGCTGCTCAGTCGATCGGTGAGCCGGGTACACAGCTGACGATGCGTACGTTCCACATCGGTGGTGCGGCAAGCCGTACCTCGGCAGCGGACAGCGTTCAGGTGAAAAACGGCGGCGCTGTGCGTCTGCTCAACCTGAAGTATGTAGAGCGTGCTGATGGTGCACTGGTGGCCGTTTCTCGTTCTGGTGAGTTGGCTATCGCTGATGAGTTTGGTCGTGAGCGTGAGCGCTACAAGCTGCCATACGGTGCAGTGATTTCCGTTAAGGAAGGCCAGAAGGTCGATCCGGGCGCCATCGTTGCCAAATGGGATCCGCACACCCACCCGATCGTTACCGAAATGAAAGGTACCGTGACCTATGTGGGCATGGAAGACGGCATCACCATCAAGCGTCAGACAGACGAACTCACTGGTCTGACCAACATTGAGGTGTTGGATCCGAAGGATCGTCCGGCCGCAGGTAAAGAAATTCGTCCGGCTGTGAAAATGGTCGACGAGAACGGTAAGGATCTGATGCTGCCAGGTACCGATGTGCCTGCTCAGTACTTCCTGCCTTCTAACGCACTGGTCAACGTGGCCAACGGGGCTCAACTGGGTGTGGGTGATGTAATCGCTCGTATTCCTCAGGAAACCTCGAAGACCCGTGACATCACCGGTGGTCTGCCTCGCGTTGCTGACCTGTTCGAAGCCCGTCGCCCGAAAGAAGCGTCGATTCTGGCTGAGATCAGCGGCACCATCTCCTTCGGTAAGGAGACAAAGGGCAAGCGTCGTCTGGTGATTACGCCGACCGATGGTAGCGAGCCGTATGAGGAGCTGATTCCGAAATGGCGTCACCTGAACGTGTTCGAAGGTGAACAGGTTAACAAGGGTGAGGTTATCTCTGACGGTCCGAGCGATCCGCACGACATTCTGCGACTGCTGGGTGTGAGTGCGTTGGCGAAGTACATCGTCAATGAGATTCAGGACGTTTACCGTCTGCAAGGCGTTAAGATCAACGACAAGCACATCGAAACCATTTTGCGCCAGATGCTGCGCAAGGTTGAGGTGACTGAGTCGGGTGACTCTTCATTCATCAAGGGCGATCAGGTTGAACTGACCGCTGTGCTGGGTGAGAACGAGCGTCTGGCAGAAGAAGACAAGTTCCCTGCTAAGTACACCCGCGTTTTGCTGGGTATTACGAAGGCATCCTTGTCGACTGAGTCCTTCATCTCGGCGGCTTCCTTCCAGGAAACCACCCGCGTTCTGACTGAGGCGGCAGTGACTGGTAAGCGTGACTACCTGCGTGGTCTGAAAGAGAACGTGGTAGTAGGTCGTCTGATTCCGGCTGGTACCGGTCTGGCATATCACAGCGAGCGCAAGCGCAAGCGTGAAGCTGCCCAGCCTGTGCGTGTAAGCGCCAGTGAAGTGGAAGCAGCACTGACTGAAGCGCTGAACTCCAGCGACAATTAAGTTCAAAGCCCCGCTGTCTGTGCAGTGGGGCTTTGTCTTGACTGGGGCGGTGAGTCTCTTTAGACTCATGCACCCCTAAATTTGGCAGGGCATGTGCTCTGCCATTTTGTTTAGTAGGGCAATAGCGTCGAAAGACAACAGTGGAGCTAAAGATGGCAACTATCAACCAGCTGGTACGTCAGCCGCGTAAGCGTATCGTCGATAAATCCGACGTGCCTGCGCTGCAGAACTGCCCGCAGCGTCGTGGTGTGTGCACCCGTGTGTATACCACTACGCCGAAAAAACCTAACTCGGCACTGCGTAAAGTTTGCCGTGTACGCCTGACCAACGGTTTCGAGGTTTCCTCGTACATCGGTGGTGAAGGCCACAACCTGCAAGAGCACAGCGTCGTACTGATTCGCGGCGGTCGTGTAAAAGACTTGCCAGGTGTGCGTTACCACACCGTTCGCGGTTCGCTGGATACCTCCGGTGTTAAAGACCGTAAACAAGGTCGTTCGAAGTACGGTACTAAGCGTCCGAAGTAATCGGCGTTTTGTAGCGAATTGCGAGTTTTTATTTATCTGAGTCGATAAGAGTAAGGTCGGGCAAGTCATCGCAAGATGCAGTCCCGGGCTAACCTGAAGACCGTTTGAGGGCTTATCAAATGCCAAGACGTCGTGTAGCAGCCAAGCGCGAAGTGCTTGACGATCCAAAATACGGAAGCCAAATCCTGGCCAAGTTCATGAACCACGTGATGGAGAGCGGTAAGAAAGCCGTTGCCGAGCGTATCGTTTATGGCGCCCTGGATAAGGTTAAAGAGCGTAAGAACAGCGATCCCCTGGAAATCTTCGAGAAAGCTCTCGACGCCATCGCTCCGCTGGTCGAAGTAAAGTCGCGCCGTGTTGGTGGTGCCACTTACCAGGTTCCGGTCGAAGTTCGTCCGTCCCGCCGTAATGCTCTTGCCATGCGCTGGCTGGTAGATTTCGCACGTAAGCGTGGCGAGAAATCTATGGCTCTGCGTTTGGCTGGTGAGCTGCTGGATGCTGCTGAAGGCAAAGGTGCTGCAGTCAAGAAACGTGAAGACGTGCATCGTATGGCTGAGGCCAACAAGGCGTTCTCGCACTACCGCTTCTAATTCCAGCGCTACTAACTTTGCGAGGGCTTTATGGCTCGTACAACACCTATTAATCTGTACCGTAACATCGGTATCTGTGCGCACGTAGATGCTGGTAAAACCACCACTACAGAACGCGTGCTGTTCTATACTGGTGTAAACCATAAAATGGGTGAGACCCATGATGGTGCTTCGACCACCGACTGGATGGTTCAGGAGCAAGAGCGCGGTATTACCATTACTTCTGCTGCTGTAACTGCTTTCTGGCAGGGTTCGCAGAAGCAATACAAAAACCACCGTGTAAACGTTATCGATACCCCCGGTCACGTAGACTTCACCATCGAAGTAGAGCGCTCCCTGCGCGTACTTGACGGTGCAGTCGTAGTGTTCTGTGGTACTTCGGGCGTTGAGCCGCAGTCTGAGACTGTGTGGCGTCAGGCTAACAAGTACGGTGTTCCGCGTATCGTTTACGTGAACAAGATGGACCGTCAGGGTGCAAACTTCCTGCGTGTAGTTGAGCAGATCAAGAAGCGCCTGGGTCACACTCCTGTTCCGCTGCAGCTGCAGATTGGTTCCGAAGAGAACTTCGTTGGTCAGGTTGACCTGCTCCGCATGAAGGCTATCTATTGGAACGATGATGACAAGGGTACTACCTTCCGTGAGGAAGAAATCCCGGCTGATCTGGTTGATCTGGCTGAGGAGTATCGCTCTAACCTGGTTGAAGCTGCTGCTGAAGCCAACGAAGAGCTGATGAACAAGTACCTTGAAGAGGGTGACTTGACTCTGGAAGAGATCAAGGCTGGTCTGCGTCAGCGCACCATTGCTTGTGAAATCGTTCCGGCTGTCCTGGGCTCCTCCTTCAAGAACAAGGGTGTACCGCTTGTTCTGGACGCTGTTATCGACTTCCTGCCAGCTCCGACTGATATCCCTGCAATCCAGGGTATTCATCCGGACCATATCGAGGAAGGTGATGACGCTCCTAAAGACGAGCGTGCGGCTGATGATGACGCGCCGTTTGCTGCGCTGGCATTCAAAATCGCAACTGACCCATTCGTTGGTACTCTGACCTTTACTCGTGTGTATTCCGGTGTTCTCACTAGCGGCGACTCCGTGATCAACTCGGTAAAAGGCAAGAAAGAGCGTGTCGGCCGTATGGTGCAGATGCACGCTAACCAGCGTGAAGAGATCAAAGAAGTGCGCGCTGGTGACATCGCTGCTCTGATCGGTATGAAGGATGTGACCACTGGTGACACCCTGTGCGATATCGACAAGCCGATTATCCTCGAGCGTATGGATTTCCCTGAGCCGGTAATTTCGGTAGCTGTAGAGCCGAAAACTAAGGCTGACCAAGAGAAGATGGGTATTGCTCTGGGTCGTCTGGCTCAGGAAGACCCGTCCTTCCGTGTCAAGACTGACGAAGAAACCGGTCAGACCATTATTTCCGGTATGGGTGAGCTTCACCTGGATATCATCGTTGACCGTATGCGTCGTGAGTTCAACGTTGAGGCCAACATTGGTAAGCCTCAGGTTTCCTACCGCGAGAAGATCACTAAGAGCTGCGAAATCGAAGGTAAATTCGTTCGTCAGTCCGGTGGTCGTGGTCAGTTCGGTCATTGCTGGATTCGCTTCGCTCCGGCGGACGAAGGTCAGGAAGGTCTCGAATTCGCCAACGAAGTGGTTGGTGGTGTGGTTCCGAAGGAATACATCCCAGCCATTCAGAAGGGTATCGAAGAGCAGATGAAAAACGGCGTTGTCGCCGGTTATCCTCTGATCGGCCTGAAGGCTACCGTGTTTGATGGTTCTTACCATGACGTTGACTCCAACGAAATGGCGTTCAAAATCGCAGCTTCTATGGCGACCAAGCAGCTCGCTCAGAAAGGCGGTGGTGTTGTTCTCGAGCCGATCATGAAGGTCGAGGTTGTAACCCCTGAGGACTACATGGGTGACGTGATGGGTGACCTGAACCGTCGTCGTGGTCTGATCCAGGGTATGGAAGACTCGGTTTCCGGTAAAGTTATCCGTGCTGAGGTTCCGCTGGGTGAGATGTTCGGTTACGCAACCGACGTTCGTTCCATGTCTCAGGGTCGCGCAAGCTACTCCATGGAATTCTCTAAATACTCCGAAGCTCCGGCAAACATCGTCGAAGCTCTGGTTAAAAAACAAGGCTGATTCAGCCCTTTAGGCAAGGAGTTAATTGTCGTGGCTAAAGAAAAATTTGAACGTAGCAAACCGCACGTCAACGTAGGCACCATCGGTCACGTTGACCACGGTAAAACCACTCTGACCGCTGCTCTGACTCGCGTCTGCTCCGAAGTATTCGGTTCGGCTCGTGTTGACTTCGACAAGATCGACAGCGCTCCGGAAGAGAAAGCTCGTGGTATCACCATCAACACTGCGCACGTAGAGTACGATTCCACTATTCGTCACTACGCGCACGTTGACTGCCCGGGGCACGCCGACTACGTAAAAAACATGATCACTGGTGCTGCCCAGATGGACGGCGCGATCCTGGTTTGCTCGGCTGCTGATGGTCCGATGCCTCAGACTCGTGAGCACATCCTGCTGTCCCGTCAGGTAGGTGTACCGTACATCGTCGTGTTCCTGAACAAGGCTGACATGGTTGATGACGCTGAGCTGCTGGAACTGGTTGAGATGGAAGTGCGTGACCTGCTCAGCACTTACGATTTCCCAGGTGACGACACTCCGATCATCATCGGTTCCGCTCTGATGGCTCTAAACGGCGAAGACGAGAACGGTCTCGGCACTTCCGCTGTTAAGAAGCTGGTTGAGACTTTGGACAGCTACATCCCAGAGCCTGAGCGTGCTATCGACAAGCCGTTCCTGATGCCGATCGAAGACGTATTCTCCATCTCTGGTCGCGGTACTGTAGTAACTGGTCGTATCGAGCGTGGTATCGTTAAGGTACAGGAAGAGATCGAAATCGTTGGTCTGCGTGACACCACCAAGACCACTTGCACCGGCGTTGAAATGTTCCGCAAGCTGCTGGACGAAGGCCGTGCTGGTGAGAACTGTGGCGTTCTGCTGCGTGGTACTAAGCGTGACGAAGTTGAGCGTGGTCAGGTTCTGGTTAAGCCGGGTTCTGTTAAGCCTCACACCAAGTTCACTGCAGAAGTTTACGTACTGAGCAAAGAAGAAGGTGGTCGTCATACTCCTTTCTTCAAAGGCTACCGTCCTCAGTTCTACTTCCGTACTACTGACGTAACTGGTAACTGCGAACTGCCGGAAGGCGTTGAGATGGTAATGCCAGGTGACAACATTCAGATGACTGTCACTCTGATCAAAACCATCGCAATGGAAGAAGGTCTGCGTTTCGCCATCCGCGAAGGCGGCCGTACCGTTGGTGCTGGCGTTGTTGCCAAAATCATTGAGTAATCTCTTTTCGAGATAACCAGATGATTTGAAAAGCCCCCGCTTGCGGGGGCTTTTTTATTGGGTTGACACTTTCCGGGAGCGTCTATAGAATCACGCCTCCTTTTAACGGGCGTATTCCGTCCGTTGGGAATAGCAGCTTGGAATCTGAGGTCAAAATGCAAAACCAACAAATCCGTATTCGGTTGAAGGCTTTTGACCATCGCCTGATCGATCAATCAACCCAGGAAATCGTGGAAACCGCGAAACGTACTGGTGCTCAGGTGCGTGGTCCGATTCCTCTGCCTACTCGCAAAGAGCGGTTCACAGTACTGACTTCCCCGCACGTCAACAAAGACGCGCGTGATCAGTATGAGATCCGTACTCATAAGCGCGTTTTGGACATTGTCCAGCCAACGGATAAAACCGTTGATGCGCTGATGAAGCTCGACCTTGCGGCAGGCGTGGAAGTGCAGATCAGCCTCGGCTAAAACCGTAAGGTTTTCGTCGTGTAACGCTCTGAAATGGGCGGCCATAGCGGGTGAAAGCCCCGTACACTCATGAGGTTTAAACATGACTATTGGTGTAGTCGGTCGTAAGTGCGGCATGACCCGCATTTTCACCGAAGAAGGTGTCTCCATTCCGGTTACGGTCATTGAGATCGAGCCGAATCGCGTCACTCAGTTCAAAACTGAAGAGTCCGATGGCTATCGCGCAGTGCAGGTCACTGTCGGTGAGCGTCGTGCTTCTCGTGTCAGCAAGGCGCAAGCCGGTCACTTCGCTAAGGCGAATGTCGCGGCAGGTCGTTCTGTTCTGGAGTTTCGTCTTGAAGAAGGCGAATACCAGGCGGGTGATCTGATCAACGCTGAAATTTTCCAAGCTGGTCAGCTGGTGGATGTCACCGGTCAGTCCAAAGGTAAAGGCTTTGCCGGTACCATCAAGCGTTGGAACTTCCGCGGCCAAGACAATACCCACGGTAACTCCGTGTCTCACCGCGTTCCGGGTTCTATCGGCCAGTGCCAGACTCCAGGTCGCGTATTCAAGGGCAAGAAAATGTCCGGCCACTTGGGTGCTGAGCGTGTGACTGTGCAGTCCCTGGAAGTTGTGCGCGTCGATGCTGAGCGTAACCTCCTGCTGATCAAGGGTGCCGTACCTGGCGCTACTGGCGGCAACGTGGTTGTGCGTCCGGCAGTCAAGGCTCGCGGTTAAGGGGAAGCTGACATGCAATTAAATGTAAATGGCGCTCAATCGATCGAAGTATCTGAAGCCACTTTCGGCGGCGCATACAACGAGACCCTGGTTCACCAAGCAGTTGTTGCCTACATGGCAGGTGGTCGTCAGGGCAGCAAGCAGCAGAAGTCCCGTTCCGACGTAGCAGGTGGCGGTAAGCGCCCATGGCGTCAGAAGGGTACTGGCCGTGCTCGTGCTGGTACTACTCGTGGTCCGATCTGGCGTGGCGGTGGTGTGACTTTCGCAGCACGTCCGCAGAATCACGATCAAAAGCTGAACAAGAAGATGTATCGCGCGGCTGTCCGTTCGATCCTGTCTGAACTGGTTCGTAGCGATCGTCTGGTGGTTGTTGAAGATTTCAGCGTACAAGCGCCGAAAACTAAAGAGCTGCTGAGCAAACTGAACGGTCTGGGTCTGAATGACGTACTGATCGTTTCGGATTCTGTTGATGAGAATCTGTACCTGGCTGCACGCAACCTGCCGCACGTCGATGTACGTGATGTTCAGGGTTCTGATCCGGTCAGCCTGATCGCGTATGAAAAGGTGCTGGTCACCGTTTCTGCCGTGAAGAAATTCGAGGAGCTGCTGGGATGAACCAGGAACGCGTATTTAAAGTGCTGCTTGGCCCGCACATCTCCGAGAAGGCCACAGTTCTCGCTGACAAGAAAAGTCAGTTTGTTTTCAAGGTTGCGACTGACGCAACCAAGCTGGAAATCAAGAAGGCTGTTGAAAGCCTGTTCGGCGTCAAAGTTGAGCGCGTCACTACTCAGAATGTTCTGGGTAAGACCAAGCGTACAGCTCGTGGCCTGGGCAAGCGCAACGACTGGAAGAAGGCGATCATCTCCCTTCAGCCAGGCCAAGATCTCGATTTCGCCAGCAGTGCTGAGTAAGGAAGGGGTGCATCATGGCTATCGTTAAATGCAAACCGACTTCCGCTGGCCGCCGTTTTGTGGTCAAGGTGGTCAATCAGGAGCTGCACAAAGGCGCTCCGTACGCTCCGCTGCTCGAGAAGAAGTCGAAATCTGGCGGTCGTAACAACAACGGTCGTATCACTACCCGTCACGTTGGTGGTGGTCACAAGCAGCATTACCGTCTGGTCGATTTCCGTCGCAATGACAAAGATGGCATCCCAGCCACTGTCGAGCGTATCGAATACGATCCGAACCGTACTGCGCACATCGCTCTGCTGAAATATGCCGATGGCGAGCGTCGCTACATCATCGCGCCGAAAGGTGTGAGTGCTGGCGACCAGCTGATTGCTGGCATCATGGCTCCGATCAAACCAGGTAACAGCCTGCAGCTGCGTAACATTCCAGTTGGTAGCACTGTTCACGGTATCGAGCTGAAGCCGGGTAAAGGTGCTCAGGTCGCACGTTCCGCTGGTGCTTCTGCTCAGCTGATCGCTCGTGAAGGCGTCTACGTTACTCTGCGTCTGCGTTCCGGTGAGATGCGTAAAGTACTGGCTGAGTGCCGTGCGACTCTGGGTGAGGTCTCGAACTCCGAGCACAGCCTGCGTTCGCTGGGTAAAGCTGGTGCTAAACGCTGGCGTGGCGTTCGCCCAACCGTTCGTGGTGTTGCCATGAACCCGGTTGACCACCCACATGGTGGTGGTGAAGGTCGTACCTCTGGTGGTCGTCATCCGGTGTCTCCATGGGGCTTCCCGACTAAGGGCGCGAAGACTCGTGCGAACAAGCGCACCGATAACATGATCGTCCGTCGTCGCAAGTAAATAGAGGGATACGACAGTGCCACGTTCTCTGAAAAAAGGTCCTTTTATTGATCTTCACCTACTGAAGAAGATCGAAGTGGCGGTGGAAAAGAATGATCGTAAACCAGTTAAGACCTGGTCGCGTCGTTCTATGATCCTGCCGCAGATGGTCGGTCTGACTATCGCTGTACACAACGGCCGTCAGCATGTCCCAGTTCTCGTGAACGAAGACATGGTTGGTCATAAACTGGGCGAATTTGCCGGCACTCGTACCTATCGTGGTCACGTGGCTGACAAGAAAGCCAAGCGTTAAGGGGTGAGGAAATGGAAGTAGCCGCTAAGTTGTCGGGCGCTCGAATCTCCGCCCAGAAAGCCCGCTTGGTCGCCGACCAGATCCGCGGGAAGAAGGTGGGCGAAGCGCTCAACCTGCTTGCTTTCAGCAGTAAGAAAGCAGCCGAGATCATGAAGAAAGTGCTGGAGTCGGCTGTAGCCAACGCCGAGCACAACGAAGGCGCAGACGTTGATGACCTGAAAGTCAGCACCGTTTTCGTCAACGAGGGGCGTTCGCTGAAGCGCATCATGCCGCGTGCCAAAGGCCGCGCTGATCGCATCGTCAAGCGGTCTTGCCATATCACTGTCAAGGTTGCGGACAAGTAACGGAGTCGATCAGATGGGTCAGAAAGTACATCCCACTGGCATTCGCCTGGGAATCGTCAAGGATCATACCTCCGTCTGGTACGCAGACGGTCGCACTTACGCGGACTATCTGTTCGCAGATTTGAAAGTGCGTGAGTATCTCCAAGACAAACTAAAAAGCGCGTCCGTAAGCCGCATCGACATTGCTCGTCCGGCGCAAACTGCACGCATCACCATCCACACCGCTCGTCCAGGTATTGTGATTGGCAAGAAAGGTGAAGATGTTGAGAAACTGCGTCAGGACCTGACCAAGCAAATGGGTGTGCCTGTGCACATCAATATCGAAGAGATCCGCAAGCCGGAGCTCGACGGTATGCTGGTTGCTCAGAGCGTAGCTCAGCAGCTGGAGCGCCGCGTAATGTTCCGTCGCGCTATGAAGCGCGCTGTACAGAACGCCATGCGTATCGGTGCCAAGGGCATCAAAATCCAGGTGAGCGGTCGTCTCGGTGGTGCGGAAATCGCACGTACTGAATGGTATCGCGAAGGTCGTGTGCCGCTGCACACCCTGCGTGCCGATATCGACTATGCCACGTACGAGGCTCACACCACTTACGGTGTGATCGGTGTCAAGGTTTGGATCTTCAAAGGCGAAGTAATTGGTGGTCGCCATGAAGAGCTGAAGCCGCAAGCACCTGCTCCTCGTAAAAAAGCTGCTAAGTAAGGGGTACGCCAAATGTTGCAACCAAAGCGTACGAAGTTCCGCAAGCAGATGACAGGCCACAACCGTGGTCTGGCTCAGCGCGGTAGCAAAGTGAGCTTCGGCGAGTTCGCGCTGAAGTCTGTTTCCCGCGGTCGTCTCACCGCCCGCCAGATCGAGTCCGCTCGTCGTGCTCTGACTCGTCACGTTAAACGTGGCGGGAAAATCTGGATTCGCGTGTTCCCTGACAAGCCGGTAACCAAGAAGCCTCTCGAAGTGCGGATGGGTAAAGGTAAGGGTGGCGTGGAATATTGGGTTGCCCAGATTCAGCCAGGCAAAGTCCTGTATGAAATCGAGGGTGTTTCCGAAGAGCTGGCGCGTGAGGCTTTCGCCCTGGCTGCTGCAAAGCTGCCGCTCGCCACCACCTTTGTTAAGCGGACGGTGATGTGATGAAAGCGAATGAACTTCGTGAAAAATCAGCACAGCAGCTGAACGAGCAACTGCTCGGCCTGCTGCGCGACCAGTTCAATCTGCGTATGCAGAAAGCAACTGGCCAGTTGGGGCAGTCTCACCTGCTCTCGCAAGTTAAACGCGATATCGCTCGTGTGAAAACTGTGCTCAACCAGCAGGCAGGTAAGTGATCATGGCTGAAGCCGAAAAAACAGTCCGTACGCTGACCGGCCGTGTTGTCAGCGACAAGATGGACAAGACCATCACCGTACTGATCGAGCGTCGCGTTAAGCACCCGATCTACGGTAAATACGTTAAGCGTTCGACCAAGCTGCACGCGCACGACGAGAACAATCAGAGCAAGATCGGCGACAAGGTTTCCATCCGTGAAACCCGTCCGCTGGCCAAGACTAAGTCTTGGGCTCTGGTTGAAATCATCGAACGCGCAGTGGAAGTCTAAGGACTAGGGGTCGGAGAAATTATATGATTCAGACTCAATCCATGCTCGACGTCGCTGATAACAGCGGTGCTCGTCGCGTTATGTGCATCAAGGTGCTGGGTGGCTCGCATCGCCGCTATGCCGGCATCGGCGACATCATCAAAGTTACCGTAAAGGAAGCAATTCCACGCGGTAAGGTGAAAAAAGGCCAAGTAATGACTGCTGTTGTAGTCCGTACCCGTCACGGCGTTCGCCGTCCGGATGGCTCGATCATTCGCTTTGATGGCAACGCTGCTGTTCTGCTGAACAACAAGCAAGAGCCGATCGGCACCCGTATTTTTGGGCCGGTGACTCGTGAACTTCGCTCTGAGAAGTTCATGAAGATCGTCTCGCTCGCACCTGAAGTGCTGTAAGGAGATCCGACATGCAAAAGATTCGTCGTGACGACGAGATCATCGTGATCGCCGGCAAAGACAAAGGTAAGCGTGGCAAGGTTCTCAAGGTTCTCGCTGACGACCGTCTGGTCGTCGGTGGGGTTAACCTGGTGAAACGCCATACCAAGCCGAACCCAATGTCGGGCGTTCAGGGCGGTATCGTCGAGAAAGAAGCGCCACTGCACGCTTCTAACGTGGCCATTTTCAACAGCGAAACTAACAAGGCTGATCGCGTTGGTTTCAAAGTTGAAGACGGTAAAAAAATTCGTGTCTTCAAGTCGACCCAAAAAGCGGTTGATGCTTGAACACTGCTAGGTAGAAGACCATGGCACGACTAAAAGAGATTTACCGGAAAGAAATCGCGCCGAAGCTTAAGGAAGAACTTAAGCTCGCCAACGTGATGGAAGTTCCGCGCATCACCAAGATCACCCTGAACATGGGCCTGGGCGAAGCTATCGGTGACAAGAAAGTCATCGAGAACGCTGTTGCCGACCTGGAAAAGATCACCGGTCAGAAAGTCGTTGTGACTCATGCCCGTAAGTCGATTGCAGGCTTCAAGGTTCGTGAAGGTTGGCCGATTGGCGTCAAAGTGACTCTGCGCCGTGAGCGTATGTACGAGTTCCTGGATCGTCTGCTGTCCATCTCCCTGCCGCGCGTACGTGACTTCCGCGGCCTGAATGCCAAGTCCTTCGACGGTCGTGGCAACTACAGCATGGGCGTGAAAGAGCAGATCATCTTCCCGGAAATTGACTACGACAAGATCGATGCTCTGCGTGGTCTGGACATCACTCTGACCACCACCGCTCGTACGGATGATGAAGGTCGCGCTCTGCTGCGTGCTTTCAAATTCCCGTTCCGCAACTGATTGGAGTTTGGAACATGGCTAAAACCAGCATGAAAAACCGCGAGCTGAAGCGTCAGCAAACGGTAGCCAAGTACGCTAAAAAGCGTGCCGAGCTGAAAGCTACCATCGCCAATCAGAATGCAACTCCTGAAGAGCGTTGGGCTGCACAAATCGCACTGCAGAAGCAGCCGCGTGATGCTAGCGCATCCCGCCTGCGTAACCGCTGCCGCGTTACTGGTCGTCCGCACGGCGTATTCCGCAAGTTCGGTCTGTCCCGTATCAAGCTGCGCGAAGCTGCAATGCGTGGTGATGTACCAGGTCTGGTTAAAGCCAGCTGGTAACAAAAAACAAAGCCGGCCTAGCGCCGGCTTTGTTTTATCTGCGAATCAAGCCCCAATTGGGGCTTGATTCATTTTTGATCAGTCTCTAGAATGCTCGGCTCGCCTGAGCCTGGGGTAATTGTCCCTCAAATTCAGCGACTGTAGCCGAAAGGCTAATTCTTTTTGTATCAGGAGCGTCTAGCCCATGAGTATGCAGGACCCGTTAGCGGACATGCTAACTCGTATCCGTAATGCCCAGATGGCTGAAAAGTCCGTCGTAAGCATGCCGTCTTCCACTCTGAAGGTGGCTGTAGCCAAAGTTCTCAAAGACGAAGGTTATATTGCGGGTTATCAGATCAGCGGTGAAGTTAAGCCGCAGCTGTCCATCGAGCTGAAGTACTTCGAAGGCCGTCCGGTTATCGAAGAAGTTAAGCGCGTGAGCCGTCCAGGCCTTCGCCAATACAAATCCGTCGAAGAACTGCCGAAAGTACGTGGCGGTCTCGGTGTTTCCATCGTCTCCACCAACAAAGGTGTGATGACGGACCGCGCTGCGCGCGCTGCCGGTGTCGGCGGCGAAGTGCTTTGCACAGTGTTCTAAGGGGGGATAAGCATGTCTCGCGTTGCTAAGAACCCCGTTAAGCTGCCAGCAGGCGTTGAAGTTAAACTCGCCGGTCAGCAGCTTTCGGTTAAGGGTGCCAAGGGTACTCTGGAACTGAATGTTCACTCGTCCGTAGAGATCGTGCAGGAAGCTGGTGAGCTGCGTTTTGCTGCTCGCAATGGCGACCAGCAGACTCGTGCGATGGCCGGTACCACTCGCGCTCTGGTCAACAACATGGTGATCGGTGTTAGCGCTGGCTTCGAGCGTAAGCTGCAGCTGGTAGGTGTTGGTTACAAGGCCCAAGCTAAAGGTCAAGTGCTGAACCTCGCTCTCGGCTTCTCCCATCCGATCGACTATGAGTTGCCGGAAGGTGTTGTTGCTGAAACCCCGAACCAGACTGAAATCGTGCTCAAGGGTATCGACAAGCAACTGGTTGGTCAGGTCGCAGCGGAAATCCGTGACTTCCGTCGTCCTGAACCTTACAAGGGCAAAGGTGTTCGTTACGCAGACGAAGTCGTCCGCCGTAAAGAAGCCAAGAAGAAGTAGGGCATAGCAAATGACCGACAAAAAAGTTACTCGACTGCGTCGCGCTCGCAAAGCACGCCTGAAAATGCACGAACTCGAAACCGTGCGTCTGTGCGTGTACCGCTCTTCGCAGCATATCTACGCCCAGGTCATTTCGGCCGACGGCGGCAAGGTTCTGGCCAGTGCCTCTACCTTGGACAAAGCACTGCGTGACGGCGCCACTGGCAACGTTGACGCGGCCAAGAAAGTTGGTGAGCTGGTTGCAGAGCGCGCGAAAGCCGCTGGTGTGACTCAGGTTGCATTCGACCGTTCTGGCTTCAAGTACCACGGCCGCGTTAAGGCGCTGGCTGATGCTGCTCGTGAAGGCGGGCTGGAGTTCTAAGTTATGGCAAATAACGACCAAAAGCGCGACGAAGGCTATATCGAGAAGCTGGTACAGGTTAACCGCGTAGCCAAAACCGTTAAGGGTGGCCGTATCTTCACTTTCACTGCGCTGACTGTAGTGGGTGATGGTAAAGGTCGCGTAGGTTTCGGCCGTGGTAAGTCCCGCGAAGTACCTGCTGCTATCCAGAAAGCGATGGAAGCTGCTCGCCGCAACATGATTCAGGTTGACCTCAACGGCACAACCCTGCAGTACGCAATGAAGTCTGCTCATGGCGCTTCTAAAGTGTTCATGCAGCCTGCTTCCGAAGGTACCGGCATCATCGCTGGTGGCGCTATGCGTGCTGTTCTGGAAGTGGCTGGTGTGCAGAACGTTCTGGCCAAGTGCTACGGCTCGACTAACCCAGTGAACGTGGTTTACGCCACATTCAATGGTCTGAAGTCCATGCAGTCGCCGGCTTCCGTTGCAGCCAAGCGTGGCAAGAGCGTCGAGGAGATTCTCTGATCATGGCTAACACCATCAAAGTGACTCTGATCAAGAGCACCAATGGCCGTCTGGCTAACCATAAAGCCTGCGTCAAAGGTCTTGGCCTGCGTCGCATCAATCATACCGTTGAGGTTCTGGATACTCCGGAAAACCGCGGAATGATCAACAAGGCTTACTACCTTCTCCGTGTGGAGGGTTAATACATGTACCTGAACGATTTGAGTCCTGCGCCGGGTTCCCGTCGCGAGAAGCACCGTCCGGGCCGTGGTATCGGTAGCGGTCTGGGTAAGACTGGTGGCCGTGGTCACAAAGGTCAGACCTCCCGTTCCGGTGGCTCTATTGCTCCGGGCTTCGAGGGTGGTCAACAGCCTCTGCACCGTCGTCTGCCTAAGTTCGGTTTCGTATCTCTGAAAGCTATGGATCGCGCAGAAGTGCGTACTTCCGAGCTGAACAAGATCGAAGGCGGCGTTGTTACTCTGCAGTCGCTGAAGGATGCCAACCTGATCAACCAAAACGTACAGCGCGTCAAAGTGATGCTGTCCGGTGAAGTTACTCAGGCGGTCACCCTGAAAGGTATCGCAGCCACCAAGGGTGCGCGTGCGGCTATCGAAGCAGCTGGCGGTAAGTTCGAGGAATAAATGGCTAAGCAAGGTGCTCTCTCAGCGCTCAGCAATGGCGGGTTATCCGAGCTCTGGGCTCGTTTGCGCTTTCTGTTGATGGCGATCATCGTCTATCGAATTGGTGCGCACATCCCAGTTCCAGGAATTAACCCTGACCGTCTGGCGGATCTGTTCAGACAGAATGAGGGGACCATTCTTAGCCTTTTCAACATGTTTTCCGGCGGCGCGCTGGAGCGTATGAGTATTTTTGCACTGGGGATCATGCCGTATATTTCGGCGTCGATCATCATGCAGCTCATGACCGCTGTCAGCCCGCAGCTGGAGCAGTTGAAGAAGGAAGGTGAAGCTGGCCGTCGTAAGATCAGCCAGTACACCCGCTACGGCACCCTCGTTCTGGCTGTTGTACAAGCTATCGGTATGTCCGTTGGCTTGGCGAGTCAGGGCGTAGCGTTTTCAGTTGATTTCGGCTTCCACTTCGTGGCGGTTACCACTTTCGTGGCAGGCGCGATGTTTATGATGTGGCTGGGTGAGCAAATCACTGAGCGTGGTGTTGGCAACGGTATTTCGATGCTGATTTTTGCGGGCATCGTAGCCGGTCTGCCGTCGGCAATCGGGCAGTCCTTTGAGTCTGCGCGCCAGGGTGATATCAATATTTTCGCCCTGATTGCCATCGGTCTGCTGGCAGTAGCGATTATCGGTTTTGTGGTGTTCATTGAGCGCGGTCAGCGTCGCATTGCGGTGCATTACGCTAAGCGTCAGCAAGGTCGTAAGGTCTTCGCTGCGCAGACCAGCCACTTGCCGTTGAAGGTGAATATGGCGGGTGTAATTCCTGCCATTTTCGCCAGCAGCCTTCTGTTGTTCCCGGCTTCGCTGGGTGCCTGGTTTGGTCAGTCCGAAGGTATGGGCTGGCTGCAGGATATTTCACAGGCTATCGCTCCTGGTCAGCCGTTGAACATTCTGCTGTTTAGTATAGGGATCGTGTTCTTCTGTTTCTTCTATACAGCGTTGATGTTCAACCCGAAAGACGTAGCGGAAAACCTGAAGAAGTCCGGTGCCTTTATTCCGGGTATCCGTCCCGGCGAGCAATCGGCGCGCTATATTGATGGCGTGTTGACCCGCTTGACCATGTTCGGTGCTCTGTACATGACGGCCGTATGCTTGCTGCCCCAGTTCCTGGTGGTGGCTGCCAACGTACCGTTCTATCTTGGCGGGACTTCGCTGCTGATCGTAGTTGTGGTTGTGATGGACTTTATGTCCCAAGTACAATCGCACCTCGTTTCGCACCAGTACGAATCCCTGATGAAGAAAGCTAACCTGAAGGGCTACGGCGGCGGCATGCTCCGCTGATGTGTCCATAAGGTTCGAGGAGTTGGTAATGAAAGTTCGTGCATCGGTGAAAAAACTGTGCCGCAACTGCAAAATCATTCGTCGCGAAGGTGTCGTGCGAGTGATCTGCAGCGCAGAACCGCGTCACAAGCAGCGCCAAGGCTGAGTGTGATAAAAGCGTTTAAGCCCGGCAGCTAGTGTGCTGCCGGGTTGATTATTTGTTTTTACAGCGTTAATATCTCGCGCCCTATTTCTTGGCTTCCGGGGCGTAGGTAGCTGTCAATTGGAGTTCCACTGAATGGCCCGTATTGCAGGCGTTAACATTCCGGATAACAAGCACACTGTTATCTCGCTGACCTACATCTATGGTGTTGGTCGCACCACTGCACAGAAAATCTGTGCTGCTACCGGTGTAAACCCGGCGGCAAAAATCAAAGATCTCTCTGACGAGCAGATTGAGCAGCTGCGTGGCGAAGTAGCCAAGGTTAATACCGAAGGCGACCTGCGTCGTGAAGTAAACATGAAAATCAAGCGCTTGATGGACCTGGGTTGCTACCGTGGTCTGCGTCATCGTCGTGGTCTTCCGGTTCGCGGTCAGCGCACCAAGACCAATGCTCGTACCCGTAAGGGTCCGCGCAAGCCGATCCGCAAGTAATCGCATTCGCGCATCGACAGGAATCTAGTCATGGCAAAACCTGCTGCTCGTACTCGTAAAAAAGTCAAAAAGACGGTGGTTGATGGCATCGCCCACATCCACGCTTCTTTCAACAACACTATCGTGACCATCACTGACCGTCAGGGCAACGCTCTGTCCTGGGCTACCTCCGGTGGTTCGGGTTTCCGCGGTTCGCGTAAAAGCACCCCGTTCGCTGCCCAGGTGGCTGCTGAGCGTGCTGGTCAAGCTGCGCTGGAATATGGCCTGAAAAACCTCGACGTTAACGTCAAGGGCCCAGGTCCAGGTCGCGAGTCTGCTGTCCGTGCATTGAACGGCTGCGGCTACAAGATCGCCAGCATCACCGATGTGACGCCAATCCCGCATAACGGGTGCCGTCCTTCGAAGAAGCGTCGCGTGTAATCAGGAGACAGTGAGAAATGGCTCGTTACATTGGTCCCAAATGCAAACTGTCTCGTCGTGAAGGCACTGATCTGTTCCTGAAGAGTGGCGTACGCGCTCTGGAATCTAAGTGCAACATCGAAGCAGCCCCAGGTATCCACGGTCAGCGCCGTGGCCGTCAGTCCGACTACGGCACCCAGCTGCGTGAGAAACAGAAAGTCCGTCGCATCTATGGCGTTCTTGAGCGTCAGTTCAGCGGTTACTACAAGCAAGCTGCCGGTCAAAAAGGCGCTACTGGTGAAAACCTGCTGCAACTCCTTGAGTGCCGTCTGGATAACGTCGTTTATCGTATGGGCTTTGGTGCTACTCGCGCTGAATCCCGTCAGCTGGTATCGCACAAGTCGATCACAGTAAACGGCAAGACTGTAAACATTCCGTCCTACCAAGTTAAAGCTGGTGACGTTGTTGCAGTTCGTGAGAAATCGAAGAATCAGCTGCGTATCGCTCAGGCTCTTGAGCTGTGTGCCCAGCGTGGCCGCGTTGAATGGGTCGAAGTTGACACTGACAAAAAGTCTGGCGTTTTCAAAAGCGTTCCGGCTCGCAGTGATCTCTCCGCTGACATCAACGAAAGCCTGATTGTCGAGCTCTACTCCAAGTAAGGGCTAGAAAATAGGTGCATCCATGCAGATTTCGGTAAATGAGTTCCTGACCCCCCGTCACATTGATGTGCAGGTGGTCAGTCCGACCCGCGCGAAAATTACGCTTGAGCCTCTCGAGCGTGGTTTTGGCCATACCCTGGGCAACGCGCTGCGTCGCATCCTGTTGTCCTCCATGCCTGGCTGTGCAGTAGTCGAGGCCGAGATTGATGGCGTACTCCATGAGTACAGTGCTATCGAAGGTGTTCAGGAAGACGTTATTGAGATCCTGCTCAACCTGAAAGGTCTGGCTGTCAAACTGCACGGTCGTGACGAAGTGACTCTGACTCTGGCGAAGAAGGGCTCGGGTGTAGTTACCGCTGCCGATATTCAGCTGGATCACGATGTCGAAATCGTCAATGGCGACCACGTTATTGCAAACTTGGCCAGCACTGGCTCGCTGAACATGAAGCTCACTGTAGCTCGTGGTCGCGGCTATGAGCCGGCTGACGCTCGTCAGAGCGATGAAGATGAAAGCCGCAGCATCGGTCGCTTGCAGCTGGACGCTTCTTTCAGCCCGGTACGCCGTGTTTCTTACGTGGTGGAAAACGCTCGTGTCGAGCAGCGCACTAACCTGGACAAACTGGTGATCGACCTGGAGACCAACGGTACTCTGGATCCGGAAGAGGCTATCCGCCGCGCCGCCACCATTCTGCAGCAGCAACTGGCTGCGTTCGTTGACCTGAAAGGTGACAGCGAACCAGTTGTTATCGAGCAGGAAGATGAGATCGATCCTATTCTGTTGCGTCCGGTTGATGACCTGGAACTGACTGTACGTTCGGCTAACTGCCTCAAGGCAGAAAACATTTACTACATTGGTGATCTGATTCAGCGCACTGAAGTAGAACTGTTGAAAACCCCGAACCTGGGCAAGAAATCCCTGACTGAGATCAAGGATGTTCTGGCCTCTCGTGGTCTGTCCCTCGGTATGCGCCTCGACAACTGGCCGCCGGCAAGTCTGAAGAAAGACGATAAGGCTACTGCCTGATCGTCATCATCACCGAACGTGAGTTTGGTAAGGAATTGAACCATGCGTCATCGTAAAAGTGGCCGTCACCTCAGCCGCACCAGCGCACACCGCAAGGCCATGTTCCAGAACATGGCGGTTTCGCTGTTCGAGCATGAGCTGATCAAAACTACTCTGCCGAAAGCTAAAGAACTGCGTCGCGTTGCTGAGCCGCTGATCACTTTGGCTAAAGAAGACAGCGTTGCTAACCGTCGTCTGGCTTTCGATCGTACCCGTTCGAAAGCAATCGTCGGTAAACTGTTCAACGACCTGGGCAAGCGCTATGCCACCCGTCAGGGCGGTTACCTGCGTATCCTCAAGTGCGGCTTCCGCGCTGGCGACAACGCTCCTATGGCTTATGTTGAGCTGGTTGACCGTCCGGTCGGCGGCACAGTAGAAGCTGCAGAGTAAGTTGTAGGTTGTATGAAAAACCGGGCCATAGGCCCGGTTTTTTGCTTTCAAGGTGTTTGATAAGCGTTCTTGGCGCGATTGTGTTTCGCGTTAAGTTTCGCCTCGGAGTTGGCGGGTACTGGTTTGACCAGGGGCCGTGCTGTGTAATCCTGTTTTGCTACAGTACTAAACAGGTTAGGGATCAAATCGTTGCTAAGGAGTCATCATGAAGGGGCATACTGAGGTGATTGAGTACCTCAAAGTACTACTCAAAGGCGAGTTGGCCGCCCGCGATCAGTACTTTATTCACTCGCGTCTGTACGAGGATTGGGGCTTCACGAAGCTCTATGAGCGTATCAATCATGAAATGGAAGAAGAGACCCAGCATGCTGACGCGATCCTGAAGCGCATTCTGTTTCTCGAGGGGGCGCCAGATATGGTGCCGGACAGCTTCACCTACGGGCAGAGTGTCCCTGAGATGCTGAAGCTGGATTTGCAGTTGGAATATCACGTTCGTGATGCACTGCGTAAGGGGATCGCCCTGTGTGAACAGCATCAGGATTTTCAGTCGAGGGATATGTTGCTACTGCAGCTCAAGGATACCGAGGAAGATCATGCCTACTGGCTCGAGATCCAGCTGGATCTGATCAATAAGGTCGGTCTTGAGAACTATCTGCAAAATCAGATGTAGTGGACTAACCTTTAGTGTCTGCTTATTGCTAGCTGCCGTGCCGTCTGTTTTATCACGACCGCCTATAAGCCACTGAACTCAGGGTTTTGTTGTGTAGTGATTTATGCTGAGCTGAGAGCGTACGGTATTGCTCTCAGCCTAATGCATGGAAGCCCCTTGCGGCCGTACGCGCCCCACCCCTTCAAAGTTGTATCTGGGTTCTAATCAGTTTGATCCAGTAGTTGTTGAAGACTAGTGCGGTCTTGCTGCTTAGAGTCCACCTTGATGTAAATCGCACCTTCAGCGGGTATAGCAACTGCTTCCGAAACACCGGGGGCTGCCAGTATGCGTGCGACCAATCCGGCGTCTTGTGACTGCTCCATTGAAAGTGGAAAACGCATGCTTGTTACATACGGTGGCTCACGCATGGTAAAGGCTAGTGATAGCCAGATTAGGCAAAGCGCTGCACATCCTGCGAATACACCTGCTAAGCCAATGTGTTGATACAGCCAACCACCAATGATTCCGCCCAAGGCTGCTCCGAGGAACTGGCTGGTGGAATACACGCCCATTGCAGTGCCCTTGCCTGCAGCTGGCGCTACTTTACTGATCAATGACGGTAAAGAGGCTTCAAGCAAGTTGAAGGCCGTAAAAAACACCACCAAACCCAGCACTAATGCCCGCAGGCTGTTCCCGAACCACCAGAAGAACAGTTCGCAGAGCAAGATAACCAGTACCGCTGCGAACACCGTCTGCTTCATGCGGCGCTTTTTTTCGCCATAAATGATGAACGGCACCATGCCGAAAAAGCCGACAAGCAGGGCGGTCAGGTAGACCCACCAGTGTTCTTCCTTGGGCAGTCCGCCTAATTCAACAAGGGCTAGTGGGATCGCCACAAAGCTAGCCATGAGAATGGCGTGAAGGGCAAAGATGCCGAAGTTCAGGCGCAGCAAGTCAGGGTTCTTTAGCGAGGGCAATAATGCTTGGCTACTGACACCAGACTCACGGTGGCGAGTTAGTTCAGGGGCGCTAGGCACCATAAACGCTATGATTAAGATGCCAAGAAGGGCCATGGCCGCAGTGACCAAGAATAAACCGGATAAGCCAAACGCTCTTGTCAGTACCGGGCCGATCACCATTGCTGCCGCAAACGACAGGCCTATGCTCATGCCGATCATGGCCATGGCTTTGGTGCGGTGTTGCTCGCGGGTCAGGTCGGAGAGTAGGGCCATTACTGCTGCGGATATTGCGCCAGCGCCCTGTAGTACACGTCCGGCAATCACGCCCCAGATCGTGTCCGCGCCTGCTGCAAGCAAGCTGCCGGCAGCAAAGATCAGTAGCCCTGCATAAATCACGGGCAGGCGGCCGATACGGTCGCTGATCATGCCAAAAGGAATCTGCAGGAAAGCCTGGGTCAGGCCATATGCTCCGATCGCCAGTCCGATCAGGGCAGGGGTGCTGCCCTTGAGGTCCATGCCGTAGGTGGCCAGAACTGGCAGCACCATGAACATGCCGAGCATACGAAACGAGAAGACCAGCGCCAGACCACTGGCAGCGCGGGTTTCGCTGCCACTCATGCGCTCGCTGTGCGGATCGTGCATTTAAAACGCCCTGTGAAAAATAGCCGGTGATTATAGAGCTTGTTCGACACTCTCTGCGAGCTGTCGTGCTGCGGCAAATTCAGCTGGCGACCACAGGTCATTCAATGCCGCAGGCGCTTTGCGGCGCTGTCCGGACAAAACGTATAATCGATGGTTTTCCCGCACGCCGAACGAGGCCAGTGGTTGTGGACAAGATTTTGATTCGGGGTGCGCGCACCCATAACCTGAAAAACATCGACCTGACTCTTCCCCGTGACAAATTGATCGTGATCACGGGCTTGTCTGGCTCAGGCAAATCCTCCCTGGCTTTCGATACCCTCTATGCCGAGGGGCAGCGCCGTTACGTAGAGTCGCTTTCTGCCTATGCCCGGCAGTTCCTCTCGATGATGGAAAAACCCGATGTCGACACGATCGAAGGGCTGTCTCCGGCGATTTCCATCGAACAGAAGTCGACCTCACACAACCCGCGCTCCACGGTCGGCACCATCACTGAAATCTACGATTACTTGCGCCTGCTTTATGCTCGTGCCGGCACGCCTCGCTGCCCGGATCACGACTTGCCGTTGGAGGCACAAACCGTCAGCCAGATGGTGGATCAGGTTCTTGCTTTGCCTGAGGGCAGTAAGCTGATGTTGCTGGCCCCGGTCATTCGTGAGCGCAAGGGTGAGCACTTGGCGGTGTTTGATGAGCTGCGGGCGCAAGGCTTTGTGCGAGCACGTGTCGACGGCAAAGTCTATGAACTCGATGAGTTGCCCAAGCTCGATAAACAGAAGAAGCACAGCATTGATGTGGTCGTTGACCGCTTTAAGGTACGCAGTGACCTGCAACAGCGCTTAGCTGAGTCTTTCGAGACGGCCATCAAGTTGGCTGATGGCTTAGCACTGCTTGCGCCAATGGAAGGCGAAGAGGGGGACGAAATCATCTTCTCCGCTCGTTTTGCTTGCCCTGTCTGCGGCCACTCCATCAGTGAGCTGGAGCCCAAGCTGTTTTCTTTCAACAACCCTGCGGGCGCTTGCCCGACGTGCGATGGCCTGGGTGTTAAGCAGTTTTTCGATACTAAGCGGTTGGTTAACGGGGAGCTGACGCTGGCTGAAGGGGCTATTCGCGGTTGGGATAGGCGTAATGTCTATTACTTCCAGATGCTGGGCTCCTTGGCCAATCACTACGGCTTTAGCCTTGAGGTGCCCTTCGATGAGCTGAGTGCTGAGCATCAAAAATGCATTCTGTTCGGCAGTGGTAGCCAGAATGTTGACTTTAAATACCTCAATGACCGTGGTGATATCGTTAAGCGCTCGCATCCGTTTGAGGGCATTGTTCCAAACCTTGAGCGCCGCTACCGCGAGACTGAGTCCACTACAGTCCGCGAAGAACTCGCCAAGTTCCTCAGCACGCAGCCTTGCCCGGATTGCTGTGGTACGCGTTTGCGCCGTGAGGCCCGCCATGTGTGGGTGGGTGAGAAGAACCTTCCAGCGGTCACTGGCATGCCCATTGGCGATGTTATGGATTATTTTGCGCACCTCACGCTACCAGGCCGCAAAGGCGAGATTGCCGAAAAGATTCTCAAAGAAATTCGTGAGCGCTTGGAGTTCTTGGTCAACGTCGGCCTTGATTACCTGACTCTGGATCGCAGTGCCGACACCTTGTCTGGAGGTGAAGCTCAGCGTATCCGCCTGGCCAGTCAGATTGGTGCTGGCCTGGTAGGCGTCATGTATATCCTCGATGAGCCGAGTATCGGTCTGCACCAGCGTGATAACGAGCGCCTGTTAGCCAC
Source organism: Pseudomonas mendocina (assembly GCA_037482215.1). Lineage (NCBI taxonomy): Bacteria > Pseudomonadati > Pseudomonadota > Gammaproteobacteria > Pseudomonadales > Pseudomonadaceae > Ectopseudomonas > Ectopseudomonas mendocina. Next base: position 736,442 of record CP148074.1, read on the forward strand.
GCTCAAGCACCTGCGGGACATCGGCAACACCGTTATCGTGGTCGAACACGATGAGGATGCGATTCGTTTGGCTGACTACGTTGTGGATATCGGCCCGGGGGCAGGTGTGCATGGCGGTCAGATCGTCTCCCAGGGCACGCCGGATGAGGTCATGGCTGATCCCAACTCGGTAACGGGCGCCTATCTGTCCGGCAGGAAAAAGATTGCGGTTCCGGCCCAGCGCACGCCCCGTGACAAGAAAAAGTTGCTTAAGCTCAAGGGTGCTTGCGGCAACAACCTGCAAAAGGTCAATTTGGAAATCCCGGTCGGCCTGCTCACCTGTATTACCGGTGTGTCAGGGTCAGGTAAATCCACGCTGATCAACAATACGTTGTTTCCGATCACAGCCACGGCCCTTAACGGCGCTACGACGCTAGAGGTCGCGCCTTACGACAGCTTTGACGGCTTGCAGCATCTGGATAAAGTCGTTGATATCGACCAGAGCCCTATCGGTCGTACACCGCGCTCTAACCCGGCAACCTACACCGGTATCTTCACACCGGTTCGTGAGCTGTTTGCCGGTGTGCCGGAGTCGCGCTCCCGTGGTTACGGGCCGGGGCGATTCTCCTTCAACGTCAAAGGTGGCCGCTGTGAGGCGTGTCAGGGCGACGGGCTGATCAAGGTCGAAATGCACTTTCTGCCCGATATCTACGTGCCTTGCGATGTCTGTAAGAGCAAGCGCTACAACCGCGAGACGCTGGAGATCAAATACAAGGGCAAGAACATCCATGAAGTGCTGGAGATGACCATTGAGGATGCGCGAGAGTTCTTCGATGCGGTTCCAGCCTTGGCGCGCAAACTGCAAACGCTGATGGATGTGGGGCTTTCCTACATCAAGTTGGGGCAATCCGCGACGACGCTATCTGGTGGTGAAGCTCAGCGCGTGAAGCTCAGTCGTGAGTTGAGTAAGCGGGATACCGGCAAGACCCTGTATATCCTCGATGAGCCTACTACTGGTTTGCATTTTTCTGATATTCAGCAGTTGCTCGATGTGCTCCATCGGCTGCGTGACCATGGCAACACGGTGGTGGTTATTGAGCACAACCTGGATGTCATTAAGACGGCCGACTGGCTGGTGGATCTCGGCCCAGAGGGGGGCTCAAAAGGCGGTCAGATCATCGCCAGTGGTACACCCGAAGAGGTCGCCGAAATGCCCCAATCCCATACCGGTCACTTCCTCAAGCCTTTGCTTGATCGGGATCGTGCGTAGGTAGGGGCTCAGGGACAATCCTTTCGCTTCAGCAGGAGCCAGTCTGTAACGGCTGGCTACTGTTTTCAGTGGCGTTCATGGATTAATAACGCCCCTAGACTTACACGTGTGGATGGACGCTGCGCTGAGTATGTCTTCCCGTTTTCAATAGCCCATAAACGAAAGCCCCCGCAAATGCGGGGGCTCCAGACCTGATCTTTACAAAATAATCTCAGGTAACCCCTAGAACGGAATGTCGTCATCAAAGCTGTCGTAGTCCGGTGCAGGTTGCGCGGCGGGCTGCGGTGCTGGACGCGGGGCGGCCTGCTGTTGTGGACGGGCAGGGGCTGCCGGGCGAGCCTGGCGTGGTGCGGAGTCACCGCCAGCATTGTCAGGACGACCGCCGAGCAACTGCATAGTGCCTTGCATGTCGACAATGATTTCGGTGGTGTAGCGCTTGATGCCGTCTTTTTCCCATTCGCGGGTTTGCAGTTTGCCTTCTATATATACCTGCGAACCTTTGCGCAGGTATTCACCGGCAATCTCAGCAACTTTGCCGAACAGGGCAACGCGGTGCCACTCGGTTTTTTCAACACGTTGACCGGTTTGCTTATCAGTCCACTGTTCGCTGGTAGCCAGGCTCAGGTTGGTCACCGCATTTCCGTTAGGCAGGTAGCGCGTTTCCGGGTCCTGGCCGCAGGTGCCGACCAGAATGACTTTGTTAACCCCACGGGCCATATCGTTCTCCTATTGGGTGGAGGCAATTTACTTGTCCAAGGGGCAATTAAATTGTCCAAGGTGACTGTTAGAAGCAATGGTATGGGTTCTGGAAATGTAAAGTCCATCACTGGTTGTGGCGGGCTTTCCATCATTGCTCAAGACTGGCTAGTTTAACGTAACCGCACCTTTCGGGCGCGATTTCTGTCGTGCGGTGTGAGTGTAATTAGCGCAGGTGGTGGGCGTTGTGCGGGCGTCGCTGGCCTCTGATCTTTAAGCATCTTCCTAGAATGTAATGCGGCCAGTGATTCAAGGGCGTGCTGTGACTTGACCGTCTTTATCTTTTGCGTCTTGTTATTTAAGAATGTGGCCTCAGGCAATAGGCGGGCTTGGATGTGGTATGAAATCAGCCAGTGGTAGCATGTAGAATGTAAGCACTAATGCCCTGAGTCTGACTGATGTCCGAGTTGTGTGACGTTCAGAGCGTCCATCCCGATATGCCAAGGTGCTCGGGATTAGAACGGGTCAGCCATAGGCTGCTGAATATCAGGTTTTAATTACTTGTTTTAATTTTCAGAGTTTAGATTTATGCGAATGCGGCTGATGCTGCTAGGTGGTGGTAACTCGCTGGGGCAGGCTCTGATACGCCTTGGTGCGGAGGAGGACATCGGTTTTCTTGCGCCCAAACCTCCCGAGACCGGTTGGGATCCGGCCAGTCTGACTGCGCTTCTGGATGAAACGCGTCCGGATGCGGTGATCAATCTTGCCTATTACTACGACTGGTTTCAGGCCGGCTCTGTCAGTGAGGCGCAATTGTCTGCTCAGGCGAGGGCGGTAGAGCGTTTGGCTGAACTGTGCCAGTACCACGAGATTCGTTTGCTCCAGCCCTCCAGTTACCGGGTTTTTGATGGTAGCCGTGCAACGGCTTACTCCGAGAAGGAAGACCCGCAACCTCTGGGCATTCGTGGGCAGGCGCTGTGGCGATTCGAGCAGTCGGTGCGTTCAATTTGCCCGCGCCATATCCTGCTTCGCTTTGGCTGGTTGATGGATGACAGTGTCGATGGCGTGTTGGGGCGTTTCCTCACCCGTGCAGCTGAATCTGAACCTTTACTTCTGGCCGATGACCGGCGTGGCAACCCGACACCGGTAGATGATGCCGCGCGAGTCATTCTGGCTGTTTTGAAGCAGCTTGATTGCGATTCGCCGCTTTGGGGAACCTACCATTACGGTGGTCATGAAGCGACTACCGTTGTCGCCTTGGGACAGGCTGTCATCAGCGAGGCGCGGAATTTCCGTAGCAACTTGCTTGAGGAGGTCTGTCCACAAGCCCACAGTGCTCAACCTGATGCGGCAGAAGAGCCTCAGCATGGAGTGCTGGCCTGCAAGAAAATCTTCCATACGTTTGGTATTAAGCCACGCGCATGGCGCTCCGGGTTGCCGGCACTGTTGGATCGTTATTATCGCCATGTCTGATTCTGAAACTGTTCTTGTGACCGGTGGTGCCGGTTTTATTGGCTCTCACCTGGTTGATGCGTTGTTGGCGCAGGGGCGCAACGTGCGTGTGCTCGACAACCTTTCCATGGGTAAGCTCGACAACTTGCCAGCCGATCATCCCCGTTTGCGGTTTGTAGAGGGCGATGTGGCGGATGCCCAGCTGGTTGATAAGTTGGTGGCGGGGTGCTCTGCAGTGGTGCACCTAGCGGCTGTCGCTTCGGTTCAGGCATCTGTCGATGATCCTGTTGCGACCCATCAAAGTAATTTTGTCGGCACACTCAATGTGTGCGAGGCCATGCGTATACAGGGTGTAAAACGCGTTCTGTTTGCTTCCAGTGCTGCGGTGTATGGCAACAATGGCGAAGGCACTGCCGTTTCGGAGGATGCCGCCAAGGCACCGCTTACGCCTTATGCGTCAGATAAATTGGCCAGTGAGTACTACCTGGACTTTTATCGACGTGAACACGGCCTGACTCCGGCGATTTTTCGCTTCTTCAATATCTTTGGCCCTAGGCAGGATCCCTGTTCACCCTATTCAGGCGTTATCAGTATTTTCACTCAGCGCGCACAGATGGGGCTGCCTATTCAGGTGTTTGGCGATGGCGAGCAGACCCGTGATTTCTTCTATGTTGAAGACTTGGTGCAGCTGTTGCTACAAGCTGTGGATGCACCCGATGTTGTGACGGGCGCAGTCAATGTGGGGTGGAATGAGGCGGTCAGCCTCAATCAACTGTTACAGGAAATCGGCAATCTGTGTGGCGCTCTACCAGAGGTGAGCTACATGCCAGCGCGAGCGGGGGACATTCGCCATTCCCGTGCGCAGAATCAACGATTGCGTGAGTACTATCAGTTGCCGTCAAAGACGTCAGTGGCAGAAGGTTTGCGCCGTTTATTGGCACAAGGTTAATAAAACCTACACACAACAAAAAACCGGCTCTTGGCCGGTTTTTTGTTTAAAGGTGGCTTAGAACTTGTAGCCCAGGCCAACCATGTAAACCATCGGGTCTACGTCCACGTCGACTTTGACTTTCTCGCCACCGAAGCTGGTGGTGCCTTTGGTGTCGATGTCGATGTAACGCAGTTGGGCGTTGATCATGATGTTGTCAGTCAGCATGTAGTCAGCACCAACCTGGAAGGCCAGACCCCAGGAGTCTTGCATGTCCAAACCGTTGAAGCCTTTGCCTTCAGCAGCGCCAGTCAGCTCGGTGTCAAAGAACCATGTGTAGTTGATGCCTGCGCCGACATAAGGCTGGAAGGCGGACTTGGCGTCCAGCGGGTAATAAACCACGCTCAGGGTTGGCGGCAGGTGCTTGATGTCGCCCAGCTTGCCATTCAGGCCAGAGTAAATGCCTGGCATACCTTTTACGCCAACGCTGTGGCTAAACGGGGTCGCAGCCAGCAGCTCGATACCGACGTGGTCGGTGACCATGTAAGCAAAGTTCAGACCCAGCTGAGTGTCGCTGTCCAGAGTTGCCTTGGTACCTGCAACAGAAGTCTGCAGTGCGCCTACCCAGATATCGCTGCTGTCTTCGCGTGGGTCAACGGTGATAGCACCAGCGCGCACAATGATGTCGCCCGCTTGGTGTGCCTGTGCCAGCGGGGCGGCAACAGCCAAAGCCAGCAAAGAGGCAGTAAAAAGAGAAGTACGCATGGTTAGCTCCCGTAAACATCGGTTCGTATTGGCTGATTTGGATATTAGTAGGGTGAACGAAGGTAGCAGTTGATCTAACTCAATAAAGTAGCAAGCTATCTAACTTTTGCAGCGTTCGTACTAAATTGCTGTGGGCTTACCGACAAATCAGGCCATTACGGGAGTTATTCTGACGACAGCTCGTAGGGGTAAATTTTCTCTGCGTCCATCGTGTAGCCCGCTTCAGCGAGCTCGCTGCTGCTGCGTTCCACTTTGATAGGGCCTTCAATCCAAAAGGGCTGATAGAGCGCATCAAGTAACACACCCAGTTCGCTGGTGACATGGACGATCTGGTTGGAAGGCGGAGGGGGAACGTGAATGCACGCGCCGAAATACGGCACGAGCAGGAACTCGGTAACACGCCCTTCCTCTGTCACATCCAGCGGAACGATGTAGCCCGGCAGTTTGACTTCTTGGCCATCTAGGGCTTGTACCACTGGTGCATCGGGGAGTTGTTGCAGCGCGGCTGGCCCAGATTCGCTCAAGGCGTTGGCCAGTTGCGAAAGGTCGTGTAGCGGCGTGGGTTCCACGGTTTGGGGCGGTGCATCAGCGGGCACCATTTCGTCCCACTTCAGCAGGCGAGCATCCGCCATGGCCTGAGGGATGCTAAAGGCCAGCGTCAGCGCAATGAATAAGTAGCGGTGCATAAGCGGCCTCATAAACGAATCGACAAACCGTCCGCCAGGGATTGGCGGTACGCCCGCCAGGCCGGAAGGACTCCCATCAGCAAGGCTGCCAGCAGAATAGCGCCGAGCAGCGTCCACTCATAGGGTGTTGGCAAGCTGAGGGGCAGGTACAGCCCGTAGTTGGATTGGACAAAGCTCTGTGCGCCCGCAATACCGAGATAGAGCAGCGCGCATCCCAACACGACGCCGGCCAGTGCCAGCGCAAAGGCTTCGACGATCAGCAGCGAGGCGATATGCCAAGGCCGGGCACCTACTGAGCGCAAGATGGCCATCTCCCGGCGGCGCTCATTGAGGCTGGTGAGGATGGCGGTGAGCATGCCGATCAAACCGGTCAGCACCACAAACAGAGAGATCACGAACAGTGCTTGTTCGGCCGTGCCCATCAGGCTCCAGAGTTCTTGCAGGGCGACTCCGGGAAGGATGGCCAGCAAGGGTTCACCGCGAAATTCGTTGATCTGCCTTTGCAGGGTAAACGTGGCAATTTTGCTCTTTAGGCCGAGCATCATGGCGGTGATTTGCTTGGGCTCCAGGTCCATATGACGAGCCTGATCCGCACTTACTCGCGCTGCCCCCCTTGCAGGCATTCCATTTTGCCAATCGATATGCAGCGCTTCCATGCCTGCCAAGGATATGTGCAACGTACGGTCCACCGGTGTGCCGGTGCGCTCAAGAATGCCGACCACGGTGAAGGGTTTGTCGTCGTGTTTAACCAAACTGACTGTGGCGACGCCGTGGGCGAGAACCAGCTCGCTGCCCAAGTGGTAATTTAGCGCCTGGGCGACTTCCGCCCCGAGCACAACCTCAAAGGGATCCTCAGCAAAGGGGCGGCCTTCCTTGAGCTGCAGCGGCTGGCTGCGGGCATAGCGATAGTGTTCGAAGTAGTCAGAGCTAGTGCCCATCACGCGATAGCCACGATGGGAGTCACCGAGCGAGATGGGGATCGCCCATTTCACCTGCGGGTGCGAGGCGATCTGTTGATAGCTGTCCCAGCGGATATTGTTGGTGGCATTGCCGATTCGGAAGACCGAATACAGCAGCAGGTTCACGCTCCCAGAGCGCGCACCGACAATCAGGTCTGTGCCACTGATGGTATTGGCAAAGCTGCTGCGGGCCTCAGTTCGCACCCGTTCTACGGCCAGCAGCAGGCACACGGACAAGGCAATGGCGAATACCGTCAGCAGTGCAGTAAAACGGCGGTTGCTCAGACTGGCCAGGGCCAGGCGCAGTAGGTACATGCCTTAAACCTCCGTCTTACGGCTGGCACGGTTCAACTCGGCCAGTGACACGTTGCGGTCGAACAGGGGGGCCAAGCTTTGATCATGGCTGACAAAGAGCAGGCTGGAGCCTGCGTTGCGGCATTCGGCAAACAGTAAGTTGATGAATGCCTCGCGGGTGTCGGCATCAAGCGCCGAGGTTGGCTCATCGGCAATCACCAATTCTGGCTGGCCGATCAGTGCTCGGGCGGCGGCAACTCGCTGCTGCTGGCCGATGGAGAGTTCACCGGCCTTGCGCTGCAGTAACTCGCTTCTGTTCAGGCCAAGATGTTCCAGCAGTGCTTTACAGGCCTCATGCACGCTGCCGTAACGTTGGCGGGCACGCTCGGCGCGGGCTTTGGAGAAGTGGCAAGGCAGTTCGATGTTCTCTTGTACGGAGAGAAACGGCAGCAAATTGAACTGCTGAAAAATATAGCCGATGTGATCGACGCGAAAACGATCCCGTCGTGAGGCGGGCAACGTGCTCAGCTCTTGATCCAGCAGGCGGATGCTGCCCCGTCCCGGCTTTTGTACGCCGCCTAACAGGCCTAGCAGGGTGGTTTTACCGCTGCCGCTGGGGCCTTTGAGAAACAGGCTTTCGCCCTTGTGCAGGGTGAACTCTGGGATATCCAACAGCTCGGGTTGGCCAGGCCAGGCAAAGCCGAGTTCGGAGAGGTGAATCAGGGTCTGTGTCATGGCCTCAGCGACCAGGTTGCCCTGGTCGTTCTACTGCAAAAAGAGGAATCAGAAGCTCAGCGTTGGGTTGGATGCTGTCACTTCCTGGCCTTTCTGACCATTAGGACCGATCAGTTGTACATTAATTTTCTCAGTGGCTGGGAAGCGCTTGAACAGTTCTGTCAGATCAAGTTGTTTCAAATTATCCGGTTGTTGGCAGTTCAATTGATAATGGGCCTGGATGTCATTGTGTGCATGGCTGTGCCCTTCATGATCGCTGTGCTCATGCTCATGCTCATGCTCATGCGCGTGAGCCTCTTCAAACAATGGGCTTTCAAGTTCCTGGCTGGCCAGGGTGCACTGGCCTTGTGAGATGCCAAACAGCGCAACGGGCTTACTGAGTTCATTTTTGGCCGAAGCAACTTTAGCCTTATCCGCTTCGCTTTCTGCCTCATGCTCAAAGCCAACAAAATTCATGGCAGGAGTTTTAAGTTGCAGTTCGAGGGTTGAACCATCCAGTGCCACGTTCAATTCGGCAACGCCATGAACGTGGGCGTCCAAGCTGCCATGCTCTTCATGCGAGTGGTCGTGGGCGAGAGCCGTCAGGGTCATTGGGAGTAGCGCAAAGGGGGTGGCGGTCAGTAAGCAGCGCATGGATGTCTCCGAGGGATTCAAGTAATCGTTACGTTATAACAGGATTTATTTGTTGTCGGCTAGGCTTCGGATGAAAAGTGCCAGGCCGCGTTCCAAGAGAGTCTGCACTTGGCGGAATGCGAGCCGCATGGGAGCATGGCTTTCGGTTTGTGAGGGCGTGATGATGGTGCGGATAAGAGGGACTATCGGTCAGTGGCCGGTGGATTTAACGGTTGAACTGGATGATCAGGACTGGGTGCAGCTGGCTGGGCATTTAGCGCTGGACACGCCGCCGCAGTCAGCTGCCATCAAGACGACTGCCGCGACAGTGGATGATCCATTGTGGCAAACCACTCAGGAACTGTTACGCAAGGCGGGCAGCATGGAAGGGCCACAGTTGCTGAGTCAGTTGGCGGCATTGGCGGGTGGTGAGGTAGCGGGCAAGCGTCTGCTGGTGCGCTTGCGTCACAGCCCATTGGTGCAGATGGAAACCGGGGTGGATGCCCCCGTATACCGCTGGGTTGGGTGAAGGCAGGCGCGCGCTTGGCGCGCCTGCTTGAGTCGCTTAGTAAATGGCCTGGTACAACTTGCGGCGGTAGGTCGTCACCAGCGGATGGTCGTTGCCCAGTAGCTCGAACACCTGTAACAGCGTCTTGTGTGGCAAACCATCGGCGTAACTGCGGTTGCGTACGAACAATTTGAGCAGTGCGTCTAGCGCAGGCTCGTACTGCTGGCGGGACAGCTGCTGGATCGCCAACTGATAGCAGGCCTCGTCGTCTTCCGGGTTTTGCGCCAGTCGAGATTTAAGCTCAGCGCTGTCAGGCAGCTCGCCTGACTGACGCAGGAAAGTCAGTTGCGCACGGGCGCCAGCCAGGGCCTGTTTATGTTCGTCACCTTTGACGGCGTTGAGCACAGCATCGGCCTCGCCCAATTCGCCACGCTCTGCCAGGCAGCGGGCATACAGAATCAGCGCCGCAGCGTTTTCGTTGTTCTCAGTCAGGACGGCTTTAAGCTGGGCTTCCGTCTCGGCGAAGTGACCATCATTGAAGGCCGCTTGGGCCGCTTCCATTGGGTCTTCAGCTACCGCTGTCGGTTCTGCGACGTGTGGCTTGAGCAGCTCACGAATAGCCGATTCCGGTTGCGCACCGGCAAAACCGTCCACCGGCTGACCATCCTTGAACAGCACCACAGTCGGCAGGCTGCGGATACCAAAGCGGGCGACAATTTCCTGCTCGATATCGCAGTTAACCTTTGCCAACAGCAGCTCGCCGCGATACTCCTCAGTGAGTTTCGCCAGAATCGGCATGAGCGCTTTGCAGGGGGCGCACCAGTCGGCCCAGAAATCGACCAGCACCGGTTTGTGGAAGGAGTTCTCGATCACCAGTTGTTCGAAGCTGGCGCTGCCGGAAACATCAAAAATATAAGGGCTGTCACTCATGATCGGTCTCGGCTGGGCGAAATACGGGATGCACTATAAATGTGGGCGCGAACCTCGAATACAAGAGGTGAGCGCCATTGCTGAATATGGATGGGTTTTTCTGCACGAGAGTCACGTTATGTGCAGGTTTTACGTTCGTACCGCATGATACAGGCTGACATGGCGAAATTCGGCAGGCTCAGCCAAGTCGGGCCATGTGCTGGCCTCCAGTACATCCAGGCGCTGGTACAGCGGATGCTGGAAGTTGCGCACGCGGGAGTCGGCAACCAGTGCTTCGCGACCCCGGCTCAGGAACTCGTCCAGCAGTGGCAGGTTGGCTCGGTCGTAAAGCACATCAGCGACGATGATCAGGTCGTAGCGATCCGCTTCTTGAAAAAAGTCCGCGGAGTAGCTCAGCTCAACGTCATTGAGTTCGGCGTTGGCTCGGCTGGCGGCAATGGCCAGTGGGTCCAGATCGCACGCGACCACTTCGGCCGCGCCCGCTTTAGCGGCCGCAATAGCCGCCACACCGGAGCCTGCGCCAAAGTCGAGGACGCGCTTGCCGCGCACCCATTCAGGGCGTTCGGCCAGCCAGCGAGCCAGTACCAGTCCGCTGGCCCAGCAAAAGCACCAGTAGGGCGGTTCTTCCAGAATCAGTCGGGTTTCTTCTGGGCTAAATGCGCGGTCCATATTTTCCGCATCAATCAGCCACAGACGAATGTCCGTGCCGGGTAACGGGGTCGCAGTCAGTTTTGCATCGCCCAGCAGACTATTCAGGGCGTGTTGCAGAGCGGCGGGTGCACTCACGGAGCAGGCACCAGTGTCAGTGCGCCTAACACCTGGGACTCAGGCTGTGCGATGGTTTTCGGCGGCAATCGTAGAATTAGTCGTCCGGACTGGTTGACCCGCGCCCGCAGCTCAACCCTTTGGAACTGGCCAAAAGCTTCGGGGTTGAAACGCAGGTTGAACGGCAATGGATTACCGGTGCCGCGCAGGCGGATATCGCCCAGCAGCGTGCGGGGGCGGCCACGCTGATCAACGGCGAGCAGCGCCATCTCTACCTCGGCAGCTGCTGGGACATTAAGCAGGCTGCCCGACAATTCGCGCAGGTGCGCAGGCAGGGCTGTGGGTTGCTCTTCCTTAATAATCTTGGCCGGAGCAACCGGCTCGGCAGGTTTGGGCACATCACTTGAGCAGGCGCTGAGCAGGCACAACAGTGCACTGCTGAGCAGAAATTTGGCGGGTGTCGCGAGTTTCATGGTGTCGTCCGCTGAACATTTTTTCGGTGGCTTATATACCGCAAAGACCGAGGCTTGTCTTGCCAGAGGGTTGCGCTACCATGGGGGCTTCCGTTCTTTCTGGTCTTATTTTATGTATTGTCCCTTCTGCGCGGCCAACGACACCAAAGTGATCGACTCGCGGCTTGTTGCCGAGGGTGATCAGGTACGTCGTCGGCGTGAATGTGTCGCCTGTGGTGAGCGTTTCACCACCTTTGAAACTGCCGAATTGGTAATGCCCCGACTGATCAAACAGGACGGCAGCCGTCAGCCCTTTGATGAAGACAAGCTGCGTGCTGGCATGCAGCGGGCACTGGAAAAGCGTCCGGTCAGTGTTGAACGTCTGGAGGCGGCCATTGCCCACATCAAGAGCCAGCTGCGTGCCACCGGCGAGCGTGAAGTCAAATCGCTGGTGCTGGGTGAGTTGGTGATGACCGAGCTGCAAAAGCTCGATGAAGTGGCGTATATCCGTTTCGCCTCAGTCTATAAACGTTTTCAGGACCTCAATGAGTTCCGTGAGGAAATCGAACGTCTGTCCCGCGAGCCCGCAAAAGGTCAACGATGAATTCAGATCACGCCTACATGGCGCGTGCGCTTGAGCTGGCCCGTAAAGGGCTTTATTCCACTCATCCCAATCCCCGCGTTGGCTGTGTCATCGTTAAAGATGACCGCATCATCGGCGAGGGCTGGCATGCCAAGGCTGGGGAGCCCCATGCGGAGGTGCATGCTTTGCGTAAGGCGGGTGATAAGGCCCGTGGCGCCACGGCTTACGTCACGCTTGAGCCGTGTAGCCATCACGGGCGCACGCCTCCCTGTGCCGACGCGTTGGTGAATGCTGGCGTGGCCCGTGTTGTGGCGGCCATGCAGGACCCCAACCCACAGGTGGGCGGCAGTGGGCTGTTGCGCCTGATGAATGCCGGTATTGCGGTGCAGAGCGGTGTTTTGGAAGCCGAAGCCCGTGCATTGAACGCTGGCTTTATCAAACGCATGGAGAGTGGGCTGCCGTTTGTGCGGGTGAAGTTGGCAATGAGCCTGGATGGTCGCACCGCCATGGCCAACGGTGAAAGCAAATGGATTACAGGGCCGGCTGCACGTTCGGCGGTACAACGCTTGCGCGCTCGTTCCAGCGTGGTGCTCACTGGCGCCGATACGGTGCTGGCCGACGATGCCCGGCTGACGGTGCGTAACGAAGAGTTGGGCTTGGGCGCAGAGCTGAGTGCGCTGGCGCTGAATCGACCACCGTTACGAGTATTGGTCGATGGACGCCTGCGGGTGCCGCTGGATGTACCGTTCTTCCAGGCAGGCCCTGTAGTGGTTGCGACATGCGCAGCAGCCAAGGCCCGCGATCGCTATCTTGAGGATGGCCATGAGCTACTGGCCGTTCCAGGCAGCAATGGGCATGTTGATCTGCGTAAATTGCTCAGTGAGCTAGCGCTTAAGGGCGCTAATGAGGTGTTGGTCGAGGCTGGCCCTCGATTGGCTGGTGCATTTGCCCGCCTTGGTTTGGTGGATGAATACCAGATATTTATGGCGCCTAAACTGCTGGGCTCAGCTGCACGCCCACTGATGGATTTGCCACTGGCGCGTATGGCAGAAGCCCAGTCGCTGAAGATTGTGGATATGCGCGCAGTAGGGGATGACTGGCGAATCATTGCTGTGCCGCAACGCGACGAGTGATGAAAGGTTGCGCAAACTGCCCGCCGGACAGTGCAGTCACAGGGCAGTTTGTGATAAAAAGCGCTTCGGCCATTCTGTGATGGCCGTAACGTTCTCAGGGCGGGGTGTAATTCCCCACCGGCGGTAATGACGCGCAAAGCGTCTAGCCCGCGAGCGCTTGCTCAATGAGCAAGGTCAGCAGACCCGGTGTGATTCCGGGGCCGACGGTTAAAGTCCGGATAAAGAGAGAGCGGGATTGCCTGTATCTGGCGCGCTAGACGTGCCCCGAAATCCCTATCGATCTGACTTGCCCTGTTTTTTGCGAAACAGGAGTTGCTTCAGATGTATGTTTGTTTTCTTCCGCATTGCTTTACTGGCCTGATGTGCCAGCGCTCAAAGCTGCGCGATTCTCAGGGGGTAGCATGTTCACCGGAATAATCGAAGCCATCGGCACCATTCGTGCGTTGACGCCTAAAGGAGGTGATGTGCGGGTGTATGTGCAAACCGGCAAGCTTGACCTGGGTGATGTCAAACTGGGCGACAGTATTGCCGTGAACGGCGTTTGCCTGACGGCCGTAGAGCTGCCGGGTGACGGCTTCTGGGCTGATGTCAGCCGTGAAACCCTGGCGCGTACAGCATTTATTGATCTGAAAGCCGGCAGCAAGGTCAATCTGGAAAAAGCCCTGACCCCAAGCAGTCGTCTGGGTGGGCATCTGGTTAGCGGCCACGTTGACGGTGTCGGTGAGGTCATCGCCCGTGCTGATAACGCCCGTGCTGTGCAGTTCACCATCCGTGCCCCGCGCGAGTTGGCCAAATACATTGCGCACAAAGGTTCGATCACGGTTGATGGCACCAGCCTGACCGTCAATGCAGTCAATGGCGCCGAGTTTGAACTGACGATCGTGCCGCACACCCTTGGCGAGACCATCATGGCTGACTACCAAGCCGGACGTCAGGTCAACCTTGAGGTGGATCTGCTGGCGCGCTATCTGGAGCGTCTGTTGCTGGGCGAAAAGGCCGCTGATGGCAAGGCCTCCGGTCTGACTGAAAGTTTCCTGGCCGAACACGGCTACCTGAAGAATTAAGGATTTGCCAGCATGGCTCTGAACAGCATTGAAGAATTAGTTGAAGACATCCGCGCCGGGAAAATGGTCATCCTGATGGATGACGAAGACCGCGAGAACGAAGGTGACCTGATCATCGCCTCCGAGTGCGTCACCGCCGAGCACATTAACTTCATGGCGCGTTTCGCCCGTGGCCTGATCTGCATGCCGATGACCCGCGAGCGTTGCGAAACCTTGAAGCTGCCCCTGATGGCGCCGCGTAACGGTTCTGGCTTCGGCACCAAGTTCACCGTCTCCATCGAAGCGGCTGAAGGTGTAACCACCGGTATTTCCGCTGCTGACCGTGCCCGCACGGTGCAGGCTGCTGTCGCCAAAGATGCAGTCGCCGACGATATTGTCAGCCCCGGTCACATCTTCCCGCTGATGGCGCAGCCGGGCGGTGTACTGGCCCGTGCCGGTCATACTGAGGCCGCGTGTGATCTGGCGCGTTTGGGTGGTTTTGAGGCCAGCGGCGTGATCTGCGAGATCATGAATGACGACGGCACCATGGCGCGTCGCCCTGAGCTGGAAGTGTTTGCTGCCGAGCACGGTATCAAGATCGGTACCATCGCCGACCTGATCCACTACCGCCTGATCCACGAGCGCACTGTTGAACGCGCCGGTGAGCAAGTGCTCGATACCGAGCTGGGCCAGTTCAATCTGGTGACTTACCGCGATGCGGTGGAAGACACCGTGCACATGGCATTGACCCTGGGCGAGATCAACCCTGAGCAGCCGACGCTGGTGCGTGTGCACAACATGGACCCGCTGCGCGACCTGTTTATGGTCAACCTGGATGGACGCTGGAGCATGCGTGCGGCCATGGCTGAAGTGGCTAAGGCGGGCAACGGTGTTGTCTTGCTGCTGGGCAACGCGCTGACTGGTAATGAACTGATGCAGGGCCTGCAACGTCAATTGGCAGGTGAAACCAAGGCGGCCGCGCCGACGACCTACAGCACAGTAGGTGCAGGCTCGCAGATACTGCGTGACCTTGGTGTACGCAAAATGCGCCTGATGAGTTCGCCAATGAAGTTCAATGCATTGTCCGGTTTCGATCTGGAAGTTGTAGAATACCTACCCTCTAACTGATTTCCGCCGGCCGCCCCTGGCGGTCTGGCTCTTTAACATAGACGAGATGCGTTATGACCCTGAAGACCATTGAAGGTACTTTTATCGCCCCGAAGGGCCGCTTTGCCCTGGTCGTGGGCCGCTTCAACAGCTTTGTTGTTGAAAGCCTGGTAAGTGGCGCCATTGACGCGCTGGTTCGTCACGGCGTGAGCGAAAGCGACATCACCATCATCCGTGCTCCGGGTGCATTCGAGATCCCGCTGGTGGCGCAGAAAGTCGCTCAGCGTGGCGAATACAACGCGATCATCGCTCTGGGCGCTGTGATTCGTGGCGGTACTCCGCACTTCGAATACGTTGCGGGTGAGTGCACTAAAGGTCTGGCTCAGGTCTCCATGGAGTTCGGTGTGCCGGTTGCGTTCGGCGTACTGACTGTTGATTCCATTGAGCAAGCCATCGAACGTTCCGGCACCAAAGCAGGTAACAAAGGTGCTGAAGCTGCGCTGTCTGCCCTGGAAATGGTCAGCCTGCTGGCGCAGTTGGAGGCCAAGTGAGTAACGATACAAACGGCCAGAAGCCTCAGAAGGCTAAAGGCCCGAAAGCGCCCGGCGGCAAAACCCAGGCGCGCCGTCAGGCTCGCTCCCTAGCCATGCAGGCGTTGTACTCCTGGCATATGGCGGGTCAGTCGCTGAACGAAATCGAAGCGCAATTCCGCGTCGATAACGATTTCAGCGCTGTAGACGGTGCTTACTTTCACGAAATTCTGCACGGTGTTCCGCGCCAGAAGAGTGAAATCGACGGTGCCTTTGAGTCGCTGCTGGACCGCCCGCTGGATGAAATCGACCCGGTTGAACTGTCGATCCTGCGCCTGTCCACGTACGAGCTGAAGAACCGCGTTGATATTCCCTATCGCGTGGTGATCAACGAAGGCATTGAGCTGGCCAAAGTCTTTGGCGCCACTGACGGGCACAAGTTCGTCAACGGCGTTCTCGACAAGCTGGCGCCAAGCCTGCGGGCAGCCGAAGTCAGCGCTTACAAGCGCTGACAGCGGTAACTCCGCACGGGTGTCAGGGAACAGGGTAAACCCGGACTTCAGGGTCCATGCGCGTTTCGTGCAGGCTGCCGTGGCAGCTGTTTTATTCACTGGCGCCCGCTCTGCGGAGTTGTTGCATGCCGCTGGCTGTTCTGGCCAGCGCGGCAACCCTTGAGCTGTAGCCTTAACTGGTATGAACGGCCTTGGGTGAATTCGAATTAATCCGTCATTACTTTGCTGCGGCAGCTTGCGCCCGCGGCGGCGAAGGTATTGCCTTGGGCATTGGTGATGACTGCGCGTTATTAACGCTACCTGCTGAGCAGCAACTGGCGGTGTCCACCGACACCTTGGTTGAGGGCGTGCACTTTCCCCGTCAGGCTGATCCTTATTTGCTCGCTCAGCGTGCGTTGGCTGTTTCCGCCAGTGATCTGGCGGCGATGGGCGCACAGCCCGTTGGCTTTACCTTGGCGCTGACCCTGCCCAACGCGGAAGCAGATTGGCTTCAGGCATTTGCACGCGGCTTGGATGAAATGGCGCATTACTGTGACATCCGCCTGATCGGGGGGGACACTACCCGTGGGCCGCTGAGTATGACGCTGACTGTTTTCGGTCAAGTGCCGCACCAGCAGGCTCTAAAGCGCAGTGGTGCTCAGGTCGGCGATCTGCTTTGTGTCGGTGGCGAATTGGGGGACGCAGCAGGTGCACTGCCTCTGGTGCTTGATCCCTCATTGTCAGTGAGCGAGGCGGGTGATGCCTTGCTGGGACGCTACTGGTCGCCTAAACCACAACTGCAGCTGGGCCTTGCCTTGCGTGGTAAAGCCACGGCGGCGCTGGATATCTCCGATGGTTTGCTCGCTGACTGCGGTCATATCGCTCGCGCCTCGGGTGTCGCGCTGTTGATCGAACAAGCCCGTGTGCCGCTTTCTGCGGATTTGCTCGACGTTGCCGGTGAGGAAGGTGCGCTGAACTGTGCCCTTAGCGGCGGCGATGATTACCGTTTAGCCTTCACTCTTCCACCTGAGCATCTTGCTACCTTGCAAGAGCAGGGACTGCCGGTCTACGTGGTTGGCCGTGTGGAAGTTGGAGAGGGCGTTACACTACTGGATACGCAGGGACGTTGCGTGCAGGCGCCCGCCAGCGGCTATCAACATTTTGGAAATCCTCGTGACTGATCAACTTAAGCCTAAAACCACCGCCCATGTACCGCTGCAGGTGTGGCGTAATCCGTGGCACTTTCTGGCCTTTGGCTTTGGCTCCGGGACTATGCGTAAGGCTCCGGGGACTTGGGGTTCATTGGTCGCGCTGCCGTTTGTGCCGCTTTTGCAGCAACTGCCAGACTGGGGCTACTGGTTAGTGCTGGCCGTGAGTATCGTTTTCGGGTGCTGGTTATGCGGCAAGGTCGCCCGTGACTTAGGCGTGCATGACCACGAAGGCATTGTGTGGGACGAATTCGTTGGCATCTGGATCACCTTCTGGCTGGCGCCGGCCGGGTGGGGTTGGCTGGCGCTGGGTTTTTTATTGTTCCGTCTGTTCGATATTCTCAAACCCTGGCCGATAAGCTGGGTGGACCGCCAGGTACATGGCGGCTTCGGCATCATGCTGGACGACATCCTTGCAGGTGTGTTGGCCTGGCTGAGCATGCAACTTATTGTCTGGGGCTGGGCTAACGGATTAGGCACGGCGCTGGGGGCATAACGTTAGGAGCGTTATATGGGGCGTGGCTTGGTGTGGCTGGTGCTTACACTTGCGGTCTGGCAGTTTCCGTTTGCACATGCCAATACCCGTGAACAGATCAATGTGGCCAGTGAGCACTGGCCTGATTACACCCAGTCTGATGGACAAGGATTGGCCTGGGATATCCTGCGTTTGGTCTATGGCCCTTTGGATATCGAATTGGTGGTTCACAGCGTCCCGCATACGCGTGCCATGGGCTTAGCCAAGCGTGGGGAACTGGATGCGTTTGCCGGTTCTTATCTCTACGAGGTGCGTAAGGGCATTCACTATCCGGAGATGTACTACGACTTTGATGTCGTCGCCGCGTTGGGCTTGAAAAGCTCGCCGGTACCAGAGCTTGAGACCTTAAAGGATTACCGGCTGGCGTGGCCGCGTGGTTATCAGTATCAGCGCTACCTGCCTGCGACCGGGATTTATCGCGAGATTTCCCGCAGCAGTAACGTGCTCAGCATGTTGGAAATGCGTCATACCGATTTCTTTCTGGATGACCTGAGTGAGCTTGAGCATGTGCTTGCTGAGGCGTCCGATCGTTCCCGCTACAAGGTCACCCCTTTGATTCGGCTGCCTGTGTATGTGGGCTTCAGCGACACGCCAAAAGGTAAACGGTTGGCGGACGTTTTTGATCAGCGGATGAAAGTACTGATTGCCGATGGTAGCCTACGGCCGGTTTTCAAACGCTGGAAACAGATGTATCCCTTCGACTGAGAATGTGAGTACCTGCATGTCCCTACTGCGAGCGGTGTTAGTGAGTGTGCCTTTGCTGCTTAGCGCGTGGGCAAATGCCGAAACACAGGTGCGCGTGGTGGGGTTGTTTCCAGGGGCGGCGGTGATCAACGTTGATGGTCAGCGTAAGTTAGTTAAAGTTGGCCAAACCGGCCCGGGTGGTGTGCAGGTAGTCAGTGCTGACAGCCGTGGCGCGGTGTTGCGAGTCGACGGTGTTGAGCGCAGTTACTCCCTGAGTCGCGAATACAGTGATGGCTATGCCGGTGCCCAAAAGAAAAGCCTGACCATCGCCAAAGGTGTTGGCGGGCACTACTGGATTCCCGGTTCAGTAAATGGCCACACCATACATTTTTTGGTGGATACCGGCGCCACATCGGTCGCGCTCAATGAGGAGCAGGCTCGCCGCTTGGGTATCGACTTCCGCGTGAGCGGGCAGCAACTTCAGGTCAATACCGCCAGTGGTGTTGTTCGGGGCTGGAAGGTCAGCCTTGATCGCATCAAGGTCGGTGAGATTGAGGTGCTGGGTGTTGAAGGGGTGGTGCTTGAAGGAGGCTCCCCAGGTGAAGCCTTGCTGGGAATGAGTTTTCTCAGCCGCGTGAGTTGGAAGGTTGAGCAGGATGCCCTGCTGCTTGAATCAAAATACTAGCGTTTGGGCAGGCAAAATCGGACCGTTTGTATCCGACAACTACCAATACCATTGATCTATTACATCAATAATTCAGACTGACCGGCTTTCGGGACCTGCTGTTACAATGCGGGCCCTATTCGTTCCGTCTTTGATCTTAGGAGCATCCGGTGTCAGTTGTGTTTGTGGCCGCATCCCAATTGCCTACGCCATTTGGTGTTTTCACCATGCATGGCTTCCAGGAAGAAGCTACGGGCAAGGAGCATGTCGCGTTAACCATGGGTGATGTGGCAGACGGTGCACCTGTTTTAGGCCGCCTGCATTCTGAGTGCCTGACCGGTGATGCCTTGTTCAGCTTGCGCTGTGACTGTGGATTCCAGCTTGAAGCTGCGCTGCGTGCCATCGCTGAGGAAGGCCGTGGCGTGCTGCTGTATCTGCGTCAGGAAGGCCGTGGCATTGGCCTGCTGAACAAAATTCGTGCTTATGAGCTGCAAGATGGCGGTGCCGATACCGTAGAGGCTAATGAGCGTCTGGGCTTTGCGGCAGACCTGCGCGACTACTCGATTTGCCTGCCGATGCTTGAGCACCTGGGGGTTTCCCAGCTCAAACTGATGACCAACAACCCACGTAAAGTCAAAGCGCTGGGTGAGATGGGCATCAACGTGGCGTCCCGCGTACCGTTGCAGAAAGGGCTGAATGTGTACAACGAGAAATACCTGGCAACCAAAGCCGGTAAGCTCGGACACATGCTCGGCAGCCTGCATCAGGGTGAGGTTGAGGGCAAGCTGTGACTCGTCTGCAACAACGCCGCCGTCTAGCATTTGAGTGGTGGCTGCTGCTATTGGCCATCGTGCTGCCAGTGCTGGTGCTGAACACACTGTTTGGGGATAACTTCCAGCATGGAAAACTGACCATGCCGGTGTTCATGCTCGGGCTGATTTCCATGTTCGTCAGCCTGCCGATGTTTCACCGCTACAAGCATGCGCTGATTGCCACTGGGAAGTCCTTCGACTCAGAAGGTGAGCCCGCTGCTTGGCAGGCTCTGGCTCAGGTGCGCCGTAAAGCCATATTGGTCGGCGCCTTGCCTGCGTGGATTGCAGCTGCCGCGGTGTTTGCAGGGCTTGAGGCCGTGCCGCTGATCCTGCTGACTGTTGCCAGTCTGGTCATCCTCTACCTGTACCGCACACCCCGCCAGCTCGCCTGAGTTGGGCTATCGTCTCACCTGTGTGGGCCATAGCTCTTGCTGACAAACTCCGTCTCGACGAAGCCTCGACGCTGGTTCACCACAAGTGTCAGGTAAAAGAAGAAGTTGCACATCAGATTGCACAGGCGCGGCAGAATCGGCGCCACTTCTATACCTTCCTGATCAACACGCACCAGTGCCCGAATGGCTTTTTTAGCGGCTGAGCGCGCTTGGTTCAGTTGTGGCACCGGCGCGTCACCGCGCGGCAGCACAAAACGGTGCTGCTGACCCTGCAACGTATTGCGATAGTGTTCCAGGCGGGCGTTGAGCCAGCACAGGTCTGCCTCCTCAATGGCCAACCTGCCGCGTACCGAGCCATTGAGGTGAAAGGCTAACGGTTGTAGCTGTTCTAGGTCTTTACGGATATCCGCCATGTCTTCGCTGAGGTAGGCCAGTACCGCGCCGATCAGCGCACACAGTTCGTCGGTGAGCACTTCGAAGTCGCACAAGTACGAGGTTTCCTGAATAAAGGGATAACACACTTCGTCCAGGTTCTTGCTGAGTTTCAGGGGCATGGGATTACCGGGGCAGGATAATGGGTGGCTGGCTGTTGAGGTCCACGTACACATCAACACCAAAGGCCAAGCTCAGGTGCTGCGGTGTCAGGACGTCTTCTGGTGTGCCAAACGCCAGCAAGTTGCCTTCGGCCATCAGGCATAGCTTGTCGCAATAACGGGCCGCCAAGCTCAGGTCGTGCAAAGACAGAATCGTCGCCTGTTGCCAGTTAGAGTGACCGCGCAGCAACTCCATAATGGTGCGTTGGTGTTTGAGGTCGAGGCTGGCGATCGGCTCATCAGCGAGCAACACGTTCGGCTCACCAGCCAGCACCCGCGCCAGCCAGACACGCGCCTGTTCACCGCCTGAAAGCTGTGCCACTGAGCGCTTGCGCCACTGGTCGACATCAGTCAGGCGCATGGCGGCTTCGATCTTTTGCCGGTCTTCATCGCCCCATGGCAAGCGCCCCAGAGCCACCACGTCTTCCACACGCAGGGCCCAGGCGCTGTGTTGGGCCTGGGGCAGATAGCCGAACAGGCGGGCGCGCTGGCGCTGGTTCAGTTCGCTGAGGTCACGGCATTCGTATTCGATACGGCCGCTGTAAGGCTGAATGCCGGCAAGGCAACGTAGGAGGGTGGATTTGCCAGCGCCATTGGGGCCGATCACTCCGAGCATGTCTCCACGCTTAACGGTGAAGCTGATGGAGTTTAGGCGCGTGCCAACTGTGAGGTTCTCAACCTGAATCAGATCCATTGTTTGCGCTCCTTCCACACCAGCCAGATAAACAGCGGTGCACCCAGCAACGCAGTGAGGACGCCCAGATTAAGCTCGCGTCCGGCTGGCAGTTGGCGGATACAGATATCTGCCAGGCAGACTAAGCAGGCGCCTGCCAATGCCGAGGGGATCAGCAGACGGTCAGGACGTTGATTGACCAGCGGGCGGATAAGGTGCGGAACCAGCAAACCGACAAAGGCAATGCCACCCGCCACTGCAACCGCAGCGCCAACCAGAATGGCGCACCCCAGGACAACCAAACGGCTGCCGCGTTTGGGGTTTAGCCCCAGGCTTTCCACCACCTGCTCGCCCAGACTCAGGCCTAGCAACAGACGGCGTTGACTGTAGATCAGCACAAAGCCCAACAGCAGAGCCGGGCCTATCACTAACAGGTGATCGAGGCCGCGTTCTGAGACGGAGCCCAGCAGCCAGAACACCAGCTCCTGCATGGCATACGGATTGGGCGCGAAGTTGAGCACGGTGGCTAATAACGCGCCACTCAGGGTGCTGATGGCAAGGCCAGCCATGATCACCATGCCGGCACCACTGCTGCCCGCCAGTAGGACCATCAGCAACAGCGCGATGGCTGCGCCTGCGAGGCCAGCCAGCGCCGGTGCCAATGCCCCAGCCGAAGGCAGCAGGCCAAAGTAGAACACACTGGCGGCGCCAAGAGCCGCGCCCTGGCTGGCACCGGTCAGGCCTGGATCAGCCAGTGGGTTGCGCAACAGACCCTGTAGCGCTGCGCCTGCTAAGCCGAGCGCCGCACCCACGGAAAGTGCGAGCAAGGTGCGAGGCAGACGGATATCGCCCACGACGATGGCTTGCGGGCTTTGCACACCGCTAAGCCAGTCAAGCAGGCCTGCCAGCACCGGTGTGTTGGTTGAGCCCAGTCCAAGCGACAGCAGTCCCAGGGCCAGCAGCAGGCCACACAATGCGGGGGTGATCAGTCGAGCCATTGGTGCAGTTGTCCTATCAATTCCCAGGTCCAGGGGCCGGGGCATTGCCAGCGCCAGTAATCGGTGGTGAGCCAGCGCCCGGCGGGCACTGCTTGTTGCAAAGCCGTGTGTTCAGCGAACTGATTGGCCAGGGCGCGATGCTCCGGCGCCGCCCAGAGAATAGCGTCAGGTGGGTCCTGTGCGACTTGTTCCAAATCCAGCCGCTGGTAACCCTCGGCGGTCAGATAATTGGTCCAACCTGCCCGTTGCAGAATTTCATCTTCCAACGTCATGCGCCCCGTTCCGATTCCGTTTGCACCCAATAACAGTAAGCGCTTGGGGTGGGCTGGCGCGGTTAGGGCGGTTGGGGGCTGATCGGCAAGGCTCAGGGGCAAATCCAGCGCTTTAAGGAACTGCTGCTCGTAGGCCGTCACCTGCTCAAGGGTCTGCGGCAGCGGCAGTACCTCCACATCCACACCTAACTCGACCAGGCGTTTGCGCAGCAGTTGGGCGGCGTACTGACCCACCAGCACTTTGTCTGGTTTGAGTGCGTAGACCTGTTCCAGGCTGCCGTCATGGCTTGGCCAGTCTGTGCCGATCCATTCAACTGGGTAGCGCTTGTTCAGGGGAGACAGGGCGGTGATGCGCTCAGGAGCAGCGTAGTAGGCCAGCAACCAGTCCATGCACAGGTCGAGCGACACCACCCGCTGCGGCACAGCGTGCAGTGCGGGGCTCAACAGGGCGATAAACAGCAGGGTTAGCAGGCGCACATCGGCTCTCTGATGAGCGGAGGCTATTGCCTCCGCCTGTGAATAAGTGGCTCCGCCGTAACAGCGGAGCCTGTTGATTACAGCGACGGTGTCCAGGTCATGCCGAGCATGACGGCGGACGGTGTTTCCTGATAGCCATACTCTTTGCCCTGATAGCTGTAGACCAAGCGGCTGTAGTCTTTGTCCAGGGCGTTGTTCCACTTCAAATCAAAGCTCAGCTCGTCACTGGCCTTCCAGCTGGTGCGCAGATCCAGCACGCCGTAGCCAGCCAGTTCGGAGCTGTTGGCGGCATTGGCATAGCTGCTGCTGACCGCGCTGAAGCTAGCACCGACGCCGATGCTGCCGAACTGGCGGTCCACATCGAAGTTTAGGGTGCGGCGGGCGCGGTTAGGCAGGGTGTGGCCGGACTCACGGTCACGCGGGTCGATAATGCTGATGCCAAGGTTAGTCTGCCAGCCGAACAGCTTTTGTTTCAGGCTGGCTTCAAAGCCGTGGATGCGTGCGCGGGACACGTTATCCATGGTGCTTTCCCATGTGACCGGGTCGCTGACATAGGCAATCAGGTCGCGGAAGTCGGTGCGGTATAGCGATGCCTCCAGTGTGGTGGTTTCGCTGAGCTGGCTACGCCATTGCAGCTCATAGCTTTTGGAGGTTTCAGGCTTGAGGTTTGGGTTGCCTTGGTAACCGCTGTCGTAGGGCCAGTAAAGATCAGCAAAGGTCGGAACACGGAAGCCTTCGGCGTAGGACAGAATCAACTGATTATCGTCGTTCAACGGCAGAGTCAGGGCGCCGTTAAAGGTGTTTTCGCTGCCGAACTGCTCGTTGTCGTCGTGGCGCATGCCCAGTTCGGTAGAGAAGTGCTCGCCCTCGAAACTGTGTTGAGCGAACAGCGCTTGGTTATCGCGGTCGTTCTGCGAGAAGTCATTGCTGCTGCGCACCTTGTCGTTCAGGTACTCAGCACCGGTGCGCAGGCTGTGGCCGTTGCCCAGTGACAGGGTATTGAGCCAGCTGACGGTGTCGCGGTAGGTGTTGTTGACGGTGCTGCCAGCAAAAAGCTTGTCGAAGTTTTCTTGCTTGTCTTCGCTGTGGCCCAGCTCAATGCGGGTGTTCCACAGGTCATTGATGCGGGCATCCAGATAAGCCGAGCTGCTGCTGACGCTGTATTCGTCGTAAGGCTTGCTGGGGCTGCTGGTGAAGGTCGTGCTGTCCCAGCGGCCGAAGGGGTTATCGAACTCGGTTTTACCCCGTTGATCCAAGACGGACAGGCCCAGTTCGATATCGTCAGTCAGTTGATGGCTGAGGGTGCCGGAGAGGGAGCGGTTGCGGTACGCGTCGTGGTCGGCATCCTTCGGGTAGGATTTGCGGGTGCGGTCGAAACCCTGGGTTTCTTCCAGTGCAGCGGTGAGGCTGAAACGGGTGCGCTCATCGCCACCGGACAGGCCCAGTGAACGCTCCCAAGTGCCGTCACTGCCACCTGCAATGCGTACTGTCGGGTTCAGCCCCTGAGCAGCGCCGCGGCGGGTGAAGATCTGCACAACGCCGCCCATGGCGTCTGCGCCGTAAATGGCCGAGCGTGAGCCGCGTAGTACTTCAATACGTTCGATCTGATCAACGCTCAGGTATTGCAGGCTGGCCCCGCCCACGGTGGCCGAACCTACTCGTACGCCATCAATCAGCACCAAGCTTTGTGCCGTGCTGGTGCCGCGAATGTACAGGCCGTAGCTGGCACCGCGACCACCGTAGTTGGCGACTTGTACGCCGGGGACGTGAGTCAGTAATTCCAGCACGTTGGTCGGGCGCAGGCGCTCGATGTCAGCGCGGGTGAACACGCTGCTGGCGGTTGTGGAGTCGGCGCGCTTTTGTACATCGCGGTTCGCGGTAATCAGCGTATCGGACAATTGCAGTGCATCATCACGGGATGCCGCATCAGCCAATGGCAAGCAGGGTGCCAGGGCCACGGCCAAGGCAATTCGGGACAGTTTCATCAGGAAGAATCCTCAAAAGGTCAGAAAGACTTTTGAGGAGGGCAGGGACAAGAACGGGGGGCGGGCAGACGCGCCCCGAGCTTGACGGTGATGCCCTCCGCAACACCAGTCGCAACCATCAGGGCCGGTCTCCGGACTCTCGACCTGCGCAACCTCGCCTTCCCGGTTTGACCCAGTGGCTGTTGAGGCGCGTGCAGCACAAAGCTGCTGTCGATTACCGTTGCGGGGGCAGTGCCGGGATTGTCTGATGACGCACCGGCTTCCCGTTTAACGCCGCTTCATATGAAGCAAGCGCACCCTGGCGGAAGTAAAACGCCGCGCACCTTAATGCGCGGATACAGCAATTACAAGTTACAGATTCAGCTGAGCCAGACGTTTGCGCACAGCGCTTTCAATGCCGTCAGCGTCGAGGCCGCACTCAGCCAGCATTTGAGCGGGTTTTGCGTGCTCTACGTAGTAGTCAGGCAGACCCAGGTGCAGGATCGGTTTGGCGATGGCTTCTTGGGCGAGGAACTCGCTGACCGCGCTACCTGCGCCGCCCATGATGCTGTTCTCTTCGATCGTCACCAGTAACTCATGACTGCCTGCCAGTTCGCGTACCAAGGCTTCGTCCAGTGGTTTGACGAAGCGCATATCGACCACGGTGGCATCCAGTTGCTCGGCTACTTTCAGGGCTTCGGCCAGTTGCACACCGAATACCAGCAGGGCGGTTTGTTTGCCTTGGCGACGTACCACGCCTTTGCCAATTTCCAGCGGCGTCAGCTCAGTTTCGATCGTGGCGTTCGGGCCGGTGCCGCGCGGGTAACGCACAGCTGCCGGGCCGTTATGCAGATGGCCGGTGGTGAGCATACGGCGCAGTTCGTTCTCATCGCTCGGGGTCATCACCAGCATGCCGGGGATGCAGCGCAGGTAGGACAGGTCGAAGCTACCGGCGTGAGTCGGGCCATCTTCACCAACCAGACCTGCACGGTCGATGGCGAACAGCACGTCGAGGTTCTGCACAGCCACGTCGTGGATCAACTGATCGTAGGCGCGCTGGAGGAAGGTCGAATAAATCGCCACCACCGGCTTGCTACCTTCACAGGCCATACCTGCGGCCAGGGTGACGGCGTGTTGCTCGGCAATCGCGACGTCGAAATAGCGCTCGGGGTATTTCTCGCTGAAGGCAACCAGATCGGAGCCTTCTTTCATCGCCGGTGTAATACCAATCAGGCGCGGATCGGCGGCAGCCATATCGCACAGCCACTGGCCAAACACGCTGGAATATTTCGGCCCGCTGACAGCTTTTGGCGCTGCGGGGGCGTTGGCTGTTTTCACTGGCTCCAGCTTGGTGATGGCGTGATAACCAATTGGGTCAGCTTCAGCTGGGGAGAAACCTTTGCCCTTACGGGTGATGATGTGCAGGAACTGCGGGCCTTCCAGATCGCGCATGTTACGCAGGGTGGCGAGCAGTGTCGGCAGGTCGTGGCCGTCGATGGGGCCGATGTAGTTCCAGCCCAGTTCTTCGAACAATGTGCCGGGGACCAGCATGCCTTTGGCGTGCTCTTCGGTCTTGCGGGCAATTTCCCAGGCACCCGGCAAGCGCGACAGAATCTTTTTGCTGCCTTCACGCATGCTGGCGTAGGTGCGGCTGGAGAGTATCTTGGCCAGATAGTTAGACAAGCCGCCGACGTTCTTGGAGATCGACATGTCGTTGTCGTTCAAGATCACCAGCATGTTGGCATTGACTTCGGTGGCGTGGTTAAGCGCCTCGAATGCCATACCGGCGGTCATCGCGCCGTCGCCGATTACAGCCACGGATTTACGTTTGCTGCCTTGCAGGCGGGCGGCAATGGCCATGCCCAGCGCTGCACTGATGCTGGTGCTGGAGTGACCGACGCCAAAGGTGTCGTACTCACTTTCGCTGCGGCGCGGGAAGGCGGCAATGCCGTCCTTCTGGCGCAGGCTGGACATGCGCTCGCGACGGCCGGTGAGAATCTTGTGCGGGTAGGCTTGGTGGCCTACGTCCCACACCAAGCGGTCATCCGGGGTGTCGAATACATAGTGCAGGGCAACGGTCAGTTCGATAACACCCAGACCAGCACCGAAGTGGCCTCCAGTCTGACCAACGGTGTAGAGCAGGTACTCACGCAACTCATCGGCCAGCGTCTCCAGCTCGGCCTCACCCAGACGGCGCAGTGCGTCCGGCGTGCTGGCACGGTCTAAGAGGGGCGTCAGCGGGCGTTCACGGGGGATCTCGTGGAAGGTCGTCGGCATCAGGCGGATCGTTATAAATTCATAAGAATTAAGAAGTTTACCCGAAGCGTGGAGAACTGCCCAAACATGCCGTGTTACGACATGTCATTTGTGGATAACTGGCGCCGCTGCCGACGAGCGGCGCCAATTATCGTCACCACGTGTCGATTGGGCGTTTCTTGCCTGAGCGGGCCGCCGGTTGGGGTGCGGCATTTAGTCCACGTAGTAGCCAAGAGCGGGTTTCCAGTGGATCAATCACCGCATCAATCTCCAGAAAGCTGGCCATGTTGATGCCTTTACCGTTTTCATAAGCCTTAGCCACCAGTTTGTCGAACAACTGCTGGCGCTGGGCCGGGTCTTCCACGGCTGCCAGCTCTTTAGCAAAGCCAAGCCGCACGGCACCCTCCAGGCCCATGGCGCCAAACTCGGCGCTGGGCCAAGCGATGGTGAACATCGGCGAGTGGAAGCTGCCTGCCGCCATGGCCTGAGCGCCCAGGCCGTAGCCTTTGCGCAAGACCACGGTGAAGAACGGCACCGACAGGCTTGCTGCTGCCACAAACATGCGCGACACATGGCGCACCGTGGCCTGTTTCTCCGACTCCGGGCCGACCATAAAACCGGGTGTGTCGCACAGCGACAGCAGCGGGATATCGAAGGCATCGCACAGCTGCATAAAGCGCGCAGCCTTGTCGCCCGCCACCGCATCAATCGCCCCGCCGAGGTGGGCCGGGTTGTTGGCGATCAGGCCGAACGGCTTGCCCTCAATGCGAATAAAGGCGGTGATCAGCCCCGGCGCAAACTGACGGCGCAATTCCAGTACTGAGCCTGTGTCGGCCAGGGTTTCGATGACGCTGCGGATGTCGTAGACGCGCAGGCGATTTTCCGGGATCAAGTGGCGCAGCTCGCGTTGGTCGGCGCATTGCCAGTCGCTGGTCGTACCCTGGAAGTAACTCAGGTATTGCTGAGCCACGCGCACGGCCTCCACTTCGTCAGCGACCAGCACATCGATGACTCCATTAGGGCCTTGCACGCTGGTTGGGCCAACTTCTTCAGGCTTGAAGCTGCCCAGCCCGCCACCTTCGATCATGGCCGGGCCTGCCATGCCGATGCTGGCATTTGCGGTGGCGATGATCACATCGCAGCAACCCAGCAGGGCGGCGTTGCCGGCAAAACAGCGGCCAGACACAACGCCCACCAGCGGTACCAGCCCGGACAGCTTGGCCATGCCGACAAAGGTGTGACAGTCCAGCCCGGCTACACCGACCCAGTCGGTATCGCCAGGGCGACCACCGCCGCCTTCGGCAAACAGCACCACAGGCAAGCGCCACAGTTCGGCAAGGCCGAGCATGCGGTCGGTCTTCTTGTGGTTCATCACCCCCTGAGTACCGGCGAATACGGTGTAGTCGTAAGCGATGGCCATGCAGCGTGCCGCTTCCGCGCCGAAGGTGGAGGCGTTGACTGTGCCGATGCCTGCTACCAGCCCATCCGCCGGGCTTTGCTCGATCAGCTCTTGCAACGGTCGGCGACGACGCTGGGCGGCAATCGCCAGTGCGCCGTATTCGCTGAAACTGCCTTCATCCAGCAGCTGCGCCAGATTCTCCCGGGCGGTGCGCTGGCCGGTTTTACGGCGCTTGGCCACGGCGTCCGGGCGGCGCTCATCACGGGTGATGGCGTGACGTTCGAGTACTTCGGCAAGGTCAGCGCGGATGTGGTCGAGGTCGAAGCTCTCTTCCGTGGCGCTGTGCTCGGCGGTCACTTCCGCTGGTTCGATTATCACCAGCGGCTGGCCCTCTGCGACGCTGGCGCCAGGCTCGACCAGCAGGCTGCGGACGATGCCGCTGTGGCTGGCTTTGATCACGAACTCCATCTTCATCGCTTCCAGCACGGCGATGCTCTGGCCGACGGCTACTGCGTCGCCTTCAGCCACCTCAAGGGTCACCACCACGCCGGTGCTGGGCGTGTTCAGGGGCACATAGCCTTCGGGGATAACGGCAGCTTGCTGCTCGGTTTGTGTCTGAACCGGATTGCCTGCGACATAGCGGTTTGGGTGAGCGTCTGCGGGCGTTTGCAACAGGTTGGTCAGTTGGCTTTCTACAAAACGGGTGTTGACCGTATAGCCTTCGACTTCCGGACGGCGCAGCAGGTTTTGCAGCAGGCTGATGTTGTTGCTGACGCCCTCCAGACGAAATTCGCACAGCGCACGGTAGGCACGGCGCAGGGCGCTTGGGTAATCCGCGGCGTGGGCGATGAGTTTGGCCAGCAGTGAGTCGTAGCTGGGGCTGATGCAGTAACCAGCGTAGCCGTAGCCATCTACGCGCAGGCCGGGGCCGCTGGGCGGTTGATAGGCGCTTAAGGTGCCGATGGCTGGGCGCGTGCTGCCGTCGGCGTTCATGCTTTCCAGATTGATGCGCAGCTGCACGGCACAGCCGTTCAGCGCGGGTGGCTGACTCAAACCGAGTGAGGCGAGGCTGTGGCCAGCCGCGAGTTTGAGCTGGGTATGCAGCAGGTCGACGCCGCTCACCTGCTCAGTGACAGTGTGCTCGACCTGAATGCGCGGGTTGGCTTCCATAAAGTAGAAGCGCTGCGGGTTTTCCCCATCCAGCAGAAATTCGAATGTGCCCAGGCCCTGATAGTGGGCGGCTTTGGCCATACGCAGGGCCGCATCAATCATGCGTTCGCGGGTGTCGCCGGGCAGGTCCGGGCTGGGGGCGATTTCCACCAGTTTTTGCTGGCGTCGTTGCAGGCTGCAATCCCGCTCCCACAGGTGGCTTACGTTACCGTCGACATCGCCCAGCACCTGAATTTCAATGTGGCGGGCATTGCTCACCAGTTGTTCGACATACAACGCATCGTTACCAAACGCGGCGCGTGCTTCGGACTGGCAGCGGGCGAAGGCTTCATCCAGCTCTGCCACGTCGAAAACCGGACGCATGCCGCGCCCGCCGCCACCGGCCAGTGCCTTGAGCATCACCGCGCCATGTTCGGCGAGAAATGCCTGGGCCTGCTCCGGGGTGATCGCCTGATTGATCCCGGCCACCAGTGGTACGTCGCATTGCTCGGCCAGTTGGCGAGCAGCCGCTTTGTCGCCAAACAGGCGCAGCACTTCGGCATCTGGGCCGATAAAGCGGATGCCGGCCTCAGCGCAGCGTTGGGCAAATCCCGGGTTTTCCGCGAGGAATCCGTAGCCGGGATGGACCGCATCGCAGCCTTCACGCTGGGCGATTTCGATCAGCTGGTCGATGTTCAGATAAGCCGGTACGCCACGACCTTGCAGGGCAACGGCGCTGTCGGCGACCCGGCAGTGCAGGGATTGGGCGTCATCTTCGGCGTAGACCGCCACGCTGTGAATGCCCAGCTCGCCAGCCGCGCGGGCAATGCGGATGGCGATTTCGCCGCGGTTGGCGATCAGCAACTTGGTAAACAGTACGTTCACAGCAGAGCCTCCAGCTCGTTCTTTTTCACTTTGCCGGTGGCAGTCATGGGCAGAGCCTCGACCAGCCGGATCTCCGGCACTTTGTACACAGCCATGGAATCGCGGCACCAGGCACTCAGGCTCTCCACGCTGCTGGCGCTACCCGGTTTGATCACGATAAAGGCCACGGGCTGCTGCCCGCGTTTTTCATCGGCGCGGCCAATAACAGCGCTGGCGAGAATGTCCGGGTGCTGGCCGAGCATGGCCTCCAGCTCGCTGGGGAATACGCTCATGCCGTTCACCTTGAGCATCTCCTTACGGCGTCCCAGATAGCGGATGAAGCCCTGTTCGGTGATCTGGCCGAGGTCGCCGGTGTGCAGCCAGCCATCGCGCAGGGCGCGAGCGGATTCTTCCGGGCGCTGCCAGTAACCGTGCAGCAGTGACGGCGAGCGCACGCACAGTTCGCCTTCTGCGCCTAGAGGCAGCAGCTCGCCCGTGTCGAAATCGCAGACTTTGAACTGCGTTCCCGGCACTGGCAGACCAACGAAAGTCGGTGCGCTTTTGAGGTCAAAGTTGTCGTTTTGCAGCCCGGCGGTGAAGGTGTCGCAGGTGTGGGTTTCGGTCATGCCGAAGCTGAATTCAAACAGGGTGGTGCAGGTCAGCTCTTTCCAGCGGCGGCGGTAATCGATGGTGAGTTTTTTAATGAAGGATATGCAGCCGACAGCCTTCAGCGAACGTAGGTCGTACTGACCCAGCTTGGGGTGATCCAGCACTTCCGCGGCGCTATCGACCAGCACGCCGCAGTGGCTGACTCGGTAATGCTGTACCGCCGCCATAAAGGCTTCAGCGTCCCAGCGCGCCAGCAACACAAGGCGGCAGCCGCTGTACACCGGGAACAGCAGGCCGGAGTTTTCCCCGGCAATCCAGAATTCGGGGAGGAAGTTGAGGAGGATGTCGTCCGGCTTCAGGCCCAGCGCCACCGGCACGAAGCTGGCGCAGGTGTAGAGCATGTCGCTGTGGGTGTGCACGCAGCCTTTAGGCAGGCCGGTGGTGCCGCCGGTGTAGTTGAGGGCGGCAATATCATCGAGACGGATTGTGTGCTGTGGCGCGTCGGCAGAGCAGTTATTCAGCGCCGGGAGCAGGTCGATAAAGTCATCACCGCTGACCTTGGGCGCCATCAGCAGATCCGCTACGGGAATGGTTGGCTGCTCGGGGCGTAGTTCGCTGAGGCTGGTGGCGAGCAGGGTTTTTACGGCGGTTTCCGCCTGCACCTGGCGCACCAGCGGCAGCAACTGGTCGAAGCAGATCAGGGTGTGCGCGCCGCTGTCGTTCAACTGATAGCTCAGTTCCAGCCCCCGTGCCAGCGGGCTGACCGGTACGTACACGGCTCCGCTGCGCAGGATGCCGTAGAAGGCGATATGCAGCTGTGGGCAGTTGGGCATGTACACCGCCACGCGGTCGCCGGGTTTTACGCCCAGCTCGGTCAGCAGATTGGCGCAGCGGTTGGCCAGTTGATCCAGCTCAGCCCAGCTCAGGCTGTAGCCGTAAAAGTCGAGGGCAATGGCGTTTGGTTGGCCTTGGGCCCAGGCGCGCAGGTAGCCCGGCAACGGTTGCTGGCCATGGGGGTACTTCGCTTCACGGGGTTTATCTGCGGGCCAGGCAGCAGCGTGCAAGGTGTCCAGGTGTTGCATATAGCGGTCGAGGGTCATGGCGCGCACTCGTTGTTGTTCTTGTTGTACGCATCATAGTCAGGCCGCTTTCACCCCAAAACTGACGCTTATTCATCATCAATCATGAATGCTATGCATGGTTTAATTTGCTTTCAGCCTTGCTAGGCTGAGGCAGATTGCCTCTATAGGTACAGAATCCATGAATATCCAGCATGAGTCGTCTGCCCTCAACCGCATTGATCTCAACCTGTTTCGGGTGTTCGAGGTGGTCTACCGCGAGCGCAACCTGACCCGTGCGGCCAGCCTGCTTTATTTAAGTCAGTCTGCCGTGAGTCATGCGCTGGCTCGGCTGCGCGAGCAACTGGGCGATCCTCTGTTTGTCCGTGAGGGGCGTGGTGTGGTGCCGACTGCGTTGGCGGAACAGCTGGCGCCGGTCATTCAGGACTCCCTCAATGGTTTGCGCCGCAGTTTGGGCAGTGCCCAGGGCTTTGACCCGAGCACGGATCGGCGGGTGTTCTGCCTGAACATGCCGGAGCAAATGGAGCCCCTGTTGCTGCCGCGTTTAGTGCAGCACTTTCGCAATGTTGCACCGCAGTTAGCGCTACGCAGCAGCAGCTTGCACTGGGCCGATGTGCCAAGGGAGATGGCGGCGGGGCGGGTGGACCTGGCGGTGGAAATCACCCGGCCAACCGATAACGAGCTACGACATCGCCTATTGCTCAGTGATGAGTTTTGCGTGCTGGCCGGGCCGGATTTTGAAGGCGAGCTGACTGCCGAGCGCTATTTGGCAGCAGAGCATGTGGCGATTACCTCTCAGCGGCGTGGTATCTGTGCTGAGGATTTGGCGCTGGGGCATTTGGGCCTGACCCGCACGGTACGTCAGCATTGCCGTAATTATTTGTCTGCCGCTTTATTGGTGGCGCAGAGCGGACTGTTACTGACGCTCAGCCGGGGTTATGCACAGCTGCTCAATCAGGGCGGCAGTAACCGGATATTGCCTTTACCGCTGGCGTTGCCGCCGATCACTCTGAGCATGTACTGGCTGCGCCAGAGTGAGGGCGATGCAGCGGGTGTCTGGTTGCGCGAGCAGGTGGCTGATCTGGCCCGCAGGATTCATCTGCAATAAACCTGTGCGCACGGCTTTTAGCGTGCGCACAGGCTTGGGTCACTGTTTCAGCTGTTTGACGTACTCGGCGTAGCCCAATACAAACTCGATATGAGCGCGCACGCCTGTGACTAGGGTGTTCTCATCCAGCATGACGTTAGGTGAGTGCACCACGGGCGCGGTGCGCACATCCACATCGGGAGCGGTTTGCCCGAGCAGTACATACATGCCGGGAACCTTGTTGGCGAAATAAGCAAAGTCTTCACTGCCGGGCAGCGACTGGAACACCTCTTCAGCCCTGCCGTCGGAGGCCCGACTCATGGCCGGAGCCAGAGCGCGAGTGAGCTGCTCGGAGTTGATCGTCAGTGGCATCATCTCAACCACCTTGGTTTCAGCCTTAACGTGCTGGGCCGCAGCGGTTTTCTGCACCAGATCGGGCAACTCACTGGTGAGTGTGTGACGGATTTCGGCGTTGTCTGAGCGAATGGTGCCCTGCATTTCTACATCAGCCGGAATGATGTTGTTGGCGGTGCCCGCATGAATGCTGCCGACGGTGACTACACCCATGCCCTGGGTGATGTCGGCACGGCGGCTGACCAAGGTTTGCATGGCGTTGATGACGCTGGCGCTGGCTGTAATGGGGTCGGTTCCCAGCCAGGGCGCTGAGCCATGGGTTTGTGTGCCTTGAAGGCGAATGCGGAAGCTGTCGGAGCTGTTGAATGCGGTGCCGACCCGGTAGGTGATATGCCCGGTGTGGCTGGCACTGAGAACGTGCATGGCGAACATGGCCTGAATGCCGAAGCGCTCAATCACGCCTTCTTCAACCATGCGTCGCGCCCCCCAGCTTGGGGCGCCTTCTGCGTAAATGTCGATATTCGAAGGGCCTTCCTCGGCGGGCTGGAAGACAAACACCACAGTACCCGACACCTTATCTTTATGGGCGCTGAGGATTTTCGCCGCGCCGAGCAGCATGGCGGTGTGCCCATCGTGACCGCAGGCGTGCATCACATCCACGGTTTTGAAGAAGTAGTTGCCCTTAGCTTTGCTGGCGAACGGCAGGCCAGTGGCCTCTTTGATGGGCAGCGCATCCATATCGGCGCGCAGGCCAACGGTTGGTCCCGGTTGGCCACCTTTCAGAACGGCCACCACGCCGGTTCCGGCAATCCCGGTGTGAACCTCCAGGCCGAATTTGCGCAGGTGGTCGGCAACGAAGGCCGATGTTTCGTGCTCCTGGTTACCCAATTCGGGGTGTTCGTGCAAGTGGCGGCGCCACTGGATAACCTCATCAGCCTGAGCGTCGGCGGCCTGTTTGACCCAGTTGTTATCGGCATGGGCAACTAAGCTGGCAGCGCTCAAGGCGGCAATCAGCGCTAGGGCAGTCATTGTTTTCATGATGGAGAGCCTTTTTGTTATGGGCTGGAATCCAGCTCCGGGTGGCTCTACGCATTTTTCAGGTGCGACTGCACTGAGGGCCGGAACTGAAACGTCCGGACACCCTAATCAGGCGCTGGTGCAGCACGTATGAGATCAATCTGAATGCGTCCAGGCATAAGGATGGACGCACAGCGAACGGCTTAGCGCTCATTCCGCCAGCGTTGTTTGAGGACGCGCCGTAGGCCACAGCGGCTGGCCTACGCAAAGCGCTAGCTCGATTTACTGTTGTAAGGCATAGCGCCGGCAGTGGTTGAGATAGCCTTCCTCATGCTTGCCGACTAACTGCACCACGCTGGTCCACAGCCACGACGGCGCGTCGAGGTTTTTGGAGCGATTGACCTGTAGGTCCGCCAGCCAGCGCAAGCGGGTAGCTCGATCCATCTGACGGGCATGCGCCTCACCCACAACACGGGCCAGATAGCCGGCTGCTTGCACCACATCGCGTTGACTGAGTTGATCCAGTTCCAGCTTCATATCTTGCGGCAGCAGCTCGCGGACAAAAAGCCGTTATCCAGAAAGCGCGTACTGAGCATGCGCTCGCCCAGTGCAGGCGACAGGTGGCGGGCGCCTTCGAGAATGCGTTTGCCATTGTCACGCGGCATCTTTGCCCGCGCCGAGCGCGGCGCGGCGGCGCCCACGGCCTGCTTGATATCGATCAGGCAATACTCCTGCTCGTCTTCATCACCGACCCCTAACAGCACGGCGTAACGCAATAGGCCCAAGGAGCTGCAGCCCTTGACCCAGTACGCGCTATCGAGCAGTTCAACCCGCGCATCATTGGGGCGGCCTTTGAGTGACGTGACCAGCTTGTGCACATCATCCGAAGCGCACAGGGTTTTAATCGCACTGCGTTCCTTGTGCGACAGCGGCCAAAATTTCTTGCCAAGGGGGATGGTCGGTTTGGCGTGCTCGATTCGCTCACGGGCCAAGTGCTTCCAGGTACGCTTAACCGCGCTGCGCATGCTCGACTTAACTTGCGGCGGGCGACTAGGCGGCTCATCGGGGCGATCCTCAAAGGCACTTTCGTAGCCGCGGATCATTTCCTCAAGCAGGTGGGCGGTGGTCACCCCCGGCAAGTCGGAGCCCCGTGCAGCGGTGGCCAGTGACAGCGCCAAACGGACCAAGTCATGCACCGGGTTGCCGATCACCGTTTGATCCATATCGCGGATATACACGTCGGTCTTACCCTCGCTGTTAGCCGTAGGCCCGAGGTTGCCGGCATGGCAGTCGCCACAAATCCAAATCGATGGACCTTGCGGCAAACGCCGACCCGACTGGCTGTGTAGCCATTCATAAAACTGCACGGTGCTGCCACGTACATAGGCGTGGGCCGAACGGGCCATTTTTAAGTTACGTAAATGGGTGAGATGGGGCTGACGATCGGCGGGACGAGGAGGGGTCATAGTTGTCACTCTGGGCTGGATAACTGTTGACCACTGTGCAGGCTAAAATGTTTCTAAATGATTCTGTTCTGTTGGTTAATTAGTATCTGGTTCAGGGCAGAAGAGCACAGTTGGCCCCTTAATCAGCCGCTGCTACCGCACGTAGGAGATCAATGTGGATGCGTCCAGCCATGAGGATGGACGCACAGGGGATGATGCTAGTTGCGGCGCTCGACGATATAGCGCGCCAAAGCCCGAAGCGGCTCGGCTTTGTCATCAAAAGCACTGAGCGCATCCAGCGCCTGATCGCGCAGTTCCAGCGCGTAGGCTTTGGCTGCATCCATGCCTAGCAGAGCGGGGTAGGTCGGCTTGTCGTTGGCCTCATCCTTGCCCTGGGTTTTGCCCAGCGTGGCGGTGTCGCTTTCCACGTCGAGGATGTCATCCTGCACTTGAAAGGCCAGACCGATGGCCTGTGCATAACGGTGCAAGGCGCTCAGGGCATGCTCGCTGGCAGCGCCGCTGGCCAGTGCGCCGAGGCGCACGCTGGCTTCGATCAGGGCGCCGGTTTTATGCCGGTGCATGACCTCCAGCGCGCTCTGATCGAGCTTGATGCCGACCGAACCCAGGTCAATCGCCTGACCGCCTACCATCCCGGCAGGCCCGGCAGCATGGCTCAAGGTACTGAGCATGCTCAGGCGCACTTCGGCGTCGTGGGGGTTAGCTGCGGCATCAGCCAGTACCCCGAAGGCCACACTCTGCAAACCATCACCCGCAAGAATGGCGGTGGCTTCATCGAACGCGATGTGGGTAGTCGGCTGGCCGCGACGCAGATCGTCATCGTCCATGGCCGGAAGGTCGTCGTGCACCAGCGAGTATGCGTGGATTAACTCCACTGCGCAGGCGGCAGCATTGGCTTTTTCCGCCTGCCCGCCTAAAGCTTCGCAAGCGGCGTACACCAGCAACGGGCGTACGCGTTTACCGCCATTGAACAGGCTGTAGCGCATGGCGTCATAGAGCCGGTTCAGCTCACTGCGCGGGCTTTGCAGCAGGTGTTCGAGGGCTGCGTCAACGCGGCCCTGGCAAAGGGTTTGGTACGCTGCAATCATGCCTGCTGATCCGCATCAAAAGGTGCTTCTTCCAGCTCGCCGTTGCGCTCCATGAGGATCTGCACTTTCTGTTCAGCTTGAGCCAGTGCAGTCTGGCATTCGCGGGTCAGACGCACACCCTGCTCGAAGGCGGTCAGGGAGTCTTCCAGCGACAGCTCGCCAGTTTCCAGACGCTCGACCAGTGCTTGCAGGTCGGTCAGGGATTGCTCGAAATCGAGCGCGGCTTTTTTGCGGGCCATAACAGACTTCTCGGGAAAGGGATTGAGCAGATTATAAAACGGGGGACACTAGCAGAGCCGCCCCACACGGGCAAATCAGACCATCAACCGGCACTGCCGTAACCTCGGGCCATCAAAACCGCCAGTGTGGGAATGATCAGCAACAGCAGCAGTTCAAGACGGATCACCCACTTCACCCCAAGGGCTATATTGGCGCTGACCTGTGGAACACGCCCTGCCTTCAGCTCGTTGCGCCAGTTGATAAAGACAAAAGTCGGCAGGGCAGAGATAAGGCCCACCACGAGAAACAAGCCAAATTTGCTCAGAAACAGGCTGTTGTTCAGGTAATAACTCAACCCTTTTCCGTACCAGATTACTCGCGCCAGCCCGGTCATCAGCACCACCCCGGCAGCAACACCGTAGGACAAGTCGGTGATGATCAGACGGCGCCCACGGCTCAGCGTCAGCGGTTTGCTGAACAGCACGTATTCGGTGATCAACAAGGCCAGCAGGGCGAATACTGACAGGTAGTGCGCATACGCTACGGTTGCTTGGGTCATGGGTGAGTTCTGCGTTGTCAGGCAGTGGCAGGCGGCGCAAACCACTGGTCGCGCCGGGTCAGCCGGTAAGCATAAGCGCCTAACGTCACGCTGCGAAGGGCCATAAAACTCAGGAATGCCAGCCACAGCCCATGGTTGCCCAGCGGCTGCAAGGCCAGCGCTAAGGGCAGGCTCAGGAGCAGGGAGAGGACCATGGCATTGCGCATTTCCCGGGCGCGGGTGGCGCCGATAAACAGCCCGTCGAGCAGATAGCTCCAAACGCCAATCATGGGCAGCACGGCCAGATAGGGCAGGTAGATGTAGGCGGTGGCGCGCACGTCTTCCATGGTGGTCTGCATTTGGATGAACCACTGCCCGCCAAACAGGAAGAACAGCGCAAACAGGGCGCTGGCCAGTACGGCCCAGCCACCGGCGACGATCAAGGTGCGGCGCAGTCCGTTACGGTCCCGGGCGCCCAGTGCATGGCCACACAGTGCCTCCAGTGCGTGGGCCAGACCGTCGAGTGCATAAGCCGCGAGCATCAAACCATTGAGTATCAGCGAGTTGGCAGCAACGGTGGCATCACCCAGCCGGGTGCCTTGGACGGTGACCAAAAAGAACACGGATTGCAGGGCCAGGCTGCGGATAAAGATGTCGCGGTTAACCGCCAGCAGCGGTCGCCAGTTCATCCAGCGCTTTAATGCTGTGACGTCCAGCGCCCCGCTGTAATTGCGCAAGGTTTTGCGTGCCAGCCACAGCCCCAGCAGCATGCCGCTCCACTCAGCGATCACGGATGACCATGCGGCCCCGGCTACACCCCAGTCGAAACCGAGTACGAACAGTACATCCAATCCGGCGTTGGTCAGGTTAGTCGTCAGCAGAACTGCCAGCGGGCCTCGGGCATTTTGAGTGCCGAGTAACCAGCCGACCAGGGCGAAGGTAGTGAGTGCGGCAGGCAGGCCGAACAGGCGGATGTGCAGGTAAGTGCGTGCCTGATCATTCAGGTCGGCAGAGGGATTCATCAGGTTTAGGGCTGAGCCACTGAACAGCAGCGCCAGTAGAATCAGCACAGCGGCAAATACGCCACCCAGCATTAAACCCTGTACCAGAACCTGACGCAGCGCGCTGCCGTCATTGCGTCCCGCAGCTTGCGCGCTGAAGCCCGTGGTGCCCATGCGC
This sequence comes from Pseudomonas mendocina, assembly GCA_037482215.1. Lineage (NCBI taxonomy): Bacteria > Pseudomonadati > Pseudomonadota > Gammaproteobacteria > Pseudomonadales > Pseudomonadaceae > Ectopseudomonas > Ectopseudomonas mendocina. Next base: position 775,933 of record CP148074.1, read on the forward strand.
AGAAAGCCCACGACCCACGTCAGCAGGGTGTACAGGCTGCCGCCCACGGCTACCGCCGCTAACTGATGGGCATGGGGCAGGCGACCGATCACCGCACTGTCCACCAGCGCCACCATGGGCACAGAAAGGTTGCTCAGAATCATCGGCGCAGCCAGCGCCCATACCCGTTTGTGGGTGGGGGCGTGCTGCCAGGCTTCACGGAGGGCGTTCATCCAGTCTGCTCTAACCATAAAAACGCCAGTTTAGAGGGCTTGGATGACGAAAGGTTGATTAACTGTGTTCGCTGGGATCAGTGGTCAGTCCGGCTGTGTGTCAGGGATCAGATTAAGCAAGTCTGTGGACCCCGGATCAATGCCCATCTGATACAGCAAGGTAGTAGCCTGCCCCCGGTGATGGGTCTGGTGATTGAAAACGTGCGTCAATAAGGCATACAGGTTACGGGTGGACTGGATGCCCTTCATGTTGGCGTAGGACATTTCGTCATTTAGAACTTCTACAGGTAGGTCATCGACAAAGCGGATGATCAGCCTATCCAGCCAGACGCGGTATTCCTGTAACGCTCTCAGGTCGGTGTAAAACAGGGTGTCGAGACGGTTTGGAGCCGGGATGTTGGTGAGCTCACTAAGCAGAGTGGCACAGGCTGGATGGTAGGCTATGCGCTTAAGCCAGATGGTGTCTGCCACTGCAAGGTGATTCAGGGTGCCAAACAGCGAGCCGAAAAATGCGCCTTGGTCCGCTTTGAGCTGTTCTTCGCTTAATTGTGACGCACTGGTGTAGAGCTTCTGGTTCATCCACTGGTTGTACTCGGCCAGCAATTTTAGGTGCTCGATGCTGTTCATGGCGGGACCTTGGTATGTGTGAGGGTAGCCTTTCCTGTCTTTCTAATGCTGGCGAAACAATGCACAGCCATTGCTTAGACTGTCACCTCTACGCTGGCTGAACCAGCGTGCTGTTGCTCTATAAAAACGCAACTTGAGTCGACTATAGTGTCGACACTTTATTTAGAGCCTCCGCGGAGTTCGTAGCGATGCAGAAGAAAGGGATACTTCTGGCACTGGTATTAGGCTTACTCAGTGCTTGTGACTCATCTACAGAAACCGGGACGGAGGCCACTGCAACACCTGCTGCGCCTGTGGTGGCTGAGGCGACAAAAGCTAAGCCGGACAGCAAGGCGCTGGCTGAGCGTTATGCCGGGCGTGATCTTTCTGTAATCGACGTTTCCGAGGTGCAGCTGGACGGTGCCAGCACGCTGTCGGTGACCTTCTCGGTGCCGCTGGATGCCGATCAGAAACTCGCAGACCGCTTGCATCTGGTCGACAGCAAAGACGGCAAAGTGGACGGCGCCTGGGAGCTGTCCGATAACCAGATGGAAGTGCGCATGCGCCACCTAGAGCCCAAGCGCAGGCTGGTGCTGACGGTTGATGCCGGGCTCAAGGCGGTAAATGGCGAGAGCTTGGGCAGTGAGTTTGTGGCTCGTCTGGAAACCCGCGATATCGAACCCACCGTTGGCTTTGCCAGCCGGGGGTCGCTGTTGCCCGCACGCCTGGCCGAAGGCCTGCCGGTGATCGCGCTGAATGTGGATAAGGTCAACGTCGAGTTCTTCCGCATCAAGTCCGATGCCTTGCCGAGCTTCCTTAACCGCTGGAATCAATCCGGCATGCTGGATAACTGGGAGTCCCGCGAGCTGTTGCCGATGGCCGATCTGGTCTACACCGGCCGCTTCGATCTGAACCCCAAGCGGAATACCCGCGAAACCCTGCTCCTGCCGATTGGCGGTGTGGACGCTTTTAAAGAGCCGGGCCTGTACCTGGCGGTGATGCGTCAGGCCGGGACCTACAACTATTCCCAGCCCGCCACGCTGTTCAGCCTGAGCGATATCGGCCTGTCGGCCCGCCGTTATCAGGACCGCCTGGATGTGTTCACCCAAGCACTGGAAGGCGGCAGCGCCATCAGTGGGGTCAACCTTGAGGTTGTGGATAACAAAGGCAGCCTATTGGCAGAAGGCAAGACCGATTCAGACGGCCACGCCGAGCTGCCGCTTCCTGCCAAGGCCGAGCTGGTCATTGCCCATAAAGACGGCCAGACCAGCCTGCTGCGCCTGAATACCGCTGCGCTGGATTTGTCCGAATTCGATATCACTGGGCCCAAAGCCCACCCGCTGCAATTCTTTGTGTTTGGCCCGCGCGATCTGTACCGCCCCGGCGAAACCGTACTGCTCAACGGCCTGCTGCGCACCGCTGACGGGCGCAAGGTCAACAACCAGCCGGTCAACGTCGAAGTGCGCCGCCCGGATGAGCAGGTCAGCCGCAAGTTTGTCTGGCAGGCGGATGAGTCCGGCTTCTATCAGTACCAGCTGCAACTGGCTGATGAAGCGCCTACTGGCCGCTGGAAACTGTTGCTTGATCTGGGCGATGGCAAGCCGCAGTTGTATGAATTCTCCGTGGAAGACTTCCTCCCCGAGCGCTTGGCGCTGGATCTGAAAAGCCGCGGTGAAACGGTCGCATATCGCCCGGATGAAAGCGTCACCTTCGACGTCACAGGTCGTTATCTCTACGGCGCGCCGGCCTCGGGCAATCGCCTGAGCGGCCAGCTGTATGTGCGCCCGGCCCGCGAGGCGGTGGAAAAGCTGCCCGGCTACCAGTTCGGCTCCGTCACGGAAGGGGAGTTGAGCGAAGACATTGAACTGGACGAGATCAAACTGGACGACGACGGCCACGGCCAGATTCATCAGGAGAGCCGCTGGAGCGAGGTTAAATCCCCGCTCAACCTGACCCTGCAAGCTAGCCTGCAAGAGTCCGGCGGTCGCGCGATTACCCGCCGTATCTCTCAGCCGGTATGGCCTGCTGACCGCCTGCCGGGTGTGCGTGGTCTGTTCGATGGCGAAGAAGTCGACGCCGACGGGCTGGCCGAATTTGAAGTGTTGGTCGCCGACATCAACGGTAACAAATTGGCCGCCAATGAGTTGAAAGTGCGATTGGTGCGCGAGCGCCGCGACTACTACTGGAACTACTCCGAGAGCGATGGCTGGAGCCACGGTTACACCGAGAAGTACCTGAATCTGGCTGAAGAAACCGTCGCCGTGCAAAAAGACGGCACGGCCAAAGTCAGCTTCCCGGTGGAGTGGGGCCCGTATCGGGTTGAAGTGATCGACAGCCAGACCGGCCTGCTCAGCAGCCTGCGTTTCTGGGCCGGTTACCGCTGGCAGGATAATGCCGAAGGCGGCGCGGTGCGCCCGGATCAGGTCAAACTGGCGCTGGATAAACCGGCTTACGCCGATGGCGACAAGGCGCAGGTGACTGTCACCCCGCCCGCGGCAGGTAAGGGCTACCTGATGGTGGAGTCCAGCGAAGGGCCGCTGTGGTGGGAAGAAATCGACGTACCGGCTGAAGGCAAAACCTTCTCCGTACCTGTGGATAAAGCCTGGGCGCGGCATGACCTGTACATCAGCGCACTGGTGATTCGCCCCGGTGAGCGCAAAAGCAACGCCACCCCGAAACGTGCCGTGGGCCTGCTGCACCTGCCGCTGGACCGCAACGAGCGCAAGCTGGCGCTGCAACTGAACGCTGCCGAGCGTATTCGCCCGAATCAGCCGCTGACGGTCAACGTCAAAGCGCAGAAGGCTGACGGCAGCCCTGCCGAAAAAGCACGGGTGCTGCTGGCTGCGGTGGATGTGGGCATCCTCAATATCACCGAATACGCCACGCCTGATCCGTTCACTGGTTTCTTCGGCCGCAAGGCTTACGGTGCCGATCAGTTCGACGTGTACGGGCAACTGATCGAGGCCGGTCAGGGCCGGGTGGCTTCACTGGCCTTCGGTGGTGACGGCGAAATGGCCGCTGGTGGCAAACGCCCGAATACCACGGTGCAGATCGTTGCCCTGCAAAGTGAGGCGGTGACGTTGAATGAGCAGGGCGAGGCGCAAGTCACCCTGAACATCCCCGACTTCAACGGCGAGCTGCGGTTGATGGCGCAAGTGTGGGATGAAGAAGAATTTGGCGTCGCTGAAGCTAAGACCGTTGTAGCCGCACCGCTGGTGGCTGAACTGGCCGCACCGCGCTTTATGGCCGGTGGCGACCAGACCCGCGTCGCGCTGGACCTCAACAACCTCTCCGGGCAGGTGCAGAACCTGACTGTTCTGGTGTCGGCCACAGGCCAACTGGCGCTGGAAAACGGCCAGGCCAGCCAGAGCCTGAGCGTCGCCCTGAAAGACAAACAGCGCAATACCCTGAAAATCCCTGTAACGGCCCGCGGCGGTTACGGCGAAGGGGTGATCAAGGTGGAAGTGCAGGGCCTGCAATTGCCGGAGGGCGCAGCTCCGTTCAGCCGCCAGTGGCAGATCGGCGTGCGTCCGGCGTTCCCTGCGCAGTTGCAGCAGTTCCGCGCGGTGATCAAAGACGAAAACTGGACCCTGCCGCACAGCGCTGTGGAGTCGTTTGAACCGGCCGGGCTGGAAGCGCGTCTGGCCTTGTCCAGCCGCCCGCCGCTGAACATCGGTGAGCACATCCGGGCGCTGAAAGCCTATCCGTATGGTTGTGCTGAGCAGACCACCAGCGGCCTGTATCCGTCGCTGTATGCGGACAATGCATCGCTCAAACGTCTCGGCATAGAAGGCGAGCCGGAAGAAAAACGCCGTCGCTCCATCGAAATAGGCATTGATCGTCTGCTCGGTATGCAGCGCCACAACGGCAGCTTCGGCATGTGGGGCGCGGACAGCGAAGAGGCCGCGTGGGTCTCGGTGTACGTCACCGACTTCCTCCTGCGTGCCCGCGAACAGGGCTTTGGCGTGCCAGATGAAGCGCTGAAAAAAGCCAGCGATCGGCTGCTGCGTTACCTGCAAGACAGCAGCGTGGTTGACCTCGGCTACAACGACAACAACGCCCATGCCCGCTTTGCTTTGCAGGCCTATGCCGGTTACGTACTGTCGCGTAGCCAACAGGCGCCGCTTGGCTCTTTGCGTAGTTTGTATGATCGCCGTGGCCAGAGTGCGTCCGGCCTGCCGCTGGTGCAACTGGCGATTGCCTTGCAGAAAATGGGTGATAAACCCCGGGCTGACAAAGCGTTGCAGGAGGGCCTGAACGCTCGCCGTAATACCCGCGACTGGCTGGGGGATTACGGCAGCTCGCTGCGTGATCAGGCACTGATTCTGGCTCTGCTGGAGGAGAACAATCTGGCGGCGAACAGCCGCGATCAGCGCCTGTTTGAGCTGTCAGACGAAGTCGCCAGCCAGCGCTGGTTGTCTACGCAGGAGAGCAATGCGCTGTTCCTCGCCGGTCGCAACCTGCTCAACAAGCCAGAACCGAACTGGAGCGCCAACCTGCAAAGCGGCAGCCTGAGTTTTGACTTGGGCAATCAACAGAGCGGTGTGAAGCTGGATGGCAAGGATCTGGCTGCGCCGTTCACCGTTACTAATACCTCGGCCAATGCAGCGGAAACGCCGCTGTACCAGCAGCTGACCCTATCCGGCTACCCGACCCATGCGCCGGTGGCTTCCGGGCAGAACCTGTCCATTGGCCGCCGCTATCTGGATATGCAGGGCAACCCGCTGGATATCAGCAACCTGCGCAGTGGCGAGCTGGTGCTGGTACACCTGTCGGTCCGCGCCAACCAGCGCGTGCCGGATGCGTTGGTGGTGGACTTGCTACCCGCAGGCCTTGAGTTGGAAAACCAAAACCTGGCGCAAAGCTCCGCCAGCCTGGAAGACGCCAGCAGCGCCATGAAAGAGGTGCTGCAGCAAATGCAGGAGGCCAACATCAAACATCAGGAGTTCCGCGCGGATCGCTACGTGGCAGCGGTGGATGTAGACGACTATCAGACCACTCATCTGCTCTACCTGGCCCGTGCTGTAACGCCGGGCAGCTACCGCGTACCGCCACCACAGGTTGAGTCCATGTACCGGCCAAACTGGCAGGCCGTGGGCACATCGCCTGGGGTGATGAACGTGTTTGAGCGCTAACGCGCATTAGCACTGACCGGGGCCTGTCTGAGTACAGGCCCTCGTCATTTATGGCGACTTAAGAAGACAAAAAAGGCGCCTATCAGTTACCTGATGAGGACGCCTTTGTTCAGATCCCGATGCTCCAGGAAAAGGCCATCGTCGGTGACAGCCACGATCTTAGATTTGTGCCAGAGAATTAGCAGATTGCATGCCAACTCTCTGGGCGCGTGTTTCCACGTCATTACGCCGCAGAAAGCCTGTTCAACACGCAAATGATGCACTGATGCAGTGCTCTACGTCTTTTGATGGTGCACGTAATGGCGGCTTAGGAGATCAACCCGCTGAGCAGCCATAAACCGAGCAGCAACCAGATGATCCCGGCGATAAATGATTTGCGCATGAATGCGCGAATCCCGAGGTACAGCAGCCACAGGCCAATCACTAACACGACAATACTCAGCAGCGAGGGCGTTACGCCCAGAGCATTCGATAGGCCAGTGATAAAACTGCTGATGATGCTGCCCAGTGCGCTGAATACGGCGCCGATGTTCTCAACGATAAAGCGGATAAACGTACCGACCGCCTCGCCGAGGGTTTCGAAAAAACCATCCACTGTCTTCGTTCCTTAATTACTGTGTTGTCTGCAAAGTGGGCGCGAAATAAGGCCGTCATTTGACACAATGCGTGCGTTGTTGTCGATTGCGACTGTTCCACTTATCTCAACTGCATGACTCAAGGATTGATCGGCTTGAATGGTCTTCGCACATACGCCCCTCAGAGTGCCCGCTGGTTACTCCGCCCCTGGCTGGCGGTGCCGCTGTTGGTGCTGGGTGTATTGCTGGTGGCCGACCGCCTGTTCCCGCTGCCCTTGCCTGGGGATGATCTGGCCCGTGTGGTACTGGCTGAAGACGGCACGCCGCTGTGGCGCTTTGCAGATGCCGACGGTGTTTGGCGATATCCGGTCAGCCCGCAGGAGGTTTCGCCTTATTACCTTGAGGCGCTGCTGACTTACGAAGACCGCTGGTTCTATAAGCATCCGGGGGTAAACCCGCTGGCGCTGGGGCGGGCGGCGTGGCAGAACCTTAGCGGTGGGCGCGTATTGTCCGGCGGCAGCACCTTGTCGATGCAGGTGGCGCGCCTGCTTGATCCCCATGCGCGCAGCTACGGCGGCAAGCTCAAGCAGCTGTGGCGCACGCTGCAACTGGAGTGGCATCTGTCCAAGGATGAAATCCTTACCCTATACCTCAACCGTGCGCCGTTTGGCGGCACGTTGCAGGGTGTGGCGGCGGCCAGTTGGGCTTATCTGGGTAAATCACCTGCGCAGCTGACCCGCTCGGAAGCCGCGCTGTTGGCGGTGCTACCGCAGGCACCGAGCCGCTTGCGGCCCGATCGTCACCCGCAACGGGCACAGGCTGCGCGGGATAAGGTGTTGCAGCGTCTGGCGGAGTTTGAGGTATGGCCGCAGGCGGCAGTGGCTGATGCGATGCAGGAACCGGTGATTCTGGCGCCGCGTCAGGAACCTCGGCTGGCCCCTTTGCTGGCGCGACGGTTGAATAAACCCAACAGCCCGCCGCTGATCCGTACCACAGTGGATGCAGCCTTGCAACTGCGTCTGGAGGAGTTGCTGCTGGGCTGGCGGGCGCGCTTGCCGGAGCGCACCTCAGCGGCGATTTTGGTGGTGGAGCATTCGACCATGGCGGTGCGGGCCTATGTCGGTTCGGTGGATATTGCCGACGCCAAGCGCTTTGGCCATGTCGATATGATCCGCTCGATCCGCTCACCGGGCTCGACCCTGAAGCCCTTTCTGTTCGGTATGGCGCTGGATGAAGGGCTGATCCATTCCGAGTCGCTGTTGCAGGATGTGCCGAGGCGCTACGGGGATTATCGCCCTGGCAACTTCTCATCCGGCTTCAGTGGTCCGGTGGCGGCCAGTTCGGCGTTGGCGCGTTCCCTCAATCTACCGTTTGTGCAATTGCTGGAGGCTTACGGGCCGAAACGCTTTGCCGGGGAAATGCGTGCAGTCGGGGTACCGTTGCGGATTCCGCCACTGGCGCAACCGAATCTGGCACTAATTCTCGGCGGTACCGGCAGTCGGTTAGAAGAACTGGTGGCTGGCTACAGCGCGTTTGCCCGCGGTGGCAAGGTCGCCGCTGTGCGTTTGCAGCCAGATGATCAGTTGCGTGAGCGGCGCCTGTTGTCGCCGGGGGCTGCGTGGATCACCCGGCGCATTCTCAGTGGTCAGGCGCGGCCAGATCGTGATCCGACCACGGCGCTGTTGGAGCGCCCGCAACTGGCTTGGAAGACCGGCACCAGCTACGGCTTCCGTGATGCCTGGTCGATTGGCGTGGCGCCGCGTTACCTCATCGGTGTATGGATTGGTCGTCCTGATGGCACGCCGGTGCCCGGTCAGTTTGGCCTGGCCTCGGCTGCCCCGCTTATGCTGCAAGTGCATGATCTGTTGAGTAACCGCGATAACCAACGTGGTGATGCATTACCGGCTGATCCGCAGCCATCCTCCCTCGGTGTCGCTGCTATCTGCTGGCCGTCCGGGCAGGCGATGGATAAGAGCGACCCCAACTGCCGTCAGCAACGTTTTGCCTGGACGTTGGACGGCACCACACCGCCAACATTGCTGGCGCAAGACCAGCCACTGGGACGGGGCCTGCAGGAAAGCTATTGGGTCAATACGGCGGGCTTGAGGGTTGATGCAGCCTGTGCCGGTGCCAGCGAGCGCACGCTGGTGCTGTGGCCGGCAGCGTTGGAGCCATGGCTGCCACGTCGTGAACGGCGCCTTGCACGTTTGCCAGCGGCGGATGGGCAGTGCCCGCCGAGACTCATCGGTGCGGTTGCGCCATTGTCGGTGGTTGGGGTGAAAGAGGGTGATCAGTTGCGCCGCCCAGCTTCCAGCCGCGAGCCGCTGCAACTGCGGCTTTCTGCCGTGGGAGGGAGCGGGCGGCTGTGGTGGTTTGTCGATGGCCAGCCGGTGGCTGAGACAACAGCGGAGGGTGCATTTGACTACGGCTTAAGCCGCGTTGGGCGCTATCAACTGAGTGTGCTGGATGAGTCCGGGCAGACCGCGCAGGTTCAGTTCAGCCTTGTCGAGTAGGCTGAACTGCACGTGCCTGTGGATCAGGCCATGATCAGCGAATTGCGGCCTGAGTTTTTGGCTATGTATAACGCTGCGTCGACGCGTTTGTAGAAAGCCTCTGAGCTGCAGCCTTTTTCTGGATCAAAGCAGCCGACACCTACGCTGGCGGTGAGTACGATTTGCGCACCTGAAACTTCAAAAAGTTCACGGGCCAAGTCGGCACGGAATTGATCGGCCATGGCTTGTGCATGTTCCAACTGGGTGTTGGGCATAAGCACGCCGAACTCTTCACCGCCCAAACGCAGTAAAGCATCGCTAGCCCGGCGGAAGTGCGAACGCATGCGCTCAGCAAACAGACTCAGGCACTCGTCCCCACAGGCATGGCCATGGACATCGTTAATCTGCTTGAAGTGGTCAATGTCCAGCAAAATCAACGAAAGTGGTTGGCCCTGACGTTGTGCAGTCGCCACCAAGTTGGGGAACAAGCTGTTGAACTGATAGCGGTTGCCCAGTTGGGTCAGGCTGTCGGTGCGGCTGAGCTGGTCCAAATGTTCCTGTTGGCGCAGCAACTGCAGCTCCATGTTCAGCGTGCGGTGATAGCCCTTGTGCTTATTTTGCAGGGCAAACAGCAGGAAGTTCATGTAGGCCAGCAATGAAATCAGCAGCGGGTATTGCTCTCGCCACTCGATGACCAAGCAGGTGATCGGTGGTGCATAAATCAACATCAATGCTGCGCAGACTGGCAGTTTGCGCATACCTAAGTTGAAAACAATAGCCGTACTCAGCGCCACCGTGCTGAGGGTGGCGATTATTTCTGACTTGCCGAACAGGTTGTTGCTCAGGGCGACCGCGTTGAGCAAGCCCCATCCTAAAGCAGTGGCAAAAATAAGCCCCCATTGGCGTTTGAGCCAACGCTGGAGCGTGGCTTCGTCATGCAGCTTGGGAGGCTTGTGGACGAGGTACAGGCACAGCAGCAACACCGACATGGCAATCCCGGCCAAGCCAGGAACAAGTAGTGCTCCGGGGGCATCACTAAACAGCCACGTCAGTGGCCAGGCCAGAAAGTAGTAAACGCCCGCCATCGCGGAGCGGCTATGGGTGTCCTGCACTTCCCGCCATAGAGCAAACTCAGCGGGGTTACGAGGGACTTTACGCAGGGGCATGAGAATCAATCACACTAAAGACTGATGCCAGCATACCTGTTTCGCCAGAAAAAAGCTGTCAAAAAGCCATCATTTTAGACGAGCGTGACACCAGTGTTTGCACAGTGCTTAGACGGCCCTGCCAAGTTGGAACATGGGGCGGGATATGAGGAGCAAGCCTAGGCCGCTATTTTCAGCGTTGTTCAACTGCGGCGAATTAGCCAGATTCCACCGATAATAAGGATCAGACCGCCAATTTTGCCAAGGCTGATGGGGGATTCGCGAAAGCCTACCCAGCCGTAGTGATCCAGCAGCATAGCGACAGTCAGTTGTCCGGCAATCACCAGGGCCATAAACAGCAAGGCTCCGACCCTGGGCCCTGCAAACGCAGCCGTGGCGATAAAAAATGCCCCCAGCAGGCCACCACTCCAGTGCCACCAACTCAATCCTTTAAAGGCAGCAAGAGAGGGCAGTTCACGCTGCCAGAGGGTGAGACAGAGTAATGCTAGTGAGCCGACTAAAAAGGAAATCAGCGCAGCGGCCAGAACACTAGAAAGGTGTTTAGCCAGCTGTCCGTTAATACCCGCCTGCAAGGGCATCAGAGCACCTGCCAGCAACGGAAGGACAAGCAACCACCAAGGCATTGCAGGCATTAGGCAGACTCCTGAAAAAGGGCGGCGAATTATGTCGCAAAATGCTTCAGGATGCTCTTACCAGGGGAGCTCGGTATCCTGGTAGTCGACGAACGCACAGTGGTTACGTCCGATGTGCGAGGTAATGACCTGAACGATGCCCTGAGCGCTTTGTTCAACACTCAGTGTAGCGTTTGGCCCTCCCATATCCGTTCGTACCCAGCCGGGGTGAATGGCCAGCAAGCTCCAGGGCAGTTGCTCAAACGTGCTGCTCCAGCTCAGCAGAAGGCTGTTTAAGGCGGCCTTGCTCGCACCATAGAGTGGCATTGCCTGGGCATGGTTAAGTTGTAAGCTGCCCATTTGCGAGCTGGTGAACCCGATTACACCACCTTCTGTAATGGAGGATGTGAGCTGCTGGGCAAGTGCTACAGGGGCCACGGCATTGACCTGAAACAAAGCACCGATTTCGCTTGCATCAGCTTGTTTCGGGTCCTGGTGTGCCGGGCCATAAACCCCAGCATTAAGCAGAGCAGCTTGCAGCTTCTGCTCATCCAGCGCCTGTTTGATCACGTGCGCGGCATCCGCTTGGAGCAGGTCGCACTCAATCAGTTGAATCTGGCTTTCGTATTGTCTGGCCAGTGCAGTCAGCTGAGGGCTGTTGTGCAGTGAGCGGGCCACTGCGTGCACCGTCCAACCTGCGTCAACAAACGCTTTACTCAGACCAAGGCCAATACCTCGGGATGCACCAACTATCAGAATTTGGGGGGGAGACGCCATGTTGTAACTCCTTGAGAGCGGGGTTCACACGTTGATTCTACTCAGTGCCGAAAAGGCGGTTATCTGCTTGTCGTCGATTTCTTTGGGGGACTTATACCCTCATGGCCAAGCTTGGTGGGCGGTTGGCATAACAACGTGTGGAACTAAGGTATAAATCCGGTCTATCTGCTTATACCGTGGTGTATGGGGATAGTTCGATGGATGTGTATTAAGGGATTAAGGAGCGTGTGGCGTTATGGAAAAACTGTTGACCTCATTTGTAATTGGTTTAGCACTAGCGTTTTCTGCTTTGCCGTCATTGGCGCTTGACCAGCAGGAGAGGCCTCAGCACTGGGGAACACTGGTCAGTGAGACGCACAATTTCTACCAAATGAGCCCTTGGGTGTTTCGCAGTGAACAACCCAGCGCTGCTCTGGTTGAGCAGTTAAAGGCGCACGAGATCTCCGTGGTCATTAATTTACGCTCCCGTGACAAGGACAAGGAGGTGCTTTCTTCTGATGAGTTCAGGCGAGTGCATATTCCTATCCACACTTGGGCTATCTCTCGGGATGACTTGCTTCGCGTCATGAAGGCCATGCGCGACGCGCAGGTGGCCAATGAAAAGGTGCTGATTCACTGTTACCACGGTTCGGATCGAACCGGTGCCAGTGTTGCCATGTACAGGATCATCTTCGAGGGTTGGTCGATTGAGGATGCTCTCAGAGAGATGAAAAAAGGCGGTTATGGCTTCCATCCGATCTGGATCAATATCGAGCGGCTGTTTACCGCCGAGAACGTGGATTGGATTCGACAACAGTTGAGCGTGAGGTCGACTGCACAGGTTAAGGCTCAACCGTAAACGTGCAGTCAATACGGCAGTTATCTGTTGCTTTGTGCATTCTCACAGCTAGGTTTATTCGTAAACGTCCTAGACACATCCACCGCCCCTAAGTGTTCCAAAGTGCGGCGGCCGATAAGTACGGGGTAGAGCATTTTCCCGCGGTTTTTTAGGGAGAACTGTTCGTTGTAGACCTGATTGCCAATACACAGGCTCATGACCACCACCGGGCGACGTTCGGAGCCGCCAGCACCTCGGACTTTGACGTTGCGTTCTACCCGGCGCTCGAAGGGGATGCTTACGTCTTCGCCGGTTTTGCTGTCTTTAACCTCGACATTGAAGCGTACCCAGTGCTCGCCGTTCTTTTCGAAGCGTTCCAAGTCTTTAGCATCCATGGAGGAGGTCAGGGCTCCGGTATCCAGCTTGATCTTCAAGGTGACTTTTTCCGGCATCAGCTGGCCTTCTTCAATCCAGCCAAAAACCTTTGTCGGCTTTTCCGCCGCCGCCAGACACAGTGGTGCCATCAGCAGTGACAGCGCCAATACGGCAATACGTTTGCATAAGGTGTGAGTCATAACCGATTCCTTAGTAAGAGCGTTCCGCACTCTGCACTGTTAGACGTGAAGAAATCGTTAAGGTGCGAAGAGACGACTGGTTTTATAAATAACGATTTATTCACACTTGCCCGGCTAATCTCGCCGCGCCCCAACGGGCAAATTCACTCAGGTCGTAAGTGAGGGGCGGAAATGGGGCGTGGATTGAAACAGTGGTGGTGGAAAGGGTTGGGACTGTTTGTCCTGCTTGTGCTGGCAATTGGTGCCTACCCAGCCTGGCGACACCTGCATCCTGTTTCCGCCGCTGATGGGTGGGCTTACAAGGTATTTGCCGACAAGATTCCCATGGTCAGTGCCTTGGCTATGGATGAGCGAGTGGGGTTGTACCTAAGCCAGGAGTTCACCAGCCAGCGCGGCAAGATCCTGTTGCGCAAACCCAATGGTGAGATGAGTGAGGTGCTGACCGGGCTTTCTAAGCCTGATGGTTTAGTCATGTTCAACGGCTCTCTGATCGTTGGGCAAGAAGGGGGTGCCTTACCGCTGCTGCTGGATCAGAGTGGTAACGTGCAGAAGCTGTTTGATGCCGACAGTATTGAAGGTGTGGCGACCGATGGGCGTCTCCTCTATGCCATTGAAGATCGCAAGCAAGATGGGCGCTTGTTCAGTTACGACCCGCAAACGGCTGAAGTGAAGGTCCTGCGCGAAGGGCTGGTTCAGGGTGAGGGGATTGCAGCCTGTACGGACGGCGCGATTTATTACACTGAGAAGACCCATGGTCTGGTGAAACGTTGGAACCCGGACGGTAACGACTCCGTGGTGGCCAGCGGTCTGAATGCTCCGGGTTATGTGGAGTGTTCGAGTGATGGCTTGTGGATAACGGAAGATGCCACCCATGGTGCCCGCCTGTTGTTGCTGGGGGCAGATGGGAAGCTGCTGACGGTGCTGACTCACCTGCGTTCTGCGCAGACCATTATTGAGCTTGAAACCGGCCACTACCTGCTGTCTGAGCAGGGGCGTGGACGGATTCTGGACGTTTTCCGCAGCCCCAGCGCCTAATGCTGCTGCGCTGATTCAGAGGGTTTTGCTGAACTGGATCAGCGCGACGCGCTCATCGCCCCGGCTACGTTCTGTGACCGCCACAGGGCTGTACCCCATCTTGGGATACAGCAGCAGGCCAGCGCTGTTGCCGTTAAAGCAGGACACCCGCAGTTGTTTGGCGTGGTAATGCTGCTGAGCCAGTTGTTCCATCACCTCAATCAGATACTGGGCCACGCCTTTGCCTCTAGCCCAAGGGGCGATCATTAGATTGCCCAGGGCGCAGTAGCCGTCGTATTGCCATTGGAAGAAGTTGGAAAACCCGGCGACTTTACCGTCGACCAGTGCCACGGTGCAGTCACGACGTTCAGCCATTGTGGCGGCCAGTTGGCCGATGGTCAGCGGCCAATGCCCTTTGGGGTAGCTGTAGAAGAGTTCGTCCGCGTTTTGCACAAAAGCGATAACGTCTTCAAGGTCGCTGGCGTTTACGGGGCGATGGCTGAAGTGCGGGTTATGGCTCATTGCAGTGTCCTTAACGTGGTGGGTATTGGCTCAGTACGTCTGTGACTGCTTTGCGAATGGCTGCGCTGCGCTCGGCAGGGCCGGGTTGGTTGTTACGCAGCACTTCTTGTGTGCTGCCACGCCAGACTAGTTTGCCGTCCTTGCCATCGAAGAGATCAATTTGCAGGGTGCCGACCTGGTAATCCAAGGTGCGGGTTTCAACGTAGCCGGTTCCGCCCCAGTATCCCCATGGGTAGCCCCAGCCTGCATTGCTACTGGTGATCTGCTCCTGACGGTTATCCACAATAACCCAAGCTTGTACCTTGAGGTCGGCACTGCTGCCTTGTGTCGCAGGGCGCAGGCCCCGCTGTTCAAGTTGCTCGTTGACGGCGTACTGGATGCGTTGGCTGGTCAGATCACTGGTGAGGCGAGGGTCGGTCGGTTTGAACTGCACCGGGGTTTCAGCCCAGCTGAAGCTGCGGTAGGCGGCAAAATCACGGTTTGGATCAAAATCGCGTTCCAGCTGCAGGTTTTGGCAGGCACTGAGTAATAGAACAAAGGGAAGAAGCAGTAGCGACTTGCCCATGGCAGTCTCCTGATATCAATAGGGGGGATAATCATCTAGCGCCAGTTTCACGGCTTGATGCAGCGTCTGGCTGCGCTGGTTTTTGTCAGCAAGGGATTCTGCGCTGGTGCTCCACAGTAACTGCTTGCTTGTACTGTCGTAGAACTCGATGCGCACCACCAGCACGTCTTCATGGTAAGTGCGTACTCGCGGGGCGCTGCCCCACATGCCATAGCGGTCACCGTAATAGTCATGGCCGTAGTAACCCCGACCATAGTAGCCACCGTAATCATCTACCACCTGACGCAGGCGTTGTTCCTGGCGCAGTTCGGTCTTGATCAATAGGTCGCTGGCAGCATCGCTTTGTTGCGGGCGAAGGCCGCGCTGGTCGAGGGCGTTGCTCACGGCTTGCTGAATGTCTTCTGAGCTGGCCCAGTTGGTTGCCGCTGGTAACTGCTGCCAACGCCAGCTGCGGTAGCGAGCGAAATCACGGGGAGTAGCCGGGTAGGCGCTGCGGTCTAGGTGCTGCGCGGCCGAGGCTGGCGCAGGTGGCAGCGGTTTACCGTCTGCCACATAAGGGTTCTGGCTCTGGCAGGCGGTCAGGCTGATCAGCAGTAATAACGCACCGAGCAGTTTCATTGCGGTTTCCTGCTGCCTATGGGCAGCGATTGGAATCAGTTATGAACGTTTAGTGGGTCGGCAAATCCAGTGCAGATACCGTCCAAGCCCGGCAAACGCCGGATGGCGACGGTGTGCCAGTTCCATCTCCAGCAGCTCGGACAGCTCAGCTTTGGCTTGAAAGGGCTGCGGCATATAGTCGTGGAAAACACGCACGCCACTTTGGCTTTCGATATGCCAATCGACCTCAAGTCTGGACGCCAGTTCACGTGGGTCGAGTGGTTTTTGCGGCGTCAGGCTCTGTTTTTCACCCGCATACTCTTCCTTGCGCAGTTTGCGGAAGTGGCCTTTGAGCAGGTTGCGGTAAATCAACGCATCTTTGTTATAGAACGCCAATGACAGCCAGCCTTCAGGCTTACACAGCTGGTGCAGTACCGGCAGGATGGTGTGAGGTTCGGCAAGCCATTCCAGAACAGCATGGCAGACCATCAGGTCGTACGGCTCGTGCAGCAGATCAGGCAGTTCTTGCCATGCCGCCTGAATAAACTGGGCCTGTTGACCGGCAGCGGCGAAGCGCTCGCGGGCACCTTGCAACATGGGCTCGGCCGGCTCCGTGACGGTGATGCTGTGCCCCTGTTGTGCCAGCCACAACGACATGTGGCCAAGACCTGCGCCAATATCCAAGACGCGCAGGGGGCGATCGGGCAGGGCTTCTTTAAGGTCTGCCTGCAAAACGGCGAGTCGGATTGCACCCTTGGCGCCACCGTAAATCTTCTCGGCAAAGCGTGTGGCAAGTTCGTCAAAGTGGCGATCAGACATGAGCAAAGCGCCTTTCACTGTCGGCCAGCTTGGCCCGTACAACTTCATTCATGTCCAGCCCAAGTTCGCTGCACAGGAGTAGGAGATAGAGGACGATGTCACCGACTTCCTGGCCAGCATGGGCCAGTTTCTCAGCGGGTAACTGGCGTGACTGGTCTTCAGTCAGCCATTGGAAAATCTCCACCAGCTCGGCCATTTCCACGCTGGCGGCCATGGCCAGGTTTTTCGGGCTGTGAAACTGCTTCCAGTCGTTACGATCACGGATGGCATGCAGGCGTGCGGTTAGTTCACTGATATTCATGGGCGCTCCAAGCAAGAGCGCATAGCTTCGGTCTTTGCCGACCTGTCTTCAAGTCGGCAAAGCTCCTAACGTTTACGGGTAACCGCTTTCGTTCGGGTTGCTGGTGATCTCCATCACGCGCCATACGTTGGCGTACATGCTCTCTTGGGAGAAGGTGATGCGGCCTTTGCCTTTGTACAGGTTGACCACGCGGGCAATGTCCTTGCCTTTAAAGTTAAAGGGAATCCATGCCTTGCCGGTTTGGTGCGAATAGGTGGCGGTCGGCGCGCCTAGCAGGGCGTTGACCTCATCCATGCTCATGCCTTGGCGAACGTTGGAAAACGCACCCGTGCCGCTCACGCTGACGGTACGCGCCGGGGCTGCTGCCGCCGTGGTGTTGGCGGCAGGTTTGCCCTGGCCATTGCGATAAGCGTTGAGGTTCACACTGCCTGCTACGTAGGTTGAGGCACCTGCGCTCAAGCTGCTCGCTGCTTTCTGGCAGTGGCGATTCATTTTGCGGTTATTGGAGTTGGCAACCACTTCGTCCAGCACGGCTTTATAGCGGCCGTTACCAGAGCTGGCCAGCGCCTTACACACCCATGCCAAGGCATCGCTGGTGGTGTTGTCGGAGGCGTTGCGATAGCGCTGTAACAACACTTCGGCTGCTACGTCCAAGGTTTCAACATCGCGGTAGCTACTGTGGTAGATGCTTTGTGCTGCATCACGGATGGACACGGCACCACCTTGCACCAGTTGGTCCACGTAACGCTGGCCGGAAGGATCAAGGGCAAAGGTCGTTGCGCTGCTGCAGCACAGGGCTGAGGCGATAATCAGGCGTTTCAACATGGAGGGCTCGCTGGCTTATAGGTATTTGTTGGCAGGTGAGTCCGTAGTCGTCAGGTGTTCGTAACCCGACGAACGGTATTGGCGCCCGGAAAGATAAAGTCCGCGGAGCAAAACGCCAACACTTTAGGTGTGGACTTTCTCACTTTTTATCGCGATTTAGAGCCGTGTTCCACTCGTTCAGTCTTTTATTTGGTTCTATGGTGCAGTTTTAAGGCGGCTACCTCGCTGGCCTGTCTTGTTCGACAATGACCCAAGCTTCAAGAGGGCTGGCCCTGGGCCCAATGTGTAGCTTCGTCTTGGATTGGTTAAACTGTGATTCAGGTCACGAAAATAGCTAGCGGTAAATAAGAGGACTGCCTGATGAGCAACCGGGATGTTGAATGCCAGCTTTACACCTCTGCAGATTGTCCTGTGGTCGATGGTGTGCGCCAGATTTTGCGCATCCGTGCACGGGGAGCAACTATTGGTGGTGGACTGAGTGTTAATCGGGTACTACCAGACTCACAGCGTAAGCTGATTGGGGCGTGGTGCTTTCTTGATCACGCAGGTCCTGCTGAGTTTGATGATGCTGAGGGCCTGGACGTTGGGCCGCATCCGCATAGCGGCTTGCAAACGTTTACCTGGATGATTCGTGGAGAAGGCTTGCACCGCGACAGCCTAGGTAACGAGCAGCTGATTCGTCCGGGACAGGTGAACCTGATGACGGCTGGCCGCGGCATTGTCCACACAGAGGAGTCTCCAGAGGGCGAACGCCATCTTCACGCCGCGCAGCTGTGGATCGCCTTGCCTAAGGCTGATAAAGACTGTGCCCCCGCGTTCGACCATTACCCAGATTTGCCTGTCTGGAGCGATAACGGCCTGCAATTCACCGTATTGGCTGGGACATTTGAAGGCCGTGAGGCGCCGACACGGATTTTCTCACCGCTGGTGGGCGTCGACCTGACCTGGCAGGCCACCGCCAGCAGTCAGCTTAAGTTGGAAAAAACGTTCGAGTACGGCGTTCTGGTGCTTGAAGGTTCTGTGCAAATCAACGGTGAGACCTTCGCGGCCAATGAGCTGGCGTTTGTCGGGCGCGGCCTGACTGAGATGGATGTGCAGGCCGAGCAGGGCGCCAGAGCGCTGCTGTTGGGCGGTGTGCCCTTCGACAGTCCGATTTACCTGTGGTGGAACTTTGTCGGGCACAGCAAGGAAGACATCCAGCAAGCACTGGCTGGCTGGAACAGTGAAAACACCGAGCGCTTTGGGCTTGTCCCTGGTTACAAAGGTGAACGGCTAAAGGCCCCGCGCCTTCCGGATTGATCGCTCAGTCGACTTTCCGGACTCAGGGATCGAGATCCGATGCAAGCTTATATTACGTATTTCAAGGCGGTATTCAGGCCCAATCAGGCTGCTTTTCTGTTTGCCTTGCGCACGACCCTGGCCGCACTGCTGACGCTTTACCTGTCATTCATTTTTGATCTGGCGGAGCCGAAGTGGGCGGTCATGGCTGTATTCATCGTCAGCCAACCCCTGGCGGGCATGGCCCTGCAACGTAGTTTCGCTCAAGTCATTGGGACCACGGTGGGGGCGGCGGTGGCGGTTGCCATCATGGGAGTTTTCCCTCAGGCGCCTCTGCCATTTCTGGTCACGCTGTCGTTGTGGCTCGCGTTTTGTACTGCTGGTGGAACACTGCTGCGCTACACCAACTCCCACGCTTTTGTGCTCAGTGGATTTACGGCTGTAGTCGTCGCTTTGCTCGCCGTGCCTGATCAACAGAACACGGTGATGCTGGCTGTAACGCGGGTGACTGAAACCTTGCTCGCCGTAGTGTGTGTCGCCGTGGTCAGTTTGCTGACTGCACGTCCAGGTGCGGTGGCCCGAGGTTATTTCGCCAAGACTGATCACCTGATCAAGTTGATGGCTGAGCACGCCGCACAAGTGATTCGCACCGATGAGAGCGATGCGGCTTTCCAGCAACGGCAAATGCAACTGCTGGGCGAGATTTCTGCCCTTGAGGGGCTACGCCGCCACCTGTATTTCGATGCTCCCAGGCTGCGCAAAGCAAACGCAATGGTGCAGTTGTTGCGTAACCAGTTGGTATTGCTGACGTCCCGGCTCACCGTGTTACGGCACCAGCGCATCCTTATCAAGGATCGTTGGGTCGGTGATCTTCCTGAAGAAATTCAGCGGCTGCGGGCTGATGAGGTCGCTTTTCTTGAGGAGCTGGCTCTGCATGGGCGATCTCTGCCGCACGCATCCAGGGAGAAATTCAAAGAGCTCCAGCAGCGCTTTGACGAGCTGGCTCAGCGAGCAGAGAACCTCAGTGATCCGATACCCGATCATCTGCGCTCATTGGCTTGGGCGCTGCGTTGGGAGCAGGCAAGGCTGTTGCAGCAACTGGATGAGATTCTGCAATTAAGCGATGCCATCCAGAGTGGACATGAGGCCAATTGCATCTATCCAGAGCAACTTAGTAACCCGTTGTATATGGATTACCGGCTTGCGGGCATGAATGCCGTAAGGGCCTTCATCGCCTTGATGACGGCTGGTCTGGTGTGGATCGAAACAGGCTGGGATGGCGCGCGAGGCGGGATCATTTTGGTGGGTGTACTTTGCTCACTGATGGCCACCTTCCCTCGGCCCTTGTTGGCCAGCCAGAACTACGTGCGTGGGTTTGGTCTGGCGGTGGTGGTGTCGGCGGTCTACCAGTTCGCGCTGTTACCGTCAGTGGGCGACATCGAAATGCTGGTGATGTTTCTCATCCCCTTGCTGTATGTGGTCTCAGCCGGTTTGGCGAGTCCGCTTACGGCGGGTATTAGCATGGGGCTTGGCCTCTCAACCTTTCTAATGGTCGGGCCGCAGAACATTACCGTTTGGCATAACAGCGCCATGCAATGGCTCGAGTTTATCGGGGCATACACCTTTGCCGGTGTGCTCTCGTTGCTGGTCTATATGCTGGTTTTCCCTTTCAACCCGCTGCGCCGTATTCAGCGTTTGTACCGCGAAAGCCGTGCTCAAGCTTGGGCATTGTTGCAGTCACCTGACGGGGATGCCCCGCGTTTCGCTTTCGAGAGCCGCATGGTCGATCGCTTGACGATGATGCTCGGCCTGTTGCCGTCCGTAAGTGACCCGCAGGGCAAGCGCTTGTATGAGGTCAGCCTGGCCTGTATGTCGGTTGGTCTGGCCCTTCATCAACTTAAGCAGCAGGCCATCAATGGGGATTACCTGGGCAGTGAGCTTAAGGCGCGTTTGCACGCGATGGTCGATCAGGTAGGCGCATTGATGATCAATCGTCAGCTGATTGATCACGTCAGGCTGGCGACTGACTTGCGTCAGTTCGGCGCCGAGTTGGATCAACGCCATAGCGCGGCGATTGCCACTGTTCAGCAGCAACTGTGGTCGTTGTTTCGCATCAACGTTGCACTGCTAATCGTGGCGTCGTTTATCGAACGCTACAGCGATTTCATGCAGCCAGACCCGCAAGGAGAGCCGCAACTTGCCCATTGATTTTGAAATTGGCGGGCTTTACCTGCCACCCCTTGCCCAGGCCATTTTGTTGGCTTTGCCGATCTTTTTTGTACTGGATTGGTTGGTCCGCAAGACAGGGCTTATGAAGTTTGTCTGGCATGAGGCTCTTTTCGAAGGAGCGTTGTACACCTGCGTTTGTGCAGGGGTGATTTTGTGGATGGGGAATGTATGAACATCAAAAAACTGGCCGCAATGCTGATCACCTTGCTGGTATTGGCACTCGCCTTGGTACTTGGCTGGTTTGCCTGGGAGCATTACACCCGTTCGCCGTGGACGCGGGACGCCCGGGTGCGGGCGGATGTGGTGACGCTCTCGGCGGATGTCTCGGGGCGTATCGTCAGCCTGCCACTGCACGATAACCAGCATGTGGATAAAGGCCAGCTGCTGTTGCAGATCGACCCTGAGCCCTATCAGTTGGCCGTGGAGCGCGCGCGCCGATCTGTCGATGTGGCGCAAGCCAGTCTCGGTCTGGCCCAAGCGGCTATCAGTTCCAGTACCGCGCAACTGGCTCAGCGCCAAAGCGAGGAGCGCCGGCGAAAGGTGCTGGCGCAGGCTTCGTCGGTATCCAGGGAAGAGTGGGAGCGCTCGCGCACTGATGTCAGCGTGGCGCAGGCTGAGTTGTTACGGAACCAGGCCGACCTGGGCTTAGCCGAAGCCAATGTGCAGCTTGCCGTGGCCGCGTTGCACCAAGCGGAACTCGATCTCAAGCGTACCCGGGTTATTGCCCCGGTCAGTGGCTATGTCACCAACCTGCTAACCCGCGAGGGCGACTACGCCACGGTTGGCAGCGGCTTGCTGGCGCTGGTGGACAGCGCCTCGTTCTATGTCAGTGGTTACTTTGAAGAAACTAAGTTGCCTCACGTTGTTGAAGGCCATCGTGTGCGCATTCAGTTGATGAGTGGCGAGACCTTTGACGGCACGGTGGAGAGCATCGCTTACGCCATCACTGATCGCGAAAACTCACCGGGCAGCCGCCTGTTGGCCAACGTTAATCCCAGTTACACCTGGGTCAAACTGGCACAGCGTGTTCCTGTGCGAATTAGCATTGACCCTGATTATGCCGGCAAGGAGCGACTGCGCGCCGGGACCACTGCCACCGTAACGGTGTTGGATGAAGATGCAAAAGGACAAGGATCGCCCCATGAATAACTGCACTCGAAACCTGATCTGCGCCAAGGCTGTATTGGGTATCAGCCTGGTTTCGCCAATGGCCCTGGCTGATAACTCGATGGACCAGCGCGATGACATCAACAGTGATGTGAACGTGCGGCAAAAAGCAGAAATGCAGGTGACGCCGGGTTTCGTTGAAGGATCTTCGTTTCGCGGTCTGCTGCGTAACTACTATCAGACCCGCGATAACCATGAGTCAGGTAGTCGCGATCCTAAAGAGTGGGTGCAGGGTGTGTTCCTCTCGTTTCGCTCGGGCTACACCGATACGCCGATTGGCGTCGGCGTTGATGTGCATGGCTTCTATGGCCTGAAGCTCGATGGCGGTGGTGGCTCCGGCGGGGTGCTGGCGATGCCGCTTAACAGCAAGGGGGAGCCTGAGTCGCAATTCTCCGCTGCGGGAGCGGCCCTTAAATTTCGGGGTTTCGGTAGCCTGATGATTGCCGGTGACCAGATTGTCGAAAACCCCGTTGCTGGTGGCGGCATGGGGCGGGTGTTTCCGCAAACCCTGAGGGGGATCACTCTGCGCAATTATTCAGTGGAAAACCTGACGCTGGATACGGGCTGGGTGGATGCGTTTCGCCTGAGAAATCAGAGTGGCCGCAGCGATCTTGTGAGTAACTATGGTTCGCGTAACAAGGCCGGTGTGAGGGCTGATACTGATAGTTCTTCGCTGTCTTGGCTGGGGGCTTCCTATCACGCGCCAGAGTCTTTTTCGTTACAGGTCTATAGCGGCCGACTCAGTGATATCTGGCAGCAAACTTACGCGGGGATTAGTTGGCCGCTTCAGCTGACTCCGCAGTGGAGCCTCACCCCGTTCGCCAACTTCTACCATACCCGTGATACGGGCAGCAGCCAGCTTGGGCGGATCGAGAACGATACCTACAGCGGTGGCCTGACATTGGCTGGTCACGGCCACAGCTTGGCGTTCAGCGTACAAAAGATCGACGGCAACACGCCGTTTGACTACCTCAGCCAGTACGACCGCTCGTTCCTCTATCTGCCTAACTCCCAGCAGTACTCTGACTTTAACGCACCGGGCGAGCTGTCCTGGAAGCTGCAATATGCGGCCAATCTGGGCTTTATCGGAGCGCCAGACTTCCAGTTCACCGCCTCCTATGCGCGGGGTGAGGCAGATCTGACGCGGGTTGATCCCAATAGCAAAGGCTATGGCTACATCTACAACGCTGATGGCAAAGACGGCAAACACTGGGAACGGGACATTGGTTTGCGCTATGCCGTACCTTCGGGCAAAGCCAAGGGCATGACGGTCACCGCGCGCTGGGCAACGCACCGCAACGGCCAGGGTTACACCGCATCCGGCAACACCCGTGGTAATGCGGACGCGGATGAATACCGGGTGGTGGTGGATTACCCGTTCAGCATCTTCTAAGTGAGACTGGCAGGCTAACCATCGGGGCAGCCTGCCTAATCCCTACGCCAGTAGCCACTGAAGTGGCTTTGGCCTTTATCCCCTGTTATCGAAAACTGCCCCTGCGCAGCATCATCACTGGCCTGTAAATGCACTTGGCTGGGCAACAGCACCGGCTTTTGAAAGCGTACCCCTACTTCATACCCTGCCTTGGGCAAGCGTTCGCCCAGCTCCGCCAGTGCGCGGCCTTTGTTCCACAGCCCGTGGGCGATGGCGCGGGGGAAGCCAAACAGTTTGGCAGTCAGGGCAAACATATGGATCGGGTTGTAATCCCCGGCGATCCGCGCATAGCGACGGCCGATATCTGCAGGGGCTTGCCAACTGGTGAGGGTGGTTTGTGGAAGGGGCTCCTCATTTACGTGCTCAGCGGGCGGCTGATCCAACTTGATCGAGCGGCACAGGTAGCGGCTGTCGCCTTGCCAAAGTAGGCCCAGTTGATCGTGTAATTGGCACAGCATGCTGAAGGTCACGCCTTTGGCGTGGGGCTGTAAATCTTGTAGCTGCACAGTTAGGGTGAACGGGCCCAGTCCAGCCAGGGGGCGTACTACACGGATGTGATTTTCCAGGTGAACCAACCCCAGCAGCGGAAAGGGGAAGCGCTTATCGGTCAGTAACTGCATCTGCAAGGGGAAGGTCAGCAGATGAGGGTAGGTGGCCGGAAGGTGATGTTCGTCGGTGAATCCACAAATCTTGCGGTAGCGTTCGAGGTGTTTGGTATCGACCGTAACTGGGCAGCGGACACCCAGCGCAGGCAGCTCACACCCGGTCACCTTACGGCGTAATAAGGCGCCGATAAAAAATCCCGCCAGACCGGCTGGTGCCGGAAGATCGAGCCATTCTGTGGTCATTCGTAAACTCCTGTTAACCGGATGCGCAGCATAGTCGTATAGCGCGATCCTACATTGGCCGTTTCGCCCTTGTGAACGGCGAGTCAGTCAATGTCTGGAACTACCCTGACTTTATCTTATCCAGCATCTCGCATAAGTGGCGTTTATTCGCGCGCCAGTGAGCACGACAGAAAAATGTGCGATCGTCACGGATAACGTGGCTGATGAAAATGGCTACGGATGACGTACGCTCTAGTGAGTTGGCCACCGACTACCGCGGCCGTTTGCCCAAGACTGAGCGCTGAGGCACCGAATAAACGATGAGTACCTCAAGCGGGGTAAAGCCTGGACGCCACAGCGCGACTCATTCGATCAGTGGCATGCCGAGTGAGCAGCACGTTTGTATTCCTTATCTATCCTTGTTGCACGGAAACCTTTCCTGAACAGACGTAGTTGAGCCGGTCTCAGCTCTCTCGCTGGCGATGACCACGCAGGGGATGAGTCTCCGTCATCTCGATCCAAGAGCAAGGAGTGGAAACACCATGGCTAATATCGGAAGCAAACCCAATACTAAGTTTCGGGGCGACCCAGCAATTTTTGGAACGTTGGTTGAAGACCACGACCATCACCGCCAGCTCATCGCTCAAATAGAAGAAACCAAGGGTGCCTCTGAAACACGCAAAAAACTGTTTGCCGAACTGACCGCAGAAATCAAAGGTCACGCCGCTGCAGAAGAACAGGCGCTATGGTCGACCGTACTGCGTAAACCCGAAATTACTGAAGATGGCCGTCACGCCGTTGCCGAGCACAAAGAAATGGATGATCTGCTGGAGGAGCTCGCAGAGACTGACATGTCCTCCAGCGGCTGGCTCCTGCGTTTTAAGAAGGTGAAGGAGGAATACCTGCACCATATCAAGGAAGAGGAGCAGGAGTTGTTTGTCTCGGTGGAGAAGAAACTCACCAAAAACGATAAAACCTACATGGACAGCGTCTTCAAAAAACGGAAGGCGGCCGAGAAAGAGAAGGTAAAAAAAGCCTCTTAATCAGTGTCGACAGGGCTGTGTGCCCCGTCGTTTCAAGGGTAAAACAAACTCTGTGCTTAACAATGTGGTGATTGAGGCGAGGCGCTATTTAGGCCCAGTTTCGGAGTGGTAAATGAAAAGTTTCCGACAGCTTTGCTGTGCATCCCCAACGCTACATCGCTTAACTCTACTTCTACGTTGGCGGCTGCGATATGACAGAACAGGGCACGGAGGCTTTTGTTACATGCCCGACGGTGAGTTGTACTACATCGCATGCCCAAAAGCCCATGACGACAAGCGCTCGCGCTAGTCTGCAAGCCTGCTGGGCCGTTCCATCAATCCCCTTCATGTTGGGATACGCTGCGCTTGCCGAATTAACGGAAAAGTCTTCGAAATTCTTATATCCTGCGCGACTGATCCAACCCTCGAGAATTGATACTGGCCTATGGATATTCTGCTCATGCGGCAGGCCGCTTCAGAAGCAGCAGCGGTTTTGCGCTCTCTGAGTCATCCTGATCGTCTCTTGCTGCTGTGCCAGCTAAGCCAGGGCGAGTGTTCCGTGGGGGAGCTGGAAGAAATGCTGGGCATTGGCCAACCTAATCTGTCCCAGCATTTGCGGGTACTTCGTGCTGAAGGACTGGTCGACACTCGTCGCGAAGGCAAGCGCATCTTCTATTCCGTCAAAGACCCAAAAGCGCTGCAAATTTTGGGGACGCTTTACGAGCTTTATTGCCCTAAGCCGTGACTGCTCGCCTCTGCTTCTGGCGTTCTTAACCGCTGCGATCGTTATTACGCTTAGCGCGATCAATAGCGTCTAATGGTTTCCTACACGATGACTAAGGAAGCATCGTTCACAGAAGCCTCACTATGAAATCCCAAGCAGTCTTTGTGTAGCAGGTAGCACTTGGAAATGCGATCAGCACTCACGGCAGTGCAACCAAAGGCTAGCTTGTCCACGGTTATGGCATTGAGGTGCAGTAGGGAGAAGATGAGCGGGCCACTATTAAGTTACGATGACGACGAATGAGCATTGCTGTGGTGCTTAGGATAATCCCTACATGCCTATAGGGGTGTGCTGGCTCATTTTATGAGAGCTATTTCGAATAATTGAAATCATCCAGTTAGAAGCAGAGATGGTTTCAATATGTCTAATCAATCCCGGTCTAACACTACTACTTCCCAGAGTAGTGCTCGCGCACAAGCTAAAGGCAAAAGAACACCAGCATGGGCTGGTATGGCACTTTTCTTTTATGGCTATGAAGTAGCACTGGCTCCATTGGCAGTCGCCGCCACTACGGGGGATCAGATAGCTAAGCATGCTATTCAGGTGAATGATCAAGAGTTCATCCTGCATGTGGTCCAAGGCGAAACCCTTAGCCAGATTGCGCAGCGTTTTGATGTGCCAGAGGCAGAACTTGTTGCATTGCGCGCCCAACTCAGTGAGTTGGGATGGGCCGGACATGTTTGGTTGATCCCGAATCGTCACACCGGCGAAACGTCCAGCTACCCATCCTACATTTTGTACTCGCTGCGTCAGGGCGAGAGCATTGCTTCGCTGGCGTTGGCCAATAACCGCTCTACGGCTGAATTGTCACGCCTGAATGCACTGGCGATGGGTAAAGCCGATGTGTCCAGTTTGCAACGTGGCGAACTGATTCTGCTGCCTGCCCCGCTGAAAAATGCCTCAGCAGAAGTCAGCGAAGGTTCCCGCCGACAATATCAGGCCTATGAGCAGCGTGTTGCTCAATTGCTGTCCAGTGTTGGACAAGCGCATGAGAACCGTGTGAAGAATGATGGCGCGGGCCAGGATACGATGAGCCTACTGGCTCAGCAAGCGGCTGCCGGTGCTAGCAGTGCCCTGTCGCAGGAAACGCAGGAACTGCTGGGCTCCTTTGGCCGTGCCCGGGTCAATGTGCGTACCAATGTTGATACCCACGATGTTGATCTTGAGCTGGATTACCTGCATCCATTGCTGGAAAACAAAGACGGCATCGCATTTGCTCAGATCGGTACGCGAACTGTTGGCGAGCGCAATATCGGTAACCTGGGTGTTGGTTATCGTCATGAGGTCTCCCCAGACCTGATGGTCGGTACCAACGCCTTTGTTGATCAGGATTTCACGCGTGACCATACCCGCGGAAGCGTGGGTGTTGAAGCCTGGGGTAACAGCGCCCGCCTGGCTGCCAACGTATATGCGCCGATTAGCGGCTGGAAGGAATCGGGTGAAGATCAGCTGAACAAGGACCCAGAGCTGTATGACCTCTATGAGCGTCCGGCAAAGGGTTGGGATGCTCGTGGCGAAATCGCCCTACCAGGGGCGCCTCAGGTTGCGCTCACTGGTAAGTATTTCCAGTGGAAAGGCGATGGGGTTGATGTCAACAGCAGCGGCTCGCTGGAGAAAAATCCTAAAGGCCATAGCTTCGGTATGAAATGGCAGCCGATGCCTCTGCTTGGTTTCACAGCTGAACACCAAAAGATCAATGGTGGCGAGGGCAACTGGCAGTTTGGTGCAAGCCTCAACTGGAGTTTCGATCTGACGCTGGATGAGCAACTTAACACCCGCAAAGCGACTGCAATCCGTCCGCTGGCCGATGCCCGTAAGGATTTTGTTGAGCGTGATTACAGCGTGGTCCTGGATTACAAACACAAAGAGAAGCGTGTTGAGCCCTTCGAGTTTGTACTCAGCGTATTGTCACTGACTGCTCCTGTGCCGTCCGCTCCTGAGGCTTTGGTTGTTCAAAGCCCGGAGCTGCGTGGGGTGAGTCAGAATAGTCAGGTGCGTTATGAACTAGGAGAAGTGACCTATAAAGATCACACAAAATCCGTAAATGGTCAGGCAGTAACCATCGACTCCCGCACTGGCAGTATCACGGTCCCACCGGGCATTGGTGCCCATACTGTGCAGGTAATTGCTTACCTTGAAATCGCTGGTCTGGTTAAGTCGTCTGCCACTTATCAACTGGATGTTCAGGAGCCATTGGATAGCGATGGTGACGGTCTCTACGACATTGAAGAGGCGCATTACGGAACGGATCCGAAGAATCCGGATACCGACGGTGACGGCATGTCCGATAAGGACGAAGTCGATGCTGGACTGAATCCGCTGGATCCAAGCGACCAGGTTGACACCGATGGTGACGGCTTGAGCGACTATGAAGAAGAGCAATTAGGGACCGATCCGAAGAATCCGGATACCGACGGTGACGGTATGTCCGATAAGGACGAGGTCGCTGCAGGTCTGAACCCGCTGGACCCGAATGACCAGGTGGACACCGATGGTGACGGCATCAGCGACTACGAAGAAGGCAAGTTGGGTACTGACCCGAACAACCCGGATTCCGACGGCGACGGCATGCCCGATGGTGAGGAAGTGACGGCAGGTCTGAACCCGCTGGACCCGAATGACCAGGTGGACACCGATGGTGACGGCATCAGCGACTACGAAGAAGGCAAGTTGGGTACTGACCCGAACAACCCGGATTCCGACGGCGACGGCATGCCCGATGGTGAGGAAGTGACGGCAGGTCTGAACCCGCTGGACCCGAATGACCAGGTGGACACCGATGGTGACGGCATCAGCGACTACGAAGAAGGCAAGTTGGGTACTGACCCGAACAACCCGGACACTGACGGCGACGGTATGCCCGATGGTGAGGAAGTGACGGCAGGTCTGAACCCGCTGGACCCGAATGACCAGGTGGACACCGATGGTGACGGCATCAGCGACTACGAAGAAGGCAAGTTGGGTACTGACCCGAACAACCCGGATTCCGACGGTGACGGTATGCCAGACGGTGAGGAAGTGACGGCAGGTCTGAACCCGCTGGACCCGAATGACCAGGTGGACACCGATGGTGACGGCATCAGCGACTACGAAGAAGGCAAGTTGGGTACTGACCCGAACAACCCGGATTCCGACGGCGACGGCATGCCAGACGGTGAGGAAGTGACGGCAGGTCTGAATCCGCTGGACCCGAATGACCAGGTGGACACCGATGGTGACGGCATCAGCGACTACGAAGAAGGCAAGTTGGGTACTGACCCGAACAACCCGGACACTGACGGCGACGGTATGCCCGATGGTGAGGAAGTGACGGCAGGTCTGAACCCGCTGGACCCGAATGACCAGGTGGACACCGATGGTGACGGCATCAGCGACTACGAAGAAGGCAAGTTGGGTACTGACCCGAACAACCCGGATTCCGACGGCGACGGCATGCCAGACGGTGAGGAAGTTACGGCAGGTCTGAACCCGCTGGACCCGAATGACCAGGTGGACACCGATGGTGACGGCATCAGCGACTACGAAGAAGGCAAGTTGGGTACTGACCCGAACAACCCGGACACTGACGGCGACGGTATGCCCGATGGTGAGGAAGTGACGGCAGGTCTGAACCCGCTGGACCCGAATGACCAGGTGGACACCGATGGTGACGGCATCAGCGACTACGAAGAAGGCAAGTTGGGTACTGACCCGAACAACCCGGATTCCGACGGCGACGGCATGCCAGACGGTGAGGAAGTTACGGCAGGTCTGAACCCGCTGGACCCGAATGACCAGGTGGACACCGATGGTGACGGCATCAGCGACTACGAAGAAGGCAAGTTGGGTACTGACCCGAACAACCCGGATTCCGACGGCGACGGCATGCCCGATGGTGAGGAAGTGACGGCAGGTCTGAACCCGCTGGACCCGAATGACCAGGTGGACACCGATGGTGACGGCATCAGCGACTACCAAGAAGGCAAGTTGGGTACTGACCCGAACAACCCGGATTCCGACGGTGACGGTATGCCAGACGGTGAGGAAGTGACGGCAGGTCTGAACCCGCTGGACCCGAACGACCAGGTGGATACCGATGGTGACGGCATCAGCGACTACCAAGAAGGCAAGTTGGGTACTGACCCGAACAACCCGGATTCCGACGGTGACGGTATGCCAGACGGTGAAGAAGTGACGGCAGGTCTGAACCCGCTGGACCCGAATGACCAGGTGGACACCGATGGTGACGGCATCAGCGACTACCAAGAAGGCAAGTTGGGTACTGACCCGAACAACCCGGACACTGACGGCGACGGCATACCAGACGGTGAGGAAGTGGCGACAGGTCTGAACCCGCTAGACCCGAATGACAACCCAGCTGCACCGTCTGCAGTAGTTATTACAGGGT
This sequence comes from Pseudomonas mendocina, assembly GCA_037482215.1. NCBI lineage: Bacteria > Pseudomonadati > Pseudomonadota > Gammaproteobacteria > Pseudomonadales > Pseudomonadaceae > Ectopseudomonas > Ectopseudomonas mendocina. The sequence continues at coordinate 806,668 of CP148074.1, forward strand.
TGGACGCGCAAGGCCATCCCAAAGTAGGTCAGGCTTTATCTGCTGAAGTGACGTGTATTGGTACTTGTGCGCCTGAACTTAAATATCAGTGGCAGATTGAAAGTACAATTGGCAGTGATAACTTTGTGAATATAAATGGTGCTACAAGCAATACTTATATCCCCAAATCTGATGAGCAGCGACGTAAGATTCGTGTTTTAGTCTCACTGCTATAAGAGTTTATGCAGCTGCTTTCTAAAGGCAGCTGCATACAATTCAGTTACTACTCCGGAGTCTATAACGCCTGGTGCACTGCATTGGGCGTTTTTTATCCCAGAGCTAAATGCGATCATTTTGTGTTGTAGATTCTGACAGTTGCACTGCCCATCGCTCTGTCATGTTTCAAGTTGTAAGGGGTGTGCTTCAAAATTAATTTAGCCACTGCGCACTTGGTGGCTGATAGATAAAACTAGCACGACCTAACAATGGTCAACCTTTGGGCTTACAAGACCACTTGCCTGGTCGATTTTTAAGATCGAAGCGCCGTAATCTTTCTTCTGAGTAGTGGCCACCGTTTCAAACGCTTAAACAACAGTTGCTGTTCAAGCTTCTTGATGCGCTTTTAAACTGCTTGCTCTCGCGGCACTCAGGTTTTGGCTTCTGTTACTTCTTATCGAGGCATCCTAGTACAACGGGATACAGGCAATAAAAAAGCCGGCTTGTGGCCGGTTTTCTTTTTGCTTATCTATCTGATTTTATTGAAACTCATAATCGAAATTTATTTTGACCCACACTCTGACCCACACGCTGGCTGAGCCCTGGATCGGGAAGGGGCTCTCAGATCAGCCTTGCCTCCAGCAATGCATGCATTTTGAGGGCATCGGTTATGGCCTTCTTAATGCCGCTGACCTTTTTCTTCGTCTCAGATTGAAGCCTGGCTTCGTCCCCATCGAAGCCAGGGTCGGCCTGCCCTGAGGTGAGTTCCCACATGGTTAGTACGGTAGCCAGTCGCTCGATCTGTTTGATGGCTTCGTCATGCTTCACCTTCCAGCGCTCGTCGAGTTGAGTGCGGCGTTTACGCTCGTACGCCAGGGCGTCTTGCAGGGCCTGTTCGCGCTTGCGGTGCTCCTCAAGCGATTTTTCAGCGCCACTGAGGAGGTCTGCGACTAACTCTTCCCCGGACATCTTCAGTTTTTTTGCCTGGACGCTTATGGCCTTCTTAGTCTCAACCGGGAGCGTAAACGAGTAGGGCTTTCTGTTTTTTTCTGAATTCACTGAACGATGTCGATGCTGTCGAAGAGCATTCCTCAGTCTCGTCACGAACTCCAAGCCGTCACGAGTTTCCTGCAGGTATGCAATCGCGTCCGCGACCATTTCGTAGCTGGGTGCCCTTCCCCTTGTTGCGTGTCTGAAGCTGGTTTTTATGCCTAGGTCTGTGGCTTGCCGCATGTACTTATAAACCCATTCCCACTCGCCTCCATCGTTTCGCAGCCATTTGGGCCTGCCTGCAGTGCCTCCCATCTCTCGTCCTCCCCGCTGATTCTGTTGGTTCATTCTAGGTCTGAACCCCTTCGTTTCGCCATTAATAGCTTTGTGTTACTCGTAACGTTACATATAACTCTGATTGGTTTTGTACAGGGTGTATAATCTGTATTTTTTATCAGAGATATTTGAGCATGTCTCTCAAGATACAGGCTGTTCTGGATCGGCTGACAGGCTGCGAGCCGGAGGCGCGATTCATCTTGGAAGCCATTGCAAGGGATAGCTCGCTTGGTAGGTGTGAGGGCGAGTACATCCGAAGCAAGCTGCTTGCGAAGCAGCTGCATATGGTGGAGGGAACAGTTACTGCGGCGTTGGGAGAGCTTGTGGCGGCTGGCCTGGTGGAGCGTATCGAGTCGGCCTCCACCGGCAAAGGTCGGCCAAAGGTCAGCTATCAAGTTGCACCACAGTCACTGGTGCTTCCGGAGGGTCAGCAATGCTCACATGCCCTCCACTCGGAACATATGCAGCGGCTCTTTTCTGAAGCGGATATCCCTGCGGAAATATCGGGTGCGCAGCCGAAGCCTCGGAAAGAAAGCGCGATTGTCACCAAGCATGGAAAACCTGCGCCTCCAGGGGGTCGTAGCAGGTTGAGCATCTGCAATCGATTGCTGCTGGGGGCATTGCTGGCGAATGCCGATCAATTTGGTGTTGTGGTGGGTCTTAGCAACCTGGAATTGAGGCAGCTGACAGGGCTCGACTCCGAGAGTTTGAGTCATCGGCTCCAGCGCCTCAGAGGGCTGGGTTTGATCCGCAGCTATGTACCTGGAGTTACGAGTTCTGTTTTTCGTACCAAGAAGGTCAGCAGCACGTATTTCCTCAACCTAAATCATCCAGGCTATGGCTTGTGCGAGGTGGGGGCGGTTCTGGTGCACTGGCTGCCGCAGTCCAAAGTTCGGAATGATACTTTCGACGTGTTGTGGCGAGATGTGCTTGGATTTCGTAGTTCCCTGCCACCGCTGAATCGCCCCGAGACGCCCAAGACGGTTCTTCACTTTCTAGCTCGTGAGCGGCGACCTGTTTTTGATGTCTTGCGGCTCATGCTCTATCGATGCGCGTCCGAATTGCTCTCGCGCCACTGGAATGATCTGGCCCGTGACGGTGAGGGGGATTATGACTGGCTGCGCGATCGTATTGAGGCGGACCTACAGCCTCCGGCTGGCTATGGCGGGGCAGGCGTGGAGCCTGATGGGGCGTGGCGGGAAATTCTCAGCCATTTCTACAAGCTGGCAGTGGAGATCGCCCAGGCCTACAGAGCCAGGTTTGGTGTGGCAAATTGGATAGGGTTTGACTTGGCTCAACTCTGCATTTTGCCGGTTTTGCAGAGCGAAGGGGATGAAGTCATTGCGCTGCTTCTGCAGCCACGGCCGACAGAGGCATCGATATGCACGATTCTGCGGGAGGACTCACGCGGTGACGTCAACCCAGAACACTGGGGGGCAGAAACGGAGGTGCCGCTGGACTATCGCCTCTATTGCGGGTTGTTGACGCCGCCAGCGCGGCGGTTACTGAAACGGTAAGTCATTTTTTACCACCCCTGCAGATCTTCTGAGCTAACAGAGGAGCCTGCTCATGAGGATCATCCGCCTGAAAGAAGTCATCGATTCGACTGGTCTTGCCCGGTCGACCATCTACAAATACATCGGGGAGGGCACCTTCCCGAAGCCCGTCTCGCTGGGGGACCGCTGCGTCGGCTGGGTCGACAGCGAGGTGCATGATTGGATCCTGGCAAGGATCGAGGAGCGGGACCTGGCCGAGGGTACTGCAGTACGTTCCACCGGCCACCTGAGCATGGCCAGCTAGAACTGACCACCTGTGCCATGACCAGTCGGAGCTGGTCATGGCGCTTATGCCGGCTGCCTGATTCTGGCTGCTCGGCGATCTTCAGAAAGCCGGAGCGATGTTGCTCCCCATCGATCCGGCAGACTCTGGCTAGGCATCGGTCTCCATGGGCTTTTGGTCTGGTTTATGTCCGGAATACGTCTTCAGCATAAAATGCCGTTGCGGCTGGGTGCACAGGGTGGATTTTTCCGAGCCAGCCGGAGCTGTCAGTTGCGGTGTGGGTAGTATGCTTTTACTAGCTATTCCTACCCGAAGGGTTCTTGCCTCACTAACCGTGCAGTAGCAAGCATCACCGACCAGATCCCATGTACCTGGAGGGGCTTAATCATCTGGCACTGAAGCACTATCTGAAGGGGCAATTATCCGGGGATCTACCAACCACCAAGCAACACGATCAGTTCACCACGGGAGACCAGCTACCCATTCATCGCGGATGAGCTTCGTCACCGAGCATCCAGTCGAGGGTGATCAGGCAGGGAAAGGTATCCAGTAAATTAAAACTCCGCAGGCATGGCTTATGAAACTCAACCATGAGAGGTCATAACCATGTTCAGCGATACCAATACCACCCAGCGCTTTCCACTCCGTCACCCTGACAATCCCAACCTCCACCTGCACTACGGGGATACCTTCGAGGGCTTTCCCATTCAGAGCGAAGTAGGCCCCTTTATTCGGGAGTACCTGTCTGAGCTCAAGCGCACCATCGACCTGGCTTTGGCTGAGTATCCGAGGGTGCTGGCGTTCAGGGTGGATCTCAGGCTACCCCAAGGTATCGAGCTACCCGACTTCGCCTATACGAATCAGGTCATCAGCCGGTTCTTCGAATCGTTTACGAAGAAGATCCAGTACCACCAGGAGCGGGTGGCTGAGCGTGGCTACTCGCGTGGTTGCAAAGTACGGTACGTCTGGTCGAGAGAGATCGGTCAGGAGGCCGCCAGCATTATCACCTGCTGATCCTGCTTAACCGTGATGCCTATTACACCCTAGGGCTGCTGGGCTCAGAGAGGGTCAACATGATCAGCCGCATAGAAGAGTCATGGGCCAGTGCGCTGGGGTTGTTGATGTCTGAAGTCGATGGGCTGGTACATATCCCCGAAAATCCAACGTATCGGATAGATCGGCATCCCCGTATGCGGAAGGTTGCATGGTCAGAACACAAGGTTCTTGTTGATGAGCTACCGGATCTGTTCTACCGGGCCAGCTACCTGTGTAAGAAAGCGACCAAGTCCTACGGGGATCGTCAGCGGGGATTCGGAACCAGCCGAGGGTAGTTCCTACCTGCTGCGCAATAGCGTCGTGCCCATGGAGTCCTGGCCTGCCGATGGTTTAGGCTCCGTCCAGGAATAAAATGCTGACGAGAGCGCTGCGGGATGACGGAAAATGGAGAGCGCTGCCGGCAGCATTATCTGTCGGTATACGAACGGAATCAGCCAGCGCTGGATGTTGACAACATAGTTTGACACATTACCCCCCCCCAGAAATTGGGGGCTCATGCCAATCACATCACTCTCCCAGCTCAACATAGATTGACACAGTTTACATAGGCACCCGAAAAACCAGCCTTCCAACTAGCGCCAACGATGAACTGCTTCTTCGGCTCCAGCGCTGGTGGGGCAGCGGGGACTTTCGGCTGCTCGCTCATGCTTCACCCCGGTTGCGCAGGAAATCTCCGGTCTTGGCGAAGGCATCTTTCAGGTAGGCACGCAGCTCGGCATCCATCGGCGTGTCGTCCAGCGCCAGATTCATGCAGTGCAGCCACTGGTCGCGCTCGCTCTTTCCAATAGAGAACGGCAAATGCCGGGCGCGCAGGCGCGGATGGCCGTGCTTTTCGATGAAGCGCTGGGGGCCGCCGAGCCAGCCGCTGAGAAAGTCGAAGAACCTATCGCGGATCTCGCGGGTGTCGGGGTTGTGCATGTCGCGCACGATCTCAACGCCCTGCTCACTGAACATCAGGTCGTAGAAGCGATCAACCAGCTGGCGCAGCGGCTGGTCCCCGCCCAGTTGCTGATAGGGGATTAATTCGGATGCGATTGCCATGAGGGCCTCTTGCAGCGGAAGGTGCCGGCGCAGGATCAGCCCTGCGCCCGCCATAGGATCAGGTAGCCAAGGCCGAGGAGCAGCCAGCAGCCCAGCGGATGGAAAATCGTGCGCCACAGTCGGCTGTACGGATCGAAACCGACGCCGTGGACGAAGCCGCCGCTGATGCCGAGCATCACCAGCATCAGCAGGCTGTGGCTGTAACCGCCCTGATCGTCCAGGTAGGCCGCAGGGTGAATTAGCAGCAGCAAGGCCAGCGGGCTGGCCAGCAGCAGCGACAGCGCCCGGCTCCATGGGCGCCGCAGCAGGGGGCGGACCTCAGTCGTCACCGACCGGTTCCTCATCGAGGTTCTGCGTGGTCTCCAGCCATAGGGCATTGATGATGCCGAAGCTGCAGGCCAGCAGCACGCCGAGAATCCAGGTGAAGTACCACATCTGTCGTTCTCCTTGGCCCTGAGTGGGCATTGATCGGATAGGAGCAAGTTTGTTCGCGATGCCGTGTGATGATCGCCAGCAAACGAGCTCCTACGGTTCGGGGTTTCAGTACAGGCCGTGCGGGTTGCTTTCGATGGTCTGGTCGGTCAGCCGGCCCCACATGCGGGTGTAGCACCACAGGGTGTAGAGCAGGATCAGCGGGACGAAGATGCCCGCCACCACCAGCATGATGCCCAGGGTCTTGTGGCTGGACACAGCGTCCCATACGGTCAGGCTCGACGCCGGGTCGAGGCTGGACGGGAAGACGAAGGGGAACAGCGCGAAGCCCGCAGTGCAGATGGTGCCGACGATGGCCAGGCTGCTACCGAGGAAGGCCACGCCGCCTCGGCTGAACAGCGCGCCGAGCAGCGCCAGTACACCGCCAGCCAGGCCCGCCAGCGGGGCGATGCGGGTCAGCGGGTACTGCGCGTAGTTGGCCAGCCAGCCGCTGTTGTTGAGGCTTACCTGCTTGTGCAGCGGGTTGAGCGCCGCGCCCAGATCGGCGGAGCCGCCGACCAGGCTGAAGCCCTGGATGCCCAGCGCCAGCCAGGCCCCTGCGCCGGCGAAGGCAATCAGGAACACCAGCGCGCACAGCTGGGTAGCCCTGCGCGAGCGCTGGTACAGATCGGCGTCGGTACGCATCATCAGCCAGGCGCCACCATGGGCACAGAGCATGCTCAGGCTGACCACCCCGGCGAGCAGGGCGAACGGGTGCAGCAGGGCGAAGAACGAACCCTCGTAGGTGGAGCGCATCAGATCGTCGAGGCGGAACGGCAGGCCGAGGAACAGGTTGCCGAAGGCCACACCGAACAGTAGCGCAGGGGCCGCGCCGCCTACGAAAAGCGCCCAGTCCCAAGCGCTGCGCCACTTCTGGTTTTCCAGCTTGCTGCGGTAGTCGAAGCCGACCGGGCGACAGAACAGCGCGAACAGCACCAGCAGCATCGCCCAATACAGCCCGGAGAAGGCTACCGCGTAGACCAGCGGCCAGGCGGCGAACAGCGCGCCTCCGGCGGTGATGAACCACACCTGGTTGCCATCCCAGTGCGGCGCGATGGTGTTGATCGCCACCCGGCGCTCGTTGTCGGTCTTGCCGACGAAGGGCATCAGCGCCATGGCGCCCATGTCGAAGCCGTCGGTCAGCGCGAAGCCGATCAGCAGCACGCCGACCAGCACCCACCAGATCAGCTTGAGGCTTTCATAGTCGAACATGGTTGTCTCCTCAGGCGGCGGCCGGCTGCTGTTGTTCGAAGTGGTAACGCCCGGTGTGCAGGCTGGACGGGCCGAGGCGGGCGAACTTGATCATCAGGTACATCTCCACCACCAGCAGCAGGCTGTAGAAGGCGATCAGCGCGGTCAGCGAACCCCACACGTCGCCGGCCGACAGGCTGGAGGCGGACAGGTGGGTGGGCAGCACTTCACCGATGGACCAGGGCTGGCGGCCATGCTCGGCCACGTACCAGCCGGTCTGCGCGGCGATCCACGGCAGCGGCAGGCTGAGCAACGCCCACTTCAGCAGCCAGGGCTTGCGCTCCTCGTTCTTGCGCGCCGAGGCCCAGAAGGCGCAGGCGAACAGCGCCAGCATGAGGAAGCCGCAGGCGACCATGATGCGGAAGGTCCAGAACAGGCTGAACACGTTGGGGATGGTGTCCAGCGCGGCCTGCTTGATCTGCGCGTCGCTGGCGTCCACCACCTTGGCGGTGTACTTCTTCAGCAGCAGGCCGTAGCCCAGGTCCTGCTTGACCGCTTCGAACGCGGCAATGGTTGCGGCGCTCTTGTCGCCACTGCGCAGCTGCTCCAGCAGGGCATAGGCCTGCATGCCGTTGCGGATGCGCAGCTCATGCTCGGCCACCAGCTGCTTGATGCCCTTGACCTCGGTATCCAGCGAACGGGTGGCGATCAGGCCCAGCGCGTAGGGAATCTTCACCGCGTAATCGGTGCGCATTTCCTCCTGGTTGGGCAGTCCGAACAGGGTGAAACCGGCCGGCGCGGGGTGGGTTTCCCACTCGGCCTCGATGGCCGCCAGCTTGGTCTTCTGCACGTCGCCGATCTCGTAGCCGGACTCGTCGCCCAGCACGATGACCGAGAGGATCGAGGCCAGGCCGAAGGCCGAGGCGATGGCGAATGAACGGCGGGCGAAGCCCAGGTCACGCTTCTTCAGCAGGTAGTAGCTGGAGATCGCCAGGACGAAGATCGCCCCGGTGACGTAGCCGGCCGCCACGGTGTGGACGAACTTGACCTGCGCCACCGGGTTGAACAGCAGGGCACCGAAGTCGGTCAGCTCCATGCGCATGGTTTCGTAGTTGAACTCCGCGCCGACCGGGTTCTGCATCCAGCCGTTGGCGATCAGGATCCACAGTGCCGAGAGGTTCGAGCCGATGGCCACCAGCCAGGTCACGGCCAGGTGCTGCACCTTGGACAGGCGGTCCCAGCCGAAGAAGAACAGGCCGATGAAGGTGGATTCGAGGAAGAACGCCATCAGCCCCTCGATGGCCAGCGGCGCGCCGAAGATGTCGCCCACGTAGTGGCTGTAGTAGGCCCAGTTGGTGCCGAACTGGAACTCCATGGTCAGCCCGGTGGTGACGCCGAGGGCGAAGTTGATGCCGAACAGCTTGCCCCAGAACTTGACCATGTCCTTGTAGACCTGCTTGCCGGTCATGACGTAGACCGACTCCATGATGGCAAGCAGGAAGGCCAGGCCCAGCGTCAGGGGCACGAACAGGAAGTGGTACATCGCGGTCATGGCGAATTGCAGACGCGACAGGTCGACGACGGTTTCCGAGATCATCTCGGGGTCTCCTCGGCAAGGGGGGAAGACGGTGTGGCAGGACGGCTGAACAGGTGGCTGTCCAGGCGTTCGGTGCCGTTTTCAGGCAGGGTCGGTTGGTCGAACCAGATGGCCTTGATGCCGAGCAGCAGGGCCAGTTTGATCAGCAGGATGGCGGTGATTTCCCGTACCAGCGGGAGGCGCCAGGGTGATCGGGGGGCGGCTTTACTCATTTTGGTTCACCGGAGGAATCTGGGCGGCAAAAAAGTGCTTCAGTTCAACCTCACGCCCCCATCATCTACTTGATGTTAAGAATACTGGCGGGGGTATTTTAGGGTTTTGATTCGAGTCAAAGCCCTTTGCTGTTTAAGGCGAGCATCTACGGCTGTATCGGGAATTGGTATCGAGGCTCTCCTACAAGCGTATCAGTCGCTTGCAGGAAAGCCAAGCATCCGCCGGGAGTTATTCCTCAAGCAGGCTGCGCAGCATCCAGGCAGTCTTCTCGTGGACTTCCAAGCGCTGCGTGAGCAGGTCGGCAGTGGGCTGATCATCGGCCGCTGTCACCGTGGGGAAAAGCTTGCGTGCAGTGCGCGCCGTCGCTTCCTGAGCCTCCACGAGGTGGCGAACCATGTCATCCGCTTTGGGCACGCCTTCGACTTCCTTGATGGATGCCAGCTTGACGAACTCCTTGTACGTGCCCGGAGCGGGGTGCCCCAGAGCGCGAATACGCTCGGCGATCATGTCCAGTGCATTCCACTGCTCGGTGTATTGCAGCATGAACATCTGATGGAGGCCGTTGAACTGCGGGCCCGTTACGTTCCAGTGGAAATTGTGAGTCATCAGATACAGCGTGTAACTGTCTGCCAACAGGGCAGATAGGCCTTTGACGATTTTTGTGCGATCAGCGCTGCTGATGCCTATATCGATGGGCTTGATCTTCTTACTTGCCATCTTCATTTCCTTTTTTGGCTGAGTGGTGATCTGTCTGGAAAAACTTGCAGCAGAGGTGTTAGCACGAGTGAAAAATTGACCCTTGGTTTCTGCTTAGTGGAAACCGAGACGCTAGCACTTCTACTGCACTCGCTATTCAGCACAAGGCATCCTGCTTCAACCTCAGTTATTGCCTTGGGCAGGTTTTGATACCTACAAGGCTATACGCCGGGCACCAGCTCAAGGCGCCAGTGGCCAGTGGCAGTACGCCAATCCATGCCCAAATGGGGCCACCCAGTACTGCCCAGAGGATGAGCGCCACCCCGGCCAGAATGCGAATGAGCCTGTCGATACCACCTACGTTTTTCTTCATGATCGAACTCCATTAAAGACTGTTATTGGCACGGTACATCTTGAGAGGGTTCATCTTGGCGCTCCATGGCAGGCCGCTGTTCTGCCAGCCGCCTTGCAGGCGGAAACCAGCTTGCGGTCCTTCCTTGAGTGCAGGCCCTTGGAAGCCGTCGATTACATAGCGCGCATTGGGAAATCCATTGGCTCGTAAGAAGTCCGCACTTGGCTTGCCACGCTCGCTGCCGGAGCGGCACATGGTGATGATTTCGGCGTCAGTACTCAGGCCGCGCTCTTTGAGTGCTGCGCGCACCTCTTCGATGAAGCGGGGATTTTGCGCCACCTTGTAGGAGCCCCGCTCATCATCCCAAGTGGTGCGGTCCACCAGCAGGTAAGGAATATTGATGTCTACTGCATCGGTGAAGCCCACGAACATGATTTCCACCGGATCCCTGACATCGATGAACAGTAGCTTGGCTTCCCCTTGACCGAGTTTGGCGTAGGTGTCCTGAGCACTGATGCCAATGTCGGTATCAGCCATAGCCGGAAGACTTAGAAGAGCCAGCAGCGTGGCCATGATCAGAGCTTTCATACCTTTTCTCCTTATGTCATTCGAAAGGTGGGAGCGTAGGGCGGGCGATGGGCTTGCCCGCCTCATGCCAGGCGTCGTAGCCCCCCTCAATTGATCTAACCTGCAGGTAGCCCATATCTGCCAGGCTACGGGCAGCCAGTGCAGCGCGGCCGCTGGTCTTGCAGTACAGAATGACATTCAGATCTCGGGCCGCCAGCTCAGGGCTGTTGCTGAGCCTGAACTCCAGCAGGCCGCGTGGAATATTGATGGCGCCGGGGATATGTCCTGACTGGTACTCATCGGGTTCGCGTACATCAATCACTGCGTCTGCTTCGCGCATCAGCGTTTCTGCAGCCTCCGGGCTGACTTCGTCGATATGTTGGCGGGCTTCCTCCACCAGGTCATGCGCGGTCTTCATGGGTTTCTCCTATTGGATGCAGCGAATGAGTGACTGTGTTCCAAGGTGCTGAGTGTCAGCTCTGGCGCCAAGGTTTTCAGAGCCTGGTACTGACTTATGAAAACCTGGCCGCCGAAGCGCTCCAGAAAATCCGAGCGGCGCAGTTGATCCATGACCGGCCCTTTGACTTCGGACAGGTGCAGTTGCACCCCAGCGATGTTCAGGCGTTCGGCGATAGCCTCCAGAGAGTCCAGGGCGCTGGCATCGATCAGGTTGACTCCTGGGCACATCAGCACCAAATGTCGTACCTGCGGGCGTGCTGCGATCAGCTCGCTGATGCGTTCTTCCAAGTAGCGCGCATTGGGGAAGTAGAGGCTTTCATCGACCCTAAGGGAAAGAACGCTTGGTGATTCGATCACGTCAAAGCGCTGCACATTGCGAAAGTGTTCGGTCCCCGGAACTTGGCCGACAACGGCCATGTGCGGCTTGCTGGTGCGGTACAGAAACAGCAGCAGAGAAAGGCCAACGCCAATCAGGATGCCGGCTTCAACGCCGATAAACATTACGCCCAGCAAGGTGGCGAGTTGGGCCAGTCCATCCTGCTTGGAATACTGCCAGGTTCGTTTCAATGAGCCTAGATCGACGAGGCTGAGCACTGCGACAATGATGGTGGCGGCCAGTACCGCTTGAGGAAGGTTGTGCAGTAGCGGCGTCAGCAGTAGCGCGCTGAGGGCAATCCCGACTGCAGTGAAGACACCAGCCATGGGCGTTTGTGCGCCGGCGTCATAGTTGACCACCGAGCGGGCGAAGCCTCCCGTAACGGGGAAGCCGCCGCTGAAGGCCGCACTCAGATTGGCTGTGCCTAAACCCAACAGTTCACTGTCCGGGTCAATGCGCTGGCGGCGTTTTGCCGCCAGGGTCTGGCCGACCGATACTGATTCGACGAAGCCGACCAGGCTAATCAGCAAAGCTGCTGGTAACAGTTGTAATGCCAGCCGCCAATCCAATTCCGGCAGGCTGAAGGCCGGCAGCCCTTGGGGAATAGTCCCTACGACCTTGACGCCACTCTGATCAAGATGCAGCACACTGACGGCAAGAATCGTCATCACAATGGCCAGTACGGGCCCCGCCTTGGCCATATTGGCAGCCACCTGGGCATTTAGGCCTAGCTTCTGCAACAGTGGCTTCAGCTGGCTGCGCGCCCACCAGAGCCAGCTAAGGCTGAGCAGGCCAATCAGCAATGTTGGCCCATGCGTGTCCGGCAGCGCGCTGAACAGTCCGGGAATCAGTTGTACAAGACTTTCCCCCGAGACGGAGATACCCAGCACATGCTTCAGTTGACCTATGGCGATCAGTAAGCCCGAGGCGCTGATAAAACCTGAAATCACCGGGTGACTGAGAAAGTTGGCGAAGAAGCCCAAGCGCAAAACCGCCATCAAGGTCAGGATCAGGCCAGACATCATTGCTAGTAGCATGGCTGCAGCAATGTAACTGGGGCCTCCTTGCGGAAACAGCGGCTGTAGCGCGGCGGCCGTCATCAGTGACACTACAGCCACCGGGCCAACCGCCAGGGTACGGCTGGAACCAAAAATGGCGTAGAGCATCAATGGTAGTAGGCTGGCGTACAGTCCATGCACAGGTGGTAAGCCGGCGAGCATGGCATATGCCAGGCTTTGAGGTATCAGCATCAGCGTGACGATCAGGGCGGCCATGCTGTCCTGGGCTGCGTGGCTTCTGTTGTATTGACGCCCCCAATCTAGGCAGGGCAGCCAGCGGCTGATGCTCATTTTCGTGGGTCCTGTCCAAAGTCACAGGCGGCAGGAGCCTCCACCGGCAGGGGCTCATGGGGTAGACGCTTGGGTTCGGCTAGCCACTCACGCCCACGCAGCATCATGTCGAAATAGATGCTGGGCATCATCTTCACTTTAAGGTCCCATGCCAGGCGGCGAGGTACGGCCGGGTCGAGTGGGAATGTAGGTAGTAGCTTGCCGCCATAACCGAACTCGGCAAGCACCACCTTGCCGCGCTCGACCGTTAGCGGGCAGGAGCCGTAGCCGTCGTAGAGTGCACGCGGCCCTTTGCCTGCGAGCACGGCAAGGACGTTCTCGGCGACGACTGGCGCCTGCTTCCGAACTGCCGCAGCAGTCTTGGCATTTGGGGCAGCACAGACATCGCCGAGGCTGAAGATATTGCCAAAGCGCGGGTGGCGAAGGGTCTCATGATCGGCTTCGACCCAGCCGTCTGCATTGGCCAGTGGGCTCTGACGGATAAATTCGGGAGCCCGTTGTGGCGGTACGGCGTGTAGGAAATCGAAGGTCTTCTCGATCTCCTGGCTATTGCCTTGCGCATCGACCTGCTTGAACCAAGCCTTGTGGCCGGGGCCGTCGACGGCAAGCAGAGTGGTGTTGAAGTTAAGGTGAGCACCGTATCGCTCGACATACTGCATGAGGGGGGGCACGAAGGTCGGTACCCCGAACAGCACGGCACCGGCTGAACAGAAGTCGACTTCGATATTCGACAGCACGCCCTCTTTCAGCCACCAGTCGCAGGAAAGGTACATTGCTTTCTGCGGCGCGCCTGCACATTTGATCGGCATTGGCGGTTGGGTGAACAGGGCACGACCCTGTCGCAGGCTCTGTACCAGTTGCCAGGTGTAGGGCGCCAGTTCGAACTGGTAGTTGGACGTTACACCGTGTTTGCCCAGTGTGGATTTGAGTCCTTCAATCGCGTCCCAATTCAGTGTCAGACCTGGGCAGACAATCAGTGCGCGATAGCCGATGCGGTTGCCATCTTCCAATACCACTCTCTGCTGGTCTGGCTCGAACCCGGCCACGGCAGCGCGAATCCATTGAGCGCCCTGAGGAATGCAACGGCCCATGGCGCGCTCTGTGCGGGCACGGTCGAAAATACCGCCACCTACCAGTGTCCAACCAGGTTGGTAGTAGTGCTGGTCACGTGGCTCAACGATGGCGATGCGCAGATCCGGATTGCGTCTTAGAAGGCTGGCGCTAACGGCACAGCCGGCGGCTCCCCCACCGACTACCAGTACGTCATAGCGCTGAGTGGGCGGCGTGCTGGCCTGCGGCACTCTGATGGCGGCCTTTTGCCAGCTCTCTTCTAGGCGGGGTGCCAGCCCCGTCAGGTCGTAGCCCGCATCGCGGGCTGTAGCGAGGATGGTGAGCGGATCAAGATGATGCGCTTCGCTCAGTGCCCACAGGCTAGTCGAGCGAGTTCCCGTTCGGCAAAAGGCAAGCACTGGGCCTCGAACTTGGTTTATCAGATCGCCGAAGGCGCTGACGTCACCATCCCCGATCTGCCCGGATACTACCGGTAAAAAATGGTACTCCAGGCCACTAGCCTCGGCTGCAGCTTGCATCTCAGCAGAAGAGGGCTGTCCCTCACCCTCTCCGTCTGGCCTATTGTTGATTACGCTGCGAAATCCGGCGGCGGCTAACGTGCCCATATCGGCTGGCTGCAGTTGGGCCGCAACGGCGATGAAGGGTGTCAGGCGTTTGAGCGAGTCCATAGCGTCACCTCAGAGCACGTCGAGCGGGATCTTCAGATACCGGGTGCCATTCTCCTCTGCGGGAGGGAGTTGACCTGCGCGCATATTGACCTGAACCGAGGGAAGAATCAGGGTCGGCATGCCAAGGGTGGCGTCGCGCTTGCTGCGCATGGCAACGAAGTCTTCTTCGCTGATCCCTTCATGCACATGCACGTTATGCGCGCGCTCCTCGGCAACGGTGGTCTCAAAACGGTAATCGTCTCGTCCTGGTGCCTTGTAGTCGTGGCACATGAACAGGCGAGTCTCGCCAGGCAAGCTGAACAGCTTGCGGATTGACTGATACAGGGTATGAGCGCTTCCACCGGGGAAGTCGCAACGCGCGGTGCCGTAGTCAGGCATGAACAGGGTGTCGCCGACAAATCCTGCATCGCCAATCACATAAGTCATGCAGGCAGGAGTATGCCCAGGGGTGTGCAAGGCATGGGCTTTGATGCTGCCGATGGTGAAGGTGTCGCCGTCAGCGAACAGATGATCGAACTGGCTGCCATCGGTGGCGAATTCACAACCAGCATTGAACAGCTTGCCGAAAGTGTTCTGTACCACGGTGATGTTGGCGCCGATGCCCAGTTTTCCGCCCAGCTCACGCTTCAGATAAGGCGCAGCTGACAGGTGATCGGCGTGCACATGGGTTTCCAGTAGCCAGTCAACGGTCAGTTTATGTTCATGGACATGGGCGATCAGTCGGTCGGCACTGGCAAAGGAAGTGCGTCCGGATGCCGGGTCGTAGTCCAGTACCGAATCAATAATGGCGCAGTGTTTGGTGGTGGGGTCGCTGACCACGTAGCTGTAGGTGAACGTGGCGGGATCAAAGAATGCATCGACTTTGGGTTGCATGGCTGTGCTCCTATACATACCCCATGGGGTATCTTTTTTGAGCATACCTAATTTTCTGTTCTATGCTTAGAATAAAAGAGAATATTAATTTTTGGCTTTGTTCTTTGGGCTCTACTCTGATTAAGCAATTGAAATATATGGATTTAATTCATTATTTCTGTGGCTGCAGGGCGTGCCGTCTACAGCTGAGGAGGTGGTATGGGTGATCTGTGGATGTTTGTAGGGGCGCTTGTAGTGGTCTATTTGAGGGTAATACTGCAATGCGAATCGAAGGCGGTACGACTCGTCTGATCACGACACTGACTGCCAGCTTGCCCGCCAGTCGAATCCATCTCTGCACCGAGGTGGTCGCAGCCTACCTTGATGAGAACGGAGCGGCATTGCGTCTAAGCCCCCACAGAGCTTTCGTGCCAGCGTTTGCCGCCAGTACCTCCCAGTTGCTCCCCGGGGCGAAAACCGGCGCTGGATTCTGGGTCTGGAGCAGGTGGTTACGCACGCTGTTGGTCGTGGTGCTCAGACGGCGCTTGAGCCGAAAGCGTTTATCTGCCCAGTCGAAGATGAGTGTGCCGCGTTCAGTGACCGCACAGCTGATGGCACGCGGTTGAGAGAAGTCTGAAGAACCATTCAGTCTGAATGGTTGACGAGCTCACTGAGCAACTGGTTGACCTGCATACTGCTCTGCTCCATGTCGTTTACTGCGCGCAGGACCTTGTTCCAGTCCTGGCTTTGGGCGGCATGCAGGGCCTCATGGGCGGCATCGTGTACCAGTCGGTGCGGTTGTTCCAACTGTTGGTAGCTGCGTAGACGGCCATAGAGAGCCTGGGTATCGCTGTTTTTGTACCACTGCCCGAGTCGGCAAGTGTCGTGGTCACTAAGTTGAGTGTTGCTGTCGTGCTTGAACAGGCGCTGATAGACGGACAGCTTGAACAGCAGGTGGTCGAGTTTGACGGCTTCGCAGAAGGAGCCGAGGGCAATACCCTCAATCAGTTGGTTCATGTGCTCGCCGAGCACCACCATTTCATCAAGAGTCTGAGCTGAGCTGGAGACATCGCCAGCCAGGCGAGATGCTTCCTCGGAGAGGGTGCCGATGGAGCGGCTGGCGGTTTCGGTTTCCTGATTGATCGAGCCGACAAGCTGGCTGATTTCCTGGGTGGCCTGGGAAGTGCGTTGGGCCAGGGCGCGCACCTCGTCGGCAACCACGGCGAAACCGCGACCTTGTTCACCGGCCCGGGCAGCCTCGATGGCAGCGTTAAGAGCCAGCAGGTTGGTCTGGTCGGAAATTGCTTTGATCAGCTCGACGATGCGGCTGATCTCGCTGACCCGCTGCCGCAGAAGTTCTACGCTCTGCACGCTGCTGATCCCCTGCTCGGCCATGGTGCCGAGAGAGCTGGAGAAGCCGCCGAGCAGCGCCGAGGTTTGCTCGAAGACACCGCTGTGCTGGCGCAGCTTGTTAACTTCGCCGCGCAGTTGGTCGGCTTGAGTCACAACACCATCACGGGTTTGCGACAGCGAGTCCTCGAACTGATCCAGTTTACTGTGCAATTGGCTTTGGTATCGACTCTGTACATTCAGGTCGGTCAATTCTTGTTGATTCGACTGCTGCAGGCTACGCAAGGCCTCAAGCTCTTGCTGCATTGCGCGCTTTTCCTGCTCAAGCTGACTGACTTGTTGTTGCAGTGCTTCACTGTGCATGCGCCACTTGCGGTCGAACATGGTTTGACTCCGAGAATGCGATAGGCCGTTTCTACTTATCGCCTGTGGCCTGTAGAACTTAAGGCTTAGGTGCGCAGGTGTCTAGGAGTCCGGAGCGATTCACCTTGTTGAAGATTTGGTAGAGTCACTCCTTCAACTGAAGGAGTGCTTCACATGGGATTTTATATCGAGTGCTACCGTGGGGCTGAGTTTTTACACGCTGGGCAACCCAGCACGATCAGCGCCGATCAGATAGAGCAAGTCGTTGATGAGACGACGCAGGTATCAACACCAGCGTTCAAAGGTGCTGACGAAGTGCGTCGAGCTACGTTCGCTGCGACTACACCTCAAGGGAAATTCACCTGGCATGTACTCTTCAGTACCGGTGACGCCGATGACTGTGTGGAGGACGTTACGCTTGTCAGTGCTCCGTTGGATGCAGTCGTCAAGGTGACCCCTGGGTTTAAGATCAGGGATATCTGATAGCGGAGTCCCTCTCGGGCTTGGCTGATTAGCAATCGCGCATCGGGCCTTATCAGCGAGAGACAAAAAATAAAGGATCTCCCGCTCTTAGCGGAGCGGGGACATCCGTTTTCGCTGACGTCAGTCACTTGCTTGATGGTGCTGCCTGCAGTCGACAGAGGATCCAGCACGCCAGTACCACCGCTATCAGCAATGGTGGAAAGCGTACCATCATAATCGCCAGCAACAAGACCGCCAGGCAGCCTGTCAGGATCCCGGCAAACATCATCGCAGCACCGAAAGTACGTAGCAGCCGTTTCATACCTCCTCCTTCCGTGCGGCTTGCGCTTCCAACTTTTCAGCCAGGCTGGGCCTGCTGGAGGTGACTTGTGGTGTGGTTGTTGAGACGGGCACTTCACCTTCCTGGTAAAACTCCTCAACGATGGCGCTTACATCCTCCTCGCTGTCCTCAAAGGCACCGTTGCCGAATCCGCGTCGTGCGGCTTCATCCAAAGCAGCCTGATTGAAGCCTGCTGCCTGCCGTCGCGAATCGAGTTCACTGGCGGTTACCAGAGCCTCGGCCATGTCCATGCCGCCGCGTACTGTCAGGTCGGCGTAGAAGATCGGCGTGCCATGGCTCTGGCGTGTCGACTTACCACGCAGGCGCAGCTCCAGAGGCAGACAGGCCAGGCGGTTTCCAGAGATGGCTTGGAAGTAATGCAGGCGAGCGGCCAAGGTGCGGATGCTGTTGAAGCCAGTGGTGCGAAACACAAAGCTGCCCAGCGGATCCTCATCACCAATGACCACATTCAGTCGGCCATAGGGCCTGCAGGCACCGCCTTTGGCTAACTGACAAGCGTCCGGCGATGGACAAGGCAACGACTGCATGCCGTCCTGAGTGACCCGTTTGCAGGTCTCGCCATTGCCGACGCAAACCGGTCGCCCCGATTGCCGGTCGAACAGCGTGTAGTCGGCTCGGAAATTCAGCTCCGGTTCGTTGAACAGCAGGCGTACCGGAATGCTGCGCAGCTTGTCGTCCTTGCCCTGACGTAGCTCGTCATTCAGCGGGTGCAGCAGCCAGCCGTCCTTACCCTGCAACTGTGACGTGATGGTGAACTGGTCATCCTTCTCTGGCAGTCGCTTGCCGTTCTTCTCGATGACCTTACCGATGGAAATCCGCCCGAGTACCGGTGGAGTGATAGCCAGACCTTTGAGCATGGTGAGTCTCCTGGAAATGAAAAAAGGCCAGCCACGCAGCGCGAACTAGCATGGACTGGCCAAGGGGAGGGAATAGTTGGAAAAGCTGGGTTTCAGCCCACCAGGAAGCGTCGTGCACCCGGTTTCAGCATTGGGTACTTGGCCTGCAGGTAGGGCTTGTCCTTGAGCAACTGAGCGACATCGAGACCGATACTGTCTTTGGCCTTGCGCCAGCTGACATAGCCACCGGAGAACTCCGCCCGGCTCGCGTCACCCATGGCCTGCTGCAGCATTTGCTTGAGTTCGGCCTCGCGCTTCTCCTTGTCGGCAATCGACTGACGCACTGCCTTCAGTTCAATGAAGGCTGCGGCCAGCCCCGCATGGCCACTAAAGTCGACGACCTGGCCGTTGTCCTCCGGATAGAGGCAGCGCAGCGCCAACTCAGCGGAAGCAGTGCCATCAGCCGGTGGCGGTGTATCGGTCTCCACGTACTGCCAGAACTTTCGCTCCAGCTCGATCAGCCGAGCGATCATCTGCTCATCCCGCTCGATGCGGTGGATCTCCAGTGTCTGACCGCCCAGCAGCACCGCCACATCTGCCGCATGCTTGCCGGTGACGGCGAGCTGGTGCATCACCTGCAGCTGCACATACTCAGGCACGCCTTCTTTCCAGAGGCGTGCCCCGTTTATGCCGGCTGTCTTGCATTCGAGGATCTGCACATCGTCGGCCCCGATCACCTCGCGGTCGATGTTGGCCAGCATCCAGGGCAACTCCGGATCAGGATGCTGCAGCACGGCGTTGATGCGCCGTACCTTGTTCTTAGTGCGCTTGCTGTAGTGCCAGGCCACGATGGGCTCCAGCACGTTGCCCCAGTACATCGGGCTTTCCTCATCCTGAGGATCAGCCTTGGGCATGCCAGCATCGCGCCCGGTCTTTTCCAGCCACAGCTCCAGCTGCGACTTATAGGGGTTCAGACCGACCGCCGCCGCAGCGTCCGAACTGCCGATGCCTTGCTTGCGGATCTGCAGCCAGTCCTCGCGTGGCAGCTCCTTGGTGCTGACCAGGCGCAGAGCCGGACGGGCTTTGCTGGTGCTGCGATTCAATGAAGTGGCTTTCATAGTGTTCACCTTGCAGAAATAGAAACGCCCGACCTGCAACGAAGCGGGTCGGGCGTTATGGGGTGGGTAAAAGGTCAAGCGACCAATTGCAGGGCGGTATCCAAGGCGCGTTGCTTGATCTGGGCACCCTGGCCGAACCAGGCAGAGTCGAGACGGTATTCCGTGCTGCGTGCCCGGCGCTCGTGATCGACGTACTCGGTCACGGCATTGAGCAAGCCCCAGGCGGTGCCGCGTGCCGAGTCCAGCTGGCTGCCGCGACCACGGCCTTCGTACAGCTCCTGCACTTTGCGCAGAGCGCGCTCGTTCGGCAGCTGTTCAGGAAGCGGACTGGTCGGGCTGGTCTCACACATCACGTTCATAAAGAAGCCCAGCGCCTCATGCCACTGCACCTTGCGTTCAGCCAGGTGGCGCATGCGGTACATAAACTCATCCCATTGCGAGACGGCGATACCGAGCTGCTTCTTCACCAGGTCACCATCGAAGCGGGTGCTGTGCGGCACCTTGATCGCACGGCTGGTGCCGTCCAGGGCGATGGTGAGGGTGTTATTGCAGACCACGCGAATGGTGGTGGGCGTTGCCGTGGTGGCCAGAGTGCCGTCGCAGGAAGTGGCCAACAGCAGGTAGCCATTCACCTGGTCGTTACCTTTGATTGCTGCACCCTGGCCGGTCCGCGCCAGCGCCCAGAACTTGCGCCCGCCCTTGAGTACGCCAGCAGTTTCCAGCTCGTAGCCGGAGACCTCGGTCAGGTCACGATAAAATTCGAGCACTTCCTGAGGCTGCACGGTGTGATAACGCTGCGAGACCACCGAAAGCGGTGCCTTGGTGTCCGAACGGTAGAGCACCTTCTGCTCGGGGAAAGAATGGATCGCGCCCAGATGGCCGATAGCGTCCGACTTGAAATGCACAGGGCTTTCCAGGATCTGCCAGTCCATACCGGCTTCGCGTTGCCAGACTTCGATGGGCTGTTTCTGTGGCAGGTTGTTGCCCAGGCCGTGCCACGGAGTAGCGCCAACGTAGGCCATTTGTTCGATTTGATGAGCCATGACGAATTTCCTTTGGGTGCGGGCCGGCATAAAGCGCCACGCAGAGCGCAGCACCGGCAATCAGTGATGTATAAGTAAGAGGGGAACGGTGGCCGGATCAGGCCGGCAGGTTGAAGCGATGACCGCAGAGCAGGCAGAGGTTGTGGGCCAGTACATGGCGATCGAGCGATTCGCCGAGCTGAGCGCCAATCGCACAGCCGCCGACGCCTCCGGCCAGCCCGCCGAGAATGGCGCCGGATACCGAGCCGAGGGTGATGCCGACAGGGCCGGCGATTAGGCCTAGCGCTGCACCGGCCTTGCCTCCTGCCAGGGCGGCGCTTACGCCGCGTGCGAGGCCACCGACGGCACCGATGGCCGCGCCCGCTTTCATGGCGTGATGGAAAGAAGCGACTTTGGGGGAGTGACAGCGAGGGCATTGCAACGACATGAGGTAAACCTTCTTGATGGTGATGTCATTGCTGTTATGTAGGGTTGAGATTTTTTTGAATCGAATGGCAGCTTTGCAGCTGCGAAACCAAGGGGGCAACAGGCTACAGTCGGCCAACAGCAGTCATCCGGCTTATACAAAATTATGGGCGATTCAGGTGGCAGGCCTGAGGCAGTGAAAAATTGGATCGTAGCTACCAGAGCTATACTTCAGCGATGCGTGAACGAAATCGAATCAAATACCAATCGCTAACGGAGCGTGCTGAGTAACTTAAATATCGCGCCAGCTTATTAGGTGATCGGCCTTGGGTAGTGCTTGCTCACTATGGCCCAGAAGCAGCACTGTGCGGCCCTGTAACCACGCGTCAATGCGCGGTTTGATGCGTTCGCGTGTGGCCAGATCAAGCCCGGAGTAGGGCTCGTCGAGTATCACCAACGGCGCGTTACGTAGCAGCACACGGGCCAGCGCTAAGCGCCGACCTTCACCGCCCGAGAGTTGTTTGCCGGTTTCGCCTACCCAGGTATTCAGGCCGTTAGCCGTGCCTTCAACCGTGTCGGCGAGGTCGACCATCTCCAGTGCCCACCACATTCGGTCATCACTTGCATCGGGCTGGCCGAGCAGCAGGTTGTCGGCGATGCTACCGTGTAGCAGTTCGGTCTCTTGGGTCAGGTAAGCTACTTTGCTGCGCCAAGCGTCGAGATCAAGCGCCGTTAACGCTATATCAGCTACGCACACCTCGCCGCTGTCGGGGTCGATCAAGCGTGCGGCCAGTGCAGCTAAGGTTGATTTTCCGCAACCGGATGGTCCAATTACCGCTAGGCGCTTACCCGCCGCTATGTTCAATTTCAGTTGGCTAATACCGGCATACGCCACGTTTACCGCCTTCCAGCTCAGGACCATGACCGCAGGTACCGGTAGCGGCGCTATAGCGCGGGGCAAGCGTCCAACAATCGCCACCTGTTGGTTCAGCCGTGCTGCGGCAGCGGTGGTTGCGCCCCACTGGGCGAAGGCGGCGGGTAACACGCTAAAGGCTTCGTTAAGCCCCATCAGCGCCAAGGCGATCATCACCATCAGCGGTCCGCTGAGCAGCCCTTGCTGGTAGGCAAATACGCCAGCGAACAGGCCGAGCAGACTGGCCCCTAAGACACCGAATAACCCTAGTGTTTGAAACAGCACCACACGGCCTTGCAGGCTTAGTTGCTCAGTCAATAACTGTTGGCTGCGGCTAAGTAGAGCTTGTTGATGCATGGCCAGACTACCGGCAGCAGACAACTCAGCTAAGCCCTGCAGTTGCTCGATGCACTGCACGCGCAAGCCATCCAACTGCTCGACGCGGTTAGCACTCAGGCGCAGACCGGCGGTGGCCATGCCGGCGGTTACCAGTAGCAACAGCGCCAGCAGCACTAACAGCAGCGTTAGCGCCAGCATCGGATGAAAAAGCGCGACCAGCCCGCACACCAGCACAATCGCCAGTAAAGCCACAGCTGGTGGGGCCAGCAGGCGCAGGTAGAGCGTATCCAGCGCATCAATATCGGCGGTCAAGCGGTTGAGCCACTGCGCTGCGCGCAGCCGACCCAAGGTGGCACCGTCCAATTTCGCCAAGGCGCTAAAATGGCGAACGCGCAGATCGGCCAGCAAGCCAAGCACGGTGTTGTGGTTAAACACCCGCTCGGCATAGCGCGCTACCGTGCGCGACAGGGCAAAAAAACGGATGCCGCTGCCCGGCACATAAATATCAAAAAAAACTTTTTGCCCCGCGGCCCAAAGCAATGCAGTGACGCCGGTGGCGGTAATAAACCATCCCGACAAGGCCAGCAAGCCGATAGCGCTTAGTACGGTCAGCAGCATTAGCAGGGCGCCTGCTAACAGGCGCCCGCGCCAATGGCGCATGTCGCGCAGCCAGGGCAATAACTCAGTCATCGGCCAACGTTCCGTTGTTCAAGCGTACAACGCGATCAGCCATGTGCATCAGGGCCGGGTGGTGGGTGGCGATGACCACTGTGCGGCCGGCTGCTGCCAGCGCCTGTAAGGCTTTGACCACGTCAGCTTCGCTCTCTTCATCCAGGCTCGCGGTGGGTTCATCTAGCAGCACCAAGGCGGCGTCGTTCAGCCACACCCGCGCTAACGCCAAGCGCTGCGCTTGGCCGCCTGAAAGCCCGCGACCGCTTTCGTCCAGCAGGCTATCGAGGCCCTGTGGTTGAGCGGCCAACAGTTTACTCAAGCCCACAGCCGCCAGTGCCCGCTGCAAGGCGGCCGCGTCTGCATGGGGCGCGGTGAGGCGCAGGTTATCGGCCCAACTGCCCTTAATCAGAAACGGCCGCTGGCCCATCCACGCCAGTGGTTGCTCACCCGGCGGGCGGCCGAACAGGCTGATATGACCGGCATCTGGCTGGATAAAACCGGCTAGGCAATGCAGCAGACTCGACTTGCCTGACCCAGAGGGGCCGACCAGAGCCACCACCTCACCGGCCTTAATGCTCAGGTTTACGTCACGCAGGATTAAGCCGCGACCGACATAACCAAGCTGCAGGTTCTGCACGGTGATGCCGTTGGCGTCGCCGCCTGGCTGTTGCGCGGTTAGTTCCGGGATGGTGCTACCCAGTGCCTCCAGTTCCGCCAATGCATCAGCTGCTGCCAACGCCGCTGCGCGGTCGTGATAATGCTGGGCCAAGCTGCGCAGCGGCTGGAAGAACTCCGGTGCCAGCAGCAGGATAAACAAGCCGCTAAAGAGGGTCAGCGACGGCGATGGGCCGTAGCTGATGTAGCCGAGCAAGCCAAAGCCGATGTACATGGCCACCACCGCAATGGCCACCGAGGCAAAGAACTCCAGCACCGCCGACGAGAGAAACGCCACCCTCAGCGTCTCCATCGTTACCTTACGGTACGCCTGAGTAGCTTCTTCGATACGACTGACTGAGCGCTCAACCTGACCGAATAATTGCAAGCTGGTGAGGTTGCGCACCCGGTCGAGAAACTGTCCGGCCATGCGCCCGGCCTGCAGCACATGGCGCTGGCTAATGCGTTCGGCGTGCATGCCGACCAGGGCCATAAATAACG
Source organism: Pseudomonas mendocina (assembly GCA_037482215.1). NCBI lineage: Bacteria > Pseudomonadati > Pseudomonadota > Gammaproteobacteria > Pseudomonadales > Pseudomonadaceae > Ectopseudomonas > Ectopseudomonas mendocina. The sequence continues at coordinate 830,944 of CP148074.1, forward strand.
GAATAAGCGGTGCGGCCAGCAAGAGAAACAGCGCCGCAAGCCAATCCAGCCAGAACACCAGCGCCACCAGCATCAACGGCACCAGCGCCGCCAGCCATTGCTGCGGCAGGTAACGGGCGTAATAGCCATCGAGGGCGTCGACTTGCTCGACCCATTGGTTGGTGAGGCTTGCACTGGGCAGCGCTGCCAAACGCACCGGCCCGAGCCGGGCCCACAAGGCGCTCAATTCCCCCCGCACCTGTTGGCGAACCTTGGCGCTAGCCAGTTGGCCTAGTCGCTCCTGCACGGCAGCCGCTAGCACACGCAGCAACACCGCCAACAGCAACGCAGCCATCGTTGGCCACAGGCTATGCGCCGGGGCCGCGTCGATCAGCAAGGCGTGCACCAGCCAGGCCATCAATCCCATTTGCGCCGCAATCGCCACACCGCCCAGCATGCCGGCCGCCACCGCGCCATGCAGCAACGGGCGAACGGCATGCTGCTGGCGGGTCAGCCAGTGGCGGCTGCGCTGGCTGCGGGTTTTATCAGTGATAGCCGACACCTGCTTTTACCTTGCCGCGGAACACCCAGTAGGTCCACGCGGTATAGGTCAGCACGATAGGGATGACGAACAACAGACCCAGCAGCAGAAATAATTGCGACTCGGGTGCCGATGCAGCGTCCCAGATAGTGTGATTAGGCGGGATAATGTATGGCCATTTGGTCATCAACAACCCCAAATAGGTGAAGATAAATAGGCCCATGGTTGCCATAAACGGCATGGCTTCACGACGCTTGAGCAGGCTGCGGAAAATCTGTAGCGCGCACAAGCCGGCCAATACAGGGAAGGCCCAGATCAGGCTAATTGAGGTGAACCAGCGAGCATAGGCGTTCGGGTCTACCGATGGCGTCCAGACGCTGATGGCGACAAACACCACCAATACCGCCGCTAATAGCTTCGGTGCCAGCGTGAAGGCCCAGTCCTGAATGTAGCCTTCGGATTTCATGATCAACCAGGTGCAGCCGAGCAAGGCGTAACCGGCCAGCAGGCCGATGCCGGTGAGCACGGTGAACGGCGTTAACCAATCCAGCGCACCGCCCACATACACCAGCCCCTCGGTATTGAAGCCCTGAATGTAGGCACCCACTACCGCACCTTGGGCGAACGAAGCAATGATCGAACCGCCGGCAAAGGCCCAGTTCCACAGGTAGCGCGAGGTGTTTGCCTTGAAGCGAAACTCAAACGCCACGCCACGGAAGATCAAACCCGCCAGCAGCAAAAACACACCGATGTACATGGCCGGCAGCAACACCGAGTACACCAGCGGAAAGGCCGCTAACAGGCCCGCGCCGCCTAGCACCAGCCAGGTTTCGTTACCGTCCCAGACCGGTGCCACCGAGTTCATCATCACATCGCGGGCCTGCTCGTCCGGGGCGAAGGGGAAGAGAATCCCCACGCCCAGGTCAAAACCGTCCATCAACACATACATGATGATGCCGAAGGCAATGATCCCTGCCCAAATGAGTGTAAGGTCAAAAGGCACCATTTCAATTGTCCCCCTGTTCTAGACGTACATGGGTGGCCGACAGCGGACGTGCTGGGCGTTCCACTTCGTGGGTTTCTTCGGCACTTAAGTCTTCTTCGAGTCCGTCCTGCAACACGCGGAATAGGTAATACAGCCCGGCACTGAAGACCACGGCATAGACCAGTATGTAACCAATCAGAGTGAACAACGCCATGCCGCCAGTGAGTGAAGGCGTTAACCCTTGCGCGTGTGTCATCACTCCGTAGATCAGCCAGGGCGCACGCCCGGCCTCAGTTACAACCCAGCCGGCGAGCACAGCCAGAAAAGGAGTAACACTCATCCAGCGCATGCCATTGAGAAACCAAGGGGTTTGCCAGTAACGACCGCCACGGCGCAGTACGAACCCTGTCAAACCGAAGGCAATCATTAGCAACCCAATACCCACCATCACTCGGAACGCCCAGAACACAACAAACACAGGCGGTTGCTCGGCATAGGGCACTTCGGAAATACCAGGCAGCTCACCTTCCCAGTCATGAGTCAATATAAGACTGGCTAGTTTGGGAATGGCAATCTCAAAGTGGTTCGTTTGCGCCTCTTGATCCGGCCAGGCAAACAGCAGCAGCGGCACGCCAGAAGCGCGCTCCCAGTTACCCTCCATGGCTGCCACTTTGGTCGGCTGATGTTGCAGCGTGTTCAAACCATGGTAATCACCTACAACCGCTTGGGTAGGGGCGATAACCAGGATCATCCACAGGCTGACCGACAGGGCTTTGCGGTTCACCTCCACCTCGCGCTTGCGCAGTAAATACCAGGCGCTAACGCCCGCCACCACAAAGGCACCGGTGAGGAACGAGGCAAGGCCCATGTGCATAAAACGGTAGATAAACGAGGGACTGAAGAGCGCCTGCGACCAGGACACGACATGGATCATGCCATCACGCAGCTCGGTGCCAACCGGCGTTTGCATCCAGCTGTTGGCCGAGAGAATCCAGAACGAGGAGATAAAGGTGCCCAACGCCACCATGCAGGCAGCCAGCAGGTGTACGCCTGGCGGTACTTTATCGCGGCCAAACAGCAACACACCGAGGAACGCCGCTTCAAGGAAGAATGCAGTGATCACTTCATAACTCAGCACTGGGCCGAGGAAGTTAGACGCCGCATATGAGAAGTTGCTCCAGTTGGTACCGAACTGGAAGGCCATGACGATGCCCGACACTACCCCCATGCCGAATACCACGGCAAAAACCTGCGTCCAGAACTTCGACAGCCTTACCCAAACGGGATCACCCGTTCGAAAGGCCATGGTTTCCAAAAAGGCGATGAATGAGGCCAGGCCGATGGTGAACACCGGGAAGATGGCGTGGAAGCAAACCACAAAGGCAAATTGCAGTCGCGAGAGGAAGAGCGGGTCTAATTCCATCTGAGTCGATCCTGTGTTTGGAACTGACTGAAAACCGATTAAGCAGTCGCCTTTTTCGGCCATTTCAGTCTAACTCATAACACCCCTGGGGGTATGTGGGCGAAATGCTGCACTCCCTTGCGCAGCACACTTTCTGCCACCGTCAGGTAATCACTTCATGCAGATGAAAAGCGTATCTGTTTGTCAGTGAGTCTTCAGCTATCCCGTCTTCAGGCCAGTAATTTTGTGTGTTTAGTCATTGGCATGAACACGACATGGTTTTTCTGCATGCAATGGCGCGTCCCTTTAGTAAGCGAACGGGCATTACACCTTGCCGACGGATACCCAGCTGTGCGGCAGCAGCTCGGCCAGAGCGCTGGCCTTCTGCGTCGGCAGTCGCGTTAGCACATCCTTGAGATAGGCATACGGATCATGCCCATTCATCCGCGCCGACTGGATCAGGCTCATGATTGCCGCCGCCCGTTTGCCGCTGCGTAGCGACCCGGCAAACAGCCAATTGGAGCGACCTAGAGCCCACGGGCGGATCTGGTTCTCGACTTGGTTGTTGTCGATGGGCACAGCGCCATCGTCCAGGTAGCGCGTCAGCGCTACCCAGCGTTTGAGGCTGTAATCCAAAGCTTTCGCCGTGGCTGAGCCGTTGGGCACAAGATCACGCTGGGCCAGCATCCAGTCATGTAGTGCGTCGAGGAGCGGTGAAGCCTTTTCCTGCCGTATTCGCCAGCGTTCTTCATTGCTCATGTCGCGCACTTGGCGTTCGACTTCGTACAGCCCAGCGATAGAGTGCAGCGCCTGTTCGGCCAGTTGGCTTTTGTTCGCCGCGTGCAGATCGAAGAACTTGCGGCGGGCGTGAGCCATGCAACCGATTTCGGTGATGCCTTGCTCGAAGCTGGCCTTGTAGCCAGCGAAGTCGTCGCAGACCAGCTTGCCATTCCACTGGCCAAGAAAATTGCGCGCATGCTCGCCGGCACGGCTGGGGCTGAAGTCGTAGACCACGGCCTTCAGATCGGCGAAGGGCGTGGTGCTGTAGGCCCAGACGTAGGCACGGTGGGTCTTCTTCTCGCCGGGCGCGAGCATCGAAACCGGGGTTTCGTCGGCATGGATCACGCGCTGGGCAAGCACCGCTTCGCGCAGCGCATCGACTAGGGGCTGGAGCTGCACGCCGGTTTGCCCGACCCACTGTGCCAGTGTCGAACGAGCGATGGCCAGGCCGGCACGGCCAAAGATCTTCTCCTGCCGGTACAGCGGTAGGTGGTCGGCGAACTTGGCCACCATCACGTGAGCCAGCAGGCCGGCGGTAGGGATCCCCTTGTTGATCACCTGGGCCGGCACGGGCGCCTGGATCAGCGTTTCGCATTGGCGGCAGGCCCATTTCCCACGCACGTGCTGTTCGACGGTGAACACGCCCGGCGTGTAGTCGAGCTTTTCGCTGACGTCTTCGCCGACGCGCTGAAGCTGGCAACCGCAGGCGCACTGGGTGTTCTCCGGCTCGTGACGGATCACGGTGCGCGGAAATTGCGGTGGCAGCGGTGTGCGCTTGGGTTGTTGGCGTGGTTCGGCTGGGGTAACCGGAGGATTGACGGCTTTCAGCTCGGCCTCGATGGCGGCGATGTCGGTGTCGAGCAGGTCATCAAGCAGGCTGCCCTGATCAGGGCTTAGCTGCTCGCTGCGCTTGGCGAACTTGTGCCGTTTGAACCATGCGATTTCGTGGGTGAGCTGCTCGATGACTGTTTGATCGCGGTGGATCTTTTTGCCCATCGCATCGACTTGCGTGAGCAACTGCGCGGCCAGTGCGCGCAGCTGGTCAGGTGTCAGTTGGTCGAGATTGGGCGAGGAAGTCATGCCGCTGATTGTGCCAGAGCAGGCGGTCAGCGGAGATAAACCGTTGGGCTAATGGCAGGTGCTACAGCACTGTGATCGCGCCGGCTGCGCCGACTCGCTGCCAGGGCAACCCCAGTACCAAAGCCTGAAGTTGCTCGGTGTCGAGTTCGACTTCCGAGCCGTGCCGGATGCCTGGCCAATGAAACTTGCCCTGGTGCAAGCGCCGCGCGGCGAGCCAGATACCCACGCCGTCATGCACCAGAACTTTCATGCGGTTGGCGCGGCGATTGGCGAACAGATAGGCGCAGTGCGGCTTCGCCGCACCGAACACCGCCACCACGCGGGCCAACGCGGTTTCAGTACCCGCACGCATATCCATCGGCTCGGTGGCGAGCCAGATACTATCCACGCGGATCACTGGGCGAGCCCACGGACAAAGCGGGCGCAACCTTCAGGATCGGAGGCTGGCCATTTCACCGTGACCTATTGCGCGCCCAGCGGTAGCTCGATAATCACCGCTGCTTCAGCTGGTCGTTTGGGCGTAACCCTCGCAGGAACGAACGCCGGCAACGCCGCTGGCAGTTGATCCCGATAAAGCGGTAGCCACTTGCGAATGACGTTGGCGTTGATGCCATGGCGTATGGCCACGCTGGAGACGGTCGCACCAGGTTGCAGGCACTCCTGAACAACCTGGGCCTTGAACGGTTTGGGGTAAGAGCTTCGTTGGCGCATGGAAATCCCGGCGATAAGGGCTATCGCGTCCGCTTAAAAATACGCGGACACCATCGCCCTTAATGCGGGATTGCGGAAGGTGACTTGGCTGGACGCTTACTCCCTTTAGTTGATTCTGAGTAGTCACCTTGGCTAAGTCGTAGCTATACTCCCACGGGTATGTGGAAAGCTATTTCTCTGGAGACGTTATGCGATTGATCACTGCAGTTCTTATAGGTTCGTTGAGCATGGCTGCTTACGCTGAGGATTTTCAGGCTTTAAAGGCAGAGGGCGCAGCGCTAATACCACCTTTCGGGCAGCATTTGATGTCTACCGTAAAGTCTGCGATGGAGTCCGGCGGGCCTGTAAAGGCCGTAGAGGCTTGCCAGTTATTGGCTCCAGAGATTGCTGGGCAGCACAGCAAGCAACCTTGGAAGGTTGGACGTACCTCATTGAAGGTACGTAACCCGGCCAATACTGCAGATGCCTGGGAAAAACAGGTCCTCGAGCAATTTGCCGAGCGTGCAGCTGCAGGTGAACCGGTGACTGAGCTCAGTCATGCCGAGGTTGTTGGCGGCGAGTTCCGCATGATGAAAGCCATTGCCACTGGTGAGCCATGCCTAGCCTGTCATGGCAAAAACATTCAGCCGTCTCTTGCCGCGGTGATTGATGTACGCTACCCAGAGGATGAGGCTCGTGGATTCGCTTTGGGTGAATTGCGAGGTGCTTTTACTTTGCGGCGTACTTTAGAAGTTGGAAATGATTGAATTAACGCAGTTAGAACATCGTGACTCTCTGTTAAAGCGTCTGGCCCGCGTCGAGGGCCAGGTGCGTGGCATTCAAGCCATGATCAAGCGCGGCGATGAATGCGAGTCTATTGCTCAGCAGTTCAGCGCCGCCCGTAAGGCGCTGGATAAGGCTTATCAGGAGATGCTGATCTGCTTGGCCGAAGAGGCCATCCTCACCCCTGACCACAGTAACCAAGACAAGCTGGCGCAAGTCAGGGCCATCTTCACCAAGTACACCTAACGGCTGCGTACGCCAAAAATTGGCGCAGCCGTCGTAGCGCCTCACTCTTCGGCCGAGAGCCCAAGGGGCAAGCCTTGAGGGTCAGTGAAGTGTTTGGCGATTTCTTGCAATGCTGTGGCCAGCAACTCTTCCACCACAGGGTGGTAGAACGGCATTTGCAGCAGGCTTTGCGCCGTTTCACCGCGCTGTATGGCCCACGCTAGTTGATGCGCCAAGTGTTCGCCGTCGATACTGAGAAGCGAGGCGCCGAGTAGTAAACCGCTGGTGCTATCGGCGTAAATATTCAGCAGGCTGCGTTCACCGCCCAAGATGCGCAAACGGCCATTCGCTTCGCCCGACGCACTGCCAACGATAATCCGGCTGGGTTCTAGCTCGCTCAAGCGTTTACCAATGGTCGCGACATCAGGTTTAGCGAAGGCGATGGACAGCGAAGTTTTTTGCCGGAAGCGTGTGGGAGTGGTCCGCGCTGCGTTATAGCCGGCTATCGCACCTTCGTCAGCCGCTTCATGCATCAAAGCGCGCTGCCCGTTAGCGTCACCGGCAATGTACACCGGCCAATCGTCCAGCCGCAGAGTGGCCGGGTCAAACAGCGGCTCGCCACGTTCTTGCAGGGTAAAACCTGCAGCCTGCAGATTCAGCTCATCGGTGTTCGCGCGCCGGCCGGTTGCCACCAATAGCAGGTCAATAGTTACGCAGCGCTCACCTGAACGCAGCACCAGCCCATGCTCTGCACGTTCAACGCTGGCGGGTTGGCCGAGCCAGATTGGCATCTCTTGCGAGAAAACCTCGACTGCACGGGCGGCCACCTGTGGGTCGTCAATACCTGCCAGGCTTGAACCGCCAGCCGCTGTGACTTCAATGCCGAGCCGGCTGAGCGCCAGACCCATTTCCAGCCCCAGCGCGCCCAAACCCAACACCCCGATGCGTGCCGGCAATTCTGCCATCTCAAACAGCGTGTCCGTGGTGACAATCCGGTCTGCAAACGGAGCCAGCCAGTCGGGGATAAACGGGCGCGAGCCGGTGGCGATAATCACCGCGCCTGCGCGGATGACGTGCGTACCTTCAGCGCTTTCAACTTCCAGCAAGGTGGGTTCAAGAAAGCGTGCGCGCCCCTCGATCAGCTGTTTACCCGCCGCGGCGCGGGCTTTGTTAGCGGCGTTGTTAGAGAAGAAATCACGCTGCTCACGCAGAGCTGCCCAAGTTATGGCGTTATCAAGCTGCAGCGCCTCGCTATTCGCCACACCGATGGCCGGCATGGCCAAACGTGACTGCCATAGATCGGCTGCATGCAGCGCCAACTTGGAGGGCATGCAACCCACTCTGGCGCAGGTGGTGCCGAGCGGGCCGTGGTCGATAAGGACAAAACTTCGCCCGGCGCGGCGTACCTCACGCAGTGCATAAAGCCCGGCTGTACCGGCACCAATAATGGCAACGTCGACGGTGATTTCTGTACGCATGACCGGAGAATCCTTTTCGACTTGAGATGCAGAAAACCGCTGTATATGCGAAGGCATATGCAGCGGTTTGACGGGCAGTAAAGCCCTTTTGCTAAGCGTTACAGCGTTTTAGTGGAGAAGTACCAATCCACTGTTTCGTAGCCTTCAGCGGCGCGTTTCTCGGCAGCTTCTGCAGTTTTTGGCGGCGGTACGATAACCGGCTGGCCCGGACGCCAGTTTTCCGGAGTTGCCACGCTGTTGTCGTCGGCTGTTTGCATGGCTTGTAGCAGACGCACGAACTCATCAATGCTGCGGCCGTTGCTCATTGGGTAGTACACCATCGCGCGCAGAATACCGTTTGGGTCGATAAAAAAGGTCGCCCGTACCGCTTGGGTATCCGCCGCGCCCGGGTGAACCATGCCGTAGGCACTGGCCACCTTCATGGAGATATCTTCAATGATCGGGAAGGGGATTTCGACGTCGAACTTCTCTTTGATGTTGCGCATCCAGGCCAAGTGCGAAAACAGGCTGTCGATGGACAGACCCAGAAGCTCGCAATTCATTTCAGCGAACGTTGGCGCAGCTTTAGCAAAGCCAATAAATTCAGTGGTGCACACCGGCGTGAAGTCTGCCGGGTGGGAGAACAGAATTAACCACTTGCCACGGTAGTCTTCCAGCGAACGATCACCAGACGTGGTGCGAGCGGTGAACGGAGGTGCTGGCTCGTTGAGGCGAGGGAAGCTCATCTGCGGGCTATTTTCCATGGTGCATTTCCTTTTGATGAATACGATTAGGTGCAGCGGTCGTATTTGGGCGATGTGGCCGGATGAAAAAGGTAGCGACGTCAGTGGTCATCAACATAGTCCTCCTGCAGTCACCCAATATACCCCTGGGGGTATATTGGGCTAGCGTAGCAAATTCTTCTAGTGATTAAACCGAAGCGTTTCTATCGATGGCATAGGCACAAGCAATACGGCGTTAAAACTCGGTGTATGGCCGGGTACATGAGCCGCTAAGCCAGAGGTGACTAACCCTGGGCTGGCAAGCGGTTAAGGGCGATACATCTTGGAGGGGTTCATTTTTGCGCTCCATGGCAGCCCGACGTTTTGCCAGCCGCTTTGCAGGCGCATGCCGGCTTGCGGGCCCTCTTTGAGCGCCGAGCCTTGGAAGCCATCAACCACGTAGCGGGCATTGGGGAAGCCGTTAGCGCGAAGAAAATCTGCACTTGGCTTACCGCGCTCACTGCCGGAACGGCACATGGTAATAATTTCACTTTGGGCAGTTAGGCCGTGCTTGGCCAACGCCGCTTTTACCTCGGCAATAAAATTGGGGTTCTGTGCGATTGAGTAAGTGCCGCGTGTTTCATCCCACGCGCTGCGGTCAACCAGCAGATAGGGGATGTTGGTGTGCACGTCATCGGTAAAGCCGACAAACATGATCTCGACTGGGTCACGCACATCGATAAACAGCAGTTGCGTTACGTCTTGCTGCAGGCGCTTGTGCACCTCTTGTGCATTGGCGGAAAGATCCACCGCGTGGGCGGCGAAGGTCAGCAGGCTGAGGCAAATAGCAGTCAGTAGGCGTTGCATGAGTGCTCCTTTGGCCAATGGCCTTAATCGAATGCAGGAAGGTGCGGTGTGTCGATAGCCTTATCGGCAGCGCTCCACGCCTCAAAGCCACCTTGAATTGACAGCACGTGCAGGTAGCCCATCTCTTTTAATGAGCACGCGGCTAACGCCGCGCGGCCGCTGTTTTTGCAATAGAGCACCAGCTTCTGGTCGCGTTGCGCCAGCTCAGGTTCATTGCTCAGTTTGAATTCCAGCAAGCCGCGGGGGATGTTGATGGCACCGGGGATGTGCCCGGCGTGAAATTCATCGGCTTCGCGCACATCGATCACTACATCAGCCGCCTTGATAGCAGCGTCAGCCTCCTGCAGGTCAATTTCATGGATGCGCTTTTTAGCGGCGGCTACCAAGTCATGGGCAGTTTTCATCAGAATGTCCTTATGCATGGGGTTGGGTGTCGGCGCGCAGATTGCTCGGCAGTAAGGTCTGCTGGGTAAGCTGCGGCGCTAAAGCTTTTAGGGCCTCGAACTGGCTGATAAACACCTGGCCACCAAAGTGCTGGAGAAAGCTTGAGCGGCGCAGCTGATCCATCACCGGGCCTTTAACTTCGGACAGGTGCAGCTGAATGTTGGCGGTTTTTAGGCGTTCAACAACGGCTTCCAGCGAATCAAGGGCGCTGGCATCAATCAGGTTGACGCCCGAACACATCAGCACCAAATGGCGAACTTGAGGTCGATTGGCTATCAGTTCGCCAATCCGATCCTCGAGGTAGCGGGCGTTGGGGAAGTACAGGCTTTCATCGACCCGCAGCGACAGCACGTTGGGCGACTCAATAACCGCAAAACGCTCGATATTGCGAAAATGCTCGCTGCCCGGTACTTGGCCGACAACCGCCATGTGCGGCTGGCTGGTGCGCCAAAGAAACAGCAACAGTGAGAGCCCCACGCCGATCAGGATGCCAGCCTCAACACCGATCAACAGCACACCGATAATCGTCGCCAACTGCGCGACGCCGTCAGGGCGCGAATATCGCCAGGTGCGGCTCAGCGAACCAAGGTCAACCAAACTCAGCACCGCGACAATAATCGTCGCGGCCAATACGGCTTGCGGCAGGTTATGCAGCAGCGGGGTCAGCAGCATGACGCTGAGGCCGATACCGGCGGCGGTGAACACTCCGGCCATGGGAGTTTGCGCGCCGGCGTCATAGTTGACCACCGAACGAGAAAAACCACCGGTAACAGGAAAGCCACCACTAAAGGCTGCACTCAGATTGGCTGTCCCCAAGCCGAGCAACTCATTGTCGGGCTCGATACGTTGGCGCCGTTTTGCTGCGAGCGTTTGGCCTACCGACACCGACTCAACAAAACCTACCAAGCTGATCAACAGCGCTGCGGGCAGCAGTTGCATGGCTAAAGCGATATCCAGTGTGGGCAACATAAGCCCTGGTAAGCCCTGTGGGATGACCCCGACCACTTTCACCCCAGCGTGCTCCAGTTGCAGCAGTGACACCGCGGTAATGGCGGCAATAATCGCCATCACCGGCCCGGCCTTGGCTAAGTTGCCGGCCATTTGCACAGACAGCCCCATCCGTTGCAGAACAGGTTTTAGGCGCGCCCGCGCCCACCACAGCCATACCAGGCTGAACACACCGATCAGCACGGTTTGCCAGTGCGCACTCGGCAGCCCTAACCACAGCTGCGGGATTACCTGCCGCAGGCTCTCACCCGAGGCGCTGATGCCCAGCAGGTGCTTAAGCTGACCCACAGCGATAAGAATGCCGGAGGCACTGATAAAACCAGACACGACAGGGTGACTGAGGAAATTCGCTAAAAAGCCCAGCCGCAACATCGCCATGCTGCTGAGCAGCAACCCAGACAAAAGCGCCAGCAGCATCGCCGCGCCGATATAGGCTTCGCTGCCCGCAGGGAACAGTGGCGCGAGCGCTGCGGCAGTCATCAGCGACACCACCGCCACTGGGCCTACGGCCAAGGTGCGGCTGGAGCCAAAAACGGCATAAGCCAACAGCGGCAAAATGCTCGCATACAGGCCCGTCACCGGCGGCAAACCGGCGAGCATGGCGTAGGCCAGGCTCTGCGGGATCAGCATCAGCGTTACGATCAGTGCGGCCAGGCCGTCTTGGGCCGCGCTGCTGCGGTCATAACAGCGCCCCCACTCGAGGCAGGGCAGCCAGTGGCTCAGTTTCATTTGGCCTGATCCTTTCCAAAATCACAGGCCGCTGCTGCTTGAACGGCAGCGGGTTCATGCTGCAAACGTTTGGGTGCGGCCAGCCATTCACGGCCGTGTAGCATCATGTCGAAGTAGATGCTGGGCATCAGCTTAACTTTCAGCTCCCAAGCCAAGCGGCGCGGTATGGCGGGGTCTAACGGGAAGGTAGGCAGCAGTTTGCCGCCGTAGCCAAACTCCGCCAGTAGCACTTTGCCACGCTCAACCGTCAGCGGGCATGAGCCGTAACCGTCGTACAGCGCGCGTGGCCCTTTTCCGGCGAGAACAGAGATCACGTTTTCCGCGACCACCGGCGCTTGCTTGCGCACCGCGGCAGCGGTTTTGGCGTTGGGTGATGCACAAACGTCACCCAAGCTGAAGATATTGCCGAAGCGCGGATGGCGCAGGGTTTCTGCGTCTGCCTCAACCCAGCCCTCGGCATTAACCAAAGAGCTTTGGCGAATAAACTCAGGCGCGCGTTGGGACGGCACGGCGTGCAGTATGTCAAAGGATTTTTCGATGGTTTGGCTGTTGCCTGCCGTATCCACCTGGTTAAACCATGCTTTGCGCGCCGGGCCGTCCACTGCCGTTAGGGTGGTGTTGAAGTGAAGCTGGGCGTTGTAGCGCTCGATGTATTTCATCAGCGGCGGAACGAAGGTCGGCACGCCGAATAACACCGCACCAGCGGTGCAAAACTCGACGTCAATGTCAGGCAGTACCCCTTGTTTTTGCCACCAGTCACACGACAGGTATAGCGCCTTCTGCGGCGCACCGGCGCACTTGATCGGCATTGGAGGCTGGGTAAACAGCGCGTTGCCTTTGCGTAAATTTTGCACCAGTTGCCAGGTGTAGGGCGCCAGCTCAAATTGATAATTGGAGGTGACGCCGTTCTGCCCCAGCGTCTCTTTGAGGCCTTCGACGGCATCCCAGTGCAGGCTTAAACCGGGGCAGACGATCAGGGCGCGGTAGCCAATCCGGTTGCCGTCTTCAAGCACCGCACATTGCTGCTCGGGCTCAAAGCCGGCCACTGCGGCGCAAATCCATTGCGCACCTCGGGGAATGCAACGGGCCATCGGCCGTTCGGTGTGGGCTCGGTCAAAAATACCAGCGCCAACTAGCGTCCAGCCAGGTTGGTAGTAGTGATGTTCACTTGGATCGACTACGGCGATTCGCAAGTGCGGGTCTCGCCGTAGCAGGCTGGCCGTCACCGCGCAACCGGCGGCGCCACCGCCAACCACCACCACGTCATAGCGCTGGGTAGGCGGCGTGCTGCGTTGCGCTGTGGCGAGGGGGGCATTCTGCCAACGCTGCTCTAAGCGCGGCGCCAGGCCGCTGAGGTCATAGCCGTTGTTCTGCGCCGTTTTAAGCAGCGCGTGCGGGTCTAAGTGGCGCGCTTCACTCAATGCCCACAGCGTTGTGGAGCGTGTGCCGGTGCGACAGAACGCCAGCACCGGGCCGCGCACGTGGCCGAGCAGCTCAGTAAAAGCCGCCACCTGTTCATCGCTGATCTGCCCCGCCGTCACTGGCAGGAAGAAGTATTCAAGGCCACTCGCCAGCGCTGCCGTTTGAATTTCGGCTGAGCTGGGTTGGTCTTCACCTTCGCCGTCGGGGCGGTTATTTATCACGCTGCGAAACCCTGCCGCGGCGAGTGTGCCCATGTCTGCTGGTTGCAACTGCCCAGCGACGGCGATAAACGGGCTGAGGTGTTTTAGTGCATCCATGGTCAGCACCTCAGAGCACGTCGAGGGGGATTTTCAAGTAGCGAGTGCCATTGTCTTCGGCGGGTGGCAGTTGCCCCGCGCGCATGTTTATTTGCACCGCCGGGAGAATCAGCGTGGGCATGCTCAGCGTCGCATCACGGCTGCTACGCATGGCGACAAAGCTGGCTTCATCAATGCCCTCATGCACATGCACGTTGTGCGCGCGCTCTTCGGCAACGGTCGTTTGGTTGCGGAAATCATCGCGCCCCGGTGCCTTGTAGTCGTGGCACATAAACAGACGAGTGCTACCCGGCAAGGTGAACAGCTTGCGAATTGATTGGAACAAGGTGCGCGCATCGCCACCGGGGAAGTCGCACCGCGCCGTACCGTAATCCGGCATAAACAGCGTATCACCCACAAAGCCGGCATCGCCGATCAGGTAGGTCATACAGGCCGGCGTGTGCCCCGGGGTGTGCATGGCTTGGGCAGCGATGTTGCCTATTTGAAAGGTATCGCCATCTTTAAACAGGTGGTCGAACTGGCGACCATCGGTGGCGAACTCGGTGCCGGCGTTGAACAACTTGCCGAATGTGTCTTGCACTACGGTGATGTTTTCACCAATCGCCAACTGGCCGCCCAGTTCGCGTTGCAGGTAGGGCGCAGCCGAGAGGTGGTCTGCATGCACATGGGTTTCTAGCAGCCAATCCACCTTTAAGTCATGCTCTTTAACGAACGCGATCATCCGATCAGCGCTGGCGAAGGAAGTGCGCCCGGAGGCCGGGTCATAATCCAACACCGAGTCAATAATGGCGCAGCGCTGGCTGCTGGGGTCGATTACTACATAGCTGTAGGTGAACGTGGCGGGGTCAAAAAACGCTTCGACATTGACTTGCATGGCCGTCTCCTCAATATACCCCTAGGGGTATTTATTTGAGATCTAGGCTACATGTTTATTCTGTTCTATGCATAGATCTAAATAGAATAAGAGGTATATGTATTGTGAGTCGCCTCTAGTTTCGTACCTAGTTTTAATGGTCGATTCTGGTGGGTTAGCGACCACTGCTTAGGCTAGCCATGCTTGTTCTCCCGCACGTGGAGAACTTGCCATGAAAATCATTGCTACCTGTAGCCGTCAGCCTTGGTGTGTATTCCAGTGATGCTGACACCCAATTCCAGCGATTGTGACTCAGCCGCGCTGGAAGTTCTGACCCACCCATTCCAGTGATTGTGACCCACCGCGCTGATGATTCTGCCCCGCCCCTAATAGCCACTTCGTTAGGTACTAGCAGGTTGCAACTACCCAATCCCTATGTACGCCTAATGTTTGTGCCAGTGGTGCGCGTCTGGGAGGTGTGGATGCGTGTGGGTTAAGCCCATTGCAGATGCTAGATATTGACGAGCACGTCAGGTTTTGACTTAGTTCTTGTGTGAGTTGCTTCTTGCGGTAAGATAGTAATCAGTTACTATCTTACGAGGAGTGCTCGTGGACACCCATCCAAAGCATCTGCCGGCCGATGAGCGTCGTGCCGTAACTGTCGAGTCCGTCGTGGCGCTTGCCGGTTCACAAAACCCAAGCGAGATAACCACTGCGGCTATCGCTAAACACATGAACTTGACCCAAGGTGCGCTGTTTCGGCACTTCCCGAACAAGGAAGCCATTTGGCAGGCGGTCATGGAGTGGGTAGCAGAGCGTCTATTAGCCAGAATCGATCGATCCGCACAAGGAATCGAGTCGCCCTTGGCAGCTATGGAGGCGATGTTCATGAGTCATATCGAATTCGTTGCTGAGCACCCAGGTGTGCCAAGAATGATGTTTGGTGAGCTTCAACGTGCCGAATCGACACCGGCCAAGCGCATGGTGCAAACCTTGATTCAGCGCTACGGCGAACGTTTGCATCGTCTCATCGAGAAAGGCAAGACCAGCGGCGAGTTGTCTCCCTCGCTTGACAACGAGGCGGCGGCAACGCTGTTCATTGGCACGATCCAGGGCTTGGTCATGCAATCGCTGTTGGCGGGTGATGTGGGCCGTATGCACCGCGATGCGCCGCGCGTCTTTGCAATTTATCGACGTGGCATAAGGAATGCGCAATGAAAAAATTACCCTTGCAAGGCCGCACCCTGGCGCTACTTGCCGTCATCATTCCTTTGCTGGTGCTTTTTATTTATGTCGGTCTGCGATCAGGGCCGCTCGCCCCGGTCGCTGTGACGGTGTCAAGCGTGGAATCACGGGCTATCACACCGGCGCTGTTCGGCATCGGCACGGTGGAGGCGCGCTACACCTACAAGATCGGGCCGACGTTTGCCGGGCGCGTCAAACGCCTGGAGGTGCATGTAGGCGACCAGGTCAAGGCCGGACAGGTGCTCGGCGAGATGGAGCCGGTCGACCTCGATGCTCGGGTGCGCTCACAGGAGTCGGCATTCAAGCGTGCGGAAGCGGCTTTGCGCGAGGCAGAAGCCCGGCAAGCCTACGCGCAAACCCAAGCGCGCCGCTACGAGCAATTGTTAGCGGTGCGCTTTATCAGCGAGGAAATCGTCACCACCAAGCAGCAGGAACTGCAGATCGCCGATGCCGCCCTATCCGCCGCTCGCGAAGATATTGCCCGGGCACGCTCCGACCTCGAAGGACTCGTCGCGCAGCGGAGTAATCTGCGCCTGATCGCGCCGGTCGACGGTGTAGTCGCCGTGCGCGATGCCGATCCCGGCACGACCATCGTCGCGGGCGAGGCCGTGGTGGAAGTAATCGACCCCAAGAGTTTGTGGATCAATGCGCGCTTCGACCAGATCAGCGCATCGGGGCTGGCTGGGGGGCTGCCGGCTCGTATCGTGCTGCGTTCGCGTGGTGGCCAGACCTTGAAAGGTCGCGTGTTGCGGGTGGAACCCAAGGCCGACGCGGTAACCGAGGAAACGCTTGCCAAGGTGACATTCGATAACAAACCAGAACCTTTGCCACCGGTGGGTGAATTGGCCGAAGTCACGGTTGACTTGCCGGCGCTCCCGGCCGCTCCACTGATCCCCAACGCTGCCGTCCAGCGTGAGGGCGACAAAGTTGGTGTCTGGCAAATCGTGGATGATGATCTGCATTTCTCCCCGGTCAAGCTCGGCACTTCCGACCTCAATGGTTACGTGCAGGTGCGCGAAGGGCTCAAGAATGGGGACCAGGTTGTGATCTATAGCGAAAAGGCACTGACGACGCGCAGCCGCATCCATGTTGTCGACCATATCCCAGGAGTGTCACGATGATCAGCCTGGCCGGCCGCGACATTCTCCATGCCTGGGGAAAGTTCGTCTTCACTGGCATCGGTCTGGGTCTGCTGATCGGCGTCACCCTGGTCATGGCCGGGGTGTACCGGGGCATGGTGGACGACGGCAAGGCGCTGCTCGACAACAGTGGCGCCGACCTTTGGGTGGTGCAAAAGGACACTCTGGGTCCTTATGCGGAGTCGTCCAGCCTCAACGATGACGTGTATCGCGCCATCCTCGCCATGCCGGGAGTCGCCCAGGCAGCGAACGTGACCTACCTGACCATGCAGGTACGCAAGGGCGAGAGTGATGTACGCACCATGGTGGTCGGCATCGCGCCCGGCGCGTTGGGGGCTACACCTGGATGGCCTCCTTATCTCGTCGCTGGACGCCAGATCACGCGCGGTCACTACGAGGCAGTGGCCGACATCGCCACCGGCTTCAAACTGGGAGATCGTCTTGCCATTCGCCGTAATCATTACACCGTCGTTGGGCTGACTCGGCGCATGGTGTCTTCCAGCGGCGACCCGATGGTATTCATTCCGCTCAAGGATGCCCAAGAGGCTCAGTTCCTCAAGGATAACGACGCCATTTGGCAAAGCCGGCGTCGCACCGAAGCCAACCCGGCCTTCAATAGACCCGGTGTTCCTGGTTTGCTGGATGCCGTGATTGCTTCACAGAGCACCAACGCGTTCGTCAATGCAGTGCTGGTCACTCTAAAACCTGGTCATGCGCCGGACAGGGTTGCCGAATCCATCCGACGCTGGAAGCGTTTGACGGTCTACACACGGGCACAGATGGAAGACATCCTCGTCGGCAAGTTGATCGCCACGTCGGCCAAACAGATAGGCATGTTCTTGGTGATTCTGGCCATCGTTAGCGCGGCCATCGTCGCTTTCATCATCTACTCGCTGACGATGGACAAAATCCGCGAGATCGCGGTATTGAAGCTCATCGGCACACGCAACCGAACTATCGCCGCGATGATCATGCAGCAGGCGCTCGCCTTGGGGGTGATTGGCTTCGTGGTCGGCAAGATCACCGCCACTTTCTCAGCCCCCCTGTTCCCCAAATATGTGCTGCTCACGCCAATGGATTCCGTGACCGGTTTTTTTGCCGTGCTCGTGATTTGCGTGCTGGCCAGCATCGTCGCCATTCGCATGGCACTCAAGGTCGATCCGGCCGAAGCGATAGGGTGACCCCATGATTGGAAAAGGAATCCGCATCGAAGGCCTAAGCAAACGCTTTGGCAAAGGTGACACGGCTGTCTACGCGTTGAAGGACGTGAATATGCAGGTTGCACCAGGTGAGGTGGTCGGATTGGTCGGCCCTTCCGGCTCGGGCAAGAGCACGCTGCTTAAATGCCTGGGTGCGGTGATCGATCCGAGCGACGGCCGCATGACGCTGGGTAATGAAGTGATATACGACGGCGGTTGGCAAGTTCGTGATCTGCGCGCCTTGCGGCGCGACAAAATTGGTTTTGTCTTCCAATCGCCGTACCTGATTCCGTTTCTCGATGTCACCGACAACGTGGCCCTGCTGCCGATGCTTGCAGGCGTCGCGAATGCAGAGGCGCGAGCGAAGGCATTGGAATTGCTTACGGCGCTTGATGTGCAACACCGAGTTCACGCCATGCCATCGCAACTCTCCGGTGGCGAGCAGCAACGGGTTGCCATCGCGCGCGGATTGGTTAACCGCCCACCGGTGATCCTGGCGGATGAACCCACCGCACCTCTCGACAGCGTGCGTGCCATGGCGGTGATTCGCATCCTCAACGACATGGCTCGGAAGTTCGAGACCGCCATCATCGTCGTCACTCATGACGAAAAAATCATCCCCACTTTCAAACGCATCTACCACATCCGCGACGGAGTGACCCATGAGGAAGCTGGTGAAGGGCGGGAGTTCGAATGAGAGAGCGTTTGTATTACAGGAGAATTTCATGAACCACTGAATCGACCCTACTTTTGTAGACGCATTGAATGACTGCTTGGACTACCCCGCTCTGGTAGACATCCCCGGTCTATGCTTGAACGTCCGCTTCTGGCCGGTTTCTGACTGTTGCTACCGGCTGCTTTGTTGCTGACTGTGGATGGTCATTTTTCTCTCGTGCAGAACTCTGCCCATTCCGCCATCAGTGCCCTGCGCTTCTCCAGAAGATCGGAGCGCGAATAGGCCGCCTCCGTCTGGTCGCGTTCGTCATGGGCAAGCGCCAGCTCGCATACCTCGCGCGGGTAGTTGGTGCATTCGTTTGCCCAATCCCGGAAGGTGGATCGAAAGCCGTGCCTCGTGATGTCTGCATACCCCAGCTTTTGCAATAGATTGCGTAATGCGTTGCCATGCATGACGCCGCGTTTCCCTTGTCCAGGAAAAATGTAATTAGAATGCGTCTTATTCATATTTTTCAGCATCTCGACTATCTGTGGGGATAGCGGGATGACGAAAGGTTTTCGCATCTTCATGCGCCCGGCCGGAAGTGCCCAGATGCCCGCTTCGAGGTCAAACTCGGACCATTGAGCATGTTGGATCATGTGGTAACGAGCGCCGGTCAGAATCAGCAGCCTGGCTGCGATGGCGTCACGTGTATTGATGTTGGCCAGGGAGGCTATAAGCTTCGGAGTGTCTTTCCATTGCAGTGCTGGAAAGTGCTGGCGCTGCCTGGCCTTCTTCTTCTCTGCCTTACTCAGCAAGTTGTCCAAATGTCCGCGCCAGCGGGCAGGATTGTCCCCCTCGCGTAAGCGCCGAGCCTTGGCTGCATCCAGTATTTGCTCGATCTGGCCCCTGACTTCATCAGCAGTGCGGGTTTTGGTTACCCAGATGGGTTGCAACGCAGCAAGCACATGCTCGGTGCTGATGATGTCAGCCGACAGCTTGCCCATAGTCGGGAAGGCGTAGAGCTCCAGCTTGCGTAGCCAGCCTTTCCGCCACTTCTCAGACCAACTGCCGCCATGTGCCTGTTGGTATTCGCGAGCGAGATCTTCGAACGTCGTGCGACGTGCTGCGGCTTGGCGTTCGGCCTCGCGCTTGGCTTCCTTTGCCGCGTCGCGGGTTGCCAGTGGGTCGCTTCCGGAGGCGAGGAGCTTGCGTTGGTCGGCGGCCAACTGCCGTGCTTGGCCGAGTGTGATGGCAGGGAAGGGGCCTAGCCCCATTTCGCGGCTGCGGCCATCCAGCTTGTAGCGGAAGATCCAGCTGGTGCCGCCGCTCTTGGATACCTGGAAGTACAGGCCATCGCCATCATTGGTTTTTCCTGGCGTTGCAGCCTTGGCTATCGACTCTACGGTCTTGCTGGTCAGCTTGCCCATTACTCGCTCCTACTCCAACCCACACCCCTCAACCCACACTCTGACCCACACCTTGGTTGCGGATTTTATGGATGGTTACTGGATGTCTTAGGACGGATGCTAAGCTGCAGGTCCCGTATTTGCTAGTGCTGTAGGATCTTGCTGGATTTCTTCGGGCAATAAAAAAGCCGGCTTGTGGCCGGCTTTTAGGAGGGAGTCTCTGCTTATTTTTGGTAAGCGGCGACTGCCTTAGTAATCAGGTTGCGGGCTTCGTCAGCACCTGCCCAGCCTTCAACTTTTACCCACTTGCCTTTTTCGAGGTCTTTGTAGTTCTCGAAGAAGTGCTTGATCTGCTCGATCAGCAGCGGTGGCAGGTCGGTGTATTCCTGAACGTCCTTGTACAGCACGGTCAGTTTGTCGTGCGGTACGGCAACCAGCTTGGCGTCGCCGCCAGCTTCGTCGCTCATTAGCAGTACGCCAACCGGACGGGCGCGGATTACGGAGCCTGGAGCAACCGGGTATGGGGTTACTACCAGCACGTCCAGCGGGTCGCCGTCGTCAGCCAGGGTGTGTGGGATGAAACCGTAGTTGGCCGGGTAGAACATCGGAGTGGCCATGAAACGGTCTACGAACAGGCAATCGGTGTCGTGGTCGATTTCGTATTTGATCGGGGCGTGGTTGGCCGGGATCTCGATTGCAACGTAGATGTCGTTCGGCAGGTCTTTGCCAGCCGGGATCTTGCTGTAGCTCATGGGGCGACTTCCGGTGTGGGCCAAAAAAAGTGGGGCGGATTATAGGCACATTCTTAGGCTGATGCTACGGCGGAATCACTAGCCATTGGTCGCGGTTGAGCTGTCGGAAGTAGGGTTTTGGTAGTCAGCGCTGCTTTTCTGCAGGTGTTTCAGGCGCTGCAGTGGGTCTTGGCGGTAGAACAGGGCCAGTTGTTTGTAGACGAGCGGAAAGGCCTCGTGTAACTGGTCGGGGGCGCTGAAGAAGTATTCGCTGGTGACGGCAAAGAATTCCGCCGGGTCTTCTGCGGCGTAAGGATCAATCGCTGTTTCGGCATCCGGGTCGGCATCCAGCTGTGCGTTCAACTGGTCATAAGCGCTTTGCATGGCCTCAGCCCATTCGCTAACGCGCATGTAACCATGCAGGGGGGGCAGGCCGTTGGCATCGCCGTTGAGCATGTCGAGCTTGTGGGCGAGTTCGTGGATCACCAGGTTGTAGCCGTCCCATTGGCCGCTTTCCTCCACACCTGGCCAGGCCATGATGACTGGGCCTTGTAACCAGGCTTCACCACTGTGTTCGGCGTCCCATTCGTGCTCAATGCCGTTAGCGTCCCGATGGCGCTGTGGGCTGATGAAGTCATTGGGGTAGAGAACGATTTCGTGGAAGCCTTGATACCAGTTCAAATCGGCCAAGTGCAGCAGCGGCAGTTGTGCCTGTACGGCCAGCAATAGGCGGGCTTGTTCGTCCAGGACTACGCCGGGCAGGGCGGTGAGGTGCTTTTCGTTGAGGAACACGACAGCCCGTTCCTGCAAGCGCTTCAGCTCTTCTGCCGTAAGCCCATCCAGTATGGGCAGGCGACGGCTGACCGACTGCCACACCTCAGGGCTGACGGGGTTGCGGGCAAGAATGCGTCGGCGACGCCAAGCACGATAGGACCACATGGCTCAACTCGGCAGATTAAAGTTCGGTCACCATAAAGGCGGGCTGCAGACTGGGCAAGGCGACCATCGGCTTACTGGGTGAAATTGGCCAGTTCACGTTCACGCTCCGATTGGTGTGTGTGGCGATGGTCACGGGCCAGCAGGCTGTACACCGTTGGCAGGACGAAGAGGGTAAAGGCCGTGCCGATCAGCATGCCGCAAATGATGACCAGACTCAGCCCTTGTCGACTCTGTGCCCCGGCGCCCGAGGCGAACAGTAGGGGGGTGAGGCCGACGACCATGGCGGCGGTGGTCATCAGAATAGGCCGCAGGCGGATTTTAGCGGCATGCAGGATGGCGGCGTGCCGATCCAGTTGCTCGTGAAGTTGGGTTTCATTGGCAAAGGCGATCATCAAAATGCCGTGCTTACTGATCAGGCCAATCAAGGTCACCAGGCCGATTTGTGTGTAGATATTCAGCGTGGTCAGGCCCAGGGCCAGTGGCAGTAACGCGCCGCACATTGACAGAGGAACGGTGAGCAGAATGATCAGCGGATCGACGAGGCTCTCGAACTGAGCAGCAAGCACCAGGTAAATAACGATGATTGCAAACAGGAAGGTCAGCACCAGCGTATTACCTTCCTGCGTGTATTGGCGGGAGTCGGCCAGCCAATCATGGCTGAAGCCCGGTGGCAGCGATTGCATGGCCTGTTCCAGCGCTGTAACGGCCTGGCCCATGGACACTCCCGGTGCGGGGATGGCTTGCAGGGTGGCTGAGTTCTGTTGGTTGAATTGGTTGAGCTTGTTAGGTTCGACGGTTTCCTCAAGGCGTACCACGGCAGACAGGGGCACCAGCTCACCACTGCGGGTACGGATGCGTTGCTCGCTGAGGCTTTCAGCATTCAGGCGTGCTTCACGGATGCTCTGCGGGATAACGTCATAAGAGCGGCCAAGTAGTCCAAAGCGGTTGACGTAGTTTTCACCCACCAGTACTGCCAACGACTCGGCAATCGACTGCATGCTGATGCCCAGCAGATTGGCTTTGTCGCGGTCGACTGAAATCTTCACCAGGGGCGTATTGAATTCCAGGTCGCTGTCCACCACGGCGAACAGCCCGCTGTCCCGAGCCTCTTTCTTGAGGGTTTCCATGGCTTCGAACAGGCTGGTGAAGTCCAGGGGGGATTGCAGCACCAGCTGTATTGGCATGCCGCCTGTGGAACCGGGTAGCGCGGGTAGTTGGAAGGCGAAGATGTTGGTGCCTTCGACAGCATTCACTTTTTGTTGCAGGTCGTTTTGGATGGTGGAGGCGTCTCGTTCACGGCCTTTCCACTCAGTCAGGTTGATGCCGCCAAAACTGTTGGCTGGGCCGTCGGTGCCGTTGATGATCCAGCGGCTGGTGGTCTCCGGCAGCGTCTGAAACACCTCATCGAGTTTCAAGGAGAAGCGCTCGCTGTACTCCAAGTTGGCGTACTGAGGCGCCTTGATGGCGGTGAGAATGCTGGCCTGATCCTCCACTGGGGCGAGTTCACGTTGTGTCTTTTGATACAGCCACGGCAAGCTGATAAACACCGCTAGGGCCAGTAAGCAGATCAGCAGGCGTTGGTTGAGCGTGTGCTCCAGCAGGCGGGCGTAATGGTGCGCCAGCCAGTCAAAAAAACGGTTGGCTTGGCGGGCCACATAGCTGTCGTCATCGTGATTCAGTATCAGGGATGACATAACCGGCGACAGGGTCAGAGCGACAATGCCGGAGATGATCACGGCTCCCGCCAGGCTTAGTGCGAATTCGCGAAATAATGCGCCAGTCAGGCCGCTCATAAAGCCAATCGGTGCATAGACCGCCGCTAAGGTCAGGGTCATGGCGATGACCGGTCCGGTCACCTCGCGGGCACCGAGCAGGGCTGCGATCACCGGTGATTTTCCTTCGCTGATATGCCGGTGGGTGTTTTCCACCACGACGATGGCATCGTCCACCACCAGCCCGATGGCCAACACCATGGCTAACAGGGTGAGCAGATTGACGCTGAAGCCAAAGGCGAGCATCAGGCTGGCAGCGCCAAGCATCGACAGCGGAATCGTCACCAGCGGGATAAGCACGGTACGAAATGAGCCGAGGCAGAAGTAGATGACCAGCACCACAATCACCATGGCTTCGATCAGGGTTTTTACCACCTCGTCGATAGATGCCTGAATAAAACGAGCGGTTTCGAATGCCAGCTCGACCTTAACCCCTGGTGGCAGGTTTTTACGGATGTCATCAAGGCGCTGCTTGATGCCTTCGACAATCACCAGCGGATTACCCCGTGGTGCTGCAAACAGGCCGATGTGCACGGCGGGTTCACCATCCATCAGCGCACTGGTTTCCGTGGTGGCTGAGCCCAGCTCCACGTTACCTACATCTTTAACCCGAACCAGACCGTTTGCGTCGCTGTGGATCACCATCTCGCGGAACTGTTCGACGCTGGTCAGATCCGTGTCGATACGGATATTCGCGATCTGATATTGGCCCTTAATTTTACCGGGCGCTGCCTGGTAGTTTTCCGCCTGAATCGCTTGTGCGACTTGTTCGGCGGTCAGGCCGCGGGCGGCAAGGCGATCAGGGTCGAGCCACAGGCGCATGGCCTGCCGCTGGCCGCCGAAGACCTGAATCTTGGCGACCCCCTCAATGGATGACAGCGATGGTTCAATGGCCCGGGATAAATAATCGGTCAACGCAGAAACCGGCAGGTCTGCGCTGGAGAAACCGACATAAGCGACGGCAGTGGTGTCGCCACTGGAGCGTTCGATAACCGGGTCGTAAGCCTGCTCCGGCAGGCGGTAACGCACCTGATTAACCTTGGCCATGACCTCGCTCAGGGCGACGTTGGAGTCTTGCCCCAGACGCAGGCGTACATTGATGGTGCTCAAGCCCAGCACGGAGCTGCTGCTCATGTAATCCACACCCTCGACCGAGGCCAGCGACTGGGCAATGGGTTGGCTGATAAACCCCTGAATCAAATCAGCAGGCGCACCGGGGTATTCGGTGGTGACAGTGATGGTGGCGTTTTCCAGTTGCGGGTACTGGCGGATGGGCAGGCGATCCAGCGCGAGCAGACCTAGCAACAGAAGCAGGGCGTTAACCACCAGCGACAGAACCGGGCGGCGGATAAACAGATCAGTAAAGGTCATGGCTGGAGCTCAATTGCAGCTTGCGTTGGCTCCAGGGCATTGCTTGATACTGCCTCAATTGGGGTGCCATCGCTGAGTTTGATTTGCCCGGAAACCACTACTTGATCACCGGGTTTTAGGCCCTGAGTGATCTCAATACTGTCGGCATAACTGTTGCCAGTTGTCACCAGTACACGCTGTACGTGCAAACCCTCGCCAGCGTCGCGGGCGACAAACACCACTTTGCCGTAGGCCGTTGCCGTAACGGCTGTGCGTGGAACGTTGAGGCTGGGCTGTTGTTGTGGGCGGCGCACGCGGACCTCAGCAAACATGCCAGAGCGTAAAGTTGGATGCTGATCTTCAAGAGTGGCTTGCAAGCGGGTCTGACGGTTTTCATCAAGGATGGGGTCGATGCTGATGATGCGGGCCTTGAACTGTTGGCCGGGCAGGGCGCGAACCTGCAGTTCGACCTGCTGCGCCTTGCTTAACTCGGCGCTGGTGCTTTCATCCAGCGAAAAGTTCACGCGCAGGTGCTGATTATCACTGAGGCTGGTAATAGGGGCGCCGGGATAGAGGTATTGGCCCAGATTCACTTGACGAATACCGGCTTGCCCAGCAAAGGGCGCGCGGATTGTTTTCTGTGCGATCACGGCGCTGACTTGTTTTAATTCAGCGGCTGCCGCATCCCGGTCGGCCACAGCCTGATCGCCCTGTTCACGGCTCGCAGCGCCACTGGGGAGTAGCTGGCGGATGCGCTTAAGGCGTTGTTCCGCGTTGCGCAGTACGGCTGTTAGACGGGCCTGTTGGGCTAGCTCGGTCTCGGTATTGAGCGTCACCAATAGCTGACCTTTTTTTACTGCCTGCCCGGAATCGAAATGCAGCTGGGCAATTCGCCCGCCTAGCTCTGCTGTGACGATGACTTGCTGGCTCGCCTCAAGCGTGCCCACGCTGCTGTAGTAGTGCGGCAGAACGCTGTTTTGAGTGGTGGCTAAGGCCACTTGCACCTTGGGCTGAGCGACCTGCTGGGGGCTCTCCTGATTGGCCTCGTAGGTAAGGACTACCCCTGCCAATACGGCAATGCCAAGCACGCCAATAACGAGCCCCTTGTTCATTGTGCAGACCTCTGATCGCGGCTCCCCGATAGCTCAGCTTGATGCGTTGTGCTGTTAGCCTGAGGGCGGTCGGTGGTGCTGGGTTGAGAGCTCCACTGCACCACGAGCATGCCGATCAGAATTAACAACACGCCGCCTACACGCCCGAGGTTGATTTCTTTAAGCGGCAGGCCCATCAAGCCGAAGTGATCAATCAACAGCGAAGCCAGCATTTGCCCGGCAATGACGCAGACGATAAAACCCGTCGCACCGAGTCGCGGTGTTAGTAACAGCGCAGCGCTGATATAGATCACACCTGCTACTCCGCCCAGCCAGCCCCACAGCGGTAATTGCCCGGCTTGCCCAACCAGCGGGGCAGGGACTCGCAAGCTAAGCAGAACCGGTAATAACACCAGCAAACTGATCAGCAACGACACCAGAGTGGCCCACAGTGGGTGGCCAAGCGCACGACCCAGTGCTGCGTTGCTGCCGGCTTGGAATGGCACCAGTGCGCCTGCAACCAGTGCTGCGCCTCCAAGTATGAGCGCAGTGCTTGAAAGTGAGCTGCCCATAAAAGTTGCTCCGACGTTGCCTATTCGGAACTAGTCTTTTGTATGTGTTATCTGAATGGAAATTCGTATTTTTCAGTATTGGTATTCATTCAATGAATAATTTGCGCAACGTCGACCTTAACCTGCTGGTCACTTTGCAGGCCTTGCTGGAGGAAAAACACATCTCCCGTGCTGCGTTACGCCTGCACAAAAGCCAACCTGCGATCAGTCATGCGTTGGCCAACCTACGTCGGCAGTTCAATGACCCCCTGTTGATTCGGAGGGATGGCGGCTTGGAGCTGACGCCTCGGGCTACCGAGCTGTTACCCGCATTGAATATCGCCCTGGGGCATCTTGGGGAAGTGCTTGGTACACCTCCGTTCGATCCCTTGGATTCAAAACGCACTTTACGTCTGGCTATGTCGGATTTCGGCGCGAGGGTGGTGTTACCCCAGTTGATCCGGAGGTTGCGTCAAGACGCGCCAGGGATTGATCTGGTCATTACTCATGGCAGCCGCGAAGCCATGCTGGCTGATGTAACGGATGGCGAGGTAGATATGGCGCTCGGCGTGTTCCCTGGCAGGCTGAGTGGTCGTTTGCGTACACAGACGCTTTTTGAGGAACGCTTCGTGTGTGTGGCGGATGCAGCGACAGTGCCGCGCCGATCAGCGCTCAGCTTGAAAGATTGGCTGGCCAGGCCACACATTTTGGTAGCCACGCGCTCCGCTGCGGAAAACGAGATTGAGCGGGCCTTGGCCCAGGCAGGTTTGCAGCGACGCATTGCTGTGCAGTTGCCACATTGGAGTGTGGCCAATGAGTTGATTGCCGGTACCGATCTGATTTTGACGGTCGCTGAGCGCAATCTGCAGTCGATAAGAGGAGACGCTCGCTTTAAGTGTTTCAAGCCACCGGTTGAAATTAGTGCGTTTGATTTTCAACTGATCTGGCATCAGCGGCGAGACGGTGACGTCGCTCAGCATTGGCTTCGTGAGCGGGTTGTGGAAATTTGCCAAATACCGAAGGGGAAGACTCAGCCTGTGGTGTAGCCCTCGCTAATCGGCAGTACAAAACTCTTGAACTCGCTGCCTCAGCCAAGCAAAAAGCTCTGGCCGTTTTTTCCCTCGTTGAGCACCGGAACGTCTGCTTCGTCCTTCAGACTGACGCCTGAGAGCTGTCGCTTGCTGGCTTCACGCATCAAGTACAACAAGCGGTGGCTGGCCATGTTGTAGCTGAGACCTTCCAGACGGATATTGGAGATGCAGTTGCGGTCAGCATCGGTACGGCCAACTTTTGGTGCATAGGTGAAGTACAGACCAAGGCTGTCCGGTGAGCTGAGACCAGGCCGCTCGCCGATCAGGATCACCACCATGCGTGCCCCTAAGCGTTCAGCCACTTCATCGGCCACGGCGACACGACCTTGTTGCACGAGCGCAATGGGGGCGAGGCTCCAGCTTTCTTGTGTGGCGATATCGCTAATGCGTTCGATCATTGGCCGGGCATGGTGATGAACTGCCAAGGCGGAAAGCCCATCGGCCACCACAATCGCCAGATCGTATCCGCAGCTTTGCTCGTTGCGATGCTGATCCAGCAATGCGGCGGAATCCTCATCCAGTTTGCGTCCGAGATCGGGGCGTTGCAGATACGTATCGCGGTCTTTTGCTGCGCTGTGCAGCAGCAGGGTTTGCAGCTGTTGCTTTGCCAGTTCAGCGCTGAGTTGGGCGTGATCAAATGGCAGGTGCACGGCATCCCGCGCCTGGGCGTGGGCGTACTGGAACTCCAGGAGCGGCTGAGTTGGCAGGCTGGTCCCGGCACGGCCCAGAGCGATACGGGCAGGTGTCAGTTCGCGCAGCTGTTGCCACGGATTGGCGATGGCAGAGCTGTTGGTTTTATCCGTCATACCTGTCTCCTAACTCAGTTGCGCCAATGCCTGGCGGAAGGCCGCAGGCAGCTGTTCAGGCAGGCGCAAGTGCTTGCCGTCACGGTTGAATATGCCCATGCGCTGTAACCAGCTTTCGAATTCCGGCGCGGCTTGGAGGCCTAGGGTTTGGCGCACGTAGAGCGCATCGTGGAATGAAGTGGTCTGGTAGTTGAGCATCACGTCATCGGAGCCGGGAATGCCCATGATGAAGTTGATTCCGGCCATGCCGAGCAGGCTCAGCAGCACGTCCATATCATCCTGATCCGCTTCGGCGTGGTTGGTGTAGCAAATGTCACAGCCCATCGGCAGGCCCAGCAGCTTGCCGCAGAAGTGATCTTCCAGACCGGCGCGAATGATCTGTTTGCCGTTGTAGAGGTACTCCGGGCCGATAAAACCCACCACGGTGTTCACCAAAAACGGTTTGTAATGGCGCGCAACGGCATAGGCGCGGGCCTCGCAGGTTTGCTGGTCGAGTCCGTGGTGGGCGTTGGCGGAAAGGGCGCTGCCTTGGCCGGTTTCGAAATACATCAGGTTGCTGCCGACGGTGCCGCGCTTGAGCGACAGCCCGGCTTCGTAGCCTTCCTGCAGAATTTGCAGGTTGATCCCAAAACTGGCGTTGGCTGCTTCAGTGCCTGCAATCGACTGAAACACCAAGTCCAGCGGCACGCCGCGGTTGATCGCCTCAATGGAGCTGGTGACGTGGGTCAGCACGCAGGATTGGGTGGGGATTTCATAGCGCTGGATGATAGCGTCGAGCATCTTCAGCATCTCGCTGATGGAGCCGATGCTGTCGGTGGCCGGGTTGATGCCGATTACCGCGTCGCCGTTGCCGTAGAGCAGGCCGTCGAGAATGCTGGCGGCGATGCCGGAGGGATCGTCAGTCGGGTGATTGGGTTGCAAGCGGGTGGACATGCGCCCGCGTAGGCCAACGGTGTTGCGGAAGCGGCTGACCACACGAATCTTTTGCGCCACCAGCACCAAGTCCTGCACGCGCATGATCTTCGACACCGCAGCGGCCATTTCAGGCGTCAGGCCGGGGGCGAGTGCGCGCAGGCTGTCTTCGTTGGCGGCATCGCTGAGCAGCCAGTTGCGGAAGTCGCCCACCGTCAGGTGGCTGACCGGGGCAAAGGCGGCAGCGTCGTGGCTGTCGATAATCAGCCGGGTCACTTCATCGCTTTCGTACGGGATCAGCGCTTCAGTCAGAAACTGCTTGAGCGGCACCTCTGCCAGCGCCATTTGCGCGGCCACCCGCTCGCCTGCTGTGCTCGCTGCCACACCGGCCAGATAATCCCCGGAGCGGGCCGGGCTGGCTTTGTTC
Source organism: Pseudomonas mendocina (assembly GCA_037482215.1). Lineage (NCBI taxonomy): Bacteria > Pseudomonadati > Pseudomonadota > Gammaproteobacteria > Pseudomonadales > Pseudomonadaceae > Ectopseudomonas > Ectopseudomonas mendocina. Next base: position 860,545 of record CP148074.1, read on the forward strand.
ATCAGCTCACGCAGGCTGTCAAACCGGTAAGCGTTACCGCCGATGCTGTGCTGGAAACTGGACATCCTTATTCTCCTTGCTGGCCGGGCATGGCAATTCATGCCCGGCTCACTGCATCACTTCAGGGTTGCCTCGGCTTCGCTGATGGCCGTGAATTCTTCCTCTGGCGTGCCTGCCACCAAATGGTGACGGCTGTAAAAGGCAAAGTAGGCGATCAGCACAGCGTAGATAATCACCGCGCCAATGACCACCCGAGGGTCAACCAGAAAACCGGCAACCACCGCCACACAGGCCAGCAGCAGGGCAATGCCGGAGGTCACGATCCCGCCAGGGGTACGGTAAGGGCGAGGCAGGTCCGGGCGACGTACACGCAGGGTAATGTGCGAGGCCATCATCAGCACATAAGAGATCGTCGCGCCAAACACGGCCACCAGAATCAGCAGGTCACCCTGGCCGGTCAGCGACAGAGCAAAGCCGATCAGGCCTGGGACCACCAGCGCCAGTACCGGTACTTTGTTTTTATTGGTGATAGACAACGAGCGCGGTAGATAGCCCGCGCGGGACAGGGCGAAAATCTGCCGCGAGTAGGCATAGATGATCGAGAAGAAACTGGCGATCAACCCGGCCAGGCCGATCAGGTTGACGAAGCCGCTCATCCAAGTGGATTCGCCGTAGGCAATGGTCAGCGCTTCCACCAACGGATTGCCAGAGGCTTTCAGGGCTTCAGCACCGGCACCGCCCGGCCCGATCAGCAGAATCAGCAGGGCAAAGGCCAACAGCACCAACATCGCGCCGATCAAACCACGGGGCATGTCGCGCTGCGGGTTTTGGGTTTCTTCAGCGGCCAGCGGTACGCCTTCTACGGCGAGGAAAAACCAGATGGCATAAGGAATGGCTGCCCAAATGCCGACATAGCCAAACGGCAGGAAGCTGCTGGCGCCGGGGGCGTTGGTTGGGGCGATATCAAACAGGTTGCTCAGGGAAAAGTGCGGCAGCATGCCCAGCAGAAATACGGCAAGCGCGAGGGCGGCCACGGCGGTGATGATAAACATCAGCTTCAGCGCTTCACCGACGCCCAGGATATGGATGCCGATAAACACGATGTAGAAGGTCAGGTAGACCACCCAGCCGCCCACGCCAAATAGTGATTCGCAGTAAGCGCCGATAAACACGGCAATCGCCGCTGGGGCGATGGCGTATTCAATGAGGATCGCAGTGCCCGTGAGGAAGCCTCCGAGTGGGCCGAAGGCGCTGCGGGCAAAGCCGTAACCGCCGCCAGCGGTGGGGATCATCGAAGACAGCTCAGCTAGGGAGAAACACATACACAAGTACATCAGCGCCATCAGCAAGCTGGCGAGAAACATGCCGCCCCATCCGCCTTGTGCCAGGCCAAAGTTCCATCCGGCATAGTCACCGGAAATCACATACGCCACGCCCAGCCCAATCAGCAGCACCCAGCCAGCGGCGCTTTTTTTGAGTTGTCGGTGGGCGAAGTAGTCGGCATCGACGTGCTCCAATTCGGTGCCTGCGGTGTTGCTGTTTGCCTTTAATTGTTCTGTTGTCATGGCACATCCTCAATAGCCGCCAAGTCACAGCTCAGGTGAAACCTGGCGTTAAGCGTTTGCGGGATCTAGGTGGCTACGACATCACCGCCTACCAAGCGGCAAAAGCCCATGCACGTGGAGCAACTGCTGTGCCAAATGACGTGGCACTTTTGGATTGATCATTAACTTGGAAATAACGTTCAAACTTTCTGACAGTCGGACACACGTACCGCACCCTCTTCGCCGGGGCGCCGCTGTGCTAACCTGCCTGCCACTATTTGATCGGGCCATTCCCGGCCGTGAACAGTGCGCACTGCGCTGTGTCCAACGGGCTCTGGACGCTGCAAGAGGTTATCCATGCATATTCATATTCTCGGCATCTGCGGCACCTTTATGGGTTCGCTGGCGGTGCTGGCCAAGGAGTTGGGCCACCGTGTGACGGGCTCCGACGCAAACGTCTACCCGCCGATGAGCACGCAGCTTGAGGCGCAGGGCATTGAGCTGACTCAGGGCTACGACCCCGCGCAGCTGGAACCCGCGCCTGATCTGGTGGTGATCGGCAATGCTATGTCCCGTGGCAACCCGGCCGTTGAGTACGTGCTGAACAAAGGTCTGCCTTATGTCAGCGGCCCGCAGTGGTTGGCGGATCATGTCCTGCAAGGCCGTTGGGTGATGGCGGTGGCCGGCACCCACGGTAAAACCAGTAGCTCCAGCATGCTTGCCTGGGTACTGGAACATGCAGGCATGAGTCCCGGCTTCCTGATTGGTGGCGTGCCGCAGAATTTCGGCATTTCAGCCCGCTTGGGTAATACGCCGTTCTTTGTGGTGGAGGCGGATGAATACGACAGCGCCTTCTTCGACAAGCGCAGCAAGTTTGTCCATTACCACCCGCGCACGGCGATTCTGAACAACCTTGAGTTTGATCACGCAGACATCTTCCCTGATCTACCAGCGATCGAGCGGCAGTTCCACCATTTGGTCCGCACCATTCCAAGCGAAGGCTTGGTAATTCACCCGACCACCGAGCCTGCACTCAAGCGCGTGATCGACATGGGCTGCTGGACGCCGGTTCAGACCACCGGCGAAGGCGGCCAGTGGCAGGCTCGCCTGCTCAGCGAAGACGGTTCGCGCTTCGAAGTCAGCTTCGAAGGCAAGGTCGCAGGCGTGGTGGACTGGCAACTGACCGGCCAGCACAACGTTGCCAACGCCTTGGCCGTCCTGGCTGCGGCGCGTCACGTCGGCGTCGTGCCGGAGCTGGGTATTCAAGCGCTAGGCCTGTTTATTAACGCCAAGCGCCGCATGGAAAAAGTCGCCGAGGTCAACGGCATCACGATCTTCGATGACTTTGCCCACCACCCGACGGCCATCGCCACCACATTGGATGGCCTGCGCAAACGCATTGGCAGTGCCAAACTGATTGCCATCGTTGAGCCGCGATCTAACTCGATGAAGCTCGGCGCGCACCGCGACGGCCTGCCAGAGTCGGTGAAACTGGCTGACTCGGTGTACTGGTACGCTCCGCCAAATCTGGGTTGGGACCTGGCTGCCACGGTTGCCAGCTCGCCGGTGAAAACACAGGTGTGTGATTCGCTGGAGGCCATCATTGCAGGCGTCAAAGCCGAGGCTGCGCCGGGCACGCAAGTGGTGGTGATGAGTAATGGCGGCTTTGGTGGCTTGCATGGCAAGTTGGCGGCGGCGTTGGCATAAAGGAGTAGCGGCATGAACGGTCCTGAACGCATCACATTGGCCATGACTGGCGCGTCCGGCGCGCAATACGGACTGCGCCTGCTGGATTGTCTGGTGCAGGAGGACCGTGAGGTGCACTTCCTGATCTCCAAGGCGGCGCAACTGGTGATGGCTACCGAAACGGATGTCAGCCTGCCGAATAAGCCGCAGGCCATGCAGGCGTTTCTGAGTGAGTACACTGGCGCTGCGCCGGGACAGATCCGGGTTTACGGCAAGGAAGACTGGATGGCACCGGTTGCGTCAGGCTCTGGCGCCCCGGCGGCTATGGTTGTGGTGCCGTGCAGCACCGGGACGCTTTCGGCGATTGCCACCGGCGCCTGCAATAACCTGATCGAGCGCGCGGCGGATGTTGCGATCAAGGAACGCCGCCAACTGATTCTGGTACCGCGTGAAGCACCGTTCTCCAGCATCCATCTGGAGAACATGCTCAAGCTGTCGAACATGGGTGTGACCATCCTGCCTGCAGCACCGGGCTTCTATCACCAGCCACAGACCATTGATGACCTGATCGACTTTGTCGTCGCGCGGATTCTCAATTGCCTGGGCATCCCACAAGACATGCTGCCGCGTTGGGGCGAGCATCATCAGAACTCAACCGATGATTAAACAGGCCGCAGGCGTAGGGTTGGCGCTGGCGATGCTGAGCAGTGTCAGCGGCTGCGCCACCGTGCGCACGCTGGACGCGGCTAAGGTCGACGCGCCGGTGATTTATGCCGGTACGCGGCTCGATCTGTATGCCATGCAGGGCGGTTGCTGCGCGGTGGATAAGTTTGGTGCTGAAGCACCTAAATATCCGGCGCTGGATCTGCCCGGTAGCGCCTTGTTGGATACGCTGTTGCTGCCGCTTTCACTGGCGACAGAGTTGGGCATTGGTTTGAGTGTCAGTGGCGGGCTCTGAGGCTCTTTATGCCACTTCTGCCCAGCCTTGGTAGATATAGGCCATTGGCTTAGGGCCTTTGATATAGCGGTTGTGCAGTTCCCCAATCCGGAAACCGCCAGCTTCCAGTAATGCGCTGATATCCCGGTTCAAATGGCAACCGCCAGCAAGCGGCTTCCAGACTGGCGTCAGCCGATTCTGCCAGCGCAATATCGGCAGCTCAGGCGACTTGCCGTGTTCGCAGAACAGCAAGCGGCCACCGGGTTTGAGCACCCTGCGCATCTCTTTAAGGGCGGCGACGGCATCGGGAATGGTGCAGAGGGTGAAGGTGCAGACAATGCTGTCGAACGAGGCATCTTCGGCCTGAATCTGCCCCAGCTCCAGAGCAATCATCTCCACCGGAATACTGATCGCTGCAACGCGTTCTTTAGCGCGCTGTTGCATGGCCGCATTGGGATCGACACCGACAATCACATCGACTTTTGCCGGGTCGTAAAAGCTCAGGTTAAGCCCGCTGCCGATGCCGATCTCCAGTACCCGGCCATGGGCCTGGGGCACGATCTGCGAGCGGGCTTTCATCACGGTGCCAACACCGCAGGCATAGTCGATCAAATACGGTAGAACGTAACGGTCGTACAGGCCCATGGGCTGGCTCCGTGTTATGGCATGGTCAGGCGTGGTCGCTCTTTTTCTGAGCAGACTCTGCGACTTCTCCGGTCACACCACTGGCAACCACGCTTGCGCCAATGACTGCTGTGTTTGGTGCTGTGCTGGTGGTGATTTGGGTGACGGTTGAGCTGATGTTGCGCGTGTAGGCTGCAATCTCCACGCCTCCGCGCATGTGTGCCGATACGGTTTGCGGCGTGAGGATAGTGCGGGTGACGGTACCGGTCACTGTTTTGAACAGGTTGCCCAGAGCTGAAAAAATGGAAATGATCAGCAAGACAATGAACGGCAGTGCCAACCACATCAGGCTGAGTTTTAGTAGCCCCTCGCGGTAGGGGAGCACTTGTAGTTTGCGGCAGTAAATTACGGCAGCAAGCAGATAGATTGTGGCTAGCGCGGCGAAGGGGGCTAGGTCATCAACCTCAATCTCCAGAATGGTCCTGCACAGAAATACGCCATAAAAGATCAGGCTGAGCTTCAAGTCAGGCCAGAGGTTTTTCAGGCTGCCCAGAGTCCGTTTGAGGTTGTAGATAACAAAACCGAGCAGGATGAGCCAGCCCACAACAGGGATAAAAGCCAGTGCCAGTATGGCGAATGACAGTAGTAAGGCTTTGAAAATTCCGTGGTGCAGGTCTTTATGGAAAATGTAGTAAATGAAGTAGCCGAGCCCGACAGGCCAGACAATCAGCAACGGAAACATTGCTGTTTCGGAAGGTAGGCTAAAGCTGAGAATACCAACTGCGACCATCAAGCTTAGGTACAGGTATCCGCGCTGATTCATGCTGACTCCTGGCATTTTTTTATTGTTCGAAGGGCTGTGCTGATTTCACTCAGCTCTTGTTGATCTGACAGTTTTTTATTAGCTCTCGCCAGCGTCTTCGTCGTCTGGCTGGTCGTTGTTGTCGCCGCTGAACGCTTCGAAGCATTTGATCCGGTGCTGGGCATCAGCACCTGCTATCAGCCAGCTATCACTGTCGGCGTCGTATTGAGCGGCGAGCACTTGCGCCAGGCTGAACTTCCATTTGCGCAGGTTGCGCCCGTCCATGCATTCGATACTCAGCAGCGGTGTTTCGCTGGTGCTGGATGAGCCTGCCGCGTGTTGTTGCAGCTGTTCTTCGTCCAGATCAAATTGCCAGGCATGCAGCTCGTCAATTTCCAGCATGTCGGTGTTGAGCAGGGCGTCGAGCAGGGTGGTTGTGGTCATAACGTGTCTTTACTTCTGTTAGCGGCCGAGACGGCGCAGTTGGTCTGATTCGATAATGCGGGTGCCATTGCCTTCTTCCAAGGCCAGGCGCCACATGGCGCGGGCCAGGACGCCAGCGCTGATTCCCCGGTATTTGCCGGGCAGCAGCCGGGACAACGGGGCCAGCAAGCGTTCGCCAAGACGATACTCGCGACGGGGGCCGATCAACAGAGACGGACGGACGATGGTCAGTTGTGGCCAGCCTTGGGCTTGCAGTGCCTGTTCGACCTCTCCTTTTACGCGGTTGTAGAACACGCTGGAGGTGCTGTTGGCGCCGAGTGCGCTGATCACGATCAGGTGCCGGGCGCCCAGCTCCCGTGCACGCTGTGCAAAGGCTACGACCAAGTCGTAATCCACCGCGCGAAAGGCTTCTTGTGAGCCCGCTTGTTTGATGGTCGTGCCCAGGCAGCAAAAGGCGACCTCTACCGGGCCGCTGAGTTGTGGCAGTACGTGCAGCAGCTCGCCGGTGGGGTTGTGCAGGTGAGGGTGGGGTGCCAGTGGGCGGCGGCTGGGGGCTACGACCTTGGTGATAGTGGGTTCGTTGAGCAGGCGGTCGAGCAGGTACTCGCCGGTCAGCCCGCTGGCTCCGGCAATTAGAATGTGCTGGGGCGTCAGGTACATGGCTCGCTTACTCCGTCGGGCACTTAACTGTCTTATCTTTGAGCATAGGGCTACTGCTGAGTTTCCGCTTCGCCTAGTGCTTGTTCAGCCTGATGCTCGCGCAGTTTGTTCCATTGTGCGATGACCGCCTTGGCCGGCCAGATTTGTGGCTCGGAAGGTTCGAAGTCATCAGCCTGTTCACGTTCGGCTACACGGGCTTTGGCAAGATCAAAGGCGCGTTGCAGGTCATCGGTCTCTTGCAGCGCTTCGGCAAACAGGGCGCGGCCGAAATAGGTGAAGTCGTTTTCTTCCGAGCAGCCGAATGACACTCGGTCGGCGCGGGCTGCGGTCATCACCAGGGTCTTATCGTCTTTCACCACAGGGATAAAGCCACCGGAATAACAGGCTGATATCACCAGCACTTTGTAGCGGTCTTTCAATGGTTTGAGCAGGTCTGCCAGCTGGCTCGCCGGCAAGTCGTTGAGTTGCAGGCGCGGCTGGTCGAGGTTCAGTTCGTGCTCGGCGGAGCCGTGGCTGGTGAGGTAGATAAAGATCACATCTTCGGGCCCGCTGCGTTCGGCCAGTGCTTGCAGGCTACGGCCCAGACTGGCGGCGGTGGCCAGTGGGCGGTCGGCGAGGTGGTCACGATGGTTGGTTAGGCTGATCAGGCCATGGGCTGAAAAACGGTCTTCTAAGAGTTTGCCGACGTAATCCGCCTCACGCATAAACACGCTCTGTTTGCCGTCACCAGCCAGGGTCAGTGCGTAGAGTTCGATGGCCTCAGTGGAGGCGGGCAAGGCGGCGATTTCTTTATCCAGTAGGCGGCCTTGTTCGAGCAAGCCGACTTCCAGCGGGTCGGGTAGCGCGTTGCCTTGGGCGTCGTTTACGCGACGGCCCCGCAGCCAAGTGCCACTTTCCTGCGTGCCGTCTGCCAGGGTCAAGGTGCCTTGGCCCTGATAGCGGCCGTAGAAGAAGTGACCTTCGTACTGGCTGCCGTCAGCCAGGTTCAGTTTGCCTTCACCGTGATAACGCCAGTTTCTGAATTGGCCTTGGTAGCGCTCTCCGTCCACGCCAATGAATTCACCTTTGCCGGTAAAACTGCCTTCGCTGAACTGGCCGCTCCAGACTTGCCCATCGGCACTCTGGAAACGTCCTTTGCCATTGAACTGGTGATTGCGGAATTCACCGCTGTACAGGGTGCCGTCCTGCCCTTTGTAGCTGCCCAAGCCATTAAGTTGAGCATTCTTGAATGTGCCGATGTATTGGTTGCCGTCTGCGTCGGTCAGGATGCCCTGGCCATCGGGCTCATCATTTTTGAACTGGCCCTGGAAGCTCTCACCACTCTTCCATTGCAGCTTGCCTAGCCCCTGATAACGCCCTCGGCGGAATTCACCACGGTATTCGCTGTGCTTAGTTTTGAGATGGCCTTCACCGTGGGCGTCACCTTCGAAGAAACTGCCCTGATAGGTGCTGCCATCGGCATAGGTCATCAGGCCTGTGCCATGGGGCAGGCCATCCTTGAATTCGCCTAAGTACGTTTCACCGTTGTTTTTGTGCCATTCGCCGTTGCCGTTGAACTGGCCGTCCTTAAAGGTACCGGTAAAGTAGCTGCCGTCCTTGTAGTCGATCCGCCCTTTGCCTTGTAACAGCCCATCGACCACCTCGCCACGGTAGCGTCCGCCATCCGGCAGTACGGCATCAGGCGGCAGCAGGGGTTCTCCATCGCCACAGGCAGTCAGCAGAACGGCAAAGGTTAGCGGGGCCAGGGGGGCAAAAAAACGCATGGTCGTCGTCCGATGAGAAGTGCGAGGGTAAGTATGCCTTAAGGATTTCCCGGTTGGGGTATAGATCAAAGTGGGAGCGGAGGGCATTCGTGGCTGAAACCACTCCTACAGCCGTTCTATATCATCTGTAGGAGCGACTTCAGTCGCGAATTCGACAGGGTTATACGAAGCAGAGGGTAAGTGGCTCAGCGATGTAGGCGGGCTTTTCCGAGCCTTCAATTTCAAGGACGGCTTTGGCTTTTAGCAGCCACTGACCTGGGCTCTTTTCAGTCACGTCGGTCAGGGTGAGGCCAAGACGAACTTTTGAATTGACCTTGACCGGTTGGATAAACCGTACGCTGTCCAGGCCGTAGTTGACGGCCATTTTGAGCCCCTGCGGAACGATCATGATGTCTTCCATCAGTTTCGGGACGAGGGACAGGGAGAGAAAACCGTGAGCGATGGTGCTGCCAAACGGGGTGAGTTTGGCCTTTTCTGGATCAACGTGGATGAACTGGTGGTCGCCGGTGCATTCGGCAAACTGGTTGATGCGCTCTTGGTCAATGATTAACCAGTCGGAACGCCCCAGTTCTTTACCAACGTAGCTGGCGAGTTCAGCGGTGGGCACTGATTTCATGGTTTCTCCTTGAAGACGTCTTTTTTGTTTATCGTCAAATCCTGAAGCGGCTAGATCACCATGCTGTGCAAGCAGGGTCAAGGGTCTTGCCGTTTGGGCAAAACCTTCGACTTACGACCAATGAAGTCCCTCAAATCGGGCCTTTGCGGGGGGGATAGGCCTATAATGCGCCGACTTATGGCGTCAATCATAAGAATCGGAGATACCTCATCATGCTGTTACGCGGCCTTACTTGGCTGGTGTTGTGCCAATTACTTGGTACAGCGCTGAATGTCTTGCTGCTGCCGATGTTGCCCGGTCCAATCCTGGGTATGGTGCTGCTCTTTGCTTTTCTATTGTTCCGGGGCGAGGTCTCTGAACCCTTGCAGCAAGCTTCCAATAGCCTGCTGAAATACCTACCACTATTGCTAGTGCCACCGGCTGTCGGGGTAATGGCCTATGCCGAGCCTATCGCCAGAGGGTTCTGGCCATTGGTCGGTGCTCTGGGCTTGTCGCTGGTGGTGTCTCTGGTGTTTGTCGGATGGCTGATGCAAAAGTTGATTAACCGCCAACAGCGCAAGGAGGACGTATGAGCCTGGAGTGGCAGGCCGCATGGGATGCGGTCATCCATCATCCACTGTTTGGCGCCGGGATCACTTTGGGGGCGTTTCAGTTGGCTTTAGCCGCCTACGAGAAAACCCGCTTGGTGTTCCTGCAACCGGTGCTGGTGTCGACGCTGGTCATCATTGGGGTTCTGCTGGCTTGTGGGCTGACCTTTGACGAGTACAGGGGCAGTGCCTCGGCTCTCACGTTGTTCCTAGGCCCGGCTACTGTGGTGCTGGCGGTACCTCTGTACTTGAATTTGCGGCGGATTCGTCAGCTGTTTTGGCCGGTGGTGATTACCCTACTGGTTGGTGGCTTTTTTGCCACGTTGCTGGGGATCGGCCTGGGGCTGCTGTTTGGCATGGATACCACGTTACTGATGAGCATGGCGCCTAAGTCGGTGACCTCACCCATTGCCATGTTGGTGGCGGAGGAGATCGGCGGGATTGCCGCATTGGCAGCGGTGTTTGTGATGTTGACCGGTATTCTTGGGGCCATCGTCGGGCCCTCCCTGCTCAAGCGTTTTGGTGTGACGCATCCGGCTGCAATTGGCCTGTCGCTGGGTATTACCGCCCACGCGGTGGGTACGTCACGGGCTTTGCAAGAGGGGGAGGAGTGCGGCGCCTTTGCGGCACTGGCCATGAGTTTGATGGGTGTGATGACGGCTGTGCTGATGCCGTTGGCGATCCTGCTGTGGTGATGAGGAGGCTACGTGATACTGCCACTGTTTCCGCTTAATACCTTGTTGTTTCCCGGCTGTATCTTGGACTTGCAGCTGTTTGAAAAACGCTACTTGGACATGATCAGCCGTTGTATGCGCCAAGGTGAAAGTTTTGGTGTTGTGTGTATTTTGCAGGGGCGTGAGGTGGGCGAGGCTGCGTCACAGTTTTCTGCAATTGGCTGCGAAGCGCTGATCCGTGACTTCGAGCAGTTACCCAATGGCCTGCTGGGGATTCGCGTAGAGGGCGGCCGCCGCTTCCGTGTTGAGAAAGCGCAGGTGTTGCCGGATCAGCTGACGGTTGCCGAGGTTCAGTGGCTGGATGAATTGCCTGAGCAGCCGTTGGGGCTGGAGCACGAAGATTTGGTCGCCCTCCTGCGAGCACTGACGGCACACCCGATGGTGAAGTCGCTGGGAATGGATCGTGATTTAAGTGGGCAGTCCGCCCTGGCGAATCAGCTTGCCTACCTGTTGCCACTGGAGTTGCCGCATAAGGTGCAATTGCTGGAAATGGATCAGGCCGACCAGCGCTTGCACCTGCTACAAGAGGTTGTGCAACAGATGCAGGAGGGGGCTTAGTCTCCGCACTAGAAATGCTTGCACTGGATCATGGCTCGTTAAAAATGGTGAAGAACGTTCTTCTTCACTCGTAAATTCGAGGGCGGGTCGAGTTCGTTCCTCACCGTTTTTGACACCAGCTGATCTGCGCTTGGAAGCTTTTAGAACAGCACTAGTAGCGGTACAGCATCAGTCCAGACGAATACTCCCAGGTGCTGATTCCGCCCAGCAAGGCCAGCACCGCTGGGAGAATCAGCCACCAGACTTTTGCTGGCAGTGCCTGCATTGGTGTGCGCCATTGCACAATGGCCAGTGTGAGCGCACAGATGCAGCCAGCCAGCATTGCGCCAGCAATGATATCGGTTGGCCAGTGAACGCCCAGATAAACCCGCGATATAGCAATCGCTCCGGCAGGAATGCAGGCCAGCAGCAACCAAGTAAGACGCATGCGCGGTGGTTGCGCGCGTCCGGCCAAAATCCCTATGACCAAAAAGAACGCAAATGCGGCAGAGCTGTGTCCGCTGGGAAAGCTATAACTGGAAAGAGGCTCCAGCAGGACATCAGGCCGGGCACGGCTGAACAGGTGTTTCAACAGGCCATTGGCCAACGCTGTTCCAAGGGTTGCGCCGGCCGCTAAGGCAAGGGCGCGCCATTTGCGGGCAATCAGCAGCATCAAACTCAGCAACACAGCCGCAGTAAGCTGGGTGTGGAAATCGCCTAAGCGGGTGATCAAAACCATGAGCTTATCGAGGGACTCAGTCCGCTGCTCTTGAACGACTGCCATGAGGCCTTGGTCAAGATGGCTGAGTAACGGCCAGGTGCTCATCAGGGCAACCAACAGAGCCAGGCTTGCGATTGCCGACAGCAAGCTGGCATGGCGTTGAGCGCGCATGCTGCCCTGTATGCTCAGGCCCACCACTACTGCTACGCCTGCCGCTACAGCACCGGCCTGTAGCCAGAAGCCTTCTGGCAGGGGCAGGCGCAGAGCTGCACCAGTGGCCCAGCCCGGCAGCATGTAGGCAATCGCCCATCCGGCCGCTGCAATCAGGCTCACGACGATAAAACGCGGCAAGGGCATGTTAAGCATGCCTGCCACCATCGGCAGCATAGGCCGAAGGGGGCCGATATAGCGGCCGACTAACAGGCTGGCGACCCCGTAACGGTTGAAATAAACCTCAGCAGAGGTCAGCCACTGTGGGTGGTTACGCAAAATGGGCAGGCGCCGGATGTCTTGGTGAAAATAGTGGCCAATGGCATATGAGAGCGCGTCGCCCAGCAGGCCGCCAAGATAGGCCAGCAGCAGTGTTTCCCACAGGCCCAGCGCACCGTTACCAGCCAGAACCGCGACTGCAAACATAAGGATGGTGCCGGGGACGATAATCCCAGCAATCGCCAGGCATTCCACACAGGCGATCAGGAATATGGCCAGACCTAGCCACTCCGGATTGGCTCCAAGCCACTGAGTCAGATTATCGAGCCATTGGCTCATTTGCGGCACCTTCAGGTTAGTAAGTGATAGTCCTTGCCAGCCACCTGTCCACGTCGCAGCGGGTTGCGTGTACAGAACTGTGCGTACTGTGCATCTACAAATCGGTAAGGCAGGTGTTCATCCCGGCCATGGGGAATTCCCAGGCGTGGACACTGCACAATGAGGGTCGGGTATTGACCGACATCCTCGACAAATAGTTTCTCCGGATCAAAGCGCTGGGCATCCCACTGCGGCACTTTTAAGCCTAGCGCTTTACAGAGCAATGTTTGACCGTTACAGAGTTTTTCTAACGCTCTTGGACGACCCTGTGCGTCTGGGTTGTTGGCTTGCATCAGTGCCAAGCTTGCTGCGCCACTGTGCTCATCCTGAAAAGGAAACGCGGACTTGATCAGCACAGCATTACCAGGCCCTTGCGCACTGAAGTTCAGGGAGTCGCCACCGCGGGCGTAATACATATAAATGTGTCCGCCATCCATAAACAGCGCCCGGCGTTTATGGGTAAAGCCTAGGGAGGCATGGCTGCCCTTGTCTTCTAAGTAATAGGCCTCGGTCTCAATGATGCGTGCGCTGAGCCAGAGATCGCCCTGCTTGTGGCGGATCACTTTGCCGAGAAGCTCGCGGGCAACCAGACAGGCATCGCGATTGAAGAACGCATCCGGCAGCGCACGGTTATTTGGCCAGGGCAAACTAAGGTTAGGTTTAGCGGGCATTGGGTGGGCTGCTCGTAGCGCGGAGATTAGGCTCTGAGGATGACCATAATAAGGCCCTGACCCATGTCCAGGCGAGCCCGGGCGAACAGCGCGCGCATCAGCCCTAGGGCGCGCTTTGCCGGTTATAGCTGATATCGACACAACCTGTCCGATCCTGCTCTTGTCACGCCCTTCGGCCGTTTTGCATATAGAGTGTTGTTGGGGACTGGTGCCTCATCCGGGCCGCTCACCTGCTGCATTTCTGCGACAAGCAAGCCATTACTGCAAGTGTGATTTCAATGCTGATCAGGTGTTCGACCCGGCTGCGCAGCAGGGTAATCAGAGCGGCCTGCTGCGCATGGTTGAGTCAGTTACGTAAGGAGAATCAGGCAGGTTTTAGGGTTTTCTCGTATACCGATACCCCATCAAGATCCCGCAGGGTAACCGTGAGTTCGCCGCTCTGTGCCTGGATATTCACCTCGCCAAAAAATTGGAAACCGGCAAACGGTGAGGTATTCGCTGCGGGTGGTGCTTTCTGGAAGATCAGTTGCGGGCCGAAGGTGCCATCAAGCTCGTTGGGGCCGAAGCTCCCTGCGTTCAACGGGCCTGCGACAAACTCCCAGAAGGGTTCGAAGTCCTGAAATGCGGCTTTGTTCGGGTCGTAATAGTGGGTCGCGCAGTAGTGCACGTCGGCGGTGATCCAGACATGGTTGCGCACCTTGTTGTCACGCAGGAAGGTAAGCAGTTCGGCAATCTCCACCTCTCGGCCCTGAGGCTTGCCGGAATCGCCGTTGGCGATGGCTTCCCACCGTGGTACGCCGGGACTGACTTCACCGTCCGGCACGTTCAGCCCGATGGGCATATCAGCGGCCACTACCTTCCACTGAGCTTTAGAGTTTTTCAGGCCCATTTTCAGCCAGTCCAACTGCTCGCGTCCGAGGAACGGCTTTAGTTCGCCGAGGTTGTCGTCGTTCGGGCTGCGGTAGCTGCGCATGTCCAGTACGAACACATCCAGAAGTGGTCCGTAGCTGATCTTGCGGTAAATCCGGTTTTCGCCATCGGCACTGGCAAGGCGCATGGGTGCGTATTCGAGCCAGGCTTGGCGGCCCCGGTTGACCAGAGTGCGGATGTTTTTTTCGGTATAACGCTCATCCAGCTCTTTGCTGTCGGACCAGTTGTTGACGATTTCGTGGTCGTCCCACTGCCAGATCTGCGGGACTTCAGCGTTAAAGCGGCGCAGGTTTTCGTCCAGCAGGTTGTAACGGTAATTGCCGCGGTAGTCGTCCAGTGTTTCGGCGACTTTGCTTTTGGCTTCGGTGGTGATGTTGCGCCAGGTGCGTCCGTCTTCCACGGTAATTTGCGCGGGAACGGGGCCGTCTGCGTAGATGGTGTCACCACTGTGGATAAAGAAGTCGGGCAGGCGCCGGCGCATGGCGTCGTAAATTCGCATGCCACCTACGTCTGGATTGATGCCGAAGCCCTGGCCAACAGTATCGCCACTCCAGACAAAGCGAATGTCACGGGGTTGGGTAGGAGCGCTGCGTAAGTGGCCAAACCAAGGTTCGCTACTGGCACCGCTGCGGGCATCAGTGAAGCTAACGCGATAGAAAATGGACTGGTCAGCAGGTAGACCTGTCAGTTCAACCCGTGCGGTAAAGTCGCTTTCGGCGGTTGCCAGGGCTGAGGTAACCCGGCGTGGGTTGCCGAACTGGCTGCGGGTATCCCACTCCACCACCATGAAGGCAGGTCGGTCACAACGGCTCCATATGATGGCCCGGTCGGCCAAAATGTCGCCGGATTGCACACCGTCGGTGATTCGCGGTCGCTCTTTATCGGAGAGTATGACTGCCGGGGCTATCCCGGGCAGCATTAAGCCTGCCCCGGTAAGTTGTAGTAGGTGGCGTCTCCCCAGAATAACGTTGCTCATGGTTACGTCCTGTAATTGGCGGCACCGTAACCTAGCCTGTTGATATGGAGGTTATGTGACAGCGCAGGGCGTTTGAGCAGCTGCTGGGGAGAGGGCGGAGGCAGCCATGGCGCCTCCGCTAGGTGGTCAGCGCAGCGGACCGTACTCAGCAGGTACCCAAGCGTAGGCTTTGCCTTCGGTGCGTACGTGGCCGATGCCCGGGAAGGGTAGGTGCGCTCCGGCAATCCACCAACCGTTTGCGGCAGCTTTTTTCAACATTTCTGTGCGGGTTTTGATGGCTTGGGTTGAGTCCACATCAAACTCCATGGACACTTCGGGGTGCTGCATCTGCACGGTGGCCGAGTGAACAATGTCCCCCCAGATCAACAAGCTCTGCCCGCCGGACTCTAGTAGGAAAGATGTATGACCTGGAGTGTGGCCGTGAGAAGGAATGACATGCACGCCGGGGAACAGCTCATCGCCCTCTTTAAATGTGTTGAATTTGTCGGAAGATTTATAGGGGGCTACTGATTCATGGGCCATTTTGAACAAGCCCTTACCAGCTTCGGGCGCAGCCAGTGCCACTTTCTCGTTTAACCAAAAACCAGCATCTTCTTGTGATGCCAGCACGGTCGCATTGGGGAAGGCTGCTTTACCGTCAGCCGTAGCTATCCCACACAGGTGATCAGGGTGCATGTGAGTCAAGAGGATTGTGTCCACATCACCTGCTTTGTAACCGGCAGCTTCGATGTTTTGCACAATGTTGCCCAGCGTGGGGCCAAAGCATTTAGCGGCCCCTGCATCAATCAACACCAGTCTGTCTCCGGTTTGAATTAGGTAGGCGTTAACCGCTGTTTGGAAGCCAGGATCGGTATTCTGGTAGTTGCTCTTCAGCAGGGTTTCGATTCGCTTGCTATCCAGCCCTTTAAGTACTGAGGGGGCGAGTTCTACGTAACCGTCGTACAGGGCTGTGACGGTTGTTTCGCCAATGGCTTGGCGGAAGAAGCCTGGGGCTTGTGTGGTCTGCGCAGCGGGGGCCGCCTGTACAGATGAGATGCCTGCGGCAGTCATGGCGCCCAAAGCAACCGCCATAAACAGGTGACGTAAAGGTTTGTGGATCAGTGAGGCATGCATTGAAAACTCCTGAGAGACAGTTAGCTGCTTAGGTGTGATCAGCAGATTTACTGTCCGTAGCGAGTGGCGTCAACGCATCGGAGGAAATTATCTGTAGCTATATAAGAACGGGGGGGGGCAGTGGCTGCAAGATGATGGGCCGGTCACGTCCATGTGGCCGGTTACTTGACTGAAGTTAGAGAGCTAATGCGCCTTCTACTTCCTGGATTTTGCGGCGGGCCAAGGCCAGGTTGGCTTTGTTCTTGTCCAGTACGTAGTAGATAAACACGCCTTCAGATGAGGCAAGCGGACGAATGATGTGGTACTGCTTGCCTAGGGTAATGAGCATGTCCTCGATTACATCATTGAGGTTGAGGGACTTCATGGTCTTGATCTTGGCGCGCACCACCTCGGTATTACCTGCTGCTGCCAGCTCCATGTCCACGCCTGATCCTGCTTCCCCCAATAACATGCCACTGTTGGCGTCCACCACGGCTGATGCCAGTGCACCGTCGAGTTGCAGAAGTGCGTTAAGGGATTCTTGGATAGTTGCCATTGTTATTCTCCATTGCGTGTTAACAGGTTATGCATACCGGGCTACACGACGGCCCGGGATGATTCAGCTTGCCTTTGACACGCGTGCAACCGCGCGTTTGGCGAGATAAAGGACTTGCCCGAGTACTTCGTTGCGGGCAGCTACCAGGTTCAGGATCATCGGGTATTGGGGGTGGGGGATATCGATGATCACGACATAACCCTCATCCGCTTCAACCACGACGTTTTGGTATTGGCCGATTTCGCTTTCAACACCCACCATTGACCCGAGGGCGGAGATAGAGCAGGCCATGGCGGCAAGTTTGGAAACGTCCACGCCTGCTTTGGCGCGGGCGGCGACTTCAAAACCATCGGAAGTGGCGATAACGCCAGCGCTCAGTCCAGAGAGTGCTTGCATCAGTTCGTCGAGTTCCGTCTCGGCCAGTTTTTGCAGGCGATGGAACAGTTCGGGGTGTGCAGCGCTGAGTTGAGTCATGCCTGGGGTACCTGATGTTCGAGTTGTAAGAGGAGGAGATCGAGCAGGGCCAGTACCTGTGTTTTGTCGCGCACGTCAGCGCTCAGAACAGGGCAGATCACGCCGTGTTCGGCAAGGCACTTGGCGTAGCCATCCAGCTCACTGTGGGCGTCTGCGGCAATCCGTCCAACCGCTACGACACAGCCAGTCCGGGCGATCAGCTCAGCGAAGTTGGTGAGGTAAATGGACAGGTCGGCGACAGGATCTGGGCGGCTGTGATCAAGCAAGATGATCAGGCCCAAAGCGCCCTTGGCGAGGATTTGCCACATAAATGAAAAACGCTGCTGCCCCGGCGTTCCGTACAACCGCAGTTGTTCTCCGCCGGGCAAGGTCAGCTCACCGTAGTCGAGGCCGACGGTGGTTTTTTCCTTGAGCAGGCTGGGGTCGTTATTTTGTACGTCAGTAATGACAGGGGGAATTTCACTGATCGCGGAAATTGCTGTGGTCTTCCCTGCACCCATCGTCCCTGTAAAGAGGATCTTATATTCAGTCATTACTCGTTCGCCTGACGTTAGGAAAGGCCCAGGTGCGCCCGCAGGCGGGCAAAAAAACCTTGGGGAGCGCTTTCGCTTTTGGGTTTATCGGGTTGGCTTTCTTCCAGCAGCAGGCCCGCACTGTTAAGGCGTTGGAGAAAGTGATGGCACTGCGTCGTAGAAAGCCCGCTGCGTTCGCTAAGTTCTGCACAGCTGAGGGCCCTAGCCCCCAATAGTGTTGCCAAACGCAGGTGGGCCGGGTTGTGGCCGAGTACGTCGTGTGGGGGCCAGCGAGTGAGCTTGTAGGCTGGCTGCGCAGCTACGTTTGTGTCTGCCTGGGGCTGGTTGAGCAGCTTGGCTACTTGCTCTAGGCGTTCGAATACTTCGTTGGCGCGCAAGGGCCAGTGCACCGACAGGCCTTGGTTATCTGTCTGTTGGTAGGCAATCCGCAGAATGGCTCGGGCAGGGCGCTGGGCTGGCTTATTGTCGTGACCATCCACACCCAGGACTAGCAGGTCTGCCTCGCCCTCTTCGACATGTTGCCAATGGTGGTGAGTACGACCTGCCAGCAGACCGACAATGGACTTGAACACCACCTCGTCACGCAAGTTGAGGTGCGCGAAAGCGTAGGTGTAGTTATCCCTGTTATTCAAAGGCGGCATTGGTTGTCCTCCGTGCCTGTTGCTTCAAGGCCGGTTTGCCAATGCCAAGTCAGAGCCCAGTTCATCCTGTATACCCCTGCTCAAAGGGAGGCCACCTGGGTTCTGACGGCAGAAGAGCTGAGCTGTCTCAGCTTTATCCAGGCAACCCCGCTGTCATAGCCTTTGAGGCTTTAGATCGGTGGCTTTGCGTCCCTGGTTTTCACGCAGGTTTGCTTTTGTCTGAAAGGAGACTAGTTGGTCGTGGGAGACCAGCAAACACACTTTGGTGGACTGTCGGTGAGTGGTGTGACTATCGTCCCATTTTTGCGAAATTCAGCTGCAGAGCCAGAAGTTTGTGCTATAGCGCTGAGGAAGTAACTGAGAGGCTCGGCTCGCAGTGGGGTATGAGGCGCATCTTTAGTGACCCATCCAGAACAGGATGAGTGTCAGGCTGGCGATGGACAAAACCGTGGACAGGAGTATGGCGCGGGAGACTACGCCGGCTTCGCGATCATAATGTTCTGCCAGCATGAACGGGCCGGTCCCGGTGGGCAGGGCGCTGAGTAAAACCGCAGCCTGCGCCCATACCAACGGCAAGTGAAAAACCTCAAAGGCCAAGTACCAGGTGAGTAATGGCTGGCCAATCAGCTTGATGACCACCAGCGGCCATGCGCCATGGGTGTTGCCCTGTTGTTTTTGAGCAAGGAACAGGCCGAGAGAGATCAACGCGCAGGGCGTTGTGGCGGTGGCCAGCATATCCAGCAGATGCATCACAGGCTCCGCCAGCCCTAGCCCAGTAGCGGCCCAGCAGCCGCCTGCGATGGGGGATACCACCAGTGGGTTTTTGGCCAATGCCTTGGTCACTGCCAGTGTGGCTCTGCCGATGTTTTTCTCATCCTGTAAACCCACCTCAATACACACCACTGAGAGGGAAAACAGCAGACAGACCACGATCAGCGATGCGATCAGCGCAGGTTCAAGTCCGTCCTGACCGAACACCAACAGGCACAAGGGGATGCCGATGTAACCCGTATTGGCGTAGGAGGCACTAAGACCATCGAGGCTGGCTACCACCAAAGTGTGGCGGCGTGTTAGGCGCCAAATCAGCGTGGCGAAAAAAATCAGCAGGCAACTGGCTGTTACGCTGATAACAAATCCCGGTTGCCAGATTTCAGCCCAGGTTGAGGTGGCTGTGACTTTGAATAGCAGTGCTGGCAAACACAGCCAGGCCACCATGCGGTTCAGTTCAGAAGCGGCGCGCTCGCCCAGTCGGTTGGTTTTGCGGCAGATATAGCCCAGCAGAATGAGGGCGAAAATCGGCAACACGACAGCAAAAACGGTATGCATCAGCGGCTCTGGAGCAAGGGGATGGCAGAGCTTAGAGCTGCACCGGGCATCAGTCCAACAGTTGTTAGTGTGTCGTGATAGGCGGGTTGCAATGTTGTAAGGCAGCAGGACAGTGTTGGCTTGATGTGAGTTTTGGGTGCTCGTGCTGGTGTTGCCGAGTGCTGATATGAATGGGGGTCATACCACCTGCCGCGCAGTGCTGGGCTTGGAAGCCCGTGACCGGTATACTCAACCACTTTTTTCAATTCCCAGATCTGCCGAAAACATGACAGAGTCAGTGCTCGACTATATGACCCGCCTGGGCCAGGCGGCCCGCAGTGCCTCCCGTGTGCTGGCGCGTGCCAGTACCGCCCAGAAAAACCGCGCGCTTCAGGCTGCTGCGGCTGCATTGGATGCTGCCCGTAGTGAACTGGTGCAAGCTAATGAGCTGGATCTAGCGGCCGCCCGTGCTAATGGCTTGGAGCCTGCTATGGTGGATCGTCTGGCGCTGACTCCAGCTGTCATCGATTCCATGATCGAAGGCCTGCGCCAAGTGGCGACCTTGCCCGATCCGATTGGTGAAATCCGCGATATGCGCTACCTGCCCTCCGGCATTCAGGTTGGCAAAATGCGCGTGCCACTGGGGGTAATCGGCATCATTTATGAGTCCCGCCCTAATGTCACCATTGATGCGGCAAGTCTGTGTCTGAAATCAGGTAACGCCACTATCCTGCGTGGCGGCTCAGAGGCCATCCACTCTAATCAGGCGATTGCCCGCTGCATTCAGCAGGGCCTGTCTGAAGCGGGTCTGCCTGCGGCTGCCGTTCAGGTGGTGGAAACCACTGATCGCGCCGCAGTAGGCGCGCTGATCAGCATGCCGGAGTTTGTTGACGTCATCGTTCCCCGTGGCGGTAAAGGCCTGATCGAGCGTATCAGCCGCGAAGCCAAAGTGCCGGTGATCAAGCATTTGGACGGTGTCTGCCACGTCTATATCGATGTGGCTGCTGATCTGGATAAAGCAATTCGCGTGGCCGACAACGCCAAAACCCAGCGCTACTCACCTTGCAACGCCATGGAAACCCTCCTGGTGCACCGTGATGTCGCCAAGGCAGCATTGTTACCTCTGGCAGCGATTTACCGCGAAAAGGGTGTGGAACTGCGTGGTGATGTAGCGACCCGCGAGCTTCTGGGGGCTGATGTACTGGAGGCCACCGAAGAAGACTGGGCCGCCGAGTACAACGCCCCAATCCTGTCGATTCGCATTGTTGAGTCGCTGGATGAGGCGATTGAGCACATCAACCGTTATGGTTCCAAGCACACGGACGCGATCATCACCGAGAACTTCTCGGATGCTCGGCGTTTCCTCACTGAAGTGGACTCCTCGTCAGTGATGGTCAACGCATCTACCCGTTTTGCTGATGGTTTTGAATATGGCCTGGGCGCTGAGATCGGTATTTCCACCGATAAGCTGCACGCCCGTGGCCCGGTTGGCCTGGAAGGGCTGACCAGTGAGAAGTACGTTGTGTTTGGCGACGGACATATCCGTACCTGATGAGCACAACAAGCCAATCCCGGCGCATCGGGCTGCTCGGTGGCACATTTGATCCTGTGCACATCGGGCATTTGCGTAGCGCCGTTGAAGTGGCGGAGGCGCTGGAGCTGGACGAGTTACGTCTGATTCCCAGTGCACGTCCACCGCACCGAGCGACACCACAGGTCAGCGCTCAGCAGCGTCTGGACATGGTTGAGCTGGCGGTGGCGAACAGCCCCGTACTGAGGGTGGATGACCGCGAGTTGCTGCGCGAGAGACCGTCCTACACGATCGATACCCTGGAGTCTGTTCGGGGTGAGTTGGCCGCAGAAGATCAGTTGTTTCTGCTGTTGGGCTGGGATGCCTTTTGTGGCTTGCCCAGTTGGCATCGTTGGGAAGAGTTGCTGCAGCACTGCCATATTTTGGTGTTGCAGCGGCCTGATGCTGATACCGATGCCCCTGAGGCGCTGCGCGATTTACTGGCAGCGCGCAGTGTTGGTGATCCGCAGGCTCTGAGTGGGCCAGGCGGGCAAATTGCATTTATCTGGCAAACGCCGCTTGCGGTGTCGGCGACCCAGATACGCACCTTGTTAGCTGAAGGGAAGTCTGCGCGCTTCCTCGTGCCAGACACGGTTCTGGCCTATATCAATAACCACGGTCTGTACCGTGGCATGAAATGAACATGAGGCAATTGAGTTAATTATGACAAAGGCAACTGTAGCGGGCGAAGCGCTGGTCAAGCTGGCCATCGACGCTCTGGAAGACATTAAGGCCCAGGACATCACTACCATTGATGTGCGCGGCAAAACCAGCATCACTGACTTTATGGTGATCGCCAGCGGTACTTCCAGCCGCCACGTAAAGTCGTTGGTCGACAACGTGCTGGAAAAGGTCAAAGAGCAGGGCGTGCGTCCCCTGGGCAGTGAAGGCCTGGATACCGGTGAGTGGGCGCTGTTGGATCTGGGTGAGGTGGTCGTCCATGTGATGCTGCCGACCGCTCGCCAGTTCTACGACCTTGAGCGCCTGTGGCAGGGTGCTGAACAGAGCCGCGCCCAGTCGGCGGGTGAAGGCGAGCAATAAGAAGGAAACGCCTCCGTGCGGATCAAACTGATTGCTGTTGGCTCACGCATGCCGCGCTGGGTCGAGGAAGGTTGGCAGGAGTACGCCAAGCGCATGCCTGCCGAACTTGCACTCGAGCTGGTTGAAATCCCCCTGACCACCCGTGGCAAGAATGCGGATGTAACCCGCATGATTCGCCAGGAAGGCGAAGCCATGCTGAGTAAGGTCGGGGCGGGGGAACGCATCGTCACCTTAGAAGTCCAAGGGCGACCATGGAGCACCGAGCAACTGGCGGTGGAACTGGACAAGTGGCGCCTGGATGCGCGAACTGTCAACCTGATGGTAGGCGGCCCGGAAGGGCTGGCGCCTGAAGTACAGGCACGCAGTGAACAGCGTTGGTCGCTGTCTCCGCTGACTCTGCCGCACCCGTTGGTGCGGATTTTGATAGGCGAGCAGATTTACCGGGCCTGGACGGTGTTGTCCGGTCATCCATACCACAAGTAATCAGCCCAACCGATGCCACAGCCGATTCGCCTCAAAGACCACGAAAAGGATGCACTGCTGATCCGCAAGCGCGCGATCGTCGGGGCCGGCATCGTGCTTTTGCTGACGATGGTGTTGTTGGCCAGGATGTATTACCTGCAAGTGGTGCAGTACGACTACCACACCACGCTGGCAGAGAATAACCGCATCCATGTGCAGCCAATTCCGCCCAGTCGCGGGCTGATTTTTGACCGCAATGGCGTGATTATCGCCGACAACCGCCCGAGTTTCAGCTTGACGCTGACCCGTGAGCGGGCCGGTGACTGGCATCATGTGCTGGACGTGATTGTTGAAGTGCTGGAGCTGGGGGCGGAAGACCGCGCTTTGTTCGAGCGTCGGGTCAAGCAGGGGCGTCGTCCCTTTGAGCCTGTTCCTGTGCTGTTTGAACTGACGGAAGAACAGATTGCCCGGATTGCGGTAAACCAATTCCGTTTGCCGGGTGTCGAGGTGGCCGCACAGCTGGTGCGGCATTATCCGTTGCGTGAGCATTTTGCCCATTCCGTTGGCTACGTCGGGCGGATCAACGAGAAAGAACTAAAAGAGCTAGATGCCGTTGAATACAGCGGCACCCACCATATCGGCAAAACCGGTATTGAACGTTTCTACGAAGCTGAGCTGCATGGGCAGGTCGGTTATGAGGAAGTCGAGACTAACGCCCGTGGTCGGGTTCTGCGGGTGCTCAATCGTACAGAGCCTAAGTCTGGTAAAGATATTACCCTGACCTTGGATGTACGTTTGCAGGAGGCAGCCGAAGCGGCTTTGGGCGGGCGTCGCGGTGCTATTGTCGCCATTCAGCCACAAACCGGTGAGGTTTTGGCGATGGTCAGCCAGCCGAGTTTCGATCCCAATCCCTTTGTCACGGGGATCGGTTTCAAGGCTTATGCTGACCTGCGTGATTCCATTGACCGCCCGTTGTACAACCGTGTGCTACGGGGGCTGTACCCGCCAGGCTCAACCATTAAAGCCATGGTGGCTGTTGCAGGCCTGGATGCGGGCATTGTAACGCCGCAAACCCGCGTGTTTGACCCTGGTTACTTCCAGTTGCCCAACAACACCCACAAGTACCGTAACTGGAACCGATCTGGTGACGGCTGGGTGGATATGGACTTAGCCATTGCCCGCTCCAATGACACCTACTTCTATTCCCTAGCTCATAAAATGGGCATTGATCGCCTTCACGACTACATGAGTCGTTTCGGCTTTGGTCAGCGGGTTGCGTTGGATATGTTTGAAGAAACCGGTGGTCTCATGCCATCCCGTGACTGGAAGCGGGCTCGTTACCGCCAGGCATGGTTCCCCGGCGAAACCGTCATCCTTGGGATTGGTCAGGGCTATATGCAGGCTACCCCTTTACAGCTAGCTCAGGCCACTGCGCTTTTGGCTACAGGCGGCAAGTGGATTCGTCCCCATCTGGCCAAGGATATTCAGGGTGAGAAACCTGTAGACCCGAATCCGATGCCAGATATTGTGCTGCGCGACCCATCCTTCTGGAACTATGGCCGTAAAGGTATGGAGTCTGTGGTGCATGGGGCGCGTGGTACGGCGCGCAAAGTCGGTGACTCGGCTGTCTACCGAATGGCAGGTAAGAGTGGTACGGCTCAAGTCGTGGCCATTAAACAGGGCGAGAAGTACGACCGGAATAAACTGGCTGAGCGCCATCGCGACCATGCGTTGTTCGTTGCCTTTGCGCCTTTCGATAACCCCCAGATCGCCGTTGCTGTGATGGTTGAGAACGGCGAGTCCGGCTCTGGTGTGGCCGGGCCCGTGGCTAAGCAGGTGATGGATGCCTGGTTGCTGGATGAAAACGGTCAACTCAAGCCTGAGTTCGCTCCCCCTGTCGAACCTGGAGTGACCCAGCCATGAGCAATAATTTCGACCGCAATCTTTCCAATGAAGACTTGGTACGCCGCCGGGCTACTCTGCTGCAGCGGTTGCACATTGACGGCATCCTCATGCTGCTGCTGATCATCTTGGCTGTCGGAAGCTTGCTGGTGCTGTATTCAGCCAGTGGTAAGAATCTTGATCTGGTGATGAAGCAGGCAAGTTCGTTTGGCCTTGGTTTAGTCGGCATGCTCATCATCGCCCAGTTTGAGCCGCGCTTTATGGCTCGGTGGGTGCCTCTCGCTTACGGGGTGGGGGTTGCGTTGTTGATTGTGGTGGATGTGATGGGCCACAACGCCATGGGGGCGACGCGCTGGATCAATATCCCCGGCGTGATCCGCTTCCAGCCCTCGGAGTTCATGAAGATCATCATGCCAGCGACCATCGCTTGGTATTTATCCAACCGTAGCCTGCCACCGCGTCTTAAGCACCTGTGTGTGGCCGTGGCCATGATTATCACGCCATTTGTGCTGATTCTCATGCAGCCCGACCTCGGCACCTCGCTGCTGATTTTAGCTTCTGGCGGTTTTGTGCTGTTCATCGGTGGGTTGCAGTGGCGTTGGGTTGTTGGGGCGGTCGCTGCAGTGGTGCCGATTGCCATTGGCATGTGGTTCTTTGTGATGCACCAGTATCAGAAGCAGCGGGTGCTGACTTTCCTTAACCCGGAGAGCGATCCGCTGGGCAGCGGCTGGAACATCATTCAGTCCAAGGCGGCCATCGGTTCTGGCGGTGTAATGGGTAAGGGCTGGTTGCTCGGGACTCAGTCTCACCTCGACTTTTTGCCCGAGAGCCATACCGACTTTATTATTGCGGTTCTGGCTGAGGAGTTTGGCTTAGTAGGCGTCTGTTTGTTACTGCTGGTGTACCTGCTGTTGATTGCCCGGGGGCTGGTGATTACCGTGCAAGCACAGACGCTGTTCGGTAAGCTGCTCGCCGGAGCACTTACCATGACCTTCTTTGTCTATGTGTTCGTCAATATCGGCATGGTCAGTGGCCTGTTGCCGGTGGTTGGAGTGCCGCTTCCCTTTATCAGCTATGGCGGTACTTCGCTGATTACGTTATTGGCAGGCTTTGGAATTTTGATGTCCATCCACACACATCGTAAGTGGATGACACAGTCTTGATTGGGGTTAGTAGATCAATGCAAAACATGCGCGGTTGGATAGGACGTACAGCACCCTGGTTGATGTTGGCGGGGGTGTGCGCAGCAGTTCAGCCGGTAAGCGCCGGGGACTATGACAAGGCTCCGCTGACAACCGAATTTGTCAGTGAAATGTCCCGTGATTACGGATTTGCCGCCGAACAGCTCGAGCAGCTGTTTACCAAAGTTGAGCGCAAACAGGCGATTCTGGATGCCATCTCTCGTCCAGCCGAGAAGGTTAAACCCTGGAAAGACTATCGTCCGATCTTTATTACCGATGCCCGTATCAAACGCGGCGTGGAGTTCTGGAAGAACAACGAAGCGGCCCTGAGTCGTGCTGAGACCGAATACGGCGTGCCTGCCCAATTCATTGTGGCCATCATCGGTGTTGAGACCATGTACGGTGGTAATACCGGCAGCTACCGGGTGATGGATGCACTTTCTACCTTGGCTTTCGATTATCCGCCGCGCGCACCGTTCTTTCGTAAGGAGCTGCGAGAGTTTCTCCTGCTGACGCGTGAGGAGCAGGTCGATCCGTTGTCGCTGACCGGCTCATACGCAGGTGCCATGGGACTGCCGCAATTTATGCCGAGCAGCTTCCGTGCATACGCAGTTGATTTTGACGGCGATGGCCATATCAATATCTGGAACAACCCGACGGATGCTATTGGCAGTGTTGCCAACTACTTCAAAGTGCATGGCTGGCTGCCGGGCGAAGCCGTGGCTAAAGTTGCTGCTGTCAGCGGCGAGCGCGTCGACGAGGGCCTGAGTCCGGCTCTGGACCCAGTGAAGAATGTTGGTGAGTTGCGTGAGCTGGGCTGGAATACAGCAGAGCCGCTCAGTGATGACATGCCTGTAACGGCGTTCCGCTTGGAAGGAGCTCAAGGTGCTGAGTACTGGCTGGGCTTGCCTAACTTTTTTGTGATCACCCGCTACAATCGCAGTGTCATGTATGCGATGGCGGTCAATCAGCTGGCGGAACTGCTGGTTGAGGCCCGGGGTAATAATTAATGAGTAAGTTGCCATTCAAATTGGCCGTGTGCGGTAGCTTGGCACTGATGCTAATCAGCTGCTCATCGCCAAAGCCAAAAACCGTACAGCCGGTGCAGCAGGGTGGCGGCATTTCTGGGCCTTCTGATTTTGATCGTCCGCATAAGGATGGTGCCCCGTGGTGGGATGTGGATGTATCGAAAATTCCAGATGCCGTCCCTATGCCGCATTACGGCCCTGTAAAGGCAAGCCCGTATACAGTATTTGGTAAACAGTACTATCCCATCTCCGATGCTCGGCGCTACGTCGCTGTGGGTCCGGCCTCTTGGTATGGCACCAAGTTCCATGGCCAGGCTACCGCCAATGGCGAAACTTACGATTTGTATGGAATGACCGCTGCACACAAAACACTGCCTCTGCCGAGTTATGTACGGGTGACCAACCTGGAAAACGGCAAAACGGCCATTCTGCGTGTGAATGACCGTGGGCCGTTCTATTCGGACCGGATTATTGATCTGTCCTTTGCTGCTGCGAAGAAGCTTGGTTATGCCGAAAGCGGTACCGCACGGGTGAAGGTAGAAGGGATCGATCCGAGTGAGTGGTGGGCTCAACAGGGTCAGCCGGTGCCAATGGTTCTGGCTGCACCAAAGTCGACCCAGACAAGCACTGTTGCACAGGTCACGCCACAGCCAATCAGTCAACCGCTGGAAACTTACACTCCACCGGTGCAGCAACATGCAGCGGCCGTATTACCAGTCCAGATCGACTCAAAAAAAAACGATTCACTCGGAGCGTCTGGCCTGTATCTCCAAGTGGCAGCCTTCGCCAATCCGGACGCTGCGGAGCTCCTGAAAGCCAAACTGAGCGGGACGGTGAGTGCCCCGGTGTTCGTCAGCTCAGTGGTGCGAAACCAGCAGATTTTGCACCGGGTTCGCATGGGGCCGGTGAGCAGCCAAAGCGAGGCTGAGCGTCTGCAAAGCAGTGTGAGGTTGGCCAATCTTGGGGAGCCCAAGTTGGTTAAACCGGATTAATGGCACTTATTTGATATCAGCTGGACTAAACAGCAAAGCAGGTCTGCCCTTAGGGAGATCTGTTTGAAATACGAAATCTTGTGGATCGTTCCACCCAAGCAAACCAGAGAAGCGGATGAAAATCACCAGTTTTGCCAAGCGCATTGTTTTATCAATCGGTCTGCTCAGTGCGGCTACTGCCTGGGCTGACCAGCAAGTGGTCCCGGCTGCCCCGCAACTGGCTGCCAAATCCTATGTACTGATGGATGCCGCCACCGGTAATGTTCTGGTCGAAAACAATGGTGACCAGCGCCTGCCGCCAGCAAGCTTGACCAAGTTGATGACGGCTTACATCGCTACTCTGGAAATCCGTAAGGGCAAAATCAGCGAACAAGACATGGTGCCTATCAGTGAGCACGCCTGGCGCACGGGTGGCGCTGCGTCTGGCGGTTCAACCATGTTTCTGCCCCTTAACAGCGAAGCCAAAGTGGGCGACCTGCTGCACGGTGTAATTATCCAGTCTGGTAATGACGCCAGTATTGCGCTCGCTGAGTACATCGCAGGCAGCGAAGACGCTTTTGCTGACATGATGAACGAGACCGCGAAAAGGCTTGGCATGGTCAACAGCCACTTTATGAACGCGACTGGTCTGCCCAATCCTGAGCACTACTCCAGTGCCCATGACATGGCGATCTTGGCCCGCGCTATCATCAATGAAGACCAAGAACACTACGCGATCTACGCACAGAAAGAATTTGTCTGGAACAACATTAAGCAAGGCAACCGCAACCTGCTGTTGTGGCGCGACAAGACCGTTGATGGTCTGAAAACTGGCCATACAGCCGAAGCTGGTTATTGCTTGGTGGCTTCAGCTGTTCGCGATGGCGCTCGGATGATTACTGCCGTATTTGGTACGGCCAGCGAATCTGCTCGTGCCGCTGAGACACAGAAGCTGCTGACCTACGGTTTCCGTTTCTTTGAGTCCCGTACTTTCTACAAGCAAGGTGTTGAGCTTGCTCAAGCGCCGGTTTGGAAAGGTGCTGAGAGCCAGGTTAAAGCCGGCTTGGCACAAGACCTGAGCCTGACCCTGCCGAAGGGGCAGTTGGACAAGCTGCAAGCTAGCATGGTCCTCAATCCTCAACTAATCGCACCCATCGCCCAGGGCGATGTGATTGGTAAAGTTGAAGTAAAATTGGGTGATGAGGTGGTACACACTGCCGATCTGATTGCTATCAATGCTGTTGAAGAGGGTGGTTTCTTCCGTCGCGTTTGGGATGGTATTCGCCTATTCTTCTACGGACTGTTCAACTGATTGACTTGCCAGAACGCCCTGACGCAGGGCGTTCTGTTCTGGACGGGCCATAAGCCCGCGGATTGCCATGACAGATACTGACGTACAAGCTCCAAAAATCGAATTCCCTTGCGAGCGCTACCCAATCAAAGTGATTGGTGAGGCGGGCGAAGGGTTTTCTGACCTGATCATTGAGATCATGCACCGTCACGCACCGGGTTTCGATGAGACGACCCTGGTCAGCCGCGACAGCCGCAACGGTCGTTTCCTTTCCGTCCAAGTGCTGATCACTGCAACGGGTGTTGAACAACTGCAAGCCATCCATACTGATCTGCGTGCCACTGGTCGCGTTCATATGGTGCTGTGATGGACCTTCCGCTCGGCTTCCGTGAGCTGGGCCAGGTTGATTACGAGCCCACCTGGCACGCAATGCAGCACTTCACCGATAACCGTGACGTGAATACGCCCGATGAGGTGTGGCTGCTGGAACATGCCCCAGTGTTTACTCAAGGACAGGCAGGCAAAGCCGAGCATGTTCTGTTTCCTGGTGATATACCCGTTGTTCAGGTCGATCGTGGGGGGCAGGTGACTTATCACGGCCCCGGCCAATTGGTAGCTTACCTGCTGCTAGACGTGCGCCGCAGCGGTATTGGTGTGCGTGAGTTGGTGTCACGTATTGAGCGCAGTTTGATCGATCTGCTGGCCAGTTACGGAATTGAAGCCAACGCTAAACCAGACGCGCCCGGTGTGTATGTGAACGGCGCGAAAATCGCCTCGCTGGGGCTGCGAATCCGTAACGGTCGTTCGTTTCACGGCTTGGCTCTGAACGTGGATATGGATTTGCAGCCGTTCCAGCGCATCAACCCCTGTGGTTATGCAGGAATGGCGATGACACAACTGGCTGACCTCACAACGGCTCCGGTTGATTTTTCTGAGGTGAGTGCTCGTCTGCGTGAGCAGTTGGTCAATCACCTTGGCTATAGTAAACACGCGACCTTGCCCGGCGACATCGCTGAGCTGACAGGTGTACACGCCTAGTTGCGCAGCAGCTTTACAGCAGTTAACGACGAATAGTGCCGTACAACGGACGATTAGCCTGGGCCTGAACAGCGTGCCGCAGGCTGGATAAATTGAGGGTAGGTTGTTTTATGAGCAGCACAGTGCAAACCCCCGGTAAACCGGCCAAAGTGGAAGTCGGCGTTAAGCTGCGCGGAGCCGAGAAGATGGCCCGTATTCCGGTGAAGATCATTCCGACGGAAGAGCTGCCGAAAAAGCCTGACTGGATTCGTGTCCGTATCCCGGTTTCCCCTGAGGTTGATCGCATCAAGCAGTTGTTGCGTAAGCACAAGCTGCACAGTGTTTGCGAAGAGGCCAGTTGCCCGAACTTGGGTGAGTGCTTCAGCGGTGGTACTGCCACTTTTATGATCATGGGTGATATCTGCACCCGTCGCTGCCCATTCTGTGACGTTGGTCATGGCCGTCCGAAGCCTCTGGATGTGGATGAGCCGACCAACTTGGCTATTGCCATTGCCGACCTACGCCTTAAGTATGTGGTGATCACTTCGGTCGACCGTGACGACCTGCGCGATGGTGGCGCCCAACACTTTGCCGACTGCCTGCGTGAAATCCGCAAGCTGTCCCCGAACGTGCAGCTGGAAACCCTGGTGCCGGATTACCGTGGTCGTATGGACGTCGCTCTGGACATCACTGCCCAAGAGCCGCCAGATGTGTTCAACCACAACCTCGAAACAGTGCCTCGTTTGTATAAGGCTGCGCGTCCGGGGTCTGACTTCGAGTGGTCGCTGGACCTGCTGCAAAAGTTCAAGCAGCGAGTTCCCCATGTTCCGACCAAGTCCGGTCTGATGCTGGGACTGGGCGAAACCGATGAAGAAGTGATTGAGGTCATGAAGCGCATGCGTGAGCACGACATCGACATGCTCACTCTTGGGCAGTATCTGCAGCCGTCCCGCAGCCACCTGCCGGTGCAACGCTTCGTTCATCCGGATACCTTTGCTTGGTTTGCGGAAGAAGGTGAAAAAATGGGCTTCAAGAACGTTGCATCTGGCCCGCTGGTTCGTTCCTCTTATCACGCTGACCAGCAAGCCCACGGCAATAAGGTCGGTAACTGACTACCGTTAGAATGACCGCCACTGAGGCGGTCATTTTTTGTGTTTCAGCCTTAGGTCTTGAGTTGGTTTGCAAATTGCCCAACGGCTTGTACGACCTGCTGTGCACCGTCTTGTATATCAATGATCACCTGGCCTGCTTGTCCGGCTAGCTCTAAGCCTTGTGACGCTTGCTGGCTACTGCTAGCCATGGCTTCAACGGCATTTTGCGCCAGTGTTTGGTTGCGTTGAACGACCTCAACAATCTCTTCTGTTGCTTTGCTGGTGCGTGCCGCCAGTTGCCGGACTTCGTCTGCCACGACAGCAAAACCACGGCCCTGCTCACCAGCCCTGGCCGCCTCGATAGCAGCGTTGAGTGCCAGTAAGTTGGTTTGATCAGCAATGCCATTGATGGTCTTGACCATGGCACTGATCAATTCGGACTGCTTACCCAGTGCCTCTATGCCTTCGGTGGCGCTCTGTACTTGTTCAGCGATAGCCTGCATGACTTTGAGCGTTTCGCTAATGACCTGAGCGCCCTGTTGGGCGGTGCTGTCGGTCTGTTGAGAGATGCCATAGGCCACTGTGGCCGCTTCAGCTACGGCCAGCTCCTGATTAATCTGGTCAGTGATCACCGTGGCGAATTTGACCACTTTATACAGCTCGCCATGGGGATTGTAGATTGGGTTATATGAGGCCTCTAGCCATACCACGCGTCCTAGGCTGTCCAAACGTTTGAAGCGGCTGCTGACGAACTCCCCACGTTTAAGTTGTTCCCAGAAGCTTTGGTAAGACGAAGAGTTATATTCCTCCGGCTCACAGAACATGCGATGGTGCTTGCCCTGAATCTGCTCGAGACGATAGCCCATGCTGTTTAGGAAGCGCTCGTTGGCTGTCAGCACATTACCTGACAGGTCAAACTCAATAACTGCAGTCGAGCGCAGCAGGGCTTGGATAATGCTTTCATGTTCCCGGGAGGTTTCGATTGTTCGGGTCAGGTTGACCGCACACATGGTCATGCGCAGCATTTGACCCTGACTATCCAGTACCGGTTGCCAAATGCAGCGCAGCCAAGCCTCATGCCCCTTGGCATCAAGCAGGCGGAAAGCACCGCAGAAGTGTTCTTTGTTTTGGAGTGCTCGGCGGAATTTCGGGTAGTTGGGTTCGTTGTGGAAGGCTGGCGCAAACAGTTGCTCGATGTCTTTGCGCAGCAGATCGCCCTCGCGATAGCCCAGTTCACGCAGGAAGTTTTCATTGACCATTTGCACCCGACCCTGAGCATCCAGCTCAAGAACGAGCATTTCAGAATAAACAGAGTCGCTTACCTGACGGAGCTGAGTGTATGCCTCTCGGAGATCCGCGAGTTCCTTGCGTAAGCTCTTGTTAAACATTTCTACTTCCTGCAGTTGTACGTCACTGATATAGCGCCAGGCCCAGTCTGCTGGTGGCGCTTTATCAGTATCGTACAAAAGTACGAAATGTTTAGCTGATTCTATAAACTACTTATGGTTTACGCAGAATGTTCAGCAGCTCATAACTTGGATAACCGTCTTGGGGCAGGTTTTGAGTGTGCTGGAATGCCCGCACAGCTTTACGGGTGTTGGCGCCGATGATGCCGTCGGCCGGGCCTGTGTCATAGCCCTTGGCTGTGAGCAGTTGCTGCATTTCGATGCGCTCGCTTCGGCCCAGCTGGCGGTCATTTCGCGGCCAGGCTGCCTGAACGCCGGGCTCACCATCCAGTGCATCCGACAGCAGGCCGATGGCCAGAGCGTATGCAGTAGAGTTGTTGTAGCGCAGGATTACCCGGAAGTTGTTCAGCAGCAGGAAGGCAGGCCCACGATAGCCTGCTGGCAGAAACAAAGTGGCCTGACTCTCATCCGTTGCCCGGATCTCACGCACTGGGTGGATTCCCAGTTCACGCCATTGCGCCATGCTGCGGCGAACTTCGGGGTCTGCCAGGGCGTAATCGAAGTTCTTCGGCAGATTGACCTCAACCCCCCAAGACTCGCCGTTTATCCAGCCGGATTTATTCAAGTAGTGGGCAGCAGATGCGAGGGCATCTGGAATGGAGTTCCAAAGATCACGCCGACCATCGCCGTCGAAATCCACTGCATGTTCGTTGAATGTTGTAGGCATGAACTGGGTCTGGCCCATGGCACCGGCCCAGGAGCCGATCAAGGTTTTACCATGATAGTCCCCGGCTTGCATGATCTGCAGGGCGGCCAACAGCTGGCTGCGCCAAAACACCTGACGGCGACCTTCATAGGCAAGGGTGGCGAGGGAGCGAATAACATTGTTGCTGCCAATGTTGCTGCCAAAGTTGCTTTCCATTCCCCAAATGGCGATTAGTACTTCGTGATCGACCTTATAAGCACTGCGGATTGCCTTGAGGGTTGGGCGGTGCTGAGTTTTGAGCACTCTGCCCTGAGCAATCCGAGAGACGGACACTGCTCCGTCAATGTAATCCCAGACTGGGCGGGTGAACTCCGGTTGGCTGCTGTCGGCGGCCATGACTTTAGGGTCCGGTGTGACGCCGGAAAAAGCGCGGTCAAACACGCGCTCGTCAATGCCAGCAGCAATGGCATCACTGCGCAGCAGCGAGCGCCATTCTTCAAAAGTGAGCAACGGGACTTGAGTGTTATTAATGAGAGGTGTGACAGCGGGCTGCACAGGGGCTGGCGCCTCTGCTGTAACGGGAACGGCAGCATATGTCTGGGCTGGCACTTCTGCACAGGCGATCAAAAGCATCAGGGTGCAGGCGGTGGCGCTATGGGACAGGCCACGAATAAGCAGGTCAGGCATGGTGATCTCGGCACATTTCGCAGGCTCTAACCTTAGCATGAATGGCTAGCAAGGGGAGTCTGAGAGCTTTTCTATGCAGCCAATAAAGAAAAAGCCTCCCAGTTTTGCTGGGAGGCTTGACGACGGTAGCTGCCTTTACCTTTGCCGGGTTTTTCCTGTCGGCTGCGGAACAATGGCTGAGCAACAATGGATTTGGCCTTGTTATGCCGGGTCTTTTTCGCCATGCGTGTGTCCTCATAGACTGCTTGCAGATTACAAGCGCGCAAAGCATGGACCTGAGCGCTAGGAAAGTCCAGAGGGGGCTCAAATGCCGGAGTGGGATAAACCGAAGCGTTGCCCGCATAGATTCAGGGTCAACATGCTCAAGCCACTCCACGGATCACCGGGCGCTTGGCCTTTGATCTGCGCATCAATGTGCTGGGCGTCCTGGAGCAGGGCAGACCAGCGCGCAGCTGAAAGCCGTTGAAGGGCTTTACTGACCAGCGGGCGACGTTTATCCCAGACCGGTGGACGCGCTGAACTGAAGGCCTTCTCTAATGGGATGCCCTGAGCAAATTGCTGTGCGATTCCCGCGAGCAGGCGAATCTCTCGCGCTAAAGCCCAGAGAATAACGGGCGGTTCAACACCTTCCCCTCGCAAGCCTTCAAGTATGCGCAGAGCATGGGCTGCTTCTCCGTTGAGGGCTGCGTCTATCAGTCCGAACACATCAAAGCGG
This sequence comes from Pseudomonas mendocina, assembly GCA_037482215.1. Taxonomy (NCBI): domain Bacteria; kingdom Pseudomonadati; phylum Pseudomonadota; class Gammaproteobacteria; order Pseudomonadales; family Pseudomonadaceae; genus Ectopseudomonas; species Ectopseudomonas mendocina. Next base: position 895,253 of record CP148074.1, read on the forward strand.
GCGCTGTCGGCTACCGCCGCCTGGACTGTATCGACATCGACCTGGGTGCCTTCTGCCAGCAGCTTGAGCTTCTCAATTTCCTGTGCTGCAGCCAGCAAGTTGCCCTCGACCCTGACTGCAATCATATCCACTGCTTCGGCTGTGGCGTTAAGGCCGGCTGAGGCCAACCGTTGGCGTATCCACTGAGGCAGTTGAGCAACCTCCACTGGCCAGATCTGTACGAACTGACTGTCCTGCCCATCAATTAGGGCCTTGGCCCATTTAGTTTTCTGCGTACTGCCATCAAGCTTAGGCAGGCTGATTAGCAGGACGGTGTCTTCGGCAGGGCGGGCTAGGTATTCGAGTAGGGCCGCTGCACCTTTGTCGCCGGGCTTGCCGTTGGGTATACGCAGTTCCAGTATGCGTTTTTCAGCAAACAGCGATAGGCTGGCTCCTGCTTGCAGCAGGTTGCCCCAGTCGAAACTGTTGTCGGCATTAAACACCTGGCGCTCACTGTAGCCTTGTTGGCGTGCCGCATTGCGGACAGCGTCGGTCGCTTCCTGGCAAAGCAGGGGTTCGTCACCACTGATGACGTAAACCGGACTCAGGTTGCCCTGAAGGTGTTTGTTGAGCTGCGTAGGATTGAGCTTCATAGGAAAGAAACAGGCCGCTTACGCGGCCCGTGATCTTACTGAATCTGAACTGGCAGTGTGATCGGCGACGCTTGCGGCTCGGCAGCCTCACGCTGACGGGCTGCTTCCAGTGCTTCAGCTTCAGCCTGGGCTTTGGCATCGGCGATACTTTGCAGCTCGTCGAGTTTCTCAGGGGTTATCTGGCGAATGTTCTGCAGCAGTTGCTGAATCAGTTCGCGGCGCATTTCTTTGCGCAGCTGTTCGGCTTCTTGGTCACCGCCAATCAGGTTGTTGCCATCCTGGTTGTAGAAACCATTGGCCTCGACCTTGTCATTGAGTAGCACGGCGTTTTTGCTGCCGCGAATTTCATATTCAATGGTTTTGGTCAGTTCGTATTCTGCGGTGCGAGCAGCACTGGTAAAGGTGGCTGCGCGGCGGTTTTCTTGCTCGCTGGCCAGGACCAGATGATAAGGCGCGCCGGGGTAAACGCGGACACCGTTGCTGTTCAAGCTCTGGGTCAGCTCTTTGACGGTATCGCCGTACTCGTTGCGAGCGCTTACATCCAGCTCTTTCAGGGCGAATTGGATATCGCCGGTGCCACGCAGCTGAAAGCCACAGGCACTGAGCAGGGTAGCCAGGCCGATTACCAACAGATTCCGTTTGATCATTTTTATCCCCTTGGCATGTCTGACGGCGCGCCGCTCAGGACGCGCCGGGCTTTATCAGTTGGCGACGATGTTGACCAGTTTGCCTGGAACCACGATGACCTTGCGGATGCTCAGGCCTTCAGTGAATCGCAGGACATTTTCGTTGTTACGTGCGCTGGCTTCGATCTCTTCACGGCTGGCGCTGGCAGGTACTTCAATCTGACCGCGCAGCTTGCCGTTGACCTGTACCACCAGTGTCAGGCTGTCCTGAACCAGTGCGGACTCATCCACCGTTGGCCACTGTGCATCAATGATGGCATCAGAGTGTCCCAGTTCCTGCCACAGCTGATGGCTGATGTGCGGGGTAATCGGGGCCAGCAGCAGAGCTACCGTTTCCAGGCCTTCTTGCAGCAGAGCGCGGTCTTGAGCAGTGGACTGCGGTGCTTTTTCCAATACGTTCATCAGCGTCATTACCTGAGCAATGGCAGTGTTGAACTTGTGGTATTGGCCAATATCGGTGCTGGCTTGCTTGATAGCCAGGTGAATGGCTCGGCGTACGGCTTTCTGTTCGTCGCTGAGGTTGCTCAGATCCAGTTTGGCAGCAGGTCCCTGATTAACATGGGCTTGGGCCAGACGCCAGACACGACGCAGGAAGCGGTTAGCACCTTCTACACCAGAGTCGGACCACTCCAGGCTCATGTCGGGTGGCGAGGCGAACATCATGAACAGACGGCAGGTGTCGGCGCCGTAGGCGTCGATCATGGCCTGCGGGTCTACGCCGTTGTTCTTCGACTTGGACATCTTTTCGGTGCCGCCGATTTCAACTGGCAGGCCGTCGCTCTTCAGTTTGGCGCCGATGATCTTGGCCTTGGCATCGCGTTCTACTTCGACATCAGCTGGGTTGAACCAATCCTTGCCGCCGTTTTCAAGGGTGCGGTAGTAGGTTTCTGCAACCACCATGCCCTGAGTCAGCAGGTTTTTGAACGGCTCATTGGAAGAGACCAGGCCTTCGTCGCGCATCAGCTTGTGGAAGAAGCGCGCATACAGCAGGTGCAGAATGGCGTGTTCGATACCACCGATGTACTGATCAACCGGCAACCAGTGGTTGGCTGCTTGCGGGTCAACCATACCGCCTTCGTAGTGAGGCGAGGCATAGCGTGCGAAATACCAGGAGCTTTCCACGAACGTGTCCATGGTATCGGTTTCGCGCTTGGCTGCAGCGCCACATTTCGGGCAGGTGCAGCTGTAGAACTCAGGCATTTTGGCCAGCGGTGAGCCAGCGCCGTCCGGCACTACGTCTTCGGGCAGTACAACGGGCAGTTGGTCTTCCGGGACTGGTACGTCGCCACAGCTGTCGCAGTGGATGATTGGGATAGGGCAGCCCCAGTAACGCTGGCGGCTGATACCCCAGTCACGCAGGCGGAACTGAGTCTTACGGGCACCGTGCTCACAGGCTTCCAGATCAGCAACGATCGCGTCGAAGGCGGCGCTGAAGTCTTTGCCATCGTATTTGCCGGAATTGATGGTGGTCAGGCCTTGTTTATCACCGTACCAGTCCTGCCATTGGGCGGCGTCGAACTGCTGTTCGGCATTGCCCTGGTAAACCTGAACCATCGGCAGGTTGTACTTGGTGGCGAACTCGAAGTCGCGCTCATCGTGAGCAGGTACTGCCATTACGGCGCCTTCGCCATAACCAGCCAACACGTAATTGGCTACGAACACCGGCAGTTTGTTGCCGTTAAGCGGGTGGATGACGAACAGGCCAGTATTAACGCCTTTCTTCTCCATGGTCGCCATATCGGCTTCAGCCACTGAGCCTGCTTTGCATTCGGCGATGAAAGCTTGCAGCTCAGGATTGTTGGCAGCGGCTTGTACAGCCAGTGCGTGCTCACTGGAAACAGCCACGTAGGTGGCGCCCATCAGGGTGTCCGGGCGGGTCGAGTAGACCTTGAGCTGGCCAGCCTGGCCAATGCTGTCTACGTCGTAGGCGAATACGATGTCCGCGCCGAAGCTCTTACCGATCCAGTTGCGCTGCATGGTTTTGACCTGCTCAGGCCAGCCATCCAGTTCATCAAGACTGCTCAAGAGTTCATCCGCGTAGGCGGTGATCTTGAAGTAGTACATCGGGATTTCGCGCTTTTCGATCAGCGCGCCTGAGCGCCAGCCGCGGCCATCGATCACTTGTTCGTTGGCCAGTACGGTTTGGTCAACTGGGTCCCAGTTAACAGTACCGTTTTTGCGGTAGATCACACCTTTTTCAAACAGCTTAGTGAACAGCCACTGTTCCCAGCGGTAGTAATCAGGCTTGCAGGTGGTGACTTCGCGGGTCCAATCAATGGCCAAGCCCAAGCTCTTGAGCTGGGTCTTCATGTACGCGATGTTCTCGTAGGTCCACTTGGCCGGTGCGACGTTGTTCTTCATCGCAGCGTTCTCTGCCGGCATGCCGAACGCGTCCCAGCCCATTGGCTGCAGCACATTTTTGCCTTGCATGCGGTGATAGCGGGCGATTACGTCGCCGATGGTGTAGTTACGCACATGGCCCATGTGCAGCTTGCCGCTCGGGTAGGGGAACATCGACAGGCAGTAGAACGTGTCCTTGCCTGGCTGTTCGCTCACTACAAAGGAATTGTGCGCATCCCAGTGGGACTGCGCGGCGGCTTCAATTTCACGTGGCTGATACTGTTCTTGCATGGCTACCGGCGCTGCTAATAAGGGCTTGCGGGAAACGTCGTAGCATACATGAGCGCTGCTTGCTGAGGGAAACCCTGATTGACGATCAGAGTAATCACATTGCGAGTTAAAGGCCGTTTGTCGCAGGCTGGGTCGGGCCGGAAGTGCGGCACTAAACTTGGTATTCAGGTACGACATGTGTTTTGTGTGAGGTAGTGATGGGCGAAATTAAGCGGCATGGATTTGCTGATGGGCCCTATGAGCATTTGTTACAGCGCCTGACGACAGCACTTGATGAGGCGGACGAATTAGAGGCTGTGACCGAGCAACCTCAAATGGAGCTTGAGCTGCGTGGACTGACAGGTTCTGAGGTGCAGTTGATACAGGCTTATCTGGATAGAGACGTGGAGTGGTTGAGCGGGTGGCATGCGGCAGCAAAAGAAGCTGAGGCTGCTGAGGTTGGCGAGAGCGCTCCCTTTAGACCCGTTACGCCTATGTTGGAAGGCGCGGGGGAGCGTGGATACGCGCCTGAGTCATTAAAGCTGACTCTACGCTGTGCGATATGTGGTGAGCATCGGGACTGGCCGAAGGCCGTCGGGGTTCAGATATGCCAAGCCTGTGGTTCTCAGTTGTTCCGGGCCGAGCGAGGCTATTAATGGGGCTGAGTACAGCGCCAGAGCTTTAGCTAAGGCGCTGTACTGGTGAGCCTTACGGTACGGGCCATGCAGTTGTTCTGCCGCCCAGAACCATAAAGACGCAATTACCTTCTATCAAATGCCCTCTTCTGCATGGTGACAGGCCACTTGCCGGCTGTCCAGCTCACGCAGGGTAGGTTGCTCTTCACGACAGCGTGCGCTGGCTCGAGGGCAGCGTTGGTGAAATGCACAACCACTGGGCGGTGAGAGAGGGTTAGGGAGTTCGCCAGTGAGTTTTATTTTTGGCTTGTCCGGATCTGGGTGAATGGCCGGAGTTGCTGACAGTAGGGCTTGGGTGTACGGGTGTAGTGGCCGGTTGTAGATCAGCTCGCTGTTGCCCATTTCCACCGGCCTACCCAGGTACATCACCAGAATATCGTCTGCCACATGGCGTACTACGGACAGGTTGTGGGAGATGAACACATACCCGGTATTGAACTGCTCCTGCAGATCCATAAACAGGTTGAGAACCTGCGCTTGAATCGACACATCCAGCGCTGAGGTCGGCTCATCCGCTACCAGCACTTTGGGTTGCAGCATCATTGCCCGTGCAAGGGCGATGCGCTGGCGTTGGCCGCCTGAAAACATATGAGGGTAGCGCTGGTAATGCTCAGGGCGCAGGCCAACTTGCTGCATCATGGCCTGTACCTTATCTCGCCGTTCGCTGCCAGACAGAGAGGTGTTGATCAGCAGTGGCTCGGCCAATTGGTCGCCGATTTTCTGCCGGGGGTTGAGGGAAGCGTAGGGGTTCTGAAACACCATCTGCACATCCCGGCGCAGTTGTTTGCGTTCAGTTTTGCTGGCTCCTGTCACTTCTTGCCCGGCGATTTGCAGGGAGCCAGAGGTCGGCTCTTCGATCAGTGTCAGGGCACGGGCCAAGGTTGACTTGCCGCAGCCAGACTCACCAACCACCGCCAGGGTTTTGCCAGGAAGTAGTTCAAAGGACACGCCATTAAGGGCCTGTACCTTAGCGTTGGGTTTGAACAGGCCTTGTGATACTTCGTAGTGACGGGTTAGGTCTCGGGCAGTCAGTACGGCATTCATCAGGCCACCTCCGCAGTCAAATTAAGCGGGTTGAAGCAGCGCACGGCGCCGCGCGGGTGTGTCGTCAGGGTTGGTTGTTGAGCCTGGCAGCGGTTGTCGGCGTAGGGGCAGCGTGGCGAGAGCAGGCAGCCTTTAGGTCGGTCATAGCGCCCCGGTACAATTCCCGGCAGGGTTTCCAGGCGGCTCTGGCCCAGGCTGTGCTCGGGAATGGCCTTGAGCAGCGCTTCGGTATAAGGATGGGTTGGGGAGTTGAACAGCATGGGCACCGAGCCAATCTCCACTGCTTGTCCGGCATACATCACGCACACCCGCTGAGCTGTTTCAGCCACCACGGCAAGGTCGTGGGTGATCAGCACCAGAGCCATGTTCTGTTCTTTTTGCAGGGCGACCAGCAAGTCCATGATCTGCGCCTGAATGGTGACGTCCAGAGCAGTGGTGGGTTCATCTGCAATCAGCAGCTTGGGTTCGGCGGCAATCGCCATGGCAATCGCCACGCGCTGACTCATACCGCCGGACAGTTGGTGCGGGTATGCGTCGAGACGGCTGGCAGCAGCCGGAATCTCGACTTTCTCAAGCAGTTCTAAGGCCCGCTGGCGTGCAGCACGGCCTTTGAGGCCGCGGTGCTGACGCAATACCTCTTCAATTTGATAGCCGACAGTAAAACTCGGGTTTAGGGCTGTCATGGGGTCTTGAAAGACCATCGACAGGTCTTTGCCGATGATATTGCGGCGTTGCTTGCCCTTGAGGCTTTTCATATCAGTGCCGTCAAAGTGCAGCGTATCTGCAGTCACGATGCCGGGAGCTTCGATCAGGCCCATCAGCGCCATCATAGTTACTGATTTGCCAGAGCCAGACTCGCCGACAATGGCCAGCACTTCTCCCTTTTTCACACTTAAATCAAGGCCGTCTACAACCGGTACGGCGTTGGCGCCGCCGAAGCGCACGCTGAGGTTTTTGATATCCAGCAAATTCATGGCGGCCTCCTTACTGCGCATTTTTCAGTTTGGGATCGAGTGCATCACGCAGGCCGTCTCCCATCAGGTTGATGGCCAACACGCTGAGCAGGATGGTCAAGCCCGGCAGGCTCACGACCCACCATGCGCGTTCGATGTAATCCCGCGCTGAGGCCAGCATGGTGCCCCATTCTGGGGTTGGCGGTTGCACACCAAGGCCGAGGAAGCCCAGCGCCGCAGCATCGAGAATGGCGGATGAGAAGCTCAGGGTGGCCTGCACGATCAGCGGGGCCATGCAGTTGGGCAGCACGCAGATAAACATCAGGCGCGGCAGACTGGCTCCGGCCAGTCGCGAAGCCGTTACGTAATCGCGATTCAGCTCGCCCATCACCGCAGCGCGGGTGAGGCGCACATACGAGGGCAGCGAGACGATGGCGATGGCGAAGATGGTATTGATCAGCCCAGGGCCAAGGATGGCGACAATGGCCACTGCTAGCAGCAGTGACGGGAGGGCCAGCATGATGTCCATCAAGCGGGTAATGACCGGGCCAAGCAGGCGCGGAAAGAACCCAGCTACCAGACCGAGAAAAATGCCGGGGATAAGAGACATCACCACTGACGCTAGGCCGATCAGCAGCGACAGGCGAGCACCGTGAATCAGCCGTGACAGCAGATCGCGGCCCAGCTCGTCAGTGCCGAGTAAAAACTGCATCTGGCCGCCTTCCAGCCAGGCCGGAGGGGTCAAGAGAAAATCGCGGTATTGTTCGCTGGGGTTATGCGGCGCCACCCAAGGCGCGAAGAGGGCGCAGAACACCAAGATCAGCATAAATATTAGCCCGGCCACTGCACCTTTATTGTGAGCAAAGGCCTGCCAGAACTCTTTCAATGGGGAGGGGTAAAGCAGCGCCTGATCGACGCTGGAGACGTGCGTAGTCGTATTCATTCTAGGCTCCTTAGCGCTGGTGGCGGATGCGTGGATTGGCCAGCCCGTACAGGATGTCCACGACGAAGTTGACCAGAATCACCAGGCAGGCGATCAGCAGGATGCCGTTCTGCACCACCGGATAATCCCGGGCACCAATGGCTTCGATCAGCCACTTGCCGATACCCGGCCAGGAGAAAATTGTTTCAGTCAGGACTGCACCGGCCAGCAGGGTGCCGACTTGCAGGCCGATTACGGTCAGCACCGGAATCAGTGCATTGCGTAAACCATGCACAAACACCACGCGGGCCGGGGACAGCCCCTTGGCGCGGGCGGTGCGCACGTAATCTTCACGCAGCACTTCCAGCATGGCCGATCGGGTCATGCGGGCAATCACTGCCAGCGGGATTGTGCCCAATACCACGGCGGGCAAAATCAGGTGATGCAGTGCATCGAGAAATGCCCCTTCCTCGTCTGAGAGGAGGGTGTCGATCAGCATAAAGCCGGTCACTGGCTCTATGTCGTACAGCAGGTCGAGGCGTCCTGAAACGGGCGTCCAGCCCAGACCGACGGAGAAAAACATGATCAACAGCAGGCCCCACCAGAAAATCGGCATGGAATAGCCTGCTAGGGAGATGCCCATCACGCCGTGGTCAAACAGCGAGCCCCGCTTAAGTGCTGCGATTACACCGGCTATCAAGCCAATGGTTCCGGCAAACAGCAAGGCTGCCAATGCCAGTTCCAGCGTGGCCGGGAATAATGTGGTGAATTCAGTCCAGACCCCTTCGCGGGTACGCAATGACTCACCGAGGTTGCCGTGGGCAAGCTGGCTGATGTAGTCGATGTACTGGGCGTAAAGCGGCTTGTTCAGGCCAAGGCGTTCCATGGCTTCGGCATGCATCACCGGGTCGACACGGCGCTCGCCCATCATGACCTCCACCGGGTCACCTGGGATTATGCGGATCAGGGCGAAGGTCAGCAAGGTGATGCCGAAGAAGGTGGGGATCAAAAGTCCCAGACGACGGAGGATAAAACTAAACATCTGAAAGGGTGACTCCTCATCATTCGTTCCTACCTAAACAACAGCAGGAGCAGCGTTCGCGGCGTTGTCGCTTCTTGAGACAACGCCTGGCGGGCGTTTTACTTCAGCTCTACAGTTGAAAAGTTACTGTTGCCAAGTGGGCTGATGACGTATCCGCTGACTTTCTTGTTCAGGACGACGTACATCCTTGGATGTGACAGGGCAACCCAGGGTAATTCGCGTTGGAAAACTTGAAGCGCCTGTTTGTATAGATCTGCGCGGGTTGCGGGATCAGTAACTAGTTTTGCTTTCTGGATCAGACTTTCGAACTCCTGATTACACCAACGGGCCTGGTTCTCGCCAGACTTGGCGGCAGCGCAGGAAAGATTGGGACCGAGGAAGTTGTCCGGGTCACCGTTGTCACTCATCCAGCCGAGCAATGCCAGATCATGTTCTCCGTTCTTAGCTCGTCGAAGTAGTTCGCCCCATTCCAGCATTCGGATATTCAAAGAAATGTTGGCTTGAGCCAGATCGGCCTGAATCATCTGAGCGATCAGACCTGGATTAGGTACGCTTGTCGAGCTGCCATTACGCATGAACAAATCAATTTTCAGATCGTTGACACCTGCTTCCTTTAATAATCTTTTCGCTTCCTCTAGGTCGCGCTGTATTGGCTTAGCTGTCTCGTCATAGCCGAGCATCGAGGATGGATAAGGGTTAACTGCTGGTGTAAGTTGTCCTCCCCCGGACATCGCGTTAAGCAGCGCTTTTCTATCAATTGCAAGATTGATTGCTTTTCGAACTCTGGCGTCGTCCAGAGGTGGGTGTTCGGTGTTGATGGTCAGATAATTAGTCATCAACGCATCAATTTCTTCTACTGCCAGATTGCTGTCCTCTCGCAGCTTTGGGATGTCTTCGGCCTTAGGTAACAGTGCAACCTGACACTCGCCAGCTCTGAGTTTTTGCAGTCGTACAGATGCGTCAGTTGAAATGGCGAAAATTAGTTGATCGATCTTGGGCTTTCCACCGAAATAGGCAGGGTTGGCCTTAAAGCGTACTTGAGCGTCTTTAACATAGCGGCCAAAAACGAAGGGGCCGGTGCCAATTGGCTGACTATTAATAAGGCCGGTTTTCCCTGCAGCTAGGAGTTGGTCGCCGTACTCAGCTGAGTAGATAGAAGTAAAGCCCATTGCCAGATCAGCCAGAAAAGCTGCATCCGGACGCGTAAGGGTGAAGCGAACTGTCATCGCGTCGAGTTTTTCAACTGACTTAATCAATTCACCCATGGCCATACTGTCAAAATAGGCGTAGCCACGGATAGCGCTGTCGTACCAGGGGGCTTTGCGATCCATCGGGCGCTTGAAAGTCCAGATCACATCGTCAGCATTAAAGGTGCGAGTCGGGGTGAAGTAGCTGGTTGTGTGAAAGTGGACATCCGGACGTAGGTGGAAGGTGTAGCTCAAGCCGTCATCGCTTATCTCCCAGCTAGTGGCCAGCCTAGGCTGCAACTCTGTTGTTCCTGGTTTAAAGCCAATCAGCCGATCAAAAATTGTTTCAGCGGTAGCGTCAAAGGTTGTTGCCGCCGTGTATTGCACTAGGTCAAAGCCTTCTGGGCTGGCTTCTGTGCAGACGACCAGGCTTTTGGCCTGTGCCAGGCTGACGACGGATGCCATAGCCAGTGCTGACAGTAGGGGGCGCATCTTCATGGGATATCTCCGGCTGCCAGCTTGTGGCCGGCAGCTTGTCAGGGTCAGAACAGGTTGAATGGAAGTGTGGTTACGATACGCAGTTCATCACCACTGCCATCAACTTGGTTTTTAGTAGCCCGGTGCGACATGTAGAGCAGTTTGAAGGTCGTGTCCTTAATCTGCCCACTTTGCACCTTGTAGTTAAGATAAACCGCATATTCGCGGTGCCGTTCGTCATCTTGCGCCAGCACTTCGTTGTAGTTGCCGTACGCACCGTTACGGCCACCGTCGTAGTGGGTGCCATCAATATCCCAGCCCTTGGCATACCAGAATGCTGTGGTCAGGCCCGGAACACCGTAGTAGCTCCAGTCGATGTCATAGCGGATTTGGGCTGATTTCTCGTTGGGGCCGTTGTAGTCCGAATACAGAGAGTTGGACAGGTAGATCGCGGCGGTTTCATGCACGTAATCGAAGTACTCATCACCATCAACTTGTTGCCACGCCAGGGTTAGCGAGTGGGCTTGATGGCTCAAGGTGAAGCCCAGGCTCCAGATGTTGTTGTCGATATAGCCTGCTTCACGGGAGCCCGTGTCACGGGTGCTGTACAGATTGAATGCAGTGTGCAGTGCCAGGGTGTCGCGGTCGCCGAGGTCGTGTCCTAGTCCGAAGTAATACTGGTTCCAGACATCCTCGAAGTGTGCGGAGTAGAGGGAGAGCGTCAGCTTATCCGTCGCCAGATAGTCGCCGCCTAGGTAGCGCAGGTGGTCGCCTTTCACCTCGCGCGTACCGTATTCGGTGGTCAGCGGCTCGTCGCCAGCACCGGTTCGAGGGCTGGCGCGGCGGAAGTCGCCGGCTTGGAGGGTCAGGTGTTCGATTTCATCACTGATTAAGGCCAAACCAGTAAAGGTGGCAGGCAGTGCACGGTTGTCATTTGAGTTAAAGACCGGTGTTTCTACTTGAAAGCGGCCTGCTTTGAACTCAGTTGATGAGGCGCGCAGGCGGATATTCGCTACGCCCATTTTTGACCACTGATCTTCTGCTTCGCCGTCACTGTTCGCCAGCGTACGGTTGCCGCCTCCGGCGATGCGGCCTTTGCCTTTTTCCAGGTTGATGGCGTTGAACGCCGTAAGGTCCAGACCGAAACCGATGGTGCCTTGTGTGTAACCCGAGCTGTATTGGAGACGGTTCGACTGGACCCAGCTGTAGCGATCGTGAGTGCTCTCTCTACCGTTCTCTTTAGGGATACTGAAACTGCTGTTGTCCCTTGCTCGTTCGTGGGAATAAAAGTTGCGAGTTATGAAGTCCAGACTTTGTCCTTCGACAAAACCCGGGGCATCCGCCTGATTTTTAGACTCGCCCGCCTGAGCTTGTAGCCCAGCAGCCATAAGGGCCAGTGCAAGGGTTGAGTACCGCCATTTTGTTGTTTTCATCTGTGCGCTCCTTTGCTTGGGGTATTAAAGATGTCGTCCATAGGCCCGAAAAGCAGGTGCATGAAACCCTGCAAACGGGTTTGCAACTAAGGCAGATAGGTAAGGGGGTACAGGTTTATGTCCAGGCTTGGCCTGCCCTTTGGCGATAAAGGCAGGCCGCCAGTTTTATGATCAGGGCTTGATGCCGACTCCGTAGAAAGAGTTCAGACCAAACGGACTGATCTTGTAGTCCTGCACCGTTTTGCGCATCGGCTGGTAAACCGTTGAATGCGCAATGGGTGTAATGGGGACCTGCTCTTTGAGGATGTGCTGGGCCTGTTGATAGAGCTTGGTGCGTTCTTCGACATCGGTCGTGCGCTTAGCTGCCTGAATCAGCTTGTCGTAGTCGGCAAAACACCATTTGGAGAAGTTGTTGCCGTCAACGGCGTCGCAGCCGTACAGCGTGCCGAGCCAGTTGTCGGGATCACCATTGTCGCCGCTCCAGCCAATCAGCATGGCGCCGTGCTCACCGGCTTTGGAGCGTTTGATGTATTCGCCCCACTCGTAGCTGACAATTTTGGCTTTGATACCCACTTTAGCCCAGTCGGCTTGCAGCATTTCAGCCATCTGCTTGGCGTTAGGGTTATAGGGGCGTTGTACGGGCATGGCCCACAGGGTGATCTCAGTGCCTTCCTTGACACCTGCTGCTTTGAGCAGCTCTTTGGCCTTTTCGGGGTTGTATGGCGCGTCTTTGATGGTTTCATCATAAGACCACTGGGTAGGCGGCAAACCATTCACGGCCAGTTGCCCAGCGCCCTGATACACCGCGTCAATAATGGCCTGTTTGTTTACCGCCATGTCCAGCGCTTGTCGTACCTGAAGCTGGTCAAAGGGGGCGCGTTGAGTGTTGTAGGCGATAAAACCCAGATTGAAGCCTGCTTGAGTGGGTACATCTAGCTCAGGGTTTTCTTGTAACCCTTTGATATCCGCAGGTCGGGGGAATAGTGTCACCTGGCACTCGTTGGCTTTGAGCTTCTGCACCCGGATTGAGGCATCGGTGTTGATGGCGAAGATCAGGTTGTCGAGCCGCACATCATCCGGTTTCCAATAGTCCTTGTTGCCTTTGAAACGGATGAAGGCATCTTTCTGGTAGCGGCTGAATACGAATGGGCCGGTGCCAATGGGCCTTTGGTTGATATCCGCAGGCTTGCCTTCTTTGAGTAGTTTGTCGGCATATTCCGCTGACTGTATTGAGGCAAAGCTCATGGCCAGATTCTGGATAAAGGCCGCGTCTACGCTGTTGAGGGTAAAGCGGACGGTCATGTCATCCAGCTTTTCCACCTTGGCGATATTGCGGTCCATCGCCAGATCGACGAAGTACGGGAATTCTGCAGGGTAGGCTTTGCGGAACGTATGATTCTTGTCGAGCATGCGCTGAAAGGTGAACAGCACATCATCGGCGTTAAAGTCGCGGCTCGGTTTGAAGTAATTGGTGGTGTGGAATTTAACGTTCGGACGCAGGTGAAAGGTGTAAGTAAGGGCGTCTTCGCTGATATCCCATTTCTCGGCCAGGCCCGGTACGGCGTGGGTACCGCCACGTTCGAACTGAGTCAGGCGGTTAAAGACGGTTTCAGCTGAAGCATCAAAGTCGGTCCCTGTGGTGTATTGACCTGGATCGAAGCCTGCCGGACTGCCTTCTGAGCAGTACACCAGGTTGCTTGCAGCTTGAGCGTTGGCGAAGGCGGCAATCAGTCCGATTGCCAAAGCAGCCTTGGTAAAGGCGTTCTTATCCATGAAGACCTCATGTCTTATTGGTTTGTCTTGAGGCACCCGTATGGGGTTGGATCAGGCTAGGCATCGCTCTGAACTCAATCAATAGACAAAAAGGCTACTGTTGCCGAATAAGAACGCCTCTGTATTTTGGTGTCGCATTTATGAAAATGGTATGCTGTCAATATGCCCGTTTTAGAGCGGTTGTACCTCAATTGTTCCGCTAGCTGATACGTTCACTTGGCTTGAACCAGCCTCTATCTCAGGTGTTGCATCTGCCATCATTGCGGCACCTTTGGCCATCACCATGTTGGTGCGGAAAACAGGCGGGTTGTAGCCACCGCTGTTCAGGCTTAGGTTGACGATTTTGTAGTGCTTGCCACCCAACGCTTCGGTGGCGATCTTGGCTCGGGCTTTAAAGGCCTCTATGGCACTTTTCATCAATGCGTCTTCATTGGTTTTGCGGGTGGTGTCAGCAATGCTGAAGTTCATTCCACCCATTTTCAGATTGCCGAGTAGCTCGCCGGTAAGTTTTGACAGTACGGCGAAGTCGGCGCTCTCCAGACGCAGCTCAGCGCGTTCTCGCCAAGCTGTAATTTTCTGGCCTTTGTCGTCATAGACCGGGTAGCTGTTGCGACTGCCTGATGTGACCGTAATACCTTTGACCTTGCGCGCCTGGCTGATGGCGTCGTTCATGCTTGTGCTGATTTTGGTCGCCAGTTCAGCAGGATCGCTGCTCTGGTCTTCACTGTAGAGGGTGACGTGCATCAGGTCGTGGGCGATTTCTTTGCTGACTTCGGCACTCAATGAAATCTGGTTATAGCGCTGGTCATCTGCCGTGGCGGACAGACTGAACAGGGCGCTGGCGCTGATCAGGGTGGCGGTCGCTAAACGGGTAATTGGCATCATGGCGGTTTTCCTTGTGGGTGAGCGCATTGTCTATGCACAGCTTTCCTGAGGTTAGACGGTGTTGGCTGCTGAAAAGGGTTAATGCCTGCTATTGGTTTTGCCCATGCTCGCTGCGGCTTGTTGCCGCAGATGGTGTGCGTGGGCCTTGGTTATACTCGCCAAGCTCGCTGAACGAGTATCCGGAGCATTTTGGAGAATCTATGCTCGCACCTGTGCAATTGCTGTCGGCGAGCCGGCAGAACCTCTGGCGTCTCACTTTTATCCGTATCTTGGTACTGGCTGCGCAGGCAGGCTCGGTTGGGCTGGCCTACAACTCGGGTATCTTGCCACTGCCTTGGCTGGAGCTGAGTGTCACCCTGGGGATTTCGCTGGTGCTGTGTTTGCTCACGGCCTTGCGTTTACGTGGCCCTTGGCCGGTCACTGAGGCTGAGTACGCCTTGCACTTGGCCTGCGATCTGGTGATCCACAGCCTGCTTCTGTATTACTCAGGCGGTTCAACTAACCCGTTTGTCTCGTATTACTTGGTGCCGCTGACCATTGCTGCGGCAACTTTGTCCTGGATGTATACCGTGACCCTGTCAGGCTTGGCGCTGGCAGGGTATACCTTGTTGCTGGTGTGGTCGCATCCACTGGATATGCCCACTGGTTCGCGGGAAAGTTTGCTGATTTACGGCATGTGGTTGAGCTTTGCCTTAGCAGCCGGGCTGATTACCTTCTTTGTGGCGAAAATGGCTGAAGAGCTTCGCCAGCAGGAAGAAATACGTGCCGAGCGCCGAGAAGAGGGCTTGCGTGACCAGCAGTTGCTGGCGGTGGCCACTCAGGCCGCGGGCGCAGCGCATGAACTAGGGACTCCCCTGGCGACCATGAGCGTGCTGATCAAGGAAATGCGTCGGGAGCACCCGGAGCCGACCTTGCAGGAAGATCTGGCGGTGCTCCAAGAGCAGGTGAAGTTGTGCAAAGAGACTTTGCAGCAATTGGTGCGTGCCGCTGAGGCTGATCGACGTCAAGCCGTAGTCGATCAGACCTGTGTAGAGTGGCTGGAAGCTGCACTTAATCGCTGGCACCTCATGAGACCCGAAGCAAGTTACCGTTATCAATGCATGGGCAGGGGGCAGCCACCCCGGTTGATGCCACCCGCTGATTTGACTCAGGCATTGCTGAACCTACTTAACAACGCTGCTGATGCCTGCCCTGAGAACCTGGATGTCCGTCTGAACTGGGATCATCAGTGGATTACCCTGAATATCCGTGACTTTGGAGCCGGGGTACCTTTGGCGATTGCTGAGCAATTAGGCCGGCCTTTTTTCACCACCAAAGGCAAAGGCTTTGGCCTGGGGCTGTTCTTGAGTCAAGCCAGCGTCAATCGTGCCGGTGGTACTGTTAAACTCTATAACCACGAAGAAGGTGGCACGCTCACGGAGCTTAAATTGCCGCGTGCCTATAGCCGAGCATAAGGGAACTCTGTATGAGCGAAGAACTCCTGTTTGACGGTGAAGAACAACCGCATTTGCTGTTGGTCGATGATGATCCGACCTTTACCCGCGTTATGGCCAGAGCGATGAGTCGACGTGGGTTGCGTGTCTCGATTGCGAGTTCTGCCGAAGAGGGGCTGACAATGGCCCAGCAGGACGTGCCGGACTACGCTGTGGTCGACTTGAAGATGGCCGGCGACTCTGGGCTGGTGCTGTTACCCAAGTTGCTGGAAGTTGACGCAGAAATGCGTGTGGTGATCCTTACCGGTTATTCCAGCATTGCCACGGCGGTTGAGGCGATCAAACGTGGGGCCTGCAATTATCTGTGCAAGCCGGCCGATGCCGATGATGTGTTAGCTGCCTTGCTGACTCAGCACGCGGATCTGGATACCTTGGTGCCGGAAAACCCGATGTCTGTCGATCGGCTGCAGTGGGAGCACATTCAGCGGGTGCTCAGCGAACATGAAGGGAATATTTCCGCGACGGCCCGTGCTCTGGGCATGCACCGCCGAACCTTGCAACGCAAGCTGCAAAAACGCCCAGTTCGTCGTTGAGTGTGGCCAGTGTGTTCGTTCCGGGGTATGGAACGAACACACCACAGAGTGCTTACTGGTGGGCTTCACCGATCAAGGGGAAAACACCCATCAGCAGGGCTGCGACCATGATGGCTAGACAGATAAGAATGGCCCACTTCAGGGTAAAGCGCTGATGTTCACCAAAATCGATCTTCGCCAGGCCGACCAGCAGATACGTGGATGGCACCAGCGGGCTTAGCAGGTGAACCGGTTGCCCGACGATTGAGGCTCGGGCCATTTCGACTGCCGAAATACCGTAGTGTGAGGCCGCTTCAGTCAATACCGGTAGAACGCCATAGTAGAAGGCATCGTTAGACATGAAGAATGTAAACGGCATGCTAACGATGGCAGTAATGGTCGCCAAGTAAGGTCCCATCGACGGTGGAATCACGCTCAGCAAACTCTTGGACATGGCATCAACCATGCCGGTGCCGCTGAGGATGCCGGTGAAAATACCTGCCGCAAAAATCAGTCCCACTACTGCCAATACGTTTCCCGCATGGGCAGCGACGCGATCCTTCTGTTCTTGAAGGTTGGGGTAGTTAATGATCATGGCCAGGCTGAAAAAGATCATAAACAGTACTGGCAGCGGCAGAATGCCTGCGATCAGGCATCCCATCAGCGTAATTGTCAGAACCGCGTTGACCCACAGTAGTTTGGGGCGGCGAGCCTCTGGGGATTGCGAAACGCTGATATTTTCGTAGTGCTGTGTGTCTTCGGCTAGGCGAAGAATGCCCAGTCGTGCGCGTTCACGTTTGCCGTATAGCCAGGCAATCCCAAACAGAACCACAGCACCGATCAGCATGGCTGGAATCATGGGGACAAAAATGTCTGACGGGTCAACGTGCAGTGCACTTGCAGCTCGCGCGGTAGGGCCACCCCATGGGGTCATATTCATGATGCCGCCGGCAAGAATGATCAAGCCGGCCATGATGCGAGGGTCCATACCCAGGCGGCTATAGAGCGGTAGCATGGCGGCTACACAGATCATGTAGGTGGTTGCACCGTCGCCATCCAGTGACACGATCAGAGCCAGAGCGGCTGTGCCCATAGAGACTTTCAGAGGGTCGCCTTTGACCACGCGCAAAATTGCCCGTACGGCAGGGTCGAACAGCCCTGAGTCGATCATTACAGCAAAGTAGAGGATCGCGAACATCAGCATCACGCCTGTCGGCGCGAGTTTGCTGATGCCTTCAAGCATCATGGGGCCAATGTCGTGGGCGAACCCGCCCAAGATGGCGAACAGGATGGGGATGATGATCAAGGCAATCAGGGCGGAAAGGCGCTTGCTCATGATCAGGTACATGAAAGTAATGACCATGGCGAAGCCAAGGAACGTCAGCATTATGGTTCTCCGAATCGCTGATACGGGCAGTGATAGTCAGGCGTGCCGAGCCCTAGCATGAGTGGGCGGCAGGGTGTCGGAGAGGGTAGATACTCTGAGGGCACCAGGCTGGCTGTTAAACATTGCTATCACCGTTGTTTTTGTCTTCGGCTGTCAGATGAACTGACAGGTACCGGGCCGGTTCGAGCCGGCGGCCTGAATCTACGGAGAGAATCTTTCATCCAGCTTTCAGGGCGACAGCTGTAGTGGCTTTTTGTCGGGCAGTGGGGCTTCAGAGAGTACGGGCATAAGCACCGCGTGGGCTGATATGATCAAGAAACCTGTCTAGCCCGTGGCTTTGATCATGTTTGCAATTTTTTCTGAGACATTTGCGGTTACCGCGCCGGTATTCGCGATGTTGTTTCTGGGTGTGTTGCTGAAGCGTTTGGGCCAGGTTGATGCCGCATTTGTCAGCACGGCAACAGCGCTGGTGTTCAATGTCAGCATGCCGGTGATGCTGTTTCTGGCTATTTTGCATGCGGACTTAAATACCGCGTTGCAGCCCAAACTGCTGGGCTATTTTCTATTGGCTACTGTGGTGGGCTTCCTGCTGGCCTGGGCTTGGGCCATTTGGCGTGTGCCGAAGGCTGAGCGTGGGGTTTATGTTCAGGGCGCGTTTCGGGGTAATAACGGCATCATTGGGCTGGCGCTGGCCACCAGCCTGTACGGTGATTACGGTTTATCCCTCGGTGGTGTGCTCGGTGGCTTGGTAATTCTGAGCTACAACACCTTGTCTGCGCTGGTTCTGGCTGTGTACAGCCCGCAGGCGAAGGCAACGGTGTGGAGTATCAGTAAGAGCATTATCACCAATCCGTTGATACTGGGCGTTGTGACAGCTATCCCCTTTGCCTATTGGAAAATAGGCTTACCCGCTTGGGTGACGACATCCGGTGAGTACTTGGCTCAGCTGACATTGCCGCTGGCGCTGATCTGCATCGGTGCGAGTTTGTCGCTGGCGGCGCTGCGGGAGAGTGGTGTGCTGGCGCTAAGTGCCAGCCTGATGAAGGTTTTATGGCTCCCTGCTCTGGGCACCCTCGGGGCATTTATGTTCGGCTTCCGTGGGGCAGAGCTGGGAATTCTGTTTTTGTTTTTTGTCAGCCCGACTGCTGCGGCCAGCTTTGTGATGGCGAAGGCGGTGGGTAGCAATTACCAGTTGGCTGCAGCGATTATTGTGCTGACGACATTGTTGGCAGCTATTTCCACCAATTTGGGCTTGTTCATCCTGCAATGGGGCGGCTGGATCTGATCGCCGTGCAGTTCACGGCGATCAGAATGTTTTAGCCTTCGGCCTGCGCTTGCTGCCAGCTCTCAATCACTTCCTGTGCGGCGCGGAAGGCATCAATGGCCGCTGGTACGCCAGCGTAAACGGCGCAGTGCAGCAGCGCTTCGCGGATTTCCTCGACACTGCAGCCGTTGTTAAGAGCGCCCCGGACATGGCCTTTGAGCTCTTGGGGGCATTTCAGAGCGGTCAGCGCGGCGAGGGTAATGAGGCTGCGTGTCTTACGATCCAAGCCTTCTCGTGTCCAGACGCCACCCCAAGCATGTTCATTGACGAAGTCCTGCAGCGGCTGGGTGAACTCGGTTGCATTGCTCAAGGCCCGATCAACGAAGGCATCGCCCATGACTTCCCGGCGGGCTTTCAGGCCTTGTTGGTGGTTGTCAGTCATTTCGCATACTCCTGATTACGTTGTTTTTTCCAGGCCCGTCCGACAATGACGATCAGGCTCACGGCAGTCAGCGGAATAACATAACCGAGCATGGCATGGGACAGCGTGGTGGCGAATGCTTGCCCCGTTGAGCTGGTGATGAGGTACGCCGTGTAGGCCACGTAGTACGCCAGGAATAGCAGGCCCTCCCAGCGATTGATGCAGTAGCCCGCAAAGAAAATCGGCAGGCATGCTAGGGCGACACCGATCATTACCGGGAAGTCAAAGGCCAGTGCGTTTGCAGAAACATTAATCGGCAAGGGGGCCACTAGAGCTGACAGGCCCAATACACACAGCAGGTTGAAAATATTACTGCCGACGATATTGCCTACAGCGATATCCCGTTCCCCTTTAAAGGCCGCCAGTAATGACGTGGCCAGTTCAGGCAGCGAGGTGCCCACTGCGACTACTGTGAGGCCGATCACCAGTTCGGAAATCCCCAGCGCCCGGGCCAGGGTGATGGCGCCTTCAACCAGAAAGTTGGATCCAACAACGAGTAGTACAAGACCGACAACGATGAGAGACAGGTTGATCAGCCAGGCATTTGGCTTTTTGCTCTTTGTGTCGCCGAACTCCTTTGCAAACTCATCATTTGCGTCGGCTGCGCTGTTAGCGTCGCGTCGGCTGTAATAAATGAGGAAGGCGGTGTAGGCAATGATTCCGGCAAACAAAATGGCGCCGTCAATTTTTCCCAGCTGGCCGTCCCATGCCAGTGCAAAGGTGAGGAGGCTGGCTCCGATCATGATGGGCACATCCAGCCGTATCAGTTGGCGCGAGACCAGCAAGGGGGCAACCAGTGCGGTAAGACCGAGAATCAGCAGGACGTTGGCGATGTTGCTACCGACCACGTTGCCGATGGCAAGGTCGCCGCTGCCTTCTACCGCAGCTTGTACGCTGACAGCGGTTTCCGGAGCGCTGGTGCCGAAGGCAACCACGGTAAGGCCAATGATTAGCGGGGGGATGCCCAGCTGTGCGGCTAGTTTCGCGGCTCCGCGCACCAGAACTTCAGCGCCAGCGACCAGTAAAGCGATCCCGGCTACCAGATACACAAAGGTCATAATGGTCATGCGTGTTTCCTGATCGTGTTGGCAGACTAATTGAGGGGCTGAATCCTAACGGGGGCTATGCCGTCTCTGAGCATATCCAACTCTTTTGCGGCTTGGTACGAAAGATCAATGATCCGCTTGCGTATGTGAGGGCCGCGATCATTGATACGCACCACCACGCTTTTGTTGTTGCGCAGGTTGGTGACGCGAACCTTGGTACCAAATGGCAGGGTGCGGTGGGCGGCCGTAAGGGCATATTGATTAAAAGGCTCACCGCTGGCCGTTTTTTTGCCATGGTGCTGCGCGCCATAGTAAGACGCCATGCCCTCATCTGATGAGCCAGGGCCAAGTGTGGAGCACGCAGTTAAAGCAAGGCTAATCAGGATGAGTAGCAGTAGGCGCATAGTCATTCCTCTGTAATTTGCCGGGCGCAGATAGCACAACGCCGGGCGAGCCCGGCGTTGTGCGCTATGGAACAGCTTAACCTTCGAGTTTCTTCTTCAGAAGTTCGTTCACTTGTCCCGGGTTGGCCTTGCCTTTGGAAGCTTTCATGGCTTGGCCGACAAAGAAACCGAACATTTTTCCGCGCTTGGCTTCATCGCTGGCGCGGTATTGCTCGACCTGCTCAGCGTTGGCTGCCAGCACTTCATCGAGCATGGCTTCAATCGCGCCACTGTCGGTGACTTGCTTGAGGCCTTTCTTCTCGATGATTTCGTCGGCAGTGGCGCCTTCGCCAGCGGCCAGCGCCTCGAAGACCATCTTGGCGATTTTGCCGCTGATGGTGTTGTCCTTGATGCGCAGGATCATGCCGCCCAGTTGTTCGGCACTGACCGGAGACTGGTCGATTTCCAGGTTGTCTTTGTTGAGCAGGCTGGACAGCTCGCCCATCACCCAGTTGGCCGCCAGCTTGGCGTCGCCACATACCTGCTGCACGGCTTCGAAGTAGTCAGCCATTTCACGGCTGGCTGCCAGCACAGTGGCGTCGTAGGTGGACAAGCCGAACTGCGACTCAAAGCGCTCGCGCTTCTGCACCGGCAACTCCGGCAGGCTGGCGCGTACTTCGTCGAGGAAGCTTTGCTCAATCACCACCGGCAGCAGGTCAGGGCAAGGGAAGTAACGGTAGTCGTTAGCTTCTTCCTTGCTGCGCATAGAGCGGGTCTGGTCTTTGTTCGGGTCGTACAGGCGGGTTTCCTGTACCACTTTACCGCCGTCTTCGATCAGCTCGATCTGGCGCTGCACTTCATAGTTGATGGCTTTCTCAATGAAGCGGAACGAGTTGACGTTCTTGATCTCAGCGCGGGTGCCGAATTCAGCCTGACCTTTCGGGCGCACAGAGACGTTGCAGTCGCAGCGCAGCGAGCCTTCGGCCATGTTGCCGTCGCAGATACCCAGATAGCGGACCAGTGCGTGGATAGCTTTAACGTAAGCAACGGCTTCTTTGGCGCTGCGGATATCCGGCTCAGAAACGATTTCCAGCAGTGGCGTACCGGCACGGTTCAGGTCGATGCCGCTCATGCCCTGGAAATCTTCGTGCAGGGATTTGCCTGCGTCTTCTTCCAGGTGGGCACGGGTGATGCCGATGCGCTTGGTGGTGCCGTCCTCAAGGGTGATGTCCAGATGGCCTTTGCCAACGATGGGGTGATCCATCTGGCTGGTCTGGTAGCCCTTGGGCAGGTCTGGGTAGAAGTAGTTTTTACGGGCGAAAACGTTTGTCTCGGCAATCTCTGCATCAATTGCCAAGCCGAATTTGCAGGCCATGCGTACGGCTTCGGCGTTGAGCACCGGTAGAGTGCCGGGCATGCCGAGGTCGATCAGGCTGGCCTGAGTGTTCGGCTCGGCGCCGAAGGCGATGGCGCTGCCGGAGAAAATCTTCGATTGAGTGCTGAGCTGTGCGTGGATTTCCAGCCCGATCACGGTTTCCCATTGCATATGAGTCTTCCTCAGAATCCGGTTGGGGCTTGTTTGTGCCAGTCGCTGACCGACTGATACTGGTGGGCCACGTTAAGCAGGCGGGCTTCCTGGAAGTACGGTGCGAGCAGTTGCACGCCCACCGGCAAGCCATCGACGAAGCCAGCGGGCATCGACAGGCCGGGAATACCGGCGAGGTTGGCGGTGATGGTGTAAATGTCTTCCAGGTAGGCCGCGACCGGATCGTTGTTCTTCTCGCCCAGTTTCCAGGCCAGGTTTGGCGTGGTTGGGCCGAGAATTACGTCAACCTCGTTGAACGCGCCGACAAAGTCGTTCTTGATCAGGCGACGGATTTTCTGCGCCTTGAGGTAATAGGCGTCGTAGTAGCCAGCGGACAGCGCATAGGTACCGACCATGATGCGGCGCTTAACTTCGGCACCGAAACCTTCGCCACGGGAGCGCTTGTACAGGTCTTCAAGGTTGGTCGGGTTCTCGCAGCGGTAGCCGAAGCGTACGCCGTCGAAGCGCGACAGGTTGGAGCTGGCCTCCGCCGGGGCGATTACATAATAAGCAGGGATCGCGTGTTGCATGTTCGGCAGGCTGATTTCCTTGACGGTAGCGCCGAGTTTTTTCAGCTCTTCGACTACGGCCATCACCTTGTCGGCAATGCGGCTGTCCAGACCTGCGCCGAAGTACTCTTTCGGCAGGCCGATACGCAGGCCGTTCAGCGGTTGGCTCAGTGATGCCAGATAGTCATCAACTGGCTGATCAACGCTGGTTGAGTCCTTGCTGTCGAAACCGGCCATGGTCTGCAGCATCAGGGCGCAGTCTTCAGCCGTGCGCGCCAGTGGGCCGCCTTGGTCCAGGCTGGAGGCGTAAGCGATCATGCCCCAGCGCGAAACACGACCGTAGGTGGGCTTGATGCCGGTCAGGTTGGTCAGTGCGGCAGGCTGGCGGATCGAACCACCCGTATCGGTGCCGGTTGCAGCGGGCAAGAGGCGTGCAGCAACAGCAGCAGCGGAGCCTCCGCTGGAACCGCCCGGTACGCGGGTCAGGTCCCACGGGTTTTTTACTGGGCCATAGTGGCTGGATTCGTTAGCCGAGCCCATGGCGAATTCGTCCATGTTCAGCTTGCCGAGGGTCACAGTGCCGGCTGCGGCGAGTTTCTCAACAACAGTGGCGTTATAAGGCGCTTTAAAGTTGTAGAGAATTTTCGAGGCGCAGGTGGTCAGCACGTCTTGTGTGCAGAACAGATCTTTGTGGCCGATCGGGGCGCCGAGAAGAGGGTTGCTCTCACCGGCAGCACGGCGGGCATCAGCAGCCTTGGCCTGAGTCAACGCCAACTCTTCGGTCACGCTGATAAAGCTATTCAGTTGTGGGTCCAGCTGCTGAATACGTTGCAGCAGGTTGCGGGTCAGTTCTTCAGAAGAAAACTGTTTCTCGGCGAGTCCGCGGGCGATCTCGGCCAGAGTCAATTGATACATGGCGTGTCTTTCCCTTACTCGATGACTTTCGGAACCAGGAATAGGCCGCTTTCAACGGCTGGGGCGATGGCCTGATAAGCGTCGCGATTGTTGCTTTCTGTGACTTGGTCCGCACGCAAACGCTGAGTGGCTTCCAGCGGATGGGACAGTGGCTCAACACCATCAGTGTTGACGGCCTGCATCTGGTCGATAAGGCCAAGAATGTTGTTCAGGGTGTCGGTGGTGGCGGGGATTTCCGCCTCGTTCAGCCCTAAACGAGCCAGATGGGCGATTTTCTCCACGTCGGAGCGCTCAAGCGCCATCAGAATTCTCCCTATATAGAGCGGCGCCAGTTTGGGCCGCCATTGGACAAGTAAATCGTACGCCCGCACAGATTGCAGGGAACGTAATGTGACAGGTGGCGGTCAAAGGCCGCGATGATGGCTTTAATAGCCCGTAAAGAGCGGCAATCTACCACAATGGTGCCTTGCTCAAAATCCCTGCCGTTGTTAGAGTTTGCGGCACTTTTTTACCCACGCTTTGTCTAGGGTCCCTAATCCCATGTTCAAAAAACTGCGTGGCATGTTTTCCAGTGATCTTTCTATCGACCTGGGCACTGCCAATACCCTGATTTATGTTCGCGAGCGTGGCATCGTCCTGAACGAGCCGTCCGTTGTTGCCATTCGTACCCATGGCAACCAGAAGAGCGTTGTGGCTGTAGGTACTGAGGCCAAACGCATGCTGGGTCGTACTCCCGGCAATATTTCCGCTATCCGCCCGATGAAAGACGGCGTGATCGCTGACTTCAGCGTCTGTGAAAAGATGCTGCAGTACTTCATCAATAAAGTTCACGAAAACAGCTTCCTGCAGCCTTCCCCGCGTGTACTGATCTGCGTACCGTGCAAATCAACTCAGGTTGAGCGCCGCGCAATCCGTGAATCTGCGCTGGGCGCAGGTGCTCGTGAAGTGTTCCTGATCGAAGAGCCGATGGCTGCTGCCATCGGTGCGGGGCTGCCGGTTGAAGAGGCCCGTGGTTCCATGGTCGTTGATATCGGTGGTGGTACCACTGAAATCGCGCTGATCTCCCTGAACGGTGTGGTGTATGCCGAATCCGTTCGTGTCGGTGGTGACCGTTTCGACGAGGCGATCATTACTTATGTACGCCGCAATTACGGCAGCCTGATCGGTGAATCCACCGCTGAGCGCATCAAGCAGGAAATCGGTACTGCCTATGCTGGGGGCGAGCTGCGTGAGGTCGACGTACGTGGCCGTAACCTGGCTGAAGGCGTGCCGCGTAGCTTCACCCTGAATTCCAACGAAGTGCTGGAAGCCCTGCAAGAGTCGCTGGCCACCATCGTTCAGGCGGTGAAGAGCGCGTTGGAGCAGTCTCCACCTGAGCTGGCGTCTGATATCGCTGAGCGCGGCTTGGTTCTAACCGGCGGTGGTGCACTGCTGCGTGATCTGGACAAACTGCTGTCCCAGGAAACCGGTTTGCCGGTGATCGTTGCCGAAGATCCGTTGACCTGTGTGGCTCGTGGCGGTGGTAAGGCGCTGGAAATGATGGATCGTCACGCCATGGACCTGCTGTCCACGGAGTAACGTCCGTACTTTGCCTGGCTCTTATTGGGGCCGGTTATGGTTTCGCAGCAGTGTGTCTGCTGAATGACAACCCTGTACATTTTGTGTACAACCACTGAGCTGCAAGCCGGGTATTGATCCGCTTGCAGCTTTTTGTTGCTGCCGCTACGAGGAATTGCCCATCAAGCCGCTATTTGCCAAAGGACCATCGCTGGGTGTGCGTCTGTTGGTGTTCACCGTTTTGTCGGTAGCGCTGATGGTGGCTGATGCGCGATTCGATGTGGTCAAACCGTTACGCGAGCAGTTGGGGCTGATTGTCGAGCCTGCTTATGTGCTTGGCCGCCTGCCTGTGACGCTATGGGAAGATGCCACCGCTGAGCTCTCTACACGCAGTGAGCTGGTTGCCGAAAATGAGCGTTTGAAAGCTGAGCAGTTGGCCATGCAGCGCCGTTTGCAAAAGCTGGCGGCCCTGACTGAGCAGAACGTGCGCTTGCGTGAGCTGCTTAATTCGGCGGCTCTGGTCGATGAGGAAGTGTTGGCCACTGAGTTGATCGGTGTGGACCCCAATCCGTTCAGCCACCGTATTCTGATCGACAAAGGCTCTAAGGATGGCGTCGTACTGGGGCAGCCTGTTTTGGATGCCCGAGGTCTTATGGGGCAGGTGGTTGAAGTCCTGCCTTATACATCCCGCGTTCTGCTGCTGACTGACAGCACCCACAGCATTCCGGTGCAGGTCAATCGCAATGGTCTGCGGGCTATTGCCAGCGGCACGGGTAATCCTGAGCGGCTTGAGCTGCGTCACGTGGCTGATACTGCGGATATCAAAGAGGGCGATTTGCTGGTTAGCTCCGGATTGGGCCAGCGGTTCCCAGCAGGCTATCCGGTTGCCGTGGTCAGTGAAGTGATACATGACTCGGGCCAGCCTTTCGCCATTGTTCGGGCCGTGCCGACTGCCATGCTAAACCGCAGCCGCTATATGCTGCTGGTGTTCTCTGATCCGCGTACGCCTGAGCAGCGTGCGGCTGATTCGGCCCAGGCTCAGGAGGCCTTAGATCAGGAAATTCTGCAACAGGCTTTGCCGGCTGGTCAGAACAGTTCGGCTCAACCTGCGGCTGCACCTGCTGGCGCTACCTCTGCTCCTGCAACACCTGCCGCACCGGCGAATACACCTGAGGCTGCACAATAATGGCTGCACGATTGAGTAATGTCTGGTTCGTCTGGCTGACCTTAGCGGTGGCGCTGTTGCTGAGCGTTTCTGCACTGCCGGGATGGGCGGAGCCCGGCCGTCCGATGTGGATTGCCCTGTTCTTGACCTACTGGGTGCTGGCATTGCCACACCGCATTGGCATGACGACTGCCTGGTGCTTTGGCCTTCTGGCCGACGTTTTGAACGGTACGCTGTTAGGCCAAAATGCACTTACTCTGATGTTTATCACATTCCTCGTGCTGAGCCTGCATCAGCGCTTACGCATGTTCCCCATGTGGCAGCAGAGCATGGTGCTGTTGATTGTGTTTGGTCTCGCTCAACTGGTGCAGTTGTGGCTGAATGCGCTGGTTGGCAGTCGTCCGCCAACCTTAGAGTTTGTATTACCTGCGTTGATCAGTGCCTTGCTCTGGCCGTGGGTGTACGTGCTGTTGCGCATCGTGCAGATGCGTTTAAGGATCAACTGATCCACGTCACATTCCTACCTTCTGACAGGGAGATGTCTTATGGCGACTCTTTACCTCGCCTCCGGATCGCCACGCAGGCGTGAGTTGCTCACGCAGATTGGCGTGCCGTTTCTCCTGTTAAAAAGCAATATCGACGAATCCGTACGGGCTGGTGAGTCTGCGCAGGACTATGTCGAGCGACTGGCACGGGAAAAAGCCCAAGCGGGGCTCGGCTCCCTTGCCGAGCGTAGCGGGGCCGTGGTGCTGGGCGCTGATACCTCAGTCGTGCTGGATGGTCGCATTCTGGGCAAGCCGGTTGATCGTGCCGATGCCTTGCAGACTCTTAAAGCCCTTTCGGGCCGAAAACATCAAGTTGTAACCGCTGTCGCGTTAATCAGTGAAGATAGACTGGTTTCCCAAGTCGTCACCAGTGAGGTCAGCTTCCGCGAATTGGACGATGCTGAGATAGAGGCTTACTGGAACACTGGCGAGCCACAGGACAAAGCGGGTAGTTATGCTATCCAGGGGCTGGCATCTATCTTCGTCAGTCATTTGCAGGGCAGTTATTCCGCGGTTGTTGGTTTGCCATTGTGTGAAACAGCTGCATTGCTCGCTGAGTTTGCAATTCCGTGCTGGCAAGTGTCGGAACATTAGCCAAGAGGTTGTTCATCGTCAGAGCCTGCTGTCGGGGCTGATGCGATGACAGCTTTACTCTGAAGAGATGAGCCATGAGTGAAGAAATCCTGATCAATATCACGCCAATGGAGTCACGGGTTGCCGTGGTGGAAAACGGTGTGTTGCAGGAAGTACACGTCGAGCGTACGCAGCGGCGGGGCATCGTCGGCAATATCTATAAAGGTAAGGTTGTCCGCGTGCTGCCGGGCATGCAGGCCGCTTTTGTTGATATTGGCCTTGAGCGTGCGGCGTTCATTCATGCGGCTGAAATCTCTACTCGTGAAGGGCAGGCAGTGGAAAGCATCAGTGCCTTGGTCCACGAGGGGCAGAGTTTGGTTGTGCAAGTGACCAAAGACCCGATTGGCAGTAAAGGGGCACGGCTAACTACGCACCTGTCGATCCCTTCGCGCTACTTGGTGTACATGCCGCGTACCAGCCATGTGGGTATTTCCCTGAAGATCGAAGACGAAGTCGAGCGCGAACGCCTGAAGCAGGTGGTGGCCGACTGCATTGCAGCTGAAGGGATCGAAGAGGCTGGCGGTTTTATTCTGCGTACGGCTGCAGATGGTGCCCGTGCCGACGAAATTCTTGCTGATATCCGTTACCTGCGCAGGTTGTGGGCGCAAATCGCTACGCAGATGAAGATCGGTCCAACGCCGATGGTGATTTATGAAGATCTCAGCCTTGCATTGAGAACTTTGCGTGATTTGGTGAATCCGAAGATCGAGAAAATTCGTGTCGACTCTCGCGAGACTTTCCAGAAGATCACCCAATTTGTAGGCGAATTGATGCCGGAAATCGCTGACCGTCTTGAGCATTACCCTGGCGAAAGGCCGATTTTCGATCTGTATGGGGTTGAGGATGAAATTCAGAAGGCCCTTGATCGTAAGGTGCCGCTGAAGTCCGGGGGGTATCTGATCATTGATCAGGCCGAGGCCATGAGCACCATTGATGTGAATACCGGTGCGTTTGTCGGCCATCGAACTCTTGAGGAAACTATCTTCAAGACTAATCTTGAAGCAGCGACTGCCATTGCCCGACAGCTGCGACTACGAAACCTTGGCGGAATCATCATCATCGACTTTATTGATATGGAAGATGAGGAGCATCAGCGTCAGGTACTTCGCACGCTGGAAAAGCAACTGGAGCGGGATCACGCCAAGACCAACATCATCGGCATCACCGAACTCGGTCTGGTGCAGATGACGCGCAAGCGCACCCGTGAAAGTCTTGAGCAGATACTGTGCGAGCCTTGCAGTGCGTGCCAGGGTCGTGGCAAGTTGAAAACGGCAGAAACCACCTGCTACGAAATTTTCCGCGAAATTCTCCGTGAGGCCAGGGCTTATCAGGCAGAGGGATACCGGGTGTTGGCTAACCAGAAGGTGGTTGATCGTCTTCTGGATGAGGAGTCGGGGAATGTGGCCGATCTGGAGGCGTTTATCGGTCGCACCATCAAATTTCAGGTTGAAACCATGTATGCACAGGATCAGTACGATGTGGTTTTACTTTAATGGCTGCGTCCAGCGTTCAGGCCTCGTCTGAGTGTCTATGCTGGGTAGGGGCTTGACGTGTTTGCTTCGTGCAGCGTTCGGGATGAGCGTTGCATTGCTGGTTTTGGCCGCCCTGTATGTGAGTTTGGGGCGCGAGCTGATGCCGTTGGTGGCCGAGTATCGGTTTGATGCCGAGAGCCGCGCCCAGCAGGCGCTGGGAATGCCCCTGCGAATTACATCCCTAGAGGGTGGCTGGAAAGGCCTGTCGCCGATTCTGAGCGCAAATGGTGTTCAAGTCGGTGAGGGCGAACAGTCTATCCATCTGGATCACATCAAAATCGTCCCTGATGTTGTCGGCAGTCTGCTGGCGCTTAAGCCCCAGGTGGCTCGGATTGAGTTTGATGGACTCAATCTTGTCGTGGAGCAGAGTCCTGAGGGTGGCTGGGCAGTTAAGGGCCTGCCTGAGCGTAAAGATCACGCTCCGTTAGATCTGCCTAAATTGTTCGGGCAGATGCAAATGATCAAGCGCATTACCCTGACTAACAGCCAAGTGACGGTGCTCATGCACGGGCAAGACCCTGTGACACTGAGTTACGCCAATCTTAGTTTTAACAATGGCGCCAGGAAGCAGAGCTTGGAAGGCCGCCTGCGACTGCCTGACGGCCAGCCAGTCGCACTCAAACTGGCAACGTCGATAAATGTCGATAGTTTGCTGGACTCGCGCGCGGATGTTTATTTGACCTTGCCGCAAAGTGATTGGGCTGCTTGGCTGCCTAAAACCTTGCTGGGTAAGTGGCGAGTGGAGCATTTGCAGCTGGGGGGGGAGGTCTGGGCAGCAGTCGACAAGGGGGCGGTGAGTCGTGCTGTAACTCACCTGCATGGGCAAGACATAAAGGCGGCTTATGCGGATCGTAAGCCCGTCAGCCTCGATGGTGTTTCGCTCAATGCCTATTACGACTTGAGCAAGCAGGGTAGCCGCCTCCTGCTGGATAACCTTGCATTCAACAATGGCGATGTACGCTGGGGCGACACTGATATCACTGTCACTCGGCAACTGGCCACGGCCGAAGACGGCGAGCACTGGAAGATCGGTATTGACCGGTTTGACCTTGGGCCGCTGCTGCCGTTGGTGACTGCTCTTGCACCTGTGCCGGACGAACAGATGCTGCGTGTAGAGCAACTCGCCCCTCGTGGTGAGTTGCGCAATATACAGCTCCAGTTCCGTCCGGGGGCTGATGGGCCTGAGCGTTTCAACTTTGCTGCTAACCTCCGACGAGTGAGCATTTCGCCTTCCCAAGGTGTGCCGGGTGCTGAGAATGTCAGCGGTAGTATCAGCGGTGATCTGGGGCAGGGCGAGCTGCGTGTCGACACGCAGGACTTTGCACTGCACCTGAATACCCTCTTTCCTAAGCCATGGCATTACCAGACAGCGAAAGCCTTGTTGAAATGGCAGCTCGATGCGGATGCCTTCACTCTGCGTGCACCGTATTTACAGGTGGTAGGTGAGGAGGGACCAGTTGCGGGGGATTTCTTGATCCGCCTGCGCAAGGACCCGGCGCTTGAGGATTACATGGACTTGCGTGTAGGCCTGCGTAACGGCGATGCACGCTTTACTGAAAAGTACTTGCCGAGCTTGTCCCCCGGGCTGAGTAAACCGCTGGATCAGTGGTTGAAAACGGCAATACGCGGTGGAGCGGTTGATGAAGGCTTCTTCCAGTATCAGGGATCGCTGAATAAAGGCGCAGCGCCAGAAGCTCGCAGCATTAGCCTGTTTTTTGCAGTGCATGACGCCGAGCTTGCATTCCAGCCAGGCTGGCCTTCTTTGCAGGAAGGTCGCGGCACGGTGTTTGTCGAAGACTCTGGCGTCCGGGTGGCGTTGGACTCTGGCTGTATATTGGATAGCCAAGTGACTAACGCCACTGCGCTTGTCCCTGCAGTAAAACCAGGGGAGAGCCCGCATTTACTGGTTGAAGGCAGCCTGAATAGTAGTCTCCCAGATGCACTGAAAATTTTGCAGGAGGCCCCAATCGGCACCCAGTCTGTCTTTGACGGCTGGGAGGGTAAAGGCGATCTGGATGGCAAGCTGGACTTGAACATACCGCTGCGCAAGGGTGAGGCTCCCGTCGTTGTGGTTGATTTTGCAGCCGATGACGCCGAGCTCAGCATGCCAACACCGGCTTTGCAGTTCAGTCATCTCAAGGGGGCATTCCGTTATGACACGCGTAGCGGTTTGAGCGCCCCCGACATCCGTGCCCAAGTATTGGGTCACTCTGTTCGTGCCAAAGCCTTTGCCGAAGGTAGAGGCGGTAAGGCGCGCAGTCGGATTGAAGCCACTGGCCAGATTGGTCTGGAAACCTTGACTGGTTGGTTAGGTGTGGACCAACCCTTGCCGTTGAGCGGGCGTATACCTTATTTCGTGAATCTGACGTTGGAGGGGCCGGATAGTCAGCTTCGGGTCAGTTCCTCCCTCAAGGGGCTGAAAATCGACCTGCCAGCACCTTTTGGCAAGCTGGCAGAAGAGGAGCGGCCGTCGGTATGGCGCATGACGCTTGGCGGAGCGGAGCGTCGTTACTGGTTTGATTACGCGGCATTGGCGAGCCTTTCATTTGCGGCCAGCCCTGGACAGTTCAATCAGGGACGTGGCGAGTTGCGCCTTGCTGACGGGCCTGCACGTCTACCGGCTGCGAGGGGGCTGCAGGTGCGTGGTCGATTGGCTGAGCTGAACTGGTCGAAGTGGCAGGAGGCGATCAAACCTTATGCCAAATCATCAGGCACTCAGTCTCTGCAGTTGTTCAGGGATGCTCAGGTGCGTTTGGGGCGATTCGAGGGGTTTGGTGTAAGTGTTAATGATGCCGAGGTAGGACTCAGCCGTGTCAGTTCAAGCTGGCGTGTGAGTGTGGACAGTAAGCAAGTCAGCGGACAAGTCTCGTTGCCCGACCAAAGCGGTGCGCCAATCGCGCTCAATTTCAATTACTTGCGCCTCCCGCCTCGCAAAACCGGGAATGACAGCACAGAGGACGTTGATTCGCCAGACACGCTGGCCAGTATCGACCCGAGAAGCGTCCCGGCGCTGGATGTGAAAGTTGATGCAGTTTTTCTTGGGGACGAGGCGCTTGGGGGGTGGAAGCTCAAGGCCAGACCAAGCACCGCCGGAGTGCGTTTTTCCGAGCTGGACCTGAATCTAAAGGGGCTTAAAATCGCTGGTGAGTCTACCTGGGAGCATGGCCCGCAAGGTGTTCGCACGCTCTATAAAGGTCGGCTAGGTGGCAGGGACTTGGCGCAGGTGCTCAGAAATTGGGGATTTGCCCCGACCGCAACCAGTGAATCTTTCCGCCTTGATGTGGATGGTAATTGGCCGGGCTCTCCAGCCTGGTTCAGCCTCAAGCGCTTCAGTGGCAGCCTCGATGCGTCCCTGCGCAAGGGACAGTTTTCTGAGGTGGACGGCACGGCATCTGCCTTGCGGGTGTTCGGTCTGTTGAACTTCAACTCTATCGGTCGCCGTTTGCGCCTAGACTTCTCCGACTTGCTGGATAAGGGGCTGAGCTATGACCGCTTTAAGGGTGTGCTGGCGGCGAGCAATGGGGTGTATGTCACTCGCAGGCCGATAACCCTGGAGGGACCATCGAGTAACTTGGAGCTGGATGGCACACTGGACATGGTCAGTGACCGTATCGATGCCAAACTGCTCGTGACGCTACCGGTTAGTAACAACTTGCCACTGGCCGCCTTGATTGTTGGGGCTCCGGCCATTGGCGGGGCGTTGTTCGTGGTAGACAAGCTATTGGGTGATCACGTTGCCCGTTTTGCCAGTGTGCAGTACGACGTTAAAGGCCCTTGGCAGGATCCGCAGATTACCTTTGACAAGCCTTTCGAAAAGCCCCGTTAAGCCTCAATTCATCAGACCCGTGCAGTCTTGCAGTCTGCCGGGTAAGCTGGTGTCTGCCTTCCAAAGAGATTGAATTGCCATGAGCTTTGCCGTGATTCAAATGGTTAGCCAGGATGATGTCCTCGCCAATCTGGCCGAGGCTCGGCGCCTGTTGAGTGATGCTGCCGAGCAGGGGGCGCAACTGGCTGTGCTGCCAGAAAACTTTGCGGCCATGGGGCGGCGTGATCTGGCGGCTTTGGGGCGGGCTGAGGCCGTAGGTGAGGGGCCAATACTACCGTGGTTGCAGCAGACTGCACGTGACCTGGGATTATGGATCGTCGCAGGAACGATCCCGCTACCGCCCGATGGCCAGCCAGACGCCAAAGCACATGCCTGCTCATTATTGATCGATAATCAGGGGCAGAGGGCTGCCCGCTACGACAAGCTGCACCTGTTCGATGTTGATGTGAGTGACAGTCACGGTCGTTACCGTGAGTCGGATGATTACGCATTTGGTGCACAGGTGGTGGTGGCTGATACGCCGGTGGGGCGTTTGGGAATGACCGTGTGTTATGACCTGCGCTTCCCTGAGTTGTACGGCAACCTGCGGGCTGCAGGAGCAGAACTGATCAGTATTCCCGCAGCCTTTACAGCAGTGACAGGTGAGGCCCATTGGCAGGTGCTGACTCGTGCGCGGGCCATTGAAACCCAATGCTATGTGTTGGCTTGTGGGCAGGGTGGAAGCCATCCGGGTGGGCGCCAGACCTTCGGTCATTCCGCGCTGATAGACCCATGGGGCCGTGTGCAGGCTGAGCTGCCTGCAGGCCCTGGTGTACTGGTTAGCAAGCGTGATGCTTCTGAGCAAGCCTCAATTCGCCAGCGGATGCCCGTGGCCCAGCACAAACGATTTTTTGCAGCAGCCGAGCCTCGGCTGCCAGCTTTGGAGAAATTATGAGCACTATGTTGGTGTCCGTGAGTGAGCACCTGCTCAACCCGGGCGGTTTGAGCGTTGAACACTTACCCGGTGTGCTGAGCGAATTAGCTGGCCCCGGTATTGATGCGGCTGACTTGTACTTCCAAAGTCAGGTCTCTGAGACCTGGGTGTTGGAAGACGGCATCGTCAAAGAGGGGAGTTTCAACCTTGATCAGGGCGTTGGTGTGCGTGCGCAATCCGGTGAGAAGACAGGCTTTGCCTACAGCAATGCGATCACCGCCGATGCGCTGACACAGGCTGCACGTGCGGCCCGTTCGATTGCCCGCTCGGGACAGGAAGGGCGCGTGCAGGCGTTTTCTGCGGGTGTTCATGCTCCCCTGTACAGTGAAGATAACCCGCTGGATGTATTGAGTCGGGCAGAAAAAGTTGAGTTGCTCAAACGCATCGACGTCGCCACACGGACGCTTGATTCACGGATCAAGCAGGTCACGGTAAGCCTTGCCGGTGTCTGGGAGCGCATACTGGTTGCGGCCAATGACGGCACGCTGGGGGCTGATGTGCGCCCGCTGGTGCGCTTCAACGTCAGTGTCATCGTCGAGCAGAACGGCCGCCGTGAGCGTGGCGGGCATGGCGGTGGCGGGCGTACCGATTACCGCTATTTCCTGGAAAAGACAGCGAACAACGAAGAGCGCGCCATGGGCTATGCCCGCGAGGCGCTGCGCCAGGCTCTGGTGAATCTGGAGGCTATCGCGGCCCCGGCAGGCACCATGCCGGTGGTGATGGGCGCAGGCTGGTCTGGAGTGCTGCTGCATGAAGCGGTTGGCCATGGCCTTGAGGGCGATTTCAACCGCAAGGGCAGTTCGGCCTATAGCGGTCGTGTGGGTGAGCAAGTGGCTTCGAGCCTGTGCACCATTGTTGATGACGGCACTCTCGCATCCCGCCGCGGTTCATTGTGCATGGATGATGAAGGCACCCAGACCCAGTGCACCACACTGATCGAGAACGGCGTGCTCAAAGGCTATATGCAGGACAAGCTTAATGCCCGCCTGATGGGTGTTGCCGCTACTGGCAACGGTCGCCGCGAGTCCTACGCGCATCTGCCGATGCCTCGCATGACTAACACCTACATGTTGGCAGGCGAAAGCGATCCGGAAGAAATCATCCGCTCGGTGAAAAAGGGCATCTACTGCGCCAACCTCGGTGGCGGTCAGGTGGATATCACCAGCGGCAAGTTTGTGTTCTCCACCAGCGAGGCCTATCTGATCGAAGACGGCAAAATTACCGCGCCGGTCAAAGGCGCAACCCTGATCGGTAATGGCCCGGAAGCCATGAGCAAGGTGTCTATGGTCGGCACTGACCTGGCGCTGGACAGCGGCGTCGGCACCTGCGGTAAGGATGGCCAGTCGGTGCCGGTGGGCGTTGGTCAGCCGACGTTGAAGATTGATGCCATCACCGTCGGTGGAACTGGAGCTTAAGTGCTTGGATTACGTCCTGAGTGTGCTGTTTGAGGTCGTTATCGAACGGTGTTGTTATCACTTGGGACGCTGGTCCGTGATCGCCGTGACATTGGGCACTTTTCGCCCAACAAGAACGGTACGCAGTGAGCGATGGTTAGTGGCGTTGGGCGTGATTGAATTGCTAGCGCTGCTGCTCGGTGGGTTTGTGTGGTGGCTTTACCATGGGTAGATCATTGCGATCTCCCATGGTGAGCAAATCAACGTAAGCCGCGCTGAGTTTCATCCAGGTCGCGGATGTATTTGAAGATCTTGCGCGCAGCGGTTGGCGTTTTGTTGTGGGCAAGTTCGTGTTGGGCGTGGCGGATCAGGCCGCGCAGGTGTTGGCGGTCGGTTTCGGGGTAATCGTTGACGAAGGCTTCAAGCGTTTCGTCATTGCCCGCGATCAGACGGTCACGCCAGCGTTCCAGGTTGTGGAAACGCTCGTTGTACTGACGGGTTGAGGCATCAACCTGATCGAGAATGTTGAGGATGGCTTCGGCATCCTGATCACGCATCAAGCGGCCAATAAACTGGATATGACGTTTTTTGGCAGCGTTAGCGGTGTGTTTCGGGGCCTCGGCGAGCGCACGACGCAGCTCGTCGGTCAGAGGCATTTTGTTGAGCAGGTCCGGTTTGACCGTTGTGAGACGCTGGCCCAGCTCCTGTAGCGCATGCAGTTCGCGCTTGATCTGGCTTTTGCTTTTCTCGCCGGAGAAGTCGTCGTCGAAATATTCAGACATGTCGGTGTTCCAGTGGATAACGCCGACATGATAGCAGCAAGTTACCAGCTGCAAGTGTCTGGCCTTTGTGCCGCGCTTGGCCGCTATAAGTCAGGAGTGTTTATGAGTGCAGTAGATAGCGTCGGCCCACAAGCCGTGCCGCAATTGCAGGCCCAGGTCGAGCAGATTCTTGCCGAAGCAAAAAAACAGGGCGCAACGGCTTGCGAAGTGGCTGTTTCGGCGGGGCAGGGCTTGTCCACATCGGTGCGTCAGGGCGACGTGGAGACGGTGGAGTTCAATCGCGATCAAGGTTTTGGCATCACCCTATACGTTGGTCAGCGCAAAGGCTCAGCCAGTACGTCGGCTACTGGTGAAGCGGCCATCCGTGAAACTGTTGCAGCCGCACTGGCGATTGCTAAGCATGCATCTGAGGATGATTGCTCAGGGCTGGCGGACCCTGCCCTGATGGCAACAGAGTTTCCGGATCTCGATCTGTATCACCGCTGGGACATCACCCCGGAGAGGGCCATTGAACTGGCGTTGAGTTGTGAGGCTGCAGCTTTTGCGGCGGATAAGCGCATTACTAATGCCGATGGCACCACGTTGAACACCCATGAAGGCTGTCGCGTTTATGGTAACAGCCACGGCTTTATCGGCGGCTACGCCAGCACCCGGCACAGCCTGAGCTGCGTGATGATTGCCGAAGGTGAGGGGCAGATGCAGCGTGATTACTGGTATGACGTAAGTCGTCAGGGCCAGTTGCTGGCTGACCCGGTCAGTATCGGTCAGCGTGCCGCCCAACGTGCGGCCAGTCGCTTAGGCGCTCGCCCGGTGCCAACCTGCGAAGTCCCGGTATTGTTTGCAGCGGAGCTGGCGACTGGACTGTTCGGTAGCCTTATCAGTGCTATTTCCGGCGGTAATTTGTACCGCAAATCATCCTTCCTTGAGGGGGCTCTTGGGCAACAGCTGTTCCCAGAGTGGATGACGATTGATGAGCGTCCACATATTCCCCGTGCCATGGCCAGTGCTTCGTTCGACGGTGATGGCTTAGCGACTTACGCTAAGGCATTCGTTGAGCAAGGTGAGCTGCGCTCTTATGTGCTTGGCACCTACTCTGGCCGCAAGTTAGGTATGCCGAGTACAGCCAACTCAGGTGGTGTACATAACCTGTTCGTGAGCCATGGTGATGAGGATCAGCAGGCGCTGATCAAACGCATGGGGCGCGGGCTGTTGGTTACTGAACTAATGGGCCATGGCCTGAACATGGTCACTGGGGATTATTCCCGTGGAGCGGCGGGGTACTGGGTCGAGAATGGTGAAATACAGTTCCCTGTACAAGAGGTCACCATCGCAGGAAACATGCGCGACATGTTCCGTCAGATAGTGGCCGTAGGCAGTGATTTGGAACTGCGCGGCAATGTGCGAACCGGTTCGGTTTTGATTGAGCGAATGACGGTCGCAGGTAGCTAACCACTAGAACGCAAAAGGGGCTGATTACCTTGGTAATCAGCCCCTTTTTATTGGCCGCAGGAAGGCGAGTTATTCGCCCTCATCGAAATAGTTATTAACCAGATCACAGATGGCTTGGAGGGCTTCCTGCTCCTGCGCCCCTTCTGTGAGCAGATGCAAAGTGGTGCCTTTACCGGCGGCCAGCATCATGACGCCCATGATGCTCTTGCCGTCGACCAGACTTTCCGCGGAGCGGCCAATCTTGACTTGGCACGGATAGCGTCCTGCAACGCCTACAAACTTAGCGGCCGCACGGGCATGCAGGCCGAGTTTGTTGATGATGGTGATTTCGCAGGATGGCATCGCGGTAGTTCCTTAAGGGAGATCACGGTGGCGGATCTGAACGTTTTTCAGAATCGGTTTGAGCGTTTCGCCTAAGCGGTTGGCCAGGTAGACGGAGCGGTGATGACCGCCAGTACAGCCTATCGCCACGGTGACATAAGCACGGTTGCTGGCAGCGAAGCGGGGTAACCACTTGCTCAGGTAGGCGAGTAGGTCTTGGTACATTTCTTCAACATCTGGCTGGGCTGCCAGGTATTCGGCTACTGGCTGATCGAGTCCGGAGAATCCACGCAGATCAGGCTTCCAGTACGGGTTTGGCAAACAGCGCACATCAAAGACGACATCCGCATCTACTGGCATCCCCCGTTTGAAGCCAAAGGATTCAAACAGGAAAGCTGTACCGGGTTCCGGCTGGTCAAGCAGGCGCAACTTGAGGGTGTCACGCAACTGGTAAAGGTTGAGGTTGGTGGTGTCGATGGTCAGGTCGGCCAGATCGACAATAGGACTGAGCAATACGCGCTCGTCGCGGATAGCCTCGGCCAGTGAGCGGGTGTCGCTGGTCAGCGGGTGGCGCCGGCGGGTTTCCGAGAAGCGCTTGAGCAAGGTGTCATCGTCAGCGTCCAGATAAATCACATCACAACGGATATGCCGGGCGCGAACCTCTGCAAGCAAATCAGGGAAACGTTGTAGATGGCTGGGTAGGTTTCGCGCATCAATCGACACAGCGACCAGCGGGTGCAGCAGCTCGGTGTGCATCAATGCCAGTTCGTTTAGGCTTGGCAGCAAGCCGGCTGGCAAGTTGTCGATGCAGTAAAAGCCATTGTCCTCAAGGGCATCAAGGGCTGTACTTTTTCCCGACCCGGAGCGGCCGCTGACGATGATCAAGCGCATGCTTAACCCTTGTTGATCTGGTTCTGGGCGTCGACTACAGCCTGATAGAGGGCTTCACTGGAGTCAGCCTGGCGCAGGTTGGCGCGAACATCGCTGCGGTCGAGCATGCTGGCTATTTGGCGAAGCAGTTCCAAGTGTGCATCGGTAGCGGCTTCAGGTACCAGCAGAACGAACAATAGATCGACGGGGGCGCCGTCAATTGAGTCGAAGTCCACGGCGGCGTCGAGATGCAATAACGCACAGATCGGTGTGGTGCAGCCCGGCAAGCGGCAATGAGGGATGGCAATGCCGTTACCAAAGCCTGTGGATCCGAGCTTTTCACGGGCAATAAGG
This sequence comes from Pseudomonas mendocina, assembly GCA_037482215.1. Lineage (NCBI taxonomy): Bacteria > Pseudomonadati > Pseudomonadota > Gammaproteobacteria > Pseudomonadales > Pseudomonadaceae > Ectopseudomonas > Ectopseudomonas mendocina. The sequence goes on from CP148074.1 coordinate 934,568, forward strand.
CTTTCGTAGATGTCCTGACCGTCAATATCGGGTAGATCCCGAGCAATCAGGTTGGCGATCTGTTCAAGTACACGTTTTTTGCTGCCTCCCGGCACGTTCACCAAGGAACGGCCGGGGGTCAGGATGGATTCAAGCTGGATCATAGGAGTAAGTCGATCTCAACGGGCGGTTACGCCCTGCTGGCGATCGAGCTGTTTTTCCTTGTATTTGATGAGTTGTCGATCGAGTTTATCGGTCAGCAAATCAATGGCCGCGTACATGTCTTCATGCTCGGCATTGGCGACCACCTCACCACCTGCGATATGCAGCGTGGCTTCAATTTTCTGTTTCAGTTTTTCGACTTCCAAGATGACCTGAACATTGGTGATCTTGTCGAAGTGGCGCTCCAATCGTCCGAGTTTCTCGGTGATGTAGTCGCGTAAAGCGTCGGTCACAACCAGTTGATGCCCACTGATGTTGACTTGCATACCACTTTCTCCTTATTGCCGTGATTGGAGGCAGGCGATACGCCTGCCAGCGAAACACTTTGCTGAAGTCACTGATTTACAGGGTCTGACAGACTCGCAGTTTGCTTCAAATCAGTATGGCTGATTTGGCAGAGGGGCAAGTCTGTAATTTGTTAATTAGTGTGCTGCTTGTCCTTTGTTGGTCTCAGATCAGCCGCTTGCGTTCACTGGATGGGGCAATGCCGAGTGATTCCCGATATTTGGCTACGGTACGCCGGGCAACCTGAATACCTTGCTCCTCCAGTAGACCAGCGATCTTGCTGTCGCTCAATGGTTTCTTAGCGCTCTCTGCCGCTACCAGTTTTTTAATGATGGCGCGAATCGCTGTGGATGAGCATTCGCCACCTTCTGAGGTGCTGACATGGCTGGAGAAGAAATATTTGAGCTCGTATATACCTCGTGGGGTGTGCATGTATTTCTGGGTGGTCACACGAGAAATGGTGGACTCGTGCATACCTACTGCTTCAGCAATATCGTGCAGTACCAGAGGCTTCATAGCTTCGTCGCCATAGTCGAGGAAGCCACGCTGGTGCTCGACAATCTGAGTCGCGACCTTCATCAGCGTTTCGTTGCGGCTTTGCAGGCTCTTGATGAACCAGCGCGCCTCTTGCAGCTGATTACGCATAAACGTGTTGTCGGCACTGGAATCGGCGCGCTTAACGAAACTGGCATATTGCGCGTTGACGCGAAGGCGTGGCATGGCGTCTTGATTGAGCTCTACCAGCCAGCGGTCGTTGTGCTTGCGCACGATGACGTCAGGCACAATGTACTCGGGTTCACTGGACTCAATTTGCGAGCCAGGGCGGGGGTTGAGACTCTGGATCAGTTCGATGACCGGGCGCAGCTCATCTTCCTTGAGTTTCATGCGGCGCATGAGCTGGTTGTAGTCGCGGTTACCGAGCAGATCGAGGAAGTCAGTGGCCAGGCGCTTAGCTTCGTCCAGCCAGGGTGTATGGGGGGGGAGCTGGCGCAGTTGCAGTAGCAGGCATTCGCTCAGGTCGCGTGCGGCAATCCCAGACGGTTCGAACTGCTGAATGCGGTGCAGAACGGCTTCTATCTCGTCCAGTTCTACGTCTAGCTCTGGATCAAAAGACTCAAGTACTTCCTCGAGGGATTCTTCGAGATAGCCTTGATCATTGATGCAATCAATCAGCGTTACGGCAATCAGGCGATCCTTGTCAGACATCGGCGCCAGATTGAGTTGCCACAGCAGGTGGCTCTGCAGGCTTTCACCCGAAGAGGTGCGTGTTGTGAAGTCCCACTCGTCGTCGTCATTGCTTGGTAGGCTGCTGGCGCTGGTCTGATAAATATCTTCCCAGGCGGTGTCCACCGGAAGCTCATTAGGAATGCGCTCGTTCCACTCGCCATCCTCTAGGTTGTCGATGTTCTGGGTCGGCTCCTGATAGGTGGATTCCTGAAAAGAGGCGTCTTTCTGCTCGTCAGAGGAAGCGCTCTCTGCGCCGTCGGCCATAGGGTCCGAGGTGTCGAAGTCGTCGCCTTCTTCCTGACGCTCAAGCATCGGGTTGGATTCAAGAGCCTCTTGAATCTCCTGCTGGAGGTCGAGGGTAGACAGTTGTAAGAGGCGGATGGCTTGCTGCAGCTGAGGTGTCATCGTCAGCTGCTGGCCCATCTTCAGGACTAGCGATGGTTTCATTGCAGACCTTATTTACCGGCGTCTGTGTACTATCCATTCGCGGGCACCGTCAAAGTGCCACGTGGAAGCAAATTATATGCCCGATTATAAGGGGTTTAACCAATACGGGAAGGGCTGGCCGGTGAAAAGGTGGGAAGGGTGTATCTAAAAGCTACACAGGCTGTCGTGGTGCGTTTCAGTTCAACTCAAATACGCATTTGGGATCTAAATGGTACGTTGTTTTGGAGTGTTGACCATTAGCGACAGCTGTGCAGTTGCATTGATGTCAGAGGCGGAACTCGTGGCCCAGATAGACTTCTTTCACGGTCTGGTTGGCCAGAATTGTCTCGGCATCACCTTCGGCGATCAGTTGGCCATCGCTGACAATGTAGGCTGTCTCACAGATGTCCAAGGTCTCTCGAACGTTGTGATCAGTGATCAGCACGCCGATGCCTTTGGATTTCAGGTGGTGGATGATCTGTTTGATATCACCAACCGAAATGGGGTCTACACCGGCAAAGGGTTCATCAAGCAGGATAAATTTCGGGTTGGTTGCCAACGCACGGGCGATTTCCACGCGGCGGCGCTCACCACCAGACAAGCTCATGCCGAGGTTGTCGCGAATGTGGGTGATATGGAATTCCTGCAGCAAAGCCTCAAGTGCCTCGCGTCGGCCTGCAGCATTCAGGTCTTTGCGGGTTTCCAAGATCGCCATGATGTTGTCGGATACGCTTAGCTTGCGGAAGATTGAGGCTTCCTGCGGCAGGTAGCCGATGCCCGCGCGGGCGCGGCCATGCATGGGCTGAAAGCTCACATCAAGGTCGTCAATCATGACTCGGCCCTGATCTGCCTGAACCAAGCCAACGATCATGTAGAAGCAAGTGGTTTTGCCGGCTCCGTTAGGGCCAAGCAATCCAACGATCTGACCGCTCTCAATGTTCAGGCTAACGTCACGTACAACCTGGCGACTTTTGTAGCTCTTAGCCAGATGTTGAGCTTTCAAAGTTGCCATGATTACTGGGCCTGCTGTCCGGCTGGTTTATTCTTCGGCTGTATAACCATGTCGATACGGGGGCGAGGTGCACTGACATTAGTGCCTGTTGCTCGGCCTGCGTTAACGATCTGGCGTTTAGTGTCGTAAACGATTTTCTCGCCTTCGAAGGTGTTGCCTTCTTGCACAACTTTGGCCTGGTCGATCAGGACGACCCTGTCGTTGCTCATGAAATACTGGATGGTCAGGCCATAGGCTTTAACAATTTGTTTATCAGCAGAGGGCTTTTGCTCGTAATAAGCAGGCTTACCTACTGAGGTGAATACTTCAACTTCGCCTTGGGCGTTGCGGGTAACCGTCACAGTGTCGCCTGTAACTTTCATGCTGCCCTGGGTAATGATTACGTCGCCGCGGTAGACCGCAACGCCTTTTTTGTCATCCAGTTCCCCGCTGTCTGCCTGGATGCGAATGGGTTGTTCGCTGTCGGATGGCAGAGCCAGTGCTGTCGCGCAGTTAAATGCGGCACCGAGGCTTAGGATTGCGGAGAGTGTGTTAACGAGCCTCATACTGACCTCTTACATTGGACAGCAGGTGCATCCGGCTGTCGTTCAAGTATGCTTTCATCCCTACAGCTGTAGTTACCCCATCGGCCGCGTCGATTTTAACGGGTTGGGCGGTCTGCGCAAATTCCTTATCAGGGAACACGGTCAGGCGAGTGGTGGTTAGGATGGTTGTGCGATTTTTTTCATCGGTGCGCTCAATGCGCACGTTATCGATGAGCTCAATTTCTTTTCCGCCCGGAGAGACTTCGCTGCGAGTGCTCTGAATCTTCCAGGGCTGCTCTTCCCCGCGAAACAAGTCCATCTTGGGGTTGGTCACCAGGGTGATGTCGGTCGCTTTGACATGCTCGACCTTGTCAGCAAGCAGTTCATAGTCGAGTGTGCCATCTTCCTGAAACTCAATGGTGTATGTGTTGTTGGCGTAAAAGTCGATTGTCTGTTTCGCAGCATCCGGTTGTGCTGGATTTGTGGATGCGTCTGGGCGTAGGTTCTTCCAATAGCCGAGCGCGCCCACCAGAAGAACGCCAATGGCTAACAGTGCATAATTGATGGCTTTGCTGGGCATGATTGGCCTATAGGTAAGCAGCTTGAGCAGCTTCGAGTGTGCCTTGGGCGCGCATGATTAATTCACAGAACTCACGGGCTGCACCTTCTCCACCTCGGGCTTGGGTGATCCCGTGGGCGTGTTCCCGTACGAATGCGTCGGCGTTTGCAACAGCCATGCCGAGTCCAACACGGCGGATAGCAGGCAGATCAGGTAAATCGTCACCCAAATAAGCGACCTGAGAATAGTCCAAGCCTAGTTCGCTCAGGAGTTCATCCAGTACTACCAGTTTGTCTTCGCGGCCTTGGTAAAGGTGCTGGATGCCAAGGTTCTTGGCGCGTCGTTCGACGACAGCTGTAGTGCGACCAGTAATAATGGCGGTACGTACGCCAGACTTGATCAACATCTTGATGCCGTGGCCGTCAAGGGTGTTAAAGGTTTTGAACTCGCTGCCGTCAACCAAAAAGTAGAGCTTTCCATCGGTTAGCACACCGTCCACATCAAATACGGCGAGCTTGATTTCTTTGCCACGTTGCAGAAGGTTGTCGTGCATTACATCACTCCGGCGCGCAGTAGATCGCCAAGGTTGAAGGCGCCTACCGGGTGGTTTTGTTCATCGATGACCACCAGCGAGCTGATCTTGTTGTCTTCCATGATCTTCAGGGCCTCGGCTGCGAGCATTTCTGGGCGTGCTACTTTTCCACCAGAGGTCATAACATCGTCGATAATTGCCTGGCGAACATCTATGTTTCGGTCCAAGGCTCGGCGTAGGTCTCCATCGGTGAAGACTCCTGCCATGCGGCCATCATTTTCAGTCACCACCGTCATACCCAAGCCCTTTTGGGTCATTTCAAGCAGGGCGTCGCGCAGTGATGTACCCCGTTTGATGTTGGGCAGGTCGTCGCCGCCATGCATGACGTTTTCGACTTTTAGTAACAAGCGGCGGCCTAAGGCACCACCAGGGTGGGAGAAGGCAAAGTCCTCTGCGGTAAAGCCGCGCGCTTCGAGAAGCGCGATTGCCAGAGCATCTCCCAGAACCAGGGACACAGTTGTGGATGAAGTCGGCGCCAAGTTCAGGGGGCAGGCTTCCTGAGAAACACGGGCATCCAAATTCACCTCGGCGGCCTGTGCCAATGCTGAGTCGGGGTTGCCTGTCATACTGATCAGGGTAATGCCTAGGCGTTTGATCAAAGGCAGTAGGGTAACGATTTCTGCTGTAGTGCCTGAGTTGGATAGGGCCAGTACAACATCATCGCGTGTAATCATACCCATGTCGCCATGGCTGGCTTCGGCCGGGTGTACGAAAAAGGCTGTCGTGCCCGTGCTGGCGAGGGTTGCAGCAATTTTGTTGCCGATGTGACCGGACTTACCCATTCCCACCACAACGACGCGCCCCTTGCACTCAAGAATCAGCTGACAGGCGCGCACGAAATCACCATTTATACGCTGTAGCAGGTCCTGAATGGCTTCTGCTTCAAGGCGTATGGTGCGCTGGGCGGACTGGATCAGTTCGTTTGAGTGCTTCATTGTGGCTCTATGGCGTATTGACTTAAATGAAGGATTATAACGGGAATGAGATAACTGCCCAGCTTTTCCGCTTTGGTATTCAATGTTCCGATCAATTGATCCCAATTTGACATGGCAAGTTCAATTGGTTGGAGATAGGGGCTCAATGGTATAGTTTGCAGCCTTTTTGTGGCTCGCTGCTGGTAAAGCGTGTCCTTTAAACCGTAATGCGCGTCATTGCAGGCAGGCTTTGAACAAGGAGTCCAGATGAGCGCCGAGACCCCATATGCAGTTGAGCTGAAGCAACTGAGCTTCAAGCGCGGTGAGCGGGATATTTTCAGGAATATTGATATCTGTATTCCCCGCGGCAAAGTGGTGGGCATCATGGGGCCGTCCGGATGCGGCAAAACGACGTTGCTGCGTCTGATTGCCGCAGAGTTGATGCCCTATAAGGGAGAGGTGTGGGTCAATGGTGTTAACCTGCCCGAGCTTTCCCGCAGTGATCTGTTTGACATGCGCAAGCAGATGGGCGTCCTTTTCCAGAGTGGGGCGCTGTTCACTGATCTGGACGTGTTTGAAAACGTTGCATTTCCTTTACGTGTCCACACGAAGCTGCCTGAGGAAATGATCCGAGATATCGTCTTGATGAAGTTGCAGGCTGTTGGCTTGCGTGGTGCCGTGGATTTGCGCCCGGATGAGCTGTCAGGCGGTATGAAGCGACGCGTTGCATTGGCACGTGCGATTGCTTTGGATCCTCAGATTCTGATCTATGACGAGCCTTTTGTGGGGCAAGATCCCATTGCAATGGGGGTTTTGGTGCGCCTCATTCGCCTGCTCAACGATGCGTTGGGTATCACCAGCATCTTGGTGTCCCATGATCTGGCGGAAACGGCGAGTATCGCCGACTACATCTATGTGGTCGGGGACGCACAGGTGCTTGGTCATGGAACTCCTGAAGAGCTGATGAATTCAGATAATCCACGTATCCGACAATTTATGAAGGGATCGCCGGATGGTCCGGTGCCGTTCCATTTTCCTGCTTCTGATTATCGTGACGATCTTCTGGGGGGCGCTGATGCGTAAGGTTTCCCTGCTTGAACGGGTGCGCCTGTTCGGCCGTGCCGGAATTGACGTGGTGATGTCCCTTGGGCGTTCCGGGTTGTTTTTGCTGCACGCTCTGATTGGTCGCAGCCAGGCTGGCAATGGTTTTCAGCTGTTGGTGAAGCAGCTGCATTCTGTGGGCGTTTTGTCGCTGCCAATCATTGTTGTATCAGGCATTTTTATCGGCATGGTGCTGGCGTTGCAGGGCTTTAATATCCTTTCTAGCTATGGTTCCGAGCAGGCCGTAGGCCAAATGGTCGCACTTACACTCTTGCGTGAGTTGGGACCTGTGGTTACCGCGCTGTTATTCGCGGGGCGTGCTGGGTCAGCCTTGACCGCTGAAATTGGCAACATGAAATCCACCGAGCAGCTGTCCAGTTTGTCGATGATCGGTGTGGATCCGCTGAAATATATTGTCGCGCCGCGGTTGTGGGCGGGGTTTATTTCGATGCCCTTGCTAGCCGTCATTTTTTGTGTGGTCGGAATCTGGGGCGGCGCAATGGTCGCTGTAGACTGGCTTGGCGTCTATGAGGGGTCTTATTGGGCCAATATGCAGGCCAGTGTTTCTTTTAGCGAAGACGTGCTCAATGGCGTGATTAAGAGCGTCGTTTTTGCCTTTGTTGTGACCTGGATTGCCGTGTACCAGGGCTACGATTGTGAGCCAACCTCGGAAGGAATCAGTCGCGCAACCACGAAAACCGTGGTGTATGCCTCCCTTGCCGTCTTGGGGCTGGACTTCATTCTGACCGCTTTGATGTTTGGAGATTTCTGATGCAAAACCGCGCGCTGGAAGTGGGTGTCGGCTTGTTCCTCTTGGCTGGTTTGTTGGCTCTGTTGCTGCTGGCTTTGCGTGTCAGTGGTCTGACCGTAGGCAACAGCGATAATACCTATAAGGTCTATGCACATTTTGACAACATTGCGGGTCTTACTGTCCGGTCCAAGGTGACGATGGCAGGTGTAACCATTGGTAAAGTCACGGCTATAGACCTTGATCGTGATAGCTACACTGGTCGTGTGACCATGCAACTGGATCAGGCTGTGAACAATTTGCCAGTGGATTCCACTGCGTCGATTCTTACCGCGGGACTGCTGGGTGAAAAATATATTGGTATCAGTGTGGGCGGTGACGAAGAAGTCCTGACTGAAGGTGGTCATATCAATGACACCCAGTCTTCGCTGGTGCTGGAAGATTTGATTGGTAAGTTTTTGCTGAACTCGGTCAATAAGGACCAAGGCGGTAAATAAGGGTATGAACATGATCAAGATGATGCGCAACAGCCTGCTTGTGTGCTTGGCTGCCTTTTCATTCTCTGTTCTGGCTGCGCCTACTGCTACAGAGATTGTTCAGAAAACTACTGATACGTTGTTGGCTGACTTGAAAGCAAATAAAGAAACCTATCGAACCGACCCCGGTGCGTTCTACGGGGCCTTGGATCGTATCCTCGGGCCGGTAGTTGATGTTGATGGTATATCCCGCGGCGTCATGACAGTTCGCTATTCCCGTCAGGCGACACCCGAGCAAATGCAGCGTTTTCAAGATAATTTCAAGCGTAGCCTGATGCAGTTCTACGGCAACGCATTGCTTGAGTACGACAATCAGGGCATCCGCGTTCTGCCCGCCAGTGGCCAGCATGATCCACAGCGAGCTGCGGTCAATATGGAGATTAAGGACAGCAATGGTGTGATTTATCCATTGTCGTACACCATGGTCAGCCAAGACGGGACGTGGAAAATGCGCAATGTCATCATCAATGGCATCAACATTGGCAAGCTCTTCAGAGATCAGTTCGCCCAGGCCATGCAGAACAACGGCAATAAGCTGGATGCAGTGATTGATGGCTGGGTCGATACTGTTGCCAAGGCGCGTCAGGGAGCGGGCAAGTCGTGAGTCAGGCCGCTATCCGCGAGGTTACAGCGGGTGTTTTCGAGCTGGCAGGCGTCTTGGACTACTCCAGCGGGCCTGCCCTGCGTAAGCAAGGCGGTAGCCTCATCAAAGCGACTGCAGCGAGTGAATGTGTCATCGACTGCACCGCGGTTAGCAAATCCAGCAGTGTTGGGCTTTCACTTCTGTTGGCGTACATGCGTGACGCCAGTGCTGCCGGTAAACAGCTGACTGTCCGGGGCTTGCCCAAGGATATGCGGGAAATTGCTGGCGTTAGTGGATTGCTGGACGTTTTGCCGCAACAAAGCTGATTTCCCCACTTTCCTGCTGGTTGGTGGTGTGTGCGGGGTTCGCAGGTCGAGGGCTTTTTTGTATCATGTCCTGCTTTGCGAGCCTCGGCTCTGCTGTCGTTTAAATATATCCTGATCGAGGTTGAGCATGCAGGCCCTTGAAGTAAAGAGTCTCCTTGAGGCTAAACTGCCGAATACTCAGGTTGAAGTTGAAGGCGAAGGCTGCAACTTCCAGTTGAACCTGATTAGCGACGATCTGGCCGCCCTGAGCCCGGTAAAGCGTCAGCAGCAGGTCTACTCACACCTGAACGCTTGGATTGCTGATGGCAGCATTCACGCAGTGAGCATGAAATTCTTCAGCCGTGCCGATTGGGCTGCGCGCTCCTAATTTGAGAGACTCATGGATAAACTGATTATTACCGGCGGCGTTCGCCTTGATGGCGAAATTCGTATCTCCGGAGCCAAGAACTCTGCTCTGCCGATTCTGGCTGCAACACTGCTGGGCGATGCGCCTGTCACTATTTGCAATCTGCCGCACCTGCATGACATCACCACCATGATCGAGTTGTTCGGTCGTATGGGGGTTGAGCCGGTTATTGACGAAAAACTCAGCGTTGAAGTCGACGCCCGTGCGATCAAAACCTTGGTGGCGCCTTATGAGCTGGTTAAGACCATGCGCGCCTCTATTCTGGTTCTTGGCCCGATGGTTGCCCGTTTCGGTCAGGCCGAAGTCGCCCTGCCAGGTGGCTGTGCCATTGGTTCTCGTCCAGTTGATCTGCACATCCGTGGCCTCGAAGCCATGGGCGCAGTGATTGATGTAGAAGGCGGTTATATCAAGGCCAAGGCTCCTGAAGGCGGCCTGCGCGGTGCACATTTCTTCTTCGATACCGTCAGTGTGACGGGTACCGAAAACATCATGATGGCAGCCACTCTGGCTAAAGGCCGGACTGTACTGGAAAACGCTGCCCGCGAGCCTGAGGTGGTTGATCTGGCTAACTGCTTGATCGCCATGGGCGCGAAAATCTCCGGTGCTGGTACCGACACTATCACCATTGAGGGTGTTGAGCGTCTGACCGGTGCGACCTACAGCGTGATGCCTGACCGTATCGAAACAGGCACCTACTTGGTGGCTGCTGCGGTCACTGGCGGCCGTGTGAAAGTTAAAGACACCGATCCGACCTCTCTTGAGGCCGTGTTGTCCAAACTGCAGGAAGCCGGTGCTGAAATCACCTGCGGTGAAGACTGGATCGAGCTGGACATGAAGGGCAAGCGCCCGAAAGCTGTGAACCTGCGCACTGCGCCTTACCCAGCATTCCCAACCGATATGCAGGCTCAGTTCATTGCCCTGAACGCAGTCGCTGAAGGTACCGGTACGGTCATCGAAACCGTATTCGAAAACCGCTTTATGCACGTTCATGAAATGCTGCGTATGGGCGCTCAAATCCAGGTCGAAGGTAATACCGCGATTGTCACCGGTGTGCCGAAGCTCAAAGGCGCGCCTGTGATGGCGACTGACCTGCGTGCATCTGCCAGCCTAGTGATTTCTGCTTTGGTTGCTGAGGGCGACACGCTCATCGATCGCATCTACCACATTGACCGTGGTTACGAGTGCATCGAAGAGAAGCTGCAGTTGCTGGGCGCCAAGATTCGTCGGGTACCGGGTTAAGACCATGCTGACTATTGCCCTTTCCAAAGGCCGTATTCTTGATGACACCCTGCCGCTGCTCGCAGCTGCAGGGATTGAGCCGACCGAGAATCCGGAAAAAAGCCGCAAACTGATCATCCCCACAACACTGGACGATGTTCGTTTGTTGATTGTGCGTGCCACGGATGTGCCGACTTACGTTGAACACGGGGCTGCTGATCTCGGCGTGGCGGGCAAGGATGTGCTGATGGAGTACGGCGGTCAGGGCTTGTACGAGCCACTGGACCTGCGTATTGCCCGCTGCAAGCTGATGACGGCAGGTGCTGTCGGTGCGCCGGAGCCCAAGGGGCGTCTGCGCGTAGCCACTAAGTTCGTCAACGTGGCCAAGCGTTACTATGCCGAACAGGGCCGTCAGGTCGATATCATCAAGCTATATGGTTCGATGGAGCTGGCGCCGCTGGTGGGGCTTGCTGACAAGATCATCGACGTTGTCGACACCGGCAACACGCTGCGTGCGAACGGTCTGGAGGCTCAGGAGCTGATTGCTACCATCAGTTCTCGGCTGATCGTGAACAAAGCGTCGATGAAGATTCAGCACGCCCGCATTCAGGCGCTTATCGACACGCTGCGTGAAGCGGTCGAGGCACGACACCCTATCTGATCCCATTGCGCGGCAAAACGCCGCGTTTGCCTATCCGTGTCATAGCCAAATATCTCGGGCGTCCATACGGTGGGCTTGATAGCCTATCGACGTCCGAGTATTAGCCAACAATGAGGCCCGCTATGACCGCTTCACTTGCAATCCGTCGACTCAATGCCGCAGACCAGGACTTTGCCCAGCATCTGGATCATCTGCTGAGCTGGGAAAGTGTGTCGGACGATGCGGTCAACCATCGCGTTCTGGAAATTATTCAGGCTGTCCGCCAGCGTGGCGATGCTGCACTTGTCGAGTTCACCAACAAATTTGATGGTTTAAACGCCAGCTCTATGGCCGATTTGATCCTGCCGCGTGAGCGTCTGGAGCTGGCGCTGACCCGCATCAGCCCGGAGCAGCGTGATGCCCTGGAGATCGCGGCCAAACGCGTGCGTGAATACCACGAACACCAGAAACAGGACTCCTGGACCTACACCGAGGCCGACGGCACTGTGCTGGGGCAGAAAGTGACGCCGCTGGACCGTGCAGGTCTGTACGTGCCGGGTGGCAAGGCAACTTACCCGTCTTCTGTGCTGATGAATGCCATCCCAGCCAAGGTTGCTGGTGTACAAGAAGTGGTGATGGTAGTGCCAACCCCACGTGGTGAGATCAACGAGATCGTGCTGGCTGCTGCCTGCATCGCCGGTGTTGACCGTGTGTTCACCGTGGGCGGTGCCCAAGCGGTTGCGGCATTGGCTTATGGCACTGAGAGCGTGCCGCCGGTGGACAAAATTGTCGGCCCAGGCAACATCTATGTGGCGACAGCCAAGCGTCACGTTTTCGGTAAGGTGGGGATCGACATGATTGCCGGCCCGTCCGAGATTCTTGTTGTCTGCGATGGCAAGACCGATCCTGACTGGATCGCCATGGACCTGTTCTCCCAGGCTGAGCATGATGAAGACGCCCAGGCGATTCTGGTGAGCCCGGATGCCGAGTTCCTTGACCGCGTTGCCGCCAGCATCACCAAGCTGCTGCCGACTCTGGAGCGTGAGGCAATTGCCCGTACCTCTATGGAAGGTCGTGGCGCGCTGATCCAAGTTGCCGACATGGCTCAGGCTGTGGAAGTGGCTAACCGTATTGCACCGGAGCACTTGGAGTTGTCGGTGGAGAACCCGCAGGAGCTGCTGCCGCTGATCCGTCACGCGGGCGCCATCTTTATGGGTCGTTACACCGCCGAAGCGTTGGGCGATTACTGTGCCGGGCCGAACCACGTGTTGCCGACTTCCGGTACTGCCCGTTATTCCTCGCCACTGGGGGTGTATGACTTCCAGAAGCGTTCGTCGATCATTCAGTGCTCGGCAGACGGTGCATCTGAGCTGGGTAAAGTGGCGAGCGTGCTGGCCCGTGGTGAGTCGCTGACTGCCCACGCCCGCAGCGCTGAGTACCGCATTAAAGGCTAATTGTCAGTTGGGCGGCGTTTACGTCGCCCACTAATCCCCAAGTTTCTGAGGAGTGAAGGGCAGATGAGCAAATTCTGGAGCCCCTTCGTTAAGGACCTGGTGCCGTATGTGCCGGGTGAACAACCGAAAATGACCAAATTGGTCAAACTCAACACCAATGAAAACCCGTATGGACCGTCGCCCAAAGCGCTGGCTGCCATGCAGGCTGAATTGAACGACAACTTGCGTCTGTACCCGGACCCGAACAGCGACCGGCTGAAACAGGCCGTGGCTGATTATTACGGCGTGCAAACCGGCCAGGTGTTTGTCGGCAACGGCTCGGATGAGGTGCTGGCCCATGCGTTTCATGCGCTGTTCCAGCATGGCAAGCCGCTGCTGTTCCCGGATGTGACCTACAGCTTTTACCCGGTTTATTGCGGCCTGTATGGCATCGACTTCGAAGCCATTGCCCTGGACGAGCAGTTCCAGATCAACGTGGCGGATTACCAGCGCCCCAATGGCGGGATTATTTTCCCTAACCCGAATGCGCCAACTGGCCGTGCGCTGGCTCTGGATGCGATTGAGCAACTGCTCAAGGGCAACCCGGACACGGTGGTGCTGGTAGATGAGGCCTACATTGATTTCGGTGGCGAGACGGCTATTGGATTGGTGGATAAGTACCCGAACCTGCTGGTGTGCCAGACACTGTCCAAGTCCCGTTCCCTGGCAGGCCTGCGTGTCGGTCTGGCCGTGGGGCATCCGGATTTGATCGAGGCGCTGGAGCGGGTTAAGAACAGCTTCAACTCCTATCCGCTGGATCGCATGGCCATTGCCGGCGCAGCGGCTGCTTTTGAAGATCGGGCGTATTTCGATGAAACCTGCAAAAAGGTCATCGAAAGCCGAGCCGTTGTGGTGGCTGGGCTGGAAGAGCTGGGTTTTGAAGTGCTGCCATCAGCCGCGAACTTTGTGTTCGCTCGTCATCCACAAAAGGATGCGGCAGGGCTTCAGGCGGGTTTGCGTGAGCAGGGTGTCATCGTGCGCCACTTCAAGCAGGCGCGTATTGCTCAATTCCTGCGGATCACCATCGGCACGCCGGAGCAGAACCAGGCATTGCTGGATGCGTTGAAAGGCCTTTGATGCGGTATAAAGAACCGCTGCCGGATAGCGGCAGCGGTTTTTTCTTGCCCGTTGTATGGGCTTACAGTTGCAGCTTAGGTTCGCGCGGCATGCCCAGTGCACGCTCGGCGATGATGTTGCGCTGGATTTCGTTACTGCCGCCGTAGAGGGTGTCTGAGCGGGTAAACAGGAACAGTGACTGTAAGCGCGACAGCTCGTAAGGCCCGCCCTCAAGCACTTCTGCCTTTGGGCCAATGATGGTTTCGATGGCGAGTCGGCCGAACGCTCGCTGGACAATGGCCATGGCCAAGCTGTGTCGTTCGGGCGCCACGTTGCCAATCCGGATCTGGTTGAGCGCCTGCGCGATGCTCGCCCGTTGGCCACGCTCAACCGTAAGACGCTGTACACCGCCGGTGCCCAAGGCTACACCGACTATCCCGCTTGGTCTGCATGACATGCTGTGGATGACCACAAACGGGTGCAAATGCTGACCCGTTTGTGGTGGTTAACGCTCTGGTGCTTAGTTGGGTTTGGTTTCTACAGCAGGGCGAATCCCGACCTCTGCTTTCAGTCGCAAGGTTTTACCGGCACGCAGAATGGTGATTTGGATGGTTTGGCCGGGCTTGGTGCGAGCCACTTGGTTCATGGCGCTGCGACCGTCATTGGTGTCTACACCATCAATGTTGAGGATCAAATCCCCTGGCTGTAATCCTGCATGCTGCGCCGGTCCGCTGCGGTAAACCCCGGCCACCACAATGCCAGGACGGCCATCAAGGCCGAACGACTCAGCCAGTTCAGGGGTCATGGGCTGGACTTCAATTCCCAGCCAACCGCGGATCACCTTGCCGTGCTCAATGATGGCTTGCATCACATCCAGAGCCAGTTTGGCCGGTATGGCAAAACCAATACCCTGGGAGCCGCCGGACTTGGAGAAAATCGCCGTATTGATGCCCACCAGATTGCCGTAGGCATCCACCAGTGCTCCGCCGGAGTTACCGGGGTTGATCGCGGCGTCGGTCTGAATGAAGTCTTCGTATGTGTTCAGGCCCAACTGGTTACGGCCGGTGGCACTGATGATGCCCATGGTGACGGTCTGTCCCACGCCAAACGGGTTGCCAATGGCTAACGTGACATCACCAATGTTGATGCTGTCGGAGCGCCCGAGGGTGATGGCCGGAATATTCTTCAAGTCGATCTTCAACACGGCCAGATCAGTCTCTGGATCACTGCCAATCAGACGGGCAATCGTCTCGCGACCATCCTTAAGCGCTACGACGATCTGCTCGGAACCGGCTACCACGTGATAGTTGGTCAGTAGATAGCCTTCCGGCGTCATGATCACTGCCGAGCCCAGGCTGGATTCCATGCGCCGCTGTTGTGGCAGGTTGTCACCAAAGAAGCGGCGAAATTGAGGGTCTTCAAACAGCGGGTGAACCGGTTTGCTCACCACTTTGGTGCTGTACAGGTTAGCCACTGCTGGTGAGGCCACTTTTACCGCTTCAGCGTATGAGACAGGACCTTGCTGCATGCGGCCATAAAAAGGACTCATGGTGATGTGGGCCGTCTTTTCCGGCAGGCCAACCCAGCGGGGGAAATAAGCCATGATCAGCAGAGCCAGAAGAACCCCGACCAGAAGGGGCCAGCTAAGGAAACGCAGGGCCTTGAACATGTAAACAGTCCTGAAGGTTGCGGGGGCGCATCACCCCCTTTAAGGTGCGCATTATAGAGGCGAACACTGCCAAGAAAGTGTTTTGTAATTTTGTCTAAGGATTTTTTGATGGCTATTTCTCTTTCCGCCTTGGTTGAAGAGGCCAACCGCTACCTGAACGCTGCGCGTATCAGCGATTACTGCCCTAATGGCTTGCAGGTGGAAGGGCGGCCTCAGGTCTCAAAGATCGTCAGTGGCGTAACCGCCAGCCTTGAGCTAATTGAGGCGGCTGTTGAGGCAGAGGCGGATGTGCTGCTGGTGCATCACGGCTATTTCTGGAAAGGCGAAAATCCCTGTGTCACAGGTATGAAACAGCGTCGCTTGAAAACACTGTTGGCCAATGACATCAGTTTGCTGGCCTACCACTTGCCGTTGGATGTGCATGCCGACGTTGGTAACAACGTACAGCTGGCGGCCCGTTTGGGTATTACCGTTGAAGGGCCACTTGAGCCTGAAAACCCTCGTACGGTCGGATTGATTGGCTCCTTGGCAGAAGCCATGAGTCCGCAGGCGTTTGCCCGGCATGTGGGCGAAGTTCTTGGACGCGAACCGCTGCTGGTTGAGGGGCAAGAGATGATCCGTCGTGTCGGTTGGTGCACCGGCGGTGGCCAAGGCTATATTGATCAGGCGATTGCTGCAGGCGTGGACTTGTACCTCACGGGTGAGGCGTCGGAGCAAACTTTCCACAGTGCCCGTGAAAATGGCATCAGCTTCATTGCCGCAGGGCACCACGCCACCGAACGCTATGGCGTGCAGGCCCTAGGCGACTACCTGGCCCGGCGCTTTGCGGTGGAGCATATTTTTATTGATTGCCCTAACCCAATCTAATTACCGCTGATCTGCCTGGCGTATCAGCGGCGTTTCGGCAACCGGCAAGGATTCACAGCCGGCCGGGTTGCCGATATTGTAGCTATAACACTAGATCGTTTCGTTCTAAGTGGTCTCCTGATTAGAAGAGGGCGCTGTGCTAGAGTGCGCCCTCGTCCACGGCCCGCCGGCCTTAAAAAATACCCGTATTCCGTGAGTAGCCATGCTCGACAAATTGACCCACCTGAAACAGCTGGAGGCGGAAAGTATCCACATCATTCGTGAAGTGGCCGCCGAATTCGACAACCCGGTAATGCTGTACTCCATCGGCAAAGACTCTGCCGTGATGCTGCACCTGGCGCGCAAAGCCTTTTTCCCAGGCAAGCTGCCGTTCCCGGTGATGCACGTCGATACCCGCTGGAAGTTTCAGGAGATGTACGCCTTCCGTGACAAGATGGTGGCGGAGATGGGCTTGGACCTGATCACCCACGTCAACCCGGACGGCATCGCGCAGGACATCAACCCCTTCACCCATGGCAGTGCCAAACACACTGACATCATGAAGACTGAGGGCCTGAAGCAGGCGCTGAACAAGTACGGCTTTGATGCCGCCTTTGGTGGCGCACGCCGTGACGAAGAAAAGTCCCGTGCCAAAGAGCGCGTGTACTCCTTCCGTGACAGCAACCACCGCTGGGACCCCAAAAACCAGCGTCCTGAGTTGTGGAACATCTACAACGGCAAGGTTAAGAAGGGCGAGTCTATTCGCGTGTTCCCGCTGTCCAACTGGACCGAGCTGGACATCTGGCAATACATCTACCTTGAGCAAATCCCGATTGTGCCGCTGTACTTCGCCGCTGAGCGCGAAGTGATTGAGCGCAACGGCACGCTGGTGATGATCGACGACGACCGTATCCTCGAGCACCTCAGCGACGAAGAGAAATCCCGTATTCAGAAGAAAATGGTGCGCTTCCGTACCCTCGGTTGCTACCCGCTGACAGGCGCAGTGGAATCCACCGCCGCCACCTTGCCGGAAATCATTCAGGAAATGCTCCTGACCAAGACTTCCGAGCGCCAGGGCCGCGTCATCGACCACGATGGTGCTGGTTCCATGGAAGAGAAAAAACGTCAGGGGTATTTCTAATATGTCGCACCAATCCGATCTGATCAGCGAAGACATCCTCGCTTACTTGGCTCAGCACGAGCGCAAAGAACTGCTGCGTTTCCTCACCTGTGGCAACGTCGATGACGGCAAGAGCACCCTGATTGGCCGCCTGCTGCACGACTCCAAGATGATCTATGAAGACCATCTGGAAGCCATCAGCCGCGACTCGAAAAAAGTCGGCACCACCGGTGACGATATCGACCTGGCACTGCTGGTGGATGGTCTGCAAGCCGAGCGCGAGCAGGGCATCACCATTGACGTGGCGTACCGCTATTTCAGCACCGCCAAGCGCAAATTCATCATCGCCGACACCCCCGGCCATGAGCAGTACACCCGCAACATGGCCACCGGTGCATCCACCTGTGACTTGGCAATTATTCTGATCGACGCCCGTTACGGCGTGCAGACTCAGACCAAACGCCACAGCTTTATTGCCAGCCTGCTGGGGATCAAACACATCGTTGTGGCCGTCAACAAGATGGACCTCAAGGACTTTGATCAGGGTGTATTCGAGCAGATCAAAGCCGATTACCTGAAGTTCGCTGAGGGTATCTCGCTGAAGCCGACTTCTCTGTACTTCGTACCGATGTCTGCCCTTAAGGGCGACAACGTGGTGAACAAGAGCGAGCGTTCGCCGTGGTACGACGGCCAGTCTCTGATGGAAATTCTGGAAACCGTTGAGGTTTCAGGCGACCGCAACTTCACCGATATGCGTTTCCCGGTGCAGTACGTTAACCGTCCAAACCTGAACTTCCGTGGATTCGCAGGTACCCTGGCCAGCGGTATCGTGCGCAAGGGCGACGAAGTTGTAACCCTGCCATCCGGCAAGGGCAGCAAGGTCAAATCCATCGTCACCTATGAGGGTGAACTGGAGCAGGCCGGTCCGGGCCAGGCCATCACCATCACCCTGGAAGACGAAATCGACGTCTCCCGTGGTGACATGCTGGTTCACGCTGACAACCGTCCGCAGATCGCTGATAGCTTTGAAGCGATGCTGGTGTGGATGTCGGAAGAACCGATGCTGCCGGGCAAGAAATACGACTTCAAGCGCGCCACCAGCTATGTGCCGGGTTCCGTGGGTTCGATCGAACACCGCGTGGACGTGAACACCCTGGAGAAGGGCGCTGCTAGCAGCCTGCAACTGAACGAAATCGGCAAAGTGCGTGTTGCACTGGATGCGCCGATTGCGTTGGACGGCTACGAGCAAAACCGCACCACTGGCTCGTTTATCGTCATCGACCGTTTGACCAACGGCACCGTAGGTGCGGGCATGATCATCGCTGCGCCACAAGCGCAAGGTGGCAGCCAGCATGGCAAGGCCGCTCACGTGTCTACCGAAGAGCGTGCTAACCGCTTTGGCCAGCAACCGGCCACTGTGTTGTTCAGCGGTCTTTCCGGTGCAGGTAAGAGCACCTTGGCTTATGCGGTTGAACGCAAACTGTTCGATGCAGGCCGCGCTGTATATGTGCTGGATGGTCAGAACCTGCGCCACGACATGAACAAAGGTCTGCCGCAAGATCGCGCTGGTCGCACTGAGAACTGGCGTCGTGCCGCCCATGTGGCGCGTCAGTTCAACGAAGCCGGCATCATCACGTTAGCGGCCTTCGTGGCGCCGGATGCAGAAGGCCGTGAACAAGCGAAATCACTGATCGGCAATGATCGTCTGATCACTGTGTACGTTCAGGCTTCCCCGCAGGTTTGCGCTGAGCGTGATCCGCAGGGCCTGTATGCCGCGGGTGGTGACAACATTCCGGGTGAGTCCTTCCCATACGATATCCCGTTGGATGCTGATCTGGTGATCGACACTCAATCGGTATCGGTTGAGGAGGGCGTTAAGCAGGTGCTGGCGCTGCTGCGTGAGCGCGGCGCGATCTGATCCCTGCCAGAAGAACAAAAGCCCCGCTCAAGTAGCGGGGCTTTTTATTGGGCGTATGATTTGTCTGGAGCCACTTGCTTGGCTTCTTAATTACATGCCAGGGAGTGGTCATGAAAACTTTGCTTTTGAGTGCGGGTAACATCCAGTTGGTGGACATGCTGCTGTCATCTCCTGAGTCTGTTGCCGATTACTTTCGCAGAAACAAAACGCACCTTGAGCCCAGCATGCCCGAGCGGGAGGAGGCTTTTTATAGTCACGAGTTCTGGCGTGTCCAATTCGCTGCTTATAAAGCATTACGCGTACAAGGTGGCGCGCTCAGATATGTTCTGCTGGATGGCGCTAAGGTCGTAGGGCAGATTGGCTTTGATCAGATTATCAGAGGCCCGTTTCAGGCGTGTTATCTGGGCTACAGCATGGATGTTGACTATCAGGGAAGAGGGCTGATGAAAGAGGCCCTACGGGGAGCGCTTGAATATGTTACCGGTGAGTTTGGGCTTCACCGGGTTATGGCCAACTACGAGCCTGACAATGTCCGCAGTGCTCGTCTGCTCAAGTCATTGGGGTTTGAGCGCGAAGGTTACGCGAGAAAATACCTGAAGCTTAACGGCGTCTGGAAGGATCACATTCTCACCAGCTATCTGGCGGAGCGGGCGTGAGGCGCTCGCAGCAGTCCTACGCCCTCACCATCAACTCAGCCCTGCAATTTCACGCACACGTTGTTTATCTGCCTCCAGTGTCAGCGCCGCTTCTGCTCTGGCCAGTGCCAGTTCAGCCTGATGCACTGCGGCTGCCCTGAAGGTTTCATCACCCATTGCGCTCAAGGCCTTGAGGGTCTTTTGCAGGCGGATTTGCACTTCGACCAGCGCGGCTCCGTCGCGGGCTATCAGTGCAAATGCATCATCAAAAATATCCTCGTTACACAGCGGCGGTACGTGCACGCGCGGGTAGAGTGGTTCGCTGTCTTCATAGCCTCGTGACCAGCCGCACAGAAGCCGCGCCAGGCGTCCGATGACGTCAATCACAGTGCCCGGATCGTTAATCGCTGAAGACAGTGCCCGCGAGCCGATTTCGCTCATCACGGCCAGGCCAAAACGAGGGTCCTGCTCGAAGCTGCGCTCTCTGGCCAGAGCAAAGGTAAAGCGAATTTCCTCTTGCAGCTCTTCGACGTTGAGATCGCCAGCCTCATCTGGCAGAAACTGCGCAAGCAGGGTCTGGGGGAACACAAATGCACCGGGCACTGAGTGAATGTAGATCGTCCCTTGCAGGCGTTCAGCAATCTTCGACAACGCATTCATGTCGATAAATTGAACGTAGCCGATGCCGTCAGCAGGTATGTCGACTGCCTTATCAAGAGACTCATCGCCCCGCATAGGGCTGCCTCCCAGGTAGGGCTGCTCGCGCCAAGCTCGCAATGCATTAAGGGTGGCATCTTCAACCCGTTGGGTGGTTTCGCCTACCCGACCCAAGCGGGTGAGATGGTCGATCCAGCGCAACAGAGAAACGACGATCAGGGCAATGACTGCAATGGTGACAATAAACAGGATGAAGCGTCCACGTTCGCCGTACATGCCTGTCTTAAGCACGATAATGCCGACAATACTGAACAGAAATGAGCCAATAAACGTCGACAGTACGGTTTGGCTGACGCTGTCTTCAATCAGCAGTTTTGTGGCTCTGGGGGTGACGTTGCTGGTGGCCGAGCCGTAAGCAGAAATCATCACGCTCAGGCTAAAGGTGGTAACGGCCAGCATGCTGGACGCAATGATGCTGAGGATGTTGCCTACAGCATCCGCGCCAATGGTTGTAGGCAGCTCCCATGGAATAAAGCGCTCCACGACGGCTGCCAAAATCGCGGTGGTGATGCCCAGCAGACCTATGAAGGTTGCACGGGCCCAGAGTTGCTTACTGATCTTGGCCGCAGCCCAACGCCAACGCGACATAGCTATTCCTTGAATGGGGTTTCAAGGAAGGATAGTTGCCTGGGGTTACTCTGCCGGACGAACCTGTTTCAAGATTTTGAACTGGCGCGAACTGCCCACCAGCACATCAACGAGCCGCCAGTTACCAGCAGCGCGCCTATCCAGAAACTGGCCTCTGGCATGACTTGAAACAGCAGGCTCGATAGCAGCACCGACAGCACCGGGGTGAAGTACGAGGCGCTGGCCAGCAGTGTCAGGTTGCCGTGCATGACGCCGTGGTTCCAGGCGGAGTAGGCGAGGGTGGTAATCACCCCAAACCCACCGACTAACAGCGCGCCCTCTAGGTCGAAATGCAGCGGTGGTTGCTCGGTCATGAAAAACTTTATCCACAGCACGGCAGCGGTGCCCAGCAGGAACAGCGGCACGGCATTGCGTCCATTGGCCATACGGCGCGTTGCCAGCGTGTAGATCGGCCAGGTGATGGCGGCCGCCAGCGCCAGGGCGTAGGCAACCGGGTTTTTGCCAATATTCGCCAGCAACGGCTGTAGCCCTACCGATTCGCCGCCCGATGTCACCCAAAAAATACCCAGCAGGCTCAGCAGCACCCCCGGCACAATCACAAAATTGGCGCGTTGATCCCCCAGTAGCACTGCCAGAACAATGGTCAGGCAGGGCCACAGGTAGTTAATTAGCCCCAGCTCGATGGATTGGCTGCGGTTGTCGGCAAAGCCCAAGGCGAGTGACAGGCTGACTTCATAAGCCACAAAAAAGAATCCACCCAGCAGCAGGTAGTTCACCGAGTGGCCCCGCAGCACGGAACGTCCAGCGTAGATCACAGCGGCGAGGCCGCTCACTGTAAATGTCAGCGCTGCGCCGCCAACTGGGCCGAAAATTTCCGCAATGTTGCGGTAAACCCCGATGGAGGAGCTCCACATCAGGATGGCACTCATGCCGATAAGGGTGGCCTTGTCCAGACCGAGGCGAGTCAGATTCGTACTCATTTCGGAGGCCTGAGTTGGTCTGCAGGCGGTATGCGACAGAACGTGATGAGCGCAATCACAAAAAAACCTTAGAACGCAGACACGACTGCGTTATGTGAAGAGGGGAAGGGTGGTGCTGGGCGGGAGTAACCTGGGACATCCAGTGTCTGTGAGGTGTGACCTGCTTCCTGCTGGGCAATAATAAAAAAGCCCTGCACTGGCAGGGCTTCTAACCGGATGAACGGTAAGCCTTAGAGAGGCGCTTGTGGCTTTTTCAGGCCGTAGGTTTCATCCAGCATGCCGGGGACATCAGCCGTTTTAGGGGCGTAGTCCTTCGGTGCTTCGTAATTCTTCGGTGGTGTCAGGCGTTCGCGCTTCTCGCTGCCTTCTTCACTGTGCAGGGCAGCCAGCAGACGCTGACGGGTAATTTCATCCAGCGCCAGGCGGTTAGCACCGTCAGACAAATGCTCCTGAACGTCCTGATAGCTCTGGGTGAGTTTTTTGACCAGGCTGGCAGTGGTGTTGAAGTGGCTGACCACTTCGCTTTGGTAAGCGTCAAAACGCTCCTGCATCTCATCCATTTGACGCTGTGTGCGGCCAGGGGCAGCACTCGGCACTAAACGGGCAATGAGCAAGCCAATGGCGATACCTGCAACCAAAGTAACAGCGGGTAGTAACCAGGCGGTGAGGGTCTGTTCCACGAGTCCTTCCTCTTTAAACGGCTTTGCTTAACGTTAGCGGCTTGTGTCTGCACTGTACACTGCAAAGCATTAGCACGTGTGTACGGTCAGGCCAAATGTTCGGTTCTGTACGAAAAGTGATCATGCTTTTCAGCCGCAGTGAAAACCGATTCGCATTGGACGCTTACCGTTCGTAAACTGTGCCTACTTATCGTTTCTGCTTTGCCTGATTATCGCTTGCAGGCTTTCCGTAAAGAACCTAGACGTGCCGACCCCGAAGCGGGTCACGGAGTTCCCCGTTGCTGATTCGTGAAACCCCCATCACCCTCGAAGGCCCCTGCGGCCAGCTTGAAGCTTTGCTGCTGGACACAGCCGACGCCCGTGGCGTTGCGCTGATCTGCCACCCTAACCCGGTACAGGGTGGCACCATGCTCAACAAGGTCGTTTCCACCCTGCAACGTACCGCCCGCGATTGTGGCTTGGTTACATTGCGCTTCAATTACCGCGGCGTGGGCGCCAGCGAAGGCAGCCACGACATGGGTACCGGTGAGGTGGATGATGCTGAAGCCGTGGCCAAGTGGGTGCTGGAGCAATACCCGAACCTGCCATTGACCCTGCTCGGTTTCTCCTTCGGTGGCTTTGTGGCAGCCGCACTGGGCGCACGTTTAGAGGCCCAAGGTGTGCAGCTGAACAACCTGTTTATGGTCGCACCGGCAGTCCATCGCCTCACTGCGCAAACACCTCCAGCATCGCAATGCCCGCTCACCATCATTCAGCCCGAGGTGGATGAGGTGATCGAGCCACAAGCGGTCTATGACTGGTCAGCAGGTTTGGGGCGTGCCCATGAGCTGCTGAAAGTGGCAGAATGCGGACACTTTTTTCATGGCAAGTTGACTGATCTGAAAGATCTGCTGCTGCCGCGTCTATAAACAGCGCCGCTGCCTCACCGGCAGCCCGCTCAGAATAAGCAAGTGTGACCATGACCACTCGTATACTGACCGGCATTACTACCACCGGTACACCGCACCTGGGCAACTACGCCGGGGCCATCCGCCCAGCCATCGTCGCCAGCCGCGCTGCTGATGCCGACTCCTTTTACTTTCTGGCTGACTACCACGCGCTGATCAAGTGCGATGACCCGGCGCGCATTCAGCGCTCCCGTCTGGAGATCGCTGCCACTTGGTTGGCGCTGGGGCTGGATGTTAACAAGGCGACGTTCTATCGCCAGTCCGACATCCCGGAAATCCCGGAGCTGTGCTGGTTGCTGACCTGTGTCGCCGGTAAAGGCCTGCTTAACCGTGCCCACGCTTATAAAGCCTCTGTGGATAAAAACGTCGAGCAGGGCGAAGACCCGGATGCTGGCGTGACCATGGGCCTGTTCAGCTACCCGGTGCTGATGGCAGCGGACATTCTGATGTTCAACGCACACAAAGTGCCGGTGGGCCGTGACCAGATCCAGCACGTGGAAATGGCCCGCGATATCGGCCAGCGCTTCAACCACCTGTTCGGTAATGGCAAAGAGCTGTTTGTCCTGCCGGAAGCGGTGATCGAAGAGGACGTAGCCACCTTGCCAGGCCTCGATGGCCGCAAAATGAGCAAAAGCTACGACAACACCATCCCGCTCTTTGGTACCGCCAAAGAGCTGAAAAACGCGATTGCCCGCATCGTCACAGACTCCAAATTGCCAGGCGAAGCGAAAGACCCGGACAACTCGCACCTGTTTACCCTGTATCAGGCCTTCTCCAGTGCCGAGCAACAAGCGGCTTTCCGCGCCGAGCTGCTGGATGGTCTGGCTTGGGGCGAGGCTAAGCAGCGCCTGTTCGAGCTGCTCGATGGTGAGCTGAGCGAAGCCCGTGAGCGCTACAACGCACTGATCAGCAAACCGGCTGATCTGGAAGATATCCTCCTGGCGGGTGCTGCTAAAGCCCGCAAAATTGCTACGCCGTTCCTCGGTGAGCTGCGTGAAGCGGTTGGCCTGCGCTCCTTCCGCACACAGGCGACTGCGGCCACCAGCGAGAAGAAAAAGGCCAGCAAATCGGCCCGCTTTGTCAGCTTCCGTGATGACGATGGCAGCTTCCGCTTCCGTCTGCTGGATGCTGCGGGTGAGCAACTGCTGCTGTCCAAGTCGTTCGCAGACGGCAAATCCGCCGGTCAGGTGAACAAGCGCCTGCAATCCGGTGAGGAGCTGGACGTACGCGAGCAGGACGGTGGTTTTGCCGTGTGGCTGGATGGCGAAGCCGTCGCCCACAGCCCGGCTTTCGCTGATGCTGCAGAGTGTCAGGCCGCCATTGCCCGCTTGCGCGAGGCGTTGGCACCGCAGGAGTAATATGGCTAATTCGTGGTTAAAACCGCTCCCACGAGGCGCGAGTATTGCTGCTTTTGCGGGAACGGCTTTAGCCGTGAATAGGCTAGTCGTGTAGGGTGGATAAGGCCGAAGGCTTATCCACCTTGGTATCCCAAGCGGTAAATCCCACTAAATCGCACTGATTTTGTCGGTTATTTCGGCTATCCGTTTGCCAAGAAGCGGGGGCGTCGTTAAAGTAGCGCCCCCGTTTTTTTGCCCGGCAAAACAAATGATGACCCCGCTAGAACGCTATCAGGCTGATCTCAAACGTCCCGATTTCTTTCACGATGCCGCCCAAGAGAATGCAGTTCGCCATTTGCAGCGACTGTATGAGGAGCTGGTCGCGAAGGAAAATGGTTCCGGTGGTTTTCTAGGCAAGCTGTTTGGCAAAAAGTCCAACGAGCCGGTCAAGGGCCTGTATTTCTGGGGGGGCGTAGGTCGCGGCAAAACCTACCTGGTGGACACCTTCTTTGATGCGCTGCCGTTCAAACGGAAAATGCGTACCCACTTCCACCGCTTTATGAAGCGCGTCCACGAGGAAATGAAAACCCTCAAGGGCGAAAAGAACCCGCTGACCATTATTGCCAAGCGCTTTGCTGATGAAGCGCGGGTTATCTGCTTCGACGAATTCTTCGTCTCCGATATCACCGACGCGATGATTCTGGCGACCCTGATGGAAGAGCTGTTCAAAAACGGCGTCAGCTTGGTGGCCACCTCCAACATCGTGCCGGACGGTCTGTATAAAGACGGCCTGCAACGTGCGCGTTTCCTGCCAGCCATTGCCCTGCTCAAACAGCACACCGTGATCGTCAACGTCGACAGTGGTGTCGATTACCGCCTGCGTGCCCTGGAGCAAGCTGAGCTGTTCCACAGCCCGCTGACCCCGGCCGCTGAAGAAAGCCTGCGCAAGAGCTTCTGCAGCCTGCTGCCGGAAGGCGCGCAGATTGTCGAGAACGAAGCCCTGACCATCGAAAACCGCGTGATCAACGCCGTGCGCGCCTGTCAGGACGTGGCTTGGTTCGAGTTCCGCGAACTGTGCGACGGCCCGCGCAGCCAGAACGACTACATCGAGCTGGGCAAGCAGTTCCACGCCGTGATCCTCGCCAACGTCGAGCAAATGAGCGTGGCCAAAGACGACATGGCCCGCCGCTTTATCAACCTGGTGGACGAGTTCTACGACCGCAACGTCAAACTCATCATCTCCGCCGAAGTGGAGCTGAAAGACTTGTACAGCGGTGGCCGCCTGAACTTCGAGTTCCAGCGTACCCTGAGCCGTCTGCTGGAAATGCAGTCGCATGAGTTCTTAGCGCGCCCCCACAAGCCATAAGTTGTTGCGCCCCACACAAAGCCCGGTCTCCGGGCTTTGTTGTTTCTGGCGGATACAGATGCTGTTGGGCTGAATCGCTCGCGGCACGTTAAACTTAGCGCCATCGACCTTTATGTCCCGGTTACCTTTATGACCTTTGCTGAACTCGGCCTGATTGAGCCACTGCTGCGCACCCTCGACAGCCTCGACTATAAAACCCCGACTGCCGTACAGGCGCAGGCCATTGGCCCGGTGCTCAAAGGCCGTGACATCATGGCGGCGGCTCAGACCGGTACCGGCAAAACCGCAGGCTTCGCGCTGCCGCTGCTGCAACGCTTGATGATGGAGGGCCCGCAAGTGGCCAGCAACTCCGTGCGTGCGCTGGTGCTGGTGCCGACCCGCGAACTGGCCGAGCAAGTGCTGCAAAGCTTCCTCACCTACGGCCAGCACCTGCCGCTGCGCAGCTATGCGGTCTACGGCGGCGTCAGCATCAACCCGCAGATGATGAAGCTGCGCAAAGGCGTGGACGTATTGGTAGCAACGCCGGGCCGTCTGCTCGACCTGTACCGGCAGAACGCAGTGAAATTCAATCAGGTGCAGGCGCTGGTGCTGGACGAAGCCGACCGTATGCTGGACTTGGGTTTCTCCCGCGAGCTGGAAGACATCTTCGTCACCCTGCCGAAAAAGCGGCAGACCCTGCTGTTCTCCGCCACCTTCTCCGAAGCCATCCGCGGCATGGCCCGGCTGATGCTGAAAGACCCGCTGTCCATCGAAGTCAGCCCGCGTAACACCACGGCGAAAACCGTTAAGCAATGGCTGATCCCGGTGGATAAGAAGCGCAAGACTGAGCTGTTCCTGCACCTCTACCAGAGCAAGCGCTGGAGCCAGGCGCTGGTATTCGTTAAAACCCGCAAGGGCGTGGACGAGCTGGAAGCCGAACTGCAACGCAACGGCATCAGCGCCGACTCCATCCACGGCGACAAACCTCAAGCCACTCGCCAACGCGCCTTACAGCGCTTTAAAGACGGCGAGGTCAAGGTACTGGTCGCCACCGATGTTGCCGCACGCGGCTTGGATATCGACGACATGCCGTTGGTGGTCAACTTCGACCTGCCCATCGTCGCCGAAGATTACGTCCACCGCATCGGTCGCACCGGCCGTGCTGGCACCACCGGGCAGGCTGTATCGCTGGTCTGCGCAGACGAAGTGCAACTGCTGTCCGCCATCGAAACCTTGATCCAACAGGTGATTCAGCGGATCGAAGACCCCGACTTTATCCCCGACCACCGCGTGCCCCAAACCCTGCCTGGCGGCCAAGTGGTGAAGAAACCCAAAAAACCTAAAAAGCCCAAAGTTGTCGGCGGCGGTAAAGGCGGCAGCCTGGGCCGCTGGATGGAAGCAGATGAACCAGCAGCTCCAGCGGTCAAGGCCGTGCGCAAAGTGCCGAGTTTTGGTGGTAAACCGAAGAAAGGTGGGCGCTAGGAG
Source organism: Pseudomonas mendocina (assembly GCA_037482215.1). Taxonomy (NCBI): domain Bacteria; kingdom Pseudomonadati; phylum Pseudomonadota; class Gammaproteobacteria; order Pseudomonadales; family Pseudomonadaceae; genus Ectopseudomonas; species Ectopseudomonas mendocina. The sequence goes on from CP148074.1 coordinate 962,682, forward strand.
AACTTTTCTGTAAGGGGGCGGCTACTTCTGACTATTGTAGTTTTCGTAGCAAAACTCGCTACGAGCCGGTCTGGCGTTTGCGCTCACGTTGCCTGAAGCGCCTAACATACTCAGCATCTATCAGCTTGTCTGCGTCCAGATCCAGGGCGCAGTTGACCAATGAGGCCAAGGTATTGTCTGACATTTTGAAATTTCTTGGAATGGAGCTGTTGTCTTCAATGCGAGCGAGGAATGCTTTCAGAAAGTCAGATAGGCCTGAGCGGGGACTTTCCGTAGCTGAAGCAGTAGCTAAATCTGCCGCATACACCTCGGCGTTTCGAGCATTTTCGCCAACGGCAGCAACCACCATGCTTAGTGGCGGCCAATACTTTATGTCGTACTGGTACCTCAGGGCGTCTAGGTGTTCTTTTACATGCCACTCGAAAAGGTGATTGCCCTCTGACTCTGCCGCAAGCTCAACCACATCCAAAACGTGGTGGAAGGTCTCGCAGCTGAATCCAGAGGTTTCCTTGAGCTCGTTACGTCGTGTGAGCAGCTGGGCGAGACTGTCGGCCATTGCGGCAATCTGCGAGTTGATAACAGTGAGATCTTTCCGTGTTTGCCGGGCTTTGGTTATCTTATCGGGGCTCCATGCTACGGGCATTGATGTGAGTACGTCGAAGAATGATTCTAGGGCGCGATGGCGGTGCGCTAGCGACGTATGGAGTTCTTCGTAGGCATCGATCAATTCGTTTTGCCGTGCAAGCATGCGTTCAATAACGCAGTTTATGCTTGGCCAGATTTTGCGTGTCTGGTTGTATTCCAAATCCAATCGAAGAAGCGTTTCGCATACTTGAACAGCTTGGGATGGGGTGCCCATTTTTAGACATACCTATTTGTGGGAAACGAACCAAAACTAATGCCTCATGGTTCTCTTGTCGGTACCTATAAATAAAAAAATCCAGACGCTATAGGTACGTAATCCTTTCCTCATCTTACATACGCCTCAAATCTACCGCCCGATGACCTACGCAGAGTGGCTAGAGGGTCTGATTCAATTACAGGGCATTTGCCCGCATATGGCCTTAGTTGTGCGGAGTACAGATTCACGGGTGCTTTGGGGAGTCGGATTCTGGCTGCGGGTGCTTATAGCCGCCCGATTCTCATATTGATCGGCCAACTAACCGGTCTCCGGGTCGTAGGCTCGCTCCAAAGCTCGGCGATATCGGCGGAAAAGCGGTTGAGCAGGCCTTCGCGCCCCGCTTCTTTGGCGCTGCGCACGGCTGACCAAGTGGAGACATAGCCAAGCAGTTCGTCGAGTTTCCACTCTAGGTCAATCGCAAGTGCGGGAGGCGTCAGTTCGTTGAAGGGGAAGTCGAGGGTGGTGTAGGCGCTGTCCACCAGTTTGCGTTCGGCGGGCCAGTAAGGGCCGATTTCATTCCAATAGAACTGCTCGAAACGAGCGCCCAGTTCGCCCTCCAGACGCAATACGCCATAGCTAATTAGTGCCAGTACTGCGTTGGGTGCTGCCACTCGGCGCGCTTCGTTGTAGAACGCGGCCAGGTCGAACCAGTGTGCGGCTTGAGCGGCTGTGATCAGGCTGGTGCTGTGGTCGGGCAGGGGGAGGTTTTCTGCTGGGGCACACTGATAGCTGAGGCGCTCTTGCGGTTCTGCGTGTTTGATCTGATCAGCGCTTGGGTCGAGGCCGATGATGTTGTCGAAGTGGTCGGCGAGCAGGCGGGTTAGCTGGCCATTACCACAGCCAACATCGACGGCGAGGGCTGTGTCAGGCACCAGTGAGGCGAGATAGCTGGCAAGCTCGGCAGGGTATTCAGGGCGGAAGCGGGCGTAGGCCTGGCCGCCTTGGTCGAACCAGTTTTTGGTCGCGTTGCTCATGGGCAGAAATACCATTTCTGATAGGGCGCCGCTCAGATATTTTGCCCAATGCGCCAGAGGGCGCCGCTGGGGTCGATAACAACAAGGTCGCGCATGCCCCATGGCTGATCTTGTGGGGCGATCAGCCGTGCACCGAAACGCTCATCCAGGCGTTCCGCTGATATGTGTTGCCACCACGCATCCACGTCGTCCACCAGCAGGTGCATCATGAAGTTTTCTGCCTGCTCCTTCACATAGAAGTTTTGCAGCAGAAAGGCGCAGTGTTTGCCGTGGCTGAAGTAGGCCAGTTGCTCATCGCTCCAGCCGGGCTTGAAGCCCAAAGCCAGATAGAAGGCTTTGCTCAGCTCAAAGTTGCGAGCGGGGACGAAGGTTTTTAGTTCGACGCTGTTGAGCATTGCAGAGCCCTTTACGATTAGAAGGTTGGGAAAGAGGCTATTCCCAAGCCTCTTTCAATGCTTTGCGGAAAAGATCGGACAACAATGGCTCAGTAGTAATGCGCTCTTTTGAGGCAGGTGTGAGGCTTTCAAGGCGTTCAAGTTCTTGCTCGATAAAATGCTGAATCGGTTTGATTTGAGGGTATAAGCCCATTTCCGGAGCATTTCGTTTGAGCTCAAGTAACTCATCAACTGCCTTCAGCAGCTGAGGATCATCAATGAGTTCACACAGAGTTGAAAACTCGATTGGGGCAGGTGTTCCAAACGTATTTAGCCAGCGAACGGCCAGCAGTGGACGTAATACATAGAAGTATTTTTTCAGGGGGACTTCTGCGTTTTGGAGGTATTGGCGGAAGTTCGTTTTGGCCATGCTACGGTAGTGATGGATACCTTTTTCTACTGAGTACACCTGAGGCAGTAATGCTTTGGCGGTTTCATGAAAACAACCCGTATGCTCGTAGATGATGTTGGATTGGATCCACTCAACGAAACTGGGATTGGATTTCCAGAACAGGCGCAGGGCCTTTCGTAGATCCCAACCATTGATATCCATGTCGTCAACTATTGGGTATTCGATGACATCTCTTTGCTCTTCTAAACCAACAGAAAGGTACCACTCTGGTTTGTTGACGTAGATAAAGCGTGCGTCATAGTCACTGTTTGGTGAGGCAAAGCCCCAAGCTCGACTGCCGGACTCAATAGCCAGCAGGACTTTTACGTTATGTTCACTTTCGGCGCGGCGAAGGCGTGCGCGCACCTCTTCCTTAGCGGCGGGGGAAACCATTATCTAGCTCCATTAGATAGGGTGGGTCGGATCTCTTCATCGATCCGGTAGTGGGGAAATTATGCTGCGTTTAACTGGCTGTGTAGAGCCAATATTTCACGCTTTATTTAGCTGCTTCTTCAACGTTGCAGTCGCGGTTACGTCATAGATCACCACACAAATATGTTCGACCACGCCGGTGGGGCCGCTGAGGGGCAGGAGGGTGACGTTCTGGTACATAAAGTCTTCCTGCCCGGTGATGGGCTGGTAGTTTTTGAAGTGCACCAGATACGGCCGCTGTTCCCATAAGCTGAAGGCGCGGGTGCCGAGTTGGACGACGGTGTCCACTTTGCGCCGCAGCCAGGTTTCGTCGATTTCGGGGAACTGGTCGAACAGGGATTTGCCCTGCACTTCGTCCGGCTGCATACCGGAGTGGTTTTCCATAAAGCTGTTCCACACTTCCACCTGATACTGCCGGTCGAGAACGATCACGCCGACGTCGATGCACTGGACGATATCCAGCAGCCAATGCACTTCTTTCATGTCGATCTGGGCGGGCATGGCTTAGCTCATCAGGTAGTTGATCTTGTGGGTGAGGCGTTTGATCGAGTCTTCGGTAAACAGCAGGAGCAGGTCGAAGTGGATGTTGTGGGCTTCGAGGCTGTAGCTGATCTCCACCGCCAGGGTCTTCTTCCAGCGGCGCTGGTTGAGCTGGATCAGGCGTTCGATGGAGGCATGTCGGCCCAGCAATTGTGGATGGCCTTGGGAGAAGCGCACGTCGATCTGCTGGGCGATACCGCTCAGACAGGCACCGATCAGGATGCTGGCGAGGTCCAGGAGCATTTCGCTGGTTTCGGCTTCATCTTTGGGCTGCCAGTCGAGCAGGCGCGCCATGTCGGCGATCTCCGAATCATGGAATAACAGCAGTGCTTCACCAGCAATGCCGTCGCCGATAAAGCCCTGACAGAGTGCAGTCAGGCGTTCGCCGCGCATGGCGTCGGCGAGGGTCATGTGCAGCTCGCTGACTTCGAAGATGTTCACCTGCGGCACCGGCAACTGCACGAATACGCCGAGGGTTTTCGCCAGCAGGGCGGCGGCGCGGCCCATGGCAACGTTGCTGACTTCGCGCAGGGCATCGCGGAAGCTGACCTTGATGTCGGCCACTGGCGCAGGTTGGGTGGGGCTGCCGCCGGGTGTCAGCAGACCAAGGTTGTGCAGGGTCTGGCGCAGTTCATCTGGGTCAGCCGGTTTGCGGATAAACGCCAGTGCGCCGAGGTCTTTGACACGCCTGACGGCTTCGTCCTGTACGTCGCCGGAGACCACGATGACTTTGCAGCTCAGCCCTTCAGCGCGGATCGCAGCGAGGGTCTGATAGCCATCCATGACTGGCATGGTCAAATCCAGCAACATGACCTGCGCCAAACCTTGGCGCACTGCAAGCAGGGCTTCTTGTCCGTTACTGGCTTGGGTGATGCTGACCGGCCAATCCGTAGGCAGGGCGCGGATCAGCTGTTTGCGGGCCATGTTGGAGTCGTCGCAGACCACAATGGGTATCAAGATGATTTACCTGCTGGCGAATGTGAAAGGTGTGTGTTTTCGCATTCAAGCATAGATGATGGCAAAACGCTTAATTTGTCTGTGTACGCAACCAATTGATAAGGCCGTTGGCTGCATTTTTACCGCTGGCAAAGCAAGCGGTGAGCAGGTATCCCCCGGTTGGGGCCTCCCAATTGAGCATTTCTCCGGCGCAGAACGTGCCGGGCAGTTGGCGCAGCATCAGGCGTTCATCGAGTGCGGCAAAGGTGACGCCGCCTGCGGTGCTGATGGCTTCATCCATTGGCCGTGGCTGTTGCAGCGTGATTGGCAGGGCTTTGATAGCGGCTGCCAGTAGCGCCGGTTGAGTGAAGGTTTCAGCGCTGCTGAGCTCACGCAGCAAGGCGGCCTTTACGCCGTCAATACCTGCTTGACGGTGCAGGTGCTTGGCCATGGAGTGGCTGCCCCGTGGTTTGCTCAGGGCTTTTTCCAACTTAGTCAGCGGCGTTTGCGGCAGCAGGTCGAGGTAAACAGTGGCGCTGCCTTGGGCGTTGATGGTTTCGCGAATTCCGGCTGAGAGCGCATAAACCAGGCTGCCTTCAATCCCGGTGCGGGTGAGGACGAATTCGCCAATGCGTGGTTCGCTGTGGCCCAGTCGCAGGCTGACGTTTTTAAGCGGAGCACCGGCGAATTTATCCCGCAGAAAATCGCTCCATGCCGCGACATCAAATCCGCAGTTGCTTGCTTGCAGAGGGGCGACTTGCACGCCTTTGTCTTGTAGCCATGGCAGCCATGCGCCATCCGATCCGAGCCGTGCCCAGCTGCCGCCGCCTAAGGCGAGCAGGGTGGCATCGGGCTGTACGGTGAGTTCGCCTTCGCTGTTTTGAATACGCAGCTGGCCTTGTTCGTTCCAGCCCAACCAGCGGTGCCGGGTGTGGATCTGTACGCCCAATTCGCGCAGGCGCTTGAGCCAGGCCCGTAGCAGCGGTGCGGCTTTCATGTCGGAGGGGAACACACGGCCGGAGGTGCCGACAAAGGTTTCGATGCCCAGATCGTGAATCCACTGGCGCAGGGCGTCGGCGTCAAAGGCTTCGAGCAGCCGGGCGATCTCATCCTGACGCTGGCCGTAGCGGCTGATAAACGCAGGCTTGGCTTCGGAGTGGGTGATGTTCATGCCGCCTACGCCGGCCAGCAGAAACTTCCGCCCCACTGAGGGCATTGCGTCATACAGGTCCACGGCAAGCCCGGCCTGGGCCAAGGTTTCTGCGGCCATCAGGCCTGCGGGGCCGCCACCAATGACGGCGACGCGCGGGGAGGAGTTCGAGCTGCTGTGGGGCATGGCGATAACACTGGCGAAGACTGTGCTGCATTCTAACGCAGCTGCTGTGATCCCGGCGTTTGGTCTTGTCATTTCCTGTGGCTTGAGGCAGGGTCGCAGACAGCCCTTCTGCTAGGAGTTTCGTATGTCTGATCTGTATCCGAGTGTTGATCCTGATGGCTTGCTTGAATACTCAGTGGTGTATACCGACCGCTCCCTGAACCATATGTCCAAGTCGTTTCAGGGCGTGATGCGGGACATTTCCAGCACCCTCAAAGATGTCTATAACGCCCATGCTGTGGCGATTGTGCCGGGCAGCGGAACCTATGGTATGGAGGCGGTGGCGCGTCAGCTGGCGACCGGGCAAAAGGCGCTGGTGATTCGCAACGGTTGGTTCAGCTATCGCTGGACGCAGATTTTTGAGATGGGCCAGATTCCGTCGGAGGCACTGGTCCTCAAGGCGCGTCGGGTGAGCAATGAGCCGCAGGCGCCTTTCAGCCCGCCAGCGCTGGCCGATGTGCTGGAAACCATTACGGCAGAGAAACCCCAGGTGGTGTTTGCCCCGCACGTGGAAACGTCCTCAGGCATGGTCCTGCCGGATGGCTACCTGCGCGCCGTAGCGGATGCTGTGCATGCGGTGGGCGGTCTGTTTGTACTGGACTGCATCGCCTCCGGCACGCTGTGGGTGGATATGCAGGCGTGCGGCATCGACGTGCTGATCAGTGCCCCGCAAAAGGGCTGGAGCGCATCGCCATGTTGTGCGTTGGTGATGCTCAGCGAAGCGGGCAAGGCCCGTGTCGAAGTAACCCAGAGCACCAGTTTTGCCTGTGACCTGAAGAAGTGGCTGCAAATCATGCAGGCCTACGAGCAGGGCGGTCATGCCTATCACGCCACCATGCCGAGCGATGCGCTGGCGCGTTTCCGCGATGCCATGCTGGAAGCGAAAGCCAGAGGCTTCAGCACTGTGCGTAACCAGCAGGTCGAGCTGGGCAGCCGTGTGCGTGCCATGCTGGCGCAGAAAGGCTTTAAGAGTGTAGCCGCACCGGGCTTTGAAGCGCCGGGCGTGGTGGTGTGCTACACCACCGACGAGGGCATTAAGAACGGCAGCAAGTTCATCCCGCTAGGCCTGCAAATCGCTGCCGGTGTGCCGCTGCAATGCGATGAACCGGCGGATTTCCAAACCTTCCGTCTGGGCCTGTTCGGCTTGGACAAGCTCGGCAATATCGACCGCACCGTGGCCACGCTTGAGCAAGCGTTGGATAAAGTGTTGGCGGGGTAAGTAGTGGTGAAACCGGGTTTTGCGATGACCTTGATTGCGAAACCCGGATTACGCCACATTCGTGGCTAATCCAAGCCACGGGCTAGGTTCGTAGGGTGGTGTAAGCCTGCGCAGCAGGTTACCCACCATGGGGCGGGTGTTAAACGGAAGCCTTGCGGGCCATTGGTGGACAAACCGCGTTGCGGCCTTGTCCACCCTACAATGATTCGGTTTTCTCAGGGCCTGAGTTGAGTGCATTTGTAGGGTGGTGTAAGCCTGCGCAGCAGGTTACCCACCGAGAGGTCAGGCATTCATCGGAGCCCTACAAGCCAATACTTCGGATAACTGTTGCGATGGCGGGCGTTATTGATCACCCACGCCACCGCCACAATCACCAGCGAACCGATCAGCACCGGTGTCAGCAGAAAGCTGAACGACGCGCCTGCGCTGATGACCACCAGCGGGTTCGCTCCGGCAGGGGCGTGCAGGGTGCGTGTTTGTTGCATCACCGCCAAGGCTAGGCCGACCGCAATGGCTCCGGCCCACCAGGCATTGCCCAGTGTATGCAGAATCAATAATCCCACCGCTGTGGAAATCAAATGCCCGCCGATGATGCTACGCGGCTGCGCCAAGGGGGAGTCGGGCACGCCGAAGGCCAGCACACAGCTGGCACCGAATGAGGCCATCAGCCAGGGTGTCCCGGAAACATGGCTGAGCCAGCCGGTCACACCAATAGCCAGCAAAGTGCCGACAAATGAAACAAAGGTGAAGTACAAGGATGGCGCAGGTGGAGCGCTGGATCGCAGCAGTTTGCTGATAGGCATTGCAATGCTCCGCAAAGACTTGGAAGATGTTGAGGATACCGATCGGTTTCCCTTGTGTAAACCGATCGGTATACCTTTTGTTCTGTTTGTACACGGAGTCAGTCAATGAGCACTTCCCGTACCATCACCGAATCCGCGTTGGCGTTGTTCTACCGGCAGGGTTTCCATGCGTCGGGTGTGGAGCAGCTGAGTCAGGAGGCCGGGGTCACTAAAAAGACCCTGTACAGACACTTCCCCAGCAAGGAGCATCTGGTGGATGCCGCTATCGAGCTGCGTGACGAGCAGTTTATGGCGCGTATGGTGGCGGCTGTTGAGGCGGTACCCGTTGATGGCAGGCCGGCGGCCTATATCGAGTTCATCGCAAGTTGGGTGCGGGAGCCTGACTTCCATGGCTGTTTGTTTATAAACGCCGCCGCAGAGTACAGCGCAGAGCAGGACGCGCCTCACATACTGGCCCGGCAGCACAAGGATCGGGTGATCAGCTACCTGCAGCAGATTTGCGAGCAGGCACAGTTGGCATCACCTCAAGACGTCGCGATGCAGCTGTTTCTGCTTGGCGAAGGGCTGATTGTGGCCAGTCAGGTCAGGGGCCCTGAAGAAGGCGCAATCCGCTCGGCCCAGAAAATGGCGGAGTATTTGATACTAAATAGCCGCTAATTTCCCGGGGCTAGCTAATTGACTATGATGGCTGCTCAACAACTCTTTAGAGGTATTGGTCCGATGCGTCATTGATGCCGCCGTCTTACTGACGGCCAGTCTCCTTCTACCCCCTGGCTGGGGGGAGTCTTTGGCATCTGTGGAACACACCATGACCTCTACTTATCTGACGCTGGAAAGCGTGTCTTATGTTTTGCCGACTGGCAGAACATTGTTCTCCAATCTCAATGCCCAGTTCGACGAGCGCCTTACAGGCCTGGTCGGTCGTAATGGTATTGGGAAAAGTGTGCTCGCCAAGATTCTTGCTGGATTGCTGCCACCGTCTGCCGGGTGCTGTGTGAGGGCTGGCAGTGTGTATTACCTGCCTCAACAAATCGTGCGCGCAGAGGGAATGACGGTTGCCTCGCTGACAGGGCAACTGCCAGTACTTGAAGCCATACAAAGGATTGAGGCTGGGAGTGTCTCTGCCTTAGATTTTGATGCTGTGGGGGAGTGTTGGGATATTCGCACTCGATTGCAGCAGGCTTTACAGCAACGTGGTTTGGGGCATTTGGCGCTGGATACACCGGTCAGTCAGATTAGCGGCGGTGAGGCCATGCGTGTGGCGTTACTCGGTGCGGAGATTTCCCGGGCTGATTATTTGATCTTGGATGAGCCGAGCAATCACTTGGATCGACTTAATCGCACATTGCTAATTGAGCACATCCAAACATGGCCCCGGGGGATGCTGGTCGTTAGCCATGACCGTGAGTTGTTAGGTGGCGTTGAGCGGATTGTTGAACTGTCCACTCTGGGGCTAAACAGTTATGGCGGGAACTACGATTTTTACGTCCAAAGCCGGGCACAGCAACAGCAATCGGTTCTCGAACGACTGGATCAGCATAAGCGCGAACAGAAGCGTGAAGAGCAGAACATGCGCAAGCAGCTTGAGCGTCAGGAGCGTCGTAATGCACGAGGTAAACGCACTGGTGCCGTGTCGAATCAAGCCAAAATCCTTTTGGGGCAGCAGAAGGGGCGAAGTGAACAGTCTTCCGGACGATTACAGTTGCAGCAGGCGGCGCTAAGGGAGCTGCGGTCGCAAGAGATCAGCGACATCAGGCAGCAGGTGGACGAAGACTCTGTTGTGGTGATGCGGGCTACGTCTCAGGTGCGAAACCATACGAACAGGCAGATTGCGCGAGTGACGGGGCAGTTGCCGTATGTTTCGGCTGACGCGCGTTATGTCGATCTGACACTGACCTTGCAGCACAGGGTTGGGGTTGTAGGCCCGAACGGTTGTGGCAAAACGACCTTATTGAAAGTCCTGGTTGGGCAGCGTCAGTTGGTTTCTGGCTACAGTGACGTCAGGGTTGTGAGCGCCTATCTGGACCAGATGGTTAGCACATTGGAGCCACACGAATCAGTCTTGCAGCAATTGCGCTCAGCTAACAGGGCAACTCCTGAGAGTGAGCTGCGTACTCGGCTGGCTCAGCTCGGGTTGGATGCGCAAAAGATCAGTGTTCCCAGTCATCAACTCAGCGGCGGGGAGCGTATCAAGGCAGCCCTGGCTTGTGCGCTGTACGTTGAAACTCCGGCTGAGCTGCTTTTGTTGGATGAACCCAGTAACCATCTTGATCTGCCTTCTGTACATGCACTTGAAGAGATGCTGTGCAGTTATCAGGGGGCGATGCAGGTCGTTTCCCATGACGATGCATTTATGCAGCGACTGCGCCTTAGCCATCGGCTATCTGTAGCCGATGGCGGATGGGAGATGGAGCAGTGGTAGTGGGTGCTTACCGATGAAACGTCTGCCCCAACGCATCCAGGCGGGTTGCAATAGGGAGCAGACGCTGGCTGCTGACGCTGAGCGTTTCAATGTCGGCGGCGGTGTTTTGCGCAACGCCCTGCACTGACTGCAGGTGCTCGACGATGTCTTGGCTGGCGCTGGACTGCTCGCGAGTGGTGTTGGCGATGCTGTTGTTAAGGCTATTGATTTGCCCGATATCGTTGCTGACCACCTGTAGCATCTGCGCGGCTTGCTGGCTGTCTTCAACGCACAACACAACCCCTGCCTGGCTTTGCTGCATGGACTCGACGGCCTTGCGGCTGTGTTGTTGCAACGTGGAGATGATGGTGCTGATTTCTTTCGTCGAGACAGCTGTGCGCTGGGCTAGATTACGCACTTCATCGGCCACCACAGCAAAGCCCCTGCCTTGTTCTCCAGCACGGGCAGCTTCAATGGCCGCATTGAGTGCGAGTAAGTTGGTTTGCTCGGCAATGCTGGTGATCACCTCAAGCACAGTGCCGATCTTTTCAGCCTGACTGGCCAGGGTGTTGATGGTGGTGTTGGTCTCACCGATACGTTCGGCCAAGTGGATAATTTCTGTTTGGGCACGGTTAACCCGTTCCCCAACTTCAGCTGTCCGGGTGCTGGCTTGACCGGCGTATTCCACCGCGAGCTCGACTTGCCCCGTGATGTGGTGGATGGCATCCCCCATGCGCTGAATGGAGTCAGTCATCAGCTCAATTTCTGTGAGTTGGCGCTTGGCGCCAACTTCCAGCGTGTTGCTGGCGCTGGAAAGCTCTTGGCCAAGCTCGCCTAGGCCGTTGGCATCGCGCACAACACCGTCCACCAGAGCGGTTATCTGGATCAGGAACTGGTCGAAGCGCTCAGCCAGACGTACACGTCGTTGGGCACTGTCTTGGCACTGCGCCGCCCCAGTAAGCCGTGAGGTGGCTTTGAGCATGTTGTCCAGCATGTCTTGGGACTCTTCTGCATCGGCCTGACTGTGTACGGCCAGATACAGCAGAACGAGGGTTTCCATGACCACGTAGAAGGCATGCACGAAGATCATGCCCCAGCCTGCGTGGTGGCTCATGACATAGACTGGGAAGCCTTGGTGCTGAAGGAAGTGAAAGACCACATGGTGTACGGCGATGGTGGCGGCGGCGACCAGGATAGGCAGCCAATCACGGTAGAAGGTCAACACTGCCAGCAGGGCAAAAATGCCGAAGTGGACCTCAATCAAACCATGGGCCTGATTGATGTGCAGGGCGGCCATAATCATCAGCCCTGCACCGAGTAAGCAACGCATCAGGCGGGTATCGCCGATATTACGGTAGAGCAGGGTCAGACACAGGCTTGTGCTGCCACCGATAATCAAGGCTTGAGCGAACGTGTCGAACCAAAACGCGAGGCCGAGTGAGAAGACAAACATCAGCCAGATAATGCCCAACATGATGCGGTCTGCTTTACGGTAATGCTCATAAAAACGCGTCGAATAGGGCACGAATACGGACTCCCTGTATGGATTCGGTAGCTGCTACATACGAGCGTCGAAAGGCGCGTGCTAGTCAGCTGCCGTGACATCCCTTGTTAAGTTTCGCGATCGTAGGTCGCGTGTTTTGTTATTGAGTTTTAACGGTAGTCAAGAGATTGGCAGTCTGCCACTACGCCGGTCCGATTGTTCTACGTTGTGGGCTGCTTAGGTGCACTGCAGTAAGCGCGGCGTTGTGAGAGAGGGGGCTTGGTACTGTGGGGTGTGTGCTGGCTCGGTTACCTACGTGGTATGTAAAGGATCCACCGCTTAGGGAATCAGCAAGTTTCGCTTTGAAAAGGCTGCCATTTCTACGACGGATTTAAGGTGGAGTTTTTGATAGATGCGTGTTTTATAAGTACTGACCGTTTTGTTACTTAGAAATAACAGTTCACCGATTTTCTTATTGGAATAACCCAGTGAAAGGTGCTTGAGGATGGTCAGTTCGCGATCCGTCAACGACTGTAAAAGTAGTTGCTCATGCGGTTGTTCGGGGGGCAGGTGTGGTGTTTGATTTTTTATATGAGCTGGGAATAAAGAATAGCCTTTCATAGTCGCTTCTATTGCAGTCAGCAACGGTGAAAGGTCTTCATCTTTGGATATATAGGCCTGGACCCCAGCGTCAATATAACGGTTGCAGTAGGCATCAGCTGGTTGGGAAGTTAGTGCAATAACTGGGCAGTTTAGGCCTATTGAGGCAAAACGAGCGATTAGGGCAGAGGTATCTAGCCTGGGAATGGCAGGTTCTACGATCACTGCGTCAGGGCTGTGCTGTTTGGCCAGACTCAGGGCATCTGTAACATTGTCGGTTTCAGCAATGACATCAAGGCCATTATCTTCAAGCAATGACCGGATCGCGACGCGTATTGCCGGATGGTCATCAATAATCATAATTTTAGGCATTACAGTGCCAACCCTTTGTGTCGTCGCTTGGTAGTTGGTAAGTAAGCCGGTAATTTTATTCTTAGGGTGATGGGTTGTCTTTAGTTCCAGTACGAGATTGCATGGGTTTAATTGGCACAAAAGTTCGTTTTATTATTTGGTTGATAATTGTTGTGCGATTAATCGGTGTTTTAAATCTTTGTTTGGAACTTTTGTTTGGTTATATCTCCGGCTCGTACTTATTTTGTGTACGAGCCAGTATGTCTAACAGCAGCTCTTTCTGCGCATTGATCTCGGCCTTGATCCTTTTTAAGCAACTGTCTACCTCGTCGAGTGAGACGTGACTGCCTTGGCAAGCCAGTTCAAGCTGCTCGCAACACTCCAACAGGGCATCTGCCCCCACGACCTGGGCCGCGCCTTTTATGCGGTGGGCGATTTCGGCAATTTCAGTGAGGTTTTGTGTTGTGAAGTGTTTGATCAAAGCATCAAGGTCTTGTTGGTTGTTTCTGATCAGCTCATAAATCAGCCGCTCAAATACCTTGGGTTTGTTGCCTGAAAGGGATTTAAGTGAGCTCATGCAAAAGTAGCGAGATTCGCTGTCTGGGCCAGGCTCGCATTGGTCGGGGGCGCTATCCGTTTTGTTGACCTTGAACAGTAATTTTTCCAGGACATCCAGGCCAATTGGTTTGATCAGGCAGTCATTCATGCCTGCCTGAATACAGCGCTGGATTTCATCGGGCTGCGCGTCAGCTGTCAGGCCAAGAATGATGGTGGGCTCTTCGTGATGCCCTGTTTCTTCCAGGCGAATGGCCCGGGTCAAGTCGTGGCCATCCATGCCTGGCATGCGGCAGTCGGTGATGACCACATCAAAGGGCTGAGTTCGCCACTGCTGTAAGGCCTCCAGGCCGTTTTCGGCCTCGGACACTTCATGACCAAGGTAGAGCAATTGTTGGTGCAAGATTTCGCGGTTTACCGCGTGGTCGTCTACTACCAGTACTTGCAAGCAGCGAGCTGTTTGATTGCAGGTAAGGGGCGTCGGAGTGCTTTCTTCTACTGGGTCGAGGATTTGCAGGCGTAATTCGACTTCCACCCGGGTACCTCTGCCGAGCTCACTGTGCATGACCAGCGAGCCCCCCATCATCTTGCACAAGGAGCGGCAGATGACCAGACCAAGTCCGGCACCTTCGCGGATATTGGCGCGTGGGTTGACTTGCGAGAACGGGTGAAACAGTTGTTGTTGGTCTTGTTCCGAAATGCCAATGCCAGTGTCGGCCACGCTCATGGCAATACGCAGGGTGGTGGTGTCGGTATTGTCACCGCTAATGCGGATGCACACTGAGCCTTCATCGGTGAACTTGATGGCGTTGCTGGTCAGGTTGGACAGAATCTGCTTGAAACGCATTGCATCAATCAGAACGTCGCAGTTAACGCTGGTATCGATATCGACGTTAAGTGTCAGCTCTTTCTGGCGAGCCAATCCTTCGAAGATTCGGGCGACTGATTCCACCAGTTCACGCAAGTTGGCGCGTTTTAGCGATAGATTCAGTCGACCCGACTCAATGCGGGCGATATCGAGGATATCTCCAATCAGCTCCAACAAACTTTTGGCCGAGGTGTGGGCAATTTCAATGCTGTTGCGATCATTACTGGTTAACTCCGTGCGTTTGAGTACCAGTTCGAGAATGCCGATCACCGCATTCATGGGCGTGCGTATTTCGTGACTCATTGTCGCGAGAAACGTTGTTTTCGCTCGGCTGGCTTCGTCGGCTTGGTTTTTCGCGACCTCAAGCTGGCTGATTAGATTCTGATGCTCGGTGATGTCGATCCAGCCGCAAATCACGCCTTTGATTTTTCCGGCAGAGTCCATAAATGGGCGGATCCAATGATCAAGCCAGACTTTCCGGCCGCGCATATTCACGTTGATCACATCCTTAATGGTGTTACCCGTGCGTATGGCTTCGAGATAACTGCGGTGGAACTCCGGTTTACGCTCGATATGTTCGAACGGTAGCTCGATCAGTGTCTTGTTCAGGACATCTTTTGCTTCAACGCCAAAACACTCCAGATAGCTGCGGTTGCAAGAGAGTAAGCGCCCTTCAACATCGCGTACGTACAGTGGCGGGGGCATGCTGTCGGTCAGGGTTTCAACAAACTGCAGCTGGTCTTTAAGCGCTTTCTCGGCATGTTCGCGGGCACTGATCTGGCGGCGCAGGTAGAACACCCAAATCAGACTCATCATCAACAGCAGTGTTGCGGCGATGACGATCTCCAGGATCACCTGTTCGTAATTACGCCAGCTCTGCTCGCTCATGCTGGGCAATGTTCGCCAGCGGCTGGCGATGGCATTCATTTCATCGGGCGGTACTTCACTCAGTACTTTGTTGATGATCGATTCCAACTCACTGTCGCCAGGGCGCATGGCAAATCGCGTGGTGTTAATTCCCATCGGCAGCGTGTCAGCAATGGCCAACTGGTTGTGAAACCAGCGAGCTGTGTAATAGCGGGCCGTGGGCAGGCTCATGATGGCGGCTTTGGCTTCACCCTCTTGCACCAGATGCATGGCATCCAAGGCGGTGGTGGCCATTGCGATCGTGGAGTGGGGATAGGCCAGATGAACCTTAGCCGGGTCGATATGGTTAGCGGCAATAGCCAAGTGCTCGTTGGCGAGTCGCTTGGCCGATAGCACCTGCGTGGCATCTTCTGGGCGGGTTACCAAGACATAGGGGCTGGCAAGTATTGGGCGGGACAGGCGCAGCTGATCACCGATGTCCTGATCTGAAATCAGAATAGCTAAATCGGCCTTATCCTTTTCCAGCGCCGAAATTTTATCGGGGAATCCGCCCATGTGCGATGTAACCTCAAACTTCAGCCCGGTGCGCTGGGAGATCAAGTCGAAGAGGTCAGCGGCTATGCCTGAGAAGACTCCCTCAGAAGTAAAAAATGCGACGGGTGCAAGCCCGTCATTGATGACTAAGCGTACGGTCGGATTGCGCTCGATCCAGCGCGCCTCGTTGGTTGTCAGTGCTATTGGCTCGTTATTGGGGATTAGGCCGCTGCCCACCCAGCGTTTGGCGATGCGATGTAATCGTTCTTTGCCGATGGAGTCCAAAGCGCTGTTAATAAGATTCAGCAGGTACTGGTTGTCCTTGCGCACGGCATAGCTGTATTGGCCTGCCGGGATTTCATCCAGCGGGCGCTCGAACTTGACCATGCTGTAGTAGGAGCGGTTGATCCGGTAGTAGGCGCTGATCACGTCATCGATGTAAACATCGACGTGCCCGAACGATACCGCAGCGATGGCATTGTCATGGGTGTCGTAGGTGATGAAGCGGGTATTCGGGAAGAACATCTTCAGGGTGTCGGCATGCTCACGTACGACAGCGGCGCGCAGGCCAGACAGGTCAGACGGGATTGGTTCAAGACGATCATCCCGCTTGAATACCACCAGTCGCTCCTTGAGGAACGGATGACTGGTTAAAACTGCTTCGTTGTCGAGTGCGCTGCTGTGACTGCTGAGCAGATCTACGGTGCCCTCCTGCAAAGCGTTGTAGAGCTGTTGACGGTTGGCAAAAGCCGTCACCTGAATGTTCATGCCTAATAGCTGGGCGATCATGCCAATTATATCAGCAGATAAACCTTCGTATTTCTCATCCTCGTAATGAACCTGATAGGGCGGTTGTTCATCTTTAATGATGCCAATTGTCAGCGTTCTCTTTTGGCGTAACCAGTTCCAATCTTCGACGGTGATCTTCATATCCTGGTGTTGAATATGTGCTGTGCTATAAAGATACGTAGGTTGAGCAGCAGAAGCGGTTAAAGACAGAGTGATAAGGATAAATAATATGTATGGATATTTGATTTTTTTTATGACCATTTTTAGATGTGGTAATTTTAAGGTTTGGATTTGTGAATGCTAATTGGAGTCGGGGTGTTAAAAATACATAATGATTTTCTGGAAATTTGTATAAATATTAGTGGGGTATTATAAGGGGGATTTCGGGAGGCGGATTAAGAATAATCCTATGATTACTGTGGGGTGGGAGGATTGGTCCTAAGGGACTAGTGAAATGGTGTGGGGGTGTGTTGGGGGTAAGTATATGCTGTGTTGTTCTGAGCTTTCGAGATTCTTATGCGTATTTGTTACATGTGTTTTTTATCATTCAGATAATAAACACTGGCGTGTTTTCGTAAAAAAGACGCAGGCTCGCGCTAAGGTGATTTATAGAGATTTTTCGATGCTTGAGCCTGGCTAAACGAGTGAATTTCTAACATTGCAGGGCGAATTTAGTTGGAGTTAATTCGGCGCACAGTTGTTGATGGGGTTTCACCGAACAGATCCTTGTAATACGCACTGAACATTCCCAAGTGCCAGAATCCCCAATGTGCAGCAATTTCGCTGATTAGCAGTTCACCAGGTGTAGATGTCAGTAACTCGCGATGAGCGCCATGCAGTCTTATGTAGCGTAGGAATGTAACAGGATTGATGTTTAAAACTTTCTGGAAAGCGTAGTGCAATGTTCGTCGGCTAATGCGAAGTTCATGACATATTTCTAGTACTGTAGGTGGGTTACTCCTGCGTGAGAGGATGTACTCCCTGGCTTTTTCAACAATATGGCGGTGGACAAATTGTCCAGTATTGTGTGGTTTGATTTTACCTAGTTTGCACAAACCGCTGAATAGAGTACTCAGCAGATCGTCATGCAGATTTTGAATGGCGCTGGCATCTCTCAGAGCAGCGGGATTATGGCTTATACCTTCAAAAAACCGGAGAAAACTCTGTCGCAGGTATTCGGATAGTTGGTGTGAGGTTGGCTCAACTCCGCTGATTTGACAGACTTGACCAATGTTGACCTCTTCGATTGTGTCGGCGTAACTACGGATCAGTTCTTGATCAATTGCGGCAACGAAGATGTCCGATATTTCCGGTGTTTTGAACTTTAGCTCAGAGTTTGGCTTGAGAAAAAAAACGAGTCCTTCTCTAGCCTGTCTCCACACCAGAAACCCTCTCCGTTTACGGTTATCGGAACCCCCAGTGCTACGCTATTGGCCCAAGGTTGGCCGTGTTGGTCTACAGCTTTATTCATGGTTTCACGAAATAGCTGGATTGGACCTAGTGAGATATCACTGAGGTGCCCCTGAAAGTTACCTTTGCCAATTTGTACGTAATCTTGCTTCCATTTTGGTAGCGCCCATGCTTGCAGGAAAACGTCATTGGTTTCGAGTTGGACAAGAGATGCCGCTACAGGCAGTTGACTGTTGTCCGACAACGGAGTGTTGCCAGTTGGGATGCTCATCGGCTTGCCTCACCGGTCATTCAAGATGACCTCATTGTTATTATGTCGCTGACAGCGAAAGCGTGATTAATGGGCTGTGTCCGGGATGACTCTTGGTTGGCACATATTTACCTTTTGTAATCATTAGTAACATGTACCTGCTTGGCAAGCATCACGGCAGCTATGCAATCAGAGGTTGCCGATTTTTGATAGTCAAAAGCTGGGTTATGCCATTCCTCGATAAAGGCTTTGTCGCTCAGTTCATACACTGCCCATAGGCGGCGCAGAAGAATTCTGCAGCCTGAATATCGTCACTTCATCTTCTGCCTGACAAGGCATTTGCAAATGCTTGGTATGGCAGGGGCGTGTGCCGGTCATAACAAATACAGAGGAATACCCGATGATTTACGTAAACCCGAACCAGCCAGGCTCTGTCCTTCAACTTAAACCGCGCTATGGCAACTACATCAATGGCGAATTCGTCGCTCCGGTAAACGGTGTCTACTTCACCAACACCAGCCCGGTTGATGGTTCGGTCATCGGTGAATTCCCGCGTTCCGACCGTGACGATATCGAGCGGGCGCTGGATGCTGCTCACGCCGCGGCAGACGCCTGGGGCCGTACTTCGGTTCAGGAGCGTTCCCACATCCTGCTGAAAATCGCTGACCGCATTGAGCAGAACCTGGAGCTGCTAGCTGTTACTGAAACCTGGGACAACGGTAAGCCGGTTCGCGAAACCCTTAACGCCGACATCCCGCTGGCGGCTGACCACTTCCGTTATTTCGCTGGCTGCCTGCGCGCTCAAGAAGGCTCCACTGCCGAAATCAACGACACCACTGCGGCCTACCACTTCCACGAGCCTCTGGGCGTTGTTGGCCAGATCATTCCGTGGAACTTCCCGCTGCTGATGGGCGCTTGGAAACTGGCTCCGGCCCTGGCTGCCGGTAACGCCATCGTGCTCAAGCCTGCTGAGCAAACTCCGCTGGGCATCACTGTACTGATGGAGCTGATCGGTGACCTGCTGCCCAAAGGCGTACTGAACGTGGTGCAAGGCTTCGGCCGCGAAGCCGGTGAAGCGCTGGCCACCAGCAAGCGTATCGCCAAAATCGCCTTCACCGGTTCCACGCCGGTTGGCTCGCACATCATGAAGTGCGCTGCTGAGAACATCATTCCGTCGACTGTAGAGCTGGGCGGCAAGTCGCCGAACATCTTCTTCGAAGACATCATGAAAGCTGAGCCTGCCTTCATCGAGAAAGCAGCTGAGGGTCTGGTTCTGGCCTTCTTCAACCAAGGTGAAATCTGCACCTGCCCGTCCCGTGCACTGGTTCAAGAATCGATCTTCGAACCGTTCATGAACGAAGTGATGAAGAAGATCAAACAGATTAAGCGCGGCAACCCGCTGGACACCGACACTATGGTCGGCGCACAGGCGAGCCAGCAGCAGTTCGACAAGATCATGTCCTACTTCGAGATCGCTCAGCAGGAAGGTGCCGAGCTGCTCACCGGTGGTGGCGCAGAGAAACTGGAAGGCAGCCTGGCAACGGGTTACTACATCCAGCCGACCCTGCTCAAAGGCCACAACAAAATGCGTATCTTCCAGGAAGAAATCTTCGGCCCGGTGGTCAGTGTTGCCACCTTTAAGGACGAAGCTGAAGCCCTGGCAATCGCTAACGACACCGAGTTTGGTCTGGGCGCTGGCGTGTGGACCCGCGACATCAACCGCGCGTACCGCATGGGCCGTGGCATCAAGGCCGGTCGTGTATGGACCAACTGCTACCACCTGTACCCGGCGCACGCTGCGTTCGGTGGTTACAAGAAATCTGGCGTAGGCCGCGAAACCCACAAGATGATGCTCGACCACTATCAGCAAACCAAAAACCTGCTGATCAGCTACGACATCAACCCACTGGGTTTCTTCTGATTTCTGTTACTTGAGCGCCCCGTAAGGGGCGTCATCAGGAGCTGTAATGAATGAGATCAGTTGGCGTTCGTTTGCCTGTTTTTTTGCTGTGGGCCTGGCGTTGTGCGGTGCGCTTGTATTTCTGGCTGCGCTGGTCGGGCTCTTACTTCAATTTGGTCCGTGAACGATGCGTTTAGTTATGAGTGCTGAAAGCTCTCTGAGAGCACGTTGCTCGGCTAGGCCTCAACGCTTTTGTGCCGGGATTTTTCGGGGTGGCCTGCGTTCTCCGGTAGCTATCCCAGCTGACCCGATGCGGAAAACCTTGCCGATTCCTGATAGCCGTGCAGGCCTGTGTTGCCAAAACACGATACCGGTCGGAGCTGGCAGTTCGTAGCCTTGTCACCAGTGCTGATCGGGCCTTAACAAGATCATCTGTAACCGCGGTCAGCATGTGTCATCCCATAAACAAGAATAAGGGTGCCAACAATGCGCGCGCAAAGTGCCAGTGTAATTCCCCTGCGGCCGCTGCTGCTATCCATGGCGATTTCGGTCGTTCCTTTCCTTGCCCAGGCTGAAACAGCCGATGCGGCCAAAGCTCTGCTCAACAGTAAATGCATGACCTGCCACTTGCCCACCGAGGGTG
Organism: Pseudomonas mendocina; assembly: GCA_037482215.1. Taxonomy (NCBI): domain Bacteria; kingdom Pseudomonadati; phylum Pseudomonadota; class Gammaproteobacteria; order Pseudomonadales; family Pseudomonadaceae; genus Ectopseudomonas; species Ectopseudomonas mendocina. The sequence continues at coordinate 983,338 of CP148074.1, forward strand.
AAGGGTTGAACCGTATCGATGAGTCACGTCGCACGCCGGAAGGCTGGGATATGACCATTGTCCGCATGATGCAGGCCCATGGCCTGAAGATCACCACTGAGGAACGTCAGACGCTGGTCAAGTACCTAGCTGATACTCATGGCCTGGCGCCTGAAGAGGTTGAGGGCCGTCGTTATCTGCTGGAGCGTGACTTTACTCTGGTGGAGAAACCTGACGATCAGCTGGTTGCCGACACGTGCGCCCGTTGCCACTCTTACGGCCGTATTGCGTTGCAGCGCCGTACTGAGGATGACTGGCGCAAGATGGTGCACTTCCATGTTGGTCAGTATCCGGTGATCGAGATCCAGGCAAGCGGTCGTGATCGTGACTGGTGGGATATTGCTTCAGGTGAGGTGCCGAAGCGTCTGGGTAAAATGTATGGCCACGAGTCCGATGCCTGGCGCAAATGGGTTCAGCAGGCGCATGTCAGCGCCGCCGGTGAGTGGCGACTGGTTGGCCATCGTCCGGGATGGGGCACCTATGAAGGTGTAGCGACTATCGCCAGCACCGGTGATGACAACTACAGCATCAAAGTCACCTACAACTACGCTAACGGCAAGCAGGAAACCGCAGAAGGCAAGGCGGTGATGTACACCGGTTATGAGTGGCGCGCGACCCTGAAACAGGGGGATCTGGATGTGCGCCAGGTGTTCACCTTGTCACCCGATGGCAAGACCCTGTCCGGTCGTTGGTATCAGCAAGGTGTGGACTCCATCGGCGGTCGTCTGCAGGCCGTGCGTGCAGGTAAAGATGCACCGGCACAACTGCTGGCAGTTGAGCCGAGTTACATCAAGGCCGGTACGACTCAGCGCGTAGCCCTTTACGGTAATAACCTGAGCGGTGATGTGCAGCTGGGTGAGGGTGTTGAGGTCGTCAAGGTTCTCGAAAACACACCGGGCAAAGTGGTTGTCGAGGCTCGTGCTGCAGCCGGTGCCAAAGATGGCGCGCGTAATGTGGCTGTCGGCAACAGCCAGCTGGATAAAGGTCTGGCGCTGTATCAGAAGGTCGACTTCATCAACATCGAACCGGGTTATGCCATGGCCCACATCGGTGGCAACGGTGGTTCCCGTCCGAAAGTTCCGGTTCAGTTCGAGAGTGTTGGTTATGCCTACGGCGCTGACGGCAAGGCGGGCACTGCTGACGACATCCGCCTGGGTTACTTCCCGGCTACCTGGTCGGTGGACGATCTCAACGAATACGCCGCGCAACTGCGCGATAAGGAGTTCGCCGGCACGCTGCAAGAAAATGGCCTGTTTATTCCGGGCGACGCAGGTCCGAACCCGAAACGCAAATACGGCACCAACAACGCAGGTGAGTTGAAGGTGACAGCTGTAGTCGATGACGCCGGGCGCAAGGTTGAAGCCAGCAAGCCGCTGGTGGTGACCGTGCAGCGCTGGAACGACCCGTCTATTCGCTGACCCATCAAGGAGCGATGCCATGAGCGCGCTTTATGTAAACCGTTACAGCTTCCATGACGTGCAGGTGGACGGTCGGCGAATGCTGTTCCATATCCCATCCAGCGGATTATTTGAGCTGGATGAATTGGGCGGCTCGCTGATCGATTTCCTCAAGGAAAACGAGCAGGTTTCTGCCGATGCCATGCGTCAGCGTTTTGATGGGCGGGTTGCCCCGGCCGATCTGGCGCAGACTCTGGAGAGCTTCCGCGAGCTGTCTATCCTCGGTGATGAACCGGCTACGCCGGATGCCGGGATGCAGGTGGAAATTCGTCAGTTCCCGATCAGCACCGTGGTTCTGAACGTTAATACCGGCTGCAATCTGAGTTGCACTTATTGCTACAAGGAAGACCTCGCTGTCCCGACTAAGGGCGTGCGTATGGACTTCGAAACAGCCCGCAAGAGCATTGAGTTGCTACTGGCTGAAGGTGCCGCACACGAACGCATCAACGTGATCTTCTTCGGCGGGGAACCGCTGACCAACCTGCCGTTGATCAAGCAGGTGGTGGAGTACACGGAGCAGCGTTGTGCGGAACTGGGCAAGAAGGTCGACTTCTCCATGACCACAAACGCCACCATGCTGACTGAAGAGATTGTCGATTACCTCGACAGCCACCGCTTCGGTATCTCCATCAGCATGGATGGGCCGCAGGCCGTGCACGACCGCCGACGCATCACAGTCAGCGGGCAGGGCACTTATGCGGTGGTTGCGGCCAAGGCGCGAATGCTGCTTGAGCGCTATCGCTCTAAACCGGTCGGTGTGCGTGTGACGCTGACGGCGGGCTTTACCGATGTGATCGCCATTCATGAGCACCTGAAGAACGATCTGGGCTTCTTTGAGGTGGGCTTTGCGCCTGCCACGTCGGGTCCGGTGACGGTGTTCAACCTGAGCAACGAAGAGCTGCGTCAGGTCTTCGACAGCATGATGGAACTGGGGCGTGCCTACCGTGACGCCGCGCTGGAGGGGCGCAATAACGGCTTCTCCAACATGCATCAGTTGATGAGCGATCTCTATGAAGGCCGCAAGAAGGCGCTGCCCTGCGGCGCAGGCGTGGGCTTGCTGGCGGTGGATCACAAGGGCGATCTGAACCTGTGTCACCGCTTTACCGGCTCCGACATGCCGCGTTTCGGCAACGTTAACGAAGGGATTGCCAAGGAGGAGTTGGGGGCATTCCTTGAAGGCGCCACCAGCCGCGCCAACAAGGGTTGTTCGACCTGCCGTATCCGCAACCTGTGTGCCGGGGGCTGCTATCACGAGTCCTACGCGCACTTCGGCGACCCGTTATCACCGACCTATCACTACTGCGATCTGATGAGAGAGTGGGTGGATTTCGGTATCGAGATCTACACCGAAATCCTGCAGAAGACCCCGCTCTTCTTCAAACAACATCTGAGCACTCGGAGTGTCCAGCTATGAAACATATGAAAGCCATGAACATGAAGGCCCATCAAGTTGAAGTCGCGATGGAGAAGGGCGAGACAGAAGAAGTAGTCGCCATGGCGGCCGTGGTGGGCTGCGCCACCACCTTCGACCCGGGCTGGGAAGTAGACCCGTTTCTCGGTGTGGCAGGCCTGTGCCAGCCGATGGAAGCGGATCTCTATGGTTGCGCTGACCCATGCTGGTGGCCTGCACAGGTCCCGGACACGCTGCACAACCACACTGACTGGGGTAACGGCAAAGACGCTGCAGTCAAAGACTGGGCGGAATTGCAGTCGGTCTTCCCTAAATAAATCACGTCAATGCATTCGGACCTGTGTAGCGATCGCTACACAGGTCAGAGGAAGTCATATGAACAATAAAAAACATACAACGCTGCGCAACGTCTTTGCCCTTGGCGCTATTACTCTGGGCCTGATGAGCCAGATGGCTCTGGCGAAAGACTATCTGGTGACCGCTGCTCGCCCGGATAAAGTTGTGGTGGTGGACGCCGCTGAGCGCAAGGTGGTGAATACCTTCACCATTCCGAATGCCGGTCAGGGCAACAGCGTGGCTGGCCTGGCTGTATCCCGTGATGGAAAAGTGGCCTACGTGGTGCATAACCGCTGGGAGAGCGTTTCCGGGATCGATCTGGATACCGGCAAGGAAGTGTTCCGCGCGGAACTGTCTTCTCCGGGTATTCGCGGTAAAGCGCACTTCGCCATTGACGTCAGCCCGGATGGTAAGGAGCTGGCTGTTCATGTCAGCCCAACTGAGCTGAAGCTGGGTGAATACAAGGTGCTGGACCCGTATATCGCCATCTACGACACCAGTGCCGGAATCGGTGCCCAGCCGCTGCGCAAACTGGACGCACCGCGTCGCACCACCACGCTGGCCTACTCACCGGACTACAAGCGTCTGTACACCTTCAGCTGGGACATGCTGGTGCTGGACCCGAAAACCGGCAAGCAGATCGGCAAGCACCCGTGGCGCAGCTGGAAGCGTGAAGGCTTCGCTGAGCCGGACACGCTGTCGGTTTCTCCGCAGTTTGAGCAGGCCAACGAGTTCGCCACGCCGTACTTCATCAACTACACCGGCAAAGACGGTAAGACTGTGACCAAGGCCGGGGTCTGGTCGCTGGATCTGGCCAAGGACACGGTGCGTTTCTCCGAGTTCGAGGGTGATCTGGTGATGCCGTTCTCCACGGTGATCAACCCGGTTCGCCGCAACGAGGCCTACACCGCCTACACCCAGCTGACCAAGACCGATATTGATACGGGCAAGCTGATCAAACGGGTCGATCTGGATCACACCTTCTATACCGTCAACGTCTCGACTGACGGTAAGGAGCTGTATATCGGCGGCACTATCAACGAGATCGCGGTCTATGACAGCGAAACGTTGGAGAAGAAAGCCACAATCGTCATCAGTGAAGGGGATCAGGTGCTGAGCTCAATGCGTATGGTGCAGCGTTGAGGAATAACCCATGAGCGCTGATGCTACTCATGGGGCGCGGGAGGGCATGCCGCAAGGTATGCCTTCCCGGCATGCCGACAGGGGCATGTGGTACTGGGCCCTGAGTTTTGCCCGGCCACACTGGCCCCTGTTTGCATTGGTACTGCTACTCTCCCTTGCAGTTGCCGGTGCCGGTCTGGCGCAACCTTATCTGACCAAGGTCCTGATTGATGACGGCATTCTTGCCGGGCGTTTCGATCAAGTCATCTTGAGTGTGGCCTGCCTGGTTGGCCTTGCTCTGCTTTCCTCGTTGTTTGGTGGCATCACCCGTTATATCTACGTGAATGCCTCAGCGCGCGTGTTACATGCAATGCGTGAATCCATGCTGGCGCATCTGCTGACGTTGTCTCCTGACTTCTATGCCCGCACCCGCCAGGGCGACATACATGCCCGTCTTGATGGTGACATGGGGGAGTTGCAGCGCTTTATGGTGGACTCGCTGCTGAGTCTGGTGAACAACGGTTTCATGTTGATCGGCTCGGTGTTGATGCTGGGCTGGATGAGCAGCGAACTACTCGTACTTCTGCTTGTTGTGCTGTTACTCAACAGCCTGTTTCTGAAATGCGTACGCCCGCGACTGGAAACTCTGAACCGACAGGTGCGTGAACGCGGTTCGGATCTGGCGGCCTTTTTTGTCGAAACCCTGGGGCTGGTCAAATGTGTGCAGATGTTCAATGGCCAGAAGCGGGAAGTGCAAAAATTGAATGGTCTGCACTACGACCTGCGCGAAACGACCCTGCGCTTGCAGGTACTTGGCTATGTCGCCGGAGCCGTGCCCGCGCTAGTGATGTCAGTGAGCATTGCCGGGGTGTTTCTGTTGGGCGGGTATCGCATCGCAGAAGGCAGCATGACCCTCGGCACGCTGATTGCCTTTGTCACTTACATGCAGCGTGCCAGTGGTCCGGCGCAATCGTTGATGGGGCTGTATGTGGCGTACCAGCGAGCACGTGTCAGCCTGGGGCGGGTGCGCGAGCTGTCTACCCGACAGCCTGCCGTGCAGCCGCCCGAGAAGGCTGACCGTATAGTGGTATGCGGCCCTGGTGAACTAGTGTTGCAAGGGGTTTCCTTCCGCTATCCGGGAGCAACGCAAAACATTCTCTGTAAGCTTGAGCAGCATATTCCGGCTGGCAGCCGGGTGGCTCTGCGCGGCGCTTCCGGCCGCGGCAAGTCAACTCTGGTTGACCTGCTGCAACGGCATTTCGACCCGAGTGAGGGGCGCATCATCCTCGATGGTGAGGATTTACGCCGCCATGACCTGGATCAGTTGCGGCGCATGGTAGCGGTGGTCTCCCAGGATACCCAGCTGTTTGCCGCCAGCTTGCTCGACAACATTCGCTACGGCCGACCTGAAGCCAGTGATGAGGAGGTGATGAAGGCCGCACGCGCAGCTGGTGTGGATGAGTTCGCAGGGAGTCTGGAGGAGGGTTACCAGACCCGCCTCGGTCAGCGCGGCACCTTGCTTTCCGGTGGTCAGCGTCAGCGCGTGGCGCTGGCCCGCGTTCTATTGATGAGGCCGCGAGTGCTGGTGATGGACGAAAGCACCTCGGGTGTTGATACACGGCAGGAGGCTCGGATCCACCGCGAAGTGGATCGCCTGTTTGCCGGGCAGACACGCATTTTTATCAGCCATCGTCCGCTGAGCGACGAGGTGTTCGATGTCGTGATTGATCTTGATATTCCGCAGTTGGAGGAAGTGTCATGAGGCCCCGTGTCGGCATTATCGACAGTGGCGTGAGCGAAAGCTTGTTCAGTTATGTCGTGCAGTCGCGGCGCTTTAGCGAACTGCCGGGGGATGATCCTGCCCAGCCGGACAGTATCGGCCATGGCGATCAGTTGGCGCGGCTTATCCTGCAGCAGTGCCCCGAGGCTGAATTGCTGGTGGCGCAGGTATTCCATGGTGATAACCGTTCTCCGGTGTCGCGCATCGCCGCCGCGCTTGAGTGGCTGGTGGCGCAGGGGGCGCAAATCATCAACATGAGTTTTGGTCTGTCCTCGCCATCCGAGCAACTTGCCGAAGCCTGCAAACACGCAGCGAGTCGGGGCGTTCTGCTGGTGGCTTCATCGCCGTCCTGTGGCGGTGCGGTTTATCCCGCAGCATTGCCTGAATGTCTGGCAGTCACCGGTGATGCACGCTGTGCGCCCAATGAACTGGCCTGGCTTGGGCTAGCCCATGCGGAGTTGGGCGCCTGCCCGATGATTCAGCTAGGGCAGCCCGAACATGGCGGCGGCTCCAGTTTTGCCTGCGCCAGAGTCACAGGCATGGCTGCACGGATCATGGCCCACGAAGGCTACCTGCCTTCGCATCTGTGTGAACCTCTGCGTTGCAGTGCCCGTTATATCGGGGCAGAGGTGTTACGGGCATGACAAAGGCCGGATGGGGTGGCTATGTAGCGTTTGGTGCACTCATTGCTGTGCTGGTTTATCAGTTGCCAGCCCTTGGCAACCCGGCACTTTGGGGTGTGTCCGGATTGTTGGTATTGGGGGCCTGGAAAACCAGCTTACGCCAGCGTGTCTGGCGGATTGCGTTCAGTCTGCTGCTGGGACTTTGTATCGCACTGATGCTGGCGCTGCTGTGGAATCGTTTCGACATTCGGTATGTCTGGCTCTATAGCAGCGAAGCCCTGCCGGTGTACCTGAAATTGGCCAATCTCTGGGGCGGAGATGAGGGCACGATTCTGCTGCTGACTGCGTTGTTTATGCCGCCAGCCTTTCGCTATGCAAGGCGGGGCGGTCTGGAAGGTTGCAGCAGTGCGTTGATCGGCGCCTGGTACGCGGCCACTGCTGCCTGGCTCGGGCCTTTTACAGCAACTCCGCAAGAGTGGCTGACTGCTCAAAACAGTCAGGGGATGAATGCTCATCTGCAGACTATATGGATGCTGCTGCATGCTCCGCTGATTCTCGCTGCTTACGCCTGGGCACTGACGCCGGTTGGCTCAGCCATACAAGCGCTGAGCGGCAAAGACTCAGATTATGCCGGGCAAGCTGCCCAATACGGGCGACGCGCCTGGCTGGTGCTGAGCGCAGGAATTGGCTTTGGCATGATCTGGGCGCTGGAGGACTTCACCTTCGGCCAGCTCTGGCACTGGGACCCTGTACAGACCAGTGCATTTATTATCTGGGCGTTGCTCGGAGCGGTATTGCACGGCGTACGTCATTGGCGGGGGGGCGGTAGTTTTGCCCGCCTGCTGCCTCTGCTCAGCCTGCTGGTGGCTGTAGCAACTTGTATGGCTATGGCGGTGACCCGCAGTGAAGTCCTGGTGAGCTCCCACCGTTATATCGGTACCACCTCCTGGCTGAGCCATTTGTTATTGGCTGGCATATTACTTATCGCCCTTGCCGGGCTGTTGTTGCGTGCTCATTGGCGTCATGCGCAAAGCACCCGGCGTCCGGCTGACTGGACTATCTGGATATCGGTACTCGGGTTTGCCCTCATGGCTGTGCTGGCGGCCGGTGCACTGTTGCTGGCCCATGCCCGGCAATGGCTGGGCGTGGCCAAAACGAGCGAGCAGAAACCGTTTTTCGAGACCGTTGCATTGTGGGCAGACTCCAGCGAAAGCTTGCAATTGCGTCAGGTGTTTGCACGCTGGGATGTAGATGGTTACAGCCTGGTTTACTGGCTGCTGCCTTTCGTTCTGTTACTGGGGCTGGTGGGCGGTTTCAGTTTTATGCGCAAGGCACTGCCTCGTGCAGCAGCTGTCGCAGCTACAGGACTGACAGGTGTGGTATGCCTTTTGTTGGCTTGGCATGGTGGCTGGCTTAGTGAGCGTTATGCCGGTAGTGGTGTGCTGTCTCAGCATGTAGTGGCGGTACTGCCGTGGTTGGATGCGACGCTGTTGGCAGCCCTGTTTCTACTGCTGGCCTGCAGCTTGTGGTGCCTGCGCAGTGTCTGGCGCAGCCGCAAGCTTGGTACGCTGCGTCATACCGGTAGCCTGGCGTTGATCCATGGCGGTGCGGTGCTGGTACTGGTGGGGGGCTTTGCGGCCACAGCACTCAACAGCTATATGCCGATTCTTTTGCAAGCCGATGACGACCTTGCGCAATGGCGCGGCATCACAGATGGCATGCAGGTCAGGGTGGTTCCAGCCAGCAGCGTGACGGATTATTCAGGCTACCAGGCCGTCGCCCGAGTTGAGGTGCAGCATGGTCAACAGGTAATTCAGGGGCAGGCCTTGTTCAAGGATGGTCGCGAGTTGCCGCCCGGCTATCAGGGGCCGGTACGTCAGCTCTGTGAAATCCTCGATTACCGCTACGCCAGGCATAAGGGCGATCCTGGTTACATCCTCAATCCGTTCATTATCCGCAACTGGCTGGAAGACACTCAGGTGTGGGTGCCTGCGTCACCACGTTTGATGGCATCCGGCGCGACTGTGGCCAGTGAGCGGGAAACCCTGATCGTGGTGCGCCGTTATCCCTTAGTGTCGTTGCTGTGGATCGGCTTTGTAGCGATGTTGCTGGGCACACTTCTGCTGCCTGGCTGGTCGCGGGAGAAAAGAACATGACCGCTATTCTCGTGCTGGGAGCCGGTCCGGCAGCGTTGGTCAGTGCCATGTTGCTTAAGCGTATGGGGCATGAGGTTCAGGTTATCGGGCGAATCCGTCGTCATTCAGCAATGGAAGGAGCGTCCCCCCGGGTTATCGAAGGGCTGAATCGCCTGCAATGCCGTCACGCGTTAGCGCTGCTCGGGCAGCGCTGGCAGCGGGTGGCGTCCTGGGCCGGGGAGTACCGGGAGATCAACGGTGAATATGTGATTGACCGGCGCCAACTGGATGCAGCATTGCTGGAAGATTTGCTTGATGCCGGCGTTTCTTTTGTTGATGGCCGGGTTATGCAAGTGCATAAGTCCCCTGAAGGCTGGCGTGTCCTTGCTGAGTTGAGCAGTGGTGAGCCGGTTGAGCACGAAGCTCAGTTTCTGGTTGAGGCTCGGGGGCGGGCGGCGCCCAAGTCCGCTCCGGATGTGTTCAGTGGCCCAATGGGGGTTGCAATGACTGGCTACTTTAAAGGGCGCCCGTTTGAGCAGTCACTGACGGTAACCGAGCCTTTCGATCAAGGCTGGGCTTGGGCTACTGCTGATACACAGGGACGATGCAGTGTGCAGCTGGTCGTCGATCACGCTCACCCTGGGCTGCAAGGCAGCAAGTCACTGGCCGCTTTGCATGCACAGTTGTATCAGCGCTTGCAGCTGATCCCTGAACGGTTGGGTGATTTGCTGGCTGAGGGCGAGATCAGTTCAAGAGGTATTCAGCCGACCTTGCGTGCCAATCTGGTCGATAGCAGCCAGTTGCGGGTGGGGGATGCAGCTTATTCATGTGATCCGCTTTCCGGGCATGGCATGTATGAGGCGGTGTCGGCTGCCTTTGCCGCCGCACCGACGATCAACACCTTGCTACGCCGTCCGGAACACACGGAACTGCCCAGCCGATTCTACCGTGAGCGGGCGCAAACCCTGTTTCATCAACGTTTCAATACCGCTGTCGAGTTTTATCAGAATGAGCCCCGTTGGCTGGAGCAGCCGTTCTGGGCTAACCGGCGCAACCAGACTACAACTGTCGTCAGTCATGCCGGGGAACAGGCCGGGAGTCGGGTGGAGTCTACCGCCGTGGTTGAAGATGGCTTCATCGTGGAGAGTAAGGTGCTGGTATGTGCTGATCATCCCCGCGGCGTGCGTTTTGTCGCCGGGGTCGATGTGGTGCAACTGCTGGAGACGCGGCGTAAACTTTCTGACGAGCCGTCAGTTGGGCAGTTGGCTCAGCTTCTGCAAGCACATCCAGAGCGTGTAGCAGCAGCTTTGGGCTGGCTCAGACAAATACCCGGAGTTGCCTTGTAGGCGAATCTACGCTTTGCTGGCAGCCCCACTTCGCACAGGACGATGAAGCCATGGGCCCACGGATGAAAAGCGGTATTGTCGGTTATGGCTATGCCGGAAAAACCTTCCATGCTCCGCTGATTAGCATGGTTGCTGATTTGGAGCTGACAGCCGTTGCAACCCGCAACGCTGCGGCGGTGACTCAAGACTGGCCAGGTGTGGCTACTGAGCCAACTCCGCAAGGCTTGTTCGCCCGGGATGATATTGAGCTGGTGGTCATTGCCACACCCAACGACACCCACTTCTCTTTGGCTGCCCAAGCGCTTGAGGCGGGCAAGCATGTAGTGGTTGATAAGCCCTTTACCGTGACGGTGGCTGAGGGCCAGGAGCTGATCGAGCTGGCTGATCGAAATAAACGCCTGCTATCGGTGTTCCACAACCGTCGCTGGGACGCTGACTTCCTCACGTTAAAGGCGCGTTTGAACAGTGGGGAGCTGGGACGGGTGGTGCATTTTGAGTCGCACTTTGATCGCTATAGGCCGGTGGTACGCCAGCGCTGGCGGGAGTCCTCAGCTGCTGGTGCGGGGCTTTGGTATGACTTGGGGCCTCATCTGTTGGATCAGGCCGTGCAGCTGTTTGGTCGGCCACATACCATCTGGTTGGATCAGGCTCGGCAGCGCGATGCCGCACTTGCGGATGACTGGTTCCATGCAGTGCTGAGTTATGACGAGGTGCGGGTCATTTTGCATGCCAGCGGACTGGTCGCCGGGCCGACGCCGCGTTTTGCTGTCCACGGCACAACAGGCAGCTTTATCAAATATGGTTTGGATACTCAGGAGGATGCTCTCAAGGCTGGTCTGAGGCCCACCGATATTGCCTGGGGGCATGACCCTGAGCAGGGGCGACTTTATCTCGGGCAGGGTGACTCTGTGCAGGAGCGCAGTGTGCCCAGTAATGCGGGCGACTATCGCCTGTACTACTCAGCAATAGCCGATGCAATTCGTAACGGCGCAGCAAATCCAGTGCCTGCCGAGGAGGCTCTGGTGGTGATGCAATTGATTGAGGCAGGGATTACCAGTTATCAGCAAGGCCGCATCATCAAACTGGCACATACCTAAGCGCCTGACTAACGCAGCCCTCGCTCCTGCCATATCCGTGCGGCTGTGTGGTGCAAAATACCGTGGCGGCGGGCCAGGGCATTGCGGTCTTTGTCGTAACCGCCGCCAATGACTCCCACGACCGGTATATCCCGGTCTAAACAGTGATTGATCACGGCGTAGTCGCGGGCTGCGATCCCAGCATCGCTCAGGTTGAGATAGCCCAGCGCATCGTGCTCGTGAACGTCTACACCAGCGTCGTACAGCACGATGTCAGGCTGATACAACGCCAGCAGATAGCTGAGGCTGTCGTTGACAACCCTCAGGTATTCCGCGTCGCCGGTACCTTTAGTCAGTTCAATGTCCCAGTCGCTGCGGGCTTTTCTGGCTGGGTAGTTAGTGGCGCAGTGCAGTGACACGGTGACCGCATCAGGAACGTGTTCGAGCAGTCGGGCAGTACCGTCGCCTTGGTGAACATCGCAGTCATAGATCAAAACCCGCTGCGCTTTACCACTTTGCAGCAGGTAGTGGCTGATCACAGCAAGGTCATTGAAGATGCAGAAACCCGCAGGCTGGTCGTAATGGGCATGATGGGTGCCGCCAGCCAGGTGGCAGGCAAGCCCGTGTTTTAAGGCAAGGTCCGTGGCCAGTAACGAGCCGCCCACTGCTCGCACCGTGCGCAAGGCCAGCTCAGGGCTCCAGGGCAGGCCGAGTCGACGTTGTTCCTCGTAGCTGAGCTCGCCGCTGTTGTAGCGCTGGATGTAATTCGGGCAATGGGCCAGCGCCAGTACGTCATCAGGACAGGGTTGCGGTCGATGCAGATCGGCGTCGCTGCACAAGCCACTGGCGACAAGGTGGTCCCGCAGTAAGCGGAACTTTTCCATAGGGAAACGATGTCCGACCGGAAAGGGCGGGCTGTAGTCGTCGTGGTAGACCAGTGGTAAAGCCATATCATGCAGATCGCAGGGAGATGGTGTGAGTATGCGGGCGGTTTGGCGGAGTCTCAACCTAGCGCAGGGGGATTTGCGCCAGCATCTGGCCGTAATAGCTTGGAAATTGTCGGCTTTAATTGGCGCAAATGGCCGACAAGAGCCTTTGAAGTCTTTAACATTTCACCTTCGTACAAATGTGTAACCGGAGAGCATGCATGAGTCAGGTGTTAGATGAGTTGGTCGCGTTGTTGACTCTGGAAACCATTGAAGAAAATCTCTTTCGTGGGGTAAGTCAGGATCTGGGCTTTCGCCAGCTGTTTGGCGGCCAGGTACTTGGCCAATGTGTCTCAGCCGCCAGCCAGACCGTAGCATCTGAGCGCCATGTGCATTCGATGCATGGCTACTTCCTGCGCCCTGGGGACGCGACCTTGCCGGTGGTGTACCAAGTGGATCGGGTCCGTGATGGCGGTACTTTCAGCACGCGTCGTGTGACCGCTATCCAGAAGGGGCAGCCGATCTTTACCTGTAGCGCCTCGTTCCAGATTGATGAAGAAGGCTTTCATCACCAGAACAGCATGCCAGACGTTCCGGGGCCGGAGGAGTTTAAGTCCGAAACCGAGCTGGCGCGCATGGTGCAGCAATTGATACCTGAGCGTATGCGTGAGCGCGCTATCAGCGATAAACCCATCGAGATTCGCCCGGTTACCTTTATCAACCCGTTCGCGCCCAAGCCGTGCGAGCCGGTTAAACATGTATGGTTCAAGGCCGCAGGTGCGCTCCCGGACGAGCCTCAACTGCACAAGTTGCTGCTGGCTTATGCCAGTGACTTTAATTTGCTGACCACGTCCATGCAGCCCCATGGCGTGTCGGTGTTCCAGAAGTTCATGCAGGTGGCGAGCCTGGATCATTCACTGTGGTTCCACAACAACCTGCGCATGGATGATTGGTTGCTGTACAGCATGGACAGTCCATGGGCTGGCAATGCCCGTGGCTTCTCCCGTGGCAGCATTTTCAACCGCAAAGGCGAGCTGGTGGCCTCTGTTGCGCAGGAAGGCCTGACCCGTGTGCGTGAGGACTGGAAGTGAGCCTGAGTGCTGCCCGGCATTGGGTGTTTGATATGGACGGCACGTTGACCCGTGCCGTCCACGACTTTGATGCCATCAAACGGGCGCTGGATATCCCTTTAGAGGACGATATTCTGGGGCATCTGGCAGCCTTGCCCAGTGAGCTTGCAGCCGCCAAACACGCTTGGCTGATGGAGCATGAGCGGGAGCTGGCTGTTAATTCTGTTGCCGCTCCGGGAGCGGTTGAGCTGGTACGTAGTCTGCACGCTCGCGGATGTCGCTTGGGCATTCTGACCCGTAATGCGTACGAGCTGGCCTGGGTGACCCTAGAGGCGATTGGCATCGCCGAATGTTTTGAGCGTGCCGATGTGATCGGCCGAGATGAAGCCGCGCCCAAGCCAGACCCCGCAGGCTTGCTGCTGTTGGCTAAGGCTTGGCAGATCAGCCCGGAAAATCTGGTGATGGTCGGTGATTACCGCTTTGATCTGGAGTGCGCTCGGGCTGCGGGAGCACGTAGTGTGCTGGTCAATCTGCCGGAAAACCCATGGCCGGAACTGACTGACTACTTCGCTGTGGATTGCTCCGCACTGCATCAATCGCTCTGACGATTAATGACAGCAGCCCCCTGATTCCAAATCTTTAAGAATTGGGCAATCAGGGCGGTCGTTGCCCTGGCAGTGTTGAATCAGATCCTTGAGCGTGTCGCGCAGGCTGCTCAGCTCGCTGATCTTGCGCTCCAACTCATCAATATGCCCTTGCGCCAGTGCCTTTACATCGGCACTGGCGCGCTGGCGGTCTTCCCATAAGGCCAGCAACTGGGCGACATCCGCCAACGAAAAGCCCAGGTCCCGCGAACGTTTGATAAAGGCCAGACGGTGCAAGTCTTGCACCGTGTAGACGCGGTAGCCGCTGTCAGTACGCTGGGCCGCGGGCAGCAGGTCGATGCTTTCGTAATAGCGAATCATCTTGGCACTAAGGCCGGAGCGTTTTGCCGCCTGACCGATATTCATGACTCATTCCTCGCTCGCTTAAGCATGGTGTTGGGGTTTCCACAGTTTCAGCAGCAGAGCGTTACTGACCACACTGACGCTGCTCAGGGCCATGGCCGCACCTGCCAGCATGGGGTCAAGCAGGCCGCAGGCTGCCAGTGGAATGCCTACCATGTTGTAAACAAAGGCCCAGAACAGGTTCTGGCGGATTTTGTTGTACGTGCGGCGGCTGATCTCCAGCGCATCAGCCACCAGGCGTGGGTCGCCGCGCATCAGGGTAATCCCTGCGGCATGCATGGCCACGTCGGTGCCGCTGCCCATGGCAATGCCCACATCTGCTGCGGCCAAGGCTGGGGCATCGTTGATGCCGTCACCGACCATGGCCACAACCCCCTCTTTGCGCAGGTTGCTGATGATCTCGGCTTTGTTTGCGGGCAGGACTTCAGCGTGGGCCTGGGTAATGCCCAGGGCACTGGATACGGCTCTGACGCTGCCGGAGTTGTCGCCACTGATTAAATGGCTGGCGATACCTTGTGCGCTAAGTGCGGCGATGCCCTGTGCTGCACCCTCTTTAAGCGTGTCACCAAAGGCAAACAGGCCAATCACGTGGGGCTGTGGTGACAGCTCCAGTAACCACGACAGGGTGCGGCCTTCGTTCTCCCACGCCAGTGCGCTAGCAGCGAGGTCACCTTGGTCCAGACCTTGTTCGTTCAGCAGGCGACGGTTGCCCAGTGCCAGCTGGCGCTCACCGATCTCGCCTTGGATACCGCGTCCCGGTAGCGTCTGGCTATTGCTCAGGGCGGGCAAGGACAGCTCGCGTTCAATACACGCCTCCAGCACCGCTTTGGCCAGTGGGTGCTCGCTGCCACGTTGCAGTGCCCCGGCCAGTTGCAGCAGTTGCTCGTCATTGCCATCTGCTGCAAGCAGGTGAGCAATGCGCGGCGTGCCTGACGTCAGTGTGCCGGTCTTGTCGAAGGCCACGGTATTCACCGAATGGGCAACTTCCAGTGCTTCAGCATCCTTGATGAGGATGCCGTGGCGGGCTGCAACACCCGTGCCTGCCATGATTGCAGTCGGCGTCGCCAGCCCCAGTGCGCACGGGCAAGCGATTACAAGTACGGCGATGGCGTTGAGCAAGGCCGTTTCAAGTCCGGCGCCGAGCAGCAGCCAGATTCCCAGTGTGGCCAAAGCGATCAGCAAAACCGCAGGTACGAAAATCTGGCTGACCTTATCCACCAGTTTTTGAATCGGCGCTTTCTTCGCTTGGGCGTCCTCCACCAAGCGGATGATGCGAGAGAGTACAGTTTCGGCGCCCAGGGCAGTGGTCTCGACCAGCAGCCGCCCCTCACCATTGATGGCGCCTGCAGTGATACTGTCGCCCGTCTGTTTGGGAATAGGCAGGCTTTCGCCGCTGATCAGGGATTCGTCCGCATGGCTCTGGCCTTCAAGCACGCGGCCATCCACAGGGAAGCGTTCGCCCGGCTTCACCACAATCTGGTCACCCAAACGCAGCTCACTGAGGGACACCCACTGCTCAAGGCCGTCACGCAGGCGCAGTGCTTGCTCGGGTCGCAGCGCCTGTAGCGCGCGGATGGCGCTGGTGGTTTGGCGTTTGGCGCGGCTTTCCAGATACTTCCCGAGCAGGATCAAGGTAATGATTACGGCCGAGGCCTCGAAGTACAGGTGAGGCATCTCCCCGTGTGTACTGTTGGCCCATTGATAAAGGCTCAGGCCATAGGCTGAACTGGTACCGATGGCGACCAATTGATCCATATTGCCTGCGCCATTACGCAGTGCGCTCCAGGCGGCGCGATAAAACCGGGCGCCGAAGATGAACTGGACGGGAGTCGCCAGGGCGAACTGTACCCAGGCAGGCAACATCCAGTGCA
Source organism: Pseudomonas mendocina (assembly GCA_037482215.1). Lineage (NCBI taxonomy): Bacteria > Pseudomonadati > Pseudomonadota > Gammaproteobacteria > Pseudomonadales > Pseudomonadaceae > Ectopseudomonas > Ectopseudomonas mendocina. The sequence continues at coordinate 999,537 of CP148074.1, forward strand.
GGCCGAAGGGCTCAAGCAGCATGGGTAGCACCAGAGGGGCGGTTAGGACGATGGCCAGGATCAACATCAGGCGTTCGCGTTGCAGGCTGCGTTCTGCGTTGTTTAGCGCTGGCGCAGCTGGACTGACCAGGTTGGCGTTGTAGCCGGCTTTTTTGATAGTCGCGATCAGTTCGTCGCTGCGTGTCCCAGCGAGAACGCGAACGGTGGCGCGCTCATTGGCCAGGTTGACGCTGGCATCGAGTACCGCCGAATGTTTATTGAGTGCCCGCTCGATGCGCCCTGAGCAGCTTGAGCAGGTCATGCCTTGAATGCTCAGCTCAAGTGTCTCAGTAGGTACGCTGTAGCCTGCTTTGTCGATGCTGTTCACCAATATGGCCAGGCTACCTGCGGGTGCTTCCACGCGGGCTTGTTCATTGGCCAGGTTGACGCTGACGAGGCTTACTTCGGGAATCTTATTGAGTGCCCGTTCTACACGGCCGGCACAACTGGCGCAGGTCATTCCGCTGACGGGAAGGGTAAAGGTGCTTGGACGGGGCATGGCTGCACTCCTTTTGATCTCGCCCTAGAGGATCATCCTTGCCATGTGGTTAAGGTCAAGTCTGATAGAGGCGGCTTGACCTTAACCACATGGCAAGGTGCAGACTGTACGCCGTCTTAACATTACAGATCAGGAGATCATTATGTCAGCAACAACCGTTCACACGTTTCAGGTCGAAGGCATGACCTGCCAGCATTGCGTCAAAGCCGTTACTGAGGCTGTTAAAGCCGTCGATGCTTCTGCGGAGGTTAAGGTGCAGTTGAATAGTGGGGTTGTGCAGATCACCAGCGACCAGTCCGATGATGCGCTGATCATCGCCATTGCTGAGGCAGGCTATGGTGCTGGTTTGGTCTGATCATAAGCTGTGCAACACATCCAGTCGCGCACCAGGCCCCTGAAACAGGCGTCGATGATGGTTGCCGTGTCGTGCTCCAAGTCGAAAATCCCCGGGTCACGCAGCCAGTCCTCAAACATACCGACGATGACTGCGTGTACCGCACGCGCTGCCAGACGCGGGGTGACGTCCGGGTAGAGGCGTGGCAGTACGGCCGGGGTGCTGAACTGTTGTTCACACAACTCGATGAACAAATTGATGAAGGCTTCGTGCTGCTCTTCGGCTGGGCGCAGTTCTTCAGTGAACTCACAGCGACGCAGCAGAATGGTGAAGATGCGCTGTTTCTTGTGGTCGCGAGCCAGGCCGGCTACGGCATCAATACACAGTAAGCGCAATGTGTGCAGTGGGTCACGCTCTGGGCAGCCGCGTACCCGCTCAACCAATTGCTCAGGGGGCAGGCACACCTGATTGAGCATTGCGTTGAACAGGTCTGCCTTATTCGCAAAGTGCCAGTAAACCGCGCCCCGTGTTACGCCAGCATGCCGGGCAATATGCTCCAGGCTGGTATGCGCAACACCTTTTTCCAGAAATAGCGCTTCGGCTGCTTCCAGAATAGTGATGCGGGTTTTTTCGGCGTCTTCTTTGGTTCTGCGCATGGCGAGCTTGGAATAACTGGCTAGTCTCAGTTCTGAATAATGGTTGAAAACTGATAATAAGCCATTTACAGACAAGTTTGTATGTAAATGGAGTGGATTGCCTCGCATCATATGGAGACATACATGCGCTTTTTTTGCCCAGGAGCGGCTGTTGCCGGTGCGCTGTTACTGATTGCACAGCCAATCCCATCCTATGCGGCCGATGCACCGCCACCGCCGGAAGTCGTCGTAGAAATGGTACGCAGTTCACTTTTGCCATTGGAATACGAATATTCCGCACGTACCGCTGGATACCGTGAAGTCCAGCTTCGGGCTCAAGTCAGCGGCATTTTGCAAGAGCGTACTTACCTTGAGGGCAGCCGGGTCAGCAAAGGGCAGGTCATGTTCCGGATTGATCCCCGCACCTATGAGGCTGCGCTAAGCCGGGCCAAAGGGGCGTTGGCGCAAGAGCAGGCGCGTTATCGCCAAGCCGAGCGGAATCTGGGACGAATTCGTGAGTTGCAGAAAAAAGGCTTTGCCAGCGAAAGCGAGCTGGATAACGCCATTTCCAATTTTGAGCAGAGCAAGGCCAATATTCAGGCTGCTGAGGCCGAAGTTAAAGCGCGTCAGATTGACCTCGAATACACCACTGTTAAAGCCCCGATTTCTGGGATTACCAGTAAGGAAACGGTATCTGAAGGTAGTCTGATGGTAGCGGGTGACCCTAACGCCAGCTTGCTGAGTAATATCACTCAGCTTGACCCGATTTACGTCAACTTTGCCGTACCGGATACGGACATGGAAAGCGTCCGTAACGGCTTGCACAACGGCACTTTGATCATGCCCGAGGACGGCAAGCTGATGGTCAAGGTGATGTATGGTGATGGCACGGTCTATCCCCAAGAAGGCACGGTGAACTTTACTGACAGCCTGGTCGATCGCAGTACGGGGGCCGTGAGTATTCGGGCGGTAGTGCCAAACCCTGAACAGTCACTGCTGCCAGGGCAGTTTGTGCGGGTCCAAGTCCATGGTCTGACTCAGCCCAATGCCATAACGGTTCCGGAACAAGCCGTTTCCCAAGGTCCGGCGGGAACGTTTGTGTATGTTGTGGATGAAAGCAACACGGCCCGCATGCGGATCGTCAGCACCGGGCCAACGGTCAAGGGGCGTTGGGTGATTCTCTCGGGAGTGGCGCAGGGAGATCGCGTGATTGTCGAGGGCGTTCTCAAAGTTCGCCCGGATGTGCCCGTGAAGGTGGTTGATACACCTGCCCGCCAGTCTTAAGGAGCGTCTACCGTGATCTCACGCTTCTTCATCGACCGCCCGGTTTTCGCTGCCGTTATCTCCATCATCATCGTGCTGGCCGGTTTGATGGCCATGCGTTCGCTGCCGGTGGCGCAGTATCCGCAGATTCTCCCGCCTGAGGTCTCGGTTACCGCGACCTATTCTGGCGCCAGCGCCCAAGTGATTGCTGAAACCGTTGCGGCACCGCTGGAACAGTCCATCAACGGCGTGGAGGGCATGATTTACCAGCAGTCCAACTCCGGCGGTGATGTGATGAGCCTGTCGGTGTACTTCAAAGTCGGTGTTGATCCCGACCAGGCCACCATCGACGTCAACAACCGGGTTCAGGCCGCTTTGGCCAAACTCCCTGAAGAGGTGCGGCGCCAGGGGGTGAAAGTAGAGAAAAAGTCGTCGGACATTCTTCAGGTCGTCACCCTGTTCTCGCCTGATGATTCGCTGGACCCGGTCTATATCAGTAATTACGCACTGATCAATGTGATCGACGAACTCAAGCGCCTGCCCGGTGTGGGGGATGTTGCCCAGTTTGGTTCTAAAGATTATTCCATGCGCATCTGGTTGCGACCGGACAAGCTGGCTCAGTACAACCTGACGCCGACCGATGTGGTCAACGCCATTCGTGAGCAGAACTCTCAGTTTGCGGCAGGTTCGTTTGGTCAGCAGCCGCTGAAACAGGATCAGGCCTTTACTTACACGGTGACGACACAAGGCCGCTTTACCAAGCCAGAAGAATTCGAGCAGGTGATTCTGCGCAGCGACGATACCGGAGCCAGTCTGCTGCTCAAGGATGTGGCTCGGATTGAGTTAGGCGCCCAAGACTACTCCCTCAAAACTTCGCTAAACGGCCAGCAGAACGCGGCGTTTGGGGTGTACTTGCAGCCGGGTGCGAATGCGCTGGATACGGCTGAAGCCGTCAATAAGGCCCTTGAGCGTCTGGCTCAGAACTTTCCGCAGGGCATGAGCTACAAGGTGCCCTACGACACCACCAAATTTGTGGAAGTGTCGATTGAGGAGGTGATCCACACCTTCTTTGAAGCGCTGGTGCTGGTGGTACTGGTGGTCTTCGTGTTCTTGCAGAACTGGCGGGCAACGCTGATCCCTGTGTTGGCGATTCCAGTGTCGTTGGTCGGCACGTTCGCCGGTATGTACGCACTGGACTTTTCCATCAACTTGCTGACCTTGTTCGGCATGGTGTTAGCCATCGGTATCGTGGTGGATGACGCCATTGTGGTGATCGAAAACGTCGAGCGGGTGATGGCCACAGATAAGATTGGCCCCCGCGAGGCGACCATCAAGGCCATGGAGGAGGTGACCGGGCCGATCATCGCCATTGTGCTGGTGCTGTGCGCGGTGTTTGTCCCGGTGGGATTTCTCGGTGGATTGGCCGGGGAGATGTATAAACAGTTTGCGATCACCATTGCGGTGTCGGTGGTGATCTCCGGGATCGTAGCGCTGACATTGAGCCCGGCGCTGTGCGCCTTGCTGCTTAAACCAGGGCAGCATGAACCTGCGGCGCCGTTTCGGGCGTTTAACCGGGTGTTTGAGCGGATCACCCATGGTTATGCCGCGGGTGTGCGTTTCTTCCTCAAACGGGCCTTTATCGGCCTGCTGCTTTTTGGCGGGATGATCGCGCTGATGCTGCTGCTGTTCAGTCGGGTGCCCAGCTCTTTGGTGCCCAGTGAGGATCAGGGGTACGTGTTGAATGCCTATTACCTGCCACCTGCTGCATCCCTGAGCCGAACTTCTGAACTGACTGGCGAAGTCACTAAGCAGCTCATGGATCATCCTGCGGTGGAAAACGTAGTGACCTTTGCCGGGTTTGACATCCTTACATTCGGTACACGCAGCAACGCTGGGGTGTCTTTCGTCCCCCTTAAGGATTGGAGTGAACGGACAACGCCAGAGTTGGACGCGCGCAACCTTACTCAGACCTTTATGGCGATGGGCGCCGCACAGAAGGATGGTGTGGTGCTGAGTTTCAATCCGCCACCCATTACCGGTATGAGCACCACCGGAGGATTTGAAGGCTTTATTCAGGACCGTACTGGCGGCTCGGTGGAGCAGTTGGCCGGTAAGATCAAGGCATTCGTTGCTGCTGCGGCCAAGCGCCCTGAACTGGCCGGTGTGCAGAGCACATTCAGTGCGGATGTGCCGCAGTACTACATTCATCTCGATCGCACCAAGGCAAGAGCCCTAGGTGTGCCGGTGAATGAGGTGTTTACGGCCATGCAGTCCACGTTCGGTAGCTACTACGTGAATGACTTCACTTTATATGGACGCACCTTCCAGGTCAGCCTGCAGGCTGAGTCGGACTTCCGTCGCAAGCCGGAAGACTTGTCCCAGGTATATGTGCGGGCGGCCAGCGGTGAGTTGGTGTCACTGTCCACGCTGGTTAGGGTTGAGCGCATTCTTGGGCCGGATACGTTTGCCCGTTTCAACGTTTATCCGGCTGCGAAGATTCTCGGCGGCCCTGCGCCGGGCTATAGCTCGGGGCAAGCGCTCAATGCCATACAGGAGGTAGCCGATGAGGTGCTGGGCAGCGACTACACCATCGGTTGGACTGGCTCGGCCTATCAGGAGTTGGAAACCCAGGGTTCAGGTAGCAGCGCGTTTGTATTCGGTCTGATCATGGTGTTTCTGATTCTGGCGGCCCAGTATGAGCGCTGGACATTGCCGCTGGCGGTAGTCACCGCCGTACCGTTTGCAGTCTTCGGTGCAATTCTGGCGGTGTGGTTGCGCGGGATTGAAAACGACCTGTATTTTCAGGTCGGGTTAGTGACACTGATCGGTCTGGCCGCGAAGAATGCGATTTTGATCGTTGAATTTGCGGTGCTTAACCGTGAACAGGGCATGGGCATTTTTGAATCCGCGTTGGAGGCTGCTCGTTTGCGCTTCCGCCCGATAATCATGACCTCGCTGGCTTTTATTCTGGGTGTTGTGCCCCTGGCCATCAGCTCTGGCGCCGGTTCTGCGAGCCGTCACTCCATTGGCACCGGGGTGATTGGAGGGATGCTGGCGGCAACATTGCTGGCAATTTTCCTGATTCCAATGTTCTACTTACTGGTCGAATCGATGGCTGCAAAGCTAAGCAGAGGCACCGCTAAAGCCGTCGACGAGCAGCACCTATAAAAAGGGAACGGGCAGGGAGTTGCCCGTTCTTATACCTCTCTGAGTGGCCATTGGCGCAGTAGTCCCCTGCAGTTACAGCGGTGCGCCTAAGCGATTGGATTGTTATGACATTACGCCTTCTCTTGATTCTGGGCGCGCTAAGCGCCTTCGGCCCTTTAGCCGTGGATTTCTACCTGCCAAGTTTTCCTGCCCTAGCTGAGCAGTTTTCGACGGATGTTGAACATGTTCAGCTGTCGCTGGCGTCTTACTTTGTTGGTCTAGCGATTGGCCAGCTGCTGTATGGGCCAATGGCTGATCGTTTCGGCAGGCGCAAACCGCTGTTGCTTGGAGTAACCCTGTTCTGCCTGGCATCGGTGATGTGCGCATTCGCCCCCAGCTTGGAGTGGCTGATCGCGGCCCGATTTGTTCAGGCGCTCGGGGGCTGTGCTGGCATGGTGGTGTCGCGGGCCGTGGTGCGCGATTTGTGTGACCCGATCAACTCAGCGAAAGTGTTCTCGCAGATGATGTTGGTAATGGGGCTGGCACCAATCCTTGCGCCACTGTTCGGTGGGTTGTTACTGAGCGCCTTTGGTTGGTCATCAATTTTCTACTGCCTGGCTATTTTCAGCGGCCTTTGCTTACTGGCTATTGCTCTGTGGTTGCCAGAAACCCTAGACAAGGATGCACCTCCCGCTCCCCTGAGTGGTGCTTTGCGCGAGTATCGACGTCTTTTTGATGACTTGCCGTTTATGGGGTATACCCTGAGCGGCGGTTTTGCCATGGCGGGGATGTTTGCCTATGTGGCGGGTTCTCCTTTCATCTTTATTGAGTTGTATGGCGTTGATCCCAAGCATTACGGTCTACTGTTCGGCAGTAATGCGCTGGGCTTTGTTCTGGTTGCTCAAGTCAACGCTTGGTTGGTGTCACGCCACGGACCGGCCCACTGGCTGAATATCGCGGTATGGATTTATCTGCTCTGTGGTTTAGCGTTATTGCTTGTGGCTCTGGCTAAGCCTGTTGCCTTGTGGCCCTTGTTGATCCCTCTGTTCGGCTGCATCGCCTGCTTAGGGATATTGATGCCTAATGCATCAGCCTGCGCTATGGCCGGGCAAGGTAGCCATGCAGGAAGTGCGTCTGCATTGATGGGGAGCTTGCAGTTCGTTATATCCGCCAGCACCGCGAGCCTGGTTGGCGTGCTGCACGATGGCACAGCATGGCCGGTGGCCGTACTGATCTTCAGCTGCGGTGTGCTGGCTGTGTTTTTCTCACTCTTTACCCGTTGGGCTGAGCAGCGTCAGCTCAAGCCTGCCGCCTAGCGTGCATCTGTGGCAGTGCCGGCAGGGCGTGTGGCGCCCTGATCCGGCGCTGTAAAGTGCTGAAAAATTCCCGGGCTTCTGTTTCTGTGTGAAACGTCACGCAGCTATGATCCAGCATGACTTGCCAGTTCTGACCGCTGACGGTTCTTTGAGGCTGGATTGCAATTTTCATGGGCTGCACTCCTGTTCAGAAGTGTTCAGTCTAGACCCATTTGCGCCAATGAAAATTGACATGAGACAGGCCCGGCAAGTACTGATGTGTTACCGGGCCCGATGCATGTTGTTCAACGGGCGGCCATTAGTTGGCCTGCTCCTGACGGCCACAGCTTTGCACTGCCAGTCCGGCCAGACGGGTAAATTCGGTTACCAGAGTAATATCCGCTTGGCTTGGACTGGCTGGGCGTGGGTAGTAGACGCCAAACGTCCCCAGCACATTTCCGCAGTCGTCCTTGAAGGGCAGCGACCAACAGGCCTGCAGGCCTGAACTCAGTGCTAAGTCTTGGTAACCCTGCCAGTTGGGGTGGGTGCTGATGTCCTCAGCGATGACCAGCTCTCCCGTGTAGGCTGCATGGCCACAAGAGCCTACGCCCGGATTAGCTTGTATGCCATCAATCGCCTGACAGTAGTTTTGCGGCAGGCTAGGCGCTGAGCCGATGTAAAGGCAGTGTTGGCTGTCGAGCAGCATGATCGACACACGCATATCCGGCTGTATAGCCTCCAGGCTGCGGGTGATGACATCCAGAATGTCTTCGAGAGACTTGTGCCCAAGGAGTTTGTCCAGCACAGCGTTGCGGGCTTGCTGTAAGTGTTGGGTTTGGTATCGCTCTTGTACATCACGCAGGCTACCGTGCAAGCAGCCATCTGGCTCACTGCGGTTAAGCTGAAGTTCTACACGGCGGACCTGGCCCTTATCCGTCAGCATCTGACACTCCAGGCGCAGGTTGCTTTGCACACCGTTACGCAGATCATCTAAGTGCTGGATTAATGGCATATGGCCCAGCTCTGGAATAAAGCGGTGCAGCGGGCTGCCTAGACTCTCATTGATATTGTGACCGCTGATTTGCTCCCACGCAGGGTTGAGGAAGCTCAAATGGTTGTTGCTGTCGATGATGAAGATTGCATCTGCTAGGTGATTCACCAGAGCGCGATAACGGCTTTCGCTGACTAGAAGCTCCTGATGCATTTTCTTCTGTTCGGTCAGGTCGATATCAATGTGATATTTCTCCAACTGGTCCAGACGGTTGCGGATAACCAGTTGGCTGGAGTGGACCCAAACCATGCTGCCGTCCTTGCGCTGTAGTTGGATTTCACCGGTGCTGACAGCCGAGCCGTTGCGCTGCCACAAGTGGCTGGCTGAGCTCATTTTGCTGCGTTGCAAAGGAGGGATTATCAGCTCTTCCATACGGCGGCCCAGTACTTCGTTGATGTTGTAGCCATACAACTGAGCGCTGGCCTCGTTCCAGAAAATCACCCGGTTGTCCCGGTCGTAACCTTGAACGGCAATACGGGGCGTTTGTTCGAACAATTGGCGAAAGCGCATTTCACTTTCGTGCAGCGCACTTTCGGCATGTTTTTGTTCGCTAATGTCTTGCACTGTGCCAAGAATTCTTCCGTCGGCGCTGACTTCGCCATGCAGCAGAATCCACACCGGTTGCTGTTGTGCTGGTTGGGATAATCGTGCACAAACATTCAGCTCGATCTGGCTGTCTATAAGTGCCTGTACGGCCCGCTGAACGGCTCCGCGCTCTGAGGGATGTAACCACGTCAGCAGGTGGGCAAGACTCGCTTGCTCGTCATTGCTGTCGCGACCGAGAATCTTCAATGCAGCAGGGTTCCAGAAAAAATCTTCCCGGTACTCCCAGGTGCCCATTGTGCAGTGACTTTGCACCAGGTAGAGCATCTGCTCACTTTGTCCAAGCCGATGTAATTGGCGACGACGGGAATTAAGTCCTTTGTAGCAGGTGAAAAAGACCAGCGCTGCACTGGCCAGAGCGAAGACGAGGCCTTTGAGCGTTTGCAGTTGTTGCAACACGTCTGCGTCATTGACAAGTAAAGACAGCACTCGATCGCTGCCATATATCCAGAATGAGCTAAGCAGGATGTAGACGCCCGCTAGGCGGAGCGCGCCTCGAAGATCTGAGTGCATAAGCCTAAATGCCGAGAAATAGGGGCGATAGTTACCCAATTGCTGAACACAGGGTTTGCTGTTCAGTATAGGTGCACGATTATGCCAAATTGATATTGTCACAGGTGCAGATTAATGAGCACGTCGCCATTGGCGTTTTTACTTGGGTTGCGTCAATACACCACAGCCATTCAGTAGCTAAGCTAAACAGTAAGAGGTGATAGAGTTCGCTCCCATGAAACTACGTCAGTCTGACCGTCGGCTACTCGCCTGGATGCTGTACTTCAGCGTCCTGTTCAGTGCGCTTGTCTGTAGCTTAGGTCATGGTCAAATGGCTGGCTTGCAACTGAGCGGGCTTGACGGCCAATACTGCTCCACTGACAGCAATGTCGGTGCTGGGGCTGACCTGAGTGGCCCCGGCATGGCTGCTGACTTGGCGGGTTCCGGTTGCGCACTGAGCTCCAGTTTCTCAGCCGTACTGCTGATTAGCTTGTTTGGCTTGCTGGGATTGCTCCCACGAGCCCGCTCCCCCCGTCTTAGCCACTGGCTTAGCCCGCTAACAGCGGTGCGCTATCTCTGGCCCTCGGCCAACCCCCGGGCTTCACCCGCCCTGTCTTAGTCGATGTCGTAGGCAATCACCCTACGAATACGTCTGTCTTAAATATTTAAGCGGTTGTTGCATCAAGCCTATGCGGCGGTGTGCAGCGCTTTGATGTTGTCCCGCGCGACAAATGCTGTTTGTCCAGATGATCTTCTCAAGGAGAGCCGTCATGTTGTTGAAAAAGACCCTGTTAATCGTGGCATTACTGATGCCGAGCCTGTTTGTTCAAGCCCACGAGTATGACGCGGGTACCTTGCATATTGACCATCCCTGGTCGCGGGCCATGCCACCGGTTGCATCTACTGCTGCCGCCTATTTTGTTATCCATAACAAGGGGGATCAGGCCGATCGGCTGATCGGCGCCAGCACTCCGGTTGCTGCCAAAGCAGAATTGCATGAGCATGTTCACGCCGGTGGCGTTATGAAAATGCAGCAGGTGCAGGATGTGTCATTACCTGCTGGAGGGGAGGTTAAGTTCGGGCCCATGGGCTATCACGTCATGTTGTTCGGTCTGAAAAAACAGGCGGCATCCGGGGAAAAATTCCCGCTGACGTTGGTTTTCGAGAAGGCTGGAAAGGTGGACGTGGAGGTGGCTGTACAAGATGAGGCGCCTTCTGAAGGGGACGACCACAGCCACCAGCACAATGGGCACTAACGTGGCCTGTTGAGTAAACCCCGTGCAGGCTAAACGCCTTTCACCTGTCTACAGCAGCCTCTGCTTGGGGCTGTTGGCCATGCTGCTGATCAGCCTGGGGCCGTTGGTCTCACAGCTGTTACAGCCAGCCGAGCCTGCGTGGGTGAGTGAAATGGCCTGCGGGGAGCATCCCTCCCAGCACAGCGAGCATAAGGGCCATAACGAACTGTGGGCCAAATGCGGCTATTGCACGTTGTTGCTTCATAGCCCAGCCACTGGTGCCGCAACGCCACGACTCAGCCTTCCGCCAGCGGCTCCTCAACAATTAGCAGCCCCACTGGCGTTGGGGCTGAGCAGTACGGCGATTTTCCCCGGCGCACGAAGCCGCGCCCCTCCAAAACACGCCTGAACGATCACTGATTGCCGCTTACTCCGCACCGCTGTCACGTGTGCGGAAGGCGTACTTTTATTTCGATTTGGGAATGTTTATGTCTGCTTATAAGAAAGTCTGCCGCACCGTTTCATCCTATGGGATCCCTTTTACGTTGGCGCCGCTGTGTCTCGGCCTGCTGTCTGCCAATCAGGCCACGGCTGCTGAAACTGCTGCGGATGCCCATATCCATCTGGCTCCTGTGGTAGTGACAGGCGTGGCCCAACAATCGCCGGTAACGGTGGTGACTGACCCCAAACAGCCGCGCCAGCCAGTCCCGGCAGCCGATGGGGCGGATTATCTGAAGACTATTCCGGGTTTCAGCGCGATTCGCAGTGGCGGCAGTAATGGTGACCCGGTGTTTCGTGGCCAGTTCGGCTCACGTTTGAATATCCTCACCGATGGCGGTCAACTGCTCGGCGCTTGCCCGAACCGCATGGACGCGCCGACTTCATACTTGTCCCCTGAAAACTTCGATCAGCTCACCGTCATTAAAGGCCCTCAAACCGTGCTGTGGGGGCCGGGCGGATCTGCCGCGACGGTCCTCTTCGAGCGCGACACTGAGCGTTTTCAAGAACTCGGCGGGCGCGTGAATGGCAGTGTGTTGGCCGGCTCCAACGGCCGCTTTGACCGCCGCCTGGATGCAGCAGTCGGTGGCAGCGAAGGCTACATCCGCCTGCTGGCCAACTCTGCCCAGGCAGATGACTACGAAGATGGCAATGGCGACACCGTGCCGTCGCGTTGGGAAAAGTGGAACAGCGATGTGCTGCTTGGTTGGACGCCCAATGAAGACACCCTGATCGAGCTGAGCGCCGGTCGCGGTGACGGTGAAGCCCGCTATGCCGGTCGTGGCATGGACGGCAGCCAGTTCTTGCGTGAAACCCTCGGTCTTAAGGTGCGACTGGATAACTTGGGCGACGTATTTCGTAGTCTGGAAGGGCGTGTGTATTACAACTATGCCGATCATGTGATGGATAACTTCAGCCTGCGCACGCCCAGCGGCACCGGCATGATGGGGAATCCGATGGCCAGTAATGTCGACCGTCGTACCTTGGGCGCACGTCTGGTCGGCACCTGGGCATGGGACGACTTTGAGCTTAAAGGCGGTGTGGATGCCCAGCGCAACGAACACCGCAAACGCGGCTCCAGCTACGACATGATGACCCGCACCTACCATGACTTTGATGAGCAGCCCTGGGATAAGGATGCTGAATTCCATAACTACGGTGTGTTTGGCGAGCTGACTTGGCACCTCAGCAGCGATCAGCGCTGGATCGCTGGGGCAAGGGTAGACCGGGCTTCCGTTAAAGACTTCCGCAAAACCATTGGCAGCGGCATGACCCTGCGTGACAACCCGACCTACGATGACACCCGCAGCGACACGCTGCCCAGCGGCTTCGTTCGTTACGAGCAAGATCTGCAAGCCATACCGGCCACTTGGTACGCGGGGCTTGGTCACACCCAGCGCTTCCCGGATTACTGGGAGCTGTTCTCCGCCAGCCCCGGCCCGGTGGGGTTCGTGCAGCCGATGGAAAGCCTGAAGCCGGAGAAAACCACCCAGCTGGATCTCGGCCTCAACTATAAGACCGAGAAACTGGAAGCCTGGGTTTCTGCCTACGCCGGGCAGGTGCGCGATTACATCCTGTTCAGTTATTCACCCGGCATGATGCCGGGCCACACCCGTTCCGAAGCCAGCAATGTTGATGCCCGCATCATGGGTGGCGAAATGGGCGCCAGCTATCGCCTGACAGACAACTGGAAGGCCGATGCCAGTATCGCCTACGCCTGGGGTAAGAACAGCTCGGATGGCCGGCCACTGTCACAAACCCCACCGCTGGAGGCGCGCTTTGGTCTGGGCTATGAACGCGAAAGCTGGAGTGCGGCAGCGCTGTGGCGAGTAGTCGACAGCCAGAATAGGGTCGATATCAACAAGGGCAACGTTGTCGGCAAAGACCTGGAAAAGAGCAGCGGTTTCGGCGTGTTCTCACTTAATGCTGCCTACCGCATTAGCCCGGAAGTCAAAGTCAGCGCCGGGGTGGATAACCTCTTCGACAAGACATACAGCGAGCACCTGAACCTTGCAGGTAATGCTGGTTTTGGCTTTATTCAGGATGACCCGCAAGGCTTCAATGAGCCAGGGCGCACCCTGTGGACTAAGGTTGATTTCAGCTTCTGATCTGCGTGCGATAACACTTCGCGGCTGAAGCCGCCCCTACAAGAATGCGCTGTAGGAACAGCTTCAGTCGCGAATAAACGTTATGGAGGGTGGGTAAAGCCTTGCAGTGATTTACCCATACTTCGGTATCTGGGGATCAGACTAACCGTGCATCCAGGCTGTTCTGTGCCAGGCGTTGGGCTTGCTCTTTGGTCATGTTCAGGCTGTCGTACAGCGCGGCGAAGTTTTCGCCTACGTAGCCGCCGAAGTAGGCCGGGTCATCTGAGTTCACCGTGACTTTCACACCGCGTTCCAGCATTTGCAGGATGTTGTGCTGGCTCATGTCGTCGAAAACGCAGAGCTTGGTGTTGGAAAGCGGGCATACGGTCAGCGGGATTTGTTCGTCGATGATGCGCTGCATCAGGCGCTCGTCTTCGATGGCGCGTACGCCGTGGTCGATGCGTTTGATCTTGAGCAGATCCAGCGCTTCCCAGATGTACTCGGGCGGGCCTTCCTCACCAGCGTGGGCCACCGCGACCAGCCCCTCACTGCGGGCTTTGGCAAATACGCGCTCAAACTTGCTGGGCGGATGGCCTAGCTCTGAGCTGTCCAAACCAACGGCGACAAAGGCGTCGCGGAACGGCATGGCCTGTTCCAAGGTTTTGAAGGCTTCTTCTTCGCTGAGGTGACGCAGGAAGCTGAGGATCAGGCCGTGAGTAATGCCTAACTGTTGCTCGCCATCTTTCAGCGCCTGAGTAATCCCGCGCACCACCACTTCAAAAGGAATGCCACGGTCGGTGTGGGTTTGCGGATCGAAGAACGGTTCGGTGTGAATCACGTTCTGCTCTTTGCATTTGAGCAGGTAAGCCCAGGTCAGGTCGTAAAAGTCCTGTTCGGTGCGCAGCACGTTGGCGCCCTGGTAATAAAGATCGAGAAACTCCTGCAAATTGTTGAAGGCATACGCGGCACGCAAGCTTTCGACATCATTCCAGGGTAGGGCGATTCTATTGCGCTCGGCCAAGGCAAACAGCAGTTCAGGCTCAAGAGAACCTTCCAGATGCAAATGGAGTTCAGCCTTGGGCAAGGCGTTGAGCCAGTCGTACATGGCAACCTCAAATCATAAGAAAAGCCGGATATTCTAACCGCTTGGTCAGGTTTTTCCTGTCTTTCCTGCGGGTGTCGGTCTGATTATTCAGGGCGGTGATCAGCATCCTGATCGCTTTAGACAAGCAGGAGAACAACTTCAAGGTTAGCGTGGCGTAGCCGAGTACTGAGGGAAAGTGGACGACAGGTGTTCTACAGCGGTTTCAACAGGCTGCGCCCGCGGCTGATATCAGCCAGCACGCGTTGCAGGGCTTCGGTGCGCTGCGGGGGCAGGGCGAGTTCCAGCTCAGCGCCGCTGGCGTCGTAGGTTTCGCTGACCAGCAGACAGTCGAGATCGCCAAGGCGGGCTTTTAATACCGGCAGTTCAGCGAACAGGCAGTGGCAGCGGTAGTGGGTACGGGCAACCAACTCTTGGCGTTGCGCCGCTTGTAGGCATTTATTGGCACTGCCGCCGTAGGCGCGAGCGAGGCCGCCGGTGCCGAGTTGAATGCCGCCGTACCAGCGGATCACCAGTACAGCGACCTGGTCGCAATCCTGCCCTTCGATGGCAGCCAGAATTGGGCGCCCAGCGGTGCCGCCGGGTTCGCCGTCGTCATTGAAACGGTATTGATTACCGACTTTCCAGGCCCAGCAATTGTGGGTGGCAGCTGGGTCACTGTTGGCTGCAATAAACGCCATGGCCGCCTCCGCACTGGTGGCTGGGGCGGCGAGAGCGATAAAGCGGCTTTTACGGATTTCTTCGCGGTATTCGCAGGGTTCAAGCAGGGTGAAGGGCATCGGTATGTTCAGGCAGCTTAATGCCACAGCCTTTAAGAATGATGTGCACCAGATTATCAGATGCCTGCTCGAAGTTCGCTTTGGTCATACGGGCGTGACCGGTTACACGGCCGATCTGTGAGGCGAAGTCTGCGTAGTGCTGGGTGCTGCTCCACAGCATGAAAATAAGATGGGTCGGGTCGATCGGGTCCATCTTTCCGGCTTTTTGCCAGGCTTCGAACACTGCAACCCGGCCTTGGAACCAGTTGCGGTAATCCTGGCCTAGCATGGTGGCGAGGATTTCGCCGCCGCTGATCACTTCCATCGCATAGATACGCGAGGCTTTGGGGTGACGGCGGGCGTGTTCCATTTTTGCGCAAATGTAGGTGGAGAGCGCTTCGTACGGGTCATCCTCAGCGGTGACGCTGTCGAAGGAGGTGTCCCACAGCTTAAGGATGTTGAGCAAGACAGCTTTGTACAGGTCCAGCTTGTTGCCAAAGTAGTAATGCAGATTTGCCTTGGGCAAGCCGACATTCTGGGCAATGGTATTCATGCTGGTGCCCTTGAAGCCATGGCGCGCGAATTCCTCTTCGGCGGCCTTGATAATGGCTTCTTTATTTTTCTGTCGGATTCGGCCAACAGGTTTTTCAACAGAAATAGGGGTTGGTGCGGCAGCGTTCATAGTAGTTGTTAGAGGCTATTAGGGCTGAATAGGTGCACTGATACCCCAGTACCACATGAATGACAAGGTTTAGTGCCTGACGATATTGAAAGTTCACAAGTTTCAGGTAGTTAGGCATGCGTGTGGTGCGAGTTATGGGGGGCTTGCACGCTGTTGGTGCAATACGGCAGTAAAAAGCGGCGCCAACAACGTTGGCGCCGCCTGATGCTCAGACTTTGAAGGCCGCGATCAGCTTGTGCAGGTCGCGGGTCATGCCGGCCAGTTCGTCACTGATGTTCACGGTGCTTTGCGCCTCAATGGCATTGCTGTCGCTGAGCTTTTTGATTTCCAGCGTGTTCTGCTCAACACCCTGTACCACTGTGGCTTGCTGTTCAGCGGCCGAGGCGATCTGAATGTTGTGGTCAATGATCTGGTCCATGCTGCCGGTAATCTGTTCAAAGATGCTGGCTGTCAGGTTGATCTGTTCCACGCTCTGCGCCGCACTGTGGTGGCTGCCGCGGATGGTTTTCACTGCATCGCTGACCTGCACGCGCAAGCGCTCGATGGTCTGGTCAATCTCTCCTGTCAGCTGATGTGAGCGGATGGCGAGGCTGCGGACCTCATCTGCCACCACCGCAAAACCGCGCCCCTGTTCGCCTGCGCGAGCCGCTTCAATAGCTGCATTCAGGGCCAACAGGTTGGTTTGTTCGGCAACGCTTTTGATCAGGTCAACGGCTTTGGCGATCTCTTGGCTTTCAAGCTCTACCGAGGTAATCGCACGGATGGAGTCGTCCATCTCAGAGAAGAGCTGGTTGATGCGCTGAACAGCGTGCCCAACCTGCGTGCGTCCCTCGCGGCATTTGTCGCCAGCCATATTGGCTTTCTCGGCGGTTACGTGGGAGTTACGGCTTACTTCCTGCACGTTGCTCACCAGTTCGCTCATGGAGGTGGCAATCAGCTCCAGTTCGCGGGCTTGCTGTTGGATGCTGTTTTGGCTGGTGGAGGATATATCGCTGACGTTCTGCGCCTTGCTGCGGGTCGACTCAGAGAAGGTGGCCACTTCGCGGATCAGTTGGCTGACGCGACTTTGCATCTCGTTGAAGTCATTGGCCAGATCGCCCAACTCATCTCGGGCCTGAGTGCGCAGGGACTGCATCAGATCGCCTTCGGCCATGCGCCGGGTTGCCGTGGTGATGTCACGGATGGCTTGGCGCACGGACAGATAAAAACCGATAAACAAGTACACCAGCAACAGGACAACCAACCCCAGTGTCACGGCCCAAAACACCAGCGCGCGTAGGTTTTCGTTGATGCGCGCCTGCAACAGGCTGGAGGTTTCGCTGAGTAGAATGTCTTTAGCTTGGTTGAGCATGTCGACCTGCGGCAACGCATCGTCGTAGCGGGTCTTCCAGCGCTCCTGACCTTCCAGATCGAAATAGCCGCTTTTGGTGTACACATCGACGACGTTGCGTTTGTACGCCTCAGCGGCTTGTTTGGCTGCTTCAGTCATCAGGTTGATGGCATCTGGGTTGCCTTTACTGGCGGTTCTGTTCGCGTACAGCTCTAGCGCAGGCAGTTGATTGACGATAGTTGGGCGCGTGGTGGATTCGAGATAGCCATAGGCCGACAGATAAGCCGAGAAGGTGCGGGTGTTATTCATCACCTCGTACAGCGGCATCAGTTGTGTGAGCAGCAGATTGACGTTGCGGTAGATACGCGGGTCGCTGTCCTGGCTCAGTTTGGTTGCGGCGGCAATCTCGCTGATATTGCCGCTAAAGGTGTACAGATAGCGGCCATGGGCGATCATTTGCGCGCTGAGGCCTTGGGTGCCCAGCTTCTTTTTGTCGACTTCAAGGCCCGGGTCTTCGGTTGGGCTTAGCAAGTTCTCAAAGATCGGATCGTGCAACTGCTCATTCAACGCCTTGGCGTTTTGGGTAAAGGTTTGGCTGTGCTCATTGAGCATTTTGCTGACGTCATCTTTGTTACGCGCATAACTGACAACGTGCAGGCCACTTAGCTCGTAGGCGTGGTGGTAGACCGGGAGATACTTCTCAATAGCTTGGAGGCCCTGCATTTCTAAGCGCGATTGCTCAAGTACGGCATTCAAATCTGCAAGTTTGCTGATTGACAGGCCGCAGTAGGGCAGCATGAACAAGGCGAAAATCAGCATGAACTTATGGGCATAACGCGCGCGGTTCATGAGGGCCAGAACCGGTGTGAAGAAGTGCATCGTCCGTCGCTCTCTAATTATTTAGTTTTATCGGCAAGCTACTTAAGGAACGGGGCATTCGTTGATGCGTTATCGGGCTGCCTCGTCTTGTGGCGTTTTGATAGCAAGAATCTTGCCGTCATTTAACTGCCGTTGAGACGTTGACAAAATTTGCGCCGCTCTAGGCCGTTCAGGCCAGCTCGTTCAAGAAGCTTTCCAGCACTAAATGTGCTCTGCGGCCTTTACGGGTCACGGCTCCGAGGCTGATGTCGTAATAGCGAGTGGCGGGTTTGAGTGCGCGCAATCGACCCTCTCGCACCCAGACCTGCGCGTAGTGATCCGGTAGGTAACCTATATAACGCCCGGTCAGTAACAGGAAGGCCACACCTTCACGGTCAGAGGCGCTGGCCGTGCAGTTGAGCACCTGATAATGGCTCTGCACATCTGGCGGCAGGCGGAAGGTCGGCGCGATCGCTTCCTGCGTGTTGAGGCGTTCATCTTCCAGCTGGTTGTCATCCACATAAAACAACGGATGGCCCACGGCGCAATACAACAGTGAGCGTTCTTCATACAGGCTCTGGTATTCCAAGCCAGACAGCGCGCCCACCTGCGGCACTACGCCAATGTGCAGGCGGCCATCGAGAATCCCTTGCTCAACCTCTGACGGTGTCGTCATACGGATGTTGATGCGTACATCCGGGCCACGCTCCTTAAGGCGGGAGAGGGCGTTGGTGATCAGCATGTGCGGGATGGTCACCAGGTTATCGGTCAGGCCGATGTTCAGCTCGCCGCGCAAGTGCTGGTGCAGGCCGTTTACCTCCGTACGGAAGCTTTCAAGCGCCGCTAACAGTTGCATCGAACTCTGGTACACCTCGCGGCCTTCCTCCGTCAGGGCAAAGCCTGCCCGGCCGCGCTGGCACAAGCGTAGGCCCAGGCGCTGTTCCAAGTCGCTCATCTGTTGGCTGATGGCCGAGCGGCCAATCCCCAGCGCGCTTTCAGCGGCGGAGAAACCGCCGCACTCAACCACGGTGCGAAAGAGTTTGATCAGGCGGATGTCAAAGTCGCTGACTTGGGCAAGAGGTTCCGGGCGGCGTGTGCTCATAGTTTAGTGGCTGCTTAACTAAAGATATAAAGAGTCATGTTTTCCTGACTCTAAGCCTCTGGCACCTTTGACTGCAACTGCTTCTCTTACAAAAACACCGTCTGTCCTTGCGAGGCCACACATGAACATGCCGCAGACTGCTATGCCATCCGTAACCAGCGAGTTGAATCTCGACGCTCACTGGATGCCGTTCTCCGCTAATCGTCAGTTCAAGCGTGACCCGCGCATGATCGTGGCTGCCGATGGCAACTACTTCATTGATGACAAAGGCCGTCGCGTATTCGACAGCCTGTCCGGTCTGTGGACCTGCGGCGCTGGTCACAACCGCGCTGAAATCCAGCAAGCCGTGGCCAAGCAACTGAGCACCCTGGATTACGCTCCAGGCTTCCAGTACGGCCATCCGCTGTCCTTCCAACTGGCTGAGAAGATCGCTGAGATCATGCCAGCAGGTCTGGACCACGTGTTCTACACCGGCTCAGGCTCCGAGTGTGCCGACACCTCGGTGAAAATGGCCCGTGCCTACTGGCGCCTGAAAGGCCAGCCAAGCAAAACTAAATTCATTGGCCGTGCTCGCGGCTACCACGGCGTGAACATCGCCGGTACCAGCCTGGGCGGCATTGGCGGTAACCGCAAAATGTTCGGCCAGATGATGGACGCTGACCACCTGCCGCACACCCTGCAACCGAACATGGCCTTCACCAAAGGCATGGCGCAAACCGGTGGTGTGGAACTGGCTAACGAGCTGCTGAAACTGATCGAACTGCACGACGCCTCCAACATTGCTGCGGTGATCGTTGAGCCGATGTCCGGTTCTGCCGGTGCCATCGTGCCGCCGGTTGGCTACCTGCAACGTCTGCGTGAAATCTGCACCCAGCACAACATCCTGCTCATCTTCGACGAAGTGATCACCGCTTACGGCCGTATGGGCAAGTGGACTGGTGCTGAATACTTCGGCGTTACCCCAGACATCATGAACACCGCCAAGCAGGTCACCAACGGTGCGATTCCGCTGGGCGCTGTGATCGCCACCGGCGAGATCTACAACACCTTTATGAACCAGCCGACCCCAGAGCACATGGTTGAGTTCGGCCACGGTTACACCTATTCGGGTCACCCGGTTGCCATGGCGGCAGGCCTGGCGACTCTGGAGCTGCTCAAGCGCGACAACCTCATCGAACAATCCGCTGCCCTGGCGCCGGTATTCGAAGAGAAACTGCACTCGCTCAAAGGCACCAAGAACGTCGTCGACATCCGTAACTGTGGCCTGGCCGGTGCAATTCAGATTGCCCCGCGTGATGGCGATGCAGTGATCCGTCCGTTCGAAGCCGGTATCAAACTGTGGAACGCAGGCTTCTACGTCCGCTTCGGTGGCGACACCCTGCAGTTTGGCCCAACCTTCAACACCACACCTGAGCAGCTGGACACCCTGTTCAACGCCGTGGGCGACATACTGGCGGTGCTTGACTAATGAGCCAGCGCCCACAAGCAGTACCGACCGTACAAGTCGACAACGACGAAGTCATCGTCACCGAATGGCGCTTTGCACCGGGGGCCGAAACTGGCCACCACCGCCACGGTTATGACTATGTGGTGGTGCCGATGACCAATGGCACCCTGCTGCTGGAAACCCCAGAGGGCGACAAGCGCGCTCCGCTGGTGGCCGGGCAGGCTTACTTCCGCAAGGCCGGGGTATGCCACAACGTAATTAACGACACCGACCATGAAGTGGTCTTTGTCGAAACCGAGATCAAGTGATCTTCACGGGCTGCCAGCGGGCAGCCCGATTCAAGAACAAGTAAGTGAGGTTTGCATGAGCATTGTTGGCCATTTGATTAACGGCGAAGTGGTTCAGGGTACTGGCCGCAGCGTTGACGTATACAACCCATCCACCGGCGCTGTGACCAAGAAAGTCGCACTGGCCGACCGCGCTACCATCCAGCAGGCCATCGACGTGGCCAAGGCCGCCTTCCCGGCCTGGCGTAACACTCCGCCTGCCAAGCGCGCGCAAATCATGTACCGCTTCAAGCAACTGCTGGAGCAGAACGAAGACAAAATCTCCCAGCTGATCAGCGAAGAGCACGGCAAAACCCTCGAAGATGCTGCCGGTGAGCTGAAGCGCGGTATCGAAAACGTCGAGTTCGCCTGTGGCGCGCCGGAAATCCTCAAAGGCGACTACAGCCGTAACGTCGGCCCGAACATCGACGCGTGGACTGACCTGCAACCGGTTGGCGTTGTAGCGGGTATCACCCCGTTCAACTTCCCGGCGATGGTGCCGCTGTGGATGTACCCGCTGGCCATCGTTTGCGGTAACTGCTTCATCCTCAAGCCGTCTGAACGTGACCCAAGCTCCACCCTGTTCATTGCTCAACTGCTGCTGGAAGCCGGTCTGCCGAAGGGCGTAATGACCGTCATCAACGGCGACAAAGAAGCGGTAGACGCGCTGATCGAAGCCCCGGAAGTCAAAGCCCTGAGCTTCGTTGGTTCGACTCCGATTGCCGAATACATCTACAGCGAAGGCACCAAGCGCGGTAAGCGCGTACAGGCTCTGGGCGGCGCGAAAAACCACGCCGTGCTGATGCCAGATGCCGACCTGGACAACGCCGTAAGCGCACTGATGGGCGCTGCCTACGGCTCCTGCGGCGAGCGCTGCATGGCCATCTCCGTAGCGGTATGCGTAGGCGATCAGATCGCTGATGCACTGGTACAGAAACTGGTTCCGCAGATCAAAGCGCTGAAAGTGGGTGCGGGTACTTCCTGCGGTCTGGACATGGGCCCGCTGGTTACTGCCGCTGCCCGTGACAAAGTTAAAGGCTACATCGACGCTGGTGTAGAGCAGGGCGCTGAGCTGGTTGTAGACGGCCGCAGCCTGGTGGTTGACGGTCACGAAAACGGCTTCTTCGTCGGCGGTACGCTGTTCGACAAAGTCACCCCGGAAATGACCATCTACACCGACGAAATCTTCGGCCCGGTTCTGTGCATCGTGCGTGTTGGCAGCTTGGAACAAGCCATGAAGCTGATCAACGATCACGAATACGGCAACGGCACCTGCATCTTCACCCGTGACGGTGAAGCGGCTCGCCTGTTCGTTGACGAGATCGAAGTGGGCATGGTCGGCGTTAACGTGCCGTTGCCAGTACCGGTTAGCTACCACAGCTTCGGCGGCTGGAAGCGCTCCCTGTTCGGCGACCTGCACGCTTACGGTCCGGACGGCGTTCGTTTCTACACCAAGAAAAAAGCCGTCACTCAGCGTTGGCCGCAGCGCGCCAGCCACGAGGCTGCGCAATTCGCCTTCCCGAGCAACGGTTAAGGCCTATGTTCCAGATGCAGCACCGCATTTCGGCTCAGCACTGCCACACACAATCGGGCCACACGGCCCGGTTGCTGGCTGCGCGCACGAGTACGAACGCGTTCGCTGCGCTGGAACGCTTTGCACACAGGATTTAACAAAAGGGCTGGTCACACGACCGGCCCTTTTTTTGCTTTAGATTTTGCAACACCGATAACAAAAACAGCCGCGCGGGCGCGGCGCTGGTACAGAGGCTAAACGCCTCTGCACCCCTTGCGGGAACGGGCTCTTAGTGTGCCCGTCACGCTTATGAGACCGCTCCCTCAAGGGCAGCCCACTTCAATCAACAGAACCCGCCACGGGAGGCCTCCGGCCACCGCTACGGTTCTTAGAAGAGGACACCCTTGAAATGAGTAAACCAATGATTGGCCTTCCACTGTGTCGCTGGCAGCTGACCGACCGAGATATCGGCTGGTTTCATCTGGTTGGCGAGAAGTACATACAGTCAGTGACCGGTTATGGTGCGTTTCCCCTGATGATTCCCGCTTATGGGGATGATCTCGACATGGAAACCGTGCTCGACAATGTAGACGGCATCATGTTCGGCGGCTCCCTGTCGAACGTTCACCCAAGCTGGTATGGCGATGACCACCCCGGCCTCGGCCTTGCCGACAAACCCCGCGACGCCACCGTGCTGCGCCTGATGCGCGCCTGCATTGATCGCGGCATCCCCTTTATCGGCATCTGCCGTGGTGTACAGGAGCTGAACGTCCTGCACGGCGGCACCCTGCACCGCGAAGTGCACAACGTCCCCGGCCGCCTCGACCACCGCGAGCGCAAAGAAGTCCCGGATGACGTCGCTTACGGCCCCATGCACGACGTCACCCTCACCGAAGGCGGCGTGCTGCATAACCTGATTGGCGAACGTACCGTGAAGGTCAACTCCCTCCACGGCCAAGGCATCGACCGCCTGGGCGAAGGCCTGCAAATTGAAGCCGTCGCCGAAGACGGTCAGATCGAAGCCGTCAGCGTAATCGGCGCGAAAAACTTCGCCGTCGGTGTGCAATGGCACCCTGAGTATCGCTATTGGGAGAAGAGCGACTACAACGCACTGCTGCAAGCATTCCATGATGCGTGCAGTGAGTATCAGGCTAAGAAGAAGCAGAAGAAGGTGGCTGTGGAAGTGGCTTGATCGGTGTTGATAGTTAGATAAAAGCGCCCGCCAATTTGGCGGGCGTTTTTACTTTGAATGTCTGGAGGTTGTATCTATTTGCCTTCAACTGATTACATCAGATGAAGGCATACAAAATGACAAGAGTCCCAACGCCGATAACACAAAGCCACCACGCTACTCGCAAACGAATTCTGATTGTGGGGGGCAAGTTTTCCAATTCGGTAGGGTCAAGCTCGCCTCTGCGTATATACCCACCGGGCCGGAGCGCAACTGCCGCCAAGCTGCTGATTAGAATAAAGCGAGAGACAATTCCTTTACCGCCCCACAAGCGACACCGGTTTCTGACATAGGTGCTATTAGGAAAGGTCGCAAGGATTACATCCATCTCCCGATAGGCTTGGTATAGAAAAAGCAAAATGCCTGCGAGTGCGATAACAAATGGCAGCAACAAGAGCGTAATGGCTGCAATCGGAGGCAATGCGTTTATCCAGGTACTCACTGGGGAATTTCCTCGTAAATTCTTCCACCGATATTCTCGCCAATTTCACTTCCCACTTTCCCGCCGAAAAATGAAACGGTTCCGATCACTCCCAAGCCGCAGATCACACCTCCCACACCTCCAGTACCTAGACCAATAAAGGCGCAAAGCGAGCCAGCGGATGAACTTGCAATGGCCATAGATGCTGTGCCGATAACAAGTCCTCCTGCCAAGCTGCCTGCCTCAGTGTATTTGACCTTTTCGCATGCTGTGGCACTGCCCGCCTCACATACTTCCTTAATTTTTACACCTGAAGCGGTAACGCTGAGGGCCATTCCAATGTGTCCACCGCCTTTGAGGATTTTTGCGGCTTTTGCTATCTCCCTCATGTGTGTTGCATAACCAGGTATCTGGTTCGGGGCTCCGCTTCGGCTCCAATGATGGACAACACTGCGTGTAGAAATACCTAAGTCTCGACGTAACGTGTGGTAACTGCCTAAACCAAGTTGTTTACCTAGAAGGGTGAGCTTTAATTGCTTATCAAGGAGGCTCAACAGTTTCTTCCGCGTTTGAAAGAACTCGGGACTTTGTAGGTGCCCGTGCGTAGCGAATTCACGCTGATGGAGGTACTCAATATCATGCAAAGTACCCTCAACAATCTTCAGTCCTTTGTCGAAGACGTCTTTGGATACCCCTAACGAATCACTCCCGCCACTGAGCATTAAGGCTATTTCTGCCTGATGTTTAGTCATGAAGTCAGCTTCAGGCTCGCTCAACGGCTCTAAAGCCGTGCGCACTTGAGCGGCGGCATTCATGAGATCCGCTTCCTCACGCAAACAAGCAGTGGGATTAACGAGGTTGCCCAGTACAAACATTTCGCCAGCCTTAAAGCCTTGATCAAATGTAGGGTTCAGGGACTTAATGCGACTGACAAGATTTGCATCAGGCTTTTCTATAAAAAGTATTGCTAGGACCTGATCGCCACTCATACTGCGGGGTATCAGGTAAAAACCTGGGGAAAGTGGAGCTGGTGTTCGCACTTGCTCTGCCTGTGGGGATACAAGCATCTCGGTAGCCGGTGTCTGCGGATTCCACGCTGCAAACGAAGCTCCCCCGTTTCCAGGCTTTACCCTATTTGAGGCGGTCTCGGTCCAGCTTTGGCTTGGCTTCCAGCTTAAATCACGATTACCACTGCCATCGGTTTTCCAGGAAGAGTCAGCATTCCATTCCTGATCAAATGTGTACGATGAGCCCGTCTTATTGTCCGTGGCCATGAAAAACTCCCTGTATACCTTTGCTCTGGCATGAGTCTACGAAAAAAGGCAGGCTTGACAAAATCCAAGAAGTTCAACGTGTGGTTTGTTCTAAGTTTTCAGGTTACTGGTTAATTGCAGTGTTCGTATTTATCGGCATCTGCCGTGGCGTACAAGACTCAATGTCCCTGGCCGCCTCGACCACCGCGAGCGCAAAGAAGTCCCCCGACGACGTCGCCTTCACCGGCGAACTGCTTTACGAGGTAATCCAATGAGTTGGTTCTGGGGTTCGTGGTGGCCATTCATTGTTATGGCCACGCCTTTCGTGATCGTCCTAATCGGCCAGGCCTTAACTGTGTATATGGTTTACCACGACCTCGAACGTGTCCGCAGCTTGTTCCCGAACAGCCGGTTTATACGAAATCAGCTGGGGATGTGGTCAGGCGCAGGGTTTATCGCCAGGTACATGCAGTTGAACGCGATCTGCGGGGCCATCTGCTTGGAGCGTTATTACGTGAAACGAGGTGAACTGGATCCGAAAGAGATGGCCATGGTTCCGATCGGTATGCGCGCTCGCGCTTGGTGGTCTTCTGGCCTGCTGGCTCTTGGAATCGTATGGATTGCCGTGGCTCTTCCAGTGCTGAAGCATTTGAAGCCTTAGCAAGTAGGGTGGATGACGCTTTTTTCATCCACCAAATTCCCGACTACAACTCCGGTTTAGGCTGTGTCCGCACTGGCCAATGGTGGATGGCTTTGTCCATCCACCCTAGGGTTTGGTGTTTTTAGCCTCCAGCGCGCGAGTTAAAGGGTTCGCCCCAGCGTCCGAGCACCCTGAAAATCTGTATTTCAGCTCTTTGTCAGCCCAGCTTTACCCATCCTTTACCCTTTACTGCGTTCCGTTGGTCGGGGGTGTTGGCTAGCATGGCCATCATTGTGGAAACACCGCTTAATCAATTGGATGCAGTCGCCATGTCGTTACGCTCAAACCTTTTTTCGCCCCGCAGTTTGCTGATTGCTGTCGCGTTGGTTGCCGCCACAGGTGCGGGTTGGTGGTTTATGAAAGATGACGCCAACGCTGCCGCCAAGGCACCGCTGATCACCGCCACCAAGGGCAATATCGAGGACACCACCACCGCGTTGGGCACCTTGCAGCCGCTGGATTATGTGGATGTGGGCGCGCAGGTTTCCGGGCAGTTGATGAAGCTGCACGTGGCACTGGGGGATGAGGTGAAGCAGGGGCAGTTGCTGGCTGAGATCGACCCGCGCCTGATGCAGGCCAAGGTGGTGGCGACACAGGCGCAGCTGACCAATCAGCGTGCTCAGCTTAAGCAGACTCAGGCGCAGCTGGAGCTTGCGCAGATTCAACTCAAGCGCCAGCAGGCGTTGTTTGCGGAGAAAGCAACCAGCCAGGAACTGCTGCAAACCGCGCAGGCGGATGTGAAGGTGAAGTCCGCGCAGATCGAAGCCTTGCAGGCGCAAATTGCCCAAACTGAAGCGGGGCTGGAAGAAGATCGCACCAACCTCGAATACACCAAAATCTTCGCGCCCATGGACGGCACCGTGGTGTCGCAATCGGCCAAACAGGGCCAGACCCTCAACGCCAACCAGCAGGCGCCGGTGATTGTGCAGATCGCCAACCTGTCGCGTATGACGGTGGACACGCAAGTGTCCGAGGCCGATATCAGCAAGCTCAAGGAAGGCATGCCGGTGTACTTCACCACCCTTGGCAGTGAGCAGCGCTGGGAGGCCACGCTTCGGCAGATTCTGCCGACGCCGACGGTGACCAATAACGTGGTGCTCTACAACGCTCAGTTCGATGTGGATAACCCCGAGCGCAAGTTGATGACGCAGATGAGCGCCCAGGTGTTTTTTATCAATGCCAAGGCAGACAACGTGCTGACCATTCCCGTGTCGGCGTTGCAGAACCGCCGTGGCCGCCCGCTGCCGGATGGGGCGACGGTGTACCGCTTGCAGGTGATGGAGAAGGGCAAGCCAGTGGAGCGCATGGTCAAGATCGGCCTGCGTGACCGGGTTAATGCGCAGGTGCTGGAGGGCATTGTCGAGGGTGAGCAGTTGGCTGCTACGCAACCCGCTATGGCGCCACGCCCGGCCGGGGCTGAAGGTCAGGGCGCCGGTGGCGGCCGTCGTATGGGCCCTCCGGGCGGTGGTCCACGTTTCTAAGGCTTAGATCATGAGTGCATTAATCTCCTTGCGGAACATCACCCGCAGCTTCAACACGGGCGCAATCGAGGTGAAGGTGCTGCACGGCATCGACCTTGAGATCGCGCGCGGTGAGTTTGTCGCCATCATGGGGGCATCCGGCTCAGGCAAAAGCACCCTGATGAACATCCTCGGCTGCCTGGATAAACCCAGCGGTGGCGAGTACCTGTTTGCCGGGCATCCGGTGGCGGAGCTGGACACCGACGGGTTGGCGGCGCTGCGCCGTGAAGCCTTCGGTTTTGTGTTCCAGAGCTACAACCTGATCTCTTCCGCCAATGCGCTGGAGAACGTCGAGATTCCAGCGATTTACGCGGGCACTCCCGCTGCCGAGCGGCATGTGCGGGCGACTGATTTACTCAAGCGCCTGGGCCTGGGGGAGCGTTTGCGCAACCGCCCTAGCCAGCTTTCCGGTGGCCAGCAGCAGCGGGTGTCGATTGCTCGTGCGCTGATGAACGATGCCGAGGTGATTCTGGCGGACGAGCCCACCGGCGCGCTGGACAGTAAATCCGGGCAGGAAGTGTTGGCCCTGCTCAAGGAGCTGTCGGCCCAGGGTAAGACGGTGATCATCATCACCCACGACCGCGAAGTGGCTGCCCACGCTGACCGCCAGATCGAGATCCGTGATGGTTTGATCGTGGCCGACAGTGGCGCGAAAAAGTCTGAGGGCGCAGCACCTGTGGACTTTGCTCTGAACACCACACCCGCCGGTGCGGGCGCTGCGGATGTTAGCGAGGCTGTACGCATGGCCGGCCGTGCGCTTAAGGCTAATTTGTTCCGCACGGTGCTGACATTGCTTGGCATTGTGATCGGTGTGGCCTCGGTGGTGGCGATGCTGGCGGTGGGCAACGGGGCGCGGCAGAGCGTGGTGGATCGCATCAGTGCGATGGGGACCAATCTCCTGTCGATCCGCCCCGGCGCGCCGAACATGCCGCGCTCAGCCGATGGTGTGACGGCCACGCTGACCGCTGAGGATGGCAAAGCCATTGCGCAGCTGCCCAATGTTCGGGATGCGCTGGGTGAGCAGCAAGGCAGCGCGACGCTGCGTGCAGGCAATATCGACTACAAAACCAGCATTACTGCGACCAACGCGAGCATGACGGAGGTCCGTGAGTGGCCGGTGGCTCAGGGGGCATTTTTCAGCGAGGCGGATGAGCGTGCCTACGCGACGGTCACTGTGCTGGGCCAGACCGTGGCGCAAAACCTGTTCCCGGAGCAAAACCCGGTGGGGCAGTACGTGCTGATCCAGAACGTGCCGTTCCAGGTCATTGGTGTGATGAGTGCCAAGGGCGCAACACCATGGGGGCAGGATCAGGATGACGTAGCCCTGGTGCCGTTCTCCACCGGCAGCTTGCGTCTGTTTGGTCAGCGTTATGTGCAGAGCATTACGGCCTACATCGACGACATTGAGCGCATTACTGAAACGGAAGAGGTGATCCGGCAGGAGTTGCTTAAGCGCCATAACGGTGTGGAGGACTTCCAGATTCGTAACACTGCATCGCTACTGGATGCAGTGACGGCGACTCAGGACACCCTGACTATTCTGCTCGGTTCGATTGCGGCGATCTCGCTGCTGGTGGGCGGCATCGGCGTGATGAACATCATGCTGGTGAACGTCACGGAGCGTACCCGCGAGATTGGTATCCGCATGGCCACGGGGGCGCGCACGGGCAATATCCTTCAGCAATTCATCACTGAAGCACTGGTGGTGTCTGCCATCGGTGGGGTGCTGGGTGTGTTGCTGGGGCTGGGCGTTGCGTGGCTGCTGCGCATGTTTGGTACCTCGGTGGAGTTCACCCTGGCACCGGTGCTGTTGGCATTCGGTTGTGCCTTTGCGACCGGTCTTATCTTCGGTCTGATGCCTGCCCGCAAGGCGGCCCATCTCGACCCTGTTCAAGCTCTGGCTTCGGATTAATGGTGATGAAAGCGATGTTTAAACCGCTGCCTCTGGTGTGCGCATTAATGTTGGCGGGCTGCAATCTGGCGCCTGTATACGAAACGCCTGAATTGCCGCTGCCGGAACAATACGAGCAAGGACAGGGCAGTACGGTGGTTGATCCCCAATGGTGGCGGGTATTTGGCAGTGATGAACTGACCACCCTGGTTGAGCGCGCGGCCAGCGGCAACCTGGATTTGTCCACTGCCATGAGCCGTGTGCGTCAGGCAGATATTCAGGCCCGCATCGCCGGTGCGCCGTTGTTGCCATCGGTGAGCGGTAATGTCGGCGGCAGCCGTAATTTTGCGGCGGACAACGCCGGTGGCGGTGTGCGTGAGTCGTTCTCCGCAGGCTTGTCGATCAGTTACGAGCTGGATGTTTGGGGCAAGAACCGCAACAACCTTGAAGGCAGCCTTCAAGGTGCCCGAGCGACTGCCTTTGAGCGCGACACGGTAGCCTTAACGGTGGCTGCATCCACCGCCAGCAGTTACCTCAAAGTGTTAGAGCTGCGCGAGCGCGAACGCATCGCCCTGGATAACCTGGCCAACGCTGAAGAAGTGCTGAAAGTGGCCGAGGCCAAGACCCGTCTGGGCGCCAGTAGTGAGCTGGATTTGGTCCAGCAGCAGACCATGGTGGAGCAGCGCCGCGCCTCCATTCCGGGTATTCGCCAGCAACGCCAGACGGCTGAAAATGCGCTGGCTATCCTGATCGGTGAAATGCCTCAGGGCTTTGCTGCACAGGTTAAAGCAGACAGCCTCGGTGAGCTGATGCTGCCCCAGAGCACGGTGGCAGGGTTGCCTTCCGAATTGCTGCTGCGTCGCCCGGATATTCAGGCGCAGGAAGCGCGCCTGCGGGCTGCCAATGCAGATATCGGCGCAGCCCGTGCCGCGCTGTTCCCCAGCCTCAGCCTGACCGGCTCCAGCGGCTACAGTGCGGATGTGTTCAGCAACCTGTTTAACGGCGCCAATCTGGCCAGCAGCCTCGGCGCTTCGGTGCTGCAACCGATCTTCCGTGGCGGTGCTCTGCGTGGTGCCGTAGAGCTGTCGCAAGAACGCTATGTTGAACTGGCGGACGGCTATCGCAAGACCGTGATTACCGCTTTGCAGGAAGTGGAAGACGCGCTGATCGCCCTGCGTGAAGGCCAACTGCAATACCAAAGCCAGCAGCAGGTCGTAGCCTATGCGGAGAAAGCGTTCCGTCTGGCCGAGCTGCAATACCGTCAGGGTTCGGCCGATATCCTGACCGTGCTCAGCGCCCAGCAGAACTTCTTCTCAGCCCGTGACAGCCTGCTGCAGAACCAGTCCTCGCAGCTGCAAAATCAGGTGCAGCTGTACAAGGTGCTGGGCGGTGGTTACGGCGGTTGAGTCTGAGTGGGAGATGGGGGGCTGCCTTGCGGTAGCCCCTTCCTGAATCGCGAAGACTGAGGCGCGGCAATTAGCGTGTGCTGAGCACTCGCTGCAACAAACACTGTACGGCATCCACCTCGCCAACATAGGGGTTGCCGTGGCCCATCACGCAGCCAACTTGCTGATTACGCCAGCGCTCCCATTCACTGACCGGGTACTGGCGGTTCCACGCCTCGTAGGTGCGGCGGTCGCGGTTGGACAGGCGCAGGCGATACTGATCCGCCATATATAAATAGATGCGTGCCGCCGGGCCGCGAGCCTGTTCTGGTGGCATGGCGGTTTTCGCTGAGAAATCCACCACCATCTTGCAGGCACCGTATTGGCTAGGCTTTTGGCTGAGCATGCCGAGGGCAAAGTTGGAACGGTCGCTGTTCACCTCGCCAATGCTGGGCACTAAATTGTGCAGATCGGCTTCTGCGGCCTGATAGGTTGTGTCATTGCGCGAGCAATTATTGCGGCCGCCGTTTTGCCAGCACTTGCGTTGGTGGCCGATCACCCAGGCCGGGACCACATGCTCCCATTCCAGGCGGCGGGCACGTTCGGCCTGTTTGCGTGGTTGGTAGCCGCAACTGGCTAAATCAACCCGGTTTCCGTTGAAACGGCAGCCACAATAAAACGTAGTTGGCTGAGCAGCGTAGATCTGTCGGGCGATCTGTTTGGCGGTTGTAAGCGTTTGGGGAGGATCAGCCAGCAGGTTTTGACCGATCAGGAGTGTTGTCAGGAGTAGTGCGGAGGGCATTGCGCTGTCTGGTACGAAAAAGGCCGACCATCATACTGTGATTGGGCTCACTTATAGGGTGTGAGTCTGTTTCTATTGGAGTTATTTTCAGTTCGTTCTTATTGGGTGAAAGGTTTTTTTCAACTTTTGCGCCGTCTTGCTGTCTGCCATCTACCAATGAGATTTAACAGTTGGCGGTAAGTTGTTGGGATTTATTGACATATTTTTGTTTAAAAGTTGGTCAATGTAGCTTTCTTTTTGCTAGCTTTACCTCACAACACCGCAGCGGATGACCTCCACTGATGAGTACTGTGCAGCGATTTGAACGGACGAAAGATCGCACCGGAAGGCCAAATGGCACTACCGGGATGGCGCAGTGGCGCTGTTTTTCCCTTCTTAGCGTTTTGATTTTGCTGGTCTTGAGCGGCTGCTCAACGCGACAGGATCACAAAACCATTGTCAGCAATAGCAGCCCTGCCAAGGCCAGCGAGTTCTTCCAATCGCATGCTGACCGTATGGCAACACTGGGTATGCGTAATAACTTGAACAGCCTTTATCGGCTGATGGACAAGCTGTATCTGCGTAACCCCCGTGAGTGGCGTAAAACCGGCTTGCCTGATGCCGAGTCGGCCAAGGCTGCGGTGCATCGGGCGATTGAAAATGATGAGCCCCTGCCGCAATTGGGCGGGCGCAAGGATATTGCAGCATTGAGCTATACCTTGAGCGCCGAATACCAAGGGGACCGGGTAGGGGCCTTTATTTACTCCTTGGCCAGTATGCTGATTACCGCTCACGGTGGCCGTACTGAGTACTACATGAGCGATACCATTGACCCGAAGTTTGTGCACAACGCCGCACGTAATATTGAAGTAGCCAGTTGGATGTTGGCCCAGCGTACGGACGCTGAAGGCAAGCCTTGGCTGCTCTC
The DNA here is from genome assembly GCA_037482215.1 of Pseudomonas mendocina. NCBI lineage: Bacteria > Pseudomonadati > Pseudomonadota > Gammaproteobacteria > Pseudomonadales > Pseudomonadaceae > Ectopseudomonas > Ectopseudomonas mendocina. The sequence continues at coordinate 1,031,943 of CP148074.1, forward strand.
CAACGAGATATCGGCGGACGGGCGTAACCTGAGTTATGCGGTGGAGTTCGGGAAGATTGTAGCGCGGCTTGATCTGCTCACCGATGTACTGGATGAGCGTTACCGCCGGTTGGGTGTGAGCTATGCGCAGAGTTTGCTGTTTATGAACTTCCTGCCGGTGCAGTGAGGCAGTGACCGCCCGACGGCTTATTGCAATTCCATGTGCAGTTGTTCAAGCGTGCCGTTTTGGCGCAGACGCTCCAAAGCCTCGGCAAAAATTCGAGCGCTGTCAGCGTTTTTTTTACTGAAGCCCACATAGCGCGGCATGATCACCAGCGGTGTGGGTAACACCCGTACTTGATGCTGCGCGTTTTCCAGTTTGATCCAGTACATCAGCTGCGCTTGATCCCCCACAATCACGTCAATACGTCCGGCCAATAACATCGAAACCAGTTGGCGTGGGTTGTTGGCTTGGGTATTGCGTGACAGAGGCGCCTTGTCGAAATTGCCTTCATAGGCGTAACCGCGAACTTGGCCGATAGTGAAGGGTGCTAAGTCATTAAAGCTCTTCCAGTCGGTCAAATTGACATTGCACGAGACGATAAACGCAGTACGCCCGTAACGGATGGGGCCGACCAGTTCGAACTGGCTGCGCCGTTCTGGGCTGTCGACAAAGGGAAAGGCGGCGGTGGCGGCATCCTTACTCAGCAAGCTGATGAGTCGTTGCCAGGGGTAGAGTTGTAATTGGTAGTTAATGTTGGCTTCGTCTAGTACGGCTTTTACCAGTTCGACGTCGTGGCCTTGTGGGGTGCGGCCGTCTTGGCCTAAGTAACTGTAGGGGGCGAATTTTTCATCCCCCAATATTCGCCAATCTTCGGCACAGGCTCCGAAGGAAATCCAAAGCAGTAGAAACAATACCGCTCTACACATACAACTCCTAGATAAAAAGTAGGAAATGAGCAGGCAAAAGGTGAGGCGCGTGAAGGGGTTGCTACGCTTTTTTATCACACCTTAGTGTTGAGTGTAATGGCAAAGGTATGGCTTTTTGTCCGGCTCATAACATGCACCAGTTGGAGCCACTTGCTGCATGCGTATTACTTAGCCGAGGTTGGCTATAAAGCGATCTACCGCTCCGATCATGTCTTCGTAGGACGTGGAGTTCATGACGAACACGACAAAGCCTTCGATGTCCTGTTTGGTCAGATGGAAGCTGATATGAATCAGCAGTACCACATGATTCTGTACGCGCGAGCCCAACACTTTTCGGGTATCACCGGAATCGACTGAGGCCATGCTGCATTCAAATGGGGTGCGGGTGATTTCGGACAATGAGGCCAGGCAGGCGTTGAGGACCACATTACCGACCTCCATCAGGGCATCGCGCTGAAATTGTTCCAGCTCGGTGCCGGGGGGGATTTCTCCAATAATGCTTTTGACCATTTCGAGGCTTTTGTCCTCCGGGAATATCAGCAGGGCATTGCCGGAGAAACGGCCAGTAAAAGGTTGGCGGATGCAATACATGGATTTGCTTTTACGGCCCAGATGGTCAGTCACTTCACTGACGGTAATAAAGTGGATTTCAGGCACGCTGAGCAGGACTTCGTCTTGCAGCATCTCACTCATGACAGCAGCGGCATGGCCGATGCCGATGTTGAACATCTCGCAGAGCACGTCCGTCTGTAGTGTCGATAGTTTGTGCATCTTAATGCCCCAGTGCGCGCAGCAGTGCTGGCCCCTTGTCTGCAGTGATGGGCTTAGCCAGGAAGGTCAGCCCACGTTCTTGTATTTTGGTTTGAATGGCAGATTGAATGTTGGCGGTGAGCATCACAATTTTGACGTTTGGATTTTCCTCCAAAATTGTGGTGGCTGCGTCTAAGCCACTGATGCCGGGCATGTTCAAGTCCATGCTGATGAGGTCAATGGCTTGCTGCCGACAGGTCTCGATAGCGCCTTCGCCGTTGGACGCTTCAAAGATTTTCCAGCTCGGGTGCAGGTTGCTGATGATGCTCTTGGTCATCATGCGAGAAACCATGCTGTCGTCAACGATTAGGAAGTTCTTGGACATGGTGATTAGGTCTCCACGCGATTGCGGCCGGATTGCTTGGCTTTGTAAAGTGCCTTGTCTGCCCTGATCAGTAATAGTTCAAGGGTTTCAGTCTCGACCGGGTCGAATACGGCGACACCAATAGATATGGTGATGTTGAAAGGCCGTGGTCCGTCGCCCAACGCCTGTGCCTTGATGGCCGCACGAATACGTTCGGCACTGTCTTCAGCTTGCTGAGGGTCGGTATGGGGCAGCAGCACGGCAAACTCTTCTCCACCTATGCGGCCGATCACATCAGCATCGCGTAGGTTGCTACGTAAGACGTCGCTGACGGCGCGAATGGCTAAATCACCTGAAGCATGGCCGTAGGTGTCATTGATCCGTTTGAAGTGGTCGATATCCAACATCAGCAAGCAGCAGGAGTGGTTATAGCGTTTGCAGCTGTCGATGATTTTCTCGCCCGCTCGATAGAACGCTCGACGGTTGTAGAGTTGTGTCATGGAGTCTGTGTTGGCCTGGGATTCGAGCATCTCCAGCAATTTACGGTGTTCAGTGACATCAAAGGCCCAGAGCAAATGGGCCAGTTTGCCTTCTATTTCCACCAGTTTCGCTGACAGCGAACTCCAGTACGGTTTGCCTGGCATTATCTGGGTTTGCAGATCGTCCACCCGCCCGTATTGCTCCAGTTCATCAATAAACTGTTGCCCTTGCAGGCGGTCCACCAAGAGGGATTTCAAAAAGAGCTTTTCCGGCGGCGTGCTCAGGTCCATTCGATCAAGCAAGGTCTTGTTGATAAACAACACTTCACCAGTGTCGGCACTCACTAAGGCCGCTTCACTAGGGCTGGCATCGAGAATGAAACGTAGCAGTTCTTTACTTTCTGCCAGCTGTCGAGTGCGCCGATTGACCCGGAATTCGAGACGTCTATTGACTAATGCGAGGTGGTTGGACATGCGTTTCGCGGCTTGCCTGTCCAAGATCAACTTGATGACTAGAGCTGCGATACCGATCAACAATAGGATCAGAATCCAGTTCAGCATGGCCAGCCGGTTGTACTGATTGACTCGAACTTTGTCCTGTTCCATTGAGCTGGCAACGTGTACAGCCATAACAGCTGCGCGCATTTCTTCTGCCAAGTCACAGACGTTCTCTGCTATCTCCCTGACTGTTGCATGGGTATCTGCTGTATTGGCGATTATGTAGCCCCATTGATCAATCTGGGTCCTGAGCTTTTCCAGTACGCTTCTTGATTCTGTCAGCGAGAACAGCAGGCTTTGCGGGGCGTTTTTTTCGGCCTCTTCTTCCATCAGCAGGCTGCTGAGTACCTCCAGGCGCATGGTGATTTCATCCAATGCATCTGTCGTTGGGGCTTTTACGGCCTCCAGGGCCAGGTGGTCGAGGTGGTGCAGCTCCAAGGCGATGTTGGTGATCTTCCAACGATCCGTGCTTTGGTGTGGGCGAGAGAGGGCATTCATCTCCAGCTGGGCAATGCGCAGTGCTACCAACGTGATGACGATCATCAGAATGACAGACAGCAGTAAGCCCTCTGCCAGCCAGCTCCCCCTAATGACACGTTTAAGCCTGCGTAGAGGCGGATACTTATTCAAAATGGATTTCATGTATCTGCCAGACCGACCTGTTTATATAAAGTTGTTGGTTCAGCTCGTTAAAGTCGTCAAATGGGTAAACCAAAATGAAAGGACCTTTGTCTCTGATCGTCAGGTTTTGTCCGTCACGCCGGTAGGCCAGTAGCGGATCGAACTGCTGTACATCGGAGAGTGGTATCGAAGCGAAATAACCATTTAAGGCCATGACCCGTATTGATTTGGCCGTACCTCCACTGAGCTTCAGCAACTCGTGCAGGCTGACACCTTGCCATTCATGACGGCCTGGTATCCCCAAAGGGGAGGGCAGCTGCTGTGTTCTTTTTATTTGTGGCAACGCGTCCAGTTGCGAGAGAACCAATTTGTTTTTATTTACGATGCCTTGGGTGTCGTGCCACACCAGCGTTAGCAGTGTTTTAGGGCGAGCTGTGGTTGTAGGGCTTTCAGTGGCTGAAGTGGTGTTAAACAGGCTTAGGAGAATTGAAATACCCAAAAAGCGGGCAAGGGCACAGGGGCTCATGGTTGATGCTGCCTCTTATAGTCGCGCCGGTTCATGCAGGGACCTGAATGTTCTTATGTAGATTGTCCCTCCCGGTCAGGTGTAACCGGTGTTTGGATACATCGTTCCGAGAGACTTCATTTGAAGGTTAGCGCAGAAATAGATGGCCGCTAGTCAGGCAGAGGGTAAAGTCTGTTGAGTATTTTTTAATGGCAAATGGATATTGGAAGCTTTTTGTAATGGAACAAAAAACCCCGCCGTAGCGGGGTTTAAGGAACTGAAGCGGATCAGACCTTACGCACAAACTCGGATTTGAGTTTCATTGCGCCAATGCCGTCAATTTTGCAATCAATGTCGTGGTCACCGTCTACCAGACGAATGCCTTTAACCTTCGTGCCAACTTTGACTACGAGGGACGAACCTTTGACTTTGAGGTCTTTGATCACGGTGATGGTGTCACCATCTTGCAGGACGTTGCCGACAGAATCTTTGATAACTTTGACGTCATCGCCAGCGTCGGCGGTTTCAGTGGCCGACCACTCGTGCGCGCACTCCGGGCAGACCAGCTGAGTGCCGTCTTCGTAGGTGTATTCGGAGTTGCATTTGGGGCAGGGTGGCAAAGTGCTCACTGTTGTGTCCTTGTGTGTTCCGTTGAAAAAGGCCGCATATTATATAAGGTTTTGTCTCATTTAGCCCGTAACCCGCTCACAAGCCTAGCGAGCTGGGGTTTGCGGCCAGTCCATTAGCCCTTTTTCTTTGAATCTGACAGTGCCGAGCAGGCCTCCACCCAGCTTGCCACTGAGCTCATAGGGCAAGCCTTTTTGCAGGTTCGGGTTATTGCTCACCGCCCATGCTTGGCGCAATGCCGAATAGGCTGAAAGGGTAAGAGGGATTCTCACCAGGGTTTCACCGTAGCGTGGCACTTCGCCGCTCTGGTCACTGACACCACTAAGCAGTGGCTGGTTGTTCACCTTTAAGTCCAGGGCTATACCGTTGAAGCTGATTGCTCGGTCGTTCGGGTTCTGCACCCGCAGGGTGATGGCAAAGCGCATTTCCAGCCCTTCTCCTGGCAAGGGTTCAACATTGACCAGTTGGATGCGCGGCGGGTCGCTGGGTGTCAGCGTGCTGCAGGCACTGAGCAGGCTCATCAAGGTAATCAGGCATAGGGTGAGCAGTGAGCGGGGTTGCAGAAAAGGCATGTTCAGGTTCCGTTTGAATGTGCAGTAAGCATAGAAGACCGCACGAGGATGCCAATGTTGCCCGGCAGTGGGCAACGACTTGGTCTCTAAGACCCTGGCAGAGCACCTGTACTGACTGCCTCACGCCAAGGTGCTGATTCGCTGACAGCGCAAGGCTGACCTATAGTTTTCACATAACTAAACATTGCATGTCCGTGCAGGGGGAGGTGGCTGACATGGTTGTTATCCACAAACGGGACGATGCAGACGTGCCCACTTTCGAAATCTCCGGTGAGTTGACGCTGGACTGTGCCGATACGTTGCGTGATCAACTAATGGCATTACTCGCTGATAACGCCAGTCTGCGTCTGAACTTGATGGATGTGCTCGACTTTGACAGCAGCGCGCTGCAAGTGCTTTTGCATGTTCAGCGTGAGGCTGTATGTAAAGGAGTTCCGTTGCAATGGATAGGTTTTTCGCTGGCTATTTCGCAGGTCTTACAGCTGCTTAACCTGAGTGATGAGTTGGCTCTGACGGATGTGGCTGCATGAATCTTGATCAGGCTCGTTCAGTGGTGGTTCAGGAGGCCAGGGAGCTGTTGGCCGAAATGGACGCGGCCTTACTTCAGCTGGAAAACCATGGCTATGACACGGAGCACATCAACGCTGTGTTCCGGGCGGTACACACAATCAAGGGCTCGGCAGGGCTGTTTGCGCTGGATAATCTGGTCAGCTTTTGCCACACCCTTGAGAGTGTTTTGGAGCAAGTGCGTGGCGGGGATGTGCCGCTCGATGTGCATCTGTTGCCGCTGTTGCTGGCCGGGGGCGATTACATCGCCAGTATGGTCAATGAGGTCGAGCAGCGCCGCGAGCACAATGACCCTGACCCGGTGACCCGGGAGCGCCTGCTGAATCAGCTGAATCAGTATCTGATCAATCCAACCGTTGAGCTGTTACCCGCGCCACCTGCTGCGCATTCCCCGGCTGGCTCCGATGAACAACCCCGCTGGCATATTTCACTGCGCCCATCGCCAGATGTGTTGCGTAAGGGCTTGGAGCCCATTCATTTCATCCGCTACCTGGGTGAATTGGGGCGCATCGTCCATGTGCATACCCTGACTAAATCAATTCCACAGGGGGCTGATTTTGATCCCCAGCAGAACTACTTGGGTTACGAGATCGAGTTTGAGACCGAGGCGGGTTTAGAGGCCGTAGAGGGTGTGTTCGAGTTCATCCGTGAACACTGTCAGTTACGCATCGTGCCGCCGCACAGCCCATTACAGGCGTATCGCGAGCTGATCGAGAGCCTGCCGGAGGATGCGGATTATCTGCTGAACGTCCTCATCGCCAGCGGTGCATTAAACGCTGACGAGGCAGCTCAAGTGCGGGTGCCGCCTGTTGTACCTGTAGTGGCCATGGTGCCTGACGTGATTGCCTCGGTTGATCAAATTAAGCCGGGGCTGGGTAGCGCCGAGCAGCGGTTTATCAAGGTGGAGGTCAGCAAGCTGGATGAGCTGATCAATCTGGTGGGGGAGTTGGTCATTGCAGAGGCTGCCGCCCGACCGGCTCGGCTCGGGGGGGATCAGGCCCGGTACGAAGCTGCTGAAGTGGTCAGTGCATTGGTGGAGGACATCCGTGATGTGTCGTTGGCACTGCGCATGGTCGCGATTGGTGAAGTGTTTCAGCGTTTCCCACGGGTTGTGCGCGATTTAAGCCGGGAAATGGGTAAGAACATAGCGTTGCAGATCACCGGTGCAGAGACTGAGCTGGATAAGTCCATGGTGGAAAAACTCACCGATCCGCTTATGCATTTGGTGCGCAACGCTATTGATCATGGCGTGGAGCCGGTGAGCGAACGCTTAGCTGCTGGCAAACCCGCTCGAAGCCTCTTGCGTCTGAACGCCTATCAGGAATCCGGCAGTGTGGTGATCGAGGTCAGCGATGATGGCCGCGGTCTGGATCGCGAACGTATTTTTGCGCGGGCGCTTGAGAAAGGCCTGCTTGAGCCTGATCAGGCCGTGACGGATCAAGACGTCTTCGAGCTGATATTTCATGCTGGTTTATCCACCGCTGATGCCGTTAGCAACCTATCTGGGCGCGGTGTAGGCATGGATGTGGTGCGCACCAATATTGAGAAGCTGCGGGGGGACGTGGAGGTTTCCAGTCAGCCCAGGCAAGGGACGACGGTGAAGGTGCGGTTGCCCCTGACGCTGGCGATTATCGCGGGGTTTCAGGTGCAGGTGGCTGGGGAAGCCTTTGTCCTGCCGTTGGATCAGGTCGTCGAGTGTGTGGATCTCAGCACGCAGGTCAGGGGGCACGATCTACTGGATTTACGTGGTGAGGGGCTGCCTTTTGTGCGGCTGCGCAGCTTATTTGGCAAGCCTGCGCCTGAGGGTGTGCGCGAGAGCCTGTTGGTGGTGCAGTACGGCAGTAATCGCGCCGGCATTGTGGTGGATCAACTGGTCGGAGAGTTGCAGGCGGTGATTAAGCCGCTGGGGCAGCTCTTCGCTCAAAACGCCTTTCTCAGTGGCTCAACTATTCTGGGGAATGGCAGCGTGGCTTTGATATTGGATGTGGCTCAGTTGATCAAACGAGCCAACGCAATGGCGGATGGGCTAGCACAGCCAACTGACCGCGCCCGGTAACACGCGGAAAACAGGAGAGCGCTATGTTCGACAATATGAAAGTGGCGACACGCCTGATCCTGCTGGCAGGGGTTTTGATCCTGTTTATGGTCTTGATTGGCGTGCTTGGAATAATGGGTATGCGGGCTGCGAATAATGGCCTGCACACGGTCTACAGTGACCGCGTGGTGCCACTGCGTGACTTGAAAATGATCGCCGATAATTATGCCGTCAACATCGTTGATACCAGCCACAAGGTGCATATCGGTGCCCTTAGTTGGGAGTCGGGCATGCGCAGGCTTGCAGACGCTGAGGCTGTTATCGATCAGAGCTGGCAGCACTACACCTCCACCAGCTTGGTAGGCAACGAGCAACAGTTGGTAGATGAGGCCCGGCCTCTGCTGGCTAAGGCACGTGAAGCGACCACCAGGTTAGAACAGATTTTCGACAACAAAGATGAGGCTGCTTTACTGGGGTTCATCCGGGGAGAGTTGTACCAGACCATTGACCCGGTATCAGAGCGCTTCAATCAGTTGGTGGATGTGCAACTTCAGGTGGCTAAGAGTGAGTACGAGCGCACCGAGGCTCGATACGAATGGCTGATGTCGTTCTCCATTGGCGCCATGCTGCTGAGTGTGCTGGTTGCTGCCATTCTTGGGTTTATGATCACCCGAAGTTTGATCCGGCAACTGGGCGGTGAACCCTACATTGCTATGGAGTCGTTGCAACGGGTCGCGGCAGGCGATTTGACCCAAGACATGCAGCTGCGTCGCGGCGATCAGACCAGCATGCTGTTTAGCTTGCAGCAGATGGTGCTGAAACTGCGCACCATCATGGCCGATGTGCGCATGACCTCAGACGCCTTGGCATCCGCCTCGGAGCAGGTGGCGGCTTCATCCCAGGCGCTCAGCCAGAACGCCTCAGAACAGGCCGCCAGCGTGGAGGAGACCAGCTCTTCAGTGGAGCAGATTTCCGCCATGGTGGCTCAGAACAGTGAGAACGCCACCACCACGGATCGCATTGCCAGCCAGTCGTCCAAGGATGCAGTGGAGGGCGGGGCGGCGGTGGCTGAAATGGTCACGGCCATGCGTCAGATCGCCAATGAAATCAGCATCATTGATGACATCGCGTACCAGACCAATCTGCTGGCGCTGAATGCTGCCATCGAAGCTGCACGCGCCGGAGACCACGGCAAAGGTTTTGCGGTGGTAGCGGCTGAAGTGCGCAAGCTGGCTGAGCGCAGCCAAGTAGCCGCGCAGGAGATCGGGGCGGTGGCCACCGACAGTGTTGGCTTGGCCGAGCGTGCTGGAAAACTGCTGGAGCAGTTGGTGCCTTCGATTGGTAAAACGGCTGATTTGGTGCAGGAAATCTCAGCGGCATCGCGGGAGCAGAATGCAGGGCTTGAGCAGATCAATATGGCGGTGGGGCAACTGGCGCAAATCACTCAAGTTAATGCATCGGCCTCTGAGGAGTTGTCTTCAACAGCCGAGCAGATGAGCAATCAAGCGATGCAGCTGCAGGAGATGATCCAGTTCTTCCAAATCAGTAATCGCATTGTGCGGCAGAACTATAGCAGCGCAGGTGTGAACGTTAGTCGCAGCGGTGCGCTGTTACAACGCAACGACTTGCGGCAAGTGCTCGATGAGCCAATTGATGAATCGACATTTACCCGCTTCTAGGACGTAAGCCATGAGTGAATTGCCTGGCGATACCCAGGAGCCGCAAGCCCCCGAACAGTACCTGACGATGATGCTTGGGCAGGAGCGCTTTGCCTTGTCTATCGAACAGGTGCGGGAAATTATTGAGTTTAACGGGCTGACCGAAATCCCCCTGATGCCTGACTTTCTGCGCGGGGTGATCAACCTCAGGGGAGCCGTGGTGCCGGTGTTGGATCTCTCGCTGCGCTTGGGGCGTGAGCGAATGGTGGTCGCACGGCGCACGTGCATTGTGATCGTTGAGGTGATGCAGGAAGAGCAGTTGCAGTTAATCGGCGTGATGGTGGATGCCGTTAATGATGTGCTGGAGGTGCGGCCTGATCAGTTGGAGCACAAACCGAGTTTCGGGGCGAAGGTACGTTCCGATTTTATCGCCGGCATTCTGCGCCATGATGAGCAGTTTATTGTGGTCTTGGATGCGGCGCGTGTGCTGTCACTGGGCGAGCTGGCTGCGTTAGTCGGCCACGCTTCGTTGCATGGGGCGTAAATCATCATGCCCGATGTCCTGGAGGATGCGGGTTTTAGCCAGCAAATCACCCTGAGTGAGGATGAGTTTCGCCAGTTGCAGGTGCTGTTCTATGAGCGCATTGGTATCCAGCTGCTGCCTGTCAAACAGCCATTGGTTCGCGGACGCTTGGGCAAGCGTTTACGCGCTCTGGGCATTGGCAGCTACCGGGAATACCATCAGTTCTTGCTGTCACCTCAGGGGGCGGAAGAGCTGGAGATCGCGATTGATCTGATCACCACCCACGAAACCTATTTCTTTCGAGAGCCCCAGCACTTTGAATTTCTGCGCCAGGTGATTTTGCCGCAATACGTTAAACAGACGGACTTCAACGTATGGAGTGCAGCCTGCTCGACCGGGGAGGAGGCTTATACCCTGGCCATGGTGCTGCACGAGGCACGCCACCCGCTTTTATGGCGTGTGCTGGCCAGTGATATCAGCCGCCATGTATTGGATTGCGGCCGGCGAGGGCTGTACCCGTTGGCGCGCAGTAAGAACATCCCGCTGCATTACCTTAAGCGCTATTGCCTCAAGGGGCAGGGCGCGTATCAGGGGCAGTTTCTTGTGGCGGCGGAGCTGCGTCGGCAGGTTGGGTTTGTCCAGCTGAACCTTAATCAGAAGGTGCCGGGGGTGGGGCCGTTTGACCTGATTTTGCTGCGCAATGTGCTGATCTACTTTGATCCTAAAACCAAGCAGCGCGTGCTTGAACATGTGGTCGAGCGGCTTAAGCCTGGAGGGTGGTTGCTGGTGGGGCACTCAGAAGCGTTGTACGAGCACCGCTTGCCGTTGCAGCAAGTCAGCACCTCGATTTACCGCAGGTTGGGCCCATGACTGAGCGCGTGTTTCTTAACCCTGGCCAGCTGTATTTTGGCGGCGGGGATGTGGCGGTGGAAACCTTGCTTGGCCCATGTGTGGCCATTGTCATGTGGTATCCAGGATTAAGCGTGGGTGGCATGTGCCACTTCCAGCTTCCGGCAGCATCGGGCTGCAATCCGGATGGAAGAGTGGATGGGCGTTATGGTGATCAGGCCTGGCGCTGGTTGATTCAGCAGGCTCAGCGACAAGGCTTGAGCGCCGAGCAGGCGGTCTACAAATTATTCGGTGGGGCTAGGAGCTTCAGTGGGCGCCCCTCGCTGCCAGGGCTGGATGTGGCTGCGCAGAATGTTGTCTTTGCTGAGCGCCTGCTGGCATCGCGTAACTTGCCTGTATTGGCGCGGGACTTGGGAGGCCACGGTTACCGTTATGTACGTTTCGAGTTGGCCAGTGGCAACGTCTGGGTGCGGCGTGGGGCTGCGGTGAAGACTAACGTGGCTGAGGTGAAGCGCTGATGGCGATCAGGCTGATGATTGTCGATGACTCGGCTGTTATGCGTGAAACCATGCAGCAACTGTTGGCGCCGTACCCGGATATCCAGGTTATCGGGACGGCACTGGACCCGCTGCTAGCCATGCAGAAAATGAACAGCGACTGGCCGGATGTCATCTTGCTGGACATGGAAATGCCGCGCATGGATGGGCTGACCTTTCTGCGACAGATCATGGCCTCCCGACCCACCCCGGTGGTGATCTGTTCAACGCTGACAGCGCAGGGATCAGCCACCAGTGTGCAGGCGCTGGCGGCCGGGGCCGTGGAGGTGATCGGTAAACCGGGTATCGGCCTGCGCAGTTTTCTGCAAGACAGTGCACAACAACTGGTCAGTGCCATCCGTACGGCGGCCAAGGCCAAGGTGGGCAGCCCGGTATTCACTCAGGCTCGGCCTCTGACGGATGCAGCAGACCTGCAACGCCTGATGAAACCGCTGGTGTGTCAGGGCAAGTTGAGCACTGAGCGGATTGTGTTGATGGGAGCCTCAACCGGGGGCACTCAAGCACTTGAATATATCCTCGGCCAGTTGCCTGCGAATGCCCCGCCGATTGCCATTGTTCAGCACATGCCAGAGAAGTTCACCAGCAGCTTTGCAGAGCGTCTTAATGCCATATGCAGCATTGAAGTGCGCGAAGCAGTCACGGGTGATCTGCTGCGGCCGGGATTGGCACTCGTTGCACCCGGGGGGCGGCACCTGTTGATCAAGCGTGACGGCGAGCAGTTGCGCGCGGAAGTCAAAGATGGACCGCTGATCAGTCGGCATCGGCCTTCGGTTGATGTGATGTTTCGCTCGGCCGCGGTTACGGCAGGCAGCAATGTCATGGCCTTCCTGTTGACCGGTATGGGCGCTGATGGGGCCCTGGGCCTTAAGGAGTTGCAGCAGGCCGGAGCCAGGACATTCGCCCAGGATGAAGCCAGTTGCGTGGTCTTCGGTATGCCCAAAGAGGCGATCAAATTAGGGGCGGTTGAGCAGGTCGTGGCATTGCACGACATTCCTTCTGTGCTGTTGAGCTGGGCTTAGGTTTAGTACGAAAACGCCCAGCGGTCCAACCCGTTTCTGGCTGGGGTTGCGCTGTTGAATCGACGGCCGGTTTTTCTCGCCAGCAGCCTGTCGGATCACAGGCAGATGGCCACTTCATGTGCTTTGCTGAATGACAGTGTGCGGCCAGACAACCGGTCGTCGAGCAATCTGGGAGTGAGGTTCTAGTGGGGCTGAGTGGGTGAACGTTAAAAGGGTTGCACCTGGTTGCTACGCATAATCCCCTGAGCCCCGTCCCAGACCCGTTGAGCAGGTTGTTGTTCGACCAAAGTAGTACGTTTTGTCTGGATATCATGGGGTTGCACCTAGTTGCACCTTGCCGCTATTGGGAGTTAATCTCTCGCCACTTTTTAGAGCACGACCCAGAACAGGATGGACCAATGGCTACCACTACCCTTGGCGTAAAGCTGGATGAAGCAACCCGTGAGCGCCTCAAACTGGCCGCTCAGTCGATCGACCGCACACCGCATTGGTTGATCAAGCAGGCGATCTTCACGTATCTGGAGCAGCTGGAGTCCGGGTTGACCCCTGCTGAGATGACGGGGCTTGCCGCTGCTGCTGGTGAAGAGCCATTGGAGGCCCTGAGCGAACAAGGTCTGCAAGTATTCCTCGACTTTGCTGAAAGCATCCTGCCGCAGTCTGTTCTGCGTGCCGCCATCACCTCGGCATACCGCCGCCCTGAGCCAGAAGCGCTGGCGATGCTGTTAGAGCAGGCCCGCCTGCCGCAGGAAACCGCCGAAGCTGCCAACAAAATGGCCTTGGGCATCGCTGAGAAACTGCGCAATCAGAAGAGCGCCGGTGGCCGTCAGGGCCTGGTTCAAGGCCTGCTGCAAGAGTTCTCCCTGTCTTCGCAGGAAGGTGTGGCGCTGATGTGCCTGGCCGAAGCCCTGTTGCGTATCCCGGACAAAGCCACCCGCGATGCCCTGATCCGCGACAAGATCAGCAATGGCAACTGGGGCCAGCATCTGGGCAACAGCCCGTCGATGTTTGTTAACGCCGCCTCTTGGGGTCTGCTGATCACTGGCAAGCTGGTGTCGACCCATAACGAAAGCGGCATGATGACCTCCCTCAACCGCATCATCGGCAAAGGCGGTGAGCCGCTGATCCGTAAGGGTGTGGACATGGCCATGCGCCTGATGGGTGAGCAGTTCGTCACTGGCGAAACCATCGCTGAAGCCTTGGCCAACGCTACCACGCTGGAAAGCAAAGGCTTCCGCTACTCCTACGACATGCTCGGCGAGGCCGCGCTGACCGAGGAAGATGCACAGAAATACCTGGCCTCCTACGAGCAGGCGATCCACGCCATCGGCAAGGCCTCCCACGGTCGCGGCATTTACGAAGGCCCAGGCATCTCGATCAAGCTGTCCGCCCTGCATCCGCGTTACAGCCGTGCCCAGTATGACCGCGTGATGGATGAGCTGTACCCGATCCTGCTCAAGCTGACTCAGCTGGCCAAGCAGTACGACATCGGTATCAACATCGACGCTGAAGAAGCGGATCGTCTGGAAATCTCCCTCGACCTGCTTGAGCGCCTGTGCTTTGCCCCGGAACTGGCAGGCTGGAACGGCATCGGTTTCGTGATTCAGGCGTATCAGAAGCGCTGCCCGTATGTGATCGACTATGTGATCGACCTGGCCAAGCGCAGCCGTCACCGTTTGATGATTCGTTTGGTGAAAGGCGCGTACTGGGACAGCGAAATCAAACGCGCTCAGGTTGAGGGTCTGGAAGGCTACCCGGTCTACACCCGCAAGCCGTACACCGACGTGTCCTACATCGCCTGCGCCCGCAAGCTGCTGGCGGTGCCGGAAGCGATTTACCCGCAATTCGCCACCCACAACGCCCACAGCCTGTCGGCCATCTATCAGATTGCCGGGCAGAACTACTATCCGGGCCAGTACGAATTCCAGTGCCTGCATGGCATGGGCGAACCGCTGTACGAGCAGGTCGTTGGTAAGGTAGCTGACGGTAAGTTCAACCGTCCTTGCCGTATCTACGCACCGGTGGGTAGCCACGAAACCCTGCTGGCTTATCTGGTTCGCCGCCTGTTGGAAAACGGCGCGAACACCAGCTTCGTCAACCGTATTGCTGACCAGAGCATCTCCCTCAAAGACTTGGTTGAAGACCCGGTTGTGCAGGTTGAGCAGATGGCCGCGCAGGAAGGCCAGGTCGGCCTGCCGCATCCGCGTATCCCACTGCCGCGAGAGCTGTATGGCGATGCACGGGTTAACTCCGAAGGTATCGACCTGTCTAACGAACACCGTCTGGGCTCGCTGTCCTCGGCCCTGCTGAGTAGCGCCAATCAGGTTTATAAGGCTGGCCCAATGCTCGGCTGCGACGTCTCTGAGCCGGGCGAAGCCCTGCCGGTGCGCAACCCAGCCGACCACCGCGACATCGTTGGCTATGTGCACGAAGCAACCGCTAAGGACGTTGAGAACGCTGTGCTGTGCTCCGTTTCCAGCGGTCAGATTTGGCAATCCACGCTGCCTGCTGAGCGTGCAGCCGTGCTGGAACGTGCTGCCGACCTGATGGAAGCTGAGATGCAGCAACTGATGGGCGTGCTGGTGCGTGAAGCGGGCAAAACCTTTGCCAACGCCATCGCCGAGGTGCGTGAGGCCGTGGACTTCCTGCGTTACTACGCGGCTCAGGCGCGTAATCACTTCAGCAATGACACCCATCGCCCGCTGGGCCCGGTTGTCTGCATTAGCCCGTGGAACTTCCCGCTGGCCATTTTCAGTGGCCAGATCGCTGCGGCTCTGGCTGCCGGTAATACCGTGCTGGCCAAGCCTGCCGAACAAACCCCGCTGATCGCCGCCCAAGCTATCCGCATCATGCTTGAAGCCGGTGTACCGGCCGGTGCGGTGCAGCTGCTGCCGGGTAATGGTGAAACTGTTGGTGCTGGCCTGACCGGCAACGAGCGTGTGCGTGGCGTGATGTTCACCGGTTCTACCGAAGTGGCGGGCATCATCCAGCGTGGTCTGGCTGGTCGTCTCGACGCCCAGGGCCGCACGCTGCCGCTGATTGCTGAAACCGGCGGTCTCAACGCTATGATCGTCGATTCTTCGGCTCTCACCGAGCAGGTGGTGGTTGATGTGGTTGCCTCTGCCTTCGACAGCGCCGGTCAGCGTTGCTCAGCCCTGCGCGTGCTGTGTGTGCAGGACGACGTGGCTGATCGCGTGATCACCATGCTCAAGGGCGCCATGGCCGAATACACCCTGGGCAATCCAGAGCGTCTGAACACAGACATTGGCCCGGTTATCGACGAAGAAGCCAAAGGCAACATCGACCGTCATATCGAGAAGATGCGCGCTAAAGGCCGTAAGGTGCATCAGCTGGCCCGCGTTAAAGGTGACCAAATCAAGAACGGCACCTTCGTTGTGCCGACCCTGATCGAGCTGGATAGCTTCGATGAGCTGGAGCGTGAAGTCTTCGGTCCGGTGCTGCACGTGGTTCGCTATAACCGCGCTGATCTGGACGGCCTGCTCAAGCAAATCAACGACAGCGGTTATGGCCTGACCCTTGGCGTGCACACCCGCATCGACGAGACCATCGCCCAGGTGGTGGACACCGCCAAAGTCGGCAACCTGTACGTTAACCGCAACATCGTTGGTGCTGTGGTGGGTGTACAACCGTTTGGTGGTGAAGGCCTGTCGGGTACGGGTCCTAAAGCCGGTGGCCCGCTGTACATGTACCGTCTGTTGTCGACCCGTCCGCAAGACGCAGCCAGCAAACAAATCACTCAAGGCAGCAATGTTGAGCGTGAACGTCCGCAGGCCCACGGTGAAGTAATCCAGGCATTGCTGAGCTGGAGCGAGCAACACGAGCCTGCATTGACCGCGACGCTTAAGCAGTTTGATGAGCTGGCCCTGAGCGGTGTAGTCCAGGAACTGCAAGGCCCGACCGGTGAGCGCAATACCTACAGCCTGATGCCGCGTGAGCGCGTATTGGGCTTGGCCGATGAGCGCAGCGATCTGCTGGTGCAATTGGCGGCTGCGTTGGCTGTGGGTTGTGAAGTGGTCTGGCAGGAGTCGACTGTCACCCGTGAGCTGTACGCAAAACTGCCGAAACCCGTGCAGGATCGGATCACCCTGGTCAGCCAGTGGGCCGATACTGAGGTGGCGTTTGAAGCGGTGCTGCACCACGGTGATTCCGACCAGCTGCGTGAGGTCTGCCAACTGGCGGCCAAGCGTCCAGGCGCAATCATTGCAGTGCATGGTCTGAACAAGGGTGAAACGGATATTCCGCTGGAGCGTCTGCTGATTGAGCACGCACTGAGTGTAAACACCGCAGCCGCTGGTGGTAACGCCAGCCTGATGACCATCGGTTAAGGGCTTTTGTCTCGGTGCTGTCACAGGTTTTTGTTAAACTTGTGGCAGCGCTGAAAGGTCTACGACAGGCATGTGGTCCATGCTGTAACACGCAGTCTGAATACCTGCTACTGGCTTACCGCCACCCCCTGATCTGTTCTGCTGAACAGGTCTGCATGCCGTAATGCAGTATGGGTTACCCGCCCGCCACGTCATGCTTTTCTATCTGCGCATTTTTAATGCAACGCACTGGCTTACCTGCCGCTGCCGGAACGGAGCTACCCGCTCCGTTCCATTCGCGGTGCCAGCCTTTCGCAGGCCGACAGGGCGTCGACCTGTGTCACCTCAGGCTTACAGCTTGGCAATTGAAACCTCAGTGGATTTCACGAAGGCAATCACTTCGCTACCCACCGCCAGTTCCAGCTCGCGCACGGAGCGAGTGGTGATGACTGAGGTTACGATGCCTGAGGCAGTTTGTACGTCGATTTCAGAGAGCACGTCGCCCAGCACGATGTCTTTGATGGTGCCTTTGAACTGGTTACGTACGTTGATGGCTTTAATGGTCATGGTGTAACTCCTTTCAATTTTCAGTGGGTGTGCAGCGGTTGCTGCCGGGTTAAAGCGCCCAACGCAGTTGCGTGGGCAAAGGTGAAGTGGGTTCAGGTTCTGGCGGCAATTCAGGCAGGGACAGAACACGGTTCAGTACTTGTTCTTCGTAAGCGGCCAGGCGTGCTGATGCACGTTGCCGTGGTCGCGGCAGGGCAACTTCAAGATCCAGTCTGATTTCGCCGTCTTCGATCAGGATGACCCGGTCAGCGACGGCAACGGCTTCGCTCACGTCGTGGGTGACCAGCAGCACGGTAAAACCATGCTGTTGCCACAGCCGTTCGATCAGTTGCTGCATTTCGATGCGGGTCAGGGCATCCAGCGCCCCTAGCGGCTCATCAAGCAGCAGCAGGCGCGGTTTATGGATCAGGGCGCGGGCCAAGGCCACACGCTGCTTTTGCCCGCCGGAAAGCGAGGCTGGCCATTCATTGGCGCGGTCTGCCAAGCCAACTGCTGCCAGGGCTTCTTCAGCCTGTGGTCGCCAGTTGCCTTTAAGGCCCAGGCCGACGTTGTCGATCACCCGTTTCCACGGCAGCAGACGCGAGTCTTGGAACATCAGGCGAATGTCATCGCGCGATGCTGCCAGTGGCGCGGGGCCTGCCAGTAGCTCGCCTCGAGTGGGCTCATCCAGGCCAGCCAGCAGGCGCAGCAGGGTGCTCTTACCGCAACCGCTGCGCCCGACCACGGCAACGAATTGCCCGGCTGGAATGTGCAGCTCGATGTTCTTCAGCACTTCACGCTCGCCAAAGGCTTTATGGATGCCGTTGATCGCCAGCGGAATGCCTTGTTTTAAAGTGAGCAGGGCGGTCATTGCTGTTTCCCCTTCACTTGATAAGCCGGGTGCCAGCGCAGCCATACGCGCTCCAGACCACGGGCGGCAACATCAGCCAGTTTGCCGAGTACGGCGTATAGCAGAATGGCCAACACCACCACATCGGTTTGCAGGAACTCACGGGCGTTCATCGCTAGGTAACCGATACCGGAGCTGGCCGAGATGGTTTCCGCCACGATCAGGGTCAGCCACATAAAGCCGAGGGCGAAACGCACGCCCACCAGAATCGAAGGCAGGGCGCCGGGCAGAATCACCTGGCTGAACAGGCTGAAGCCGGACAGTCCATAGCTGCGGGCCATTTCCACCAGCGCCGGGTCGACGTTGCGGATACCGTGATAGGTGTTCAGGTAGATCGGGAACAGGGTGCCGAGGGCAACCAGGAAAATCTTGGCGCTCTCATCAATGCCGAACCACAGGATCACTAGCGGAATCAGGGCCAGATGGGGCACGTTACGGATCATTTGCACTGAACTGTCGAGCAGGCGTTCGCCCCAGGTCGACAGGCCGGTGATAAAGCCCAGCAGCAAGCCAATGCCACCGCCGATGACAAAACCGACGCCCGCACGCCAGCCGCTGATGGCCAGGTGAGTCCAGATTTCGCCGCTGCTGATGAGATTCCAGCCCGCGCTGATCACCGCGCTGGGCGCAGGAAGAATACGGGTGGACAACAGTCCGCTGGCCACTGACAGCTGCCATGCTGCCAACAGCACCACGGGCAATGCCCACGGTGCCAGGCGCAGGGCCACTGAATGAAGGGTTGAATTGCTCATACTGACCTCAACTCCTGACTGCTTAACTGGCCGAGGCGGTTTTAGGGACGATGTCGCTGGAGATCATTTCGCCGAACGGGCTGACGTAGCCGATGTTCTGCGGCAGCTCCGGGCGATTTACATCCAGGTGGGGGAACAGCAGTTCAGCCACCCGGTAGGACTCCTCCAGATGCGGATAGCCGGAGAAGATGAAGGTGTCGATGCCCAGATCGGCATATTCCTTCACCCGCGCCGCGACAGTCGGGCCATCGCCTACCAGCGCCGTACCGGCACCACCACGCACCAAGCCAACACCGGCCCAGAGGTTGGGGAAAACTTCCAGATTGTCTTTTTTGCCGCCGTGCAGGGCGGCCATACGCTGTTGGCCAACGGAATCAAAGCGGGCCAGGGATGCTTGGGCGCGGGCGATGGTGTCGTCATCCAGATGGCTGATCAGACGGTCGGCGGCGGCCCAGGCTTCTTCGTTGGTTTCACGCACGATGACGTGCAGGCGGATACCGAAGCGCACTTGGCGGCCGTGTTTGGCGGCTTTTTCACGGACTTGGGCAATCTTCTCGGCCACTGCTGCTGGTGGTTCGCCCCAGGTCAGGTACAGCTCAACCTGCTCGGCAGCGAGGTCTTGTGCCGCTTCGGAGGAGCCGCCGAAATACAACGGTGGACGCGGTTGTTGCAGTGGCGGGTAGAGCAGCTTGGCGCCTTTGACCTGAATGTGTTTGCCGTCGTAATCCACGGTTTCACCTTCCAGCACTCGGCGCCAGATGCGGGTGAATTCGACAGAGGCTTCGTAACGTTCAGCGTGGGACAGGTTCAGTCCATCACCGGCCAACTCGTCTGGATCACCACCGGTGACCAGATTGAACAGGGCGCGGCCACCGGACAGACGATCCAGCGTCGCGGCCTGGCGTGCGGCGACAGTCGGCGAAATGATGCCGGGGCGCAGCGCGACCAGAAACTTCAGGCGCTGGGTTACTGGAATCAGCGAGGCGGCCACCAGCCAGGAGTCTTCGCAGGAGCGTCCAGTCGGAATCAGGACACCGCCAAAACCGAGGCGGTCGGCGGCTTGGGCAATTTGCTGCAGGTAACCGTGATCGACAGCGCGTGCGCCTTCACTGGTGCCCAGGTATTTGCCGTCACCGTGGGTGGGAAGGAACCAAAAAACATTCAAGCTCATGGAGTTGTCTCCTTAGGAAAAAGTGCTGCCTGCCGCCGTTATGTGGCGGCAGGCCAACGGCCTACTGCGCCTGGGCCACCTTGGCGGGCGGGGTCCAGATCACGTCTTTCACAACCAGCGGTTTCGGGATCAGCTTCAGCTGGGCGAAGGTGTCGGCGATCTTTTGCTGTGCGGCGACCACTTCTGGGGTTAGGAACTGAGCCCCATAGCCTTGGCGCTTAACCGCAACGGAGGTGATGCTCGCTGGCAGACCAAGCAGCGGGGCGACTTGGGCGGTGACGGCATCCGGGTCTTTTTTCGAGTCTTCGCCGATAGTGCGGATTTCTTCGATCAACGCGCTGACAATTTGCGGGTTCTTCTCAGCGTAAGGGCGGGTCGCCAGATAGAACTGGTGGTTATCCACAAGGCCTTCGCCGTTACGCAGGGTACGGGCTTGCAGTTGTTCTTCGGCGGCTGCCTGGAACGGGTCCCAGATCACCCAGGCGTCTACGCTGCCGCGCTCAAATGCGGCGCGGGCATCGGCCGGTGGCAGGTAAATAGGCTGGATATCGCTGTACTTCAGGCCGGCATCTTCCAGTGCACGGACCAGCAGGTAATGCACGTTAGAGCCTTTGTTAAGGGCGACTTTTTTGCCTTTAAGGTCGGCAACAGATTTCAGTGTCGAATCCTTCGGCACCAAAATCGCTTCACTGGTCGGCGCTGGCGGCTCGTAGGCTACATAGAGCAGATCAGCACCGGCTGCCTGAGCAAATACAGGCGGCGTTTCGCCGGTCACGCCAAAATCCACCGAGCCTACGTTGAGGCCTTCCAGCAACTGAGGGCCGCCAGGGAATTCAGTCCAGGTAACGTTTACGCCTTGGTCGGCCAGGCGCTTTTCCAGGCTGCCCTTGGCTTTAAGCAGCACCAGGGTGCCGTATTTCTGATAACCAATCCGCAGGTTCTCGGCTTGAGCCAGAGTAATAGCGCCGAAAGTGACAGCCGCGGCAAACAGGGCGGCCAGACTCCGACGCAAAGTGACAGTGCGCATGGCGCTCTCCTTTACGTTGAGTTTTTATGTTGGCGACCTGCTTGCCCGTTAGCGGGCGAGTAAGGTGTTTTTTTGTGTGTCGGGAAACTTCAAATACTCCAACGCGAGTTGATCAACCGATCATTCAGCACGTTGGGATCAATGGTTGTCGGGCGGCGGGCTAAAGCGTGGTGAAAGTGCTGTAAGGCATCTTCCAGGCGTTGCTCCAGTACCTCTGCCAGTTGCGCCGGATTGCCGTTCTCGCCGTAAGCGATCTGGCTGTCATCGGCAAATACTGCGTGCAGCATTTCCTGTGCTTTCAGTGCGGCGAGGACTGGCTTCAATGCGTAGTCCACCGCCAGCATGTGGGCGCTGCTACCGCCTGTGGCAATCGGCAGCACCGGTTTGTGGTTCAGAGCCCGCTCGGGCAGCAGGTCGAGCAGGGTCTTCAAGGCGCCGGAAAAGGACGCCTTGTAAACCGGTGTCGCGACGATGATGCCGTCTGCGCGGGCCACATGTTCGTTCAACAGTTTTACCGCCGGGCTGTTGAAGTTGGCGAAGAGCAAATCCTCGGCCGGGAAGTCCCGTACCTGATAGCTCACCACTTCAACACCCTGTTGGTTCAACCACTGGGTTGCACGTTCAATCAGGATATTGCTGCGGGACTTCAGGCTCGGGCTGCCTCCCAGGGTTACAACCAGCATGCTGACTCCTTAACGATTCGGTTGCGGGGTCAGGCGCAAGTAAGGTTTCACGGCTCGGTAACCTTTGGGGAAGCGTTGTTTGATTTCCTCTTCATCCTTGAGCGACGGCACGATCACCACCTCATCACCATCCACCCAGTTGGCCGGAGTGGCGACCTTGTAGTTGTCGGTCAGTTGCAGGGAATCAATCACCCGCAGAATCTCGTTGAAGTTACGGCCAGTGCTTGCCGGGTAGGTGATGGTCAGGCGCACCTTTTTGTTCGGGTCGATGATGAACAGCGAGCGAACGGTCAGGGTGTCATTGGCATTCGGGTGGATCAGGTCATACAGGTCGGAAACCTTACGGTCAGCATCCGCCAGAATCGGGAAGTTGACGCGTGTGTTCTGGGTTTCGTTGATGTCGTCGATCCACTTCAGGTGCGAATCAACCGGGTCAACTGACAGGGCGATGGCCTTCACGCCGCGCTTGGCGAATTCGTCTTTCAGCTTGGCGGTAAAGCCCAGCTCGGTGGTGCACACCGGGGTGAAGTCAGCCGGATGGGAGAACAGAATGCCCCAGCTGTTGCCCAGCCATTCGTGGAAACGGATGCGACCCTCGCTGGAGTCTTGTTCAAAGTCAGGGGCGATATCGCCAAGGCGGATAGACATGCTCGGTCTCCTGTGAAAGCGTTAAGTGGTGTTCACTATGCGGTGGGTTTTTAGATTTTAAAAAGAATAAATAACAATTTATTTATAACTATTAGTTTTGTTGCGGCGAGTGCGTGCCTCAACGAAACAGTCGCTTAAACGTGAGGAACAGGGCTTTAGAGGCGCGGTGGTGGACTCACAGTGGGCGATAAGCCCAGTCCGCAGGAGTGGGTAGCGAGACTCGTTTAAATAGAAATCTGCACAATAAAAAACCGGCCTGAAATCAGGCCGGTTCTGTTGCTGAGTGCTCGTTCGCGGGCGAGTTAGAGCAGAGGCAGGCTGTAGCTGACGATCAGGCGGTTTTCGTCCTGGTCGTTGGTGCTTGTGTTGCCGCGCAGCGAAGCATTACGCCAGGAGAAGCCCAGGCCTTTGAAGGTACCTTCTTGCAGGGTGTAGTCCAGGCGGAAGTCGCGCTCCCATTCTTTCTTGTCGCCGGTGGCAGAGTCGATGTTGTCACCGGACAGATAAGTGATGGTGGTTTTCAGGCCAGGCACACCCACTTCAGCGAAGTCATAGCTGTATTCAGCCAGCCATGTGCGCTCTCCGGCGCTGAGGAATTTACCAATCTGACGATCGGTGATCAGGTAAGCGCTTGCTCCGTCACCTTGGTTAAGGAATGGGAAGGCGCTGTCGCCGGACACTTGTTGGTAGCCAGCGCTCACTGCGTGGCCGCTCAGGCTGTAGGTGAACAGGGCGCTCCAAGTGCGGTTATCAACCTCACCTGACTTGCTGTCACCTGCGGACCAGTAACCATTACTCACGTAGCCCTCAGCACGGCCGCTGGCGCTGCCGTTTTTGCCGTCAGAGGAGCTGTTGAAGTAGCGCAGATCGGTCTTCAGTGAGCCAGTAGGCAGTTTCCAGTTGTGGATCAGACCGAGGAAGTGCTGTTTGTAGAAGTCTTCCAGGTTGCCGTAGTAGTACTGCGCTGTCAGGTCGTCGGTGATCTTGTAATCGCCACCGGCGAAGTAGAACTTGTTGGAGTCAGCAGCGCCCTTGGCGCCACCAATGCGTAGAGATGTTTCGTCCGATGATGCACGAGCAACGGCGTGTTCGAGCTGGCCACCGACCAGAGTCAGCCCTTCGATTTCGTTGGAGGTGATTTGACCACCTTCAAAGGTTTGCGGAGTCAGGCGGCCGTCGTTGAAGGTCACCACTGGCAGCTTGGGTTGCAGGGTGCCGATGCGGGCTTCGGTTTTGGAGAAACGTACTTTACCGGTTACGCCCAGCTTGCTGAAGTTGTCGACGGCACTACCATTGCTTTCCAGTGGGAACAATTGCCCTGGAGTACGATCGGTACCTGCCTTACCTGCACGGCCGCCCCCATCAAGACGAACACCCAACTGACCGAGCGCGTCTACACCGAAGCCCACAGTGCCTTCGGTGAAACCCGAAATATAGTTGAGTTGGAACGCTTGACCCCATTCCCGTGCTTCTGAGCGGTTATCGTCCGTATTTTTGTCGTTGCGATCGTAGTAGAAGTTGCGAAGGTTCAGTGTCGCCTTGCTGTCTTCAATGAATGCTGCGGTGGCCTGGTTGGCGATTGCAGCAAGTGTGACTGCTGCGGCCAGAGCGGTTTTTTCATTACGGGCTCCAAATGATTACAGGTCGTTTTTTACTGTTATAGGTAGCTGCTGTAGAGGGCTGTGAAAACAGTCACTTCAGTCTGAGAGTTAGGGCAGCCTGCCAAGTGGCTGAACCTGGCGGATTGAACGAACTCTAAGGACAATTCAACAGTACGAAAAAGAATTTATTATTACGTTGTAATAGCTAGTTGGAATAAAAATCCTTTTTTATAAGTCATATAAGCTAAGTTCTAAAAATTATTTATTAGATTATTTTTAGATCGTTTAGCTTCGTCCTTACCGGATCACCGGACTTCACTTTTGTATTGGTTGAAGTTTTACGTGATCAGGTCCCGCTGCTGGCTGACACGTCAACGACGAGGTCTGCCATGCCCAAGCGCCTGAGATTTTTCTTGTATTTGATGATGGCCATGGGCTTTATCTCTGGGACACAGGCACTAAATGTTTATGCCACTGAGTTTGTCCGTCCGATTGGCATAGGCCATCAGAAACCCTCTAATCAGATAACTCTTCTTCAAAACAACGGTAGCCTTGATCCGGCATTTACCCAACTCGACATTAGTCTGAGCTGGTATGGCTTCTTAAAGTGGACAGTTGCTGCCGTTACTGGAGGGGGGCACCCATGTGCACAAGGCTATTGAGCTCAACGGTTGGATTGGGTCATGAACGCTGAACTTCGTGCCAACCCCCATAGCCACTCAGGCGTGAAGGCTGTACTTGAACCGAGGCTATTTCCAAAAGATTTCACGGATCGCAGTGAGCGGGTGGAAAGGCTCGCCCGTAAGCTGGCGCTGAACGTTGTGCAGCGAGAACGCCAGTGCGGCAGCGCCCGTGCCGAGCGGCAACTGCTACGTGACAGCAGCCTGTTGAATCTGGCCGTGCCGCAACGGTTCGGCGGTCAAGGGGAGCTGGCCGGAAATCTACCGGATCCTGCGTTATCTGGCGGCAATGCTGGATGCCTCGCAGCGCTACACCCGAGAGCAGAGCCGGGGCTGGCCCGCGTCTGGTGTGGCCTTGGCCAGTGATGATCCGTTTGTTCAGCAACGTTACGGTGAGTTGTGGCTCCACTATCGCTCGGCTTGTCTGTTGGCTGAGCATGCCGCCCAGCGTTTGCAGAGCGCTTGGGAGAAGCCTGTACTGACCTTGAATGAGCGCGCCGAGGTCGCACTGGCAATCAGCGAGGCGAAGGTGGTTTCAGCCCGTGCTGCGTTGGAGATTACATCGAAGATTTTCGAAAATATGGGCGCCAGTGCGACCAGCTCGAAACACGGTTTTGACCGGTTCTGGCGCAATGTGCGGGTGCATAGCCTGCATGATCCGCTGGATTATAAAGTGCGTGATCTGGGCAATTGGCTGGTCAATGGTAAGGCGCCGGAACCGTCGCCTTACGGCTAACGGGCCTGCATCACAGGCCCGTGCCTAAGTCGATCAGGCTTCGGCGCGTTTCATCAGGTTGCGCTGACGCCACTCCATAAAGGTCTTCAGCAGCAGTGTGATCAGGGCCATACAGGCCAGCAGACCCGCAGCAGTGAAGGCGGCTGCAGGTTTGTAGTCATTGTTGAGCTGATCCACCAGCAGTGGCAGGGTCAGGGTCTGGTTGAGGATGGTGCCAGATACCACCGATACCGCGCCGAACTCACCCACTGCCCGGGCGTTGGTTACCACCACGCCATACAGCAGTGCCCATTTGATCTTGGGCAGGGTGATGTTCCAGAAAATCTGCCAACCATTGGCTCCTAAGCACAGGGCCGCCGTTTCTTCGTCCTGGCCTTGGCTCTGCATCACTGGAATGAGAATCCGTGCCACATAAGGGGCGGTGACAAACACGGTGACCATCACAATGCCCGGCCATGCAAACATCAGTTGCAGGCCGTTATCGTAGAACCAGCGCCCTAATGCATGCTCCAGACCGTACACCACTAAGTAGCAGAGGCCTGCCACCACGGGTGAAACGGCATAGGGGATGTCGATGACCGTGGTCAGCAGTTTGCGCCCACGGAAGTCGTAATGAGTGACGCACCAGGCCAGCATGATGCCGAAGCACATGTTGATTGGTACGGTGAGGACTGCGACCAGCAAGGTCAGGCCGATGGCATGGAGCATGTAATCTTCATTCAGATTGCTCCACAGCAGGTCCAGTCCGCCGGACAGCGCTTTGGTGAAAATCAGAGCCAGGGGCAAGATCAGCATCAGCGTGACCAGGGTCAGACCGAGTGTGATCAGTAGCCATTGGTGCCAGTGTTGTGGTTTTTTCATTTGCCTTGCCGTTGCCATTTAAACAGGCGGCCCTGAACCACTTGCAGGCTGAATAACAGCAGCAGTGAGGCCAGCAGAATCACCGAGGCAATGGCTGCCGCGGCGGTGTGGTTGAACTCTTGCAGTCGCACGAAAATCATCAGCGACGAGACTTCGGTCTTAAACGGAATGTTGCCCGCAATCATGATCACCGCGCCAAACTCGCCGAGGCTTCGCACGAACGATTGCGAAGCACCGGTGACCAGCGCCGGAGTCAGTGTCGGTAGCACCACATGGAAGAAGGTCTGCATGCGGCTTGCGCCCAGTGTGCGTGCGGCTTCTTCATAGTCGCTGCCCAAGTCTTGCAGCACCGGCTGCACCGTGCGCACCACAAACGGCAGGCTGGTAAACACCATGGCGATGAGGATGCCGGGATAGGCGTAGGCAACCTTCCAGCCAAACGGGGCTAGCCATTGTCCCAGCCAGCCACCAGGGGCCAGCAGTGCGGCCAGGGTCAGGCCTGCCACTGAGGTGGGCAGGGCGAAGGGCAGATCAACCAGTGAGTCGATTAATCGGCGGCCGGGGAAATCGTAGCGGGTGATGATCCAAGCCAGCAGCAGGCCAATCAGTACGGCAGCGATGGTGGAGTAGAACGCGCCGCTGATGGTGACCTTGTAACTCTGTACCACGCGCGGATCACTGATCGCTTGCCAGTATTGCGCCCAGCTCATGTCGCTGACGTACAGCAACAGCGCAGAGATCGGGAACAGAATGATCAACGAGATATAAAAGATGCTGAAGCCAAAGCTCAGGCCAAAGCCCGGCAGTAATGGATTCTGCAAAAAGAAACGTGGAGTTTTAGACACGCCTATAGCCCTAAATACACAGGCCGCCGTATAGACGGCGGCCTGTTGTTGACTCAAGCCAGTTGAGTCCAGGTTTTCACATTAAACGACCAGATGGGCCGCTTGATGCTGAACCTTAACGACCCTCGGCCAACAGTTGGTCAAGGATACCATTGGCGTCAAAGTGCTTGGCAGTAATATCGTCCCAGCTGCCCAGAACATCCGTTGGGTTGATCAGGCGAATTTTCGGGAACTGATCAGCCGTCGCAGCCACGACTTCCGGGTTGTGCACGCGGTAGTTGTACTGGGTCAGCAGTTGCTGAATCTCTTTGCTGTATTGGAAGTCCAGGTAAGCCTTAGAGACGTCGCGAGTGCCTTTCTCGTCGACCACTTTGTCGACCAGAGCAACCGGGAACTCGGCCAGAACGCTGACCGGCGGCACTACAATTTCAAATTCGCCGGATTTGAATTCTTCACCATTAGCAATGTTGACCACTTCCGATTCGAACGACAGCAGCACGTCGCCCTGGCCGTTTTGTGCGAAAGCAACAGTGGCTGCGCGGCCGCCAGTTGGGAAGTTTTCAACGTTGCGCAGAACTTTACCGACGAACTCTTTGATTTTGGCTTCGTCGCCATTAAACGCTTCGTTGGCGTGCAGCCAGGCACCCAGGTAGCTGTAGCGGGCGTTACCGGAGGTTTTCGGGTTAGGGAATACCAGTTTCACATCAGGGCGGGCCAGGTCTTCCCAGCCTTTGATGTTTTTCGGGTTGCCTTTGCGCACCAGGAAAGCAGTGGTGCTGTAGTAAGGCGAGCTGTTATTGGGGAACTGCTGAGCCCAGTCTTTACGCACCAAGCCACGTTTGGCCAGGATGTCTACGTCAGTCACTTGGTTGAACGTGACGATATCGACTTTCTTACCTTGAATGATGTCCTGAGCCTGACGGGATGAACCGGCGAAAGACTGGTCGATTTTCAGGTCTTTACCTGTGGTCTCTTTCCAGTGAGCTTGGAATTTAGGGTTGATCTCCCCGAACAGCTCACGGGCAATATCGTAAGACGCGTTCAGGATCGGTTTGTCCTGAGCCAGAGTGGCAGCGCTGCTCAGCAGGCTGGAAGTGATGGCCGTGGCCAGCAAAATTTTCTTGAGCATGAGACTGACTTTCCTCGTCACGGGCCTGTTGGCAGGCATTTAAATTTATTGGCGGCCGTTCGGCCGAGCTGGGCGGCGATACTGCACAGTTTGGATATGCTTAATAAATACTTTTTAGTGCTATGAATATTGCTTGATCGAATAAGTGGTCATTCCCGTCAGTCAAGGCAGGTCTGTGATCTGTTCGAGTTGGGTTGCGAGACGTTTCCTAAGGTCAATCAATTCGGCGGCACTGGCATGGCTAATCAAGCTGGCTATGTTGGCTTCGATGGCGTCCACAGTTGGGCGTTGTTCAACCAAATTAAGGTGTTCACTGAGCAGCTCAGGCCCGCTGCTGACCAGCAGGGCGAAGTGAATGGCGTTTTCCAGCTCCCGTGTGTTGCCAGGCCAGCTGTGCCGTTCAAGACGTCTTTGTGCCTCATCACTGATTTCTGGCAGCGGTACATTCAGGCGCTGTGCATAAATGCCGAGGAAGTATTCAGCTAACGGCAAAATGTCACCGACACGCTCGCGCAGAGGCGGCAAAGTCAGGCGGCCGTCGGTCAGGTAGCGGTACAAGCGTTCGTTGAATTTGCCTGCGGATACGGCTTGTTCCAGATTGACGCTGGTGGCCGCCAGCAGGCGTACATCCGCAGGTGTGGGTTGCTTGGCACCAACTCGCCAGGTTTCTCCTGTTTCCAGAGCGGTTAGCAATTCCTGCTGTAACTCGGGGCTCAGATCACCGATTTCATCAAGATATAGGGTGCCGTTGTTGGCCGAGCCAAACCAGCCGGCGCGGCTGCTGGAATTGCCATGGTGGGCGCCGGCGCTGTAGCCGAACAGTTCGGCCTGGGCATATTGAGGGCTGAGCCCGCTGCAGCTGATGGCGACAAACAGTCCGGGGCGTTCGCTGGCCCGGTGAATATGACGTGCCAAGAGTTCTTTACCCGTGCCTGTCTCGCCTTCAATTAATAATGGCAGTGGTTGTGTTGCCAACTGATCGACCTTGTCACGCAGCTCCCTGGAACGTGGGTCAATAAACACCAGCGCTTTAGCGCGGATGCTCAGAGGGCTTTTATCAGCGTCAGCGAAGGTCAATAAGGCTTGTTCGCTGAGGGTGTTCGGGCTCATCAAAGGCTCCTGCGCAGCCTAGTCCTTAGGCTGTGTAAACGGGTTCAAATACCTGTGCTCAGGCGCGCAGGCGGTGCAGCTGCTCGGTTCTGTGTTGCAGCCTATATAGGTAGGCAAAGCCTTGCTCCCAGCGCTCGTGGCCGGATTTAACATTGATATGGCCTGCACCGCTGAGGATGGCGATATCGCTGCCCCACTGACGCGCCAATTCAATCGCGCGTGCGGCACTGGCGGCACTGTCGTTATCAGACCCAACCAACTGGCTGGGGAATGGCAGGTGCTGGGTTGGAATCGGCGCAAAGTTTTGCAGAGCCGCCGGGCAGTTAGCGCGCTCGACATCAGCAGGTGCCACTAACAATGCGCCACGCACACGTTGCAGCAGTTCAATCGGCGCACTTGCAGCCCAATGGGCCACTGTTACGCATCCCAGGCTGTGGGCGATCAGGATCGTTGGGCGTGGGTCGTTTGCAATATTGCGGTTCAACTCGGCGACCCAATCTTCACGATTGGGTGTCAACCAGTCCTGCTGTTCAACTCGAGCGCCATTAGGCAGAACGCGTTGCCAGTGGCTTTGCCAATGATCATCTGAAGACCCTTGCCAGCCTGGAATGATCAGGTAGCGGGTTGTGTCATTACGCATGTCTGGCTCTCCTGCACATAACGATTGATTGCAGTGTAGGAAGACTTTTCAGATATCAAAAAGAATAAGAACTTATTTGCTTATTCTATTTTGGGTGGTCTCTTGTTCGTCCTCTTATATTTCCTGTGGGAATATAAATGTTCTTAAACGGTATTTTTAAGAATATGAACTGATCACTACTATCGCTCCACACCTAGCGGCCACGAACCGTTCTCACCAGTGGAATGGGATCAGAACAAACAGGAGAAAGAAAATGACTGCAACCGTGCGTAATTTTGAAGGTCAGGACGACACCAGCATCCTGCGTGAGATTCAAGCTGCTCTGAACGGCCTCAAATTCGGCTCGGTTGAGATCACCGTACACAACGGCCAGGTCGTACAGATTGAGCGCAAAGAGAAGTTCCGCCTTCAGGCTCCGAGTAACAAGAATTCCTGAGCCGGTGTCAGGGGCTGAGCACGATCCAACGCGGGGAAGCATAGAGATGAAGTCAGTGCAGAAATTGAAGCCTAACCACTGTTGTAGCTGCCACTCGCGAATGTGTTTTTGATTGCCAACCTTTGTTTTGCATAACTCAAACAGAATCGAATACGAATACTTAGGAGCTACACCATGTCAATTCGCCGCTTTGCCCTTGCTGCCCTTGCCAGCGCCCTGATCGCCGGCCCCGCAGCCGCTGCAGAAACGCTGCTCAACGTCTCTTATGACCCGACCCGCGAGCTGTATGTCGAGTTCAACGAAGCTTTCAATAAACACTGGCAAGCTGAAGGCCACGAAGCGGTCACTATTCAGCAGTCCCATGGCGGTTCGGGTAAGCAGGCCCGTGCAGTCATTGATGGTTTACGTGCTGACGTGGTGACGCTGGCCCTGGCCGGTGATATCGACGAGCTGCACAATATTGGCAAGCTGATCCCGGAAAACTGGCAGGAGCGCCTGCCGCAGTCCAGCACGCCGTACACCTCAACCATCGTGTTCCTGGTGCGCAAGGGCAACCCAAAAAACATCAAAGATTGGGATGATCTGACCAAACCGGGCGTTGAGGTCATCACACCGAATCCGAAAACTTCCGGCGGCGCGCGTTGGAACTTCCTTGCCGCTTGGGCCTACGCCCAACAGAAATACGGAAGCGAAGAGAAAGCCAAAGAATATGTAGAGAAACTCTACAAACAAGTTCCGGTTTTGGACACGGGGGCTCGTGGCTCGACCATAACCTTTGTAAACAACCAAATTGGTGATGTGCTGCTGGCTTGGGAAAACGAAGCGTTTCTGGCCCTGAAAGAGCAGGGGGGTGAGAACTTCGAGATCGTTGCTCCATCCCTGTCGATTCTGGCTGAGCCGCCGGTTGCCGTGGTGGATGCTAACGTTGAGAAGAAAGGCACCCGCCAGGTGGCTGAAGCCTACCTGAACTACCTGTATAGCGAAGAAGGCCAGCGCATTGCTGCGAAGAACTTTTACCGTCCGCGAAATGAAAAGGTCGCTGCGGAATTCTCCAAGCAATTCCCTGCTCTGAAGCTGGTCACCATTGATAAGGATTTTGGCGGCTGGAAAAGCGCTCAGCCTAAGTTCTTCAACGATGGTGGCGTTTTCGACCAGATCTATCAGGCACATTGATCCATTTCAGCTTGGGCGGTTTGAAATCCACCGCCCATCCCTCCATCAGCCCTGCTGCACTTCACCTCAATTGAGCATGTGTTCTAGGGCTGAATTGTGTGTCTAGCCGTACAAACAGTAAGGACAGGCAATGTCTCGTCGCACTTCCCCCGTCATACCCGGCTTCGGGCTGACGCTGGGTTACACGCTGGTGTACCTCAGCCTGTTGGTGTTGATTCCCCTTGGAGCCATGTTCGTCCACGCTGCCCAGCTAACCTGGGATCAGTTCTGGGCCATTATTTCATCACCGCGTGTATGGGCTGCCCTCAAGCTAAGCTTTGCCACAGCCTTTGCGGCGGCGGCGATCAATGGTGTTATCGGTACGCTGCTGGCTTGGGCGCTGGTGCGCTACACCTTCCCCGGCCGCAAGGTCATCGAGGCGATGATTGATCTGCCCTTTGCACTGCCCACCGCCGTTGCGGGTATTGCACTGACGGCGCTGTACGCACCGAACGGCATGGTTGGGCAACTCGCCACAGCGGTCGGTCTCAAAATTGCCTACACCCCACTCGGTATCACCCTGGCTCTTACCTTTGTGACTTTGCCGTTTGTTGTGCGGACCATACAGCCCGTGTTGGCAGATATTCCCCGCGAAGTGGAAGAGGCAGCGGCTTGCTTGGGGGCTAAGCCATTTCAGGTGTTCCGTTATGTACTTCTGCCAGCTTTGTTGCCTGCGTGGCTGACCGGATTTTCCCTAGCGTTTGCCCGTGGTGTGGGGGAGTACGGATCAGTGATCTTTATTGCTGGCAACATGCCGATGAAGACGGAAATCCTGCCATTAGTGATCATGGTCAAGCTCGATCAATACGACTATCACGGCGCCACCGCTATTGGCGTGCTGATGCTGGTGGTGTCATTCATCCTGCTGCTGCTGATCAACCTGTTGCAGCGCAAAATCGCCAAGTCCTGAGGAGGTCGCTATGTCTTCTGTATCCGTGACAGCCTCGGCCTCGGTCAACGCTGCTCGCCGCGGCCATGCTTGGGGGCGTCGCCTGTTGATCGGCGGGGCCTGGCTGGTCTTTATCCTCTTTCTGCTGCTGCCCTTGTTGGTGGTGATCAGTGAGGCGCTAAAACAGGGCTTCGGCACCTTTTTTACCGCGATTTTTGAACCGGACGCACTCTCGGCCCTGAAGTTGACGCTGTTGGCGGTGGGGATTTCGGTACCGCTGAATCTGGTATTCGGCGTCGCTGCGGCCTGGTGTGTGAGCAAGTACGATTTTCGTGGCAAGAGCATTCTGGTCACACTGATCGACCTGCCGTTCTCGGTCTCGCCGGTGATTGCTGGCCTGATCTATGTACTGCTGTTCGGTGCTCAGGGCTTCTTTGGTGGTTGGCTGCGCGAGCACGATATTCAGATCATCTTCGCTTTGCCGGGCATTGTCTTGGCAACTGTATTTGTCACGGTGCCGTTTGTGGCGCGTGAGCTGATCCCGCTGATGCAGGAGCAGGGCACGCAGGAAGAGGAGGCGGCGCGTCTGCTGGGGGCAAACGGCTGGCAAATGTTCTGGCATGTGACTTTGCCCAATATAAAATGGGGCCTTATCTATGGTGTGGTGCTGTGTACAGCGCGAGCCATGGGCGAGTTTGGGGCTGTATCAGTGGTATCCGGGCACATTCGCGGTTACACCAATACGCTGCCTTTGCATGTAGAGATTCTCTATAACGAATACAATCACGTCGCCGCGTTCAGCGTTGCCAGCCTGTTGTTGCTTCTGGCGCTGTTTATCCTGCTGCTTAAGCAGTGGAGCGAGTCACGCATTAACCGCCTGCGCCACAAGGCAGAGGACGAATAATCATGTCGATTGAAATCACCAACGTCAGCAAGAATTTCAATGCATTCAAAGCGCTGAACAACATTAACCTGAACATCAAAAGTGGTGAGCTGGTTGCCCTGCTGGGGCCTTCGGGCTGCGGGAAAACCACCTTGCTACGCATTATTGCCGGTTTAGAAACCCCTGACACCGGCAGCATTCAGTTCCACGGCGAAGATGTGTCGAACCACGACGTGCGCGATCGCAACGTCGGCTTTGTGTTCCAGCACTACGCGCTGTTCCGTCATATGACTGTGTTCGACAACGTCGCCTTTGGTCTGCGCATGAAGCCCAAGGGCGAGCGGCCGAACGAGAACGTGATCAAGAAAAAGGTTCACGACCTGCTGGAGCTCGTGCAGCTGGATTGGCTGGCAGATCGCTACCCGGAGCAACTTTCCGGTGGTCAGCGTCAACGTATCGCGCTGGCTCGCGCCCTGGCTGTGGAGCCTAAAGTGCTGCTGCTTGATGAGCCGTTCGGTGCACTAGACGCCAAGGTGCGTAAAGAGCTGCGTCGCTGGTTGGCGCGTCTGCATGAAGAGGTGCACCTGACCTCCGTGTTCGTAACTCACGACCAGGAAGAAGCGATGGAAGTGGCCGACCGCATCGTGGTGATGAACAAAGGCGTGGTTGAGCAGATTGGCTCGCCAGGCGAGGTGTATGAAAACCCGGCCAGTGATTTTGTCTATCACTTCCTGGGTGATGCTAACCGCCTCGTCGTCGGCAACGAACAGCACGTGTTGTTCCGCCCGCACGAGATTCATCTGTCCCGCCAGGCCGAAGAGGGTCATCAGGCGGGAGAGGTGCGGGACATCCGTCCGCTAGGGGCGATCACCCGTGTCACATTGAAAGTCGAAGGGCAGAGTGAGCCGATCGAAGCTGAAGTGGCCAAGGATCACCTGACACTGGACAACCTCAGTCGCGGTGAAACGCTCTACTTCAAGCCGAAGTCGCACTATAGGCAGGCTGCAGTGTGATTTGGGAGTGAGCAAAGGTCGGCGCTGCCGGCCTTTTCACTGGGGGGGATCAGTCCGTTCGCTTCAATATTATTTGTGGACTAGAGGGGGAGAGTCTTTCATGTTTGGCAGGCTTAGAAAGTTGATGAGTGCATCAGGCGTCATTGGTCGAGCATAATAATAACCCTGTGCTAGTGTGCAGCCCATTCCGGATAGCTCGTCGTGCTGTTTTTCAGTTTCAACGCCCTCAATTACTAATGAAATATCCAATGCATTAGCAAGATTTATTGCAGACTGAATAATCGACTTGCATCGTGGTTGTTTAGGCGTGCTTTGAACAAATGATGCATCAAGTTTGAGCTGGTTGAATGGTAGCTCACATAATCTCCGAAGCGATGAGTAGCCTGTTCCGAAGTCATCCATTGCTAAACCACAGCCTAAAAGCCGTAAACTTACTAGATTCTCGTAGCTTGTGGCTGGTGCCGAAAGTAAACCGCTTTCGGTAACTTCGAACATCAAGCTGCTAGCAGGTAGCTGGTATTCTGACAGCATTTCTTTGATGTTATCGACTAAAGCTCGGGAAGCTAACTGTGATGGGTGAAGATTGTAGGCAAGCTCCATTTGTCTGCCTCGTAATTGCAGTTGATGCTGCATTTTGCAGCCTTGTTTGAACAACTGGTTAAACAAGGAATTAAATAGATCACCTGATTCGATTAGAGGCATGAATTGACGGGGTGACATAACACCAAACCTAGTATGGTGCCAACGGGCTAATACTTCTGCTCCCTGGACTTCGCCTGTTTGGATGTTAAGTTTGGGCTGGTAGTAGGCGTAAAATTCACTGTTACTCAGTGCGTTGATTGCGTCATCGAGACTTGGCAATTCAAGAAGTTCTGGGAGGGGGACAGGCTGGTGCAGTTCATTCTTTTTGAAGTTCGATAGTAAAGAGTAGAGCTGCTCAGATTGAAGTGGTTTTCCCAAGTCTCCTAGAAAATTCAGTCCCAAATAACCGATCATGCTTGCAACACTGCTGCGCAATGGCTGTTCAACATCACTGCTGATAACTACACCTGCAATCAAACCCAATTGAAAGGCTTGAGATATGAAGCGGGGGCCATCGATGCCAGGCATGTGCAAATCACATATGGCAACGTCTGCTCCTCCCATTTCAGTGAGCTTGCTGATTGCTTCATGTCCGTCGGATGCTTCAATGATTCGATTTACACCAGCATGCTTGAGCGCATTGACGGTCAGCGCCCTTTGAAAGGCATGATCTTCGAGTACCAGTACTGTAAGCGCCTGCATGCTGTTTGCCTCTTTAAATGGAGTACGTTCCATCTTAAAGAGAGATCAAGAGCGCAGTATGTCGGTACATATTGTGTGTGTTGTAAGGAAATACCGATGCGTCCGCCATAAAGAGCCTAGAGGGATACTCAACCAGGAGAACGCTCTAAGGTAGTTATGGCTTGTTCAACGTCATATACTGCTTTCTGCAATGCTAGTACCGCTGCATTTAGTGTCTCAGGGGTTATATCCTGTGATTTCACAATCTTTTCAAGCGTGCTACACGCTTCAATAAGCTGCTCCGCCTGAACAATACGAGCAGCACCGCGTATTCTATGGGCTAGGCTGGCAATCTCCGTCAAATTGAAATTTTCAGTAAGCCGTAACAAATCGTCCATGTCGCTTCGATTACTGCGAACCAGTTCATCCAGTAACTCAAACGCAAGAACCTTATCTCCGCGAGTAAGCTGATACGTTGAGGAGATATTAAATACCTCTGCAGTTGGGGGGCCTTCCTCCTTGGCGGGAGATGGTTTTTGGGGTGTGACGCCACTGGTGCATAGGCTAAGCTCTTCAAGGCTGATTGGTTTGAACAGGCATTTGTTCATGCCAGCGCGCAAACAGCGTTCCTGCTCCTCGGGTTGGGCATTGGCGGTATATCCGAAGATATGGCATGGGGTCAGTTTTCGCCGCGATTCATCTAGTCGAACAGCTTCAGTCAGAGCGTAGCCGCTCATAAGAGGCATATTGCAATCGGTAATGATGAGGTCATAGATCTGCTTCTGCCAGTGTTCGAGAGCGTCTACTCCGTTGTTGGCTTTGGTTACGCGATGCCCCAGAAACTCAAGCTGTTGAGCTAGAAGGAGTAGATTTGCCGGATGGTCATCAACGATCAGGACGTTTAGGGGGGCGGGAACCTCGCCGTTTTCGTCTACGGTGTAAGCTGGTGACACGTCTATCTCTGGCAGGCAACTTAGCGCCAGATCAAATGTAACGACGGTACCGATATCTGGCTCACTAGTTAGATTCAGTGAGCCGCCCATCATTTCGCACAATGAACGACTTATTGTGAGGCCTAATCCAGTTCCTCCACGGATCTGGCCTACGCGCTGACTCGCTTGGGCGAATGGTTTGAATAGGCATACTTGATCTTCTTCGGAAATACCAATACCAGTATCGGCGACAACAACGTTCAGTTTGATTCGGTCCTCTGGAAGTGGTGTACCTTTGATTTTAAGCTGTACTTGGCCTGAATCTGTAAATTTAATGGCGTTGCTGATCAGGTTAGAGATGACTTGCTTGATGCGCACAGGGTCGACGAGCACATCCGTTTTAGCGCCAAATTCGAAGTCGAAGTCCAGCGTTAATGCCAGACCTTTTTGTCTGGCAAGCCCATCAAATACGCGAACGACGGATTCGGCAAGTTCACGTAGGTTTGTTCGCCGGGGCGCAAGATTTAGGCGACCTGACTCGATTCGTACAATATCAAGAATGTCGCCAATCAGTTCCAGCAGCCCTTTTGCTGAATTATAGGCAACTTCAATCGTAGATTGGTCGAATACGCCTTCGGTTGCTCGTTTCTTCAAAGCCAACTCAAGCATGCCAATGACCGCACTCATTGGAGTACGAATTTCGTGGCTCATTGTGGCGAGGAAGGTTGTTTTGGCGCGGCTGGCGTCATCGGCTTGTTTCTTCGCGGCTTGCAGGTCACTAATTAACTGATGTCGCTCACTGATATCAAGCCAACCACAAATTACGCCTTGTACTTCACCATGACGATCCCGGTATGGTTGAATCCAGTGATAGATGTGTAATGTCTGGTTATCAAGGATAACGGTACGGTCTTTGACGATCGCTTCACCGGTTCGTATGGCCTGCATATAGTCCGCATGAAAGTGCTCTGCATCTTCCTGCGCTACGACTCCTTCTTCAATCGCAGTCTTGCCTATGACGTCGTCTTTGCTCAGGTGCAAAGCCGATGTGTAAGACTCGTTACACGTAAGGAGATGACCTCGTTGATCGCGTACGTAGATTGGCAGTGGGGTACCGTCAATCAGTGTACGCATGAACTGTAACTGATCGCTCAATGCATGTTCGGCGTCTTGACGCTGGCGGACTTGTCGGCGCAGCTTGAGGTTCCAAACAAATGCGGCAGAAATAAGAACGCCTACCATAGCTGCTATTTGCAGAATCAGCGTTTGGTAATCTATCCAGCTCGATTCGCGTGTTGCAGAGTTGGCCCGCCAACGTGTATTGATGACGTTCAGCTCATCTGGGGGGAGATCGCGCAGTATCTTGTTGAGAATGGATTCGAGCTCGGTGTCTGCACGTGGCATGGCAAAAGAGAAGACAGCTTTATCTGGACCAATAATCCCCGATATTTTCAGCCCGGAGTCCTTGCTGTGTAGCAGGTAGTATCGAGATACCATCAATGGGGCGATGGCAACATCCGCTCTTCCACTTTTGACATATTCCAGTGTCTCAACAAAGTTGTTAGTTTCGATTAGCCCTATATTCGCACGTGTTGACTTAAGGAGTTCGAGCAAAATATGGCCACTGGGGACGGCAACTTTATATCCATTTAAGCTACGCAGATCATTTATATCATTATTACTGTCTGCTACCACAATGCTGAATGGCATTACAGCAAATGGATTTGTAAAACGCATTGTGGCTTCTCGGCTTACGCTGGGGGATAGTACAGCAAGCTTGGCGTCGTTGTTTTTCAAGGCAGTTGCGATATCACTGCCTTTGTTATATGACCTTGCTGTAAACTTCAGTCCTGTTCGCAAAGTTACAATTTTTAATATATCGGACATGACGCCGCTAAAGTTATCATCTTGGTCGATAAATGCTATAGGTGCCTGATCAATACCTACGGCAACTTTTACTTCAGGATTACGTCTTAGCCAATTAACTTCATTTGTAGATAAGTCAATGGGTTTAGTTATTGATGAGCCCGATCCTCCTCCCCAACGACGTAGTATTTCACGGTTATTGTGACTGCTTATCGATTTAAGTGCGGAGTCTATAATTCTTTTTAATTTTTTATTCTCTTTGCGTAGTGCAAAGCTTGTTCCACCTGAGGAGGTTTGCAATAGTCGCTCAATGGTTACATAGTTGAAGTATTGCTCGTTAATAATTAGGTTTGCTGAATAAGAGTCACCCAGATAGAGGTCGGCTTTGCCAAATGCAAGTGCCGCAAGTGCTTCATGTCTGGATTTATATGTTTCAATTAGAGCATTAGGGAAATATTCACGAATTGTATCAGGTTGAAGGTAATCGTTTGGTGTGGCTATCTTTACGCCTTTAAAGTATTCAGGAAAATTGCGTTTTTCGTTAAGTCGCCTATATAGTGCACTTTGGTCTAGGGCGTAGTTGGCTGTGAGGTCTAAACTATTGTTTTGGACATCAAAAGCGTTGGCGCTGGCAAGGAGGTCAATCGAACCCTCTACCAGTGCTCTTCGGGCTTTCTCTCTGTTGGGGAACACAACAATTTGGAAGGGTATGTCCAGAGATTGGCTCAGGAGGTCTGCATAATCGGCAGTAACGCCCTCATAGTGCTTGCCACTGGTGGTGATATCGAAGGGGCGGTGGTCAGGTGTCGATACTCCTAGAACCAAATGTCCTTTGTTCCTAAGCCAACTCCAATCTGCGTCGTTCAGCGGGACTTTTTCTAAGGCTCTAAGTCCGCTACCTCTAAGCTCAAGATTATGGTTCTCGAGTGCCTGTACAGCTAAACAGGGTAGGGTACATAAACTTAAGATGGCTGCCAGAAGCGACAGTATGTGTTTCATTATGTTTCCGATCAAGTGAATAGGGCACTTTATAATGAGGCTGTTAAATAATCGAGTTGCGTTTTGCAATATCAATTAGCTCTGCAAGATTATCCACTTGCAACTTTGTTATGAGTCGTGTTTTGTATGTGCTGATTGTTTTTTCACTCAATAGCAGTGTTTTAGCAATGTCTCTTATTCGCTGGCCTCTGGCAAGGTATCTTAGGACAGTTAATTCACGTGTTGAAAGCTGTTTTATGGCTTCTGTTTCGTTATCAAAATTATTCGTAGTATTAGAGTTTAAGTTCGGTAGGTGGTTGGTCGGGAAGATTGTATAGCCAGACAAGACAATAGATACTGCTGTAAGGAGACCTTCCATGTCGCCACTCTTGCTGATGAAACCGGCAGCACCTTCTCGTGCGCAGCGTACTGAGTATTGATCAGCGCCCATTCCTGAAAATACTAAAACTTTGAAGTTGTTATCACCCGAGCATAGTCGCTGTAATACCGTTATTCCGTCAATTTGCGGAAGGTCTATGTCAAGTATAATAAGTTGAGGCTTGAGATTTCTTGCCAGAGCGACAACATCAACTCCGCAACTGGCCTCGCCGACTACTTCATGGCCGGCGTTTTCTAAGATCATACGTACTGCCATGCGGACAACGGTATGGTCATCTGCAATAAGTATTCGTGCCATTTTGATATTTCTCAATCCAGTCTTTATTAATGGAGTTTTAGTTTTTATTTAATTTCCTAGATAATAGGTTTTGGTGGATGGTTTATATTTCGATTTTTCAAAAAATCAGATGCCTGTAACATGCAGTATAGGAAAATTCTTACAAAATGTTTAGCCTTGTAGTTGGGGGTTTTGAGAAGTGTTTCTAATAAAAAATATTTTATGCGAAAAAGGTCAATGTTTTTTTGAAGATCATCAGTTTTTGATCTAAGATTTTTGGTCGTTTTTTATTAGGTGTATTTTTGTTAGATTTTGGTTTTTCAATCTGTATTTTCGGTAATTTTTATTAATTAAATTGTCCCTGGTTTCGTAAACGCCTTCAGGCCTCATAATGCGGCTCATTAGGAGAAGCCATGACCAACCCGCGTTATCCCGAAGAGTTCAAAATCGAAGCAGTCAAACAGTTGACCGAATGAGGCCTGTCAGTGGCGGAAGTAGCTGCTTGTTTGGGCATGTCAGCTCATAGCCTGTATGCCTAGGTTAAACGCTACAGCATTCCCCAATAGCAGCGTGCACAAAAGGACGATTAACAAGCTGAGCTGCGTCGTCTTGCCGAACTTAAGCGCGTGACCGGAGAGCGAGACATCCTAAAAAGGCGGCTGTAGGTTCAACTAGCTATCCGCTGACTATTCGGTTCGCCGCCTGTGCCTGATGCTGGAAGTACATACCCTCGGTTACGGCGCGTGGTTGGCAGAACCGAAATCGGTACGAGCCAAGGATAATCAGTGCCTGCTTGGACTGATCAAGCAGGGTGGCTAGAGAGCAGCGGTGTGAACGGCTCCCGCAAAATCCACGACGATCTGCGTGAGCAGGGAGAAGCATGCGGCAAACATCGTGTTGCTTGACGAATGCGCGTGGAAGGGCTGTGATCACTGACTTGGTATTGTCGTCGGCCAGGCTACTATGGTGGTAAGCCGCCAGCGCTTCACCGAATCATCTGGAGCGCCGATTCAATGTCATCCAACCTAATAAGGTCTGGGTAACGGACATTACCTACATCCGCACCTA
This sequence comes from Pseudomonas mendocina, assembly GCA_037482215.1. Taxonomy (NCBI): domain Bacteria; kingdom Pseudomonadati; phylum Pseudomonadota; class Gammaproteobacteria; order Pseudomonadales; family Pseudomonadaceae; genus Ectopseudomonas; species Ectopseudomonas mendocina. The sequence goes on from CP148074.1 coordinate 1,073,353, forward strand.
TGAGTGCTTGCTGTATTTGGAGATGGTGCTCATTCTTTTCTCGTGGCAGGTAATCGTTTGGTCAGTGAAACCGCAGATAACCAGCGACATGACAATTGATAGGCTGCTGATGGCAGCTCGGTGTCGTAAGCCAAAGCAGGAGGTGATGATTTACTCAGATCAGGGGAGCCAGTTCAGATGCAGCGATTGGCAAGGCTTCCTGAAAGCCATCAACTTGCTTGGCAGCCTGAGTCGGCGCGGCAACTGCCATTACAATGCAGTAGCGGAAAGCTTTTTCCAGTTGCTGAAGCGTGAACGGATCAGGCGAACAATCTATAGCACTAGGTAGGGCGCACGCGCTGATGTGTTCGAGTACATCGGGATGTTTTACAGCCCATAATGCTTACACGGTTTCAACAACCAGCTGTCACAGGTAGAGTTTGAGAGGAAACATTTACAGAGTCTGGAAAGTTCCTAAGAAATTTGGTGGGGTTTATACTTAAAAGAAATATATTAAAATAGAAATAGCTTGAAAGGCATGCAAAATTAAAGATTGGCCCTTTCAAGGTAATTTATATAATGCGGTATCGATTATTTATCTATTTATTGTTTGGTATATGTGTATTTGCAGTGTTAACATCCATGCGCGAATTAAATTCAAAATTATCAAAGTAACTCATCCAACCTGTCATAAAGGCCAGTATCCAAGCGCAGGTAGTTAAAATAAATTCACGCCAGGTCATAACTCTACCTCAAAAAACTAAAACCGAACTTATTTATTTCATCAAATAGTATGTGTCTAATCTGCTCCGTCACAGATAAAATAATATCTGCAAAATTTTATATATGCCAAAATCAAATATCATTCAATTTTAATGGGTAAATAGTCCGGTAATGACGCTGCTCACATCGGTGAGCTATTTAAAATATATTGGTTTCAATATGAATAATTCTGAAGTTGATAGATGAAAATATCAGGCCCATGAATAAATTTCATCCAGTAAAACCGGTAACCAAAGTCGTGATTACCGGAAAGGATAAATAATAATGATTAAATTTTATTGATCTACTAACACCTGTATCTGGCGTTTTTGATCCCCTTTAACTGGGGTATAAGACTGATTAGAAGCCCCGGAAATGTTTATGAATGAACCACTTCCAATTGCCGACTCTATCTGCCATTGGTAAGTCAAGCCGGTACAAGCGCCCTCACAGATAACGCTTGCCGACAAAGCCTGACCAACTTTCGGTGCACCATCAACAAGCCCGTCAATAACCACACTCAGTGGAGCACCCTCAGCAGTCACAGGAATCTCAGTACCACCTTGACCTGCTCCTGGTACTGATCCGTCCAATACGGCCAGTGTCTCCAGCGACTGGTAGGGGTCTGTTGTGCTGGGATCAGTTTTAGCTACAGCCTTAACAGTAATACTTTTTCCCAAGTGTTCGGAGTTTATTATCAACTCAGTACCAGTGCCGATTGGAGTGGAACCTGCAAACCATTGATATGTAGCCTCAACCACCTCGTCGCCATCAGTGTCGCTTACATCGGTTGAGAGGTTCCAGCTAATATGCAGTGCATCGCCTGTATTTACGATGCCATTGCTGTCACTATCAATAAAGCTGATGATAGCTGGGTTGGTAACAACTGGTGCTGCACCCTTAACTGTGGAGGTCGGACTAGAAGTAATCTCAGCCAATGCGCAAGCAGTAAAAGACATTCCGGCAGCTAGAGTAATTAGCTTACGGTAATTTTTAAATGTAAAAAATTTCATGTTATCCATCCTCAGAATCATTTATATATCCTGATCTGAACAATCAGCCTAATCGGCTGCAGACAAATCACCCTATTTAAAAAATGAGTTCGTCAAGACAGCCAAATAAATTTATCGGCGACCTCAATGAAATCTTGGTCATTTTGATAGGTCGAAGAATGATTCCGTAGAGGTTTTTTCCGATCGCAATGTAAGGAAATTCTGAAAATAATAAAATCGTCGCAGTGCTCACATGCTGATTTGTTTAAATAAATTTTTTGACCCCGCTTAACTTGAAGCTAATAACCAAAAATCACCAGCAGCTCAGTGAAACTTGTGTACTCACTAGAGAACCCTTGGCAATCACCAATTTAGGTTTGAGAAGAAGCCTTGATTGCTAACCAACTCAATCAACAGAGGCGACGGTCGCCAGAATAGGGGATCTGTTGTTGCGTACTGCGAAATGCCAGCCAATATTTGATCCACTCCCTCTCTGTCGGCATACCACATTGGCCCACCTTTATAACGAGGGAATCCATAGCCATTGAGCAAAGTCACGTCCACATCCGATGGCCGCAGAGCAATACCCTCTTGCACAACATTAGCACCCTCATTAATCATGGCCGCGAGGTAGCGCTCAATAATTTCTCGGTTACTAAATGCTTTAGGCAGAATGCCAGCTTCAGCGCGCACCTCTCTGAGTATTCCATCTAGCTCTGGGTTAACTCGCCCTGCCTTGGCACCTTTCTCATACACGTAGTAACCCATTCCGGTCTTTTGACCAAACCAGCCCTGCTCACACAGTTTGTCGGCCACACTGACATAACGCAGTCGCGGATCTCGTAATGGCGCCTTACGCTTACGCGTAGCCCAACTGATGTCCCCTCCGGCAAGATCAACCACCTGAAACGGCCCCATTGGGAAACCGAATTCACGGATGGCCTCGTCGATCTGATAGGGGCTGGCGCCATCCAGCATCATCAACTCAGCAGCCTCGCGGTACACCGCCAGCATACGGTTGCCGATAAAACCATCACACATCCCTGCACGCACGGGGGTTTTCTTCAGGGATTTAGCTAGGCTAAATGCCGTCGCTACGGTTCGGCTGTTAGCATTCTCCGGCACGACCACCTCAACCAGCTTCATGATGTTGGCCGGCGAGAAAAAGTGAATGCCAATTACGCGCCCAGGGTTGGAAAGCCCCTGAGACATCTCGTTAATGTCCAGATAGGACGTATTGGTGACGAGAATAGTGTCCGCCCGACAGAACTGATCAAGTTGGGCAAGCAGCGCTTTCTTTACCGCCATGTCCTCAAAGACGGCCTCGATGACCATGTCGGTATCAGCAAGCACGGCGAAATCTATGTGGCAGCTTAGTCGGGACAGGCGTATGTCCTTTTCTGACCCGCTGATGCGCTGGCGATCCTGTAGTTTTTGATACGTATTGGCGATGGCATTTCTACCTCGCTCAAGGAAAGTCTGTCCACGCTCCATCAACAGCACGTCATACCCGGCATCCAGAAGCGCGACGCTGATACCAACCCCCATCGTACCAGCACCTATGACTGCAATTTTTTTCAGCGCCGCTGGGCTCGCCTGGCTGGCCTCAGGAACTTTGCTAGAAGCTTTCTCTGCTAAAAACGCATGAACTAATGCGGAGCGCTGAGGACTCTCAATGCATTTATTGAACAATTCACGCTCTGTTTTCAAACCTTCATCGAAAGGCAAATCCAGCGCTGCCTGAACGGCTTCAACAATTTTCTCCGGGGAAAAAAGCCCCTTGTTTTTCAGTTTGGTCTGCCTGACCTGTTCAATCTCAACGCGGGCCGTTGCAGCATCAGCCAATGCCTGGGCATCGCGCGTTTTACGCACCGGCTGTCCGCTACTGACGAGTTGCTGCGCATATATAAGTGCTGACTGGAGAAGCTCCTCGTTACTGCAAACCTTATCCACAAGACCGGACGCCAATGGCTGATCTGCCGTGACAGGACGTCCACTCAGCATCAACTCCAGTGCAACGCCTGCACCGACCAAGCGTGGCAAACGCTGGGTTCCGCCTGCTCCGGGCAGTAAGCCCAGGTTGACCTCTGGCAGCCCCAGTTTGGCCGAGGCAGTGGCAACCCTGAAATGGGAGGCTAAAGCCAGTTCAAGCCCTCCTCCCAAGCAAGATCCTTTGATGGCTGCAATCACCGGTTTTCTGCTGTTCTCCAGACGATTACAGAGTTCGCTCAGGTTGGGCCCTACAACCTGCCCAAACTCGCGAATATCGGCCCCACCGCAAAAGTGTTTGCCCGCACCGTGCAGGATGATGGCCTCAACAGCAGTATTGCGCTCAACTGTATCCAGCGCATCCGCTATCCCTTGCTTAACGACCGCACTAAGGGCATTAACGGGAGGATTAACAATCTCCAGAACAGCGATAGCGCCATCCAGAGTAACGTCAACGCGGGCAGGAGAATATGCAGAAGCAGCTGCGTGATCGTGAACGCTCATTTTAATCACCGGTGTACCGTGTTTTTACAGGAAGCGGGTGTCGGTGAAGCACCAACACCCTTTTGATCAGGCCGCTCAGGCCAGGCGAGGACTGCTTGCAGGCGTGGGACTCTCAGCAGATTCAACCGCAGTACCACCGGTGATATCGTGCGCATCAGCCTGCTCAGCTGTGGACAACTCACTGGCCCGGTGCCCGGTTTTCTGCAACAGCAGCAAAGTGCAAACCAATGAAACAACTGCGTAGCTACCCGCAGTTATTGCCACCCAGAAAATTTCACCGGTTGAATTAAGAATCCACTGCGCCAACACCGGTGTGCCGCCACCAATCAGCAGCGAACAGAGCTGGTAGGCAAGTGACAGGCCTGTGTAGCGAATCCGGGTAGGGAATGCACGGGCAAGAATGCCGCCAACAGCGCCGTAGAACATGGCATGAGGGATAGTTGCCAAGGCCATGCCGAGAGCGGCAATCCAGTAGATTTTGGTTTCAATGCTAAAAAACATGAGCGGCATAAAGACCAGCTCAGGGATAAGCATGATCAGAACGGCTTTGCGCATGTCTATTTTAGATGTCAGCCAGGCACCGATCGGCTGTGAAATAAACTGAACAATAAGCGCAATAATGATGATGCTTAAAAAAGTATCCTGCGAATATCCAAGCGCTTTTGTAGCCCACGATACTGCGAACGTTGTCTTGAAATAAGTAACATGAATTACGGGCAGTACCAAAGCCCCGATCAATACAAGTCTCCAGTGATCGCGAAGCACTTCGATGACCGGCATTTTTACTGTCTTTTTTTCCTTGATCAGCTTTTTCATGTCATCCGTTTCTTCCAGTCTCAAACGGATAACCATGCCGACAATAACCAGAGCAGCAGACAGTAAAAATGGAACTCGCCACCCCCAACTTACAAACTCCGGTGTGGGGATTGAACTCAATGCAAAGAAAACCAGTGTGGCCAACAAATTGCCCGTTGGTGACCCCTGCTGAGCAAACGCCGAATAGAGAATACCTTTACCTTTAGGCGCCTGCTCGCTGGCAATTAAAACCGCCCCGCCCCATTCGCCGCCTACGGCGACTCCTTGGATTATCCGTAGAAATACCAGAAGAACCGGCGCCCAGTAGCCGATTGAGTCGTAGGCCGGCAGCAGGCCAATACCGGTTGTCGCAACCCCCATCATGACCAGGGTAATCACCAGTGTGGTTTTACGCCCGATTTTGTCACCGAGGTGACCGAAAATAAGCCCCCCCAGAGGCCGGGCGATAAAGCCCGACCAGAGCGTTAAAAATGCCAGAAGAGTTGCTACACCAGGGTCTAGATCTGAAGGGAAAAATATCTTCCCAAAAACCAATGCAGCTGCAAAACCATATATATAAAAGTCATACCACTCGATGGTGGTACCGATGAATGAGGCAATACCAGCCTTTCGTGCTTTAGCTGATTGTATTTTGTAATCAGATTCCGCTGCTCTGTTCATACGCTAGACTCGTTATTGTTTTCATTAGCACGACCGTGCATTTAAAACACTGCACAGCATCAGGGTTGAACGAGTCTAGATAGGAGTTTTAGAAATAAATAATCTTTAAATTTTATCGTTCAATAAGCAAATACCCATCCTGTTAGAAATACTCTTTAATCAATTGATACAGCGTGAACAATCATATAAACGACCATAAATATTTCAGATCAGTCTGTAACTTTCGACTCACCAGGCAGGCATTGCCGTAAGGTGCCCAGAAAGTCCTTCGCGGCTTGCGAGGCTGCGCCATCCATATAGATCGCATGCGTCTCGGATCTGACATCAGGGCGCTCAATTTCCACATAGCGGACATCTGCAGGCCAAGCATCAGCGAGTGTCTGCGGCACCAGGGCCACTCCCATGCCCAGCCCCACCATGGTGATAATCGTCTGCCAAAGACGGGCCTCATGACGAATGATCGGACTGAACCCTGAACTGACACAAAGCGCTACGATCAGATCGTGATAATGCGGAGATGACGCACGGGGGAACATGATGAAACCATCGTTGTTCAACTCTGAAAGTGTCAGACGGCAGCTCCCTGCCAGCGGGTGACTTTCCGGCAGGCAAGCAATGAACGGGTCCGTCATCAGCAACTCCGAAGCAATGCCCGGTGAGATCCTCCCCCAGTGAACCAGCCCCAGGTCAATCTGCCCCCGTTGCAAAGCATGGGCCTGCTCAGCGGTGTTCATCTCTACCAGCACCACCTCTATGCCTGGGTTCTCTTGCTGGAAACACGCAATGGCCTCTGGGAGCCCACGGTGCAGCATCGAGTTCACAAAACCGATACGCAGCCTGCCACTGAGTCCCTGTGAAGATCTCAGGGTCAGGCGCTTTACCTGCTCAAGCTGAACCAGCAATGTACGACTTTCGCTCAGCAGGGTTTCGCCAGCACTGGTCAGCTTGACCGATTTGTTGTTGCGGATCAGGAGCTGCACACCCAGCTGCTCTTCCAGCTTCTTGATGTCGAAACTCAAAGCAGGTTGCGAGATGAAAAGTCGTGCGGCAGCGCGACCAAAATGCAGTTCTTCGGCGACGGCAATGAAATAACGAAGCTGTTTAAAGTCCATTTCCCGCATTCCTTTGATCAGAATTTCTTATCGTAAGCCCATTTAATTGTATTGGAAGCTTATCGGTAGCAAACCTAGCATCCGGTCACATGTGAGCAATCAGGAGCACCACAATGACCGATATAAGCGCCGTTTCGCTCGAAACACCCTCCAACATCCCAGACAGCTACGGTCTTAACCTATATCAGGCTGACATGGCTCTCGAACGTCTCTTGTCCGTCTATCTAAGTGCTAATGAACTGGACCAATGGCGATCCGTTCTGACCAATCTTGGCGCCAGGGCCGGGAGTGAACTAGATGCGCTCGCCCTGTCAGCGGACAAGAACCCGCCCGCACTGTCTTATCGCAGCCGGGCTGGCGCGGATATACAGACAATTCTTAAACATCCGGACTACATTGCCCTGGAGAAAGTGGCCTACGCAGAGCTGGGCCTGTCCTCCATGAGCCATATCCCGAACGGTCCGGTTCCGCTGGTGAAGTACGCACTGACCTATCTGTTCGTACAGGCTGAGTTTGGCCTGTGCTGCCCAGTGAGCATGACTGACTCGCTGACCCGCACCCTGCGCAAGTACGGTGATCCAGAGCTGGTTGCTCGCTATCTGCCCTCACTGACCAGTCGTGACTTCGATGAGCTGTTTCAGGGCGCCATGTTCATGACCGAACAGGATGCCGGCTCCGATGTTTCCGCCATTACCACCCTGGCCCGCAACGAAGATGGCCAGTGGAAGCTGTATGGCGATAAGTGGTTCTGCTCAAACCCGGATGCCGACCTAGCGATGGTACTAGCTCGGGTGGAGGGCTCACCAGCCGGTCTCAAGGGCGTCAGCTTGTTCCTGCTGCCCAAGCACCGTGAAGACGGCACACACAACGACTACCGGATCGTGCGCCTGAAAGACAAGCTGGGAACCCGCTCAATGGCCAGCGGCGAGATCAGCCTACAAGGTGCAACAGCCTACCTGATAGGTGAGCAAGGACGCGGCTTTCAGCAAATGGCCGACATGATCAACATGTCACGCCTTTCCAACGGCGTGCGCTCCGCCGGGATGATGCGCCGCGCCCTTACCGAGGCGCTATTTATCGCCCGTAACCGCAAAGCGTTCGGTAAGCACTTGGTCGATATGCCGCTGATGCAGCGCCAACTGTTGAAAATGATGCTGCCTACCGAGCAGGCCCGCTCCATGTTTATGCACATAGCGACTCTGCTGACCAAAGCCGACAAAGGCGATGAACAGGCACAAAAATGTGTTCGCATCCTCACCCCGATGATCAAATTTAGGGCCTGCCGTGACGCCCGCAAGGTCACCGGTGACGCAATGGAAGTGCGCGGTGGTGTGGGCTACATCGAAGAATGGAGCGATGCCCGCCTAGTGCGTGACTCCCACCTTGGCTCCATCTGGGAAGGCACCAGCAACATCGTGGCCTTGGATATCGCCCGTGCACACACACGGGAATCCGCACTAGATCCTCTGAATCACTACTTGCAAGGGTTGTTGGATGAATGCGGAGGCCGTTTACCTGCTGAAACCCAAGCACGTCTACAAGCGGTTCTTGTACGAGCAGTGGCTGGCATGAAGTACATGGTCGAAAACCAGTTCAATGAAGACGTTCGACGGGCTGGCAGTGCGCTTTACAACATCACTTCCGCGATCTTCATGGCATGGGAGGCGGTGCAGGCACCCGACCACCGCCGCCTTGCACTGGTCCATCTGATTCTGCAACACAAGCTACTCCCCCGTGATCCCCTGGTGCCTGGGTACACGTCCGAACAACTGGCAATCCTTGCTCAAGTTGCTAACGAGCAGAACATTTCACTAAGCGAAGCACTCATGTTGCTTCCTGCCTGAACCGGATAAGGAATGGACTCACAATGACAAATCAGGCAGGCGCCCTTGCAGGCATAAAAGTTCTGGATCTGAGCCGCGTACTGGGTGGGCCATACTGTACCCAGGCACTCGCGGATCACGGTGCGGAAGTTATCAAACTGGAACCACCTGCAGGTGATGAAACACGGGCCTGGGGGCCTCCTTTTGAAGGCGACACAGCTGCCTATTTCCGGGGCGTGAATCGCAATAAGAAAGGTATCTCTATCGATCTCTCCACGGATCAGGGAAAGGACATCCTCCTGCACCTGCTTGCAGACGCCGACGTACTGGTGGAGAACTTCAAGCCCGGTACGTTAGAGCGCTGGGGGCTTGGTTACGAAGACGTGCTGAGTGTCCGCTTTCCAAAACTGATTCACTGTGCGATTTCCGGCTTCGGCCTGGACGGACCGCTTGGTGGCTTGCCAGGTTACGACGCGGCAATTCAAGCGATTGCCGGTCTTATGAGCGTCAATGGCGACAAAACCACCGGAGCGATGCGGGTAGGCTTGCCGATTGTGGATATGGTCACGGGGCTGAACGCAGTGACTGGAATTCTGCTGGCCCTGAATGAAAGGCAGCGCAGCGGCCGCGGGCAGTTTATCGACATCACCCTTTACGATTGCGGTGTCTCCCTGCTCCATCCGCATGTGCCGAATTACCTCGCTTCAGGCAAAGAGCCAGTGCTGACGGGCAATGCGCACCCCAACATCGCGCCTTATGACAGCTATGCAACAGGGAACGAGCCGATCTATCTGGCAGTGGGCAATGACCGTCAGTTTGCGATTCTATGTGACCACCTTGGCGCACCGGAACTGCCCCATGATGAGCGCTTTTCCAGCAACAGCCAGCGCTCAGTCAATCGCGCCGAGCTGAAGACGCAGCTTGAGCTGCATCTGCGTAAACATGAGGCTCAGGAACTTGCCAGCAGCCTGATCGGTAAGGGTGTTCCCTGCGGTGCGGTGGCAAGTGTGAAGTCAGTGATTGATCATCCCCACACAGAACATCGCAAGATGCTCTTGAAGATGGACGGTTATCGAGGCATTGCCTCGCCGGTAAAACTGTCACGAACACCCGCTGTTTATCGTTCGCTTCCACCGTCGCTGGGTGAACACACCTATGAAGTTCTGCGGGCCAACGGCTACACCGAATCAGCCCTGAAAACGCTGACGGATACCGGTGTCATCAAACCTGCCTAGCCCCACTTAATGACTTTTATTGCTACAACCGCACCACATTGCTGAGATTGTAATGGGGTGAACGAGGCCGATATGAACGATGCATGGATTATTGATGCGGTAAGAACCCCAATCGGTCGTTACGCAGGAGCGCTCAGCCAAGTCCGCACCGATGATTTGGGAGCCGTGCCAATCAAGGCACTGATGCAGCGCCAACCTTCACTAGACTGGAATGCTGTCGATGATGTGATTTATGGCTGTGCCAACCAGGCCGGGGAGGACAACCGCAATGTCGGGAGAATGTCCGGTTTGCTGGCCGGTTTACCAATCAGCGTTGGTGGCACAACGGTTAACCGTCTGTGTGGTTCCGGTATGGATGCGGTAGCGATGGCAGCACGGGCCATACGCTGCGCAGAAGCAGAGCTAATGATTGCTGGCGGCGTGGAGTCAATGTCCAGAGCCCCATTTGTGATGGGTAAAGCCGAACATGCGTTTTCGCGGCAAGCGGAAATCTTCGATACCACCATCGGCTGGCGATTCGTAAATCCCCTGATGCGAGCCCAGTACGGAATTGATTCAATGCCGGAAACGGCGGAGAACGTAGCTGAACACTATGGCGTAGCGCGGGCCGATCAGGATGCTTTCGCATTACGCAGCCAGGAAAAAGTCGCTGCGGCAATTGCCACTGGCAAGCTGGCTGAAGAAATTGTTCAGGTCGTTATAGCCCAACGCAAAGGGCCTGACATTGATGTGCGGGTCGACGAACACCCTCGTCCGACTACGCTGGAGCAGCTGAAGCGATTGCCTACTCCGTTCCGTCAGGGCGGAACAGTGACAGCGGGCAACGCCTCCGGTGTCAACGATGGTGCTTGCGCCCTGCTGCTGGCCAGTTCTGACTCAGTCAAACGCTACGGCCTGAAAAAACGTGGCCGGATCGTAGCCTGCGCAACAGCGGGGGTTGAACCGCGGCTCATGGGAATCGGTCCTGTACCCGCAGTACACAAGGTTCTGAAGCAGGCGGGACTGACACTGGAACAGATGGATGTCATTGAGCTGAATGAAGCATTTGCAGCCCAGAGCCTGGCCGTACTTCGCGAACTTGGCCTTAAAGATGACGACCCACGGGTAAACCCCAATGGCGGAGCAATCGCCCTGGGACACCCGCTGGGCATGAGTGGCGCACGCCTCATTACAACAGCTTTGTATGAACTAGAGCGGCAGAGCAAGCAATACGCACTATGCACCATGTGTATCGGTGTAGGGCAAGGTATTGCAGTGATTATTGAGATGATCTAAGGATAGATTACTACTCTACAACCTCTAGTTGATTATGAGCCTCAATTGTTGGCAAGTTCGACCAATACTCCCAATGCCATACTCATGTGCGGCACACCCCGTAGTGATCTACTAATTCCGGAAATTTTTTAGACAGATGATCGCTATGCAGAGGTGTTCGAAGAGCAAGCAACGACGTACCTTCGCACTTGGGCTCAAACCAGCTTGGCACTTGCTCGGGGCTATAGCCGCTCCGAGGCAGCCGGTCTCCTCATCGTAGGTGAAACCCTGCTGGTCTCAGGCCAGTCAGTTGCAGTAGGAGCGCGGGAGCACTACTCAGACGGCCAACGCCAGAGTAATAGACCACCCAAGAGCTCCGCCCCCTAATCGACTAGGTAGGGAAACTCTGAAGAAAAGTTTCAGAATTTGACAAAACATCCGGATTCTATCCACTGAGTTTCCCGATTAAGCAGATGACTTTCGCCGACCTCGAATACGCAGGTAAGCGCAAACTGACGCGTAAGGAGTTGTTCCTGATCGAGGTGGATCAGGTGGTGCCGAGGAAGGGCTTGGTTGCTTTAATTGACTCACCCTATTCAAAGGGAGAAGGCGGGCGTCCGGCGTATCCGCTTATGGCGATGCTATGCATCCATCTGATGCAAAACTGGTTCGCTATAGCGATTGTGCGAGGGAAGAAACGCTGTACGAGACCACCATCCACAACTTCCGTCGCCTCCTTGAAAAACACGAACTGGCTGCTGGGATTCTTGGCGTGATCAACGGCGACTTGGGTGGTGGTGGTCTATCGCTGCGCCAGGGCACTATCGTCGATGCCACGCTGATCCATGCGCCGAGTTCGACCAAGAATCAGGACGGCAAACGTGACCCGGAAATGCACCAGACCAAGATGGGCAACCAGTATTACTTCGGTATGAAGGCTCATATCGGTGTAGACGACGAATCGGGCTTGGTGCATAGCGTGGAGGGTACTGCTGCCAACGTGGCAGACGTTACTAGGTCGACAGACTGCTGCACGGCGAGGAAAACGTCGTGTGCGCGGACGCCAGTTACACCGGCGTGGAAAAACGCCCAGAACATGAAGGGTGGGACGTCGTTTGGCAATTTGCAGCCGCCGTAGCACGTATAAGAAGTTGAGCAAACGCAGTGTTTTGTGCAAAGCCAAGCTCAAAGCCGAGAAAGGCAAAGCACAAGTGCGCGCCAAGGTTGAGCACCCTTGGGCTATACCAAGGTGCGCATCCGAGGCTTGGTGACGTTGTTTGCGATATCAAATCTGTGGATGGCGCGACGGCATTTACTGGCAAGTGCAGGAGAGGTGCTCCCGTAACGCGGACAGCGGCCGCTGCGGGATGCTCGCCGCGTTCAAAATCTGCGAGGTTTGTAGTTGACTAGAAAAATGGACTACTCCAGACCATCCTTAAGGCAACATTGAAAATCACTTATATAAAATAGTATTTATAGATAAATACTGGTTTGGCTATATGGTATTGTCTATGCCTTAGCCTTGATTCGTTATGAATCGCCCCGGGTTTCGTGGAGGCCTCAACTCTTGAGAAGATGAGGCCATGAAAAAGACTACGACCTACTCCCCTGAAGTCCGTGAACGTGCCGTGCGCATGGTTCTGGAACACCTGAACGACTACCCCTCCGAGTGGGCCGCCATTGAAGCCATCGCGCCGAAGATTGGCTGTGCAGCGCAAACGTTGCATGGCTGGATTCGCCGCCATCAGACCGACGCAGGCCAGCGTCCAGGCCCGACCACCGAAGAGCGCGAACGCATCAAGGCGTTGGAGCGGGAGAACCGGGAATTGCGCAAGGCCAATGAAATTCTGCGTCTGGCCAGTGCGTATTTTGCCCAGGCGGAGCTCGACCGCCGCACCAAGTCCTGAGGGCTTTTGTCGATCAGTACCGTGACCGTCTCGGGGTCGAGTCGATCTGCCGTGTCTTGCAGATCGCCCCGTCCGGTTACCGCAGACATGCGGCCCAACTGCGCAATCCGGCACTGCGTTGTTGCCGTGCTCAGCGCGATGAGGCGTTGAGCTTGGAGATCCAGCGCGTGTGGGATACCAACATGCAGTGCTATGGCGCGGTGAAGGTTTGGAAGCAGTTACTGCGAGAGGGCCTCAAGGTCGCCAGATGTACGGTGGAGCGGCTAATGCGGCGAGCTGGGTTGCAGGGAATTAGGCGTGGCCAGGTTGTACGGACGACGGTGGCCGGCGACAAGTCGCTGTGTCCGCTGGATCGTGTCCAACGCCAGTTCCATGCTGAGCGCCCGAACCAGCTGTGGGTGTCGGATTTCACCTATGTCTCGACCTGGCAAGGCTGGCTGTACGTGGCGTTCGTGATTGACGTCTTTGCACGGCGCATCGTCGGCTGGCGAGTCAGTACCAGCATGAAGACCGACTTCGTGCTGGATGCCCTGGAGCAAGCGCTGTACGCCCGACAACCACATCGTATGGGTGGCCTGATTCACCATAGCGACCGTGGCAGTCAGTACGTCTCGATCCGCTATACCGAGCGGCTGGCAGAGGCCGGCATTGAGCCTTCGGTTGGCAGCAAGGGCGACAGCTACGACAACGCCTTGGCCGAGACTATCAACGGGCTGTACAAGGCTGAACTGATTTACCGGCAGTCATGGAAGAGTCGTGAAGCTGTTGAGATGGCGACCTTGAAATGGGTGCACTGGTACAACCACCAGCGGCTGTTGAGCTCAATCGGGTATATCCCGCCTGCGGAGGCTGAGGCAAACTTCCACCAGCAACAAGCAAGTCAGGCCATGGCGGCCTGACTTAAACGAAACGGCCTCCACGAAACCCGGGGCGATTCATTATTTCTTAAACGTGCACCAAGACTCCGGGCGTATAAGTTATCTATTTTTGTTTTGTTATTATTGGTCGGGTGAATGTTCGTCTCGTTGCTCAGTTTATTGCGAGGTGGCAGTGAAGGTTATTCTGTGTTGCGTATATGCATACAACTCTTATTTTTTGATATTGATAAATATATATTTCATTAGCCGTTTGTCCGGATCAGTTTCTTATGCTGAAGTGGCTTGTGCATTATCTAGTTGCTTGGCTGATCAATATCTATTGTTTAGGCGCAATAAAAAGTTTTCTTGGAACTTAGGTTCCGTAATCTGATGTGTTGCAACCTGCTGGAAGTCCGTGGTCGGCTCTTTCTGCATGGGCGGATGGCGCCGGACGCGCGATTTATGGAATTTCAAGGAGTGATCAAATGGGAATTTTCAAAGCGTTAACAAGCCCGGTTGCATTTGTCGTTGATCGTGTTCAGGACGTTACTCAGGCGACCGTTTCTGCTGTTGCAGATGTTGCGACAACCGCAGTTACTGCCACAGTTCAGGCAGGTCAGCAGGAGTTGAATGAGGCCGTCGCCTCGGTGAAATCATCGGTTGAAACGGTGCAGAACACGGTCGCAGGTGTGATCGACTATGCCGTAAATACAACTGAGTCTCTTGTCGGCGGAGCTGTGAGTACGGTGACTTCAGCGGTTGGTACGGCCACCACTGTAGCCTCTGATGTTCAGGAAATTGCCAGTGATTTGGCTAACGGCCGCATCGAGCTGACTGACTTCCAGAAACTGGTGGTCGATGCCTGGCAAGGGGCGGGCGCTACGTTCGACAACGCTCAGCAATTGAGTACGGACACGCTAGGTTTGTTGCAAACACTGTACAAGGTCGCTAACGAGGGCACGACCCTGAGCCTAGGTAACAGTGATGGTTTGCTCGGTGTGAATCTGCTTGGCTCTCTCTTAGGCGGTAATACCAGTCAGGGCGAGATTCCCGATACCCGGGGTTCAATCGGCCAGTTACCCATCAATATTACTTACACCGATCAGGGTATTACCTTTGGCGGTGAGACACCTATTACACCCCTGGTAACGGCTGCACTGGCGCTGTTTCCGGCTACAACTGCTCTGGTCCCGACGCTGGCGCCTCTCAATCTGGGGGGGCTTGGAGTGGTCGGCACCATTGATAAGGAGGGCTTCACTGCTAAGTTTTACGGGATCGCTGGCCCGAGCTACAACGTGGGCGTCGCTTCTGTTGGGAGCACTTTGGAGGCCGGCACCTATTCCACAGTGAATCTGTTGACCTGGAACGATAAGCCAATTGCTGATCTGCCGGTGCTGGGAGACATCCTTGGCAAGCTCCCAGTGATTGGCGATCTGAATGTTTCTCTGCCGCAGCTGGACCTGCACTTCGATAACAAACTCTACACACAAGCTACGGCCAGTGTTGATGTGCTCGGGGTGGGGCCGCAAGGTCAGGTTGAAGTGGTCACTGATCTGGATCACGACATCGGCATACTCCTCGGCATTGCCGGTAAAACCGCTGAAAGTGCACTGGACGGGGCTGCAAAAGTGGTTTCCGTAGCCTTGTTTGGACCCGAGGATTCGGCGGCACCGGCAGATGCAGCGGATGTGCAGCTGATCGGCGCGGCTGCTCCTGCTCAGGATCACGCGCTGGCTGCCTGACGGATAGGGCGTTCGGCACAAGGATGTGCTATCCACGTGACATGCATGACCTGAGAGAAATGTTGGCCAACATGGGAAAACCCGAATCCCCTCCGCGCAATGAAATAAAACAGGCATTGGTCGTCAGTCGCAGCGCTGTTCGCAGCGTTGCGGCGTTTTCCGGTGTCATCAACCTGCTGATGCTGGTGCCGTCGCTGTACATGCTGCAAATCTATGACCGAGTGCTGTCCTCAAGTAATGAAATGACCCTGTTGATGCTGACGCTGATGATGTTGGGCGTTTTTGTCTTCATGGGGTTATTGGAGGCTGTGCGCTCGTTTGTGATGGTTCGCATCAGCGAACACTTTGACCGTCAGCTGCATGGGCGCGTATTTACCGCTGCATTTGAACGAAATCTAAGGGCTGCCGGGCAGGAGGCAAGTCAGCCGTTGCATGATCTAACGACGTTGCGTCAATTCATTACCGGCCAGTCCTTATTCGCGTTTTTCGATGCGCCCTGGTTTCCGATTTATATTCTGGTGATCTTCCTGTTCGACCCGTGGCTAGGACTGTTTGCCCTGGTCGGAGCCCTGGCATTGATTGCATTGGCTTGGGTTAACGAACTGAGCACCGGCAAGCCGTTGGCTATGGCGGGCGAGTTATCGATCAAGGCCAATCAGATGGCCAGCAATAACCTGCGCAACGCAGAAGTCATTGAGGCCATGGGCATGCTCGGTAGCATGCGCTCGCGTTGGCAGCGTCTGCATCAAGCTTTTCTGGATCAGCAGAGTATTGCCAGTGAGCGTTCGGCACGTATCAGTACGCTCAGCAAATACCTGCGCATGGCGTTGCAGTCTCTGGTGCTGGGGCTGGGGGCTTGGCTGGCGATCGAGGGGCGGATCACGCCGGGGATGATGATTGCCGGTTCCATTTTGCTGGGTCGCGCGCTGGGGCCGATCGATCAACTCATTGGCGTCTGGAAGGCGCTGGGTGGCGCCCGCAACGCATACCGCCGTCTGACTTTGTTGCTGGAAATTGCGCCTGTGCGCAAGCAGCGTATGCCATTGCCTGCGCCACAGGGACAAGTACTGTTGGATTCAGTTGATGTCAGTGCGCCGGGCAGTGATGTGCGTTCCTTGCGAGGCCTTTCGCTGGCCATTCCCGCAGGTTCCGTTGTAGGGGTTATTGGTGCGTCTGGCTCCGGTAAGTCGACCCTCGCTCGGGCTGTTCTGGGCATCTGGCCCGCGCGGAGTGGCACGGTCCGTCTGGATGGTGCGGATATCGATCAATACGACCGCGAGCAACTAGGCCCTTATCTGGGCTACTTGCCGCAGGACATCGAACTGTTCGCCGGTTCTGTGGCTGAAAACATTGCACGCTTCGGCACTGTTGACCCTGAAAAGGTGGTGAGGGCTGCCCAGATGGCCGGAGTGCATGAGCTGATTTTGCGTTTGCCTGAAGGCTACGACACCTTGCTTGGTGTGGGCGGCGCTGGGCTTTCTGGAGGGCAGCGCCAGCGAGTGGCCCTAGCGCGTGCGATTTACGGCTCGCCAAAACTCGTGGTGTTGGACGAGCCTAACTCCAACCTCGACGAGAGTGGTGAGCAGGCGCTGGTCGCCGCAATCCAGGCGTTAAAGAGCAACGGCTGTACGGTTCTTCTGATTACGCACCGTGCTGGAGTACTGGTGTGTGCGGATCGTTTGCTGGCGCTCAGTGGCGGACAGTTGAATCTCTATGGTGAGCGGGATCAGGTATTGCAAGCCTTGAAAAATCCACAGGGAGCTGCCGCTGCCAAGCCTACAGCTGATTATCGAGTGGCAGGTTATGGCGCATTGAAGGTCAACAACGCGCCGCATTAACACAGGAGTTAGGTGTTTGGACAAGGATGTCGTGGCCGCGAACCGGCCGGTAAAACGTGACGAAAATGCGTACGCCAGAATGGGCTGGCTGCTGGTGCTGTTGGGCTTTGGCGGGGCCTTGCTGTGGGCTACCCTGGCGCCTTTGGATCAGGGCGTATCGGTGTCCGCTACGGTGATCATATCTGGGCAGCGTAAATCCGTTCAGCATCCTACAGGCGGGGTTGTAAAAAACATCCTGGTGCATGACGGGCAGCGTGTCGAGGCGGGGGAAACGCTCATCCGCATGGATCCGGTTCAAGCGCAGGCCAGTGTCGACTCACTGACCAAGCAGTACATCAATGCTAGGTTTACTCAAGCCCGGCTGCGGGCCGAGTTTGATGGTGTCTCACAACTGGAAATTCCTGAGGGGCTTCAGGACGAAGTGCCAGGTGTGGTTCTGGGAGAGCTTCTGACGTTACAGCAGCACCTGTTGCGCAGTCGTCTGGCCTCATTGTGGGATGAACTGGCCGGTCTGAAAGCCAACGTCTCCGGTATGCGGGCACAACTGCAGGGGCTGCGTCTGACTGAAAGCAGCCTGCGCGAGCAGCAGCGGTTGTTGAACAGCCAGCTCAGCGGCTCGCGCGAGTTGGCGGAGGAGGGGTATTTACCGCGTAACCAGATGCTGGAGCAGGAGCGGCAGCTGGCCCAGGTTAATGCGCAGCTCTCTGAGAGCAGTGGCCGAATGGGGCAGTTGCTGCAGGGCATAGCTGAGGCACAGATGCGCATCAGTCAGCGTCAGGAAGATTACCGCAAGGAAGTGAGCGGTCAGTTGGCTGATGCGCAAGTCAATGCCAGCAGTCTGCGCGAGCAACTGGCGTCAGCCCGTTACGCTTTGCAGCTGACGGATGTGCGTGCACCGGTCAGTGGCTATGTGGCCGGTATGCGGGTGTTCACTGAGGGGGGGGTAATCAATCCGGGCGAGTTGCTGATGTACGTCGTACCCAATAGCGACAGCCTTGAGGTTGAAGGGCAACTGGCAGTGAACCTGATCGACAAGGTGCACAGCGGGCTGCCAGTGGAGATGCTCTTTACTGCCTTCAACCAAAGCAAAACACCAAGGGTTAGTGGTGCTGTGACCATGGTCAGTGCTGACCGTCTGGTGGATGAGCAGAATCGGCAGCCTTACTACGCTTTGCGTGCGCAGGTGGATGCACAGGGCATGAGCAAGCTCAACGGTGAGCAGATTCGCCCCGGCATGCCGGTGGAAATCTTCATCCGCACGGGGGAGCGCTCATTGCTCAACTACCTGTTCAAGCCTCTGTTCGACCGCGCTCACGTTGCGCTGACGGAGAGCTGAGCATGGGCACAAGAAAGTGGCTGATAAGTGCTTTAGGGGGCGTGCTTGCGCTGCTGCACGAGCACGTGTTTGCACTGGGGCTGATGGACAGTTATCACCTGGCGTTGGAAAACGATCCGGCTTATCAGAGCGTCATCGAAGCGCACAAAGCCGGTCAGCAAAACCGGGCGTTGGGTCGTGCTGCGCTGCTGCCTAGGCTGGTATACAGCTACAACCGCGGGCGTAGCTGGTCAGATGTCACCCAGGCCAATCCAAACGGAGCGGACTATAAAGAAAGTCGCAAATATGACAGCTATGCCTCCACACTGAGTTTGCAACAACCATTGTTCGACTACGAAGCTTACAGCCGCTATCGCAAAGGCGTAGCGCAAGCATTGTTGGCAGATGAGCAGTTCCGCAGTCAGAGTCAGGCTCTGCTGGTCAGTGTGCTGGAGGCATACACCGGGGCGTTGTTGGCCAAGGATCAGATTGAGTTGGCTCAGGCACAGATGCGTGCCTATCAGGAGCAGTTCAAACTCAACCAGCGCCAGTTTGAGACGGGTAACGGCACGCGCACTGACACCCTTGAAACCCAGGCTCGTTTTCATCTGGCTCAGGCTCAAGAAATTGAGGCGCGGGATAGTCAGGACAGTGCCCTGCGAGACCTGGAACGGTTGATTGGAGTGCCGCTTGAGATATCCGATCTGACACCGCTGGCAGAAGATTTTCAAATGCTTCCGTTGACGCCAGCCAACTACACCGCCTGGCGCGACCTGGCCATGGCGGAAAACCCGGAACTGGCGGCCATGCGCCATTCTATCGATGTAGCAGGTTTCGAACTGGAGCAGAACCGTGCGGGCTTCCTTCCCCGACTGGGCCTGTATGCCAGCACCGGGACAACTAAATCAGGGTCTGAAAACACCTATAACCAGCGCTACGAAACTGACAGCGTTGGCATACAGGTCAATGTCCCACTGTTCTCCGGTGGCGAAACCTTGGCTGCGACGCGCCAGGCTCGGCATCAAATGCAGAAGACCCGGTTCGACTTGGATGACAAGGTGCAGGAAGTGCTCAACCAAGTCCGCAAGATGTACAACCTGAGCACCAGCAGTGCCGCCAAAATCAAAGCCTATAAGTTGTCTGTTGAGTCGGCCAAGACACTGGTGACGGCAACCCGCAAGAGTATTGCCGCAGGTGTGCGGGTTAATCTCGATCTACTGAATGCCGAGCAGTCGCTGTACAACGCACTGAGCGAATTGTCCAAGGCGCGTTACGACTACCTGACTGCTTGGGCGCGTCTGCATTTTTATGCAGGTCTGCTCAGTGAGCAGAGTCTGGAGCAGATTGCGATGAGTTTTGGGGCGTCAGGTTAAAGTCGCGAATTTCCGCAGCAGGTTGGGCTAACAATAAATATCATCAGGTCTACGGCTCAGGCAGGGTTCGTAGGTTAGGTCCTAGATTCAGTGCTCTAAATGAATACCGTTAACCTGACTGTGACTCGTAATTGCTGCGTTTCAGTTGGCACCTACGAGCTCTAGTTGTCGCGCTGCGTGATTGCTCGTCAAGTAAGTCGCTGGTTTGCGTTACCATTCTCGTTTGCTTTCGATGTGGCTCAGGCGTTTCTGTCTGTGGCTCTGGCGCTTTTGGGGTGCCAGCGTGTCTAACTCAGCTCCGAGAATTACTGTGTCTCACGCTTTCATTAAGAACGCCCGAATCTATTTGTACATGCTTATGAGCTTGACCCTGGTAGGTTGCGCCGGGGTGAAGGTCAATACCATCCAAAATGACGACTACCTCAATCAACGTCGTGGGGATGTGCTCAGCACCGGTGAGCTCAGTACTTCGGCACGTACTAGCCTGCAGGTGGTTGGTATTAGCGATAAGCAGTGCCGGAAAAACTTGAGCCAATGCCGTGCCGCACTTGATCAGAACGGCGGCGTGGTTGATGAAGTGCGCCTGGCGGCGCTGTCTGAATTATGGCTGTTGGAAGGCCTAAAAGCTGGACGCACTATGCCGGCTGAGGTTCGCATCAACGCCTACTTGCAAAGCGCACGCTATGCCTTTGCCTACCTGTTTTTTACCGAGCGATCCACGGAACAGCGCGCGCTTGAGGATCGACAAACCCAAGTCCGGGACTATTACAACTTCGCGTCCCAGGAAGCGCTGACTCAATTGTTTGTTTTGTATAAAGGGCGGCCTCCACAAAGTGAAACTGGGGATGGTCGCTTTCGGATTCAGCTGGGTGAATGGACTATCCGCGGCACCATGAAAGGTGTGCGTCTGGCAGAAGGGCGACAGTTACCTAAAGAGTTGATCCCTGCTTCAGCTTTGTCATTTGCCGGTTTGCGTAACCAATATCGACGCGACGGCCTTGGTGCTGAGCTGGTAGCAGTGACGCGGGACCGCGTGATCAACAGCCACAGCGACAAGCAGCCCTGGAGTGAAACCCCGTTTCCGGCGCTGACGTCTGTCATCCGTTTCCCCGGCCGAACTCTGGACGCTGTGCTGAAGAGCAAAACGGCGATCCTGACAGGTTACGACCCCTATCGCACGTCGCATTTTAAAGTGGCAGGGCATGCGGTCCCCTTGGCTGCAAATTACACCTCGGGCTACGGCCTGTGGCTGGCACGTTCCGGCTTTGCCCGGCAGTCGTTGTTGACTCTAATCGGGCGCGGCGAAGTTCTCGAAACACCCCACGTGCATATGCTTCAGCCCTATGACCCTAACCGTCGAATCATCATCATGCTTCATGGCCTCGCCAGTAGCCCAGAGGCTTGGATCAATGTTGCCAATGAAGTACTCGGTGATGAGCAATTACGCAACCATTACCAGATCTGGCAGGTCTATTACCCCACCAATCACCCTATTGCCTTCAATAACCGGGCGGTGCGCAGTGCGATTCAGAAAACACTGGAGCACTTCGATCCATCCGGAAATGCAAAAGCGAGTCACGACGTGGTGCTGATAGGGCACAGCATGGGGGGCGTCCTTTCTCGCTTGCTCGTTTCGTCTTCGGGGAATCAGATGTGGAATGGTTTTTTAGCCAAATACGCTCTTGATAAGACACGCAGTGAGAAAGCTCAGGCAAAGATTGGCCCCTATCTACAGTTTGAACCGATGCCTCAAGTAAGCCGGGCGATCTTTGCTGCTGCTCCACATCGGGGTACGCCCTTTGCGGAAAAACGCGTGTCACGCTGGGCCTCGGGCTTGGTCAAATTGCCATTTTCAGTGCTCGATCGCTTTGCCGAAATTGCGCAGGTGTTAGTTGACCCTAACTCCGCATCGCCGGTTGCGCTGAACCGTGGGTTTAACAGTATCGACAACCTCAGCAACCTTGATCCGTTCATCCGCGCCACGGCCGATTTACCGATTTCGCCGAAGGTCCACTATCACAGCATTATCGGTAACTACACGCCGGAAGTGCCCTTGTTGCGTAGTAACGACGGAGTTGTGCCCTACAGCAGTTCGCATTTGGACGGGGCGGAATCTGAAAAGGTGATCCCTTCTTGGCACAGTGTTCAGGAAACGCCTGAAGCGATTCTTGAAATCCGACGCATACTTCATGAACACCTGAAGGAGATTGCCGAGCGATGAATCTTGTTTTCACTTATTTCCTACCACGTGGGCTGTTGAGCCTGATCGTTCTGTTGTCTCTGCTTTGGGGCGCCGTTGCGCTGAATTACCGCTTGCCCCTGCCAGCTTTTGCCAGCTGGGTAATGATTGGTCTGTGGAGTGCCTGCGGCATTGGTGTGCTGTGGCTGCTGTGGGCGCGGCCGTTGCTGTGGGGGACGTTGGCCTTTGGGCTGCTTATGGGCGTGTTGCTGATCTGGTGGCACAGCCTGCAACCGTCCAACCAGCGTGTATGGGCAGATGATGTCGCGCAAATGACTCATGGTCGCGTTGAGGGCAATCAATTGCTGCTTGAAAACGTGCGCAACTTCAACTGGCGTAGTGATGAAGACTATGACGTACGTTGGGAAAGTCGCCGTTACGACCTGGATAAGCTGAAATCAATTGATTTGATCACTTCCTACTGGGGGATGCCCGCCATCGCTCATGTACTGGTCTCGTTCGGGTTTGAGGAGGGTCAGCATTTACTGTTTTCTGTAGAAATTCGTAAAGAAAAGTGGGAGGAATACTCGGAGGTAGGCGGTTTTTTCAAAGAGTTTGAACTAAGCATTGTGGCGACCGACGAGCGTGATGCGGTGCGTGTGCGAACCAATGTTCGGGGCGAGGATGTTTATCTGTATAGCCTCAATATGCCTGTAGAGGCGATGCGTGAACTGCTGCTGCAGTATGTCGAAAAGGCCAATGAACTTGTTGAGGTGCCGCGCTTCTACAACACCGTAACAGCCAACTGCACTACCATCGTCTATCACATGCTGCAGAACATTGTGGAAGGCCTTAAGTTCGACTATCGCCTTTTGTTGACCGGTTACTTGCCCGAGTACGTCGAGGAGTTGGGTGGTTTGCAACCAGGGTTTTCACTGGAGCAGTTACGTGAGGCAGGACGCATCACAGACCGGGCTAAGGCGGCTGATCAGTCAGCGGAGTTCTCTCGCCTGATTCGCCAAGGTGTACCCGGATGGACTGAGGGACAATGAGGCAGAGCTTAATGACGTAAGGCAGGTATAGAAACCGGGAAGTGCGAAAGCACCTCCCGGTTTTGCATTACTGGACTTTGACTTTCGACCAGTCGATACCGAGCGCTTTGGCAACACCTTTGCCATAGGCTGGATCAGCCTTGTAGCAGTTGACGATGTGACGTAGCTGGATGGCCTCCTCAGCACCGCCAACTTCCGCCGCAGTGTTATCGAACAACACCTGCTGCTGCGCCGGCGACATTAGGCGGAACAGCGCGCCCGGCTGGCTGTAATAATCATCATCATCCTCACGGAAGTTGAAGCGATCAGCCAGCGGGTCGATCTTCAGTGGAGGCTCTTTGAAGTCAGGCTGCTCCTGCCATTCGCCGTAGCTGTTGGGTTCATAGTGCAGGCGGCCTCCGTGGTTGCCGTCCACGCGCATGGCACCGTCACGGTGGTAGCTATGCACTGGGCAGCGTGGTTGGTTGACCGGAATTTGATGATGATTCACGCCCAATCGATAGCGTGCGGCGTCGCCGTAGCTGAACAGGCGCCCTTGCAGCATGCGGTCTGGCGAGAAACTAATCCCAGGCACCACGTTGGCCGGTGTAAAGGCCACTTGCTCGACGTCCTGGAAGTAGTTTTCCGGGTTGCGGTTGAGTACGAACTCACCGACTTCGATCAGCGGGTAATCGCCTTTTGGCCATACCTTGGTCAGATCGAATGGGTGGTAAGGGACTTTATCCGCATCCTCTTCCGGCATGATCTGAACATACATGGTCCACTTCGGATGGTCGCCACGCTCAATCGCTTCAAACAGGTCGCGCTGGGAGCTTTCACGGTCCTTGGCAATTATCTTCTCAGCTTCCTCGTTGGTGAGGTTTTTGATGCCTTGCTGAGTATGGAAATGGAATTTAACCCAGTAACGTTTGTTGTCTGAGCTGATGAAGCTGAACGTATGTGAACCGAAGCCATGCATGTGGCGGTAGCCGTCTGGGATACCGCGATCACTCATTACGATGGTGACCTGGTGCAGTGCTTCCGGCAGGCTGGTCCAGAAGTCCCAGTTGTTGTTGGCACTGCGCATATTGGTTTTAGGATCGCGTTTAACCGCGTGGTTCAAATCCGGGAATTTCAGCGGGTCGCGGAAGAAGAATACGGGGGTGTTGTTACCCACCAAGTCCCAGTTGCCTTCCTCGGTGTAAAAACGCATGGAAAAACCACGAATATCACGCTCGGCGTCAGCTGCACCGCGCTCGCCTGCCACCGTGGAGAAACGTACGAACATGTCGGTTTTTTTACCGACCTGAGAGAACAGTTTGGCTTTGGTGTATTGGCTGATGTCTTTGGTAACCGTGAACTCACCAAAGGCGCCAGAGCCTTTAGCATGCATGCGTCGCTCGGGGATTACTTCACGGTCAAAGTGTGCAAGTTTTTCCAGAAACCAGACGTCCTGCAACAACATGGGGCCGCGCTTGCCTGCCGTCATCGAGTCCTGGTTATCAGGAACTGGCGCGCCCGCCACTGTTGTCAGCTTGGGTTTGTCACTCATTGGCACATCCTCACTCATCAGAGCCCTTGTAGGGCTTGTGGTTATGGTTCCACGTCCCAGCCTAGTGCCAAAGGCTTAAGTTTTCTAATTTAGGGACGATGTTTCAGATGAGTGGGGCTGGTGGATTTTCGTGTTTTTTTTGTTTTTGGTGGTTATGACCACTGCCGATAAGAATAATCTGTAATGGAAAACACTGACTTTATCGCCGGGTAGGCGGCGGGAAGGTATGAGTGAATCTTTACTGCGCTGCCGTCGTTATCGCGCTTCGGCAGCGCAGGTGACGGTCAAATGCCCAATTCCAAATAGAGCTTGTAACCGATGGTTGAGAATACGATCAGGATGCCAGCGCTAATCATGCAAAGCCCTTTATTATCGTCCCGCTTGGCATAGCCTCCTAAAAGCAGGATGAATCCCGCCAGGAGCAGTCCGATCATAATTTCGAGTTCTCTCACCTGTATTTCCTCTCAGAGTAACTGCAGCTGCTAAGAGTGATCACACCCGTACAGCGATAAAGCGTAGTGCCTTTAACTGTAGAGGAACATGTTTCACTGTGGGCCAGATTGAGGCATGTCAACGCCGTGCACGAATGGCGAATAACTGCATCAATCGTGTGGATTTTGCTGGGCCTTAACCTGTCTGTCATTAAATCTCGTTAAAACGTTGCATTGCGTTGCGATACAACGCTGGAGCACGCCACATGCGAGCAGTTCTGCAAGCGTGACTGACAAAAGAGAATATGCAGCCTGCCTCCCTGTATGGGGGAATGGATACGCAGAGCTGCACCTGTTGAGGCCATAACCGCGATGAAGCTCACCCCGCAGGACTTCCACGACGCCATGGAAGCGCACGATAACGTATCGATAAATCCCTCCCGCAATCCCCACTTCAACAGCCTGACTAATCCTGCGCGTCGAAGCCTACTCAAGGGTGGTGTGGGGCTGGCGGCGTTGGTTTTTTTCGGTGGCAGTATGGGGATCAGCCGTGATGCCTTCGCCAGCACACTGCTGGGCTTTAAAGGTGTGCCGGTGCAGGTTGATCCGGCGTTCGACACAGTTGTGGTACCAGAGGGCTACAGCGCGGTACCGTTTTTCTCGTGGGGCGACCCGGTTGAGGCTGGGGCGCCACAGTGGAAGCCTGATGCCAGTGATGATTGGCAGGTGCAGGAGCGCCAGGCTGGGGATAACCACGATGGTATGGAGTTTTTTCCGTTCGAAGGGAGGCAAGACCACGGCCTGTTGGTGATGAACCACGAATACATCAATCCGCCGTTGCACCCGTCCAACCAGATTGATCAGTCGAAACCTCGCCCCTTGTCTGAGGTACGCAAGGAGCAGGCGGCACATGGCGTGTCGATTATTGAGGTTAGGAAAGATGCCAGCGGACAATGGCAGCGTGTCATGGACTCCCGTTATAACCGTCGCATCAGCACTCTGACGCCCATGCGTATTGCTGGGCCGCTGGCCGGGCACGACCAGATGAAGACTGCCGCGGATGAAACCGGTGAGCAGGTGTTCGGCACGCTTAATAACTGCGGCAGTGGTTTCACGCCATGGGGCACTTACCTGACCTGTGAAGAGAATTGGCACAATTACTTCATCAACCGCGATACGGCGGATTATGCCAAGCGGATTTCTCACAAGCGTTACGGCATGGCGTCTTCTGGCACGAGTAAAAACTATGCATGGGAGACGGCTGACCCACGGTTCAACGCCACGCCTGATCCTAAGCAGGCGCACGGCGGTTATGTAAACGAACCGCATCGCTTTGGCTGGATCGTCGAAATCGACCCGTTTGACCCCAGTTCTAAGCCTATTAAACGTACGGCCATGGGGCGTTTTTGCCATGAATCTGTGGCCCACATGCAGTTAGAAGATGGCAGCCTGGCGTTCTACTCAGGTGATGATTCGAAAGACGAGTACATCTATAAGTTCGTCCCCTCTAAACGTTTTGATGCGGCCAATCCGAAAGCCAATCGTAATTTGTTGGATGACGGTGTGTTGTACGTGGCCCGTTTTGATGCTGACGGCACAGGGCAGTGGTTAGCGCTGGTGCATGGCCAGAATGGCTTGATCGCTGACAATGGTTTTTCCTCGCAGGCAGAGGTGCTGCTGAATACCCGTGCGGCGGCTGATTTGGCAGGCGCGACACCAATGGACCGACCAGAGTGGGTCGCTGTCCATCCGCAAACCCGCGATGTCTACGTGACGCTGACCAATAACGATGGTCGCGGGAACAAAAAGCCGGTGGACAAAGCCAACCCCCGCCCACATAACCTGCACGGGCAAATCATTCGCTTCAGTGAACAAGGCGCCAAACCGGGCGCTACACAGTTCAAGTGGGAGTTGTTCCTGCTGGCAGGTGAGCAGATGGGGGCAAAGGATGCCCAAGGCAAGCCGGTTCCTGCGAACCTGATCGGCACCATCAATGGCGATATTTTCTCATCGCCCGATGGCTTGAACATCGATGAATTCGGTCGTATCTGGATTCAAACTGACTTCGATGACGAAGTGCCAGAAATGCAAGCCATGGGCTGCAATCAGCTGCTCTGTGCCGATCCCTCAACCCGCGAGGTTCGCCGCTTTTTGGTCGGACCTCGTGGCTGCGAAATTACCGGCCTGACGCGTAGTCCGGACAACCGCACGATGTGGATTAACGTGCAGCACCCTGGCATCAGCTACCCGGCCAGTGACGGCAAAACCCGCCCGCGTTCGACCACGGTGATAATTACTAAGAACGACGGCGGCATTATCGGCACTTGATCCATCCTGCCAGCCGCTTCCATTTCGCTGGACTAATGGGAGTGGCTGTGGCCGACGTGGCTGTGTTCTTCGGATGCGTCTACTTTTTCCAGAGCTGCGCTGCTCAACTGACGGACAATGCCGCAGCCTTCGGCATCCGTGGGGGCAGTGCAGCGTTCACGCAGCTCGCATAACTGCTGGTGCAGGGCTTGCAGGCTATTGATTCTGGCCTCCACGTGTTGGATATGGGTATCGACCAGGCTATTGATGCCGATACAACTTTCATCAGGCAGGTTACGCAAGGCTTGCAGCTGCTGGATTTCCTCCAGGCTCATGTCCAGTGAGCGGCAATTGCGGATGAAGATGATCTGCTCCAGCTGTTCGGTGGTGTAGTCGCGGTAGTTAGCTTCTGTGCGAGAGGGTTTGGGCAGAAGCCCGATTCGCTCGTAATAGCGGATTGTTTCCACTTGGCAGCCCGCTTTTTTCGCCAGTTCCCCAATTTTCATCCCGTTTCTCCTTGAGTGCGTTCTGAGCCTTGACTCTATAGTTACTTCAGGGTGTTCACTGCGCTCATGGACTTGAAGGGAGCGTCTGATATGAGCAGTGATGTAGGACATACACACAAGCTAGAGGGTCATAGTGACCACAACCTTGATCACAAACATGACCACGGGAGTGATCACGAGCATACTCAGGAACAACCCGGGAATCAGGCGTTTGAGGCGCTGAAGGGCACCACACAGAGCCGCTTTCGCATCGAATCCATGGATTGTCCCACAGAGCAAAACCTGATTCAGAAGAAGCTTGAAAATATGGAGGGCGTTCATGCACTCCAGTTCAATCTGATTCAGCGTGAACTCAGTGTGGATCATAGCTTGTCTGACACCACCTCAATCACGGCCGCTATTGCTGGGCTGGGTATGCAAGCCGAGCCCCTGGATGCCGGAGCCAGCACCCGTATTCGCATTGAGCAGATGGACTGCCCGACTGAAGAGCGTCTGATCCGCGATGCCTTGGGCAAGGTGCCGGGTGTCGGCGGCATGCAGTTCAATCTGTTGCAACGGGTGTTGACCGTCAGCCACGGCAGTGAGGCTTTGCAGAGCATCCTGACCGCTCTGGGCGGGCTTGGTTTTACCCCGGTTGTAGAGCAGAACGATCAGCCCAAAGCTGAAGCCACTCCAGAGCTGCCTCGCAAATCTCTGTGGCCACTGCTTGTGGCAGGCGTTGCCGCCATTGCCTCTGAGGTGGTCGAGTTCGCTGCAATCAGCCCAGAATGGTTGTCCGCTGTTTTCGCCGTAGCGGCTATTTTGCTGTGTGGTCTCACCACCTACAAAAAGGGCTGGATTGCCCTTAAAAACCGCAATTTGAACATCAATGCCCTCATGAGCATTGCCGTGACGGGCGCTGTCCTGATCGGCCAGTGGCCTGAGGCAGCGATGGTCATGGTGCTGTTTACGATTGCCGAGTTGATCGAAGCGCGCTCGCTGGACCGTGCGCGCAATGCTATTCGTGGCCTGATGGACCTGACACCGGCCAAGGCGACGGTGCAGCAGGCAGATGGCAGCTGGCAGGAGATCGACGTACAGGCCATTGCCGTAGGCAGCGTGGTGCGCGTGCGTCCCGGCGAGCGTATCGGCCTGGATGGTGAAGTCGTGGAGGGTACTTCGACTGTTAACCAGGCCCCGATCACCGGTGAAAGCCTGCCGGTTGAGAAACGCCAAGGTGACCAAGTGTTTGCTGGGACCATCAATGAGGCGGGGGCACTGTCATTCCGCGTATTGGCAGCAGCCCGTGATACCACCCTGGCGCGGATCATCCATGCCGTAGAGGAGGCACAAGGTTCCAAGGCACCGACTCAACGTTTTGTTGACCAGTTTTCGCGCATCTATACCCCGGCGGTATTCATCTTTGCGTTGCTGGTGGCGATTGTTCCGCCGTTGTTTATGGCGGGCGCGTGGCATGACTGGGTCTACCGGGCACTGGTGCTGTTGGTGGTGGCGTGCCCATGCGCGTTGGTGATCTCGACTCCAGTGACCATCGTCAGTGGTCTGGCCGCTGCAGCTCGTAAAGGCATTCTGATTAAGGGCGGTGTGTACCTTGAAAATGGTCGGCACCTGAGTGCGCTTGCGCTGGATAAAACCGGCACCATCACTCATGGCAAGCCTGTGCAGACCGATGCCATCAACCTGGTCCAAGGTAGCGAAGCACTGCATGGTAGTTGGGCCGCAAGCCTGGCCGCTCGCTCCGATCACCCAGTGTCCCGAGCACTGGCCAAACAGGCTGAAGAAAATACCGTGGCGCTGCTGGAGGTCAATGCTTTCGAAGCCCTGGCTGGCCGTGGTACTAAAGGTGAAATTGACGGCGTGCAATTGTACATGGGCAACCATCGACTGGTGGAGGAGCTGGGCTTGTGCTCTCCCGAGCTGGAAGCGTCTATTAATGAACTGGAGCGTCAGGGCAAAAGCGTGGTGGCCTTGTGTGATGCGCAGCGTCCGCTAATGCTGCTGGCCGTTGCCGACACGGTGCGCGATACCAGTCTTCAGGCCATTGCTGAGCTGCATGAGCTGGGCGTCAGTACCACCATGTTGACCGGTGATAACGTGCACACTGCTGCAGCGATTGCCGCTCAGGTGGGTGTGGACGATGCTCGTGGCGACCTGCTGCCGGAAGACAAGTTGGCCTGGGTCAACGAAAGTCAGAGCAAAGGACTGGTGGTGGGCATGGTCGGTGACGGCATCAATGATGCCCCGGCGCTGGCCAAAGCCCAGATTGGTTTCGCCATGGGCGCAGCCGGTACTGACACCGCCATCGAGACCGCCGACGTGGCGCTGATGAACGACGATCTGCGCAAAATCCCGGCTTTTGTGCGCCTGTCCCGCAAGACCGCCAACGTGCTTAAGCAGAACATCGTTCTGGCACTGGGCATCAAGGCTGTCTTCCTGGGCATGACCCTGACCGGAGACGCCACCATGTGGATGGCTGTATTCGCTGACATGGGTGTCAGCCTGCTGGTGGTGTTTAACGGGCTGAGGTTGTTGCGCAGTTGATAGCGTGTCAACCCTGCAGGGTGAGTATCCTGCAGGTTTGCTAAATGGGGACAGGTGAGCTCAATCAGCCAGCTTGGGCTGAAGTAATGACTGTGAAGGGAGTGGATGTGGCATCAGGAATATAGTGACCACTGTTGGTGGCCTATTGCAGTAAGCGATGGCTATTGGGTAAATGAGAGATCATCGTTACATCCTTATTTTTATTTACCTTTACGTAAACGTAAAAATGAATCAACCTGTTCCCATCACCTCGCGTCATCTTAATAACAATGTAATGACGTCACGCGGCTCGAGATAGGCTGAAGGCTGTACGAGCAGCAGCTGAGGTTTCGACATTCAAAGGTGGACGGCCGCCCCTCTGGAGTGAGTAATGGCACAGAAAATCCCTAACAGTCATTTTCACCAATCGCGTCAGGCGCGTTTGCGCTTGGTCAACGAGGGCGAGCTGCCCCCAGGCGTTGTGCGCGAAGAAATTGATGCCTCTTGGCGGCGTAGTCTTGGTTACGGCCTCGATTGCCTGGAAGGCGAGCGTGAGGATCTGTCGCTTGACCTGAAGATTTTGCTCGACAGCAATCGCCTGCTGATTGATGCAGCGATGCCGGAGATGGAGTATCTGGTGTCCCAGCAGGGGCAGGGCGGGGTGGTGATT
Organism: Pseudomonas mendocina; assembly: GCA_037482215.1. Lineage (NCBI taxonomy): Bacteria > Pseudomonadati > Pseudomonadota > Gammaproteobacteria > Pseudomonadales > Pseudomonadaceae > Ectopseudomonas > Ectopseudomonas mendocina. Next base: position 1,104,707 of record CP148074.1, read on the forward strand.
TTGGGCGATGCCCAGGCCAATGTGCTGGTTATTGAGGGCCAGGCCGACCCTCTCAGGCAGCTCGGTTTGCGTGATTTACGTCCCGGTAGCTGTTGGAGTGAGGCGCAGCGCGGCACCAACGCGTTGGGCACGGCGATTCTTGAAGGAAAGCCGACCCTTATCAATTGCGGTGAGCATTACCTCGACCGGCTTAGCCCGTTCTCATGCACCTCTGTTCCGTTGCGTGACCCGCACGGGCGTGTAGTTGGCGTGCTTGATCTGACCCGCGAAGGCGTCATGGCTCAGCCGCAAGACAACCTGACAACCCTCATGCTGGCCGCTGGCAACATCGAGAGCCGTCTGTTCGGTCTGTATCACCCTGAGCACTTGGTGCTGGCTTTCCATAATCGTCCTCAGTACCTCGGCAGTGCTTGGCATGGTCTGCTGGCGCTGAGCCTTGAAGGTGAGGTGCTGGCCGCCAACGAGCGGGCTTGCGATCTGTTCCAGTTGCGGCGAGAGGCGCTGATCGGGCGCCGGGCCAGCGATCTGATTGGCGAGCGTACGCCACAACTTATTACGCGCCTGCTGCAAGGCGGCATCATCAGTGTGCAAACCTCAAAAGGTGAGTTCTTTTTCCGCAGTTTGCAGGTGCCTCGGCATACCAGTGTGAGCAAGGTGCCTCCGGCGCCTAGGAGTGCCACAGGCGCTAAGTTGCAGGCACTGGAGGAGCTTGCCGCGCATGACAGCCGTTTTGCCCGTTCCTTGCGTATGGCGTGCCAAGGTTTAGCCAATGACTTGCCCGTGTTGCTGCTGGGGGAGACTGGTACAGGTAAAGAGGTCGTAGCGCGTGCTCTGCATCAGGCGGGCAGTCGTGCGGATAAACCGTTCGTTGCGGTTAACTGTGCGGCTATTCCTGAGGGGCTTATTGAGTCTGAGTTGTTTGGCTATCGCGAGGGTGCATTTACCGGTTCGCGCCGTGGTGGGATGGTCGGCCGACTGATGCAGGCCCATGGCGGCACGCTGTTTCTCGACGAAATCGGTGACATGCCGATGGCCTTGCAGGCACGACTGCTGCGGGTGCTGCAAGAGCGCCGTGTATCACCGTTGGGGGCGGGCGAGGAGCAGGATATTGATGTGGCACTGATCTGCGCGACTCACCAAGACCTCAAACGTCTGGTGATGGAAAAACAGTTCCGGGAAGACCTCTATTACCGTATCAATGGCGTCAGCTTGCGCCTGCCAGCGTTGCGTGAGCGTGATGACCTGGAGCAGATGGTGACGCGGGTGCTGCACAAGCATGGTGCGGTGAATGTGACCTTGGATAAATCCCTTTCCGAACTGCTGATGAGCTATGACTGGCCGGGCAACATTCGCCAGCTGGAGATGGTGCTGCGGGCAGCGTTGGCTATGCGCGAAGAAGGTGAGACTGTACTCACGCTGGACCATCTCACTGACAGCCTGATTGATGAGCTGACGGGCAGTTGCCGTCAGGCGGGCAGCATCCGCGAGAATGAAATGGAATTGATCCGCGCAAGCCTGGAACGTCATCAGGGCAATGTTTCTGCAGCGGCAGACGCGCTGGGCATCAGCCGCGCCACGTTGTACCGCAAGCTCAAGCAAATGGGTAAATGAAGGGCGTTAAGCCCTTCATTGCGCTTTGCACGTTAATCGCCCTTGTTGTTGCTGGTAGTCCATGCGCCGATTTCTGATCAAGCTGATTGAAACCCCCGATCCTGAGTTATTGAACCGCGCCCTAGGCTGGTTATTCAGCTTTGTGCGCCCCCACTGGCGTGCAATTGCTGCCTTATTGGGGCTGTCTTTGTGCGCCTCTTTGCTGGTGCTGGCGCAACCGTGGTTGACCAAGACCTTGATCGACGATGGCCTGCTGGCCAAGGATTTCCCGCTGCTGGTCAAGGTGGCGGTGGGCATGATCGCGGTGGGGATTTTCAGCACCTTGCTGTCGGGCCTGAATCGCTACCTGCACACGCGCTTGTCTGGGCGCATTCTGTTTGCCTTGCGTGATGATCTGTATCGCCATCTGCAAAAGCTCTCTCCGGCGTTCTACGGGCGCAAGCGCATCGGCGACATCATGTCCCGGTTGGACGGCGATGTGGCGGAAATCCAGCGTTTTGCGGTGGACTCCATGTTCTCTGCCGTGTCCAGCATCATTGGTCTGCTGGGGGCGGTGGTGCTGATGTTGATGCTGTCTTGGCAGTTATCCCTGCTGTTGCTGGTGCTGGTTCCCATTGAGGTGCTCTGGCTGCGCTGGATGCGGCGCAAGGTCGAACGGGAGGTTCGCAGCCTGCGGGAGCGCTCGGCGGATATGTCATCGTTCCTGGTCGAGACGTTGCCCGCAATGAAGTTCATACAGGCCGCAGGTGCTCAACGGCGTGAATCGGGCCGCCTGGAGTCGTTGGGGCAGGGCTACATGAGCCAGCTCTTGAGGGTGCAGGTCACGGAGTTTGTAACCCATGCCGTACCCGGCACACTGACTTCGCTGTCGCGAGCCTGCGCGTTCTTGATTGGCGGCTATTGGGTGATTCAGGGCACCTGGCAACTGGGAGCTTTGATCGCTTTTTCGACCTATTTGGGCATGGCAGTTGGGCCTGTCCAGAGTCTGTTGGGCTTGTATGTTGCCTTGCAGCGTATGACGGTCAGCCTCGGCCGGGTGATGGAGCTGCAGCAAGAGCCGGTGTCCGTGTCTGCACCTGTTGTGCCTAAGCCGTTGCCTGAAGGTCGAGGCGAACTGCGCCTTGAGGATGTGTGTTTTGCCCACGAGCAGCGCAGCGGCGCGGTGTTACAGGGAGCTAGCGCTGTGATTCCTGCGGGCCTCAAGGTCGCATTTAGCGGTGCTTCCGGGGTGGGTAAGTCGACGTTGATTGACTTGCTGCAGCGTTTTTATGATCCCGATCAGGGCCGAATCACACTCGATGGCTGCGATCTGCGCGAATTGGATTTATTCGAGCTGCGCCGCAGCATCGCTGTGGTCAGTCAGGAGACGGTACTGTTTCGCGGCACCCTCGCAGAAAACCTGGCCTACAGTGCCCCAACGGCCACGCGTGAAGAGTTACAGCGCGTGGCGCATTTGGCGCGTTTGGATGATTTGATCGAGCGCCTGCCATTGGGCCTCGACAGCCCGATTGGGGAACGCGGTCAACAGCTTTCAGGCGGGCAGAAACAGCGCATTGCCATTGCCCGAGCCTTGCTGCAAGACCCGCGCATACTGGTGCTTGATGAGGCCACGTCGGCGGTGGATGAGGCGACCGAACAAGAAGTCATCGCTGCCATCGACCAGCTGTTTGCCGGGCGCACACGGATCCTGATCAGCCACCGTCCATCGACCCTGCGCGAGGCGGATTTGAGTTTGCGTCTGGAACAAGGTCAGTTGCATGAGTCCGACAATCGCCATGAACACTGAGTTGCGTATCGGTTTTATCGACAGCGGCTTTGCTCCACACCAAGCCCCACGCATTACCCAGGCGCGGCGTTTCTGGCTGGAAGGCGATGAATTGCGTCAGGGCGAGCCACTGCCTGATGCGCTGGGGCATGGTTGTGGGGTGTTGGATGCCCTGTGCGCCCAAAGTGAAACGGTCAGCGTGTTCAGCGCGCAGGTGTTCGCCGGGCAGTGGCAGACCAGTCCGTTACAGATTGCAGCCGCTCTGTACTGGTTGTTGGAGCAGAACGTCAGCCTAATCAACATGAGCCTGGGGCTGCGCAGTGATCGGCCAGTGCTGCGTGAGGCATGCGCCGAGTTGCAGTCTGCTGGCGTGCTGCTGTGTGCTTCCAGCCCAGCCCAGGGCGAGCCTGTTTATCCGGCCAGCTACCCTGGCGTCATTCGTATCACCGGGGATGCGCGTTGCAATCCCGGGCAGTGGTCTTGGCTTAACAGTGCTCAGGCAGATTTCGGTGCACACGTCAGCAGAGGTTCAGGGCTGGCCGGGGCCAGTTTGGCTTGCGCGACGCTCAGCGGACTCATTGTTGGTTATCTGCAAGAACACCCTGATGCAGACCGGCAGAGCGTGTTTGACTGGCTCAGCCGCGGGGCTGCCTATACCGGTCAGGAGCGACGTCGATGAGCGATCCGATCATTGCGGTATTAGGTGCGGGGCCGGCGGGCTGTGCAGTGGCACTGGGGCTGAGGCGTTTGGGCTATCAAGTCCGTGTGGTGGGTGAGTGGCGCCGTTTTGCTGCGGTGGAGGGCATCTCCGCCCGCGTGCTTGAGGGGCTGCGCCAAGTGGGGCTGAATCAGGCACTGGCCAGCGCTGCTGCGCCAACGCCACGGCGGGTGCTTTGGAATGGCTTGGATCAAATTGCCAACACCGAGCAACTGCTGGATCGACCGTTATTCGATGCTGCATTACGTCGGGATCTGGCTGAGGGCGGCGTAGCGTTCAGCGAAGGGCGAGTGCGCCAGCTCGTTCAAGAAGCCGGCCGCCACCGGGTTGTGCTGGATAGTGGCGAATCGCTGCTGGCTGACTTTCTGGTGGAGGCGCGTGGACGTCAGGCGCCTCTGAGTAAGGGGCGTGTCCGCGGCCCGGAAACCGTCAGCTTACTCAGTACGTGGCAGGGCCGGGCTGGGCGTCCGGGCTCAGCCGTGGAGAGTCTGGAGGATGGTTGGGCGTGGATGGCCGCGCTGGATGATGGCCGCTGTTATTGGCAGATCACCTTGGATGCTGGTGCTGCCGAGCTGCCGTCGCGGGATGCACTGGATGTGTACTGTGCCGCACGACGCCAATCCTCGGCGCTGGCGGCTGAATTATTTGGCGACTCAGTCAATACGCAGGCGCCGGTGTATGCCCGCAGTAGCACCGCGATTCTGGCGCAACAGGTGGTGGGCGAAAACTGGATTCGTGTGGGCGATGCAGCCATGGCGGTCGATCCACTCTCGGGCAATGGCGTGTTCCAGTCATTGTCTTCGGCGTTGCAGGCTCCGGCAGTGATTAACACGCTGCTCCAGCACCCTGGAAGGGCAGAGCTTGCCAGTCGCTTTCATCATCAGCGAGTTGAACACCTGTTTATGCGCTTTGCCCGTACCGGTCGGGATTTCTATGCCATGGAACAGCGTTGGCCTGAGCATGGCTTTTGGCAGGCGCGACGGAGCTGGCCCGATGCAGAACCCATGCATGCAGCGGCTGATTTCGAGCAACTGCGGGTGGCACGTATGCCGGTGCTTAATGACGGTTTGATTGATGAAGCTGAAGTGGTGATCACGGCTGATCAGCCGTTAGGCATTTGGCACATCAATGGCGTGGCGTTGGCGCCTATCGTGCGCAGTGTGCAGGCGGGGCAGCTTGAGAAGGCGCTGGAGCTGTTACAGCCAGCACAGAAGCAGATGATTCAGGGCTGGCTGTTACAACAAGGTTACCGGCCCTGAGCGGGCCGGTAAGTCTGCACGAGTCGATCAGCTTCAGAGCTTGATCAGGACCGATTTCAGCTCGGTGTAGTGCTCAATGGCAGCTGCCCCCATTTCGCGGCCAACACCGGAGAGCTTGTAACCGCCGAACGGCAGTGCTGGGTCGAGGGCGCTGTGGCAGTTCACCCATACCGAGCCGGACTTGATGCGTGGAATCATGCGGTGCACGGCGCCCAGATCGTTGGACCAAATGCTCGCGCCTAAGCCGTATGGGTTGTCATTGGCCATATGCACCACTTCGTCGATGGTATCGAACGGCATGGCAACCAGAACCGGGCCAAAGATTTCTTCTTGCACCAAGCGATGCTTCTGGTCGACGTCGACGATAACGGTCGGCTTGACGAAGTAGCCAGGGCCGAAGCTCTCACCACCACAGGCGATGGTCGCGCCCAGTTCGCGGCCCAAGTTGATGTAACCGGCAACGCGCTCTTGTTGTTTGGCAGAAATCAGCGGACCCATTTGCACGCTTGGGTCCAGGCCGTTGCCCAGTTTCATGCCGTTAGCGATACCGGCGATGTCGGCGATAACGTTATCGAAGTGCTTGCGGTGCACGTACAGGCGCGAGCCTGCGCAGCAAACCTGGCCTTGGTTGAAGAAGATGGCGGTGGCAGCACCGGCAGCCGCTTCGGCAAGGTTAGCGTCGGGCATTACGATGGTCGGAGACTTGCCGCCCAGCTCCAGCGTTACGCGGGTCATGTTATCCATGGCCGCTTTACCGATTTGTTTACCGACTTCAGTGGAGCCGGTGAAGGTCAGTTTATCCACACCTGGATGACGGGTCAGAGCAACGCCCGCTTCAAGGCCGGTGCCTGTCACCACGTTAAACACGCCGCTCGGATAGCCCGCCTCCAGGACCAGTTCGGCCAATTTCAGGGCGCTCAGCGGTGTTTCGTCAGCAGGCTTGAGCACAACGGTGCAGCCAGTGGCCAGAGCCGGGCCGAGTTTCCAGCAAGCCAGCAGCAGCGGGAAGTTCCAGGCAACAATGGCACCGACTACACCCACCGCTTCACGGCGGATAAAACCGTGGAACTCTTCGCCCGGCATCAGCGGTACCGAGGCTTCAATAGTGCTGCCTTCGATCTTGGTTGCCCAACCTGCCATATAACGCAGGAAGTCGATGGCCAGTTGCACGTCCATCACTTTGGCGACAACGGCGCTTTTACCGTTATTCAGGCATTCAAGCTCGGCGAGTTCTTGAGCATCACGCTCCATCAGGTCCGCCAGGCGCCACAGCAGGTTTTGGCGCTCACGTGGGCGCATACGGCTCCAGGCTGAGTCATCAAAGGCTTGGCGGGCAGCTTTTACGGCGCGGTCGACGTCTTCAGCATTAGCAGAGGGAACCTGGCCGATCACTTCGCCAGTGGCCGGGTTGCGGAAACTCATGGTGTTGCCGCTGTTTGCGTCCTGCCATTCTGCGCCTATCAGCATTTGTAACTTGCGGTTGAGGAAGGCCTGGGTCTGGGGCAGGACGGAATGGTCGACGGACATGGGTAGAACCTCTTCTTATTGACGTTGTTCCGCCCTGTCGCAACCACCATGCCAATGCTGGCGATGAATATTAACTTATTGATAAATAAGGATATTTGTTTATTTTTTAGTGCTTGTCAGGCGCGTTGGATGTTGCAGATTGAGACAGTGTGAGACAGACGCTGGAACACTGTATTGATTGAGCGTTGTGGGCTACAAAGCACAGGTGTCTCAAGCTGTAACACTGTGTCGCGAATTTAGACGCTTAAGGCTTGGTTTTGAGGCTTTGAAAACGCCGCTATTTGCCGTAAATCCTTGCAAATAAAGGGTTTTGCTCAGTGTGGCACGTAATGTGTATTTGACGTTAAAGGGCACCTGCCGATTGTGGGGTGCAAATCATAAGAACAATACCGTGGAGGTCTGACCTTGAAGACGACTCGACTCCGGCAGAACGTGGGCACACTGGCAATCGCCGTTGCGTCCATGATGTTCGGCCAGGCTTATGCAACCGAGGAGGGCCCAGCTCTTCTCAAGTCGAAGTGCATGGGTTGCCATATTAGCGAAGGCAACGATTCCTATAGCCGTATCAGCCATCAGCGCAAAACCCCTGAAGGCTGGTTTATGACCGTCGCGCGCATGCAGATCATGCATGGCCTTAAGATCTCCGACGACGAGCGTCGCGCCGTGGTGAAATACCTGGCCGACAAACAAGGTCTGGCTCCAAGCGAAACTGAAGGCGTGCGTTACGCCCTTGAGCGTCGTTTGAATACCGTCGAAAACTTCGATGAGCAACTGGCGCAAATGTGTGGCCGCTGCCACTCCGGTGCCCGTGTAGCGTTGCAGCGCCGTCCTGCTAAAGAGTGGGAACATCTGGTCCACTTCCACCTCGGCCATTGGCCGTCACTGGAATATCAATCCCTGTCCCGTGACCGTGACTGGCTGGAAATCGCCCTGAAAGACATGGTGCCTGATCTGGCCAAGCGCTTCCCGATGGACGACAAAGCTTGGTCCGATTGGCAGAAGGCCAAGCCAACAGCTGATGCACTGCCGGGGCAGTGGAGCTTTAGCGGCCACATGCTGAGCAAAGGTGATGTTCGCGGCGTGATGACCGTGAAGCACGATAAGGGCGATAACTTCGACGTCACCGTTAAGGGCCAGTATGCCGACGGCACGCCGTTCAATGGCGAAGGTTCCGCCATCCTGTACAACGGCTATGAGTGGCGCGGTAACGTCAAGATTGGCGACCAGCGCATGCGTCAGATCTTCGCTGCCGTAAACGGTGAAATGAAAGGCCGCATGTTCGAAGCCGAGCATGATGAGCGTGGCCTGGACTTCAGCGCGGTCAAAGAAGGCAATGCCAAACTGCTTTCGGTTCAGCCCTCCTACATCAAAGCAGGTGCTGAAACTGAGTTGACCATGGTGGGTAACGGCCTCAAAGGCACGCCGGACTTCGGCGCGGGCGTTGAGGTGGTGAAGGTTGTTGAGTCTTCCGCCCAGCAAATGCGCGTCAAAGTTAAAGCCGCAGCAGATGCAGCCGCGGGTATCCGTGACGTGTCTGTAGGTGCTCTCAAAGGCATCGAACTGGCTGTGTACAAAGACATCGCTGAAGTGAAAGTGGTGCCTGAGTTCTCCATTGCCCGTGTGGGTGACAACGGTGGTGCAACGCCTAAAGTACAAGGCCGTTTCGAGGCTGAGGCTTGGGGCAAAAACGCTGCTGGCGAGCCGTATCGCATTGGCTACCTGCCTGCTAAATGGTCGGTAGAGCCGTTCGATGAGCGCGCTAAAGAAGACGAGGACGTGAAGTTCGCCGGTCAAATGCAGAAAGACGGTGTCTTCATTCCTGGCGATGCAGGGCCAAACCCTGAGCGCAAAATGATGACCAACAACGCCGGCAACTTGAAAGTGGTTGCTGAGCTGGAAGAGACCGGTCAGCGAGGCGAAGGCCACTTGATCGTGACAGTCCAGCGCTGGAATAACCCACCCATTCCATAACCGAAGTCTGCCTGGGCGGGGTCAAACCCGCCCGGATTTGAACGAGGATTGGGATTTATTCCGGGAGGTCGCCATGGGCGCAATCTTGAATTTGGTCGAGCGTAACCTGCATGAAGTGCGGGTCGATGCTGACCGCATGCTGTTCCATATCCCGAGTAGCTCGCTGTTCGCCACCGATGAGGTGACAGGGGGGATCATTGATGCCCTGCGTCAGGAGAGTTGCTCGTCTGAGGATCTGGTACAGCGTCTGTCCGGCCGTTTTGCCGGGCAGGACGTGAATGAGACCCTACGTGAGCTGATCGCGCTGGAAGTCGTCTCAGATGGCTCGCCACTGACGCCGGAAATCGGTTTGAAGAAGGTTGAGCGCACAGCCCTGAACACGGTCGTTTTGAACGTGAACACCGGCTGTAACCTGAGCTGCACCTATTGCTACAAAGAAGACTTGGACAAGCCTTCAGAAGGTAAGCGGATGGGCATCGAAACGGCCGAGAACTCGGTCGAGATGTTGCTCAGAGAATCCCCGGATGAAGAGCGCTACAGCGTAGTGTTCTTTGGCGGTGAGCCGCTGTCCAACCGTCCGCTGATCGAGCATATGGTCGACTATTGCGAGCGTCGCTTTGCTGAAGAAGGCAAGCAGGTGGAATTCATCATGACCACCAACGCTACGCTGCTCACTGAGGAAATCATTGATTACCTCAACGCACACCGTTTCGGTTTGTCGGTGAGTATCGACGGTCCAAAAACCGTCCACGATCGCAACCGCATTACCGTGGGCGGCCAGGGTACTTATGATGTGGTTCGGCGCAAGGTTGATCTGCTGCTGTCACGTTATCGCAGCCGCCCAGTGGGCGCGCGAGTGACATTGACCCGTGGCATTACCGACGTAGAAACCATCTGGAATCACCTGTTCAACGAACTGGGTTTTGCTGAGGTGGGTTTTGCTCCGGTGACCTCCGGGGATATGGCGGATTACAACCTCACCGGTGAAGAGCTGGTTGAAGTCTTCGCCAATATGAAAGCGCTGGGGCGTCGTTATCTGGAAGCAGCGCTGGAGCACCGGAATATCGGTTTCTCCAACCTGCACCAGTTGATTACCGATATTCACGAGGGGCACAAAAAAGCGCTGCCCTGTGGTGCTGGCCTGAAAATGCTGGCGGTTGATCACAAAGGTGAATTGAACCTTTGCCACCGCTTTACAGGTTCCAGCATGCCGACGTTCGGCAATGTGCATACCGGGGTCAAACAAGTTGAGCTGAATGACTTTCTGTCTCAGCGGCTGGATCGCACCAACACCGGTTGTGACACCTGTCGCATCCGTAATCTGTGCTCCGGCGGCTGCTATCACGAGAGTTATGCCCGCTACGGCGACCCGACACACCCGACTTATCACTACTGCGAACTGATGCGCGACTGGGTCGACTTCGGCATTGAAGTCTACAGCCGCATCATGGCCGCCAATCCGGCCTTTATCAGCAGTTACATCACTCCGCGGAAGGAGCACTGATATGAAACATCTGAAGCCGCTCAATAACAAAGCACAAATGCTCGACAAGGCTGCAGCCGAAGACCGTATCGAAGAAGTCATGGCGATGAGTGCCGTAGCAGGTTGTACTGCTACCACCGACCCGGGCTGGGAAGTTGACGCCTTTGGCGGTGTGACGTCCTTGTGCCAACCGATGGAAGCCGACCTTTATGGTTGCTCTGACCCTTGCTGGTGGCCTGCTCAGGTGCCGGACATGATGAGCACCCATCAGAACTGGAACGCTGAGGCCATGAACACCAAAGATGATTGGCGCAACCTTGAAAGCGTATTCCCGAAAGATAAATGACTGGCGACCGACAAGAATAAGAGGGGTATAACAATGAAACTCAAAACCATCGCCAGCTTCGCGACAGCTGTCGCAGGACTCGCTCTAGGCGCGCACGCCTGGGCAGCCGCTGATGCAGGCCCAGCGTTGAAGGCCGGTCAGGAATACATGATCGCCACCAACTACCCAAACAACCTGCATGTTGTGGAGTTGACTAACGACACGCTGTACAAAACCTGCAAACTGCCTGACGCTTTTGGTCCAGGCACAGCCATGATGGGGCCGGATAAGAAGACTGCCTATCTGCTGAACAACCACTATGCAGATCTGTACGGTGTGAACCTGGACAACTGTGAAACGGTTTTCCACGCCAAGCTGTCGCAAAGCCCGAGTGAGAAAGTCCGCTCCATGTTCTCTTTTGCTGTCAGCCCGGATGGCAAAGAGATCTACGCAACGGTCAACCCAACTCAGCAAATGAGCGACCACTATGTGGTCCAGCAGCCGCGTCTGGATGTGTTCAGCACTGATGGTGGGTTGGACGCCAAGCCAATCCGCAGCTTCCCGATGCCGCGCCAGGTGTACCTGATGCGCACCGCGGATGACGGCAGCCTGTACGCCGCTGGCGCTGACATCTACAAGATGGACGTGAAAACCGGTAAGTACGAAGTTGCTCTGCCGCTGCGTAACTGGAAACGCCCGAACTACAGCGCGCCTGATGTTCTGTATTTCTGGCCTCACCAGACTTCGCGCAATGACTTCTCCATGCTCTACACCGCTGCGAAGTTCCAAGACGAGAAGCAAGACCTTGCCACTGCTGAGTACCTCTATGGTTTCTTGAGCATCGACCTGAAGACTGGCAAGACAATCGTTGAAGACTTTGCGCCGTTGATCGAGCTGTACTTCTCCGGCTTACGTTCGCCGAAGGACCCGAACCAGATGTTTGGCGTACTGAACCGCCTGACCAAGTACGACATCAAGGAGAAGAAGCTGCTGAAGGCTGCCAACCTTGATCACTCGTACTATTGCATCGCCTTTAACACCAAAGGCAGCAAGCTGTATCTGGCCGGTACCTTCAACGACATCGCTGTTTATGATCCTGAGAACCTGGAAAAGATCAAAAACATCGAGCTGCCAGGCGGTGACATGGCCATCACCACCACCCAAGTGTTTGTTCGCTAAGACCTGACTGGCCGGCAGGCGATGCCCAGCATCCCTGTCGGTCCTTTCGAGCAGGTAAAACGATAAGCCTGCGAACCATCGCATGCTTATCGTTATCTAAGAGGGGAGGCATTTGAGCGTGCCGTTAACTGCCCCGATCTATCTGGCCTCTCTGCCTAATGTTGAGGCCTGCTGATAAGCGTTGATCCCAAAACAAAGACAAGAAGGGAAAGCAATGAATCACCACAGCTATACACGAGGGCAGCAGGATAAGAGCCTGCTTGCCATGACCATAGGCGAAGCCTTTGACGCCACCGTTGCCCGGTTTCCAGAGCGCGAGGCACTCGTTGTATGCCACCAAAGCCTGCGCTATAGCTGGCAGACCCTAGCCGAAGCAGTTGAACGTCATGCGCGTGCGCTAATGGCTGTCGGTATAAAGCGTGGTGATCGTCTGGGTATTTGGGCACCTAACTGCGCTGAGTGGTGTATTACCCAATTTGCCAGCGCGAAGATCGGTGCAATTCTGGTCAATATCAACCCTGCTTACCGCACGAGTGAGCTGGAATACGCCCTGCGCCAATCAGGTTGCAGTTGGGTTATTTGTGCTGATGCGTTCAAAACCTCTGACTATCACGCCATGCTCCAAGGTCTGGTACCCGAGCTGAGCGACGCCGTACCAGGGCAGATAGCCAGCGATCTTCTGCCAGAATTGCGTGGTGTTGTCAGTCTGGCTGCTAACCCCCCGGCGGGTTTTCTGTCTTGGGCTAGCCTGCAAGCGCGTGCTGACGAAGTCAGCCCAGCTGAACTGGCTGAGTGCCAAGCCGGTTTGCAATTCGACGATGCCATTAATATTCAGTACACCTCTGGCACTACAGGTTTCCCAAAAGGGGCGACACTGAGCCACTACAACATTCTTAACAACGGTTACATGGTCGGTGAAAGCCTCCGCCTGACTGAACAGGACCGAATGGTGATCCCGGTGCCGTTGTATCACTGCTTTGGCATGGTGATGGGCAACCTGGGCTGTATGACCCATGGTTCCACCATGATTTACCCAAGCGACGCGTTTGACCCGCTGACCACCCTGCGTGTGGTCGCTCAAGAAAAAGCCACGGCACTGTATGGTGTGCCGACCATGTTCATTGCTGAGTTGGATCACCCGCAGCGCGGTGAGTTTGATCTGTCCAGCCTGCGTACAGGCATCATGGCCGGAGCAACGTGCCCCATCGAAGTGATGCGCCGCGTCATTAGCGAAATGCACATGAGCGAAGTACAGATCGCCTACGGCATGACGGAGACCAGCCCCGTTTCACTGCAAACCGGGCCGGATGATGACCTGGAGCTGCGCGTTACCACGGTCGGACGCACCCAGCCACAGCTGGAAAGTAAGATCGTCGATGCCGAAGGTAAAATCGTTCCCCGTGGCACCATCGGTGAACTCTGCACCCGTGGCTACAGCGTGATGTTGGGGTACTGGAATAATCCCCAAGCCACAGCCGAAGCGATTGATGCTGGGCGCTGGATGCACACAGGTGATCTGGCCTCTATGGATGAGAACGGATATGTCTGTATCGTAGGGCGCAGTAAAGACATGATCATCCGGGGTGGTGAGAACGTTTACCCGCGTGAGCTTGAGGAGTTTTTCTTCACCCATCCGGCTGTTGCGGATGTACAGGTCATTGGTATTCCGTGCACTAAGTTCGGTGAGGAAATCGTCGCTTGGGTCAAGTTCCACCCTGGCCACAGCGTGACCGAAGACGAGCTGCGTGCGTGGGCCAAAGAGCGAATTGCCCATTTTAAAGTGCCGCGTTATTTCCGTTTTGTTGAGGACTTCCCGATGACGGTAACCGGGAAAATCCAGAAGTTCGTCATGCGGGAAATCAGTATTCAAGAGTTGGCGCCGCCAGAGGCAGGAAAGGTGGCCGCTATTGGCTAATGCAGCACTCCTGTAATACTCCTTTGTCGGCAAGCTATTAGAAGTTCAGATCAGGCATGTCCACAGAGAAAGGAACCATTTCGATCCACTTGCTAAACGAGGCCCTGCTGGAGTTCCGCCAGCGGGGCTTTGATGATTTAGCGGTGCTCAACGATGCAGGCATAACCACTGAACTGTTGAACAAGCCCTATGGGAGGGTGCCATCGCAGCTCTATGGCCATTTATGGTTAACGACCGCACGGGTGATGGACGACGAGTTCTTCGGAATGAACAGCCGTCGCATGAAATGCGGAAGTTTCGCTTACATGACGCGGGCAGCCATCAAAGAACCAACTTTGGGTGATGCGCTTACTGTGGCGCTGGGGTTTCTTGATCTGCTGTTTGACGATTTTTCGCCCTGTCTGAAGCAGCATGGTGGTATCGCTGAAATCGCCATCGAAGAGCCGTCAGGTCAGTCATCCCGTGCGTTTAGTTACTTTACGCTGTGGCTGATGATTCACGGTTTGATGTGCTGGTTGGCCCGCAGGCGTATTCCGGTGCTTGGGGTGGATTTACGCTGTGCAGAGCCTGGTTATATTGAAGATTACCGGGTGATGTTCAGCACTAACCTGCGCTTTTCGCGCCCGCACAGCAGGTTGTTATTTAATGCTGATTGTCTGGATATGCCGATACGCAGAACGCCACGTGATCTAAAGCGTTTCCTGGCTGGCTTACCGGCCAATATCTTGGTTCGCTACCGCGATCCACAAAGTTTAGCTGCACGTGTTCGTAGTTATTTGCGTAGTATACGGCCTGAGCGTTGGCCGACTCTGGAGGCACTAGCGAGCCATTTTTACATGGCTTCCTCAACGCTTCGCCGCAAGCTGTCCCTGGAAGGGCAGTCCTATCAAAGCCTTAAAGACACGGTACGTCGCGATCTGGCCATTGCTCGTTTGGACAATGGTGAGGGCAACTTTACCGAGTTGGCCTTCGAGCTTGGTTTCGCCGATACCAGTGCCTTCTATAAGGCTTTCAAAAAATGGACCGGTTCAACTCCGGGGCAATACCGAACATTGATGCATCCCGACTCAACTTAGGCGGGATTGCGCCGATAACTCACAAAAGGGTACGCAATGTACGTGCCCGAACGCCGACCGAAGTACACAGGACAGACATCCATGCTTCTCAACCGACTTTCTATCCAGTGGAAGATTACTCTGCTGGCCGGGCTCTGTTTGCTTGCAATCGTTGCTGTGTTGATCAGTGTTTCGCTTTACCGAATGGGGGCTTCTACCGAACTGGTTAAGGCCAATAGTGCTGAGGTGCTTGAAGCATCTGCACGAGAACGCATGAGCGGTGAGGGCAAAGTTCAAGCACTGACCATTCAGCGCCATTTCATTACCGCCTATAAAGATGGTGTCAACTTCAGCCGCCAGGTTCTTCATCAGCGCGACCAAGCCCTTAATTTGGGTATGGATGACGAAGCCCTGCGTGCAAGCTTGAACCAGCAGGTTAAGGAAGCCCTGCAAGCCAATCCACTGCTGCTCGGGCTTTACGTTGTGTTCGATACCAACGCCCTTGATGGCAATGATGCTGCCTTCGTAGGCCGCACCGACCTCGGCAGTAATGAGAGCGGCCGCTTCTCAGCATACTGGGCACAAAATAATGGGCAATTCACGCCTTTGGCGCCGAGTGAGGAGCTGATTAAAGATCCCACAGTGATGCTCGACGGCACCCCATTTAGCACATGGTTTAACTGCCCCCATGAAACCGGAAAACCGTGTCTGCTGAACCCTTACTTTGATGATGCCTCGGGCGAGAAGATGCTCATCACCACGTTGACCTTCCCTCTAAAGGAGAATGGTCAGGTGATCGGTATCGTGGGCATCGATATTAGCCTGCGCAGTCTGCAGCAATTGGCTAGCAGCGGCAGTGAGGGCTTGTTTGACGGACAAGGGGCCATCAGCATTATTACCCATGGTGGTTTGCTTGCAGGTTACAGCAAGGACGCTGAGCAGCTCGGCAAAGGGCTAGCCAGTGTTCAAGCACAGGGCGAGGCGCTACTTGAGTTGCAACGCAAGGGGCAGGCCCATGAACAAGTGGTGAATAACACATTGCAGGTATTGGCACCGCTGCAACCTATCCCGGAGTCACAGCCTTGGGCTGTTTTGCTGGAAGTGCCTATGGATGTGCTACTCAAGCCTGCGCTTGACCTTCAGCAGGAGATGGACACACGCAATACCCAAGGGACTGTTCTGGAAGTCCTGATTGGTCTTGCGCTAGCTGTTTTGGGGTTACTGCTGGTGTGGCTGACTGCCCGTGGCGTCACTCGCCCAATTTTGGGTGTGGCTAACATGCTCAAAGATATTGCCACCGGCGAGGGCGATTTGACTCGGCGGCTTAACTACTCCCGTAAGGATGAGTTGGGCGAGCTAACGGGCTGGTTCAACCGCTTCCTCGATAAGTTGCAGCCGACTATTGCTGACGTAAAACGCTCTGTTCAGGATGCGCGTGGTACTGCGGATCAGTCGGCGGCGATTGCCAGCCAGACCAGTTCAGGTATGCAGCAGCAATACCGGGAAGTGGATCAGGTGGCTACGGCCTCCCATGAAATGAGTGCAACGGCGCACGATGTGGCCCGCAGTGCTGCACAAGCTGCGGAGGCGGCGCGTGGCGCTGACCATGCGACTCGCGAAGGGCTGAGTGTAATCAGCCGCACCACCAGCACCATCGAGCAGCTGGCCAGTGAGATGAGCGCTGCAATGGAAGAAGTGCAGGCGTTGGCCACCAGCAGTGAACAAATTGGCTCGGTGTTGGAAGTGATTCGCGCCATTGCTGAGCAGACCAACCTGTTGGCACTTAACGCCGCCATTGAGGCTGCCCGTGCAGGTGAGGCCGGGCGTGGCTTCGCAGTCGTGGCAGATGAAGTCCGTAACCTTGCCAAGCGTACTCAAGACTCGGTAGAGGAAATCCGCCAGGTGATTGAGGGCTTGCAGCACGGCACGCGCGAAGTGGTCGGCTCCATGCACAGCAGCCACCGTCAGGCTCAAGGCAGTGTGGAGCAAGTTGAGCAAGCCGTTGCGGCCCTTCAGCGCATTGGCGAGGCGGTTACCGTTATCACGGATATGAACTTGCAGATTGCTTCGGCTGCCGAGGAGCAAAGCTCGGTGGCTGAAGAGATCAACCGCAATGTGTCTGCAATACGCGATGTCACTGAAAGCCTCTCAGGCCAGGCCCAGGAGTCGGCACAGGTCAGTCAGGCACTGAACCGTCTGGCTAACCACCAGCAGGGTCTGATGGATCAGTTCCGCGTGTGATGCAGTGCCCCGCTGGGGGCTGTTGCTTGATTTAAGCAAAACCCATCGCAGGAGTGCGATGGGTTTTGTGCTTTATGGCACCTGAACACGCCTCAGGGGCTGCCATGTACAGCTTCTTTGTCAAATCCGCTCACAGAGGTTGATGGCTTTCGACATTGTCGGCCAGCCTCTACAGCGCGACTATCGTGGCTATCCAACAAAAACAAGATGGGAGGCCATACCCATGCGTGATTACTTTTCCGCTGCCAAAGAGTTCGACTACGCCAGTGCTGTATCTAATACGCTGGCTGGCAATCTCGATGCCATCAACGCCTGCGTTGAGTGCTGTGACCGCTATGCCGATACAGACCGTGTTGCGCTGATTTGGGAAGGTGCCAAGGGGGATCGGGCGACCTGGACTTTTGCTCAACTGAAGGCCGCATCGGCACGCTTTGCTAACTGGCTGAAGGCGCAAGGTGTAGGCCCAGGTGATTGTGTGTCGGGTATGTTGCCGCGCACGCCTGAGTTGCTAATCACTATTCTAGGAACCTGGCGTGCAGGGGCTGTTTACCAGCCGCTGTTCACTGCATTTGGCCCCAAAGCCATTGAACACCGTGTGCAGACCGCTGGTTCAAAACTGGTCGTCACTGACGTTGTTAACCGGCCTAAGTTTGATGAAGTTCAAGGCGTACCGCCGGTGCTGACCGTTGGTTATGACTTTTGGGACGCGCTGGAGGCTCAGTCTGAGAGCTTTGAGCCAGTCATGCGCAAGGCTTCCGATCCGTTCATGTTGATGTTCACCTCCGGCACCACTGGGCTGGCCAAGCCGCTGGCTGTGCCGTTGAAAGCCATTACTGCGTTCGTCAGCTACATGCGTGATGCGGTGGATTTGCGCCCAGAGGATAAATTCTGGAACCTGGCTGATCCGGGTTGGGCGTATGGCCTCTACTACGCGGTCACCGGGCCGTTGGCCATGGGTCATGCGACTACTTTCTACGAGGGTGGTTTCACCGTGGAAAGCACCTGCCGCATCATCCGCGAATACGGCATCAACAACCTGGCAGGCTCGCCTACGGCTTATCGTTTGTTATTGGCTGCTAGAAATGAGGTTGAAGCCTCTATCAAAGGTTGCCTGCGTGCTGTCAGCAGTGCGGGTGAACCTCTGACGCCGGAAGTGATTCGTTGGTTTGCTGAGAAACTGGGCTGCACCATCCATGACCACTACGGCCAAACTGAGCTGGGCATGGTGCTGTGCAACCACCACGCACTCGCGCATCCGGTTCGCCTCGGCGCTGCTGGCTTTGCCATGCCTGGGCATCGTGTGGTGGTGCTGGATGAGCAACTGAATGAATTGCCAGCGGGCCGCCCCGGCATCCTGTCTGTGGATATGTCCCAGTCTCCGCTGTTCTGGTTCCCAGGCTATCAGGGCATGGCCACCAAAGCCTTCCAGGGTAACTACTACCTGAGTGGCGACACGGTGGAGCTGAACGAAGATGGCAGTATCAGCTTTGTAGGCCGCGCGGATGATGTGATCACCACCTCAGGCTATCGCGTAGGCCCGTTTGATGTTGAAAGCGCCCTGATTGAGCACCCGGCAGTGATTGAGTCCGCAGTGATTGGTAAACCTGATCCTGAGCGTACCGAGCTGGTCAAAGCGTTTGTTGTCCTGCATGCAGGGCACGCCGCTGATGCAGCGCTGGCTGAAGAACTTCAGCAGTTTGTGCGCAAAAGACTGTCTGCCCATGCCTACCCGCGCGAGATTGAATTCGTCGCGGAACTGCCTAAAACACCGAGTGGCAAGATCCAGCGCTTCCTCCTGCGTAATCAGGAGATCGCAAAGGCTCAGGCTGCTAACTGATTGGTAAGGAAGAAACATCGTGCGTATAGAAAACTCAGTATTCCTGGTAACCGGCGGCAGTTCGGGTCTTGGTCTGGCCACTGCCCGTGAGCTGCTGGCGCAGGGTGGCAAAGTGGTGTTGGTGGATATCAATGCTGAGGCCGGTGCTGCCCGCGCCGAAGAGCTTGGCGCCAATGCACGCTTCGTTAAGGCTGATATCACCCGTGAAGATGAAGCCCGTGCTGCTGTAAACACTGCCGTCGAGGTGTTCGGCGGCCTGCATGGGCTGGTCAATTGCGCCGGTGTTGCACCTGCTGAGAAAGTTATCGGCCGTAATGGCGTACATGGTCTGGACAGTTTTGCCCGCACCATCAACATCAACCTGATTGGTAGCTTCAACATGCTGCGCTTGGCTGCGGAGGCCATGTCTCAGGGTGAGCCGAATGCTGAAGGCGAGCGGGGCGTGATCATCAATACCGCTTCAGTGGCGGCCTTTGATGGCCAGATTGGTCAGGCTGCCTACTCCGCTTCAAAAAGCGGCGTGGTCGGTATGACGCTGCCGATCGCCCGTGAACTGGCGCGCACTGGCATCCGTGTCATGTGTATCGCTCCAGGCATCTTCGAGACGCCGATGATGGCGGGCATGCCACAGGAAGTACGCGACTCGTTGGGGGCTGCTGTGCCATTCCCTCCACGCCTGGGACGCCCGGCTGAATACGCCTCGCTGGTACGCCATATTGTTGAGAACACCATGCTTAACGGTGAAGTGATCCGTCTCGACGGCGCTATCCGAATGGCTGCTAAGTAAGGAGAGAGCCATGGACAAGAACACCATCGTTATCGTCAGTGCCGCACGAACTGCCATGGGCGGTTTCCAAGGTGACTTTAAAGACATGACCGCTGCGCAACTGGGTGCTGCTGCCAACCGTGCCGTACTGGAACGCGCTGGCATTGCTGGCGACGCCATTGATGAAGTCATCATGGGTTGCGTACTCCAAGCGGGGCAAGGTCAAGCGCCGGCCCGCCAGTCTGCGTTGGGTGCAGGTCTGCCGCAGAGTGTGGTGTGCTCCACCGTGAACAAGATGTGCGGCTCGGGCATGAAAGCCGTGATGCTGGCCCATGACCTGTTGCGTTCAGGCAGTGCCGATGTGGTTCTGGCGGGCGGTATGGAAAGCATGTCCAACGCGCCTTACCTGCTGGATCGTGCGCGTCCTGGTTACCGCATGGGCCACGGCAAAGTGCTGGATCATATGTTCCTCGATGGGCTGGAAGATGCCTACGATAAAGGCCGTCTCATGGGCACCTTTGCTGAAGATTGCGCACAAACCTACGGTTTCACCCGCGAGCAGCAGGACGCCTTTGCTGTCGAGTCCCTGACCCGTGCGCAGAAAGCCATGGCTGAAGGTCGCTTCACGGCTGAGATCGTGCCGGTGCAGGCTAAATCCGGTCGTGAGCTGATCACCGTGAGCCAGGACGAGCAGCCGCCTAAGGCGCGTCTGGATAAGATTCCGACCCTCAAGCCTGCTTTCCGTGAGGGCGGCACTGTCACTGCTGCGAATGCCAGCTCTATTTCCGATGGCGCAGCCTCTTTGCTGTTGATGCGTCTTGAAGAAGCTGAAAAACGCGGTCTCAAACCACTGGCCGCCGTAGCTGGCCATGCCTCCTTTGCCCATGCGCCGAACCTGTTCACCACCGCTCCCGTGGGTTCGATTCAACGCCTGATGGCGCGCACGGGCTGGAACCTGAGCGACGTCGACCTGTTTGAGGTCAACGAAGCGTTTGCGGTCGTGCCCATGGTTGCCATGCGCGATCTGGACATCCCTCACGATAAGCTCAACATCCACGGTGGTGCCTGTGCACTGGGCCACCCGATTGGTGCTTCAGGCGCCCGCGTGCTGGTAACGCTGCTCAATGCGCTGGACCAGCATGGGCTGAAGCGTGGTGTGGCGTCGCTGTGCATCGGTGGTGGTGAGGCCACAGCTGTTGCCCTCGAACTGATTCGCTAAAGGAGCTGGTGATGATCCCTTCAGAAGACGAAATTCAGATCCGCGATATGGCGCGCCAGTTTGCTCAAGAGCGACTGAAGCCTTTTGCCGAGAGCTGGGATCGGGAACATCGCTTCCCGGCTGAGGCCATTCGCGAGATGGCCCAGTTGGGGTTTCTCGGCATGCTGGTGCCGGAAGAGTGGGGCGGTGCTGCCACTGGCCACCTGGCCTACGCCATGGCGCTGGAAGAGATTGCAGCAGGCGACGGTGCCTGCTCGACGATCATGAGTGTGCATAACTCAGTGGGCTGCATGCCTATCCTCAAGTTCGGTACCACGGAACAGAAGCAGCGTTTCCTCGTGCCGCTGGCCAGCGGTGAGATGATCGGTGCGTTTGCCCTTACCGAGCCGCAAGCAGGTTCTGACGCCAGTGATCTGCGCACCCGGGCGCGCCGGGATGGCGATCATTACATCCTCAACGGCGCCAAGCAGTTCATCACCTCTGGCAGCCACGCCGGGATGGTCATTGTCTTTGCCGTGACCGATCCGCAAGCCGGTAAAAAGGGGATCAGTGCCTTCATCGTTCCAACCGATACCCCCGGTTACTCGGTGGTGCGTGTGGAAGAAAAACTCGGCCAGCATGCCTCCGACACCTGCCAAATTCAGCTGGATGATGTGCGGATTCCCGCGTCCTTGCGCCTTGGCGAAGAAGGTGAGGGCTACCGCATCGCGCTGTCTAATCTGGAAGGCGGACGCATTGGGATTGCCGCACAGTCCGTTGGTATGGCCCGCGCAGCGTTTGAAGCCGCCCGTGACTATGCCCACGAGCGCAAGACCTTCGGCAAGCCGATCATTGAGCACCAGGCTGTCGCGTTCCGCCTGGCCGACATGGCCACCCAGATTGCTGTCGCCCGGCAAATGGTGCACCACGCCGCCAGTTTGCGTGAAGCAGGCATGCCCTGCCTGACCGAAGCGTCCATGGCCAAGCTATTCGCTTCAGAAATGGCCGAGAAAGTCTGTTCAGCCGCCATCCAAACCTTGGGCGGTTATGGCTATCTCAAAGACTTCCCGGTTGAGCGTATCTACCGCGACGTGCGCGTTTGCCAGATCTATGAAGGCACCAGCGACGTGCAGCGGATGGTCATTGCACGCAGTCTCTGATTACTCATCCCCCTGAGTTTTCTTTTCTCCCTTACAAGCGACACCTGAGGCGTTTGTAAGGGAGTTTTTTTATCTCGATAACGAGGCGTTGGCCTCGTCAGAACCAAGAAGGTAGCCTCCATGACTTACCAGACTCTGCTGGTGGAGCAGGTCGCCGCGGTCGGCCTGGTCACCCTTAATCGTCCTAGCGCCTTAAACGCCATCAACTCTGAGTTGATTGATGAGCTGAATACGGTGCTTGATGGCTTTGAGCGCGATGCATCCATCGGATGTGTAGTGATCACTGGCTCGACCAAGGCCTTCGCAGCCGGTGCCGATGTTAAGGAAATGGCCGGCTTGCAGTACCCGGACACCTACCTGGATGACTTCCTCGGACGCTGGGACAAAGTCGCACAGCGCCGCAAACCCATTATTGCAGCAGTAGCCGGTCACGCATTGGGTGGCGGATTTGAGCTGGCGTTGATGTGCGATTTCATCATCGCAGCGGAGAATGCCAATTTCGGCCTGCCGGAAGTTAAATTGGGCGTGATCCCAGGGGCCGGGGGCATCCAGCGCCTGACGCGCCTGGTTGGGCGCGCCAAAGCCATGGATATGTTGCTCAGCGGTCGCACCATGAATGCCCAAGAAGCAGACCGCACAGGGGTTGTGGCCCGTGTCGTGGCCACTGAGGCGCTGCTTGAGTCGGCGCTGCAAAGTGCGCAAGCCATTGCCGCTCAGTCACGCACCGCAGTGATGATGCTCAAAGAATGCGTTAACCGCGTGGACGAGGGGGCCTTAGGCGAAGGGCTACGCTTCGAGCGCAGAATGTTCCAGGCGATCTTCGCTACCCCAGATCAAAAGGAAGGCATGGGCGCCTTTATTGAAAAACGTAAGCCTGACTTTGGGCGTAAGTGAGTGCGAAGCTGAGGCTAGTTCTGTCACGGGGGGAGAGGCCATGGGGATTACCCCGGCCAATCTGCTCCCCGCGTCATACGCTTGCAGGTGTCTGGCTGGTAGCGCACTCACTCAATAATGCGATTGAGTGAGTGCGCCAGTTGATCGATTCGCTCCCGCGTCGCATCAACAAGCTGGCTTATTTGAGCCGCTGCATCGGATGAGTCACTGGCCAAGTTGCGCACTTCGGATGCAACCACTGCAAAGCCCCGGCCCGCATCACCAGCTCTGGCCGCTTCAATTGCCGCATTCAGGGCAAGCAAGTTGGTCTGGCTAGATATCCCGGAAATACTGCCAATAATATTGCCGATCTGTTGGCCGACACGAAGCAGCTCATCCATCGCGATTTGCGTTTCTTTGATGGCTGCCTGGCGGTCAGTGATATCGACACCAATCATCACATGCCGGGTTATACGACCTTCGAAATCCATCAAATGGCTGATGCGAGCATCAAACGCGTGCTTATTGCCATCCTGGTCTGAAAACTCCACCAACAGCCTTTTGGCCTGCCCGTTAACTCGGGTTGATTGGTGTGCTGCAACCTGTTGCCACAGCTCCCGGCCAATCGCTAAAACCTGATTGGGCGACCCTGCGCGCGTCGCTAGCACTTCATTGTAATGAGCGAGGCTGCCGTCACTGTTCCATTCAACCAGCAGCAGGGTTTCGTTAATCAGATCGAGGCGATCCAGTGAGTCTTTTGCCTGCTGCTTAGTCGCGGTGATATCTGCCTGCACCGATATGAATTTATTCACTCGGCCCGCCTCATCAAACACAGGGTTGATCGACATCGCGACCCAGTAAGGCTTGCCACTTCGGTTGTAGTTCAGGATCTCTTCGTAAAAGGGTTCTGCACGAGCCAAACAGTCGCGGATACGGGCAACTGTGGCCGAGTCCGTACCATCTCCCTGGAGCAGCCGCCCTGGGATTTGACCTTTAATGTCCTCTAGCGAGTAGCCGGTCATTTGAGTGAACCCACGGTTTACGTACTCAATGGCCCCCTTATTGTCAGTAATAACCACCGCGTTACTGGTTTCATTGGCCACGAGAGAAAGCATTGCAACTTCCTCTCTGCGGCACACCTCTTCGGTGACATCCTTCACGAACGCAGTAAACAACACCTTGTTGCCCGTAGTGACCCGCGTCAGGGTGAAAAGCCCCCACTTGAGTCCCCCATCTTTGCAGTAAACAGGGAGCTCCACGGGCTTTCCGATGATGTGGTTGATGCCTGTCTGCCGATTGCGATTTACGTAAGTGTCATGATTATTGCGATGCTCAGGGCTTACCAGCATCCGAACATTCTTGCCGATGAGTTCTTGGCTGTTGTAACCCCAAAGCTCTACAGCAGCAGTGTTGCAGAAAATAATGTTGTTACTTTCATCAATCGTGATGACTGCATCGTTGGATTGATGAAGAACCTGCTCAATCAATGTGCGCTCTTCACGCTCAATACTGCAGTCACGGGCAAACGCGGTGTAGTAGATATGTCTGCCAACATTGATTTTAGAAAGTGTTAAGTTGATCCAAGTGGTGGAACCATCTTTTCGTTCAATCTCTAATTCAATGGCTGAGCCTACAGTCCTGTCAGTGCCTTCTGTTCGGTGCCTGTTTATGTATTGGTCGTGCTGGGCACGGTGCTGGACAGGTACGAGAAGTTTGACATTTTTCCCCATGACTTCTTCGGACGTATATCCCCAAAGTTTCTGCGCAGCGGTGTTATAGCCAATAACATTGTTATTGTTGTCGATTGTCACTATGGCAATAGTGCTCTGCTGTAAAGACTTGATCGCAATCTGGGACTTCTTCAACAACATAATGATATTTCCAATAATCGAGCTTGTTTCAAGGCAATGCTCGGCTAGCCCTAAGTCGTGTGCTTCGAGTTCTTTGAGTTGAATCAATTGTGGTCACTGGCAGAGGAACGATCCGTGCCCAAATCAGCTGAACTGCGATGGCAGACAGCCGCAGTGTCGCAACGCTTAGTCGATGAGACCGACCGCCAGCCAGTCGGCTAGCAACGCTGCTATTGGGCTGTGTCCCCGATGGAGCAAGGTGCTTGCATTATGAATCAGAAACCAAATACTTGTACAATACAATTTTCTTGTACAGTATTGCTTTGCCTGCGCTACCATGTCGCTGCCCAAGGTTCTCGTGATCGGAATTCACTAGGACAGGAAAGGGCTGGTGCTGGTTAGATGTCGCAATCACTGCGTGCTTGGGCCACGCTATCCCATGCGTGGCTCGCTTTTGGGACAGAGTGGGCGTGGGCTGTTTCTAGGTGAACGCACAGGTGTGAGCTTCAGGGGACATGCTACAAAGTTTTCTGATTGTATAGATTTTTACTGTGTGGCTGGTGGGCTAGTTTCCGCTGACCTGAGTGCGGTTTCGAGGCATGAACCTCGAAGTGACTATAAAGAATGATTTTTAAGTGGCCTGCGTGTTGGAGAGATCATGTTAATCGCAAAACAAAGCCATTCGAATAAGGAAGCGCCCAAAGTGGGTTGCTCCGAGTGCCGAAATATTGAAGGCTTAGGTTTTGATTTCACCATGGCATTCCAGCCGATTGTCGACGTTGTCGATAATCGTCCATACGCCTATGAAGCGCTAGTACGTGGAATAAATGGTGAAAGCGCTGGTGATATTTTGGGCAGGGTCAATGACACCAATCGCTATCGGTTTGATCAGGCGTGCAGAGTTAAAGCGATAGAGCAGGCATCGCGTTTAGGCTTGCAAAACATACCAGACTGCCTGTTGAGTATTAACTTTTTACCTAATGCAGTTTACAGGCCGGAAACCTGTATCAGAGCAACGCTAGAGGCAGCCAGGAAATATCAATTTCCCCTAGAGCGGATTATGTTTGAAGTCACTGAAGGTGAGCAGATACATGATACCGAACACCTTAAGAATATATTTAAAGAATACAGCCGACAGGGTTTCACCACCGCAATTGATGATTTTGGTGCTGGCTATTCGGGCTTGAACTTGCTCGCTAACTTTCAACCCCACGTAATAAAACTCGACATGGCCCTGACACGTAATCTACATCAGGATTCAGTGCGCCAAGCCATCGTCTCCGGCATCGTCCTCGTCGCCGATCGGCTGGGCATTCGCATAGTTGCCGAAGGTATTGAGCACGCCGGTGAGCGTGATGCACTACGAGAGCTCGGTATCCGCTATATGCAAGGCTACTTATTCGCCAAACCACAGATTGGGACGTTGCAACTTTGCTAGTGTCGCTTTAACAAAGCATGCAAGTCTGCACACACCACAGGGAGAGGCAGTTTGGTGTGTACTAGAGTCAGCTAGACGATTTGGTATCGGGTCGATAGCGCTTAAACACAAAAGCCCTGGTCATTTTCATGGCCAGGGCTTTTGTGTTGCATTTGGCCGGGGGGATTTGAACCAGTTTTCAAAGGGTGTCAATTCGGCTCTATTCAGCATGTTACGGTGTTTTCAGCTTTTTAACTGGATCAGTTCGGTACTGTTTAGGGGCAGTGATTTCGACACTTTTTCGACACTTGTGCAGCTTTAACTCATTACTTCTGAAGCGCAAAAAATAGTTAAAGTGCTGGTGACACTCCCTGTGCGCATCTTTTTCATTCATTGGCTGAATAAGTTTTTCAGAAAACCCTTAATGAGCATTCACTTTCATTAACTTCACATTCGATAGAGTGCTTTTCTAGAAAATCTTCTAGGCCTTCTCGAGCTAGTTTCATGTTTAAGTTTGGCCCAATCGTAATTCCTTTTATAGATTCAGGGTCTATAGGGTATTCAAAATAAGGGACTATTATTCCGGATTTGGTTCTGAATTTAGTGATGTGGTCTTTTGCTAGTGCTGATTGAATTATAAGTCTTGTTTCCTGTTCGTCGTGAAACTCTTTAGGCTTTACTGCGCAGGTATGGAAAAATAGGTCGTTAGCTAATCTATGCATGGCATCTGTAAGGTCGCTCATTATTGGCTGATGTTTCTTTGCTAGTGGTTGACTTATATTTATTGCTATGGAATTTGAGTGTTTTTCAATTTCTTTAAGAAAATCTTTAAGTTCTAATATTGTGCTGATTTTATCTTCGTTGTAGCTGACATCTTCTAGTCGGGCTACTACTTTTTTTTCTTTTTCCAATACACCGTCTATGAGTATTTTTTCTACGTGAAATTCTATTGAGTAGCCTGCATTCTTGGGGCAGTAAGACATCCATTGTCGTAGGTTATCTCTGGCTCTCGAGAAGGAGACGATATAGTTGTTCCTTTTTGTTAGGTTGTTTTGGATGAAGTCTGGTATGACGTTGTAAAGTCCTCTAGTGGCTTTTTTAACTTCATTGTCGCTGGGGTTGCTTGTCGCATGTTGAGCACAGATTTTTTTAATGTGATTGATCCCGGCATTCATTTCTTGAGAGTCATTTAAAAAACGTATGTCTGTAGCCCATAGCTTTTTATTCTGAATGATGCCGACCAGGCCATTAACATCTGTATAGTGGTGAAGTTCCATTAAATAGCCTCCTGTCTAATATAAGTAGAGTTTTTTAAATTGTATTTGTGAACTCTTAAGTTCTGTTTGATGGGAAATCTGCATGGCATTTGGTAGCTCTTTGAACTGCCATCTTTTATAACGCTTATCCCATCGGGCTAAAGGTGTTTGCTGCTGAACAATAGCGTAGTTTCATTCGCTCGCTGTAGTCCTGCCGATCAAGATCGTACTGTTTGCGCCATCGTCTGCACTCTTCGTGGTAGTGCTGCTTTGCGCCTTTTCTGCATTCTCGGTATTCAATAGACCCGCGCCGGTAGTTTGCGCAGACGCTTGAGCTGTCGATGTAGTTATTTACTGATATCCACTGTGCACGGTATGCCGTGCTGCCATCCCAGCTTTTGATCGTTTGGAGTGTGCGTTCCTGCACTGGCTCGTTGCGTCTTTGCTGGGGGCGCTGCTGCGCTATGGTTTGGCTGGGTGGCGGTGTGTAGATGTTTACAGGCTGCTTTGGCCTGTAGTTACCATCATTGAAGTCGTTAATTCTGTTCCCGCTCTGTGCGCGCTGCCTTTCGATTTCTTCAATCTTTTCAAGTCGTCGCATTTCGGCTTGTCTGATAGCTTCGCGAATTTGTTCTTCTGTTAGTTGGCGCGGCTCTGATTGAATCGGTTGTGGCGGGATGGCGGGGGATGGGGAGCCAAAAAGAGGCTGTCCGTTTATACGGATGGCTTGTTTGAGATGGTTTAGGTCGATCTGTATGGGGTTTCCATATTTAAGTGCGAGTGCCCAAGCTATAGCTGAAGCTATACCTATGATCAGAATGGTTTTCAGAGGTGACCGGCGCTTTCTTCTTATGTAGGCGGGGGCATCATCCCAGTCCGTTCTCATGCTGTTTCCTTATTATTCTTTGCCTTTTTTCGCCTGGGCGTACCACTTCAACGCGACTTCTTTGGTTATAGCTATCCCGCGCTTGGTTTGGGCAAGTTTGAATTTGCTGCGTCGTATTCAGGGCTTCTATGCCCATTCTCGGGCTCAATTTTTCCGCTGATCAACCACAGTGCATATTCGGGAAATACTTGGGCAAGGATTCCTACCTCCTCAGTACTGATGCGTATCTTCCCGCTACTGATGTTTCTCCATCGCTCATAGTTTTTCCCGCCTTCTTCACTCAGGCGTTTAGGGCCAACTTCGCGAATCAATGCAAGCGCTCTATTGCGCACTTCATCCATATTCAAAAAATTCATTATGCGTAACCTTTACTCCGTGCAAATACAGAGTAAGATTTACGCAGGAGTAAATATTACGCAAATTCAGCTTGCGCCTAATGACCCTAAATAGTGCCGGAATGAACCAGACAATGGAAATAGAAAACCAAGATCAGCCCCAAGTCGCCCCTCTGGCAGATGTTGAGTTGCCTGAGGTTTGGGCCGAACGCAATGGCGTTACTGTCGGCACTGCTCGTGGATGGGTCAAAAAATCCGTTCTGCCTTCACTTCGTGTCGGTAAACGCCGCATGGTCAATTGCGTTCTTTGGCGTCAGTACCTTGCTGAGCGGGAGTGGGTGGAATGAATGAAAAGCCTGAATCAGTACCTGCGCCAACCCCATCAGCCGGACTGCACCTGCTCGGTGTGCTGGGTAAAGATCGAAGCGGCCAAGCTGGTTCAAACACCGTCCGTACAGTGCGACCAATGTCGCCCGTCATCGGCGCTCTTGGTCAACTGCCGTTGGCAAATAACTCCGGCCTTCAAGTGCCCCAGCCACACGCCAAGCTCCCGGCCCCCTCGTTACTGGTACTGCATCCAGAACATCGGCAAACCGGTGCCTTTTGTACCGATTCACGAACCATTCGATTTGGTGGGGTGACAGCATGAGAATTCCATCTTTCGCTATCAACGCGTTTCTTTTCTTCTTTTTCTTAACGATTACTTATTCATTGTGTGCGCCGTTTTTGCCCGGTTCCTTTGAGACCGTGCGTGATGTTATCGAAAGACTCTCGCCTCCGGCATCCGTGACTGGCCCCGCTGATGCAACTGATACAGCGCCGCTTGTTCCGCCAGTCGCGGGTGGCGGTGGCGAAACGGGATAACAAGGGCAGGGCCCTTGGTGTTTTAACTCAGATTCAACGCATTAACCGGATTTAACCGCGTAAGCCGAAACAACCAGCAGCGTGAACGTGTGAGTTCACCTGACGGGATCGCTCGGCCTGCGTAAAGGCAAAACCGCGCAATAAGGCGCAATTAAGTGAGGTATCAAAAATGGCTCGTTCCACTATGGAAGTTGCGTTTATCGGCACTCAGATGACCCAAGTAGAAGGCGCTAAGTACGCCAAGATTTTCTACGGTGATGAAGCCGACGGTAAAACTGAACACGGCCTGTCAGTTATCGGCATGCCCATCGCTGATGATGTTGCAGATGAAGTCTTTTTTGCCGGCTCGCAATTCGATCCGCTCCAGATGGTTCGTATCACTTTCGAGGTCGCGCGTGGTGGTCAGAACAAGGGCAAAAACCTCGCTCTGCACATTGAAGCCGTGAATCCAAAGCCTGCGACCTCTACGGCTCCGGTTTCCAAGGCCTCGGCTGATCCAGTTAAGCCCTAAGGGTGACGGCCATGCTGATCGTTGATCGTGTGTTCTGTGACAGCTGCATGTGTCTGATGGGGCAGCTGCATAACTTCTCTCAAGAGGAGCAGGAACGTATCAGCGACTTCCGCATGGCTCCCGATTTTTGCTTATGCCCTGACTGCGCTCCGATTCGTGTCGAGGCGGATAAGCAGCAGGGCAGTTCAACCGAGGGTTAGTCATGGGGATTGAGGCCTATTTAGCAAACGTCACCCTTGGCGACCTTTGGGCGCTGCAATTCATTCAAGGGGCATTAACGCTGATGGCCCTTGGTTTGATTCACGGGCATCAGAGGTAACGGATATGGCTTTCACTTGGGGGCAATACCTCGTTATGGCTGGGCTGATGCTTGGCGCACTGGGTCTAGGCGTCGCCTGGGGCGGCTTCCGGCTTGGCTGGAAGGAATTGATAGACGCTTCAACTAGCTGAGGTATTTCTCATGTATCAATCTGCAAAAGAAGTCGCCATTCGTGGCGCACGTGCTGTTCAGAACGTTGCCAGTGTCGGTAAAGCACTGGGCGGCAAAACTGCTGCTGTGATCACTGTTGGTGCTGCCGGTATGACTGCCGGTGCTGCTAACGCGGCAATCACGGTTCCTCAGGAACTGCTGGATGTTTTCACTGATCTGGCTACAGCCTTCGGTACTTTGGTGGCGGCTGGTGCGATTCTGTTCGGTGTGATTCGCGGCACTCTGGCCCTGTTCAAACTGGCTCGCTCCGTCTTCGGCGCCGCTGGGGCTTAAGGGTAGGGAGGCTGATAGATGCGCGCGGCTATTGGCCTTCGCTTATTGCTTGCCCTCACCCTGTTGGGGTGGGGGCAGTTTGGGTTTGCTGTTGATTATTATTGGACTCATACAGGTTCTTCTACGCGGTTTTCAAGTGCTTCCGCTGCGTGTACTTCTTTGGCTTCACGCCAATTTCAGCCAAATGCCAGCGTCAGGTTTGCAGGTTCTTTTACCCCTGTTGGTGGTACTACAACCTCTCTTTACTGCAATATTGAAATTTGTTATTCGGGGGGCACTACCTGTGGTTCACCTACTCCTGAGTATGTAGTTCCTTACAATGGCAATGCTCTATCCGTTTCACGTTCTGGTGATTCATGCCCTGCCGGCGCAACTTATGACGCTTCTAAAGGCGAATGCGTAGCACCTGAGCCACCAAAAGACTGTTCCTCTCATAACGGCAAATTTATTGTTGCGGGTGTCTCTGGCCGGGCGGCTGGAAATTTGTATACCACGCCTAGCGTTGTTTCTATTGACGGTGCTCGCTATATCACTGCGCCGGATGGCAATACTCGCTGCAAACCGAACTTCGATGGTTCCGGTACTGCTTTATGTGCGGTTCGCTATTACGGGGACGGTACTTGTTTGCCTGAGGGTGAGGCTTCTGAGAGTGATCTTTCAGAAGGCTCTTATGTCGAAGTCGAAGCTGATACTAATGGTGAGGATAAGTGCTTCAATTTCGGCGGCAGTGAACTGTGTCTTTCACCTGATAACGCTGGTTGCGATATCTATAAAGGTACTCCTTGGTGCTATAAGACTGGTGATAACTGTGGCGAGGTGAATGGCAGCTTCGTTTGCTTTCCTAAGTCATCATCTCGTCAGTGCTTATTCTCTAACGGAAAGCTGGAGTGCATTGAAACTGGTAATCCTCCCGGCTCTAAAGCTCCTACCTTAATTCCTCCGTCTTCATCTGATCATCCGTATAACGGCGGCAATGCTGACGGTAATGATAAGAACGATCCTAAGGCTCCAGGCACTGGTGATGACACCAATTATGCCGGTGGTGGTGGGCCTCCTACTGACCTTAGCCAAACCAATGATGAACTACGTGGTTTGGGTGAGAAGGTCGATGAATCTAATGATCTGCTTGGTGACATTCTCGACGTTCTGAATGGTGAGGGTGAGGATGATTCCGGTGACTCAGATGGCACGCCTGCTGATGCTGAGGCTGAAGGTGCTGCTGTAGGTGAGGCTATCGCTGATGCCTTGACTGATAGCGTTGAGCTTGCCGATGAAGAACGTAATGAAGAAATAGAAGACGTTCTGAATCAGATCCCGAACCAAGTTGCTCAATGGTTCGGTGCGGATGGTTCAGCTGTTGGGCTGGATTTCTTGCACACCATCATTCCGCAGCCTGTTGCTTGCGCTGATTACGTGATTCCGTTTTCGCTTGCGGGCTATTCAGCCAATTTACGCCTGCCTGTTTGTGCCTTGGCTCCCTATAAACCAATTCTTGAATGGGTCATCTGGTGCCTGACGGCTATCGGTGCTTGGCGTATCGCTTACTCAGGGCTGCGTCAGGAAGACGCTAAGCATGCAAGGAGTGGTTACTAATGGGCTGGATACTTAACTTCTTTAAAAAGCTGTTTCCGACTGCTTTTGCATGGATCGCTAAGTTCCTTTTGGGCTTCATCATGCCCATTGTTGGCCCTGTTGTTCAGGCCATTGCCTCTTTGCTTCGTAAGATAGGGATATTCCTCCTTATCTTCGCTGCGATTGCTGCTGCCATCGCTGTGTTTTCTTCCGGCATTGATTACGTGGTGTCGCGCATTGCTTCGCTGGTTTCACCTGACCTTGTGCTGGTGGGGCGGATGATGTTGCCCGGTAACTTGTCGTTCTGCGTCTCGCTGCTGGTCTTTCTCAAGCTCAAGTCACTGGCCTTTTATTGGGTGACAAGGCTCTCCGAAAAACTAATCCATACCTGAGTTCTGCTATGGCCGTTTATATCGTGACCGGCAAACTCGGTGCCGGTAAGACGCTGCTGGTTGTCATGCGGATTCTTGATTACCTGAAAAAGCGCCGCCGGGTTGCCGTCAATATCGACGTGAAAATGGAAAAGCTCTGCAAGGCGGATAACCGGCATTCCCGCCTTGTGCGTCTTCCTGATTTGCCCTCCGCTGATGACCTTATCGGTTTAGGAATGGGCTGCGAGAAATACGACGAAGAGATGTTCGGCGGCATCTTTCTCGATGAGGCGGGCGTCTGGCTTAACTCGCGTGACTGGAATAGCGGTGGCCGTACTGACCTGCTCAAGTTCTTTCTGTTCCTGCGTAAGCGCCGTTGGGATTTGTGGTTGTGCGTCCAGAACGTCAACGTCATTGATAAGCAGATTCGTGAGTCCATTGCTGAACACGTTGTTTATATCAACCGCCTGGATCGCATAAAGCTGCCGTTTCCTGTTGGCCCGCTGCTGCGTGTTCTCTCTCTGGGCATCTTCAAAGGCCGCTTGCCGAAAATGCATCAGGCCATCGTTAAGTACGGCGCCAAATTCAATTCACCCAAAGTCGATGATTGGTTTTATCGCGGTCATGACTTTTACAGCTTCTACGACACCACGCAGGAATACGACAAGGGTTATGACAAAGGCTCTTACTCGATGCTGCCTCCGGGTTACTGGCGTCGTGTGATTCCTGCTGCCCAGCGCAACGCGGGGTTTTATATGCGCACTACAAAAATCTTCTTCAAACGGTTTGGTGTGATTAATGGTTTTTTTGCCGGGGCGCTGGTGGCTTTGGCTATCAGCTTGCCTGTTTTTTGTGGCATTGCTGCATCCCGTCATTACTCGTATCAACCGGTTTTTTCTACTGTGGCCAGCTCTCCAGCTGATCAGGACCTTAAAAAGCTTGCCACTGAGTTTGAGGGCTACCGGATTGCCACTTATGGCGAGCTGGCAGGGCAGAACTTTTACATTTTCGTTGATCCCGATGGGCGTCGTATCAAATCGGATGATTTGTTAGGGCGTGACGTACTGGTGAAGGATCGCGGCCCTCGTGAAGCCCTGCTTGTTCGGGGTTCTGACTATCACTCTATCTACAGGTGATCTTATGTCTGTTCGCGTTCCCGGCTGCCTGCGGGCGGCTCCTTTACTGCTCGGGCTATTGGCCGCTTCTGTGCAATCTGCTGAGCGTGTTGAGCTGTACGATGCGACGTTGCAAGACTTCGTGGAGTGGGCTGCTGTTCAGCTGAATAAGTCGGTAGTTGTGGGCTCGGATATCCGCTCGGCTCCGGTGTCGATCTTCGCCACTTACAACGGCCCTCAGGAGCTTGAGCAACTGCTCGAAAATGCTGTTCAGTCTGCCGGTTTTCATTTCTCGCTAACTGATAGCGCTATTCGGATTAGCTCCCAAGCTATCCCTGAGTCTCCTGAGCTGATCACCCGTGTTTTTCAGCTACAGCACCTTCAATCTGATTTTGCTGAACAGTCTGTTCGTGATGTTCTCAACTCCCGTGCTTCAAACACTGAATCAACCTCAAGCCAACTGATGGTCACGCCATCACCTACCAGCAATGCCGTGATTGTTACGGGCACTTCTCAGCAGTTGGATGCAATCCGCCAAGTCCTGCAGGAAATTGATAAGCCAAGGCGTCAGGTCGAAATTACTGCAGTTATTGCTGAACTGTCTGATGATGACTTCACTGCCATGGGGCTCAATGTCGGGGCTGATTCTGATCGGGTGAACTTGGGCGGGATGACTGTTCGGCCTAGTGACCGTTCCGACCTTGGGTTTAGCCTCACCTTTAATGGCCCGACCATTTCGGCATTTCTGCAGGCCATCAAAACCAGTGGTAACAGTCGGCTACTTTCTACGCCCCAGCTCCTGACGCTTAACCGTGAGTCGGCCTCTATCGTTGTCGGCCAGAACGTCCCCTTTATCACTGGCCAGACCACCAGCGGCTCTACTCCTGCCTCTGATCCTTTCCAGACAATCGTTCGTCAGGATGTTGGGGTAAGCCTTGAGGTCACGCCTTTTATCACGCCTGCGGATGCTATCGAATTACAGGTTAGCCAGTCGGCCTCTAGTGTCTCTGACGATAAAACAGCGGCTGACATCATCACCAACACACGCCGGGTTCTAACGCGTGTTCAGTTAAAGGATGGGCAGGGGGTGTTGCTGGGTGGTTTGCGCTCCCAGCAGAAGGACAAGTCCGTGTCGGCGGTACCCATTCTTTCCGATATTCCATACCTAGGCAGGGTGTTTCGCTCTGAGTCTGAGCGTGTCCGCACCACAAACCTCGTTGTGCTGCTAACGGCCCGTATTCACTCCCTTGAGGATTCAGTGCTCGTGCCAGATGACACGAAACCTTGGGTGGATTTGTCGTTCTTGCAGCAGGGCGAGGATTCACGCGCAGCGCGAGGCCTCGCCCTGCGCGGCAAGAACGCCCTCTGACGTCCCTGTAACACGTCAGAAAAACAGAATTAAAACGGTTCAATTCGGCACTATTTGGGAAATTTGCAGATGAAAGTTAAAGATCACGTTCGTGTAGATCAGCTTTTCAATGAATCAAAAACAGGTCGGCTCTTTTTTGATAACAGCACTGCAAAAATTACTGATCTGTCTGATGTTCGTTTGTTGCGTTGTGGCGTTGATACGGTGCGCCAGTTGTATCGTGGCTTGATCAAGCCTGAGGTGATGGGGCTTTTTGAGACACCGGGGGCTTTGGTCGACTTTGCTGGTCAACGCTGGCATTCAGGCCGTGTTGGTCGTGACTCTGGCTATCAATACAAACTGCAAAATGCCGATCTAGGCATCATTCTTCTGGTCAAAAACTTCAACTCCAAGCTGGATAGCATCGGCCCACACTTGAAAATTGAGGTTTCGCCTCATGCTATCGACACGCTTTCGCCTGAGCGCTTGCAAGCTCGTTTGGATTTCTACGCAAGCGAACTACTCACCAATGTTGAGCTGAACCAGTGTGCTGTCCATTTGGCGCTTGATCTTCAAGGCTGGACGCCTCCTGCTGATCTTGTCGCACGCATGCACTGTAAGGCGCGTGCTCACCGTGAGATTTCTGGGATTAATGAAATTTCATGGGCCACTAAATCCAGTGTTTACGGGCGGGGTGAAACGTCTATGTTTGGCTCTGCGAATGGGGTTCAGCTCTGTATCTACAACAAAACAGAACAGGCCAGGGCTACCGACAAATTGGACTTTTGGGAAAGCGTTTGGCGTCGTCGTGATAGCTTCGATGAAAACGATCCTGATAACTACAATTCCGCTCAAGACGTCTGGCGTGTTGAGTTGCGCTATCACCACTCAGTTATCCAGCAATTCGCCAGCGGCTCCTTCGATCTGCAAACCGGCTCTACTATCGACACACGTTCTTTTGGTGCTTTTGCCGGGCATTTAGATGGCCTTTGGCGTTACGGTCTGCGTCAGTTCAAATTGCTTTCCCGTCCCGGCTACTTTGAGCCGATCTGGACTCTGATCCGTGATGATGTTCGTGTCGATCTGCCCGTTGATTCGCTGCTGGGTGAAACTGAATACAAGCGCTATTACAAAACGTCTCGGGGCTTCTCTGGCAAAAACGTGGAGCTGTTCTTGGGAAACTTCGTAAGCCTGCTAGCTCGTGAGCGGGTGGGCGTAAAGAAGGCGTTTTCGACACTTAAGGAATGGGACTGCTGGGGCGTTATTCGTGATCACTATGCCGCCAAAGGCATGTCTGAATATGACCTTTACAAGCATGTTAAGGCCTTGCTTGAGGAGCGGCATGTCCGCTGGGGTAGGGCTGTCTGATGGCGATTCAGCAACAGCCAGATGGTCGCTGGAAAGTGGATGTGGAGCCTATAAAGGGGTCTCGCTTTCGCAAAATCTTTAAGACTAAGGCTGAGGCGCTTCGGTTTGAATCAACTTGCCGTACTAAGCTTGTCGATACGCCAGAATGGTCGCCAAAGCCTCCTGATACTCGCCGGTTATCTGCTTTGATTGCTTCGTGGTTTGAGCTTCATGGTTATTCGTTGCGTGATGGTGCGCGTCGTCGGGCCAAGCTCGATGCGCTTTGCAAGTCACTGCGTAACCCTGTTGCTGCCAAGCTTGACCCTGAGGTCTACGCTCATAATCGACGGGTTCGTCTCCAGTCTGGTACGTCTGGAAAGACGCTTAATAATGAGCTGGGCTATTTGCGTTCCGTCTACAACGAATTGCGGTCACTTGGTCATATTGATTACGACAATCCTTTGGCTTTGGTTCGGCCTTTACGTTTGCAGGAACGTGAACTCTCTTGGCTCACTGCTGAACAGGTCACTGAATTGCTGGATTCAATCCGCCAGGGCTGTGATAACCCACACACTGAGCCGGTTACGCTGATATGCCTTGCTACGGGGGCGCGGTGGTCTGAGGCTGAGCGGTTGCGTCCTGCCTCTTTACGATCCGGCGTTGTGACTTTTAGCGGTACTAAAAGTGGCAAGGTGCGTGCTGTGCCGATCAGGCCAGACCTTGAGGATTTATTGCGAAAACACTGGAAGCGTCACGGCCAATTCACTGGCTGTATCACTTCTTTTAGGCGTGCTCTGGAACGTACGTCGATTGATCTGCCCAAAGGTCAGGCTACACACGCCTTAAGGCATACGTTTGCCAGTCACTTTATGCAAAACGGCGGGAATATCCTGACTTTGCAGAAAATCCTTGGCCATTCCAGCTTGGTTATGACGATGCGCTATGCGCACCTATCTCCTGATCATCTCGCGGATGCTATCCGCCTCGGGCCGCTTGCCGTTTTCGACACTTTTTCGACACTTTGACGTTTCAAAAAATAAAAAAGCCTTGAAAATCAAGGCTTTATATTGGTGGAGCCGGGGTAATCTGAATTGATTTTTTATCCTATTGAAATATATAAGAAAATACCGGTTTAATTCTTTCTTGGAATACCTTTTGGAATACCGGATTGCCGGATTTGAACTCAGGATGCTGTAGTGCTTCCTGGAGGTTGATCTTGCTGTCTCTGTCGGCGGGGCGTCATTCAAGCATCGGTGAGATATACGCCGGCTTCAGCTTCCATCCTCACCAGATTCTCAATGACTTGAGCGCGTTTCATGCCATGCGCTTTAGCTAGCGCATCGAGCTGGGCGATCACCGTTTTCGAGAGCATGACGTTGACCTGCTTTTTATCGGCGGCGCGCTCGTCGAATTGCTTGCGACTCCATCGCCTCTTGATCTCTCGAATCATGGCCGTCCGTTCGTTGCGGCCTATATCTTCCTGGTCGAAGAACATCAGCAGCTCTTGGTGGTTGCTGATAGGAGGCTGTCTTGAAAATGGCGTCAGGTAATTCTTCTGGAGCCACTCCCAGGCGCAGGCACATCGCTTCTCGCCGTCTTTATTATCGGCAAACCACTCGAACTCACTGTCCTTTGCTTTGTGCCTGAGCCAGGCCCGGTGAAGGAGTTCGACCTCGGATGCCTTCTCAGCAAGATCGACATCCCAAAGGTCGATCATGGCGATGAGGCGGTCCCTGCCTGTGAGGTGGACTAGCCCGCGAGGCAAGCGCAGGCCAGTCATATGCTCGATCTCGCGGAGCAGCCACCGATACTGCCGTTCATCCTCTGTGATCCATTCCAGTTTTTCCTTTGGAAGCAGGAGCCGGTCTTTCTCTTGAGGGATACGGGACTGGAATAGCTTCTGGTCCTTCAGGGATCTGGCTATCTCGTCACGCATGGTGAGGCCGTTGCAGGTTTTGAGATCAAGCCTGGCCTCTCTGTAGTAGTCGAGGTACAGCCACAGCCAGATGTCGTGGCGATGGTTTCGATGAGGTTCTAGGAGCAGCTCGCTCAGCCTGTCCGCATCCTTGCTGCGTGCACGATTGTCAGTTTTCACGTCATTTCAATCCAGGTCTAAGGTCGGTCTTGGTGCAGATTCTCTCTTGATTCTACAGATATTCTAACTACGTTCTATATGAATTCTGTTTGTCATCTATTCAATATCTATGGTGATTCTATGAATAGAATTTTCTTTTTGATCCCGTATTTACTCGGTTTCAGCTGGTTTTATGCAGTTTCCTCATTCTTTCAATTCGAATCTAATGTAGTGCGGTGTAATGGTGCGCTGCGGGACACCATCCTGAAAGCGCGGTTCGCTAGCCACGCTCAGGTAGTCGACAAGATGATCAGGAGGATGGGACGCTAGATTGGCCTGACGGAAAAACGGCTATATAGAACTCACACCGGATACCTACAGGGCATGTGTGAGCCGAGGCGGTTTCTGAATGCTGGCGGGATAGTCACGAGGCTGGGCTGGAGCTCTTGCCTGGCTTCGGGTGTCAGAGAGCTGTACGTTGAAAGCTTGTAGGTGCTCTGGGGCTGCGAATCAGTCCTTCAGTGTTTTTTTACCGGCTCTGCCAATCCTCTGAACGAATACGAGGAGCCCCGTTCATGAGGATCATCCGTCTGAAAGAAGTTATCGACTCGACCGGTCTTGCCCGATCAACCATCTACAAATACATCGGAGAAGGAACCTTCCCGAAACCGGTCTCGCTGGGCGACCGCTGCGTCGGTTGGGTCGATAGCGAGGTGCACGACTGGATCCTGGCCAGGATCGAGGAACGTGACCAGGCCGAGGGAGCTACTGCGCGCCCTATCGGTCACCTGAGCATGGCCAGCTAGAACCAGCAGCGCCATGACCGGCTACGGCTGGTCATGGCGCTTATGCCGCTGCTGAGGCTTCTCTGATCTCAGCTAACTCTCCCGAAGCTCGGTGCGGTAAATCTCTCGACAGGCTTGGCAATGTTGCTCCCCATTGCCCGGCCTGAACGGGAAGGTCTGTATCGCTCAGGGCTGCATCTATTGATATAGCGATATAGCGATTAACTATCTACTCTATCTATCCAATAGCAACCATCACTACCCATCACCACTGACTACCACCAGAGGGAAAGAAGACCAGTAAAAAGAAACAGACCACGTACCTGGTATGCACCAACAACCAACCAGGTACTCAGCTATGAACAACCGCAAGCACAACACCCACCTCTCCCAGTCCGATATAGCCCTGCAGATCGAATCGCTCGTCCAAGCTATCGAGCACAGCGATACACCTGCATTCCGGATCACGTACAAACGGTCTGGCTATGAGCGTGTCGAGCAGACCAGACTGTCCCGTCACTTCACCCACGTGCAGCAGATGTGCAACCTATTCGATGATCGTGTGCCATGCGACTACAGCGAGCACCTGTTAGCGTTCCGGGAAGCCTGTGACGACATTGGCCTTCAGCGCTCACCCAATGGTCCTGTCTGCATGAGCGAGACGGGTACGTACTGGCTCAGTCATCAACAGAGCATGAACGTACTCACCGAACGTATACGTGAGCTGACACGAGAGCAGTGGTATCGGCGTAGGAAGTGGGACCGACAGGAGTTGGCCAAGCAGCAGGATAGGGACATCACCGAGTACACGGATGCGATGATGAGCCGATACTCGCGTACGACGATCATCAGGTTGAACCTGTACTACTGGTCTGAGTCCCAAACCAGGCTGCGTATCGAGCAAGTGTTCGATCACTTGGATGCCCTGATTACCAAGCACCACCGCCATCCGATCTTCAAGCACCTTATCGGCTACATCTACGCCGTGGAGCAGGGGGATCGAAATGACGGTAGGGGTTACCACATCCATGCAGCCTACTTCTTCAATGGCAACATAGTGTGCCGGGATGTCTGTAAGGCAACTGGGATCGGCAAGCTGTGGGAGGAGATCACTCGTCGTCAGGGCTATGCCCACAGCTGCAACCATGACAAGGAACAGTACGGTGACAAGCTAGGCATAGGCCAGATCCATAGGGGCGATCAGTCGAAGCGGCCTAATACCCACGAGGCAATGCGGTACTTGGTCAAGGACGATCAGCACCTGCGCTTGAAGCCTGCAGGGGCACGCTGCCTGCGT
This sequence comes from Pseudomonas mendocina, assembly GCA_037482215.1. Lineage (NCBI taxonomy): Bacteria > Pseudomonadati > Pseudomonadota > Gammaproteobacteria > Pseudomonadales > Pseudomonadaceae > Ectopseudomonas > Ectopseudomonas mendocina. The sequence continues at coordinate 1,145,381 of CP148074.1, forward strand.
AAGGGTACTCTGAACCGTGTTCGTCGCAGATAAGTGAATGCGAAGGCTACTTGGCCTTTGCGACCATTAACTCAGACCAGCGAGTGGTATAGGCGGGGGAGAGCAATTCTCTGCGCATAGCCCACTCGGCTGGTTTAGCTATGCGTCCTGGCTGCAGTGTGCCGCGCCCCCAGCGATTGTTGATCGCGTCCAGAGTGCTCATCAGTCGCTCGGTTTTCACGGGCTGTTCAGGGGCGAACAGATCAGGGGTGTACTCATTCTTACGACACAGATCCAAGAGGAGCACTTGGGCCTTGGCGTAGCTGAAACCCTCTCTGAAGACCTGCTTGAGCCCAGTTTGAACTGCCTGGATGATCAGCCTGCTGTCATCGGTCGGGTAGGGCAGTTGGCAGAGAACGCCGTTGGCGTATTTAGCCTCGGTTGGGTTGAACATCCCGGTGCGCAGACTGACCCGCACCTGTCTGCAGAGCGACTCCTGCTTGCGGAGCTTTTCAGCAGCGCGCGTCGCATAGCTGGTGACGGCCTCTTGGATAGGCGCTAACTCTCGCAGGCGCTTGCCGAATGAGCGGCTACTGCAGATCTCTTGCTTGGCTTCGATTTCGTTCTCGATCTCCAGGCACGCTACCCCGCGCAGTTCGCGCACAGTTTTCTCCACCACGACATTGAATCGCTTGCGCAGTGTCCAGGCATCCATCTGTGCCAAGTCCCAAGCTGTCTTGATTTGCATGCCTTCCAGGTGAGCACGCATCCGGGGACCAACGCCCCAGACTTCCTCTACTGGCATGGCCTTGAGCAGCTTGTCGCGCCGAACCGGATCGCGGATGTCTACGACGCCACCAGTTTGCTTCTGCCAGCGCTTGGCGGCGTTATTGGCGAGCTTGGCCAGTGTCTTGGTGGTGGCGATGCCTATGCCGACCGGGATACCAGTCTTCTGCTTAATCTCTGCCTGCACCTGACGGCCTATCGACTCCAGTGGTTCGGGTAGACCGGTCATATCGGCAAAGGCTTCGTCGATGCTGTAGACCTCGATGCCTGGAAAGCAGCCCTCCAGGATCGTCATCACACGCTCGCTCATATCGCCATAGAGGGCGTAGTTGCTGCTGAAGGCGACGACACCGTGGCGCTTGAGGTCGCCCCTGATCTCGTGGAAGAGGGCGCCCATTTTCACGAACGGCTTAGCATCGGCAGAGCGAGCAATAACACAGCCGTCGTTGTTGCTGAGCACCACGATGGGCGTGCGCAACAAGTCAGGGCGGAACACTCGCTCGCAACTGGCGTAGAAGCTGTTGCAGTCGACCAGTGCGTATACCGGCTCAGCCATGGGTGAGGTGATTCCGCAAGCTATGAGTGACGACGCCCCAGATCGTCAGCTCATCGTTCTCCAGGATGTAACGCGGAGAGTAGGCCGGGTTCTCCGACTGCAGGATGAACTGGCCCTGTTCCTGTGCCAGGCGCTTTACCAGGACATCGCCGTTTAAGCAGGCAACGACCACATGGCCCGGTTTTGCTGGGATGGCGCGGCTGACGATCAGATGGTCACCGTCAAAGATGCCTGCCCCTGTCATGCTGTCACCGCTCACGGTAACCACATAGGTGTGCGGTGCTTGCAGATCCAACAGGGTATCAAGCGAAAGCTTGTGCTCCATGTGATCAAGCGCCGGGCTGGGAAAGCCAGCCGGAACGCGTGCATCAAAGAGGGGAAGGAGTGCGCTGCTGCTCTGCAGTGGGCCGAGGATAAGTGCGGTGCTCATAACGGGCTGCCCAATAACTGTATTTATATACAGTAGTCATCGCTCCGCTATCCAGACAAGGCGCGTTCGTCGCCGGTGTCTGGGGTATGCACGGATTGTTTACAGGCGAAAAGTAGACAGATCGCCCTGTCGGGCTGTTCTCGCTAGGTTGGTGGAAACCGACCAGGAGGATCTCCTATGAACTTGCTACCCACCCTTAACGATCTTTTGCCGTTGGCGCTGATGCTGCCTGCACTGCTTGGGCTGGCCAAGCTGGCCTACGGAGGTACTACTGACTAGAGATAGCCTCGCCTGGCCGCATCGATTCAAAGCCAGACGTGCCTGTCGTTAGTCAGTGGTACAGCCAGGGCTGCAGCTCATCCAGGTTGGTTACGACGATCTGCTGCGCCGTAGCTTTAGCGTGCACCTTGGTCGGATCGATCTGATAGCGCTGCAGCACATACTGCACAAGAGCACCTCGGGTCTCGATCACCAGCTGTCCGTCACGCATGCCGTAGTCGGCTTCGATAATCGCGCGCTGCTCCGGCTTAAGGCGAGAATCCGGTTCAATGATGACCTGTACCTGACTGTTCCAGCCCGGATCCTGCTCACGGGTGTTTTCGGTTTCGTCGTCCATTAACTCGGGCTCACCACGAAAGCGGCTGAGCACAAAGTCCCGGTAATCTCGATTCTTCTCACAATAGGCGCGAACGTGCCAGCGCATACCGGTGTAGATCAGCGTATGCGGCGCGATCAGGCGGGTTTCGCCGTCCGGCGTCGTGAAGGACACATACTCGCACTCCAGTCGCAGCCCATCGCGGCAGGCCTTGAGCAGTGGGCGCAGCACCTCCGGGCGCACTGAGCGATCCGGCACATCCAGTACCTCAGTGTGCGCATAGGCCAATGCCAGCCCTTCAACATACGGTGCACGGTCGTGACTCTCGTTGAGCAGGTGCAGGTAGGCGCTGGCGCTGTCATCGATAAACAGCGGTTTGAAGTGCAGGCTCGGCACATACCCCTTCAAATGCTTGTCGTATTCCAGGTTCTTCGGCGCGTAGTCGGTGATGTAGGAATTGATGTCCTTCGACGCCTGCTGGCGGCTGATACCGAAGCTCTGCATCAGATGCCCAGTGGTTAAACGTCCTTCCCACCACACCACCGTTTCGATCAGGCGATAGCGCAGCGCCAGATCCCAGCGCACGGACTCTATTTCCTGTTTGCGTTTCATCCCAGCCTCACTTGCTCGAAAACTTTACCTGTACGAACGCACACTCTAGATGCGTCAAGCCACGCTACATATCTTGATCCTGACAAACAAGCCGGCCAATCCAGGCTGGCTCAGGAAGTGCAATCAAGGAGTAGTGAAATGGCATTGATCAACTGCAGCGAGTGCGATCGCATGGCCAGCGACCAGGCGGCTGCCTGCCCGCATTGTGGTGCGCCTATTGCTAAGCAGACTGTCGCCGTTCAAATACAGCCCGCCCAAGCCATTAGCCGCAATGTCGGTTTCTGGCTGGGCGTCGGTATTTTTCTGTTTCCGGTCATCTTTGTTTGGTTCCTGCTGCGGCAAGGGCATAGCACCACCAGTCGGGTAATCGGCTTTGCCTGGTTGGCGGTTATGTTGGTTGCGATGGCCTCGGGGGATCGCCCTTCGAGCAAGCCTGCTCCAGGCTCAACCAGTCAGAGCCAACCGGCGAAAGTGGTTGCTCCTGTTGAGCCACTGCTAGAAGTGAGCGCTCAGCAACTGGCCCATGTCTATGACCGCAATACGGTCGCGGCGGACCAGTAGTTCAAAGGCAAGACCTTCAAGGTCACTGGCGTGGTGGACTCTATCAATACCGATCTGTTCGGCAACCCCTACGTCACTCTGCGGGGCGGGGTAAATCAGTTCATGGAGCCGCAATTCAAGCTTGATGATGCCTATGCCAACTACGCCGCAGGGCTGCAGAGTGGCATGCGCGTCAGTCTGATCTGCATTGGGGGAGGTGATGTGGCCAAGACGCCCATGTCCAAGGACTGCACCCCAGCCAACTAAGTTGGAAAATCAGCACCTTAGCCGTTTACCGATACTGGCCCGAAGTTATCCAACCGGTTAAGGTGTGGCATTGATCACATATATTTCGCAGGGATGGCCTTCCCTGCTTTTTGGAAGGAACGTGCGCGTGAACCAGCAAACCCTGGCCCCCTTTATCTGGAACATCGCGGACCTGTTGCTCGGAGCCTTCAAACCCTCCGAGTACGGCCGCATTATCCTGCCGTTCACCGTGCTGCGTCGTCTGGAGTGTGTGCTGGAGCCCACCCGTGACAAGGTGCGCAGCCAGTATGAGGCGATGAAGGCCAGTGGCGTGGATATGGATCTCATCCTGCCGACCACAGCCGGCGCCACCTTCTACAACGTCTCGCAGTTCTCCCTCGGCTCGGTCGGCTCCACCAGCACCCGCGCCAACATTGAAGACTACATCGCCAAGTTCTCCGCCAACGCCCGCCAGGTGTTCGAGCACTTCGCCTTTGACCGTTGGCTGGAGAAGCTGGAAAAGGCCAACCTGCTCTATCTGGTGGCGCAGAAGTTTGCAGCAGTCGATCTGCATCCGGACAAGATCAGCAACCATGAAATGGGCTTGGTCTTTGAACACCTGATCCGCAAGTTTGCCGAGTCCTCCAACGACGATGCCGGGCAGTACTTTACCCCGCGCGATGTGGTGCGCCTGGCCACCACCCTGGTGTTCGCGCCGGATCATCAGGCGCTCAATGGCGAGGGCGTGGTGCGCACCGTGTACGACTGCGCCGCCGGCACGGGCGGATTTCTGTCATCGGCCATCGAGCAGGTCTACGAGTGGAACCCCAATGCCCGCCTGGTGCCCTACGCCCAGGAGCTGAACCCGGAGACCTACGCCATCTCTGTGGCCGACAAACTGATCCAGGGCTACGACACCCGCAACATCAAACTCGGCAACACCCTGTCTGACGATCATCTACCCCATGAGCAGTTCGACTACTGCCTGGCCAACCCGCCGTTCGGGGTGAAGTGGGAGAACGTGCAGAAGCAGGTACAAGCCGAGCACAGTCAGCAGGGCTTCGCTGGCCGCTTCGGTGCTGGCCTGCCGCGTGTGGGTGATGGCTCGCTGCTGTTCCTCATGCACCTGCTGTCCAAGCGCAAGCCGGTTGAGCTGGGCGGCAGCCGCATCGGTATCGTGCTGTCCGGCTCGCCGCTGTTCAACGGCGGCGCCGGATCCGGCGAGTCTGAGATCCGCCGCTGGATTCTGGAGAACGACTGGTTGGAGGCGATCATCGCCCTGCCCACCGACCTGTTCTATAACACCGGTATCGGTACCTATATCTGGGTGCTGTCCAACCACAAGGACGCGCTGCGCAAGGGCAGGGTGCAGCTGATCGATGCCAGCGCCATGCACGCGCTCATGCGCAAGAGCCTTGGCAGCAAGCGCAAGTACCTCTCGGACGAACAGATTGCCGAGATCGCCAAGCTGCACGAGGCCTTCGAGGAAGGCCCGAACTCGAAGATTTTTTCCACCACCGACTTCGGCTACCGCCGCATCACCGTCGAGCGCCCGCTGCGTCTGCGTTTTTCGGTCACTCCGGACAAGCTCGCTACGTACCGCGACACCAAGGGTGCCGATCAGGCCGAGGCCTTTGCTGGCGTGCAGGGCGAGTTCGACAACCTGCCGGCCTTCCTCAAGGCCGCCGGCATTAAGAAGCTTGGCAAGGGCGCGCTTAAGTCCGCGCTGGCCTGCTTCGGTGAGCGCGATGCCAGCGCCCAGCCGGTGCTGGACGACAAGGGCAACCAACAGGCCGACGCCGATCTGCGCGAGTTCGAGAACGTACCGCTTAACCAAAGCATCGACGACTACTTCGCCCGCGAAGTGCTGCCCCATGTGCCGGATGCCTGGATCGACACCGGCAAGACGGACGCGAAGGATGGCCAGGTCGGCATCGTCGGCTACGAGATCAACTTCAACCGCTACTTCTACGTCTACCAACCGCCGCGCCCACTGGCCGAGATCGATGCCGATCTCAAGGCTGTAGAGGTCGAGATTGCCGCGCTGTTGGGCGAGGTAACGGCATGAGCCATTACAAGCCCTATCCGGCCTACAAGGACTCCGGGGTGGAGTGGTTGGGGCGGGTGCCGGAGCATTGGAGCGTGGTACGCATGCGCTATTCCGCCACCTTGAACCCTCCTGTTCGTCGCGACTTGTTGGAAGATCCAGATCAAGAGGTTTCCTTCTTGCCGATGGAGGCTATTGGCGAGGATGGTTCGCTCAACCTCGAGCAGAATCGTCCGGTAGTCGAAGTGAGAAGTGGCTATTCCTATTTTGAGGATGGTGATGTGGCCTTCGCTAAAGTCACGCCCTGCTTTGAGAATGGGAAGGGGGCTCTGATGCGGGGGCTGCAGTGCGCAGCAGGGTTTGGCACCACCGAGTTGACTGTGCTTCGTCCGAATCCAGCGGTAGCAGATGCCCGCTACATCAACTACATCGTTCAAGGCTCTAGTTTTCGTGCCTTCGGTGCCGGTGCAATGACCGGAGCGGGTGGCCTGAAGCGAGTTCCGGATGAGTTCACGCGCAATTTTCCGGTATCGCTTCCTGAACTCGGTGAGCAGCGTGTAATCGCCAGCAACCTAGACCGCGAAACCGCCCGCATCGACTCACTGATTGAAAAGAAAACCCGCTTTATCGAACTGCTGCGCGAAAAGCGCCAGGCGCTGATCACCCATGCCGTCACCAAGGGCCTCGATCCCAATGTGAAGATGAAAGACTCCGGCGTGGAGTGGCTGGGGGAGGTGCCGGAGCATTGGGAGGTATTGCAGCTACGACATACTGCTCGGTTGGAGTCAGGCCATACACCCAGTCGCTCAAAGCCAGAATACTGGGTCGACTGCACTGTGCCGTGGTTCACGCTCGCAGATGTCTGGCAGGTTCGTAGTGGTGAGCAGAAGTACGTATCCGAGACATCTGAGATGGTTAGTCAGCTAGGCCTGGAGAATTCATCAGCCCGTTTGCTGCCTGCCGGCTCCGTGTTCTTGTCCCGGACTGCCTCTGTGGGCTTTACGGGCATCATGGCGGTCGACATGGCAACCTCCCAGGACTTCGCAGTGTGGACATGTACTAGTGAGCTATTTAACGAGTACCTCTACTACGTACTGCTGGGCATGAAACCGGATTTTGATCGATTGATGATGGGCTCGACCCACAAGACCATCTACATGCCGGATATAGAGGCTATTCGAATTGCTCGTCCGCCAGTTGATGAGCAGCGAGGCATCGTCAGTGTGTTGAGTGGCCAGCTTGGTCGCTTCAAATCTGTCATTGATAAGACCGGGCGCAGTATCGAACTCCTGAGAGAACGCCGCTCCGCCCTGATCACCGCCGCCGTCACCGGTCAGATCGATCTGCGGGAGGCGGTATGAGCCAGGGCCGCAGCCTGCGTCTGTTTCTGGTGGATGGCACGCCCAATGGCCTGCTCACCGCCGAGATCATGAACTGGACCGGCCATGTGCTGACCGGCCCGCGCTCCAAGCTGGCCGAACTGGTGCAGCGCCCCGAGTGCGCGCGCACCGGCGTGTACTTTCTGGTCGGCCCCGACCCGGATAACAGCCTGCGCTCGCAGGTGTATATCGGCGAGTCGGACGATGTGGCCAAACGACTGAAAAGCCATAACCGCCCGGAAGAGGCTGGCGGCAAGGACTTCTGGGAGCGCGTCTGTCTGGTGACCAGCAAGGACCAGAACCTGACCAAGGCTCATGTGAAGTACCTGGAAAGCCTGCTGATCGGCATCGCCAGCAATCTGGGCCGCTGCGAGCTGGTCAACGGTACCGCGCATGAATACGTCAGCCTGCCCGAGTCCGACCGCGCCGATATGGCCTTTTTTCTGGAGCAGATCCGCACCGTGCTGCCGGTGCTGGGCTTCGACTTCCTGCGTGAGCTGACCAAACCTTCCGCGCCCGCTGCTGCCAGCACGGCGGCACCGGTCAGCCGATCTCCGCGCTTCAGTCTGGAGGTTCCACGCTACCGCTTGAGCGCCCAGGGCCAGGAAATCGACGGTGAATTTTTTGTACTCAAAGGCTCCAAGGCCCGCGCCGAATGGGTGGGCACCGAGCGCGGCTATCAGGGCCTGTTCAAGCAACTGGTCGACGAGGGCGTACTGGTTGCCGATGGCGGCGAGCACCTGAACTTCAGCGACGACTACGCCTTCAGCAGCCCCAGTGCGGCAGCGGCGGTGGTCTGTGGTCGCGCCGCGAATGGGCGTACATCTTGGGTGGTTGAGGAAACAGGGCAGACGTATGCCGCTTGGCAGGATTCGCAGTTGAATAGCCTGGTATCTGGAGCAAGCAGTCCATCAAGTGATGACTGATGACGGAGCGCAGGAGGCGTTATGAGTGAGCCTATGTTGAGTAAGGCTGCTGAGCTGGAGTTTCAGAAGTCTTGTTATGGCAAGTGTGCCGCGATTAAGCGCAGTGATCTGAGGCCTCTATTGGATGAGAGGAAGCTGCTGGCTTCTGATCTGTTCTACCAGGCCCTCCAGTACGTCATTTCGCATAGCGAGAAGCACCGTGAATTCAGCCGTTTGGGTGTTCTGGTAGATCTTTTCGATGTCCGGGATAACCAGCTGTTTATCGCCTATTGGCTCAGTGAGCGCCTAGGCCTGAAGTGCTCGATGGACAAAGGGCAAGTTCGTTTCAAGGCCACTGGGCAACCGGCCAAGCCTGACTTGCGGTTCAAGGAAGGAGTCTCTGAGTTTTTTAAGCGAGGCTTGAAGCGCTCATCGCAAGACACCTCCGCTGCGGAGAAGAAAAAACCGTTGCCTAAGCGTGTTGATATGCTGGATTCTTGGGCTCGGCTTCCTGGCAGCTACGGAGCGGGCAAGAGAAATTGATCAATTCGGATGATGAAATGAAGCAGCGTCTGATCCTGGTGGACTACGAGAACATCGGTAAGATCGACCTGTCGCTGCTTGATGCTTCCTATAAGGCCATCATTTTTGTAGGGGCCAGGCAGAACACGCCCAAGGCTTCGCGCAAGCCGTCCACTGCGCATCGCTTTTCACGTGTGGACTTCCAGAAGATTGAGGGCGTGGGTAAGAACGCGCTGGATTTTCATATCGCCTTTCAGTTGGGGCGTACCTTTGAGACTGCGCCGGAAACGCAGTGCATCGTCCTTTCCAAGGATAAGGGTTTCGACCCGCTCCTGGCCTACCTGAACAAGAACGGCTTGGCGTGCCAGCGCATTGCTGCGCTTGAAGAATTGTTGGCGGAAGAACTGCCTGAGCCAGTAGCTCTAGCCCCAGAAAATGCATGCGGACGCTGCGGCAAGGCCAGTTGCGTGGAGCACCTGGGTGGCCAGTGGTGTAGCCATTGCGGCCATTTCTCCAGCCCGCCGGATCCACAGCAGATGCCTTCTCGCCAGACGAAGTATCGCGAAAAGAAAAAAGACAGTTACAGCTACGAACCGCTAATGGGGACCTGTGCCTGGTGCCACCAGAGAACCGACATGAGTGGTGGCATCTACGACGACGGTGAGTGGATGTGCCCAGGCTGTATCAGCGCTTACGCCCGATAGACAGTATTTGATGTGCCGTTCCCAGGGATGGCCGAGAAGTTTAAGGATAAAACCATGAGCCAAATCCACCACGAATGCGAACTGGAACGCCATATCGTCGAGCAGCTTGAAGCTGCCGGGTGGCTGGTTGGCAAGTCCGCCGACTATGACCAGGGGCGCGCACTGTTCCCCGAGGATGTGCTGGGTTGGTTGGAGGACAGTCAATCAGCGGCTATGGACAAGCTCCGCGCCATGAACGGTACCGGTACACGTGATGTGGTGCTGGATCGGCTGGTCAAACAGCTGGAGAACAAGGTCGATGGCGGCACGGTGAATGTGCTGCGTTATGGCTGTGCCGTGGCGGGAGGTGGCACCCTCGCCATGAGCCAGGCACTGCCCGAAGACGAGCGCAATGACACGGTGATCGCCCGCTATGCGGTCAACCGCCTGCGTGTGGTGCCGCAGCTGCGTTACTCGCTGGACAAGGCGGATGAGATCGACCTGGCCTTTTTTATCAACGGCATCCCGGTGGCTACGGTGGAGCTGAAGACCGACTTCACCCAGTCGGTGCAGGCTGCCATGCAGCAGTACCGCATGGATCGCAAGCCCGAGCGCAAGAACGGCGGCCTGGAGCCGCTGCTGAGCTTCAAGCGCGGCGCGGTGGTGCACTTCGCCATGAGCGACAGCGACATCCGCATGACTACCAAGCTGGCAGGGGATTCGACCTTCTTCCTGCCCTTCAACCGGGGCAACGATGGCGCCGCCGGCAATCCGCCGGGCGAGAAAGGTCAGTATCCGGTGAGCTACTTGTGGGAGCGGGTGCTGCATAAGGACAACTGGCTGCACATCTTCCATCGTTTCGTGCTGCAGGAGCGTAAGGAAGCCCAGGACGTCAACGGCAAGACCTATTTCAAGGAAGGCCTGATCTTCCCGCGTTTCCATCAGTGGGAAGGCGTGACCAAGATGATCGACGCGGTGCGGGTTGAGGGGGCAGGGCAACCGTACCTGATCCAGCACAGTGCCGGCTCGGGCAAGACCAATACCATTGCCTGGACTGCGCATTCGCTGATCCGTGTGCGCCGTCCTGATGGCGAACCGTACTTTCACAGCGTGATAGTGGTGACCGACCGCCAGGTGCTGGACCAACAGCTGCAGGATGCTATCCAGCAGATCGAGCACCAGGCCGGCGTGGTCTGCGCCATCGACCGTCAGCAGTCGAGCCTGCCGAAGAGCCAGCAGCTTGCTAAGGCCATGCTTGATGGCGTGCCGATCATCGTCTGTACCCTGCAGACCTTCCCATATGCGCAGAAGGCCATTCTCGGCGAGCAGAGCCTGCGCAACCGCCGCTTCGCCATCATCATCGACGAGGCGCACAGCTCGACCGGAGGCAGTACGGCGGATGACCTGCGCTATGTGCTGACCGGGCAGAGCGAGGCGGAGTGGGAAACGCTTTCCAAGGAGGAGCGGCTGTCCGTCTGGCAGAGCTCGCGTTCGCGGCCGGGCAATGCCAGCTACTTCGCCTTCACCGCCACGCCCAAGCATTCGACGCTGAGTCTGTTCGGACGCCCGCGCAACCCGGCGCAGCCCGTGAGCACCGACAACCCCCCGGCACCGTTCCATCTCTACACCATGCAGCAGGCTATCGACGAGGGCTTCATCCTCGATGTGCTGAAGAACTACACCAGCTACGAGGTGGCGTTCAAAATCGGCAGCGAGATGGTCGATGACAAGCGCGTGGATGAGAAGAGCGCCGGGCGCAAGCTGGCCAAGTGGCTGTCGCTTAACCCGGTGAACGTGGGGCAGAAGGTAGAGCTGATCGTTGAACACTTCCGCAAGAACGTCGCACACCTGCTAGGTGGTCAGGCCAAGGCCATGGTGGTGACCAGCTCGCGTGCGGCAGCGGTGAAGTACCACCTGGCGCTAGAGGATTACTGCAAGCGTAAGGGCTACGACAACGTGCAGGCGATGGTGGCCTTCTCCGGTGAGGTACCTAACACGGATGTGCAGGAGCCCAGTCTGCCCAAGGATCACCAGTTCAGTGAAACCAACCTGAACACCGGCCTGCATGGCCGTGACATGCGCAAGGTGTTCGATACCCCGGACTACCGGGTGATGATCGTTGCCAATAAATACCAGACCGGCTTCGATCAGCCGAAGCTGGTGGCCATGTACCTGGACAAAAAAATATCCGGCGTGGAGGCGGTGCAGACGCTGTCGCGCTTGAACCGTACCTTCCCCGGTAAGGACAAGACTTTCGTTATCGACTTCGCCAACAAGGCCGAAGAGATCCTCGCATCGTTCAAGACCTTCTACCGCGATGCCCAGGTGGCGGATATCCAGGATCCGAACATCGTCTACGACATCAAGCAGCGCCTGGATGGGATGTTCATCTACGAGCAGGCTGAGGTCGAGGCATTCGGCGATGCCATCGTCGATCCTAAGGTGACGCACCAGAAACTGTTCTCGCTGACGCAATCTGCTACGGACCGTTTCAACGGCAAGCTGAAGACACTCAACGACGCTATCGATCAGTGGGAAAAGGACTGGGAGAAGGCTGATGAGGAGGGCAACGAGCAGGCCAAGCAATACGCCGATATGCAGCGGGCGGAGTACTGCAAGGCGCGCGACGAGCTGATGATCTTCAGCGAGAGCCTGACCAAGTTTGTGCGCAGCTACGAGTACATCGCTCAGCTCATCGACTTCGCCGACCCAAGCCTAGAGGCCTTCGCCAGCTATGCCCGCCTGCTGCGTAAGCGGCTCAAGGGCATCACGGCGGAGCAGGTGGATCTGGGCGACCTCAAGCTCAGCCACTACAAGATCAAGAAAGGCGACAACCTCAGCGGCGTAGGCGTGCAGGCGGAAACACCTGGCCTCTACGGCATGACCGACAACGGCTTGCGCGACGCCCGCGACCGCGAGAAGAAGTACCTTACCGAACTGATCGAGAAGCTCAACAACGCCTTCGGTAAGGACATCACCGATACCGATCAGGTGGCGTTTGCTGTGCACGTTTCCGAGAAGCTACGCGCCGACAGCGTGGTGATGGCCCAGGTGCAGAACAACACCATGGAGCAGGCCATGAAGGCCGACCTGCCCACGAAAGCCATCTCCGCCATCGCCGCCGCCATGAACAGCCACACCAGCATGGCGACCAAGCTGCTCAGTGACGAGTCGACGCGCGATGTGTTTCTGACGGTGGTGTATGAGCTGCTGAAGAAGGATGCGGGGGCGGATTTGCTCGGCTCTACCAGGCCAAGTGCTTAAGAGACGTTGTTGTCGGTAAAGCGGCTAGGGAGTCAAAAGGAGTTTGCAATGGACGTGACTGCACCTGTTACCAGTGCTGCGAAGGCATGGTTGAGTGAGTTTCTGTTTAACCGTGAGATGTTCAAGGGGCCTGACGGTACACCTCTTTATAGTTATCACGTTACAGAGGACGAGTTCCGGTCGCTTGTTGAGCTACTTCGTTCCTACTTCAAGCGTGGTGCTGTGGCAAACAGTTCCGCTCATCTGGCGGCATGTTTTTGTCTATTCGTGAGCGAGCAGTATCGGCGCGCCTATAACAGCTCTTGGTCATGGTCAGGACCTGAGTCTTTGCTGGAGGCATCCTTGTCTCCGCAGCAGCATGCCAGCCTAACGGCCACTGGGTTGGCCTATTGGAAACGGCCGATTCGACTCCGGGAGAATGGGCGCGACTGGCTTGGCTCGCTATTCGCTGAGGGCGGGCTTCCGTGGCCATTGGTTCAAAGTGAGTCACACGGGTTCGGGCGCGCTGTGCGCAGGGGTATTAAGCATTTCTACCGAACTGAAGGTAACCGCAGGACAACCGCGGACCTAATGGCGGACTTCGAAAATGACCTACCGCTCATTTTTCGCAACCTCGAAACGCGTCGGCTTTTAGCGGGCATCGTTGATCAGCTCATGTATCTGGTTGAGCATCACCCACTCAAGGATCAACAGGATCCAGTCAGTTATCTGGATCAGGCAGCCCCAGGATGGACAGATGCCTTCCCAATTCCATTAGATGAAAGCAATGCACGCACGCTGCTCAATGACTGGCTCCGCGACGCCGGGCAGAAGCGCAAGGAGCGTCAAGAGTCCTTGGAGAGGGCGAGGGCCTTCACTTGCGAACATTTTCTGCATGGCACATTGCCGCAATGGTTGATACGCACCGAATTGATCCTGCCTCATGAGGCAGAGTTTGCGGTTGATTCGACAAGTCTGAGTAGTACCCGACTTGAGCTGGCCTACTACGAGGGCGAAAGGCTCCTAGCTAGAGGGCCCGCCGTTTACGGACAGCTTACTGAAAAAGGTATCAAGGCGCGCTTCTCCAATCCTCAAGTCACGCTCGAACGTCGCAAACCTGGCGAGCCGGTGAGTCTTCGCTTGTTGGACAACGGGCGTGTGGTGCATTGCCAATACTTCGATGGCAGCGCCCTCGATTATCACGATGTACCTTTGATTTTCGAGAGTCGCTCCGAGCGCTGGCAACTGGTTGCTGTGTCTAGTTGCTCGCTGTCATCTGGACTGGTTCGACTTCGAGTTCCCAAGGGCTTTTCGACCAGTTGCGAAGGTGACGCTGCAAAGCCTTTGGCCGAGGACCAAGAAAATGGCCTCTGGATGGATGCAAACTCCAACTTCACGCTGGTAAAGGGGGAGGATAGCTATCTAGTCGCGCTTAATCAGGCGGACAGCGATGACTCTAAACCAACTCTCTCGGGTGTGTTTGCACTTTACGAAAGCACCCCCTCGATGGTCTTCCTGGGGTGGCCCAACCTTGAGTTGCCTGAAGGTTACCCTTATTCCAGAGATGACTTGTTCGAGTTCGTCAATGGCAAGCTTCTTGACCGACGACTTATCGGCCAATACGGCTCGGTGCGTTACACCCTGCGCACTCGATCGGGAAAGACACTCATGCAGCGCCGTTTCGGCGTGCTGCCTAGAGATTTTGGTCTTTCGCTGTTCCCCGAAGTACGCGAACAGCCTGCACGTATCGAGATCAAAGGGGCTGCGCAGCTTGATCCGCATATTGTCAGCAATGCCTTGGTAGTGGAGCAGTCAGAAAATTCGCTGTATCTGCGCCATCGAGGAGACGTACCGCCTTCGACCTTTATGATCGAAGTAGGTCAAGGATTGCCCACGCTGCAGTTGCACTTGCCCTATCCCTACCAGGGGGCCCGCCTGCTGGACCAATTCGGCAATCCGTCGCGAGCCAGAGAGTTGTTACTGGTTGATCTGATGGGGTATCGCATCTCACTGACCTCAGGGTTAACCCAAGGACAGACCTTCCACATGCAGTTGGAACTGGTGAGCGCGGAGCAGCAGCCGCATCCGCAACGCACGTACAGCATTCGGGTAGGTTCGGCACCTGTGATGCTCAACCTGTTCAGCTACCTAGCTGACATGCAGAACATGCTTGGAGCAGTAGATGAGCAGGATGCCTATATCAGGCTTTCTGTTGAGGCCGAAAAACCACTGCTTAAATTCGATATTCGCCGATATGGTGGCCAGCTTGAGTGGGAAGGTCGCTATGCCTTCCATATAGGCGGCGTCTCCAATAAAGCTGTACTGGATGGTGTGAAGGCAGAGGCTATGCTCCTGTCCGATCCCAAGCGAGCCCCTTTGCAGTTGATCGAGAAGACCAGTGAATCAGTTGGTACTGGTAGCTTCGAGATACCACAGGCTATGCAGTCTCGTGGGCCGTGGCTGATCTACCCTGCAGACAACTCAGGCATTCGTTTTCGTCCAGCGCTGTATTTGCTGCCTGAAAACAGTCTGGATACCGCAGGAGAGGTTATTTCACTACACCGGGCCGCTGAGCTGTTTCACCCTTGGCGCAATCCGTATGTCATCGAGCAGCAGGTTGCTGCTATGGCGGACGATTTTAACCACAGTGGCTGGCAGTACTTAGCCGACTTGAAGCAGAACTACCATCACCTGCCGCTATCATCGTTCGAGACCTGGAAGGCTCTATCGCGCAACCAAGAGGCATTGAGCTTCGCAGTTTTCCGTCTTGAGATGGATGAATCTTTCTGCCTTCGCATCCGTGACGAGCTCGCAGTTATTTGGGAAACCATCCCGCTTCCTCTATGGGTACGGGCGCATCGGCTTTTCCACAACGCTATGCGCTTGACTGGGCTTCCCGAGGTTCTGGTCAACAATCTTGTATCGAATCGTGCCAGTGTACTGCGCTTCATCGTTTCCGGATTTGAATATCTTGGGGATTACCTGAGCACCGGTAGCCGAAGCTCATTGATAAAACTGCCACCAGAAAATGTTCTGCCGATCTGGTATCAGGAGCTGCGCCGATTTCATGAAGCTAACCGGAATTGGCCAACTCTTTTGGGTCGCGAGCTTTCCAACTGGATTGACGGGCAGAAACTGCCGCCTTTGGTAAAGGCTCTTTCATTGGCTGAGTTCACTGATGCGGTCACCTATCTGCCCATATTCATGGCCTATGTCACAGCCGGTCGGGCAAGAATTACTGACCTGCCGGCGACACCAGCCTATCTGAAATTTGCGATACGATTGATTTCCGACTTCGACCGTCAGGGATGGTTCGTGCCTGCACACGCCCTGATGGTGTCTTATTTGCTCGCCTCGCAGGACGAGGCATAAGGAGTGGCGATGCGATTTTTCAGGGACCTAATCGAGCAAAGCCTTGAGCGTACCCGTGAGGCAACGCTCGGCGTCTTGGGCATCAATCATCCGGGTTTGCGTCGTCACCTGAGCGAAAGCATGGTGAACACATTGGGCGCCGAGGGCTGCTTCCTTGCGCCGCCAGTTTTCGAGCACACCTTTGGCTGGCGTGAAGCTGAACTGCGCCTGCAGGATCTGCCGTCGGTGGGCTTGCTATCGCCCAGCCTGCTTGACACGTTGGCCAGTGCACCAGCCTACCGCTTTCCGAAAACAGCCCACCCCTATGTTCATCAGTTGCAGGCCTGGCGCATCCTGCTCGACGAACAGCCCCGCTCAGCGGTCATCACCACCGGAACTGGTTCGGGCAAAACCGAATGCTTCATGGTGCCGATCCTCGAGGATCTGATCCGCGAGCATGAGCGTAGCAAGACTGCGTTGGTCGGTGTCCGTGCCCTTTTTCTCTACCCGCTTAATGCCCTGATCAACTCGCAGCAGGAGCGCCTCGACGCCTGGACCCGCAGGTACGGCAGCGACATTCGCTTCTGCCTGTACAACGGCAAGACTGAAGAACGCGCCGACAAGGTTCGCAAGGAACAGCAGCAGAAGCCCAACCAGATCCTGTCGCGGGAACTGTTGCGCAAGGAACCGGCACCGATCCTGATGACCAACGCCACCATGCTGGAGTACATGCTGGTGCGTCAGGTCGACAACCCGATCCTGGAGATTTCCAGGCAGCAGAAATCGTTGCGCTGGATCGTCCTCGATGAGGCACACACCTATGTGGGCTCCCAGGCGGCGGAAATGTCTCTGTTGCTGCGCAGGGTGGTCCAGGCCTTCGGCAGGCAGTCCGAGCAGATTCGCTTCATCGCCACCTCGGCCACCATCGCCGGAGCCGATGCGCAGGAGCGACTGAAACGCTATCTGGCCGACCTGGCGGGCGTTCCGCTCGACCAGGTCGAAGTGATTGGCGGCTCGCGCGTTTGGCCCGATCTGGCATTCGACTCTGCAGGCAACGATATCGGCCTGCAGGCCATCCGGGATATCGAACCGGAAACGGCAGTATCCGCCGCACGCTTCAAGGCCCTGTGCGACAGCACCATCGCCAGGAGCCTGCGCCATGCGGTGGTCAGCTCCGACAAGCCCCTCGACCTGCATGACCTGATTGGTACAGTTTCCGAGCAGTTGCAGGGAGGCAGCTCCCTCGAACAGCAGCAGAAGGTGCTCGACTGGCTCGACACCATAACCGGCACGCATCCGGCCGAAGGCCAGCCGCCGTTCCTCAAACTCCGCATCCACCTGTTCCAGCGCATGCTGCATGGCCTCTGGGCCTGCGTAGACCCGCAGTGCAGTGCCAAATCAGCTCATCTGCAGGACTGGCCCTTCGGTAACGTCTATGTGACCCAGCGTGCGCGCTGCGAGTGCCATGCCCCGGTGTACGAACTGGGCTTCTGTGACGATTGCAAGACGCCGCACCTGCTAGCAGAAGATCGCAATGGCGAACTGCACCAGCCCAGCCCTTACGCCGGCGATGAGTTCGCGCTCAATCACGAAGGCGGTGGCGAGGATGCGGCAGCCGAACTGTTGAAGGCGAATGCCGCCAGTGATCGCCTGATCATTGCCGGATCGCCTGCGGCGCATGAGCCTTACGTCTCAATCACTCTGGATCTTGAGAGCCAAAAGCTAGGTGCAGTCAATGCCGCCCGCAATATCAATCTCTGTCTAGTTAAAGAAGGAAAAGAGGGTACAGACAAAAAAGAAAAAGACTTCGCCTGCTGCAGCCACTGTGAGCACTCGACTTGGGGGTCGAGCGACTTCCTGCGAAAAGCCTACCTCGGTGCACCGTTCTACATTGCCAACGCCGTGCCGACCGTCTTGGAATTCTGTCCCGATCCTGACAAGGCGGATTGCGAAGGCCGCTCTCCCGAAGAGCTGCCGGGGCGCGGGCGCAAGCTGATCACCTTCACCGACAGCCGCCAGGGCACCGCGCGCATGGCGGTGAGGATGCAGCAGGAAGCGGAGCGCTCACGGCTACGCGGGCTGGTATTTGAAAAACTGAGGAATGCGCAGGCCAAGGCCGATGCTGCACCCAAGGACACCCCCAGCGGAAATCCTGCCGAGCTTCTTGCCCAGGCAGAAAACCTGGAAAAAATAGGCAT
The DNA here is from genome assembly GCA_037482215.1 of Pseudomonas mendocina. Lineage (NCBI taxonomy): Bacteria > Pseudomonadati > Pseudomonadota > Gammaproteobacteria > Pseudomonadales > Pseudomonadaceae > Ectopseudomonas > Ectopseudomonas mendocina. The sequence continues at coordinate 1,163,453 of CP148074.1, forward strand.
GGCTGGCATGGCGGCAGAACTGCGAAAGCAAGCTGAACTTTTGCATAGCGGCGCAGCGCCTGCCAATCAGACCGAGACCATTCCTTGGCCGCAGATGGCCGACACCATCGCGGCAGCCAGGGATATCGACAAGTTCATCCTGCGCTACAACCGCTATGCCAATCCGGCGCTGTTCGATGGCAGTGAAGGCGGTCTGACCATGGCGCGCCTGCTGCTGGCCCGCGAGTTCTCCCGGCGTCCCAAGAACCAGAACAGCACGGAAACGCTGGGACTGATCAAGGTCGGCTACCAGGGGCTGGAGAAGGTGACGACATCTCCACCTCTGTGGGTCGATACCCGCGCCATTCCCGCAATGGGCGCTGCAGATGATTCCAGAACTGCTCTGACGCTGGATGACTGGCGCGACTTTCTCAAGGTGGCACTCGACTTTTATATACGGGAGAACACCTTCATCCTAATGGAAAACAAGATGCGCCGCTGGATGGGCAGCCGCTTCAGTCCAAAGTCGCTTTTCTCGCCCAAGAGCGACGTGCAGGAAAGCAGCACTATCCGAAAGTGGCCGCAGATCAAGCCGGGCACACCCCACCGTCTGATCAAGCTGCTCGAGCTGGCAACCGGCATGAATCGCACCATGAATGCGGATGCCGACAAGATCAACAGCTGGCTCGAAGCGGCGTGGCTGGCGTTGATCAATGCCGGCATTCTGGAGTCCTCCGATACCGGACATCGTTTGCGCCTGGAGAGCCTCACATTCTCGTTGCCTAACGAGGGCTGGGTTTGCCCCTTGACCCGGCGCATCTTCGATACCACCTTCCGTGGTCTGACCCCCTATCTGCCACAAAAGCTGCTGAGCCAGGACTACCGCTGCCAGAAGATACAGCTTCCCGCCTTGAGCAGCCTGATGCCGGATGGCTCCCCGGTAGCCAAGCAGGTGCAGATCCGTCAGCTGGCCGCAAAAGATCCTGTCATTACCCAGCTGCGCCAGGAAAGCTTGTGGACGGATATCAGCGACCGAACGGTCGAGGGCGGTTTTTACTACCGAACCGCAGAGCACTCGGCGCAGCAGTCGGCAAAACGGCTGGATGACTATGTCGAGGAATTCAAGCGCGGCGATATAAATGTGCTGAACTGCTCCACCACTATGGAGATGGGCGTGGATATCGGCGGTATCTCTGCTGTGGTGATGAACAACCTGCCGCCACATCCGGCCAACTATCTTCAGCGCGCCGGTCGAGCCGGGAGACGCAGTGAGGCTCGGGCCATCGCCTATACGCTGTGCAAGGCTGATCCGCATAACCAGCGTGCCTTCACCAATCCCAAATGGCCGTTCGTGACTGCCATTCCGGCACCAAGCATCACCCTCAGCTCCGCGCGGATCGTACAGCGGCATGTCAACTCGCTGCTGCTGGCTCTATTCCTGCGCATGCACAGCAGCAATGATGGCGACCGTACCAAGCTGACCCTGCACAGGTTCTTCGCCTCGGACGAATCACCTGCTCAGCAGTTCGTAGCCTGGCTCACGGCAAGTCCGGATGATTATGAGGGCGCCGTTAAGCAGCTGGTGCGCGGCACCTGCCTGGAAGGTCGCTCGCTTAGCTCAATAACCGGTGAAACCCGGCTGGCATTGCGCGACCTCGAGGAGCGTTGGCTTGGTGAGTACCGCAATATCAACCACAAGCTCCAGACCGGCAGCGACGGGCCATACAAGAAGGCCCTGATGCTGGAAAAGCAGCGCCATGAAAATGAGTACCTGCTCCGCTATCTGGCGTCGTCCGCATTCCTACCGGGCTATGGCTTCCCGACTGACGTGGTGAGCCTCAAGACATACAACGTCGAGGATTTCCTGCATCAGCAGCGGAAAAGCGATGCTAGTCGCGAGGATAGCATCTTCGACAATAAGGAAATGCCCTCGCGCAGCCTGAACATCGCCATTCGCGAATATGCCCCCGGCGCTCAGGTGGTGATAGATGGTCGCGTCTACCGCTCTGCCGGTGTCAGTCTGCAGTGGCATGCCGACGGCCAAGTTAACGAAGCACAGAAATTCGACATTGCCTGGCGCTGCCCGGAATGCGGCAACACGGGGGTGATCGAAAACGCCTATGCCAATAACGAAGGACTGTGCTGCTCGCATTGCACAACACCGATTCCACCCAGCGAGCGCCGCATGGTGTTACGTCCGGGCGGCTTTGTGAGCGATTTCTACGAGGAAACCACCAACGATGTCACTTCGCAGAAGTACATCCGCGTTGAGCGACCGCGCATCCAGCTGTACGGCGAAAGCATTGCCTTACCTGATCAGCGCTGTGGCTTCGTGCGCTTCGGTCATGACGGCAGCGTATTCCATCATTCGTCCGGCGAACATGAAATGGGTTATGCCGTATGCATGACCTGTGGCCGCGCGGAATCCATGCTTGCCTCGGGCGAAGTGCCCAGAGATCTGCAACCCGATAAAGCTCACCGCCCGGTTGGCGGGCTGGCCGGCAGCCGCAAGGAGCATGACTGTTCTGGGGAGGCGGTCAAGGCTAGTCTGCACCTGGGCTACCAGATCCGTACCGATGTGTTGGAGCTCACCCTTAGGAATCCCCTTACGGGGGAATGGCTTCCTGACAATCCCGAGGGCCGGCTGATTGCAACAACGCTCGGCGTTGCCATGCGGGACGTGATCGCCGACCGACTCGGTATTGCCAGCAGTGAAATGGGCTTCAGCCATCGCCTCGATCGCGACCGTGACACACGGCAAGGCCGCTCTGTCATCCAGCTGTTCGATGAAGTCAGCGGGGGGGCGGGTTTCGTGCTGGCTGGCCTGAGCGATATCGCATTGCTGCTGGGTAAGGCTCTGGATCGGCTGCAATGTCCGGCCAACTGCGAGAATGTCTGCTCGCAATGCTTGGCCAGTCAGGATAGCCGTGTCGAGCGTGAAGAGCTGGATCGCAAGTTGGCGCTGCGTTGGCTGAGCGAATGCCGACTGGTTGAGCATCTGAGGCTGCCCGATGTATTTGCTGGCCTGCATGGCGCGCGCTATTGCTCAGTTGGTCCGCTACGCGAACTGAGTGCCGCCATCAACTCGCTGGATCGCCGCGATCAGACTACATCGATTCTGCTGTGCCTCCACGGCGACCCTAGGGATTGGGATCTTGACCATCCCCGGTTCCGGGAACAGGTGTTGACCTGGGCCATTTCCGAACGAATCAAGGTTCGTCTCGGCATTGCTGAACCAGCGCTGTTGAACTCGGAGCAAAAGGAAACCCTGGCACTGCTTGCCCGTCTGGGCGTTGAGCTAGTCGAGTGGCAAACCGGAGCGTTGCAAGCCCCGTATATGGTTGCCCAACTGTCATCCCAGGCTGGTGCCCGGAGCCTATACAGCAACATGAACAACGTCGCGGTGCCCGGATCTGATTGGCTACAAGGACATACCGATGTGGTTTGGGCATCCAGCAAATTGATGCCAGCTGTTATGGGTAACTCCATAGACAGTGCAGCCTGGCACCAACCGCCGCAGGGGGCGCGTATCGTTGAAATTTCTTCGCAGCTTGACGGGCCTGTTAACACCCTAACAAACCGCCTCAAAGCGATGATCGATGCTCAGATGCCGGAGTTGGCAGCTTTGATCCGCAATGATCGGGCAATTTCGGTCAGCTACTCAGATCGCTACCTGAAATCACCCTTGTCGGTGATGTTCCTTACAGGTTTCCTGGAGCTGTTTCAAAATGATGAGCTTCAGTCTTTATCGATACAGACGCTAGCGCCGAGTGGTAACCAACCAAGCTATCTGCTCAGTCATGATTGGATGCGGAGGGATGACCAGGTCACGATTCTCAGGCTCTGGCTGATGGAGCAATTTGATATTGAGCCGGACATTACTGTAATGAATAACCCTCGAGATTTGTTGCACAGCCGGGTTATTACAACCAGATGGGCATCAGGTAGCACCAGTAAGATCCTATTGGATCAAGGTATGGGCTACTGGCGCGGAAGGATGCCATACAGGGATCAGATGAACTTTGACTTCAATGCTTCACCCCATGATCAGAAAGAGCTTTTGTGCGATAGATATGGATACGTTCAAATGCAACAGGGTGGGGAGTGGCCGACCTATGTCAGTTGCGTTATTGATTGACTTGCCTCCGCTTCTGCTAAGCGTCAAGTATCAATGAAAAGAAAAAGTGGGAGCCCGTGCAGACAGTCTTTCGACTACCCACGCTGGCTCTCCGTTCAAGGGTTCATTTTTACTTTCTGCTTCCGGTAGATCCAGCACGCCAACACCACGGCAATCAGCAATGGTGGAAAGCGCACCATCAGAATCACCAACAGTAATATTGCCAGACAACCGGCCAAGATCCCGGCAAACATGAATGCCGAGGCAACAGTCCGTAACAGCAGTTTCATTGGCATCTCCTTACAGGTAGCCGCGCTCAGGTGTCTGAACACTTCCTTAGGTGAAGTCAGTTCACGGCCTTTGCGCAGACGCAGGCTGGCCAGTTGCTTGGCCATCTGCAGGATGTCGTTTTCCGTCACCGGCGAATCGACCAGGTAGGTGCCGGTCGTGTCACTGGCTTTCAGCTTGTGCAGGCGCATGGCGGCCTCCTTGGTCTGTGGGTGGGGTTTGACGAGCAGCCTGTGCATCGAGCTTTTCAGCCAGGCTGGGTTTGGTGGGGTGGAGTGAAGCGGTGGGCGCTGCTGCAGGTGCTTCGCCCTCCGAGTAGAACTCTTCGACGATGGTGCTGGCATCCTCCTCGCTGTCTTCGAACGCACCGTTGCCAAAGCCACGCCGTGCTGCCTCATCCAAAGCGGCTTGATCGAAGCCTGCAGCCTGACGCCGTGAGTCGAGTTCACTGGCAGTTACTAATGCCTCCGCCATGTCCATACCGCCGCGTACCGTCAGGTCGGTGTAAAAGATCGGCGTGCCATGGCTCTGGCGTGTCGACTTACCACGCAGACGCAGTTCCAGCGGCAGGCAGGCCAGGCGGTTGCCTGAAATGGCCTGGAAGTAATGCAGACGAGCGGCCAGGGTGCGGATGCTGTTGAAGCCGGTGGTGCGGAACACGAAGCTGCCCAGCGGATCCTCATCGCCAATCACCACATTCAGTCGGCCGTAGGGCTTGCAAGCGCCTCCCTTGGCCAGCGGACAGGCATCCGGCGAAGGGCAGGGCAACGACTGCATACCATCCTGAGTGACCCGCTTGCAGGTCTCGCCATTGCCGACGCAGACGGGGCGTCCGGATTGTCGGTCGAACAGCGTGTAGTCGGCTCGGAAATTCAGCTCCGGCTCGTTGAACAGCAGGCGTACCGGAATGCTGCGCAGCTTGTCGTCCTTGCCCTGACGCAGTTCGTCATTGAGCGGGTGCAGCAGCCAGCCATCCTTGCCTTGCACCTGGGACGTGATAGTGAACTGGTCATCTTTCTCCGGCAGGCGCTTGCCGTTCTTCTCGATGACCTTGCCGATGGAAATCCGCCCGAGTACCGGTGGAGTGATAGCCAGACCTTTGAGCATGGAGAGTCTCCTGGAAATGAAAAAAGGCCAGCCACGCAGCGCGAACTGCATGGACTGGCCAAGGGGAGGGAAGGGATGTAGTAGTTGGGTTTCAGCCGACCAGGAAGCGCCGTGCACCCGTTTTCAGCAGTGGGTACTTGGCCTGCAGGTGCGGCTTTTCTTTGAGCAGTTGCGCGACGTCGAAGCCGACACTGTCTTTGGCCTTGCGCCAGGTGATGTAACCGTTGGAGAACTCCGCCCGGCTGGCATCGCCCATGGCCTGCTGCAGCATCTGCTTTAGCTCAGCCTCGCGTTTTTCCTTGTCGGCAATCGACTGACGAACAGCCTTCAGCTCGACGTAAGCCGCGCTGAGCCCGGCATGCTGGCTGAAGTCGACGATCTGACCGTTGTCCTCCGGGTAGAGGCAGCGCAGTGCTGACTCTGCCGAAGCGGTGCCATCAGCCGGTGGCGGCGTATCAGTCTCCACGTAGTGCCAGAACTGGCGCTCCAGCTCGATCAGGCTAGCGATCATCTGCTCATCCCGCTCGATACGGTGGATCTCCAGCGTCTGACCACCCAGCAGTACCGCCACATCCGCCGCCTGCTTGCCGGTGACGGCGAGCTGGTGCATTACCTGCAGCTGTACATACTCCGGCACGCCCTCTTTCCAGAGGCGTGCCCCGTTTATGCCGGCTGTCTTGCATTCAAGGATCTGCACATCGTCGGCCCCGATCACCTCGCGGTCGATGTTGGCCAGCATCCAGGGCAACTCCGGATCAGGATGCTGCAGCACGGCGTTGATGCGCCGTACCTTGTTCTTAGTGCGCTTGCTGTAGTGCCAGGCCACGATGGGCTCCAACACGTTGCCCCAGTACATCGGGCTTTCCTCATCCTGAGGATCAGCCTTGGGCATGCCAGCATCGCGCCCGGTCTTTTCCAGCCACAGCTCCAGCTGCGACTTATAGGGGTTCAGACCGACCGCCGCCGCAGCGTCCGAACTACCGATGCCTTGCTTGCGGATCTGCAGCCAGTCCTCGCGGGGTAGCTCCTTGGTGCTAACCAGGCGCAGAGCGGGACGGATTTTGCTGGTGCTGCGATTCAATGAAGTGGCTTTCATAGTGTTCACCTTGCAGAAATAGAAACGCCCGACCTGCAACGAAGCGGGTCGGGCGTTATGGGGTGGGTAAAAGGTCAGGCGACCAGTTGCAGGGCTGTATCCAGGGCGCGCTGCTTGATCTGGGCACCTTGCCCGAACCATGCGGAGTCGAGGCGGTACTCCGTGCTGCGTGCCCGGCGCTCGTGATCGACGTACTCGGTCACGGCATTGAGCAGGCCCCAGGCAGTGCCGCGTGCTGAGTCGAGCTGGCTGCCCCGGCCACGGCCTTCGTACAGCTCCTGCACTTTGCGCAGAGCGCGCTCGTTCGGCAGCTGTTCAGGAAGCGGACCGGTCGGGCTGGTCTCACACATCACGTTCATAAAGAAGCCCAGTGCCTCATGCCACTGCACCTTGCGTTCCGCCAGGTGGCGCATGCGGTACATGAAGTCGTCCCATTGCGAGACGGCTATGCCGAGCTGCTTCTTCACCAGATCGCCGTCGAAGCGGGTGCTGTGCGGCACCTTGATCGCACGGCTGGTGCCGTCCAGGGCGATGGTGAGGGTGTTATTGCAGACCACGCGAATGGTGGTGGGCGTTGCCGTGGTGGCCAGAGTGCCGTCGCAGGAAGTGGCCAACAGCAGGTAGCCATTCACCTGGTCGTTACCCTTGAGTGCAGCGCCCTGCCCGGTTCGCGCCAGCGCCCAGAACTTGCGCCCGCCCTTGAGCACGCCAGCGGTTTCCAGCTCGTAGCCGGAGACCTCGGTCAGGTCGCGGTAAAACTCCAGGACATCCTTTGGCTGCACGGTGTGATATCGCTGCGAGACCACCGAAAGCGGTGCCTTGGTGTCCGAACGGTAGAGCACCTTCTGTTCTGGGAATGAGTGGATCGCGCCCAGGTGGCCGATGGCGTCCGATTTGAAATGCACGGGGCTTTCTAGAATCTGCCAGTCCATGCCGGCTTCGCGTTGCCAGACTTCGATGGGTTGTTTCTGCGGCAGGTTGTTGCCCAAGCCGTGCCACGGAGTGGCGCCAACGTAGGCCATTTGTTCGATTTGATGAGCCATGACGAATTTCCTTTGGGTGCAGGCCGGCATAAAGCGCCGCGCATGGCGCAGCACCGGCAATCAGTGATGGGTAAGAAAGAAGAGAACGGTGGCCTGATCAGGCCGGCAGGTTGAAGCGGTGACCGCAGAGCAGGCAGAGGTTGTGGGCCAGTACATGGCGGTCGAGCGACTCGCCGAGCTGAGCGCCCAGCGCACAGCCGCCTACACCTCCGGCCAGACCACCGAGAATGGCACCGGATACCGAGCCTAGAGTGATACCGACAGGGCCGGCGATAACGCCGAGTGCTGCACCGGCCTTGCCGCCTGCCAGAGCAGCGCTAACGCCACGTGCGAGGCCACCGACCGCGCCGATAGCAGCGCCGGCTTTCATGGCGTGATGGAAAGAAGCGACTTTGGGAGAGTGACAGCGAGGGCACTGCAATGACATGGGGAGATCCTCCTTGTTGGCTATGTCATTGCGGTAATGTGTGGCTGAGATTTTTTTGAATCGAATGGCTGCTTCGCAGCAGTGCTAACTAGGTGCGAGCGGGCTGGAGTCGGCCAGAAGCGGACATTCACAGTGACTGAGGAATGAGGGGCGGGTCACTTTTGCTCGGATAACCTAACGCCCGCAACAGCGGAATATTTGGAGTGGATTGTTTTGCGGTAGCGTAGCGTTAAACCGCAAAACAAGGAACGGAAAATATTTCTGACTGCTTGCGCTTGTTAAATGCCATATTCGCGCTCAACCTTGGATATTCTTACTCTAAAATCAGAATACCACTCTCTACGACCTTTCTCCTGTGCCTCCCGATGCTCAACATTAGCCTTCCATGCTGTGATTGACTCGATATCGGCCCAGTACGAAACGGTTATATCGACCTCTTCTCTTGCGGACTCAATGCCGAGAAACCCAGGCTGTGAAGAAGCCAGCTCAACCATCCTATCTGCCATTAATCCGTGTCCTTTATCACCGACAGTACGGTGTGAGGTAAACCGTGGGCGTATTTACCGTAGATGTCCATGCGTTCGCTTTGGCGATAGGGACCGTGTGGGCCGCCCATGTCTGGCCCTTCATCCCACTCCAGACCTAACTAGCGCAGGCTGTCAAATATTGCCTGTTCCGATTCTGGCGTGCTGCGGGTCTGATCGGTGTCTTCGATGCGCAGTAAAAACTGGCCGCCGTGCTGGCGCGCGAAGCACAGGTTAAACAGTGCAATGTAAGCGGTGCCGACGTGTGGATCGCCGGTGGGAGAGTGAGCAATGCGGGTGCGAACAGTCATCGAGAAAAGGCGGGCATTATACGGCTTTAGCGGCCGGGTTTGGAGTGAGTCCCGCGCAAGGTGGCGAGAAAGTAAATTGCCCTGTTTAGCACTGGCTTGATGCAGATCAATACATTAGTACTTGCTAATTTATTTATTTCTAATATACTAAAAATGTCGATTTACGCTGAGGTAGTGCATTGATGATTACAAGTGAAAGTCTGGCCGCTATGCGTGAGCACGCTCGCGCTGCGGCGGCGCTGATGAAGTCGCTGTCGAACGAAAATCGTTTGATGATTTTGTGCACGCTGGTCGGTGGCGAAATGTCGGTGAGCGAACTCAATGAGCGGGTGCCGCTGAGTCAGTCGGCTCTGTCTCAGCACCTGGCCAGTTTGCGCGAGTCTGAATTGGTCGAGACGCGCAAAGAAGCGCAAACGGTGTATTACCGTCTGAAGGGTGATGCCGCGACCAAAATTATTACGGTGTTGCAATCCATTTATTGTCCCACCGAGGAGAGGTAAGTATGAAACGTATTCATCCGAGAGATTTGTTAACCAATGCCTCTGCCGAGCTGTGCGTGTTAGATGTGCGCACCGCACCCGAAGTCGCGGCGGCGGGCTTGCCCGGAGCGCTGCATATTCCACTACACGAGTTGACGCCGGAGCGTTTGCGCAGCGAGCTCGAAAAATCGGGCAAGCAGGGTTCTTGTGTTTATCTGTTATGCCAGGGCGGTAAGCGGGCGGAACAGGCGGCGCAGCAATTGACAGGCAAAGTTGATCTGGAACTGTGCGTGATTGAAGGCGGCATGAACGAAGTGCAAAAGTGCAATATCGCCGTGACGCAGAGCGCGACAACAAAGCCAATGTCACTTGAACAGCAGGTGCGTATTGTGGCGGGAACACTGGTTTTAGTGGGTGTCGTGTTAGGAACCTGGGTTCACGCCGGCTTTTACGGACTCTCGGCATTTGTCGGCGCGGGGCTGATTTTTGCGGGCGTAACCAATGCCTGCCTGATGGGCAAATTGCTGGCCCGCGCGCCCTGGAATAAATAAGCAGCGAGTCGAGTCATGATGACCTTGATCCTGATCGGGCTGGTGATTGGTTTGGTGCTGGGTTTGACCGGCGCAGGCGGATCGGTTTTTGCGGTGCCTTTGTTGATGTTCGCCGGTTTGCCTATGACCGAAGCGGTGGGCCTGTCATTAGGCACGGTCGCCGCCAGTACCTTATATGGCAGCCTGCGGGGCGGGTTTCAGCAGCATCCGATTTTATGGAAGCCCGGCGTCATTCTGGCCACGGTGGGTGCGCTCACCGCACCTTTCGGAAAATGGCTGGGATTGCGGATTGATGAACAGCTGCTCGTAGTGGGTTTCAGTGTGCTGGCGCTAATTATTGCGCTGCGTATGTGGTACAGCGCGGTGCGTGATCCTGAAGCGGCGACCATCGTTCGCGCCGGTGATTTTTCGCACACCGAGCGGCCGGGGCTGCTGTGTAACCTGAGTCAGAGTGGACAGTTTGAATTACGGCCGCGATGCGTCAGTGGATTGTTGATCGGCGGTGTGGTGGTCGGTTTGTTGTCCGGTTTATTCGGTGTCGGTGGTGGCTTTCTGATCGTGCCACTGTTATTGGCGTTAAGCCCTATCAGTATGGCGCAGGCGGTTAACACATCGCTGATGGTTATCGCGCTGGTCAGTAGCTCGGGGTTTATTAGTCACCTGCTGTTGAGCGAGCAAAATAATGTTTCGCTGCTGGCGCTGGTGGTATTTGGCGGGGTGATTGGAATGTGGTCAGGGCAGAAGGTCAGTCACCGAATCGCTAACGCACTGCTGCAAAAATTATTTGCCCTGACGCTGTTAATGATTGCGCTGTTAACGTTGATACAAAAGCTGGCGCCAGTGATGTTTACACCCAGCTGAAGACTAAACCCTGTTATTGATATTGCATGAGGTGACTTATGATTTTTCGCCAACTGTTTGAACGAGAATCCAGCACTTACACTTACCTCATTGGTTGCCGCGAAACCGGCGAGGCAGCACTGATTGATACCGTCAAAGAAGAGGTGCCCAAATATCTGCAGTTGCTGGACGAGCTGAATCTTCGACTGGTTTATGTTCTGGATACGCACACGCACGCCGATCACGTAACCGGTGCCGGTGATTTGCGCGATGCTACCGGGTGTATCACCTTGCTGGGTGAAAAAGCGCAATCCAGCTGCGTATCTGAATTGCTGAGCGATGGTGATGAAGTAACGATTGGCAAGCTCACGCTGCAAGCGATGTTTACACCGGGTCATACCGACGATTCTTACACCTTTGTGTTGCGTCATCAGGGACAAACTTACGCATTTACTGGCGATACCTTGCTGATTCGCGGCACCGGTCGCACGGATTTTCAAAACGGCAGCGCGGTAGATCAATACCACAGCTTATTTGCCAAACTGCTGCAACTGCCCGGCGATACCTTGGTGTATCCCGCCCATGACTATAAGGGCTGGACCATGAGTACGATTGATGAAGAAAAGGCGCACAACCCGCGCCTGCAAGTGAAGGATGTGCAGGCCTACGTGGAGTTGATGAGCAATCTGAATCTACCGAATCCCAAAATGATGGATGTCGCCGTACCCGCTAATCGCGCCTGTGGGCAGCCGGAGCAACAAACGCTGACGCAGCCTGCTGATCGCAGTCAGGGAGGGTGAGAGAAATTCTCTCACCTTTTTACGCCTCTAATTTACTTCTTGTAAAACAGGGCGCTGCAACCCGGCTTTTGACAGTGCGCAGTTGCGGAGCGATAGCGAAGCCAATGCCCGAAAACTGCAAAAAATTGAGCCGGTCATGTATTGAGCGGACTGCATTACAGTAGACTCAAGAAGCTGCTCATTTGCTTTCCATGTCTGGCGTGATAGTGCGGCAAGCTTCCGCGCATTGTTGAATGTTGAACCGAAAGCAAAACATGCCGACGCAACAAAACCAGCGCAGCAAGATAAAATGGTGAGTAATATTGTGGTGGTCATACCGTTCCAATTTAACGCCGCGCTCTGCGGCAATTTTGGAGCGCAGCGGAAAAATTGTCCGACAGCAGCGCCTTGTTATACGCATTCCTACTCAAGACACGACTTCCATCATTTCTTGATAGTGCTTTTCGTCCAGTTCATTTATCCAGTCAAAAATATCTGAAATGACTGAAACGCCTTCACCAATCAGGTTTTCAACAAAGTCTTCATTGGTTTCAATAAGGTCATTATGTGAATATTCATTGATGAACTTTCTAATCTTTTCCTTCCCTTCGTCTTCAGGGTTCTGACTTGCTGAAACGGCCGTATTAAACAAGTTGGCGAAATTGCCCCGGTTCTTTGGAAATTTGAATGACAAGAAGGATTCAAGTAGTTTTCGGGATAAATTGGCGGCAAGAAAATGATCGTCCGTTTCAAGCGTCTGTTGATTTTTTAACGAATTCAGCCGTGAAAATATGTAATGATATTCTGAATTATATAAGGTTAATGCTGGTTCGGCGTTTGTATAAGTTGAAGTTCGTGGCACTCCGTTGTTTGCCTTAACAACGTAGAAATTTGCGATATTCTGATTGTCACGTTTATTCTTCCGTGAAATCCAATCACGAACCAACTTGAAGAACGTGAAGTTGTGGGTAAGAACAAACAGTTGCTTTGCTTTTTCACAGTTCACCTTCATAAATGAGTAAGCGTGGAAAAGGTGATTGGAGTCAAAACTTGAAATGGGGTCATCTACAACAACAATAGTATCTTCAATGTTGTTGTCATTTTCTTTCAACTTGGTTATGAAGTAGACGAAAGCAATAGCTGTCTTTTCACCTTCACTTAAATTACCGTCAACCTGTTCCGAATCGTTCCGAAGTATTTCATACCCTTTTTTAACCGGATTGAATCGAAGGGTCAATTCACTGCGCCCAAGAAACTTATGAAGTGATTCATTAAACTGGTCAGCGCCCAGGCCTTCATTTGATAGTGAATCTTCAAGCGTTCGGATTTCTGTGTTTCTAGTGTTAATTGTTGTTTTTAGCGTTTCATTTGCGGCAGTGCGATCAACGACTTCTTTTTTCTTCTCGTGATACCCGAATGATTTCACTTCAGTAGTTGCGTAGTGAAGTTCAAGTCGCTTTTTAGCTTTATCAGTTTCTTCTTTGAAATTTCCTGACTTATGGTTGTGCTTATCAACAGCCGCGCCAATATAGGTCATTGCATCGTTAAACGCCTTAACGGATGATTCACTGATAACTTCTACCGTTAGACCAGTTTCAAGCGGATTGGCAGTCTTTTCCTTTAGCGCAGTGTGCCACACTGCTATTTCTCCGTTTAAGGCTGTGATAGCTTTTTCTAATGCTGTACAGGCTTCACCGTACCCGCTTTTGAATTCGTCGTAAAAATCACTTGTAGCGGGTAATGTTGGGGGCTGAATATATTGACCAGCAAGCCAGCCATCAGCACCTTCAAGCCGGGCTTGAAAGGCTTTGTAATCGTCATTAAAGTGGGCTTCAAGTTGTTTGGTGCGTTCTTCCGTGATGGTGTTTCCACAGTATTCGCACTGGTTTGTATCGTGACGCTTATGAAGATCAAGACCAGTTTCAACCCAAGACTTTATATCGCCATGTTCAACAAGCCGCTGGATTGTTTGACTAACCACGCTGGTTTTTAAAAGATCATCAAGACGTTCTTTTGCTTTGGTGAAGATTTCTTGATTAATGGTCTGTTGATTAAAGGTGATCGAGGACTTTTGATCAGGCTTCGCGGCATTGGTTAATTCAACAATTTGTTGGTCATCAAGAAGCGAGTCGTCCGACTTGCTTTCTTCAAGGTGGTCTTCTATGAATTTTCCAAATTTACGCTTATCGTAGTTAAGGTAGTAACTGTCTGTAGTGTCAATGGATTGAAGACTTGTCTTCATATGTCGCGCGCTATCGGTTTCAAATTTTGAAACAGCGCTATCAAGTTTCTTTATTGCTTCAGCTTCTATGCCGTGTGATTTGCTATCGACTTCCTGTTCTTTTTTTAACCGTTCTAGTTTTTCACGTTCTTCAATCTTCTCTTTATCAACAAGCAATATACTTTTTACAGTGCTGTTCCATGAAATGTTTTCATCAATAAAGTCATGGTTAAAGGTGTATATGTTTAGCTCAGAATTCGCCACGTTCGCTTGTGTGATAGGCGTGCCGCTGTCTACGCTTACCGAGAATTCCGAAGAAGGAAATTTACTTGACGTGACTTTATTCTCGATACACCGAAACAAACCCGAAAGCGTAGATTTTCCGCTTCCATTCCACCCATAGAACAAATTGTATTTTCCGAAATCTTTAGCATTGCTGTTCGTATGATCTTGGAAGATACCGAATTGCTTTAATTTTTGTATACTTTTTATTGACATGACACCCCTGACCTAAAATTCTCTCCGGACTAAATTTGCGTATAACGTTTGGTTAAGGGGCGGGCTTTAGCCCGTCCCAGTGAGCGAAGCGAGTGATTTGAACCAATTGTTAGATTGCATTTGCACCGTTCCCGAAAAGAAGATAACCGCCAATTGCTATAGACACAATTATAAGAAGTTCGAGCGCTGCCCTAATGCGTGCCCGTGATATTTTTTTCGAATCTGTGGGTATAAGATTTGCGTTGGAGCTATGTGTAAAAAGAGCGATTGTTATACCTAGCGGAGAAAGCAGTAAGGGGTACCAGCTTTTTAAAATAACAGCAAGCATGATACTGCCCCAAAATGCCACCTCGAAAGATATGGCAACTAGCGCATGACTCCAACCCGACACATAGCTTTTTTCCCCACAGCTTGAACATTTAGCAGGGCGGATGCTTGTCGCGTTTATTTTTCTCCAGCCCGAAATAGTAGGCTGATGGCAATGTGGGCAAGGTGTCTTCATGCAAATCTAACAGTGATTAGACCGAACGCTCGACTAATACGCAGCCTAACATTTCGCTAACAATGTTGACTTTTCTCTTGCGGATCAGTGTTTTATGCATCTTTCACTCCCTTCTGCTGCGACGTTATATCGAACGCGGTATAAGCCAGTTATAGCCGAATGCGGCATAAGCCCGCGCTTCACAGCATGTCGCCAAAGCTAGCAGGAATGAATGCTTGTGTGAGATAAGCAAGGCATCCATGCCGCCGAAGATGGGACTGCGCGTGAGAAGTTGTTTCCATAATGCTTTTTCTGCTGTTGATTGCCAAGAAATTAGTGGCCGCTTCTGGCCGGTTTCTGCCTGTTACTACCGTCTGCTTTACGGTATTTGGCACAAATCAGCGTATCGAAACTACCTTTCTGTCCCGATTTTCCTTGATAGCTGACATCGAAAGGTTGCCGGTAGCTGCTTCCTGGATGTGTCCGCTCCACCAAGCCATCATCGGGCGTCTGCGCTCGATGTAGTCCGCCCGGTTGTAAGCGCTGCGAACCTCGTCCTTGTCGACGTGGGCAAGCGCTACTTCGATCAGTTCAGGATCCCAGCCGTGTTCGTTGAGGATGGTGCTGGCCATTGAACGCATGCCATGGCTGACCAATCGCCCTTCGAAACCCATGCGCTTCAGCGCCATATTGGCGGTCTGGCTGTTGCAGTGGGTGCGAGGGTTCCGGTCTGCGGGGAATACGTATTCACGATGGCCGCTGTAAGGCTTGATTGCTTCCAGTAACGCGAGGGCCTGTTCCGTGAGCGGAATCATGTGCGTGCGGCGTTTCTTCATCCGCTCAGCCGGGATCGTCCAGATTTTCTTTTCGAAGTCGATGTCTGCCCATCGAGTGGTAGCTGCTTCCGCTGGTCGGGTCATGGTGTGAAGCTGCCATTCGATCAGGCAACGGGTCGTTCTTTTTATGCTGGCATTGGCAATTGCCAACATGAGCTCGCTCAGCTCGTCTGGGGGCAGTGCCGCCATGTTTTTCTTTTTTGGTTTCTTGAAGACAGAGCGGATGCCGCTGAGCGGGTTGGCATGGATCAGTCCCGAGTTGACCCCGTAGGTCATGATCTCGTTGAGCCGTTGCGTCAGCCGTTTAACGGTCTCAAGGCTGCCCTTGGTTTCGAGCGGCCGAAGCAGGTTGATGACCTGTGGTGCATTGATGGCTGAGATCGGAGCCGTACCTAAGTCCGGGAAAACGTGCAGCGTCAGTGAGCGCCAGATGTCCTCGGCGTAAGCCTGTGTCACGGAGTCTTTTTTCAGCTCATACCAGGCGGTAGCTACGTTCTGAAACGTGTGTTCTGTTGCAGCCCTCTTGGCTTGCTTCAGATTGTCCCGCTCTTCTTTGGGGTCGATGCCGGTGGCAAGAAGCTCCCTTGCTTCAACGGTCATTTTCCTTGCCTGGGCAAGTGACAGCTCAGGGTATGCACCAAGCCCCATGTTGATGCGCTTCTTGGTTACTGGGTGGTAATAGTTGAAATTCCACAGCTTAGAGCCATTGCTTCTCACTCGCATTTGTAATCCATCACCGTCGACCAGGATGTAATCCTTTTCCTTGGGCTTGGCAGCTTTGAGCTTGAGCTCAGAAAGGCGAGAGGCTTGAGCGCACATTGGTATTCCATGAGAGGTTTTGGTATTCCAAAAATTACCACCTGAATGCTTGGAATACCATTTGGAATACCGGGTTTCGCGGATCCAGTCGGACGCTATCGGATCGTGACGACGCTGAAAGCCCCGTATTCACTGGGTTTCAGGCACAAAAAAAGACGTCCGTGGACGTCTCTAGATGTTGTAATGGTGGAGCCGGGGGGATTTGAACCCCCGTCCGCCAGTTCTCCGCTATCGGTTCTACATGCTTAGCCGTGTCTACTAAGTTAACCCTTGGCCGCCCGACGGGCAGGGTGCTTTGGGCGAGTTGTGTAAGATTTAGTCGCTTCGTCCACAACATACTAGGCGACGATTCTGTTCTATCTGACAATCAGTTCGGGTTTACAGACATCCCCTAGTGATTGCTGGAGCCGAAGCTACCAGAAGTGCGCTAGGCTGCTTACGCAGCTAGTTGAGCACCGTAATTGTCATCATTGGCAATTATAAGTTTTGCAACAGTGGATTTACGAGTTCTGTTACCCACTCGGCATGCCCCTCAAGTTTCGCTACCGGCGTCGAATCCTAATCGGCCCCAAAACTTTCGTGCAGTTGTTCAGACACAAGTGTACGTGAAAGGTTCCTCTTCGTCGACTCTATCAGACGCTTATGCATTGCGTGTGTAGGTGGGGCTGTGCTTTGCTCTGAAGCAGAGTCTATTTAGGATTACTTTGCCGTATGCCGCGATACCCCCTGCGTCAGTGGATCTGGCGAGCTTTTGTTCAGAGTGCCTTGATACCGTTGGTGCTTGTTGAGTCTGTACTGATTGCGGCCTACATGCTTACGAATGCAGAAATCCGCGATTCTCAGGTTGAATACTTGCAGCAAAGTGCGTTGGAGCATCTGTCCACCGCGGCGCTGCGTGAAAGTAATCTGATGGCCAGGCGTCTGCAGTCAATTGAGTCTCAGGTCGCTGTGTTTCGTGACATGACCTGGCAGGCGTTGCATGACACAACGTTTACGCCTGATGAGGTCGAGCGCGAGCGGCATGCTGTGACCGAGGATGGTGTCTTCTATACGTCGACTGATAACGGGCGTGCTGCGTCGTTTTATGCCAATAGCACACCGTTAGCCAAGCAGGACCATGGCAAAGCTCTGCGCTTGTCTCAGCTAGACCCTCTGATGAAGTCGTTTCATGCATCTACTCCGCGAATAGCCTCGCTCTATTTCAACAGCTGGGACAGCTATAACCGCATCTATCCATTTTTTATGACACCCAAGCAGTATCCCCATGACATGGTGATACCGGATTACAACTTCTATTACCTGGCCGATGCGAAGCACAACCCCGAGCGCAAGGTAGTCTGGACCGATGTCTATCTGGACCCTGCCGGGATGGGATGGATGCTGTCCTCCATTGCGCCTGTGTATACCGATGACTTCCTGGAGGGGGTCGTTGGGATGGATTTCACGGTCGGCCAAATCTTAGAGGGCATCGATACGTTGCAAGTGCCTTGGGATGGCTACTCCATGTTGGTAGACCGCGATGGGAACATTTTGGTGTTACCGCGTGATGGAGAGGACGACTTTGGCTTGACCGAGTTGCTGGGATATTCCTACGCGGAGGCTGTGCGTCGTGAGGTGTTAAAGCCAAAGGATTTCAGCTTGTCACTCTATCCGAATCTGCAACCGCTGCTGACTGCGATGAAAGAAGGGCAGGAAAGCGTTGTGGAGGTCGAGCTGGAAGGCAAACAAAAGTTGGTGTCTTGGGCGACGATCCCGCAGACCGGCTGGAAACTCCTAATGGTGGTCGACAAGGAGAATATTTTTACTGAGACCCATCGTCTTGCTCAGCACTACTTAAACGTTGGGTACATGCTGATTGCTGGGCTCGTGCTGTTCTATCTGTTGTTCTTTGCTCTGATGTGGATGCGTACGCGCCGTTTAAGCGAGCAGTTGGCTGACCCGATTAAAGAGGTTGTCGGGATGATGCGAGGGGTGGGGCGTGGGGATTACCCATCCGAGCTACCTAACAGCCCAATCAGGGAAATCCACAGCATGGCAAGAGCGGTGGTTGAGACAGGAAAGCAGTTACAGGGCAGTGAAGCTCAGCGGCTTGAGGCCCAGCATATTCTCGACCTCGTCATGGAAAGCACGACTGAAAGTCTGTGGACCATTGATATAACCACGTTGAGCATCACACTCAGTGAGCGTTTCGTTACCCGATTCGGTCTGTCCCCCGACAAAATGACCCTGTCAGACTTTAATCAACGCATGCACCCGGATGATTTGGAGCGTGTGCGGCATTTGCGTCAACTCTTCGGTAGCAGTCAGGAGGAGCGGTACGAGGCTGAGTACAGGTATGCTGATCCAAATGGTGACTATGTCTGGCTTCTCAGCCGTGGGCGAGTACTGGAGCGCGATGCAGATGGACATGCCCTGCGTATTGCGGGGACGCATGTCGATATCACCCGCTTGAAGCAGGTGCAGGAGGAATTACGTCGGGCCAGCTTGGATGCGCAGGCGGCCAGTCAGGCCAAGAGCCGCTTTCTTTCAAGCATGAGTCACGAGCTGCGTACTCCACTGAATGCGATCCATGGATTTGGTCAGCTCATTGAGATGGAAGCAGAAGGGCGTACCGATGCTCGGGCTGAAGCGGACTATGCGCGAGAGATCATCAATGCTAGCCGTCACCTCACGTCTCTGGTGGATGACATACTTGATTTGTCCAGTATCGAGAATCGCCGCCAGCAGTTAAAGCTGCAACCCGTTGAGATAGGTGCGCTGTTGCATGGCTGCGCTGAGCTGGTGCTGCCCGAGGCTCAAAAGCGCCAGCTGCAACTGCACGTTTTGGCAGAGAACGACACGGGGTTGTATGTGCAGGCGGATATGCGCCGCATTCGCCAAGTCATCCTCAATCTACTGTCCAATGCGATTAAGTACAGCAGCCCAAATGGCTTGGTAAATTTGGGTTATGAGGTGCGACCTGATGCTGTTCGTTTGTGGGTTGAAGACAATGGTGCAGGACTAAGTCCGGAGCAGCAGGCCAATCTGTTCCAGCCCTTCCAGCGTTTGGGACGAGAAAACTCAACCATTCCGGGGACCGGTATAGGCTTGGTGTTGAGTCGCGAGCTAGCCACGTTGATGGGCGGTGAAATTGGCTTCGAGAGTTCTACAGGGCGCGGCAGCCGGTTCTGGATAGACTTGCCGGGAGCTGCAAGTCCCTGTGCTGTGGCTGAGACCACGGTTGAGCCGGTAGCCGCACACCCACCTTTGTTAGCTGAAGTGTTGTGTGTTGAGGATCACCCGGCGAGCCTTAAGGTTGTGAAGGAAGTTTTGCGTGAGTTTGCTCAGGTCAGAGGTGTCTCAACTGTCATGCAGGCTCAGTCAGAGCTAGAGGCCTATACGCCTGCATTAGTGGTTCTGGATTTGGATTTGCCAGATGGTGACGGCCATCAGGTGCTGGATTTCATGCGCACGACACCGCGCCTGAGCCGTGTGCCTGTCTTGGTCATCAGTGCAGTAACGGATGAAAAACTGTTTGTAGAGTCGCGCAAGCGTGGGGCTCAGGCCTGCTTAAGTAAGCCGGTTGATCTGCACCAGCTAAGGCGTGTGGCGATCAGTTTGCTGGGGCAGGCTTTGTAACAATACAAGGGTAGGATTTATGTCCAAAACGGTCGCTAAATAAGTAGTAAGCGCTTAGCCTGTGCCCATAACGACAACAGACGCCAGTGGCGTGGAGACGCAAATGCCATCCTTGGATACCGAACACCTTCTGGCCGCCAGAGAGGCCGTATTGCAACACCCGGATGCTCAGGACTGCACGGTTTACCGGGCTGATGAGAATGATCCTGACGCTGAAGAGCAGGATCTTGGTGACGGTAAAATTGTGTTCTGCGGCCCATTTGAGGCACCGGCGGATTGGGACGCAGCAGAGCGAAAAGAGTATTTTGCCGGGTATGCGGAGGAGCTGTTTGTCACTGCCCGCATTGAAAGTGAGGCCAAGCCCGGCAGCAAAGTGCATTTTACGCCTGACATCAATGATTATGTCGCGACCATGCCTGGCCTGGGAGAGGTTGTCATGTACTACGTGCATGACTATCTGGAAGATGACGATGGCTGCCTGTATGTGCTTCAGCGTGATGAAGAGTCCCTGGACTAAAGCGCACGCACGCGACTGTAGTATCGGGGTATTACCCCTACCTTGCGTGTACGGTTGACACTCTGCGTACCTCAACATCAGGAAGGGAGTACGCAGATGTCCGCGAAAAAGATTCTTATGCTGGTCGGCGACTATGTCGAAGACTACGAAGTCATGGTGCCGTTTCAGGCGTTACTGATGGTTGGCCATCAGGTTCATGCCGTTTGTCCTGGCAAGGCGGCTGGGCAGTCAGTGCGTACGGCTATTCATGATTTTGAGGGCGAGCAGACCTACAGCGAGAAGCCCGGTCATAATTTTGCCCTGAACTTTGATTTTGAACAGGTGACGGCCGATGCATACGATGCCCTGCTGATTCCTGGGGGGCGCGCACCTGAATACCTGCGTTTGAATGCGGAAGTTCTCGCGCTGGTGCAAGCATTCAATACAGCGGGCAAGCCTATAGCAGCTGTATGCCACGGCCCACAACTGCTAGCCGCTGCTGGTGTGCTGGAAGGGCGCGAGTGCAGTGCCTATCCAGCCTGCGCCCCTGAGGTGCGTTTGGCTGGTGGGCGCTATATTGATCTTCCGGTGGATCAGGCTCATGTGCAGGGTAATCTTGTCACCGCCCCTGCGTGGCCAGCTCACCCGAACTGGCTGGCGGGATTTTTGAAGGTGTTGGGAACTCAGATCAGCCTGTAAGGTTTTAGGCTGTTATCCACAAGGAGAGCGAGAATGTGTGAGCTATACGTCAAAGCCGATCCGATACTCTATGAGTCCCGTTCGCGCTCTCTACGTATTCGCGGCGTGGTGACCACGCTGCGGCTGGAGAATCAATTCTGGGACATCTTGCGTGAGATCGCCGAGGTGGACGGCATGACCACCAATCAACTCATTACCAAGCTTTATGATGAAGTTATGGACTATCGCGGCGAGGTGGTGAATTTCGCCTCTTTTCTGCGGGTGAGTTGCACCCGCTACCTCAGCCAGAAACGCTCGCCAGTCGAATTGAGTTTAGTGCGGGCTGCCACTTAGTGAGTGGCAGCTTGATCCTGCTTGGGGATCGCTACTCGCAGCTGTGGGTCACCGAGCGGGTGACTTAACGCGTTAAAGAAGTACAGCTCAGTCTGGGGCTGCTCTGCAAACAGCTTCCGGTAATAGTCTTTCTGTTGCTGAATGAAGGCGCTGTTGTGGGGATAAATTGAAATGGCCAGGGCTTTAGGGCTGGCAGACTGTATCGCCTGGAGCAAATGACGGTCCTGCTTGCCCAGGCTGTGACCGAAGATGCATAACCCCTCTGAGGCCTGAGCCAGTTGTCCCAGTCCATAGGACAGGTAGTCCGAGCCGCGAATCGATTTGAGCTTATCCTCACTGCTGCTTTCATTAACGAAGAGCGGAATATCGCCTAACTGGTTAATGGCAAAGCTTGCCAGGAGAGTACTCTCCGATGAGTTGAGCAGGCGCGTGCTGCCATCGGCGTTTTTCACCAAATGCAGGCCACCATGCAGATAAAGGACGCGTGTTGCATTGTCAGCAGGCCGCACATCAGTGGGATCGAAGGTGGCGTCGGCACCACGGAACAGGTTGTCAAAGCCCTCTGGCGCGTGAAGCTCGGCCCAGTAGGTCAGCAGGTCGTAATTACCGCTATAGACGGTACGGTAGCTTCTCAACTCTGTGTTGATACAGGCCAATGTTTCACCTGGCATTTGACTCCAGGGAATATGCACACTGCGGATCGCATGGATGAGGGCTTCTTTAATTGCGAAATAGCGATGGCGCGGTGACGACGCGTTGATGGTTAGCGCTGCGTTGACCCGAATGCTGTTACGCAGAGCGCTCAGGGCCTGTTCGAAAATACTGGTATCCAGCGCACGAAACACGCTGAGTTCGGTGGGACTCAGGGGGCGATTGCGGGTGGTTTGAGCTTCGTCGAACAGTGAGAAGTAGGCAAAGTTGCGCCATATGGCCAAGCTTGCACCATTTCCGAGCAGCAGGTCAGGAAATGCCTGCCTGGCGCGCAGCGTATTCCAATGTTCAAGTTCGCTGTTTGCTGCCAGGGCTTCCATAATTACTCTCATTGGGTAGCTGAAAATACCGGCGGACTTTATCACGCCTTAAACGTGTCTCGACGGCCCCTTTCGAGCTTCTCACCTAGCAGGATGGCACGGCTGTGCGGCAGTTGTGCGTGTAACCCCCAAACGGGTGAACCAGTGAGGACGAGCAATGATTGACGAACTGCGTATTGAAGACATCAAAGTGGGCGACGGCAAGGAAGTCGTGAAAGGTGCATTGATCACCACTAACTACGTGGGTTTCCTTGAGGATGGCCGCACGTTTGACTCATCTTATGATCGTGGTAAGGCCTTTCAGTGTGTGATCGGTACGGGGCGTGTGATCAAGGGCTGGGACATCGGCATGATGGGGATGCGAGTTGGCGGTAAGCGCAAACTCTATGTTCCCGCCGCTCTTGCCTATGGCGAACGTGAGTTTGGCGCCTACATTAAGCCGAACTCAGATTTGATCTTCGAAGTAGAGTTACTGGAAGTACTGACGCGGGATGACTGATGGTCAGGCACTTGCTTCAAGTTTGGCAGCGATCTTGCTCTACATTGGCAATATGTGTGGCTAGAGCGTCTCGTTGAACGTGCATAGCCAGATGAGCGGTGGCCACATTTTTGTGTAAAAGGCTGGCGCCGCTTGTCCACACAAAGTCAGTAATAAATATTTTTTATTGATCTAAAGCTACGTTTTATTATTCACTGAAGGCATTAGTGAATGATCGCTGGTGATTTGCCTCCGCGGGCGCATCAGTATCCTTTTTTCTGGCTCCGGTTTCTTTGCCGGACGCTACAGTGCTCCATCGTGGAAGTTGTTGCGGCCTCTGGGCAGTGGTACTTGCCATGCATTACGGGCACCACCTTATTTACAACTCAACATGAGGATCCTGGATGGAGCACAACATCTCCCTGATCACCACCCTTGCCGGCGGTTTTGGTCTGGCGCTTATCTTCGGCTTTATTGCCGAAAAGATTAAGTTGCCAGCGCTGATCGGCTACCTGTGCGCCGGCATCATCTTAGGCCCCGCAACGCCGGGGTTTGTCGCCGATATGGCGCTGGCTGCACAGCTGTCTGAGATCGGTGTGATGTTGCTGATGTTTGGTGTTGGCCTGCACTTCTCTCTGGATGATTTGCTCTCAGTAAAAAAGATCGCTCTGCCCGGAGCGGTGGTACAAATGGGCTTGGCCACTGCATTAGGTATGGCTGTTGCGCATTGGTGGGGGTGGAGTTTTGGGGCGGGGCTGGTATTCGGCCTCTCACTGTCCTGTGCCAGTACGGTGGTATTGCTTAAGGCGTTGGAGTCCCGGGGTATTCTCGACTCGATGAATGGCCGTATTGCCGTGGGTTGGTTGGTCGTCGAGGATCTGGTTACGGTGCTGGTGCTGGTGTTGCTGCCGCCACTGGCAGGTGTGCTGGGCAGTACCACTGTCACCGAAACCAGCAGTGATCCATTGTGGTACACACTGGGCAAAACCCTGTTGCTGGTGGCGGGCTTCCTGGCGGTCATGCTGGTAGCCGGACGCCGCCTGATTCCGTGGTTGCTGATGCATGTGGCCAAGACTGGCTCCCGCGAGCTGTTTACCCTCTCGGTGGTGGCGGCGGCGATCAGTATTGCCTATGGTGCGGCTGCTTTGTTCCAAGTGTCGTTTGCACTGGGGGCCTTCTTTGCTGGCATGGTGATGCGTGAATCGGATCTCAGTCACCGTGCGGCTGAAGAATCATTGCCGCTGCGCGATGCGTTTGCGGTGCTGTTCTTCGTCTCGGTCGGTATGTTGTTTGATCCGCTGGTGCTGCTCAAAGAACCGCTGCATGTATTGGCGGTGGTGGGCATTATTGTCATCGGTAAGACCCTGGCGGCTGCGGCGCTGGTGTTGGCCTTCCGTTATCCGCTCAATACCGCATTTACGGTGGCGGCTAGCTTGGCGCAGATCGGGGAGTTCTCGTTCATCCTCGCTGGGCTTGGTCTGACTCTAGGGTTGATGCCACAAGAGGGCATGAGCCTGGTGCTGGCAGGTGCACTGATTTCCATTGCGCTGAACCCGGCCGTGTTTGCGGCGGTTAAACCACTGAAAGAGCTGGCGCTGCGTCGCTCCTCGTTTGCCCGCCGCCTTGAACACCGAGAAGACCCGCTGGCTGTGCTGCCAATGAGCACTGAGAGGAAGTACCTTGAAGGCCAGGTGGTGATGGTGGGTTACGGTCGTGTCGGTCGTCGTATTGCGCGAAGCTTGCTGGAGCGGCATATCCCATTTGTAGTGGTTGAGCAAAACCGTGAAAGGGTAGAGCAGATTCGTAATCAGGGCATGGTTGCGGTCAGTGGTGACTCGGCTGAGCCGGGCACGTTGATCCAGGCTCACATCGCTGACGCAGCGATGCTAGTGATTGCCACCCCTGATCCGATGAATGTACAGCGCATGGTGGAAACTGCGCGCATGCTCAACCCGGATATTGAGGTGGTGATTCGTACTCACAGCCCTGACGCAGTGGAGATATTCCGTAAGGATTCGCTGGGTGAAGTGTTCTTTGATGAGGAAGAACTGGCACGCGGTATGAAAGCGCACATTCTGTCCAAGTTCGCTGATCAGGCTGCGGTGCCCAAAGGGCACTGACAACCGAGTCTGTACAGACAATAAAAAACCCGGCCTGAGCCGGGTTTTTTATTGGGACGATTACTTGACCTCGACGGCCAGGCTTTCGTGGATCTTCTTGTTCCAGATCGCCGGGCCAGTGATGTGTACCGACTCGCCTTTGGTGTCGACTGCCACAGTAACCGGCATGTCTTTCACTTCGAACTCGTAGATCGCTTCCATACCCAGTTCCGGGAAGGCAACAGTCTTCGACGCTTTGATCGCTTGGGACACGAGGTAGGCCGCGCCGCCAACAGCCATCAGGTAAACGGCTTTGTTGTCCTTGATTGCGTCGATGGCGATCGGTCCGCGCTCGGATTTACCGATCATGCCCAGCAGGCCAGTGCTTTCCAGAATCTGGCGAGTGAACTTGTCCATACGCGTCGCAGTAGTCGGGCCAGCAGGGCCAACCACTTCGTCACCAACCGGATCGACCGGGCCAACGTAGTAAATGAAGCGGCCTTTGAGGTCTACCGGCAGCTGTTCACCCTTGTTCAGCATGTCGACCATACGCTTGTGAGCGGCGTCGCGGCCAGTCAGCATCTTGCCGTTGAGCAGGATGGTTTCACCCGGCTGCCAGCTCAGTACATCTTCTGGGGTCAGGGTGTCGAGGTTGACGCGGCGGGCGCTTGGGCCTGCTTCCCAGACGATTTCCGGGTAGGCGTCCAGATCCGGCGCTTCCAGAGCAGCAGGGCCGGAACCGTCAAGCACGAAGTGTGCATGGCGGGTGGCTGCGCAGTTCGGGATCATGCACACCGGCAGAGAGGCGGCGTGAGTCGGGTAGTCTTTGATCTTGATGTCCAGAACGGTGGTCAGACCGCCCAGGCCCTGGGCACCGATACCCAACTGGTTAACCTTCTCGAACAGCTCCAGACGCAGCTCTTCAATGCGGTTTTGTGGGCCACGTGCTTTGAGTTCGTGAATGTCGATGGACTCCATCAACACTTCTTTGGCCATCACGGCTGCTTTTTCAGCGGTGCCGCCGATGCCGATGCCGAGCATGCCAGGCGGGCACCAGCCTGCGCCCATTTCCGGAACGGTTTTCAGCACCCAGTCAACGATCGAGTCGGACGGGTTGAGCATCGCCATCTTGGACTTGTTCTCGGAGCCGCCGCCTTTGGCTGCAACGTCCACTTCCACTTTGTCGCCAGGGACGATGGAGTAGTGGATAACCGCAGGCGTGTTGTCCTTGGTGTTTTTACGTGCGCCAGCTGGGTCGGCCAGGATGGAGGCACGCAGAACGTTTTCTGGCAGGTTGTAAGCGCGGCGAACACCTTCGTTGATCATGTCGTCAACGCCCATGGTGGCGCCGTCCCAGCGTACGTCCATACCTACGCGGACGAATACAGTGACGATACCTGTGTCCTGGCAAATCGGACGGTGGCCAGTGGCGCACATACGCGAGTTGATCAGGATCTGCGCGATAGAGTCGCGTGCAGCCGGGGATTCTTCTCTCAGGTAGGCCCCATGCATGGCCTGGATGAAGTCCACGGGATGGTAATAGGAAATGAACTGCAGGGCGTCGGCAACGCTCTGGATCAGATCATCTTGCTTAATCACGGTCATGCTAGGCGCGCTCCTTTAATAGGGCAGGAACTTTGAAGAGCGCCGGGCAGCCCCAGCGCACAACTTTATCAGGGCCGGAGGCTCAGGATAAAAAGGGCGTCTAGTATACCCTGCAAGCCCTTATGCGGACACCTTCAAGGGCTTTTAAGCGCCAATAGGCAGAGGCTATTGGCTAGCGGTCTACGCTGGTTTTTTATTGGGTAATTGGCTTAAAGTGAAATCTTTGTGCCAGCATGGGACGGAGCCCGTGACGCCATGAAGATGCTTTCTCCGCCACATTCGCAGTTCTCGTTTCAGTCTTTGCTGCTGAGGCGATTTGCAATGGCGCAGATATCCTATCTGCTGATATGCGCCATTAGCTTTTTAGCGACTTCAGTCGGGCTTATTACCCTCTCTCAGGATCGTGCGTTGCTGGCTGTCGGAATACTGGTTTTCAGTCAGTCAATATTTCTGGCGCTTTTTATTTCACGGCTTAATCTGCGTTTTAAAGACCCAAGTTTGACCCTTGCCCAAGTCCTTTTCGGACTTTTTTGGGTCAGCCTGCTATTGGTTGTCATGGATGAGGTCAGCAGTAGTTTGCTGGTTCTTTACAGCCAGGTTCTATTGTTTGGGCTTTTTCAGCTAAAGCCCAAAGCATTTGTCGGCTGTGCGCTGTTTGCCTTTGCTGGGTTCGTCTGTGCGCATTTGTATGAGTACGTTGTCGAGAATGTAGTCGACACACGGCAGGTGCTTGTGCAGGGCTGCATTCTCGCCGGAACGCTGGTGTGGATGACGTTGTTTGCACACTACGTATTCAGACTGCGATCCCGTATGCGCCAGCGGCGTCACGAGCTTAAGGCTAACCAAGATGCATTGCGCGACATGATGCGCAAGCTGGAAAACTTGGCTGCCACTGATGAGCTGACGGGGCTTTACAACCGGCGGCATTTTCAAACTGTCGTGAACGAATCCCTCAAGAGTGTGGGGAGCGACCAGCTGTTTGGTATCGCAGTAATTGATCTGGATAACTTTAAGATCATCAACGACGAGTACGGGCATGCTGCGGGTGACACTGTTTTGCAGCTGTTTGCAAAGGTTGCCAAAGGCTGTCTGCGCGAGGGCGATGTTCTGGCGCGTTATGGTGGCGAGGAGTTCGTCCTCTTGTTGCCTAATAGTGATCCAGACCAGCTCATTTCATGCTGCGAGCGTTTACGTAAAACATTCAACGAGGTCCATCCCGAGGGAATGAAGGCGGGCGCTTTGAGCCTCTCAGTCGGAATGACGTTGCTCGGCCATGGCGATGTTTTGGACAGTGCTTTGCGGCGTGCTGATCAGGCGTTGTATCGGGCGAAGCGGGAAGGGCGTAATCGCTGCATGGCTAATTGGGGGAATGCAATTGCCTGATTTGCGTGTCAGTGGCCGCAGTTTGGTCGTCGAAGCGGGAGCCAATCTTCTTGATAGTCTCTTGCGCGCTGGCGTGCCTGTAGCCTACAGCTGCAGGGCCGGGAGCTGTCACGCCTGTTTGGTGCGGTGCCTGACTGGCACGCTACTGGACAATAAACCCCATGCATTGAGCACTGAACAGCTGGAGCAGAGGTGGCGCTTGGCCTGTCAGTGCGCGGTTGTTGAGAACACGTCCATTGAGGTGTTTGACCCTGCCCAAGATGCGCTGCCTGCCCGTGTAATCAGTTGCGACTGGCCTGCCCAGGATGTGCTTCTCTTGCGGCTTAGGCCTGAGCGTGCATTGCGTTATAGGGCGGGGCAGCATGTTTCGCTTTGTGCCCTAAGTGGTGTTATCCGACCTTACTCGGTTGCCAGTTTGCCAGCGGAAGACGAATGGCTGGAGTTCCATATCGACTGCAGTCGAGACGGCGCTTTTGCCAGTGTTGCACGCCAGTTGAGTGTGGGGGACGAATTACGCATTGGGCAGCTTCATGGCGCGGCACTGCACTATGACCCTGAATGGCAGAGTAGGCCGTTGCTGCTGATGGCTTCGGGCACTGGATTGGCGCCTCTATATTCGGTATTGCGCGAAGCCATACGCAATGACCACCAGGGCGCTGTTCGCTTGTTGCATGTGGCGCGTGATGCAGCCTCGCACTACCTCAGGGATGAGTTGAAAGCACTGGAAGCAATCCACTCCAATCTACAGGTCGAGTTAATAGTTTCGTCCGACTTGACCGCTGCTTTGGCTGAACTGCGCCTTGTTCCGCGTCAGAGCATCGCCTTACTCTGCGGCCACCCTGACAATGTCGAAAGTTTTGCGCGCCGCCTCTACCTTGCAGGTTTGCCGCGCAGCCAGATTTTCGCTGACAGCTTCTTGCCGCACGCCTAGACCGATCGGTTGCCGGTGGGTGGCCGAACAGCCTTGAGGATGTGCCATGAGCGAACATGTGTTGGTCGAGCGCGAACAAGGTCTGGTTACCTTGCGTATGAACCGTGCTGACAAAAAAAATGCCCTGACCCGCGCCATGTACAGTGCTATGGCTGACGCTCTGGAACAGGCTGATCAGGATAAGAGCGTGCGGGCTGTGCTGATTACCGGCGGAGACAGCTGCTTTACCAGCGGTAACGATGTTGCTGATTTTATCAAGGCACCGCCAACTGGGCTGAACAGTGAAGTGTTCCAGTTTATGAAGGCGTTGTTTGACTTCAGCAAACCAGTTGTTGCGGCAGTGAACGGCCCGGCAGTTGGGATTGGTACAACCCTGCTGCTGCACTGTGATTTGGTTTATGTCGGGCGCAATGCAACGCTCAAAATGCCCTTCGTCAACTTGGGGCTGTGCCCTGAGTATGGTTCCAGCTTAATTCTGCCGCGTCTGCTGGGCCATGTGAGAGCTGCTGAGTTGCTGCTGTTGGGGCAGAGTTTTACCGGAGAACAGGCCGCGCAGTGGGGGATCGCCAATCATGCGCTGGAAGATGGTCCTAGCGTATTGGATACGGCGCGTGAGGCGGCTCTGCGCTTCCTTAAGCTGGCGCCCTCAGCTGTTAGCGACAGCAAGCGCTTGATGCGTGAACCGGGGCGGGAAGAATTGCGAAAGGTGATCGAAGAAGAAGGCGCACTGTTTGGTCAGCGCCTGCGCTCACCCGAAGCCATTGAAGCGCTGACCGCGTTTATGCAGCGGCGCGAGCCGGATTTCAGCAAGTTTGCCTAGTCGGTGATTGGGGCTGGAGTTGTTTGGCTATAGGACCTGGCTCAGTCCGTAGCCTGGATTAGCCGCAGGCGTAATCCGGGAACGTTGTGACCGACACCGCTGTGCGGTTCTGTCCAGTCATTCGCGACTGAAGTCGCTCCAACACTGCGATACACATGTGGTATCCCTGTAATACGAAAAGGCCGCTCAGTGAGCGGCCCTTTAGCGAGTGTTGGCTGATCAGACCAGCGCTTCACCTACATGCAGCAGTTTCATGGTGTTGGTGCCACCAATGGTGTGGTAGCTGTCACCTTTGGTCAGAATCACCCAGTCACCGGCCTGAACCACACCACGCTTGAGCAGTTCATCTACCGCAGCTTGGCTCACCTCGCTCGGTTGCAGCGCAGCTGCATCGAACGGTACGGTGTAAACGCCACGGAACAGTGCCGCACGCGCTTGAGTCTCGCGGTGCGGGGAGAAGGCGAAGATCGGCACCGAGGAACGGATACGCGACATGATCAGCGGGGTGTAGCCGCTTTCGGTCAGGGCAATAATCGCCTTAACACCCGGGAAGTGGTTGGCGGTGTACATGGAGGCCAGGGCGATGCTTTCGTCGCAGCGCTCAAACTCACTGCCCATCCGGTGTCCGGAAGTTTTGCTGGTCGGGTGTTTTTCCGCCCCCAAGCAAATACGCGCCATGGCCTGCACGGCTTCCAGCGGGTAGGCGCCTGCGGCACTTTCGGCCGAGAGCATGACCGCATCGGTGTAGTCCAGTACGGCGTTGGCCACATCGGACACTTCGGCGCGGGTTGGCATCGGGTTCTGGATCATGGATTCCATCATCTGCGTGGCCACAATCACAGCCTTGTTGTGCTGGCGTGCGTGCAGGATGATTTTCTTCTGGATGGCAACCAGTTCTGCGTCGCCGATCTCCACACCCAAATCGCCACGGGCAACCATCACGGCGTCAGAGGCTTGGATCAGGCCGTCGAGGGCTTCGTCATCAGCAACCGCTTCGGCGCGCTCGATCTTGGCCACCAGCCAGGCAGTACCACCAGCTTCCTTAAGCAGGGTGCGGGCGTATTCCATGTCAGAGGCGTCGCGGGGGAAGGAAACGGCCAGGTAATCCAGCTCCATTTCTGCCGCCAGTTTGATGTCGGCCTTGTCTTTTTCTGTCAGTGCCGGAGCTGTCAGGCCACCACCTCGACGGTTGATCCCTTTATGGTCTGAGAGCGGGCCGCCGATTAGCACTTCGCAATGCAGTTCGGTTGCAGTGGCGTCTTTGACGCGCATCACCACGCGGCCATCGTCCAGCAGCAGCTCGTCACCAACACCACAGTCTTTGACCAAATCGGGGTAGTCGATGCCAACAACCTGCTGGTTGCCTTCGGTCAGCGGGTGGCTGATGGAAAAGGTGAAGCTGTCGCCAACATTCAGTTCAATGCGCTTATTGGCGAATTTGGCGATACGGATTTTCGGCCCTTGCAGGTCACCTAACAGCGCTACATGGCGACCGTTTTTTGCAGCCAAAGAACGCACCAGCTGAGCGCGTGCTTTATGTTCATCCGGAGTGCCGTGCGAGAAGTTGAGACGAGCTACGTCCAGACCAGCAATGATCAGCTGTTCAAGAATTTCTGGACTGTTGCTGGATGGGCCAAGGGTAGCGACGATTTTGGTACGGCGTATGGACATGCACAAACTCCTGAGTAGCAACTGCATGGGAGGCTACTACGCTCAAGTGATGTAGTCATTGTTCCGGAGCGCTACTTACGCAAAAGCTAGCAAAATTGCTTCTATTTAATACGTTGGTGCCATTATCCGGCGGTTTAGGGCTTGATCCAGGTGCCTGGCAGCTTTCTCGCGCAGGCTGCTCTCTGGGTATTGCACCAATAGGCGCCGTAAGTAGGTGATGGCTTTTTCCCGGCTAGGTTGTGGGTTGTCACTTGCCATGAACATTAGGCCTAATTGATAAAGGGCCTTTTCTTTTATATCGGCGGGAATGCCGGGATCACTCAAGGCCAGTAGGTATAGCTCTTCGGCTTCATCCACACGCTTTTTGAGTACCGCTCTGCGCGATAACAAGGTCATACCCTGATCCAAGCTGGGCTTGTACAGGTCCAGCTCCTGGTTGGGCTGCCAGTTGGCAAGCAGCTCACGAGAGGTTTTTTGTGCGGCCTCTCCGGAGCGCTGACGCATCATCACAATGCGGGTTTATGCCCGTTCGGCGGCGCGGCTGGCAGGGAACTCATTGAGCACCTTGTAGAAATAGTTGAGTGCTACGGTGTCATTGCGTTGGTCATTAAAGCGGTTCATATACATCAGGCCGATCTGATACAGCGCGATGGCCCGTACATCGTCGCCCAGATTCCGGTCTTTGTAGCCTGTGAGGTATAGCTATTGAGCCTGATCTGTCTTTGCATCGCGCATGGCTAGGGCGCTGTAGGTCAGCAGATCGCCTTCGTCCTCGAGGGCTGCCTGCATGCGGTGTTCTTTCATTGCTTTGTGTTCCACCACTTCATTGGTGGTTATCTGTGCAATGAATAGCGGGGTCGTAGGCGAGCAAGCACTCAATAGCAGTGTGCAGGCCAGTAAGGGCAAGCGGAAAAATGGCAGCATGATTGCTCCAGAGCACACGGACCGAGGTTTTGAGTGTATTTGGACGGCTGCCCAGCGGTCATCGTCGATCAGGTAAGACCCAACGGAGGTTATGCTCCTGAAGAATTTTGCAGCATGGCCGATAACGTGCCCATCGGAGGAGAGAACACATGCGAATTTTAGTAATGGCTTTGCTGCTTGCAGGCTTGGCGGGCTGCACCACACGGCATAATCTCGACAGTAATTTGAACAAGGCCTATGAGGCGTACGATCAAGGCAACTGTGAAGCGGCGATTTTGTATCTGTCCAAGGCCGAGCGTAATAGCCGTTCCCGTCGTTATATCCAGCCGGAAATCTCCCTGTTACGCGGGCAATGCCTTGAGCGGCAGGCGCTGTACGTTGATGCCGTGCAGACTTACCAGTTTATTGCTGCCTACTATCCGAACAGTGAGTACGCCTTCCGTGCCCGCGCTAGGATCGAGACGCTGCGTCAACTGGGCCATGGCGGAGAACCTGCGGTCAAAGTCACGCCGGTTAAGCCCTGATCTAGTAAGTTTGGCGGGTGGCCAGCTATGCTCGGCAGCTCTTATATGCACAGGGCTTGTGTGATGCGCATTTTATGGTGCCTCTTGATTCTGCCGGGGTTGGCTGCAGCTGAAATCTATCGCTGGACAGACGCTAATGGACAAGTGCACTTCGGTCAGCGTCCAGCAGGGCAGGGGGCCGAGCAGGTTCAGGTGAGGCCTCAGGTGGTGGAGCGCGATCAACTTACTCGTGATCGGGAGGCCCGGGCCAGCCAGTTTTATGATGCGCGCAGACAAGAGCAAGCCCGTGATGATGCCAAGGCACGTGAAGCTCAAGGCAGGCGCGCGCAAGAGTGCCAGCAACTGCGTCAGCGCCTGAGCTCCATTCCTGAAGGTCGTCGCTACTTCCGTCAGGAGGCAGACGGTACGCGCAATTATTACAGCGATGACCAAGTGGATACGGCACGTAAACAGCTGCAGGCAAAACTCGCTCAGCGTTGTTGAGCCTTTAGTGCGCCATAAAAAAACGCCCCGAAGGGCGTTTTTTTATGGCTGACGATCAAACGTTGCTGCTGATGTTCAGCTGTAGCAGCTCGTTGGAGCGGGCCTGAACCTCTTTGTAGCGCGCTGCATCCTCGGCCATTTCGGTACGGCTGGCCGGGAAAATTTCCTTCAGCTTGCTGCTCCACTGCTCAGACTTGAGTTTGTCACCGAAGCAACGTTTGATCAGGTCCAGCATGATGGAAACAGTCACCGATGCGCCCGGTGAGGCGCCCAGCAGTGCGGCGATGGAACCGTCTTGCGCGGCCACCAGCTCCGTACCGAACTGCAAAACGCCACCACTCTTGGCGTCTTTCTTGATGATTTGCACGCGCTGACCTGCAATCTCCAAGCGCCAGTCTGAGGCTTTAGCTTCTGGGTAGAAGCCCTTCAGGGTTTCCAAACGTTGATCCTGAGATTGCAGCACTTCTTTAACCAAGTACTTAGTCAGGTCAAAGTTGTCACGGGCAACCGCCAGCATCGGGCCGATGTTGTTCAGACGCACCGACATTGGCAGATCAAGGAACGAGCCGCGCTTAAGGAACTTGGTGGTGAAGCCCGCGTACGGGCCGAACAGCAGAGAGGTTTTGCCGTCTACCACGCGGGTGTCCAAGTGCGGAACCGACATGGGCGGTGAGCCTACCGCAGCCATGCTGTACACCTTGGCCTGGTGCTGCTTGACCACTTCCGGGTTGTCGCAGCGCAGCCACTGGCCGCTGACCGGGAAACCACCGAAGCCTTTGCCTTCAGGGATGCCTGACATTTGCAGCAGCGGCAGCGCCGCACCGCCAGCACCAAGGAAAACGAACTTGGTTTGGATCTCGCGGGTGTTGCCGCTGTTCAGGTCTTTGACGTTGACCAGCCAGCCATTTCCGCTGCGTTGCAGGCCGACCACTTTCTGGTTGCAGGAAACACGGGCATTTTCCTGCTTGCCCAAGTGATCCAGCAGATTCAGGGTCAGGCGACCGAAGTTAACGTCGCTGCCAGCCTCCACGCGGGTGGCGGCAATAGGTTCGTTAGCGTCGCGACCTGACATCATCAGTGGCATCCACTGAGCCATAGTGGCGCGGTCTTCAGTCAGCTCCATGGCCTCGAAGGCATGGTGAGCTGTCAGCGCACTGTGGCGTTTTTTCAGGTAAGCGATATCTTTCGGACCGCGCACGAAGCTGATGTGCGGAACCGGGTTGATAAAGGATTTGGGTGAGTTGAAGTGACCCTTCTCGACCAGATAGGCCCAGAACTGCTTGGATTCTTCGAATTGTGTGTTGATGGTGACCGACTTCTTGATGTCGATCGAACCGTCAGCTGACTCTGGTGTGTAGTTCAGCTCACATAGGGCGGCGTGGCCGGTGCCTGCGTTGTTCCACGGGTTAGAGCTTTCCAGCGCCCCGGAGGCCATCATCTCGACCACTTCCAGCTTGATGCTGGGATCGAGCTCTTTCAACAGTACGGCCAAGGTCGCACTCATGATGCCGGCACCAACCAGCACCACATCCACTGTTTCGTAAGCGTTCTGCGCCATTACCACTTCTCCGCAAACCTGTACTCAATAGACGTAAACGAGCGTGTATTCACACCGCCGATCAGCAGTCGACGAGATACTCATAGGTGCAGGAGGCAGACTTCTTCAGGCTGTTAACAACCATAGAATTGTTCATTTTCGCCACACTCTTTTGAAGTTTTTCCAACCGTTTTTTTCACGCTCTTTTGGAGTCGTGAACCTCAAATCACAGCAGCTACAACTGTTTTCCGATCTTGCTGGGCAAACTGTGTAATTTGACCGGCGTTTCGGGAACAGGTTTTGTCAGCTGAGTGAAGCGGGCGACTCTCTGGGGCGCGGCCGATGAAGGTGCATCAGCGCTACGGCAGGCCCGGTTCAGGAGGCGACCTTATAATCGGGCGCGATTATAAGGGTAAAGAGGGAAAATGGGTCGTTTGAAGTGACATTTCTTCAAATCAGGCGCGGGCGGTCACCGCAGCGCAGTGTTTATCTGCCTGTTGGCTAGCTCTGCGGCGAGCATTCAGCGGTAATGGGCGGCTGAGTAAGCTTAGACTGTACTCTTCAATTTCAACCCACTGCGCGCCTTGAGGAAGCTGTGCAGACTGGCGCAGGGCGCGACAAACACCCTGCTGATCGACCAGCGCAAAGGTGCGTACAGGGTTGAGCAGCGATTGCAGGCGTTTCAGCAATGACATGTGTTTTTCCCCCTTGTTCGTGCAGACATGACCTTTATCCCATGTTTGGGTGACAGGGTTATGACGGGAACCTCATGCGCAACAAATGTACTAACAGGCTGTGCTGGGCGGCATTTCACAAGGTCGTTATACTGCGCGCCAATTAAGACTTACTGAGTTGGGTAGGAGAAATAAGCATGCTGCGTCGTCTGCTGTTGGGTCTTTTGACTGTTGCCAGTATTTCTCTGGTGGGCTGTGCGCATAGCCCGCAGCAACTGAGCCCTGAACCGAAGCTGAATACCCCTCTGACTGCTGTAGGTCACGGTCAGCCGGTGGTTGTTAAAGTGGTTGATGGCCGTCCATCCCAAGTGCTGGGGACACGCGGTGGTCTTTATCCGGAAACCAGCGCAATCAGCGTATCCAGCAATGCTGTTGTGCCGAAATTACAGGCCCAGGCTGAGATGGCAGTTCGCCTGCTGGGCTTTACCCCGACCCCAAATGCCTACAATGCACCCCAGCTAACGCTGACTTTGGCTGAGCTGAAGTATCAGTCGCCTAAAGACAAGCTGTATGTGACCGAGGCTGACATGACGGCCAATATTCGCGTTGACGTACAAAACAGCAGCCGCCGTTATACCGGGCGTTATGGTGCGTCGCTGAATCAGCGCTTCGGTATGGCGCCGAATCAGGCCACCAACAACAAGCTGGTCAGTGATGTGTTGAGCGATGCCCTGACTCGCGCATTTAAGGACCCAACCATCGGTCAGATGCTGGGGCAGTAAGCCTTTGCGCGACAAAAAGACCCGGAATCTTCCGGGTTTTTTTATGTCCGAAATGTGCATTTTA